>CAWDBO010000029.1:0-336543 GCA_963800615.1 uncultured Chloroflexia bacterium
ATCAACTGCTCCGTGCTCCCGGTGAGCGTTCGCCAGGTCTTCTTCTACCAGGGCGAGGTATCGGCGCAGCATCTGCAAATCGCCGTGGCCCATGATCCGTTGCAGCGCGTAGATGTTCATACCGGAACGCAAGGACCAAAGGGCAAAGGACCGCCTAAAGGTGTGCGGGTGAACGTGTGCGACTCCCGCGTTGAGCCAGCTTGTCCAGGATATCCCTAACCGCCCACCGGGTCAGGCGTTCGTCGTGTTGCGACTCCAGACAGCGCGAACAACGGTCCCGACGACGGGTTCGTCGCGGGTCAAGAGGTATCTTGGTCAATGCCTTGCGCGCCCGGACGCCAAAGAACACGGTCCGGTCTTTCTGGCCCTTGCCCAGCCGGACTTTGACGGTCCCGGATTTTAGGTCCACGTCTTCGATATCCAGGTTTAGAAACTCAGTGATCCGGCAGCCGCTGTCCAGCAGGCACAGGACGAGCGCCGTTTGCCGGCCATCCTCGCACGCATCGAGTAGGTTCCTGATATCATCCTCGCTGAACGCCGGTTGGATCGCCTGGGGGACTTTCGGCATCTTCACCTTTTTCATGGGCGACACTTCCAGCAGTTCCTCACTCACGCAGAAGTTCAACCAAGCTTTGATGCATGCTGCATGATGATGCACAGTTTGGATGGCCTTACCCGCTTGTTCCCGGTCCAACAGGAATTGGCGGATATGTGACGGGGTGATAGCGGCAACGTCTTTGACCGACTTTAGCTTCAGCCAAGCCAGGAACGGCCCTAGCTTTTCGTGGTAATACTCGATAGTGCGGGGTGTGCGGTGTGCTGCCTGTAGCGACAGAACGAAGTCATCATAGGCCAAACGCAGTTTGGTGCGCAGACGGAAGCGCGGGCAGAATCGTGATAGACCGGTGTGGTTGTGCCGACATCATGTGCTCCTAGCTCGAACTAGGAGCACATTCTATAGGGGAAAAGCAATACACTAATTACCGGTGCTTGTCGTCCGGTGACGGCCCCGGTCTTCAAAACCGGTGTGTGGCGGTAGGCCCGGCACAGGTGAGTTCGACTCTCATGCATCCCCGCCTTATAGGGCAGGCGCGCCGTCGTCGCGCCTCTCAGCCCCGGCTGGTCTCCAAAGCAATGTCGTCAGAGTCGACGCGCGCCGCCGCGACGCGCGGTCAGCTACGACGATCCGTAATCGCGCTGACTGGGGTGCAACTGATTTGCTCGACCACCGAATTCCCCAGCGGCCCGACTACGACCAGCAGGATGGGCTTGAACACGACCGGCCGGATTGCCGCCGTCCAAGTCGCTCCCAATGCAGCCCTCTCGACGCATACCATCGCATGTGAGCGCGCTCGCCTCATATCGCCATCGAGAGCAGCGTCGCGCGCCGCCAGCTGTTATCGCCAACCGATTGCAGGTTTGTAACAGCCCGGGCAGCTTGCTTGGCAAACTGAGGGGACGTGCCTTAAACGAGCCAGTTGAACACCGCTGGCATAATCTGTCTCTCATGTTGCAGCCGCCTGCGAAAGCGATCATGTATCGCCTTTCGAGGCGTCAGCAGTGAGGCATGCTCAGCCGACACTATCGGCTCCTGGGTTCCAAAAATCGCCCGCCAAGCCCAGGTCCGCGAAGATCGCGGCCGTTTCATCGGGCTTCGGGCGGCGAGAGTCTGCCTGCAAGCGCGTCGAGTACCAGGTCGTTGCGAGGCTCCACAGTTGGTCCATCCGCATCAACGGTCGCACCGGGTAGCCGTGGGCCGCACACCACTGGCGAACGAGTTCTTCCGACCGGAAGAAGAGCATATTGCTTCAGGTGAAAACAATGTCGTCCCACCACTTAGCCGCCGGGGCCAGGCAATGGAAGAGCCAATCGGATGGCTCCGGACCATCGAGGCCCACCTTCAGGTGCAGTGGCTCGCCCGACTGCTCGCAACGGGAGTGGACCACACCCGGCAGATGCAGCGCGGCAACGACGCCGAGGGCGTCCCACGCGCAGTTTGCGAAGTATTGCTTTCCGCCAGCTTCCACGACGTGTTGTGTGGGGACGCCAGAGAATGGCGGGGCCATGCGGATCGATGCACCGTCCGCTTCGAGCGCAAGCACCCTTTGCGCGCGGAGCCGTTGATAGGCGTCGAGCACGTCCTTGACATCCGAACGAACATGCTCAGCCACGTCTGCGGGTGTCGGCCGCTGCCCCGTCTCAGCGAAGTGTCCGTAGATCGCCAGCTTCACCTGGGTATCGAATTCCATTTGTTGGCCCTTCTTGATTGGTTTGCGCTGCTTTTGTGTCAGGCACCAAGACGCGGCCCCGAGTCGGCCGAGAGCACCTGCGGGTGATCCGGCCCGATCCAGAAGGCGATGATATCGTCCAGCAGCGGCAAAGACTCTGGGATCAGACCGGTGCCATAGCGCGGGTCGTAACGTTCGGCGTAGTCCTTGGCGGTCTGATAAGCCGAGTACACGGCAGCCCTCGGCTGGGTGAGGGACAGCAGCGCATCCTCGATCACCAAGACCTCGGTGCTGTGAATCGTGCGCAGCGGATGGCCCCATACCTGCTCGCCGCAGTAGGTCTGGACGGCTTCCGCTTTTCGCAACACCGTCCACAACGGCCCGCGGTTCGCTTCAGAGAGAGCCTGGAGGTAGTCCCGCATCACCGCGACAGCCTCGGCAACCAGGGCTTGATAACGTGTCCAGTCGGCGGGGTCGGTGTACGAAGGGCATGGCTGGGCCTGCATCATTTCGAAGGTGCGCTCGGCCAGATGAAAGACGAACCGCGCGGCTGCCTCAGGCTCCCTGCACAGGCTCTTGACGCTGGTGAGACGCATGATGGCGAAGTACGTGCTGGTGCCCGCGCGCAGTGCCGTCGCCGTCTCAATCAGCCTGCGGACTTGGGGCTGCACCTTGTGTCGCCCTGTCGATTCCACCATCGCTTTCCATCCCTGTCGCCCTTGCTTTCAACCGTACGTTGCTGCACGGCGCTGCCTTTGGCCGCGGTGCCATCGCGCTGTAGGTCCATACTGCAAACGCAGCTTACTCCGCGGGCAGCCAGCCCTGCCGTATCTCAAACTTCAGCACTTCCCTGAAGTCATGCAGGTTTTCCAGCATCGTCTGCATCGTGTGCGGCGTTTGGCGACCGCGCCGCCAATCCGACCGGTCAAAAGTGCCCAGCACCAGGTATTCGTTACCCACCGCCTCCGGCGCATGCACCGTGTAGAAATGGACCATCTGAGCTTCCAACTCATCCCGGTGGACGATCAGCAGGTCGCAGGTATCACAATAGCGACAGGACTTGTTTAGCACGAAGGGGTGGTGTGGGTCGACGTGAATCACCAGCGGCACCTTACGCACGCGCGTCTTGGCGCGGCAGCGCGGGCAGGATGTGAACCGTATGTCTGGGTAGGGATTTAGAAAGAAGCTGAACCGGGCCGGTTGTTTACCAAGCTGGGTCATGCGCTAGACTCCGGTGGACACAGAGCCGACATCACAGGGTGGATGCGACCGCCAAATGATACCCGTCCGCCGTCTCGGTGATCTCGATTTTGATGATCCCGCGCGTGTTGCCCGCGAAAGCGGCCAGCTTGTGGGCGATCAGCAGGTCAATGATGTTCCTGGCGTCCGCCTTAGCCTGCCGCGCTTTCGCCGGGAAGCTGGCCCCGAGCGCCTCGGTGATCATCTTATCGCAGTCGACCGGTGGCAGCAGCGCCGCGTTCCAGGCCAGTGCCGCCAGGTTGAACAGCTTGCGCTGCTCATCTGCCGTCCGCGCGAACTTCAGATACGGCTCGACGAACTACTCCAGGACATCAGACATCTTGACCTGGCCTGCGGGAAGCAGCGGCCCTTCAGCGAAATTGCGGGCCAGACGCTCCGTCGGCGAGGGGCGCGCCTTCCGTGTGCGCTTATGGCTCTTGGCTTTCGAAGGCGTCATCTGCGCTCCTGGTCATCGTGCGCGCCAGTGCCGAGTCCCGGCGCATTGCCGAGTGGCAGAGGTATGCACTACCGGCCGTCGCCGGGAATGCGAAACACCTGAATCGATTGATCATGCTGCGCACAGCGGCGATTTTGAAGGCCCTGCTTCATGCGGTCGGTAACTGTAACCAGCACGTTCTGGTCGCCCCACGTCACGCCCTCGACATTGCAGAATACGACCTCGCCCTGTGCATTGCGCGGGAACTCAAACAACTCCCCTTCGTCAAACGTCACCGTTGCGCCCACCTGCACGCGCGCCACCCACACCATGGCGCTGGCCTGCGAGGTGATCGCAACCCACCCGCCGCGCACCTCGATCCCGGAGTAGTCCTCAAACGGCAGCCACGTCGGCAGGTTGATCTGCGTCACATGTTTCCAACGCTTCTTCCCACGGCGAAACACCTGGATGCGTCCCCCTCCCGGCGTGTGTCCCGCCTCGCCCGCCTTGCACAGGTTGCCCTCGCACATCAGCAATACGTATCCCCCCGCCGCACGCGCCCGCTCCCCATACGCATACGCGATGCCCTCAAAGCCCTTGTTTTCAGAGGGGATCGTGAAATCGACAAACCGCCGCTCGACCAGGTTGAAGTCGGCGTCGTATTCGTCCACTGCCGAGGCCCACTGACCGTGCTTGTCCTTCATCGCTTCGATCACCAAATAGAAGTGGCCGCCGTGCGCGTCATAGCAGATGTCCTCGTACCCTGGACACGCGCGCTTGCCGCCCAACCACCCGTTGCCCGGCCCCAACAAGCCGGTCGCCTTGCTGATGTGCGCCACTTCCGGCCGGTTGTCAAAGTTCACATAATAGGCATCCGGCCCGGTGCAAATGCCACTCGCCTCTAGTCGCGCGTCCTCGCGCTCACCCAGCACCGCATACAGCTTGCGCGACTCGACCAGTTCCAGCGTGCGCGGGTTCAACTCCTGCGGCATAGTGCTCTACCTGCCCTTCGGGTACTCCATGAGCGACCGTTGATTGCGACACAACATCACTGCTGCGAGCCGTGGACGCGGTGTAAGCCGCGACAGCATCCTCACTGCTAACGCATGCTGCGGACAGCCAGGAGGCCGCGGCACAATCGGCCACGCACCAGTCGTCGGCGGCATGGTCGTTCTCGAAGTGTCAGCAGCTGTTCGCAGGCATGCCTTGCGATACGGTCAGGCTCATTTTACCACCCCTGCGCGGCCAGGGGCATCGAGGATTGCGACTCAGTGCCGGAAATGACGAGGACTTGCGGTGTTTGGGTCTGGCAATCTGGCACAGCCCCGAAGCCTGCACCCAGCCGTGCACCTCCGGCGCGTGCGGGGACGCAGCCACCCCGGACCAGCTGCTGCGCCGACCGGTGGCCCTGTGAGCCGCCGGTTCCAGCCCAGCCGATTATCTGGTGAGGATCATGTCGCCGGGTCGAATCGGGCCGATAGCACGAGGTTGTGAAGCATCGCGCAAGATGTATGGCCGACGTTCTCCAGCCCAAATCGGGAAATGCCACTCGCTCGCCGTCCAAAGCGACGCGCTATTTGTGGCTGAGAGGGCGGTCCGCTGCGCGCAGATGCAGCAGCACTGGGCCTGATGCCGACCGGAACCGGCGCGCGACGATGACTCGGCCGCGACCTGCGGGGGTCATTGTAGCCTTCGCGGAGGTTCTCGTGCCCAGATGCGCAAACTCATGGGATCAAAATGGAAACAGCCAATGTATAATGCGGCTGACCGGGTTATCGGTCTCTGTTCTCAGCCATGCACGGCTGGTGGGAGAGGACACATGAAGAAGACGCTGTTCCTGTCGGTCCTGACGCTGATCCTGTTGTTTGGGTTTGTAGTCAGCAGCGTCGCAGCTGGACCCCCGATGCCACTCTCGGCCACGTTCGGCAAGAATGCAACTCCGTGCGGACTGTGGTGGTTCGATGCCAAATGGAAGCCCGTCTTGATCGCGGGGGAAGGTCGCCTCATTTATCCCGCCGATGGCGGCATGGTGATGACCTGCCACTACACCATCACCTTCGATGATCCAACACTGTTGTCTCGCGACGCCTTCTGCTCAAACGAGGGGTTCGCTTTCATGTGCCGAGGCGATGGCGGCCTTGTCGATACTGATACGGATTGCAACACCGGGCGTCAAGTCCACAACGGCACAGTAGCGGCCGGACCGAGCGGCGAAGGAATGTTCGTTTGTCACGTCAAGTGAGCTATCGCTTCGCTACGGGCCGCGGCGGCAGACGCTGCATGTCATGAGTCGCATCCTCCGGGTGCGCCGGATTCCGCTATCCTGGCGCACCCGGAGTGACCGTCTGCCTAGTTTTCCGCCGACGACCGGCACCGCGTAGTCGCTGTACCGCGTGACATTCTTTCACCCCCCATGATCACGCGCCTGCGTCTGCCCTGAACGAACGAGTGCCAACGTGCGCCGACCCCGCCAACCTTTTCCATAGACCGCAGTGTCATTTACACGTTCCACCCTCACGACGCCCGGTTGGCAAATGAGACATGAAAACTCCAGCTAAGGTCGTCGGAGGTTGGCAGGTTGGCGGCGAATTGGGCTGTGCGGTAGCGGGTCTAGAGTTTGCACGGCACCCCGAAAGAGCCGCGGCGCGCTCTTACTGGTTGCAGTCGGCGTAGTTGAACTGCCAGATGGTGGCCGCGATGCCTGCGATGAACGTCAGCCCGAGCACGACGAAGCTGCCCGGCGGCAAGGTCTGCGTCGGTTGACCGACCGTGCCAAGCAGCAGCGCCCCAATCGACCAAGGGAACCAGGGTGCCCAGCCCGTCTTGGCGAACACGTTGCCCAGCACGAGCATCGCCAGCGTGAAGCCGAGCGGGGCCAGGTAGCCGCGCCCCAACAGGGTGATCCAGGCGACAACGGGCACGAGCAGGTACGCGATGCCCGCGGCCAGCAGCGCATTGCGCCCGGCGCTGAGGACCAATTCCGGCGCGAAGTCAGGCAAGCCGAGCGCGATCCCGATCAGGAATGCCTCCGCGAGGACCGCCGCGACGAGGATCAGCCACCACGCCGCCGCGACCACGAACTTCGCCAGCACGAACGACTGCCGTGCCACCGGCAGCGCGAGCAGGTACTTCGCGGTGCCCTCGGCGTACTCCCGGCCGAAGACGTAGGCGACGATGAAGGACAGCAGCAGCATCCCGCCGATGCCGACAAACAGCGTGACCAGCGCCAGGTACGCGGGCCACGTCGCGTCAAAACCCGCGAGGTTCGCTTTCGCGCCGAGCAGGCCCAGCTGTGCCGCGCGGCCCGGTTCGCGCACGATCCACATGAAGAGCGCCCCGCCGAGCGGTCCCAGCGACAGCGCGAGCAGCGAAAACCAGGTGATCCGGGACCGGCGCAGCTTCAGGAACTCGGTGACGACGACTTGGCCGAACATTTACCCGGCACCCCCCGTCAGCCGCATGAAGTAGGACTCCAGGTCCTCCTGCGCCAGGGCCAGGTGCGTCAGGTCGAGTCCAGCCTCGACCAGGGTGCGCGCGATCTCGGCGCGGCGGTCGAAGCCCTCAAAGAGGCGCAGCGCGCCCTCGGGTGTCCGCTCCAACGCCGTGATGCCGAGGCGCGCGGCCAACAGCCCGGCCACGCGGTCTGGCTCGCTCACTTCGACTTCCAAGTACAGGCGCGTGCGGCGGCGGAGTTCGGCGTAGTCGAGTTCCTGAAGCAGGCGGCCCTGGTGAATAATGCCGATGCGGTCGGCCAGCTGCGCGACCTCGGCCAGGATGTGGCTCGACAGGAAGACAGTCACGCCGTTCTCATTCGCCAAGCGCCGCAGCAACTCGCGCACCTCGATGATCCCGGCCGGATCAAGCCCATTGGCCGGTTCATCGAGGATGAGTAGCTCGGGACGGTGGAGCAGGGCGCGCGGCCAGCGCCAGCCGCTGTTTATTGCCGAGCGATAGCTGGCCCGCCTGCCGATGGGCCGAACCGGACAGGCCAAGCAGTTCCAGGGCCTCGCCGACCGCCGCGCGCGGTGCCCGCGTGAGCCGCCGTTGGATGTCCAGGTTCTCGCGCACGGTGAGATTGGGATAGGCCGTGGCGGTTTCCACCAGGTAGCCCACGCGTGCGAAGACGTGGTTGTGACCCGCCGTGACGCGTGCGCCCAAGAGGGTGGCCTCGCCCGCGGTGGGCCGGACCAGGCCCAGGAGCATGCGGATCGTGGTGGTCTTGCCCGCGCCATTGGGGCCGAGGAAGGCGTAGATTTCGCCGCGGCGCACATGGAGGTCCAGGCTTGCGACCGCGTGGATCGGGACCGTAGTCCTTGCTCAGGCTGTGCGTGCGCAGGGCCGTGTCCGGCGCTGCAATTCCGGGTGTGATCAGCATGGCCCCTGGCGGCTCCCTCTACACGCGTCGACGCCCAAGTCGCTCGGTTTGCGACTGCTCCGTCTCCTAGTATCTGAGAACTGAGGCGGAATGAAAATAACAGCGGGCAGCACGAAGCGATTGTCGCGCCAGGCCAGGGATGCGTCAAGGTGTCCGCCAAACCTGCAAACCCTGTCGCCGACCTGCGCCGACCATTTCCATTAAGCACCGTGTGATTTGCACGCGAGTCACGGCAGCAAGCGATCAGCAAAGAAATGAGACGTGATGTTTCTACAGCTAAGGCTGGTGAAGGTTAGAAGGTTGGCGCAGCCGTTTACTCATCGGCCAGGAAGCAATCAAACCAGTGGTCGCGGTGGCAAGTCAGAAGCTTTCCGCTTGAACATGCCGTCGCACCGATCCTTCGACCATTGCGCAGACTGGTGCACCGCATCGACGTGCGGTAGACTTCGCGCTGCCAAGCAGGCCAAATAGCATGGGAGCGCGGATTCCGAAAGGTAGATGGTGCCAGACATGAAACAGACCGGGAGCACACGAATTCCACGAACCTGCAGTCACTCACACCTTCGACCGTTTGGCCGAGCCGGTCGCGGAGGTGGATCAGGGGGCGGCAATCATTTTCGAGACGCTCGACGCGCACGGCGGTCGCGTGCGGACACATGCCGATGCACTCTCGCTTGTGGTGCCCCATGAACTTGGAAACCCCGCAACCGGGCCGGTCTTCGTACGCGGCGCGGAGCCGGGTGACACGTTAGCCGTCTCGATTTTCGCCATAACGCTGGGCGAGGTCGGCCACAGTCGCATCAGGCGCGGCGGCGCGACCCTCGATGGCCTCCAAGCCTCCGGCCGCAGTCATCACACCCATTCGTGGCGGCATGGTCGAGTTCGGCCAGCACCTGCGATTTGCAGCCCGGCCCATGGTGGGCGTGGCAGGCGTCGCGCCCGCTGGCCCACCCGTCCACACTTTCTACCCCGGCAGCCACGGCGGTAACCTGGACATTAATGAGCTTGTGCCGGGATCGACCCTCTACCTGCCCGTCGCCGTGTCCGGCGCGCTGCTGTGCCTCGGCGATGTGCACGCCGCGATGGGTGACGGTGAACTGAGTGGCGGGGGTTTGGACATCGCTGCCGAGGTCAGCGTCGGCATCCAGGTCTACAAGGGACTGGGGTGGTCGCGGCCGGTGATCGAGACCTCGGATGCCTGGTGCACTTGCGCCAATGCCGCGCGGCTTGAGGACGCCATCCGGCAGGCGTGCAGCGATATGTGCGCGATGCTCGCCACGTCCCTCGGCATGAGCCGTGAAGAGGCGTTCATCCTGATCGGAGCAGCCGGGCATGCTCGCATCGGCCAGAGTGCCGGTCTGCCCGACGTGGGCGCGACGGCCTACTTGCCGCGTCGCCAAGACCATCCTCCCAACGCCGCTGCGGCAGGCACACTCATGAGGACAACCGCCTGGTCCGGAGCCGTAGATGACCGGTGTGAGGTCGCCAGGTAGATCGCACGGCATGGCCTGCGTCTCATGTACGTCGCGTCCCAAAAGACGCAGCATCCCATGGTTATGGTTCACCCATCGGGTTGCTTCTGCCAGTGTACAGGTCGCCCGACCGTGAGCGGTATCCACAGCAGGGCGGACTGGCCCGGCAAGACGTGTGAATAATCAGAACGATCCCGGCGGCAGCTATCTCTACCGGCCCGACGGTGAGTGCGTGTACGAGACGGCGGATGAGTCGGGGGGCCGCGCGTTTGTCACAGCGAGCCTGTCGAGCCACTCTGACAGCACCATGACACTAAAACGCGGCGTGACCCCACGGCCCACAGTGTCGAAAACCGCGCCGCGCGAGCATCTTGGGCTGCCGCGTAACGGGGCATTGCAGGCAGGCGATAGCGGCGGGCAGGCTTGGGAATTAGCTTAGGTAACACAAGCCTGCGGAAAACGCAGGTCCGGGTGACTTGATTGCCCAACGTTGGAGTTACAGGGCTGCCCGGCGGTAATGTCGCCGAACCGAACCACAACGGCGCGGCACCTCCGCCCCGAACGAAGGTTTGGCTCCGCAATTGGTCCAGCAACGCATAACCCTCGGCCCACGCGCCAAGGCCGCTGCTGGCGTTGATGTGGCCGTAAGCACCGATATGAACGACACGGCATCCCCAAGCCGCCGCAACGTGCTCCGAGTGTTCCGGTGAGCTATACGGATCATCGGCGCTGACAACGACGATGGCGGGAAATGTGAACGGGCCGGTGGGGGTCTTGGAGAAACCAAGCAGGTGCTCGGGAAAGTCGGGGCCGTCGGGGTCGGGTACTGCAACCGGCAGCGCGGCCTTGATTGGTGAGTGCGGTGTGGCCGACCAATGGGCGACCGCCAAACAGGCGAGGCTGTGTGCGACCAGCACAACATCCGGCCCGGCACGCTGCACGGCTGCCTCGATGGCTGCAACCCACCCTGCGCAAATTGGGTTATCCCAATCCTGCTGTTGGACGCGTACAAATTCGGGGTGTGCCTGTTCCAGCTGGATTGCCAATGCAGCGGCCCCGAGTTCCCGAGGCCGGGCAGGATAAGAACGGCTGCGGGCATGACAGACTCCTCGGCAAGGGGCCGACTTGTTATCAGGCGGAAACACACGCTCTCAACCCCCGGTAGGCGTGAGAAGTGAATTGTTCCACGTTGCATAAGCAGGCGGTGAGGCTCGTCGCGCGGAAGGTGTGGCAACGGGTCGCGTGCAGTGTTCCGGCTTACCGGCTGTCGTGGGCGCGCGACGCGGTTGCGGGCCAGCGACCGTTCTGCGGGGCAATGCCTTACGCAATGCCGCTTGACAGCCAGGCGTACGATTGGAAGGAGGGGTAGATGGTGCCCGTCCCGGGAGCGACGCTATGATGACCGCGTGCGAAGTGACGGAAACGGCGATCCGGCTATGTTTGCATCTACAGGTGGACCTGATACCTGAGGACTTTCACCGGGCGGGCGAATACCGGCACGTCATGACGCGGGTCTTGGATGAGTACACGAACTACCAGGCGCTGCGCGAGGCTTTGCCCAGTTGCCCGGCCAATTGCCCGATTGCGGCGCGTGCGGGTGAGCAGCCCGGGTCAACATGTTTCAACTACCACCTCGCGCGCGATATCCTCCAAACTGAGGCAAGGCGGCGCGCACTGGTCATGTTCGCCGCGTGCGAACCTTGGCCGGTAGGGGTCATTTGACAGACTGGAGCCACCAGCGGACGCCAACGGCTTGCGACGGACAGAATGGGGTTACAGACGATGATAACGCCTGAATATGCAACACAACCCGACGCCGAATTGCCCTCACCACGACCAGCCGACGACGTACCGGTCGGCAGCAACCTGGGGGAGTTGCCACAGCAATTCTACGCGCGACTCACCCGGCTGCTGGCAGCGTTCCCCCAGTCGACGCTTGCCAGCGTGCATCCCGCTAAGCAACCCGGCTCGTGGGCTGTGGAGGTGTTGTTTGCGGACCGGCGGGAGACGTTCGTCGTCATCTATGCCCCGGATCAGGTCGCCGTCTGATGCGCGGCAGCACGGCTGCCCGTCTACATTGACGACCCCGGCCGCGTCACTGAACGAGAAGCGGCGGCACCTCTTGCGGCCGAGCGGCCGCGGACCCACCGACGGAAGTTCAGCCTGCGCGTCCCCTACTGTGGTCATCTCCGCCAGCTCGCCGACCTTCATTAAGCAGCGCGTGATTCGCATCAGGTACATGTCCAAACCACCACCAGCAAATGAGGCACCGTGCTTCCAGCTGAGAACGGCGGCGGTCAGAAGGTTGGCGTAAGGTGCGCGCGAGCACGGCCGAAAACGAATTTGTCCCTCTACTGACCCGGCGGCTAAGAGGGTTTTTCCTTCTGCACTTTGGCTCATCCAGCGCCGAACCCGTTGACAAAGACCGCTGTATGGCAGATAATCTATTCGTCGGTGTCCGCCTGTGTCACCTCCCAAGGAGATCGATCATGAAACCAGCCTATGCCCTTCCGCTTGCGCTCGCGTTGGCCTTTCTGCTTGCGACGCGAAGGGGCGGGTCGATCTGAAGCGGTTCGGGTGGGCCGGACCCGATGAACCCAATCAGGCGGCGTTGTTCTGAATCGCGCACCGGCTCCGAGTCGATCATTGCCGTGTCCTGGCGGCAGTCAGAACCGGGCCTGGCCCATGCTATCAAGCCAGGCCCGCCCAAGGAGGCTCCAGTTATGTTTCCTCTTCTTGTCATTGCCATCGGTATTGCAGTCTTGATCCTGGGCAAGCGTCTGGCCGTGCTGGGTGGAGCGGTGGGCGCGCTCGTCGGCCTCGGTCTGGTGCAGCTGTTCCCGGCGCTGGCGGGCGGGTTACTGCCGTGGATCATCGTTCTGGGTCTGGCCGTCCTCGGCGTGATCGGCGGCGGCTTTGCGAAGGGCATTGTCGAAGTCGTAATCTGGGTGATCGGCGCGCTGGCGGGCGCGGCGGTCGTGCTCGGCGTGTTCGACCTCTTCAACATCGACGGCGGCATCCTGAAGTGGGTGCTCGTTGTCGCAGGCGCGGCGGTCGGCCTCATCCTGATCCGCCGTGCGCGGCGCGGTTCGCAGGACTGGGGCATCATTATTCTGGCGAGCCTCGTTGGCGCGTTGCTGATCGGGCGCGGGCTGGGCCTCTTGGTTCCGAGCCTGGATGGGCTGATGAAGACCGTCATCGTAGTGGCTCTGGCGGTCATCGGCATCGTGTTCCAGGGCGGTGTGCTGGGGCGACGGCAGGCAAAGGAGCAGGCGGCACCGCCGCCGGCACCACAGGCGTAGCCTCAGCGGGGCGCGGCGCGGGGCCGATCCGGCGGAACTCACACGGCGGGTGCGAGGGCACTGGGCGGAAGATCGCGAAGGTGTGCCTTGGGTCGAGCAGTGTGGAAGCTGCGTCTACGACCCGGTGGCTCCGCGAACCTCTGCCGACTAACCCCAGGCGATCTTGCGGCTGGACGGTCCCGAAGTCGCCGCGCCCATCGCCATTATGGGCATCGCAGCGCTTAGGCCATGCGGTAGTACTGCTGTACGGGCGAAACCAGGCTCAGCAAAGTGACGACTGCGCCAAGAAAGGTCGTGAAAGCTTGGATCGGTGCTTGGTAGCCCATGATGATAAACTGGCCCGCCATCCACACGAGCAGGCCCGCCCCCATCACGAGCGTCACGACCCAGGCCCAATCTCGCCCCGTCGCCCGCGTGATGCCCGGGAACCACCGCGGCCGCGCGAGCAGCGCCCAGGCCAGCACCAGTGGCGCAATCCCGAACGCGAGCAGCAGGAAGATGCCAAACGGCAGGTAGGTGGTCATGAAGCCGCGCAACATGCTCACGTCCATGCCCATCGAGCCGCCTGATGGATCGGTGATGAACGAAATGCCCCCGTACAGCCCGCCCAGCCCGAGAACCACGCAGAAGCAGACTAGGACGTAGACCCAAAACGGCCGTCCCGACCGGCGCATTGTCATAGTATCCTCCAAAATGAACAGGACGCCCGCCAGCCGCGGCACTCTATCGTGGGCCATCGGCGGTATGCACCCTACCAGCCAGACGGCATGATACACTGTCCGGCCCCCACACGACAACGAAACCGGCCAGCTGTCAGGCCCAGGGGAGAAATGACAGGCGCGACAGCACGCCTCGGGAAGGGACGCGCCGCAGCCTTCAGGTTGGTCGAGGCTCCAGGCAAGATGGGGCACCGGCGTACCCGCAGTACCCACTCCAGGATAAGAGGATGTCTTGTATGTGAAGAAATGCAAGGGGAAGCGCCCGGTGCGCTGTTAAGCGCGCTGTCGGTTGCGGCAAAACCGAGCGCCTCGCACCGGGCTTATGTGTGGAAAGCGGGTACGTCGGGTACTTGGAAGAGCGCGATGCCCGGTTTACCACAGCGGGGGTGCATGCGCCGATCCGCGGACGAAAGGCCTGGGCGTGCAGCGGCACGAGCCGGACGCGCTAATTTCCCGGCTGTATAGTGCGCGAGCCGTCGCTCGAAGAAGTTACTCGATACAGGCGAACAGATCGACGCGGCTCGAACGCACCCAAATGGTCTGCGCCTACCGCATACGGCTATCAGGCGGTGTTCGGCCAGCCACCCGGGTTAGTAAACCCCAGGCACCAACCGCTTCGTACGGCTGGAGTACTCCACATACGCTGGCCCGAAATGCCGCAAGAGCGCCCGCTCTTCAACACGAATGCGATACATGACTGCGGTTAGCGGCAGCCCGATGGCGACCACCAAGCTGATCCAATTGCCCGAGCACAGCCCAAAGCCCAGCAGCGCCAGGAGCAGACCCAGGTAGGCCGGGTGTCGCACATAATGATACGGGCCGCGATCCACGATCCGTTGCTGCGCCACAATGGTCACCTGGGTGGTGAACTGGCCGCCTAACGTGGCCACCGCCGCCAGTCGGATAGCGATGCCAGAGACGAGGCAAGCGCAGCCCAGCCAGCCCGCCAGCGCCAGAAGTGCCCCGGCGTCGCCAAATCCCGCCATCAGATGGCGCGATAGCCAGCTGATCATCGCCAGAGCCACGGTGACGATGAGGGCCAGCCAGATGCCGAGGAAGCTGAGGCGATCCTCTGGCCCCGCCCGTCGCCGCAGGCGATTCACCGCGTTGATGAGACTGATCGCCACCTCGCTAAGGCACCACGCCACGAACAAGGCAACGGTCAGATCATCCAGCAAGCTCATCCATTCACCTCATGCGTGCTCGTGCGTAGAAGCTGATCATGCCAACACAACCCTGCTCTAACCAGCCTGCGTCGTGCTGGACCGCGCTAGCGTCGGCCACTTACGTGCCGCCAAACTTGTTACTATGTCGCTGTCCGGCAGTCAGCGATGTAGCCGTGCCCTAGGATTACCGTAGTGCCGATAACATACGCGTCCACCTCCTTGCACTACTATTGTGCTTGCCTCGCGCTGCAATTGCGCAAGCCCCGCAAAAGCTACGCGGCTTTCCTGTGCCCGTTTAGGCCGAACGCCCGGGCTTTCTGAACTGAGAGCGGTTCACCAAGGAGCAAGACATGAATTTGCTGCATATCGTCGCGACCCCACGCGAGCAGAAGTCGAACACGCTTCGCGTCGCCAACGCATTCATCGAAGCGCTATGCGCCAAGCATCCGGGTGTCTCCGTCCAGGTCATTGACCTGTTCAATCGCGACCTACCGGCGGTGGCAGGCGACAATATCGAAACCAAGTATTCCCTCATGGTCGGCCAACCCATCGACAAGCAGCACCAGGACTCGTGGCGGCAAATCGAGCTGGAGATCGAGAGGTTCCTGTCAGCCGACATTTATGTGCTCTCGACCCCGATGTGGAACTTCAGCATCCCATACCCGCTGAAGTACTACATCGATGCGTTGGTCCAGCCGGGCTATCTCTTCAAGTACAACGAGATCGGGCAGCCGGTTCCCCTGGTCCACGGCAAGAAGATGGTCTGTATCACGAGCCGCGGCGGGAACTATTCCGAGCAGAGTCCGCTGCACGCTTATGACTTCCAGGAGCCGTATCTGCGGACGATCTTCGGCTTTGTGGGTATTGTCGATCTGCACTTCGTTAATGCTCAGCCCATGGATATTAGCCTGGACCTGCGGGAGGCCGCCGTCACCGCCGCCATCGCAGAAGCCCTGGCCCTGGTGCGCGATCAAAGCTGGGACGGTGTCGAGCAGCGCCGCGGACGTCGACAACCCGCCGCAGCTTAAACCCGCTCCGCTTTCAGCAGCACCTGTTGGGAGCGCATAATTCAAAACGCCTTAAGAAGAATACCGGGATGCATGCCCGCCGACGCCGGGTGCGATCCAAAGGGAACGTGACTCTCAGGCGTCCCAACTCAATACGCCAACCGCCCAATGGCCTCGGAACCGCCGTTTCGTCACGTTGCAGTTGAGCCGCCGGTGTAGTCGTGCAAACGTCATACAGTCGGTCGCCAGATACCTTCCACATAGCTCGCTTCGGAAGCGCCGGGCCACGGCGGCATGGCGACACAAATGAACTTAAGCTCGGTGTCCGCCAGGTTTCGATACTGAAACGCGGTCCCGACAGGAATGTCGATGGCGGTGCCCGGAACAAGCACCGTGACGGAACTCGCCACCCCGTTGTCGCGCCAGATTTCGCCGCGGCCCTCCAAAACATACCAGAACTCGCTTACCGTCGCATGGACCGTCGCGCGGTTTACCTGGCGCGGCGGGACGGTGCTGTGAATCATGTTGCCGGTAGCGCCAGCCACAAGGAAGCGGATGTCAGCCCCGGCGGGTGATTTCCCATCGGGCTGATCGGGCAGTGTTGTCGTCTGCATGTTCGCACCTTCCCTTTGATTGGCTGGTACGCATGCACCCAGCACCCTTCAAGCCGCTCACCCTCACCGTCGGAGTGTAATTAGCTTGTCGATCCAGCCAGGCTGATCGCGTCATTGGTCCGGCCATACAGCCGGGTCGTGCGCGGCGATCCGTGGTTGGCAATCTGCTGTGCAGGCTCGATTCTACCACCGGTTGTGGGTAGGTGGCGATGCCCGCGTCGTGCGGAACCCGCAGCAGCGGGTTGGGTGCGGCAGTCCGGCTTGCCAGACTCTCTGAGTTCGAAGGTATCTGGAGGCCGGTGAGCACAGCGAGGCCACGCGAGCTGCCCGATTCTCGATAGCCACATCCGACCGTATGGCTGTCGCACTGACCAGCGAGGGTGGTCACGTTGTTGCCAGCGAAGTCGGCGTGCTGGGCAAGCGCGTTTGCTGTGCGTATACACGCGCCCAGGCCGTCGCTACTTATCTTTGATAAAGTCGAGCACGATCTTGTTGAAGTCAGCCGCCTGCTGTTCAAGGCGTAGTGCCCTACGCCCGGCATCAGGGTGAACGTGGCCTGCGGCATGGCGGTCGCCATCGCTTGCACTTGATCGGCGTCGAGGATTTCGTCCGCCTTCCCGGCGAGAAGCAACGTCGGCGGCTGGATACTGACGAGTTGAGACGGCGTCATGTTCGGTTGGGTTAGAAGCAGTTGCCGGACCTTTTCGAGCATAACCGGCAGGTGGTCGGGCGTGGCAGAGATCGCGCGGTAATCGTACGACATGTCCTCGATCAGGGCTTGCGTCGTTGCAGTCCGAATCCAGTCCGTGACAGATTGCTGGAGTCCTTTTGGGTTCATCCAGCCGCCGTAGGCCACCAGCGCGTTCACCCGCTCTGGGTGCGTTCTTGCCAGTTCCAGCCCGGTGATCGCGCCCATTTCCCAACCAACGACATTAGCCTTATCGATCTTTAGGTGATCCATTAGCCCGACGATATCCTCGGCAAGGAGCTTGTACGTGTAGGGCGCAGCGCTGTCAGTCGTCCGACCCTGACCGCGCAGATCGGGCGTAATGACGCGGTATTGCTGGGCAAGCTCGGGCACCTGTTTGGCCCAGATATCGGCACTATTCAGCGCGCCGTGGAGCAAGATCAGCGGCTCCCCCTCACCGTAGGCCGCATAATACATCGTGATGTCATCCAGCTTCACCAGATCGGTGATCGCGTGCCGCACCGATATGGTGGGAGAAGGCGCGGAGGGTTCAGTGGGGGTCGGTGTAACGGGCGTAGGCGACGGGGGGACTGGAGTGGGCGAAGGCGGAACGGGTGTAGGCGACGGCGGCATGGGCGTTATTGACTGCGGGGCGGCGGATTGGGGTGGCGGAGCGGACGCAGGCTGAGGCCCAGCTGCGCAGGCGGCGACGAAGCAGGCGATAACAAGCACTGACATCAACTGCTTACCAGCGAATCGCATGGGACTTCCTGCCTTTCAAACTGGCGCGCCGATCGAAAGGGTGAGGGCTGATCCGTGAAGCGAGATAAGCGTGCTGCGTTGAGAGTTCAGCGTCTATCGGAAGCAATTATAGGGGCGACGCCGGGGGTATGCAAGGCGTGCCGCCAGCAGAGCCAGGGCGGGGCCACCCAGGGTTAGTCGGTCAGACGGCGGCTGGTTGTTGAGGCGGGCTGAAGAACCAGCCCAGCCTTCTCCCGGCGGTGTCATCGCCCTTGGGACGGCCGGTCCAGTTTCGGATCGTGTAGCTGATCGGATAGGTTGGCGATATGGGCAAGGTGAGCGTCATCGGGTCGAACGCGATCAGCAGCGGCTTGCCTTCCCACTCGAACCAGAGGTCGCGATACTTCGGGTTGCCGTAGTAGTCGGTCCATAGCCAGTCCAGCACATGCGCGCGCTGGGCGGGCTGTAACGTGCCTGGCTCGATGCCCGCCTGCGTCTTGACAAACGGCTCCACGATCAGCGACACCCTGATCTTCTGCGTGCCGGTCAAGGCCGCGATCTGGTCCAGCAGCGCCCTGATGCCCCGGTTCAAGTAGGCGTCGGGGTGGCCTTCGATGTTGCCGTCGAGATCGCCGTCGCCCCAGCCCCACCAGCTAAGGAACACAGTCTGGACGCCCGCCCGCTCCAGCCCGACCAGCTGCCACTTAATGACGTCGGGGTCAGCCGAGCAGTAATAGCCTCGCTCGGGCGTGTCCACCCCTCCTGCCATGTTCGGGTCGTTATTCCAGTGGTACGATCCGATACCGCCTCGGCAATTGGCGGTAGCGGGGTCGTAGCCGTACCAGGGCGCAAAGACGGCGGCCAAAGCGATTGGAGCGGCATTGGCTTTAGCGGTGCTGGTCGGTGGCGTGGCAGAAGGTGTTTTTGCGGCCGGAAGGGGCGCGCAGTGGTCGATCAGCAGCAGCCCAACGAGGATGAGGAAAACCGGAACACCGACAGCTAAGGCAGCCTTGCCATATCGAGCACGATCAGCTTTCGGCGGCGCGTACGATTGGAAACTTGGCACCATTATCACACCGCGGCACGTCCGGCACAACCCATCGAGCGTCATGACCTCAATTCCACGGATGCGCTCCTAACCCCGATCTTCGGCCTTTTCTGCGTCCAGCTTGACAGTGTACGCGTCGCGTGCTATTTTCTGGCCGGAAGAGCAAGCGCTCGGTTGGCGTGGTATCGTGAAACACATCCGACCGGTCATTGCTTAAACCAACATATGACAGCATCACTGGTACTACTACCGGTAGTAGTTGTTCCTAGACAAGCTACTAGATAGCGGGTGCTTGTCGTCCGGTGACGGCCTCGGTCATCAAAACCGGTGTGTGGCGGTGGGCCCGGCACAGGTGAGTTCGACTCTCATGCATCCCCGCCTGCCCAGGAGCGTTAGGTATCTCGCTCGCACGCAAAGCCCACCGACCATGTTGTCCCAAACCAGACCTCCGAGGTCTGTGAGACCTCGGAGGTCATCGCTGGAGTCATCTCATCCGGTCCCCTTGACGAAGTATCAGAACTATAAGAACCATTAGGCTATACGCGCTAATCGTTCCGATAGTTCTTATAGTTCTGATACTTCGTCCAACCCCTCTCAGAACATACCTCGGCTGGTTGCTCGTCCCTCATTTCAATCCTTTCTAACCTGATCTCCTCCGCCGTCCAGTTGTATGCCGCGCCACTGCTTCTCTTTATGTCTGTCATTAGTATGTTATTAATTCTATTTGCGTCCTTTTCCTGAGCGGAAACTTGGTGACGGGGTGCGCGGGCACCCGGGAGGATGAAGATGGCGCCGCTCACGTACCTGGACTTTGACCTGCTGATCGACCAAGCCAAGACGGGCTACCGGGCGCAGGTGCTGAGTGCGCCTGCCGGCGCAGAACGGGCCACCGCCGACTTCATCCTGCCCTTCGACGACAAGGACATCAAGATCCTCCTGCTCAGCATGGGCCAGCCCCGCCGCAACGTCCGCCGCATGGAGTCGTCGCACACCGAGGAGGCGAAGAAGTTCGGCGGCAAGCTGTTCGAGGCGGTCTTCAGCCGGGACGTCTGGGTCTGCTTGCGCCGCAGCATGGAGGTGGCGCAGCGCCAGGATGCGGGCTTGCGCATCCGGCTGCAGCTGACCCGCGACGCGCAGGACCTCGCCGATCTGCCATGGGAATACCTGTACGACCGGGAACTGAACCGCTTTCTGGCCCTGTCCACCGATACGCCGGTCACCCGGTACCTGGCGCTGCCGGAACCTCCGCGTCCGCTGACGGTGCAGCCGCCGCTGCGGGTGCTCGTCATGATTTCTTCGCCCACCGATTACCCGGCGCTGGACGTCGAGCGGGAATGGGCGGTGCTCCAGGAGGCGCTGGCGGATGTCCAGCGAGACGGACTGGTGGTGGCCGAGCGGCTGGAGCGCCCGTCGCTCGCCGCGCTGCAGCGCCGCTTGCGCCGGGGGCAGTACCACGTCTTCCACTTCATCGGCCACGGCGCGTTTGACGAGGCGACCCAGGACGGGGTGCTGCTGCTCGAGGACGATGACCGGCGGGGGCACGTGGTCAGCGGCCAGGAGTTGGGTACGCTGCTCCACGATCACCGGCCGCTGCGCCTTGCGATCGTCAATGCCTGCGAAGGGCGCGCGCTCGGCCAGGTCAGACCCGTTCGCCGGGACCGCGGAGAGCCTGGTGCAGCAGGGCGTGCCGGCGGTCATCGCCATGCAGTTCGAAGTCAGCGATGAAGCGGCCATTGCCTTCTCCCATGAGTTCTACGGCTCGCTCGTCGACGGCTACCCGGTGGACGGCGCGCTTGCCGAGGCCAGGAAGTCGATTTACTCCCGGGTGCCTGACGTCGAATGGGGCACGCCCGTCCTCTTCATGCGCTCACCCGACGGCAAGATCTTCGACGTCGCGCCGAGCACAGCCCCGGCTCCGGCTCTGGCCGCTGCGCCGGTCGCAGCGGCGTCGCCCGCCGCGACGCCGGCGCCTGCACCGGCCGCACCCACTGCTCCTGATGCGCGCCGCTCGGTCGAGCAGGCGGCGCCCACGCGGCAGCGCCTCGGCGCCCGCTGCGGCAGCAGGCAGCAGGCGGGGAAGACGGTCTGCCGGCGCGGCGCTGGCGCTGCCGGGCGGCGATCTGGCCGCAACGGGCGCACCCGCTGCAGCGCCAGGCCGGCCGAAGCCCCTGGTGATGGCTGCCATCGCCGTGTTCCTGGTCCTGCTCCTCGCCGCGGGCGCGTTTGCGCTGCTGGCGAGGAACGGTCCAACGGGTGCGACCGCGGCAGCAGCCACGGCGGGCGGCGGGCAAGCGGGGGGCGGAGCGGCCGCTGCCGGTGTGGGCGGGGAGGCCACGGAATCGCCGACGCCTCCGGAGATCTCGCGCACGGCGATCGCGGTGGCCGCGGCGCTGCGGACCAGCACTCCGACGCCGGGCGAGACGCAAGCCGCAGCGGGCGCGCTGCCCATCGCAACCGCAACCGCCGTGCCGCCAACCTCGACGCCCCCGCCCACGGCTCTTCCACCGACGCCGACCTTCACCGCATCGCCCGTGCCCGATACGCCGACGGCCGAGCCGCCGACGGCTACACCTGTGCCGCCGACCGCTGCGCCTACCGCCACGCTGAAGCTCGCGCCGACCGCGACGCGCGTGCCCGCCACGGCGCGACCGGTGGTAAGCTCAGCGCCGGCAGTGCCCGGCCTCGTCACGAACTTCGAGCAGTGGGGCCGGTGGCAGATCGGAGACCAGCCCCACGGCACGTTCACCCGCTCGACCCAGGCGGCGCACAGCGGTTCGGCTTCGGCGCGGCTCGACTACGGCTTGCCGGCGGTGAAGGACAACTTCGTCGTCTTCACGTCGCGGCCGCCGCTGTCCATCCCGGGCTCGCCCACCGCGCTGAGCGTCTGGGTGCTGGGGGACGGCTCGGGGCATTACCTGAACGTGTGGATCCAGGACAGCAAGGGCGAAATCCGCCAGTTCTCCTTCGGACCCGTCCCTGAAGCGGGCGCATGGCGTCAGCTCACCGCGCCCCTGGATACGACCGCCGGCTGGCCGCAGGCCCACATCAGCGGGCCGGACAACGGCAAGCTGGACTACCCGATCAAGCTGTATGGGCTCGTGCTGGATGCGCTGCGCGACGATACCCCGTACAACGGGACGATCTACTTGGACGACATCACGGTCGCGCCTTAAGCGGACGGGGACCGAAGCGGTTCTCGCCACAGAGGTCACAGAAGGAACAGAGATGGTTGGAGGGACGAACCTCGTTGCTCTCCGGTCACCTCTGCTGCCTCTGTGACCTCTGTGGCAAATCGGGTGTTAGTGCACTGCGAGCCGCACGGTCACCGTGTCGCCTTCCTGCAGCGCTTCTGCCTTCCGGACGCTCGCTTTGATCGGGACGATATAGCGGCCGTCTTTCGGCCAGAGGGCGGTCCGGTACTCGGTCTGCCCGATCCGAACGGTCGCCGGGATCATGCCCCACCCGTATGTCACGAAGCGTGACAGGGCGTTCAATTCCTCGCACTGCTTCGGCGGCACGGTCACGAAGTACCAGGGCGCGGGTCCGCGCCAGTACCAGATGGGGCCGCTAAACTCGAAGTCCATAGGGCCAACCTCGCAAGCCAGGTCCGCAGGTGGTCGCTGCGGTAGAGCATAGGTTAGCGCGTGCGGCGGCACGCTTCTGTGGCAGGGCATACGCCGCGCGGCAGGCGGAAGCGCCGCGTCGCGGTGTGGCATCGGCCACTGTAAGCGCAGCCACGCGGATGTAGCCGGCTTCGTTGTACAACAATATTTGAACTACCACACCACCCATTCCCGTCCGGACGGCAAACAGGAGATGCGGAGCATGCGAGCGACACTTCTTGCTTCTATCCTCGTTACGGTTCTCCTTGGCCTGCCCGCGGGTTTCGCCCAGGCAAGCGGCACGCTCGCCATCTGCGACGAGGCGCACTTACTCGAGGCAGTGGCCGGCGGGGGAACGGTGACCTTCGGCTGCAGCGGCGCCATTGCGTTGGCCGGCACGATCACGATTACGGCTGACACGACCATCGACGGCAGCGGACAGGCGATCACCATCAGTGGCAGCGACGCGGCCCGCGTCTTCCTCGTGGACCGGGGCGCCACGCTGAACCTGAACGCGGTGACCGTCGCACACGGATACGCGGGCCAGGACCGGGGCGGCGCGGTGCTCAACCGGGGCACGTTGAACGTGAGCAACAGCACTTTTGCCGACAACAGCGCGCTGCTTGGAGCCGCCATCTTCAATGAGGCCGGGACGCTGCGCGTGAGCGACAGCACCTTCAGCGGGAATTCCGGGGGCACGGGCGGCGCGATTTGGAGCACCGGCGGAACCGTTGCCGTCAGCAACAGCACTTTCGCGGGCAACAGCGCCACCGGGCCCGGCGGCGCGATTCGCAACTGGTCGGCCGCAGTCACGATCGTCAACAGCACGTTCTCAGGCAACAGCGCGGGCGGCCTGGGTGGCGCTGCGATCTACACCAGCGGCGGTGCGCTCACACTGAGCAACACGGTCCTGGCGGACAGTGTCGCGGGTGGGAACTGCTACGGGGCGGTCATCGACGGCGGCGGAAACGTCAGCTATCCCGACACGACCTGCCCCGGCGCGAACGGCAATCCGCGACTTGGCCCCCTGCAGGATAACGGCGGTCCCACACGCACGATGGCCCTTGGACCGGGCAGTTCCGCGCTGAACCGGGGCGACGACGCAATCTGTGCGGGCGGCCCGGTCGAGGGGCTCGACCAGCGCGGCGTCAGCCGGCCGCAAGGGTCGCACTGCGATAGCGGCGCCTACGAGGCGCTCGAGCCGTTCCTCACTGACCTGGTCGTGGACTTGCAGCCGGAGGGCGGCAACGTGCTGACCTGGACCCACCTGGGGGACAGGATCGATCATTACGAAGTCTATCGTGCTGAGAAACAGTTCTTCGGGTTGAACGACGTGGGCGTGACGCGGCTGCCCGACGTGGCGCCGCCGGCGCAGGGCGCGACGGCCAGCACCACGGACCCCGCGCCGCCGCTGGGGGCCGGAACGAGCTATTTCTACCTCGTGCTGCCGGTGGGCCAGGCCGGCGTCTATCCGCCCTCGAATCGGGCGGGAGTGTTCAACTTCAGCTTCGCAACCACCGTCGATTAGCTGCCAGGATTGACACGGTGGCGGCGGTGGGATATGCTCTGCCCGTCAGCCTCAATCATCCTCTTCCTGGAGCAGCCCATGAACGGTCCATCCCCTCGAACCCGGCGCCTCAGCCGGCGCGCCGCGCTGGTAGGCGTGGGCCAGGCATTTGCGTTACTGGCGGCAGCATGTGCCGGGAGCCCGTCTGGTGGGCAGCCAGGGGGCACGCCCGATTCGCCCACGCTGCCCGCGACCGACCTGCCCACCTATACGCCCGCGACCACGCCCCTCGCCGTGCAGACACAAGGCCCCGGATGCCCCGGTGCCTTGCAGGCCGTCATCCCCCCCACCCCAATCCCTTACCCCGGCTACACGGCTGTGGAACCGTCCACCGGATTGCACGTCACCGCGGCGCCGCAGGTCATCGACCCGGTAGCGTACCGGCTGCGGGTGGCGGGGAAGGTGGGCCGTGAACTGGGCCTGACGTACGACGAGCTGCGGTGCCTGCCCAAGACCGGCACCTACGCGCGTATCGAGTGCCCCGGCTTCTTCGTGGATTGGTCCAACCTGGCCGGCGCAGCACTGGCGAGCGTGCTCGCGCTCGCCGAGCCGGTAGAGGGCGCACAGCGAGTGGAGTTCAAGGGCATCGACGGGCGGACGAGCAGCTGCGCGCTGGACGCGGCGCTGGGGACCGAATACTTCCTGGCTTACGAATGGGAAGGCGAACCGCTGCCGGCCTCGCACGGCTTTCCGGTGCGGGTTGCGCTGACGAACGAGCTCGGAGGCGGCTGGGTCAAGTGGCTGGTGGAGATGACGGTGGTGTAGGCGAGTCCGCGCGAAGCGTTCCTCAGCTTACCCCGTGCAGCTCGTACCGGCCGTCGGGCACGGGCGCGCCGCCGGCGGTGACGGGCAGGCGCTGCTGATCGGCTGAGCGGTAGATGCCCACGTAGACGTGATAGGGCGCGCCAGCATGATCTGCCGGGAGTGCGAGGTGGACGCGCTGGCGGGCCGCGTCGCTGGGCTGCAGGGCCGGCGGGGATGCGTCGTCGGGGCCGGCGAGCGTCCCATCGTGTTGGGCGATGATCGTGCCTTGCTCGTCGACGACGTGTACGAATAGCTTGAGGCCGGGCTGCGGGGGTTTGAGCGCGGCCCAGAGCAGGTCGAGGTCGAGTCCCTCGCCGCTTGGGCTGAGGGTATAGCCGGCCAGCCGCCACTTGTCGCCGAAAAGGACCTCATCCCCTGCCCCTAACACGAGGCCGGTCGGGGCCGGGCGGTCAGTTGCAAGGAGGGATGCAAGCGGCGCGGCAGCGACCGACACAGCGCCAAGGGAGACGCCTCCTCCCGCAAACGGCGCGACTTCAACCCGATACTCGCCCTGAGCCAGGCCGGACGGCCCATGAAGCTCGACCGTTTGAGCCAGCGCCCGCCTGTCCAGCCAGCCGGGCGTCTGCGCCGACCAGTCGAGCGGCGCCTCGGCCTGCGCCCACACCTCTCCGGCAGCGTCCTTCATCCACGTGACGATGCGGGCGTCAGCATCAGGGCTGCCTGCCAACTCGGCGGCATCCCAGTAGGTCGTCACCGGCAGGACCCCGGCCTGCGGATCGTACGCGCCCGTCTCCCAGCCGAGCAGCACGAGGCCCGGGGCCAGGCGCTGATCTGTCGTGTGGGCGAAAGGCTTCGGCCAGGCGTAAACCTGGGCCAGCGGGACGCCCGACTTCTCCGCGCTGAACAGCGGCGCGGTGAGATGCGCCCGCACCGTGGGGTCGAGCAGGGCGCGCTGCTCCTGGTTGACGTACGTCACGACGTAGTCCACGTCGCGACCGTACAGGTCGGACGCGGTGCGCGTGTCGTAATAGAGATCGTAGCTCTTCCCCTGATAGAACGGGCCGAAGACGTTCTGACCGTACCAGGTTGCAGCCACCCGGCCGGACGCGCCTGCCTGCCGGTTAAGGTAGCCCGCAGCCTCTGCCAGCCCCTCGCCCCAGCCGACGATGAACGTGTTGCGCGCCGTCTTTATGCCGCCGGCAAGCGGGTTGTAGGCCGTGAAGTATGTGGGGCGGTTGGCGAGCGCGGAGGCAGCCTGCCCGCCCACCAGCAGCGCCGCCAGCACCAGCAGCGCGAGGCGAGCGGCGCGGGCCGCTCGCCTGGGTCTCTCGGCCCCGTCTTCCCGACCACTAGCCGCACTGGACGCCGAGACGAGGCGCTCGCCGGTGACCCACCAGCCCCAGGCGGCCAGCAGGTCGATGGCCGGGAAGATAGGCAGCACGTAGCGGTCGAACTTCTTATCGCCGAGGCTGAGGATCAGGCCGTACCAGGCCACGAAGAGCACCAGGCCCAGGACGGCATGCCCTTCGCTTGCCGGGTGCGCCGGGGCAGCGCTCGCACCGGAAATGGGCCGCCGGAAGACCGCCTTCCAGGCGCCGGCCACGGTCCAACCGAGGGCCAGGACGAAGCCAGGCAAGGTGATGGCCGTAGTTCGCCACAGCAGGATCGCGGCGTAGAACGAGCGCCCGGGATCCGTCACTGCCTGTCCCAGCCAGTAGTTGCCAAGCTCATGCCCCTCGCCGCCGTAGTACGTCATGAGACCCCACACACCGCCCAGAGTGGCAAGGGGCGCGGACCAGAGCGCGGGCCAGAGGAGGAAGATCGCGAGGATTGCGGGGAGGCCGAGCGAGACGAGGTCCAGGAGCGCAGCCGATAACGTCCCGCGAGCGCTTACCGAATCGCGCCGGGCGGCGAGGAGCCGGACCGCCACGATCCAGCCGACCAGCAGCGGGCCCAGCACGAGCGCGGGCGACTTGGTGAGGATCGCGAGGCCGAACGCGGCGCCGCTGAACACGAAGTAGCGCCTCCGCCCGGTGCGCGTCGCGACGAGGGTGGACAACCAGGCGATGGTGGTGAAAGTGGTTAGCAGGGCGTCAAGCTGGAGGACCCGCCCGTGGGCAAGAAAGAAGGGATCGAAGCAGACGAAGGCCGCGCCGAGCAGCGCGACCGGTTCACGGAACAGCCGCCGGGCCAGCAGGAAGATGAGGACGACGCCGAGCGCGGTGACCAGCACGATGGGTAGACGCAGCCACGGGAGGAAGTCCACGCGAACCGGGTTCGCCGCCAACACCTCGGCCAGATCCGCCAGGTTTTTGGCGCCTGGCGGACGGGCGAAGGCCCAGCGGGCAGCCAGGCCGGTAACGCCTGCCCAGGTGGTCATAACACCCGGATGTCCGGTGATGTAAGTCGCGGCCCAGTCGCGGGTTTCGAGCGCCTTCAGGAATTCAGCGGTGCGCCCCGCCCACAGCCCCTCGTCCGGCGTCAGGAAGCTGCCGAGTCCAGGCAGGCGGAGCCACAAGGCAAAAAAGAAGAGCGCGAGGCAAAGCGCGGGGGTACGCAGGGCTTTCACAGGGACAGATCATAACACAGCGCCGAGCGTCGGGCGAATGGCTTATGGTCTGAGCCACTGAGTTGTAGTCTTGGTCAGGCAGCCGCAGGGCGCGGTCCGGGCGAGCATCGCGCCAGCCCGGCGGCACAAGCCATTGACGTGTCCTGACACGCGCCGGTATCATGGAGTCGTTGGCCGCACATCTCAGACACGGTTCAGACCCGGGACGTGCAGTTCGCGGTCAGGAGGAATAGATGCGCTTCAACACGGACAGGAGCTTTGTCGGCCTCCCAAAGCTGAAGGCCACTCACGCCAGGCAGGTGGCCGATTTCGAGCGCTGGGCGGCCGAGGGAAACTGGGAGGAGTTCCACAGAAATCACTACGACTGGTGGGCCTTCCCAATCAACCGGCCCAGCGCGTACGGACTTGCCTGGACGGTGTACGAGGGTGAGATCGCCGAGCTTAACTCGGACCCGGCATTTGTGGAGCGCTTCCGCCGGGGCGAGGAGCTGCTGGCCGCATCCTGGGGTTGGGACCTGGGGGCACAGGACTACCTGCCGAACCTTGCGCCCAGGCAGGCATGGCACAACTGGCCGGTGCGGCTTTTCAAGGCAGCTCAATCGGCGCAGATCTTCGGGCACGACGGGATCTTCGCGTCCTGGAAGAAGTATGCGCTCATCCTCATGGGTGCGGGCGAGCGGTTCGAGTACAGCGGCCACGACCTGAGCTGGTTGTTCACGACCGGGATCGATCCACGAGGCTGAGGCAGTCGCAAGGTCCTGTTCGCGCGTGGGGATTGACGTGACGCTGCCGTCGTGCTAAATTGACCAGAGCAAGAGGGGATTGTTGCCTTAACGACGCGGGATCACTAGCGCTCCAGCGCGACCGCATCGCACCTCGCTCCCTGGCGCTCGAACCCCCGCGTGCATGTTTGAAGGCAGCGGAACCTCGTTGCAGGAGGGCCGCATGTCGCGTCTTGTTCGGGCCGCCCTGCTCTCCCTCGTCGTCGCCATCGTCGCAACCTCGGCAATCCCTCCAGCGATCACACAGCTGCTGTTGGCCGCCCGCTTGGAACCGCCACCCGATCCACTTCTCACCCCGGAGAACTCCAGGAACGCGAGCGAGGTTCGGAGCCGGCAGCTCCAGCCTGAGAGAGTTCCGGTTTTTGCCTACAGCGCGTGCCGTCACGGCGCGGGGCCCGCAGACCCCATGATGCGCCAGCGGTGACCCGGGCTGCAGCCCTGATTGCATGGGGCTATCCGTCGTGTGAGGTTATGCTCATACGGCCGCGATGCTCCGGCAGCAAACGACGCACACGCATTACGCAACCTACCTGGTTTGGGCTACAATGCACCCGCTCCAGCCAATGATTCACCCGCTAACCAGGAGACTTGTCATGCCAACCCTCTTTGGCCGCCAGTGGACCCCGGCGCAGCTCCGGGAGCTCACGGGGCACATGAACCAGCTTGCGGGCATCCGGCCGATCACATGGGACGACGGACGCAGCACGGGGCTGCGGGCCTTCCAGGTGTGGACCGGCTCCGGACTAGCCTTCGACGTCCTGGCCGACCGCTGCCTCGACGTCGGGCCGTGTACGTTCAATGGAATGTCGGTGACGTGGAACTCGCCCGCAGGGTTCGCGCATCCGGCTTACTTCGAGCCGGAAGGACTGCGCTGGCTGCGGACCTTTGGGGGCGGACTCTTCGCCACCTGTGGGCTGGACCAGTTTGCCTCGCCTTCGGCCGAGTTCGGCGAGGAGTTCGGGCTGCACGGCCGGGCCGGCAACCTGCCTGCCGAGCAAGTGGGCTACCGGACGTACTGGGAGGGCGACGATTACCGGCTCGAGATCACGGGCCAGGTGCGGCAGGCCCGGCTGTTCGGAGAGAACCTGGTGGTGCGGCGCCGGATCACCACCAGCCTGGGGTCATCGGCCATCCGGATCGAGGACGAAGTGGCGAACGAGGGCTGGGACCGCCAGCCGCATATGATGATGTACCACTTCAACCTGGGCTTCCCGGTAATCAGCCCGGCAAGCGAGCTCGATTTCCCCATCCGGCGGGTGATCCCCCGGACGCCGCTGGCCGAGCAGCACATCGCCGAGCACATGCAGCTGCAGGCGCCGACGCCGGGCTTCAGCGAGCATGTCTTTATCATTGAAGTCGAGCCGGCCGAAGATGGGTTTGCCACCGCCCGGGTCACCAACCGCGAGGCCGGCATCGGCGTGAGCCTGCGCTTCAGCGCGGACACCCTGCCCTACCTCGTGCAGTGGAAGATGATGGGCCAGGGCGCGTACGTCCTGGGCGTGGAGCCGGTCAACAGCAGCGCGATGGAGGGCCGTGCCGACGCGCGTGCGAAGGGCGTGCTGGTCGAGCTGGAGCCGGGGGAGAGCAAGCGCTACGAGATCACGTTCGCGGTGGAGACGGTTTAGCGGCGGGGATCGACGGGGATGAGGGGATGAGGAAGAACGGTCTCTTTATACCCCTCATCCCCTAATCCCCGCTACGCTGTTACGCGTTCTGGCCGCTTGTGACGCGACCCTCGGCGTAGTTCTTGAAATTCTTCAGGTCTTCTTCGAGCCGGTCCTCCGGGTTGGAGAAGATCTTCGCGACGGCTTCGCCCAGGACGCCCGCGGGCGGGTTGTACTTCAGCGTTACCGTAATCTCGGTCTGGAAATCGGCCAGCGGGGTGAAGACGACCTCGCCGCTGGTGGTCACGGTGCTGTCGTGATCCTTGGTGTTCCACCCGATCCGCCGGTTCGGCTCCATCCTGGTCGTCTCGGCGGTCCACTCGACCTTCTTGCCGAGCGGGCCGTCCATCTCCCACTTGCTCATGTTCGGGCCGAGCTTGGTCACCCGCTCGATGTACTTCATGAAGTGCGGGAAGTTCTCGAAGTTGGCCCACAGGTTGTAGGCGGTTGCCGCATCGGCCTTCACGATAATCGACTTGGTAATCGGATCTGCCATAGTACTTTCATACTCCTTATGTAAGGCTGACCTGACAGGTTCTCGGAGACCTGTCAGGTCTTGAATTGACGTCTACGCGTCGCGGTCCTTCTCGCGCAGGTCCCGCTCGATCTCGCCGCGATCGCCTTCGGCCTGGCTCGGCGAGGGCTGGCGTTGGCCCTGCCCGCCGCCTTGCCGGCCAAAGTTGTCGTCGCCCGGGTCGCCGAGGTCGCGCTCGACCGTTTCACGGTCGCCTTCGGCCTGGCTGGGCGTGATGGTCACGCTGCCGGCATCCGGCGCTTCACGATGGACCTTGCCGCCGTCCTCTTTCGCCTGCCACCGGGATTCGAACTCCATCGCCCGCTGTAAACTCGGATTGCTCATCTCGATACTCCGTATCTTGCCGGACTTGCCGGCGTGGGTAGGGCGACCGCCGGTCGCCCCTACAGGTGCGGATTCAACACGCACTTAATGCACTCGTCTTCCTTGTGCTTGAAGATATCGTAGGCCTTCGGCGCGTCGTCCAGGCTCAGGCGGTGCGTGACGACAAAGCTGGGATCGATCTCGCCGGCTTCGATGCGCCGCATGAGCGGCCGCAGGTACCTCTGCACGTGCGTCTGGCCGCTCCGCAGCGTCAGCGCCTTGTTCACGACCGCGCCCATCGGGATGCTGTCGACCAGGCCGCCGTAGACGCCAGGGATCGACACAGTGCCGCCCTTGCGGACCGCGACGATCGCGGCGCGGAGGGCGTGCGGCCGGCCGGTCTCCAAGCGCACCGCCTGCTTGACCCGGTCAACCGCGCCCTCAAAGCCCACGTCATGCGCCTCCATGCCGACCGCTTCAATGCAGGAATCGGGGCCGCGTCCGCCGGTCATCTCGCGCAGCGCCTCGATGATCTCGACGTTCTCGTAGTTCACGACGTCCGCCCCGCCATCGCGCGCCATCCGCAGCCGCTCGGGGATGCGGTCGATCGCGATCACACGGCCTGCGCCCAGCATGAACGCGCTGCGAATGGTGAACTGCCCGACAGGGCCGCAGCCGAAGACGGCCACGGTATCGCCCGGACGGATATCGGCATTCTCCGCCGCCATGTAGCCGGTCGGGAAGACGTCTGCCAGCATGACCGCCGCCTCGGAGCTGATGGTGTCCGGCAGCACCATGGGGCCGACGTCGGCGAAGGGCACGCGGCAGATACTGCGCCTGGCCGCCCGCGTAGCCGCCCAGCATGTGCGAGTAGCCGAAGATGCCCGCGGGCGAGTAGCCCCACATCTTTTCGGCCATCCAGGCGTTCGGGTTGCTGTTGTCGCAGAGCGACCAGAGGCCGTTCTGGCAGTACCAGCACTTGCCGCACGAGATTGGGAACGGGACAACCACCCGCTGCCCCACGTGCAGGTTGCGGACGTCCGACCCGACCTCGACGACGACGCCGACCGTCTCGTGGCCCAGGATATCGCCCTTCTCCACCGACGGGATCCAACCGTCGTACAGATGCAGATCAGACCCGCAGACTGCGGCTGCGGTCACCTCGATGATCGCATCCGTCGGGTTGATGATCTCCGGGTCCGGGACCGTCTCGACCTTCACCACGCCGGGCGCCCACCAACACAGCGCCTTCATTCCTGCAACCCTCCCTGATCCGATCCGACGACCCCGCCGATATACGCGGGCGGGTCGCTGGCCGGGAACGACTGCTCGGAGGCATAGGTGACGACATCCCTACCCTTGAACCGGTCCTGCCGCATGGGCATGCCCGGCTTCAGCTTCTCGCGGCCTGACGTCTGGCCTTCAGTGGTGGGCGCTTCGCCTGCTTCCAACATGGCCTTGAACCGGCCCAGGTCCATCCGGATTTGCTGGAGCGTGACCTGCTTCATCAGCTTCGCCGCGGCGGCGCCGGCCGGGCCACCAACGGGCTGGTATTCGAGGTAGACATGGACCTCGGTGCCCCTGCCTTCAGGTGCATCCTTGAAACGGACGCTGCCTGCGTTACGCACCGTGGAGCCTTCCACCGAACGCCAGCCGATGAGCTCGCCCGGCCGCTCAGCGGTGATCTCGGCGTCCCACTCGACCTGGAGCGGCGCCTTGGCTGCCCAGCGCGAGCGGCCGCCGCCGAGGTCGGTCACGGATTCGAGATGCCGCATGAAGCGCGGCAGGTTCGCGAGGTCGCGCCAGAAGGCGTACACCTCGTCGCGCGGCTTATTCACCGTCACCGACCGCTCGATCTCGATGCCGTTACGAAGCGGGAGGCTCACAACCCGGCCCTCCTGCGGTTCCACGGTGGTGACGCCCAGCAGCTTGTACGGCGTGCAGAAGCCGGTCGCAGCGCGTTCCACGAAGATGAGGCCCAGCGCCAGCCGCAGCCAGCGCAGCGGACCTTTGAATGCCAGCGTCCCGAGCAGCAGCGCGCCGAGCACCGCGGACAGCCGCCGCTCCGTCTTGCCGATGTTGACCCAACCCTCGTTCTCACCTTGTTTTCTAAATCGAATCACTTACTCACACCTCCTATTGGTGGCGGGGATGGGGGGATGAGGGGATTCGTCGATGATACGACAAAGCGCCGCATCCCTTCGTCGACATCCCCTCATCCTCCCATCCCCCCATCCCCGCAACTCTCATCAGCTGCGCCTGACGAGGCGCATGGTCAGCATCCCTGCGCCGGCGACCGCGAGCGCGCGGCCGGCCCAATGCGCGGCCGGGTGCGTCTCCCACCAGGTGTAGGCGCTCCACGAACGCGCTTCCTTGCTCATGAAGCCTTGCGGCCCAACGGGTCCACCCACTAGCGGGCCGAACAGGTTGTTCGGCGCATCCGGGCCTTTTGGCTCGTCCGTCTTCTGCATGTTGAGGCCGGCCCAGGCCATGAGCCGGTCCGCGACGGAAGGGGACAGGCGCTTGAGCATGATGAAGCTCTTGCCTGCGCCGCCCGCAGCCAGGTCGCGGGCGGGATGTTCGGCCGCGAACAGGATCGCGCGCGCCACGACCTCCGGCTCGTAAACCGGGGGAACCGCCCGCGGTTTCACGCCCAGCTTGGTCTTCGCCACGTCAAAGAAGGGCGTGTCGATGGACGCGGGCATGACGTTGGTCACGCTGACCAGCGCGTCCTCGGCCTCGAGCTCCATGCGGATGACCTCCAGCATCGCGCGCATGCCGTGCTTCGACGCGGCGTAGGCGGCGTGATACGGGATCGCCTGAACGGCTTCCACGCTGGTGATCATGATCAGCGCGCCGCCGTTCGATTTGAGGTGGGGGAGCGCGGCCATGGCCCCGTATGCCGCGCCGACCAGGTTGACGTCGACGATGCGCTTGAACTCCTGCGGCTCATGCTGCTCGAACGTAGCATAAAGCGACGCGGCGGCGAGTTGCACCCAGGTGTCGATGCGGCCGAAGCGGCTGACAGTGTCATCCGCGGCGCGCTTCACCTGGTCGAAGTCCGTGACCTCGGCAATCATGGGCACGCACGTCCCGCCCGTCATGCGGATATCCTGGGCCAGTGAATCCAGGGCATCCTGGCGCCGTCCGACTGCGACGACGGTCGCACCGCGCTCGGCAAACTGCAGCGCGGTCTCCCGCCCGATGCCGCTCGACGCGCCAAACAACACCACCACCTGGTCCTTGATCGGCTTCAACTTCATGCTAACTCCTGCGCTCCCCCGGTCAGACCTCCGAGGTTCTCGAAACCTCGGAGGTCGTCACGATCCTGATCCCCCAACCAGACCTCCGAGGTTTGCGAAACCTCGGAGGTCTTCTTTGCTATTCGCTCGGTTGGCGGACCTCGATTTGACCGGCGCGGATGCGGACCTCGTAGACGGGCTGCGGATGGGCCGAAGGCCCTTCCAGCACCGCGCCGTCGTCAAGACGATAGCGCGAGCCGTGACACCGGCAGCGAATCGAGCCGTCCTCCAGCTCGCCCTTCTCTGCCAGAGAGCAGCCCTCATGCGCGCAGGTGTCGGACATGGCAGTCACCGTGCGGCCGCGACGGATGAGCACGACCGGCGTTTCGTTCAGCATGACCTTGCGCAGCTCGCTAGCCGTCAGGTCACCGTCGGGCATGACCGTCTTGTACTCGTCGGTTTGCTCCCACTCCGCCGAGTGGTCGACGCCGATGTTCTTCACGAAGACGAGGTTCCCGCCGAGGTAGGCGCCGCCGAAGAGCGTGCCGTAGCCCGTCCAGGCGAGCGCGCGGCCGAGGCCGCGGTTGCCCGACTTGCGGGCGATCAGCGAGCCGATGTAGAGCGCAGTGGCAGACAGGTTGAACAGCATGTGGAGAAAGCCGATGCGCTTGGGCTTCCCCTTCAGGACGTGCCAATCGGTGATCCCGGCGGCGGCCGCGCCCAGCCCGCTCAAGATGCCCGTAGCGAGCGCAATGTCGGTCGCGGGGGCCATCTGCTTCTCCTTGCCCGCGGCCTCCGCAATGTCAAGGATGGCGGTCGTGGTATATGCGCCGACGACGATGTCCGTGATCACGGGATGCAGCGGGTGGCCCAGCCAGACCCCGTGCAGGAAATTGCGGATGGGAACCGATGCCGATCCCAGGCCCTCATAGAAGCCGCCCACCGCACTCTTCACGGCATCCGCGCCGCGATCGATCCACTGCCGCTCCACCAACTCATTGACGAAGAGGGTCCAGTTCACCTGACTGCTCCTTTCACGCGTCCTCGTCGACTATTCCGTCCGTTGCCTCGTCTTCGCATTCATCCGGGATGGGGTCGGGGGCCTGCGCGTCGGCTGCGTAGCCTTGTGCCTGCTTCCGCTGCAGCAGCTCCAGCAGGGCCGCCTCCTCGAGGTCCAGGTCGTGCGGGGCCTCCTCGTAGCCCTCGTCGCGCACGAGGGCGACAGCTTCGAAGAGCGACCCGTCGGCGTAGGCCTCCAGGATGGCAGGGTGGACGTAGTATTTGCGGCACGTGGCGGGCCGGTTGCCCAGCATGCTCGCAACCCGCTGAATGACCTGGTTGATCGTGCGCTTCGTCTCGCGCTGCGATGTTGGCGGCGTCATCTGCCGCAGCTCGCGGGCGGCCAGCAGCGTGCCGCCCCACGTCCGGAAATCCTTCGCGCTGAAGTCCGCGCCCGCAATCGAGCGCAGGTACGCGTTGACGTCGCCCGAGTCGACCTGCTGCCGCACGCCCTCGTCGTCGACGTACTGAAATAAGTCATAACCGGGGAGGTCACGGCACATCTTGACGATTCGCGCCATGCGCCTGTCGTGGAGTTCCACGGCGTGCTTCTGCCCGCTCTTGCCCACGAACTTGAAGCGCACGACGGTGCCCGAGACGTCGACGTGACGATCGCGCAGCGTGGTCAGGCCGAAGGACTTGTTCGTGCGGGCGTATTCCTTGTTGCCGATCCGGATAAAAGTGGTCTCGAGCAGGCGGACGACGGTGGCGACAACCTTTTCCCGCGTCAGCCCCTGGCGGCGCAGGTCATGCTCGACCTGGGCGCGAATCTTGGGGAGCGCATGGCTGAACGCGATGACGCGACCGAACTTGGCACTGCTGCGATGCTCACTCCAGCGAGGGTGGTAGCGGTACTGTTTGCGGCCCTTGGCGTCGCGGCCGGTGGCCTGGATGTGCCCGTTTGGGTCGGGACAGATCCACACCTCAGTCCAGGCCGGGGGGATCGCCAACGAACGAATGCGGGCCAACGTCTCAGGGTCGCGAACGTGCTTCTTGTCGGGCCCGATGTAGCACCAGCCTTTGCCGCAGCGCCGGCGGCCGATGCCGGGTAGGGCATCGCTGCTGTAAACCAGGCCGGCGACCTCAACCGTACTCAGAGGCACTGCCCCGTTGTTCGGACCAGTCCCGTTTTTCGGCACAGCGCCTGTCGCAGGTTGAGTGTTGGAAGTCAAGTCTGGACTCACTTTGCGGGGATGAGGGGATGAGGGGATGGCGTTGTTGACAGCCGATCCCCGCATCCCCTCATGCCCGCCGAAAACTATCTCGTTAGCTGCCCGAGCCAGGGAAATCGCTGCCCGGCTTCCGCTGCCTGGGCATGCTCTCGCCGCCATTCAGGCCGGCGGCATCGGCGCCGCCGGAGATTTCATCCTCCAGCGTATCCATGCCGCTATCGCCACCGCCCGACCGCCGGTAGCTGTATCCCGGCTTCATTGACTCGCCGCCGCCCTGTTCGAGCAACGACTTCAGCTTTAACAGGTCGTCGTCCATCGCCGACTTCGGATCGGCCCCGAACAGCGACGCGATGGCATGGCCGGCCACGCCGCCAGGCGGGTTGTAGGTCATGAACACGTCGACGCGGGTCGAGCCGTTCTCCGACTGGAACCGAACGCGGCCCGCGTTGTAGACCTCAGAGCCGGGCAACGTTTCCCAGGCGATGACCTGGTTGGGCCGCATTTCGGTGATCTGCGCGTCCCATTCGACCGGCACGTCGGCGGGGCCGTTCGCCACCCAGTGCGAGCGGCCGTCGCCCATGTCGCGGACTTCCTTCAGGTGCGACATGAAGCGCGGGAAGTTGTCGTAGTTCTGCCAGAAGGCGAACACTTCCTCGACCGGGGCGTTGATCCGGACCGCCTTGCGGAACTCGATGCCGCTGCCACTGCCGCTGCGCATCTTGGACACCGCGTCGCCGAGGACGTCCTTCTGCACGAGGCCCTTTGCCACGTAGTTTGCCCCTGCCAGGAGTGCGACTTTACCGAGGATGCCCCCGCGGGCGAGGCCGTAGAGCGCCAGCAGGCCGCCGCCGCCCATCGCCAACAGCCGGTCGCCCGGCTTGTCCATGTTCAGGCCGATCTTCTTGCCCTCCATGCCCAGCCTCGTGCCGGAAGCGCCCGACACGGCATCCTTGCCGGCCTGTATCACATCGGCCGGCGCCTTGGTGGCTTTGTTTCGCAAGCCCTTCGCACGGTTCGCGAGGTCCTCGCTGCCCTGCTGCCACACGTCCCGCGCGTCATTTCGCAGGGTCTTCACCTGGTCACGGACCGACGCCCGGCGGCGGTCGCCCTGCTCCGGGTCCATGAAATACATTGCCCCAAGCCCGAGGCTCAGTGTCGTTAGAAAACCTCTAATTCCCATCGTCCCTCTCTCCTTCTCCAGGACCACAGTAACTGGTCGTCGCGGCTGGCACGTATGGCTCAGGTGACTGGCCCCAACAGGCCCTGCTCGACAACCAGCTGGACCGAAAGTGTCTTGTAGCCGACGCTGTCGAAGAGCACGACCATGTTCTCGCCTTCATACTGGAGCACCTGCCCGCGCCCCCAGCGCTTGTGCTCGACCCGGCTGCCCGGGGCAAACGGGTGATCGCCGCCCGCATCATGCGCGGTCCCGGCATCGCAGTTGTCGCAGTTGCCGCACGGCTCGGGCAATTCCTCACCGAAGTACGCCAGCAAATGCTGGCGGCGGCAGGCGCTCAACTCGGCGTAGTTCCGGATCATGTCGACACGTGACCGGTCGTATTCACGCCGGCGCTCCTGCGCCCCCACTGCCTCGCCCAGGAGCCGCTCCAGGTTGGCCTCGGCGCCATCTACGGCCGCATAAGTCCCATCCGGTAATCTTTGCAGCGCTCCTGCGTCAACTAAACGATTCAAAACCGCTAACTGTTTCGCCTGGGAAAGCGCAACCGCATCTGCGATCTCCTGTGGCGTCGCGCGCCCCTCGTTCATCAGGATCGCTTCGAAGACCTGGCGGACCTGCTCTTCGTCGATGACCCCGCTGCTGGCGAAGAACCGTCGCAGGCCAAGGTCACTCGGGCAGTAGAACAGCAGCGCGACGGCCGGCTCGCCGTCGCGACCTGCCCGGCCAATCTCCTGATAATAGGAGTCCAGCGACTCGCTGATGTCGTAGTGGAACACGAAGCGAACGTTCGGCTTGTCGACGCCCATGCCGAACGCGATCGTCGCCACGATGACCTCGATCTCGTCCGCCATGAACGCGTTGTGCACCCGCTCCCGTTCCTTCGCGGTCATGCCCGCGTGATAAAACTCGGCCGCGATCCCCACTTCGCGCAGCTTGGCGGTCACTTCCGCCGCGTGCTTGCGGGTGGCGGCGTACACGATACCCGGCTTCTCGGCCGCCAACACCCGCTTGATGAGGGCCTTTTCCTTCGCGCTCTCGTCCTGCACGGTGGCGACGCCAAGCCAAATGTTCGGGCGATCGAAACCCCGAACCACCGTGCGGGGGTCACGCATGCCGAGCCGCTCGACGATCTCGCGCCGGACGGGCGGCGCGGCGGTGGCCGTCAGCGCGAGGACCGTGGGGTGCCCGAGCCGCTCGATGACCGGCCCGAGCTTCATGTAGTCCGGGCGGAAGTCATGGCCCCACTCGCTGATGCAGTGCGCCTCGTCCACGACGAACAACGTCGGGGGCGTTGCCTCGAGCAGCTGCATCGTCTCTTCATTATTGAACTGCTCGGGCGCCATGAAGATGAACTCGATGACGCTCCTCGCCGAGGTCGTCCAGCGCCTCCTCACGCGCCGACTCTGGCAGCGACGAATTGACCGCCGCGGCGTCCCCGATGTCACCTTCGGCCAGCGCGTCGAGCTGGTCCTTCTGCAGGGCGATCAGCGGCGAGACGACGAGGGTGGCGCCGGGAATCAACGCACCCGCGATCTGGTAGATGGCGGACTTGCCGGACCCGGTGGGCATCACGGCCAGGGTGTCGCGTCCGGCCAGAACTGCCTCGATGACCTGCTGTTGTCCCGGCCGCAGGTTATCGAAACCGAGACCTTCTTCCGCGGTTCGCCGAATCTCCGCGCGGGTAACTGTTACCGGTGCTGTCATGTTGGCGCCTCATGGAGCCGTAATATGCCATGCCGGGACCGGGCGACCACGAGGGTCGCCCCTACCGCGGGTAGGGGCAGGTCTTGTACCTGCCCCATTGTCTGCCCCGCCTCGCCGTCCCGGCATCCTCTACCAAGCTAATTTCTCAGTCCTGGCCCTCGCCTCGGACGTGGTTCCAGGCGTGGTGAACCGCCTCTTTGAAGTCTTCCCAGGCGTCGTTCGGGTGCCGGGTTTCCCAGTCGCGGCGGGCGTCGCTCTCGATCTCGTTCCAATAGCGGCCCTGGTAACGGGGTTCGGTCGCGATGTTGTAGCCGTACATGTATGCCGGCTGGTACCTCTCGTAGCCGTATCCGGTGGAACGGAACGAGTGCTCCCAGTCGCTGCGGAAGTCGCGGTCGTAGGCGTCGAAGCTGCGGCTCATACCGGACACCGTCTGGTCGTAGCCCTGGCCCGCCCGGTAATCCTGCGTTTCCGGCCCGCCAAGGAAATCACGGCGTGCCTGGTAATCGCCCTCGCTCGAGCGCGGATGGACGGTCGGATCCTCTTCCTGCATGCGCTCGGGTGCGCCGCCCTCGCCGGCAGACGGGCCGTGGCTCGAGCTCATCTCGCCGTGGCCGCTGCGAAGCATGCGGTCCTCATCCGACCGGGTGGTGCTGCCCACCCGGTCGGGCGACTCGGAAATGTCGGACGCATTCGGCCGGTCGATATTGCCGGTGAAGCTGCTGCCGCCCTCGTAGACCGTGCCCGAGCTCGTGTAGCCCGTGCTGCCCGTGTTCCTATCCGCCTCGGCGCTTTCGCTGCTCGTCCGCCATGCCCATCCCGGCCTGGTAGCGGCCCGCGGGCATGTCCTCCGCCTGCTGCGTGTGCGGCGCGCCGGTGGCAGTGCTGTAAGGCCCCGCGCTCGCGTCGTAGCCGCCGGCAGGCGAGGCATCCGAGGTTTCGACCTGTTGATTTATGTCAACCGGATTGAAGCGATTGAGGATTTCGGTCGCGCGGACCACCCGGCCCTCGTCCGCCCGGACGGTCACCAGCGTGCCGCCCCGGCGAACGCCCTCCGCGTACGCGCCGGCTTCCTGCTCGGGGATGCCCGTATCCGCCAGCGCGCCAACCAGGCCGCCCGTCGCCGCGCCGAGACCTGCGCCCGCCAGCGTGGTGGCAAGCGGACCGGCCGCGATAATCGGCCCGATGCCGGGGATGGCGAGCGCCCCCAGACCAACGAGCAGGCCGGCGAGGCCGCCGAGCACCGCACCGATGCCCGCACCCGCGGCCGCGCTGCTGGCATCCGCGTCATTTTCGGCCATATTGCCGCTGGTATAGTCGCCCTGCTGATTCGTGCGAACGACGCTGATGTCGTCATGGCTGAAGCCCTTGTCCAGCAGCTCCTGCACCGCGGCCTGCGCGCTGTCCAGAATGTCGAATAATGCCACTACTGTCTTTTCCATCTCTCTCCTAATACCCTTCCCTGCCTGCTCCTCGGTTACGCTGCGCCACTCACCACTTGCCCTGGTTCGAGTAAAACCTCATACACAATACGCCATAATGAAGACTTCCGAAGTCGGAACGCCACCAAGGCGTCTCGGAGCTTCGGAAGTCTTCATGCGAGCATCTTTACAATTTACTTGTCCTGACCGGAGCGGCTGCGCGAGCGCGAGCCGCCCGCCTGGCCGCCGGACTGGCCCTCTTGCATGCCCATGTCCTCGGCCTGCATGTTGACGCCATTCTCCGCGATTTGCGTGAGAAGCTTGTCGGCCTGGCCTTCCTCGTCGAGGATCTGCTGAATGACCTGGCCGGCCTCCCGGTGGCCCATCATCTGCGCGAACGTGCGGAGGGTGCCGTAGGAGGCGATCTCGTAGTGCTCGACCTTCTGAGCCGCGGCGATCAGGCCGGCATCCTTCACAGCAGGAGCCATGCCCTCTTCCATCAGGAGTTCGTCACCCTCGGCGATCAAGCCCTCCATGCCCTTGCACTTCTTGCGCCCGGCGGTTGCGCCGAACATCTGGAAGAGCTGGTTCAGGCGGTCCGCCTGCGCCTTGGTCACGTCGAGGTGTTGCTCGAACGCTTGGCGGAGCTCTTGCGAGTGAGCGCCTTTCGCCATCTTCGGAAGCGCCGCGATCAGCTGCCTCTCGGCGCTGCTCATATCCTTAAGTTGTTCGATGAACAGATCATGCAACGTCTTCATCTTCGCCATCTGGATCGTTACCTCCCAATCATATTCGCTTGATCAACATTGCTGGCAGCGTTGAGTATTCATTGCAACGTCAAACAGGGGCGATTTGCTCCATGCTTGTTGTTATCATGAGCCGTGTCTGCCAGTATAGAGGTGCGCGGCGACGCGGGGTCATCGGGCAAAAGACCCTAATGCTGCACGATGTGCGCGTCCGAAAGATAGAGAGGAAGAAAGGGGTTGCTACATCAAAAGCAGCAGGCCATCCGCTGCAACCTTACAGGAACAACAGCTCGACCCTGGTGATGCGGCGGGGGGCGGACTCGAAGCCCAGCTCGGCGAGAAGCTCGTCGGGGCGGCCGGTGGCGCCGGGTTCGGCGCGCATGGTCACGTCGAAGGCGTGGCCGTAAACCGTGCGGCCGGTGTAGTGCAGGTCCTGGATGAGGGGGCGCAGGTCGTAGCGGGAGATGTCCTTGCCCTTGCGGCGCTCGCGCCAGGCGTCGGGACGGGCCAGGAACTCGACAAGGCGTTCGGTGAATCCTGCCTCATCTTCGTCCGTCTCGACCTCGACGTGATAGCGCGCGCCGTTCACCTGCGACTGGAGTGAAGGAACCTCTCGCGGAACGGGCTGAGCCGACACGGGACGGACGCCGGGAGGGAGCGCTGCGGCCAGGCGCTCGACGAACTCCGATGGGGCGAGCTCCTCGTTGAGGAAGACGTCGGCGACCTCGGCGTGGCCCGTGAAGCCCACGGGCAGCGCAGCGGCAAACTGCAGCCGCGCCTGCGGGTTGAAGCCCTGCGTGTACGCCAGCGGCAGGCGCGCGCGGCGGATCGCACGCTCCCATGTCCGGTGCATGTCGAGGTGGCCGACGTACTTGACCGTGTCGTCGGTGGTGAACCAGACCCGCATTCGCTGGGCGTATGTTTCGTTCATGGATCTCTCCTTCAAGAAACCAGGTTTCTGGCAGAAACCTGGTTTCTTTGGCGGCGAGCTGCGCGGCTACTTCTTACTCCGCTGCGGCACGCGTGGGCCGGCGGTGAGCGCGAGCTCAGGGCTCATCTCTTCGTTAAAGTACAGCGGAATGGGCCGGATGTTCACCGGCTGGTGCTCCTTGCCCTTGCCGAGCGCGGGGCAACCCCATGCGTCGTCGGGCGCGTCGCGGCGCTGCTCCTTGAACTGGCCCAGGACGCCGCACGAGAAGCAGTGCTCGCGGCAGTCGTCGACCACCGCGCCCTGCTGCGCGTGCTGCCATTCGTCGGCCATGAAGCGCTTGCTGACCCCCGCGCTGATGTGATCCCACGGCAGCACCTCGTCGACGCTGCGCGCGCGGCGGGCGTACCAGTCCGGATCCAACCCGAGCTCCGCGAAGGCCTGGCCCCAGGCCGCCTCGTTGAACTGGTCGCCCCAGCCGTCGAAGCGCGCACCGAGCTCCCACGCGCGCAGGATCGCGGGCGCCAGCCGGCGGTCGCCGCGGCTGAGGGTAGCTTCGAGGAGCGTTTCCTTCGGGTTGTTCCAGCTGAACTCGAGGCCGGGCGCGCGCAACTGGCGCTCCAGCAGGTTGATCTGCGCCCAGATCGTCTCCTCGTCGGCGAGCGACGCCCACTGGAATGGCGTGTGCGGCTTCGGGACAAGCGTGCTGACGCCGATGCGGACAGAAGACTTCTTGCCCAGCACCTGGAACCCGATCTTGCGGACCGCGTGCGCCAGGTCGGCGATGGCCTGCACGTCTTCGAGGGTCTGGGTGGGGTGGCCGATCATGAAGTACATCTTGATCGTGGTCCAGCCCCGGCTGTAAACCTCGCGCGCCGTGTCCAGCATGGCTTGCGTGCTGATGGGCTTGTTGATGACGTCGCGCAGGCGGTCGGTGGCGGCTTCAGGCGCGAACGTAAAGCCGGAGCGGCGCCGGCCCTTCTCCAGCTTCTCCATCAGGTCGACGCTGAACGACTCGATCCGCAGGCTGGGCAGGCCGATCGACAGCTTGTCGCTGCCGTGCCGTTCGACCACCCCGCCCACCAGCTCGCCGATCTTGCCGTAGTCGGAGGAGGAGAGGGAGAGGAACGAAACCTCCTCGAAGCCGGTCTCGGCCACCATCCTGTCGACGGCCGCGAGCACCTCTTCGAGGGGCCGCTCGCGGACCGGGCGGAAGATCATGCCGGCCTGGCAGAAGCGGCAGCCGCGCGTGCAGCCGCGCTGGATCTCGATGGCCGCCCGGTTGTGGACGATGTCGATGAAGGGGACGATGAACTTCGTCACTGGCGGCGGCAGGACCGTCACGATGCGCTTGGTCACGACCGGCTTAGCGATGGGACGGTTGGGCCGCGTCTCAGCAAGCGTACCGTCTTCGTTGTACTTCGCGTCGTAGAACGACGGGACGTAGACGCCGTCGATTGCAGCCAGGCGCTCGAGCGCTGCGGTGCGGCTCAGGCCCGCGTTGCGGGCCGTCGGTCCACGTCCTCGCGATCTCGACGATCGCCTCTTCGCCCTCGCCGATGAAAAACGCGTCGAAGAACGCGTGCATGGGTTCGGGGTTCATGCTCGCCGAACCGCCGGCCAAGACCAGCGGCTCGTCGTCGCGGTCGGCGGCAAGAAGCGGAACGCCGGCCAGGTCCAGCGTCGAGAGCACGTTGGTGTAGAGCTGCTCGTAGGGCAGCGAGAAGCCAAGCACGTCGAACTGGCTTAGCGGATGGCGGGTTTCGAGGGAGTAGAGCGGCAGGCCCTCGCGCTTCATCGCCTCGAGCATGTCGACCCACGGCGTGTACGCGCGCTCGGCGAGCATGTCGGGCTGCTGATTGACGATTTCGTAGAGGATCGCGAGGCCCAGGTTGGACATGCCGAGGTCATAGACGTCGGGGAATACGAGCGCCACCTTGCAGGCGATCTCGTCCCAATTCTTGACGACGGCGTTATACTCGCCGCCCGTGTAGCGGGCAGGCTTCTGGACGAACGGCAGGATGCGGTCGAGGCCGCGCGAAATCGACTCCGGGATGTGCACTACGTGCATCGCTTCGTGCATAGCACGCACTCTCCTATTACCCGGCCGCCGCAGAACGTCGATCCAGGGCGGGAATTGAACCCGCAGAAATATCCGGCTGATGCCGGACGGCCATGATAGCATAGGCAGGCGGAGAATGCACACTCATGGGGTAGGCGATCTCATCGGCGTAGCCCTTTCTACCGCTCAACATCGTGTGCTGCCTGTCAAAGCGCAAACCTCTACGATTGGGTGGACAACACCGCTCCGGAGAAAGACGGCGTTTGTCGGCGGCCCTTGGCAGGGCGCCCACGTAGCAGTATACTGCGCATGCCATGAAGCACCCGTACGGCGATACTGACCCGCAAACCGAACGCGTCCTGCTCGACCTGATGCGATCAGCCCCCGAGTGGCGACGTGTCGAGATCATGTGTGGCATGATCGAAACGCTCCGCCAGCTGGTGCTGAGCGGTGTGCGCGAGCGGCACCCCGGAGCCAGCGAAGTCGAGGTGCGCCGCCGCGCGGCCGACATCCTGCTGGGCCCGGACCTTGCCCGCCTGGCCTACGGCCCGCCACCACCCGAGCGCGCGTCGTGACACTATCCGAGCCGCTAGCGGCAACCTTTGCCGTGATCGACGTTCTCGAGTCGTTGGGCGTGCCGTACTTCCTTGGCGGCTCGTTTGCGAGCTCTACACAGGGAGCAGCGCGAGCTACGCTCGATGCGGACCTGGTCGCTCAACTTCTGCCCGAACACGTAGAGCCGTTCGTAGCGGCGTTGCACGAGACATTTTACCTCGATGCCGACACGGTGCGCTCCGCCGTAATGCGGCGCAGCAGCTTCAACCTGATCCACCTGAGCACGATGTTCAAGGTCGACATCTTCGTCCACAAAGGCCGGCCGTTCGACCGCGCGCAATTCGAGCGGCGGCGTCCGACCCAACTCTCTGCCGACCCAGTACGGAACGCGTATCTCTCCAGTCCCGAGGACACTGTGCTGGCCAAGCTGGAGTGGTTCCGGCGCGGCGGCGAAGTATCGGACCGCCAATGGCGCGACCTGGTCAGTGTTCTCCAGGTGCAACACGGGCGGCTCGATCTCGCTTATCTGCGCAAGTGGGCCGGCGAACTGAATGTGAGCGACCTATTGACAACGGCGCTCGAGCAGGCGGCCTGACGGCCAGGGATAACGATTCCAACCGTCGCGTGATCGCGACATACCGCGGCGCCCCGGGCGTGCTGAACAGCCGCCGCTACTGCCTGCTCGCTTCTTTCCCCTCGAGCGCTTCGAGGTCGGGCAGATCTCCCAAGCCGCCCGAGGCGGGCTTATTCTTGCGCGGATAGCGCGCGCCGTTAGCGTTGAGCGATTGAATAAACTCTCTGAAGTCTTGGTTCAGCGTGGCATTTCCACAGGACGCTTCCGCCGTTCCAGCGCTACCGTCAGCCGGCCGGAACTACCACCGACGCTTCCCGTTCGCTGCGCCAGAGCGCTCGATAGGCGATGATCGCGATCGCGACGTACGCGCAGGTCTTGGGGATCATGAGCATGCCGATCGAGGGGACCTGGCCGACCCAGAGGATGACGGGCATGTAGAATGCGAACGACGCGGCGATCATGAAGCCGATCCACTTGAAGGTGGTGTCGCCGGCCCGGAAGGCGTCACGCAGGATGAGCGCCATGACCCCCAGGCCCTGAATGGTCAGCAGGGCATTCCGCAGCAGGCTCCAGTTGTACGGCGCGACCACCTGGCCCCACTCGTTCTGCGGGAACAACATGATCAGAAGCCTCAAAGCGCCCGCGGCGAGCAGGGTCCAACCCGCAATCCCGAGCGGCTTGTGGAAATGGAGCCGCCATACGTCCACCAGGATCATGTAGAAGAGGGTGACCGTGTACGCGGTCGAAAGCGCGCCGAGGCCCACCAGCAGCGGGTTCGCTTCCAGCCCTCCCAGCGCGTACGCGACGACACGGAAGCCCACGTGCCCGGTGTCGCCCAGGGCGAGCAAGGCGAACATCAGCATGATGCGGTTGGCAACCGGCCGGTCCTCGGGGGCAACCCGGTTGCGCCGGACGATCATGAGGACGACGAGCGCCCAGACGACCACGAGGTAGGTGATGTTGAAGGCGATCTCGACCGCGATGCGAGCGGATTCGGACATACGGGCCTCCCTGAGTGCTACTTGTTGACGGCGATGGACGGCGTGGGCGGCGTGCTCTCCTCGTCGCGGCGCAGCGCCCGCATGCCGTAGACGAGCGCGATCAGCTGGACGATGGCGCCGGTCCAGAACGAGAGCGTGTTATGGATATCATAGGCGAAGCCGGCCCACAGCGGACCGACCGCGCGGCCGAGCGACTGGAACGAGTTGTTCTGCCCCATCGCGGCGCCCTGCGCGTGCGCCCGCCTGGATACGAGCGAGGTGACGCTGGGCTGGAGTAACACGTTGCCGCCGTTCATGACGAGCGCGCCGAAGATCAGCATCGCCCGGCTGCCGGCCAGGGCCAGGAGGACGAAGCCGGCCATGCTGACCACCAGGCCGCCGCGCGACGATGCCGGCCTCTCCGACCTTGCGGGTCAGCGGCCCGATAACGCCGCCCTGCATGATCACCGCCATGATCCCCAGCGCGCCCATCAGCACCCCGACGTCGGCAGGGCCCATGCCGAAACGGTCCGCGCCGTACAAGCGCGAACACGGCTTCCATGTTGGCAAGCGCAAACGTGATCAGGAACGACAGGGTGAACAGGAAGCCCATCGGACCGCGCAGCCCGTCCGCCAGCTGTGAAACCCGGGAGCCGGTGGGCTGCGCGTGGATGCCCCGGCGCTCGGGCGGCAGCGACTCGGGAAGCAGCACGACGATGAAAGGAATCGCGATCGCAGCCAGCAACGCGGATGCGAAGAACGGAATCGACAGATTGATGGCTGCGCCGCTCGAATCCGTTGTCACCTGAAGGAGGCTAGTGACGGCCGGCGACAGGCTCGGGCTGACGTGCGTCAGGACGCCGCCAAGCACGGGGCCGATGATCATGCCGACGCCCATGGCCGCGCCCAGTATGCCGACGCCCTGCGAGCGCTTCTCGGGCGGAGTGATGTCGGCGATATAGGCCATCGCTGTGGGCAGCGTGGCCGAGGAGATCATGCCGGACAGGGCGCGGGCCAGGGTGAACATGAGGAGGTTCTGCGAGAGGCCCTGGAGCACGAACGTCACGGCGTAGCCCGCGATGCCGATCAGGAGGATGGGTTTGCGGCCGACGTTATCGGAGCGGCGGCCCCACATCGGCGCGAAGATGAACTGCATGAACGAGTAGATCGACATGACGAAACCGAGCGCCATGCCGGACGCGCCGAAATGCTTGATGTAGAACGGCATCAGGGGGATGGCGATGCCGAAGCCAATCATGACGATGATCAGGCAGGCTGCGAGGATGGCGAGTGCGGTGCGCGGTCGCACATTTCCCGGGCCGACGGTGGATGCGGGACGGTTGGTCAAGCGGACTCCTCCAGGAGGAATTTGAAGATCGCGGTGAAGTCCGCGTCGGCGAGGCCGTGCCGGCTGGCGAGCGCGTAGATTTCCTTGGCGAGGTTGCCAGACGGCATCGGGACGCCCTGATCGTATGCGGCCTGGCTCGCCATTTCGAGATCCTTCCGCATCCACTTCAGCGGGAAGGCGGTCTCGTACTCGCCCGACTCGAAGTTGTGCCGCTTTGTCGACATGTACGGCGCGACCATCGGGCCGCCAAGGAGGGAGTCCAGGAGCATCTTCCGGTCGAGCCCCAGCGACTCGCCGAGCACGAGCGCCTCTGAGAAAGCCAGGACGTCCTGTGCGAGGAGGTAGTTGTTGACCAGCTTGAAGGAGATGCCGGCGCCCACGCCTCCCAGGCGGCGGACACTCTTGCTCATGGCCTCGAAGTAGGGCCGGACCGCCTCGACGTCTTCGGGCGCGCCGCCGACCAGGAACGTTGCCTGGCCGTTGGCAACGGCGTCCTTGCTCCCCGCAACCGGCGCATCGAGAAAGTGAATGCCGAACGCGCCGGCCTGCTCGGCCATCTTACGGGCGAAGGCCGGGTTCGTCGTGCTGCAGTCGACCCACGTTCGCGCCGGGCTTCAGCTGGGCCAGGAAACCGTCGACGCCGCCGGCGGCCGCTTGCACCGCGGCGGGGTCTGCCAGCATGGTAAACAACACGTCGGCCTGCTTGCCGACGCCGGACGGCCGGTCGGCCCACTGCGCGCCCGCCGCCAACAGCGCATCAGCCTTGCTTCGCGTGCGGTTATGCACGACCAGGTCATGTCCCGCTGCTTGCAGCCGAGCGGCCATGCGGCTCCCCATGATCCCCAACCCGATAAATCCCACAGCCATCTCACACACCTCTTTCCCTAAAGTACGACCCGCGAGTATAGCATGAGGTGCTCCGCCCGGTCATATTCCGGCAGTGCGCCATCAAAAACGCCGGGTGGCTAGACAACATCCAACGGAAGATGCTGCCGGGCGAAAATCAATTGATGAGTTCGGTACAATCAATTATTTTTTATTGTAAGCGTTAACACTGAAGCACCCGTAGACAACGTTATGATTGGCACAGGATTGTCCATCGCGTGTTGATACGTGCGGCCGGTCGGTACCGCTAAGATCGGGGTGCAACGGGCCGCATGCCACAAAGAGAAGAGGGAACCTTGGTCCCGTCACGGACTACCCAAATCTTTGGACGCAGCAGCAACTCGATTGCTCGCGCTAGCATCGCACTGCTGATCCTGCTGTTGGCCGCCGTGGCGGTCGCAGGTTACTTGTACGTGCGCTCGTACTACTTCACCGGTCAGAACGCCGACGTGATACAGCCGGTGCAGTTCAGCCACCAACACCACGTCGGCGGGCTTGGGATCGGCTGTCGCTATTGTCACACGTCGGTCGAGACGTCTAGTTTTGCAGGCATTCCCCCCACGCAAACCTGCATGAACTGCCACAGCCAGATCTGGACCAATGCCGCGATCCTGCAGCCGGTGCGTGATAGCTGGAATAACAACACGCCGCTGCAGTGGACGCGGGTCTACAACCTGCCCCAGTTTGTCTACTTCAACCACAGCCCACACATCCAAAATGGGATCGGCTGCGAGACCTGCCACGGCCGGGTCGACGAGATGCAGCAGACCTACAAGGCGACCAGCATGCAGATGGAGTGGTGCCTGGATTGTCACCGGGCGCCCGAAAAGTACATCCGGCCGAAGAACCAGGTTTTCACGATGGGCTGGGAGCCCCCGCAGCCGCAGGCGGTGCTGGGGCCGCAGCTGGTTAAGGACTACAAGGTGCTGGACGCGCGGACGTTAACGAGTTGTTCGACGTGTCATAGGTAACAACGCAGTGGGTAACGACGCGACGGATTGCGACGCAACGGAGAAACGGATAGCGGTGCAACGGATGTGTGTTGCCCGATGACGGCAGGTTTCACGGTTGATCCGTTGATCCTCTCCGCCGAAAGCATCGGCTGCGGCGCTGAATCGAGGATGAGGCATGGGTGAGGGACGTGTTGATATCGCGGCGGTTCGGTCCAGGCTGGCAGGGCTGGCGGGGCGGCAGTATTGGCAGGGGCTCGAAGAGCTCGCGGAGACCGACGAGTTCATGGACTACCTGCGCCGCGAGTTCCCGCGGCAGGCTGCGGTTTGGGATGAGGCAGCATCTGCGGATGCCGGCTCGTCCCACGGGATGACGCGGCGCAGCTTCCTTAAATTGCTGGGAGCGAGCCTCGCCCTTGCAGGCCTGGCCGGGTGCACCGCCAACCCCGCACGCAAGATCGTCCCGTACGTCAAGGCCCCCGATTCCAACCAAATCCCGGGAAAGTCCCTCTATTACACGACGGCCATGACCCACGCCGGCTATGCGATGGGGCTGCTCGTCGAGAGCAATGAGGGCCGGCCGACGAAGATCGAAGGGAACCCCGACCATCCGGCATCGCTGGGCGCGACGGATACCTTCGCCCAGGCCGCGATCCTCGGGCTGTACGATCCAGCGCGATCGACGGGGCCGGTCAGCCAGGGCAAGACGGCGACGCTGGCAGACTTCAGCAAGGTGTTTGCCGCCGAGGTTGCGGCTGCGCGGGGCAATGGCGGGCAAGGCGTCCGCATCCTCACCGAGGTCACGTCTTCGCCCACCCTCATCGCGCAGCTGGCCTCGATCCAGGCCGCGTTTCCAAGCGCCGCCTGGCTGCAGTGGGAGCCCGCCGCGAACGACCTCGCGGACCTGGGCGCGCAGACGGCCTTCGGCCGCCCTGTGAACACGGTCTACCGCTTCGACCGAGCGGACACTATCCTCAGCCTGGACTCCGACTTCCTGCAGAGCCACGCCGATACGCTCCGCTACTCCCGCGATTTCATCGAGCGCCGCAGGATCAAGAGCGCGACCGGGGCGTCGATGAACCGGCTGTACGCGGTCGAAGGCACGCCCACTCTTGACCGGCGCGAAGGCAGACCACCGGCTGCGCGTGCTCTCGCGCGACGTGCTGGCCGTCGCGGCCGCGATTGCAAGCGGGATCGGCGTGCAGGGCCTTCCGGACGCCGCGGTGCCCGAAGGCGTGCCCGCTGGGTTCGTCGACGCGCTGGCGCGCGACCTCAAGGGACACGCGGGGGCCAGCATCGTCATCGCGGGCAGCCACCAGCGGCCCGAGGTGCATGCCCTGGCCCAGGCCATGAACGCGGCGCTGGGGAACGTCGGCAAGACCGTGCTCTACACCGACCCGATCGTCGCCAAGCCTGGCAACCTGACCGATGGGCTGCGCGCCCTGGTGAACGAGATGAACGCGGGCGCGGTCCAGCTCCTGCTGATTCTGGGCGGCAACCCGGTGTACACCGCTCCGGCCGACGTGGACTTCAAGACCGCGCTGCAGAAGGTGAAGACGAGCGTTCACCTCGGGCTGTACGCCGACGAGACGGCCGCGGCCAGCACCTGGCACATCCCGGAGACCCATTTCCTCGAGCATTGGAGCGACGCCCGGGCTTTCGATGGGACTGCGAGCATCGTCCAGCCGCTGATCGAGCCGCTGTATCCCGACGCTCGCTCGCCGCACGAAATCCTGACCCTGTTTAGCGGCACGGAAACCAAGTCTTACGACCAGGTGCGGGCCTACTGGCAGAGCCAGCAAAGCGGCGGCGATTTCGAGGCCTGGTGGCGGGACGTGCTCAACCGCGGCGTGGTGCCCAACTCCGCCCTGCCGCCGGTCACGCCCACGCTAAACCAGGGAGCGGTCACGGCCGCGGTGCAGGCCGGTCTCTCGGCCAGCGCGGGACAGGGCCTCGAGGTCAACTTCAGGCCGGACCCGGCGATCTGGGACGGACGCTTCGGCAATAATGCCTGGCTCCAGGAACTGCCCAAGCCGCTCAACCTGCTGACGTGGGACAACGCGGTAATGATGAGCCCGGCCGACTGCCGAGAGGCTCGGCGTCCAGTCGGAAGACGTGGTCGAGCTGCGCTACAACGGGCGATCGGTGCAGGGCGGCGTCTGGATTTGGCCGGGGCACGTGGACAACGCGGTGACGGTACACCTGGGGTACGGCCGCTCGCAGACCGGCCTCGGCACAGTGGGATCGTCCAGCGCGGGCGCGGTCGGCGGGATCGGCCGGGGCTACCAGCCAATGGGCAACGGCAGCCCGCTCGGCAGCGGGACCGGGTTCAACGCGTACGCGCTCCGCACAGCCGACGCCCCGTGGTTCGGCCCGGGCGGCGAGGTCGTCAAGGTCGGCGGGAAGTACAAGCTGGCGACCACGCAGTTCCACTGGCAGATGGAGGGCCGCGAGCTGGTCAAGACCGGCACGCTGGCCGAATACCAGCAGAACCCGAACTTTGCGGGCGAGCCGCAGCACCACATCAGCCTCTACCCGCAGTGGGAGTACCCCAACTACAAGTGGGGCATGGCGATCGACATGACGGCGTGCATCGGGTGCAACGCGTGCGTGCTGGCGTGCCAGGCGGAGAACAACATCCCCACGGTCGGCAAGGAGGGCGTGTACCGGCAGCGCGAGATGCACTGGCTGCGGGTGGATCGTTATTACGAAGGGACGCAAGCGTGGACGACCCGCAGACCGTCTTCCAGCCGGTGCCGTGCATGCAGTGCGAGACCGCGCCGTGCGAGGCGGTGTGCCCGGTCGCCGCGACCGCGCACAGCGAAGACGGCCTGAACGACATGGTCTACAACCGCTGCGTGGGCACCCGCTACTGCTCGAACAACTGCCCGTACAAGGTGCGGCGCTTCAACTTCTTCTCCTACACCGACCAGGTGCGGGAGGAGCCGGCGCTGAAGATGGTGCAGAACCCGGACGTGACGGTGCGCAACCGGGGCGTGATGGAGAAGTGCACCTACTGCGTGCAGCGCATCCGGGAGGCACAAGGGACTGCCGAGACGGAGGGGCGCCAGATCCGCGAGGGCGAGGTGATCCCGGCCTGCGCGGCCGCGTGCCCAACCCACGCGATCTCGTTCGGCAACCTGAACGACCAGGCGGCGGAGGTCAACGCGTGGAAGGCCCTGCCGCTGAATTACGAGTTGCTTGGCGAGCTGAACACCCAGCCGCGCACCACCTACCTGGCCGTGCTCCGGAACCCGAATCCGGAGATTCAGGCGTAGTGAAAGAAACCGGGTTTCTAAAGATGGTGGAGAAACCGGGTTTCTGAGATAGGGAAGCGAGAATGACGACTGACGTAACGCCGGTGATGCCGCACGCTAACCCGGCGGCGATCGAGCCGATCCCGGTCGTGGCGCCGGGGCAAACGATGGAGGGGGTCACCGAGCAGATCTCGGGCCTCGTCCTCACGCGCAGGACGCCGCGGTGGTGGTTCGCGGGGCATGTTCGCCTCGGTCCTGGGCGTCCTGCTGTTCCTCCTCGCCGTAACGGTGCTGTTCGCACGGGGCGTCGGCATCTGGGGCATCCAGGTCCCGGTCGCCTGGGGCTTTGCGATCACCAACTTCGTCTGGTGGATCGGTATCGGCCACGCGGGCACCCTGATCTCCGCCATCCTGCTCCTGCTCCGCCAGGAATGGCGCACGTCGATCAACCGCCTGGCGGAAGCCATGACCGTGTTCGCCGTGGCGCAGGCCGCGCTGTTCCCGATCCTGCACCTCGGGCGGCCGTGGTACTTCTACTGGCTGCTGCCCTACCCGAACACGATGGGCCTTCCGCCGCAGTTCCGCAGCCCGCTCGTGTGGGATGCCTTCGCCGTCATCACCTACACGAGCGTCTCCACGGTCTTCTGGCTCGTCGGCATGATCCCGGACCTCGCGACGTTCCGCGACCGGGCGACGAACAAGTGGGTGAAGCGCATCTACGGCATCGCGGCGCTCGGCTGGCGCGGGTCGGCGCAGCACTGGCGGCGCTTCCACCGGGCCTACTACCTGGTCGCGGCCCTGGTGACCGCGCTGGTGGTGTCCGTCCACACGATCGTGAGCTTCGACTTCGCCGTCGGCGATCGTGCCCGGGTGGCACAACACGATCTACCCGCCCTACTTCGTCGCCGGCGCCATCTACTCCGGCTTCGCGATGGTGCTCGTGCTGATCATCCCGCTGCGCAAGCTGCTGCACATCGAGAACATGATCACGCTGCAGCACATCGACAACGCGGCGAAGGTCATGCTCGCCAGCGGCCTGATCGTGGCTTACGGCTACCTGTTCGAAAACTTCAGCGGCTTGTACAGCGGGAACATCTGTCGACATCCAGGCAATCGACGGCGCGGTTCACGGGGTCCTTTGCGCTGTCTTGCTGGGCTGCAGATCGCCTGCCAACGTGATGTTCCCGCAGCTTGCTGTGGTTCCGGCGTTTCCGGCAAAACCGGGTCCTGGTCTTCTTCATCTCGCTCGGCATCCTGTTCGGCATGTGGCTGGAGCGCTACGTCCTGATCACGACCAACCTGGCGCGGCTACCGTGCCGAGCAAGTGGGGCGCGTACATCCCGACCATCTGGGACGTCGCCACCTTCGCCGGCACGATCGGCGTGTTCTTCCGCTGATGTTCCTGTTCCTGCGCATCCTGCCCGTCGATCGCGAACTACGAGATGCGGGAGCTGATCGTGAAGAAGGGCGCGCGACCCAGCGTCTGCGTTCGCACGACGGGCAGGGCATGGCGAGGGCGGACCGTCCGGCGCCACGACCTGCCCGGCGGCGCTGGCCGGTGAGGAGGTGCTGCCATGACCGCACATCCGGGAGACGTCGTCGGGCCGCGCCAGGGCGGCGCCGGCCCACGAGCCCGATCGAAGCGGAGGCCAAGGAAGGGCGTTACGGCCTGATGGCGGAGTTCACCGGATGAAGAGGACCTGCTCGCAGCGGTGCGGGCCGCGCGGGCGGCCGGCTACACCCGGATGGACGCCTACACCCCGTACCCGGTCGAGGGTCTGGCCGAGCTGGTCGCGCCTCCGGTCGACCTGCGCAAGCCGCCGCGACCGGGCGGAGCTGGCGGCGGCGCTGCGCCGCCGCGACTCGCGCGGGCGTCGCGGACTGGCTGGGCCGCTTCAACCTGGTCGCGCTGCTCACGCTCCTGGGCGGCATTGCCGGGGGCATCGTGGGCTACGGCCTGCAGCTGTGGTCCATGGCCGCGCTGGTATCCGTACCTGAACATCGGCGGCCGGCCCGTACAACTCGTGGCCCTATTACCTGCCCGATCACGTACGAGCTGGTCATCCTGTTCGCCGCGTTCACCGCGCTGATCGGGATGATCCTGCTGAACGGGTTCCCGCGGCCGTATCACCCGGTCTTCAACGTGCCGCAGTTCGCCCGTGCGACCACGGACCGGTTCTTCCTCCTGATCGAAGCGACCGATCCGAAGTTCTACGATGAGAAGCCGGTCGAAACGCTCGACGAGCCCGCGCAGACGCACGCGACAATTCCTCGAATCATTGGCGCCGGGGAGGGTGTATGACGCGGCGAAGTAGCCTCTTCGCTCTGGTCGCGCTCTGCGTGCTCCTGCTGAGCGGCTGCGCCGATGACCATGAAGGAGCAGCCGAAGTACGAGCCGCTGGCCTACTCGGAGTTCTATCCGGATGGCGCATCGGCCCGGTACGCGCCGGCCAACACGGTCGCGCGGGGCGTGGCTGCGAACACCGACCCGGCGCTCGTCACCGGCGCGGTCAATGGCACGCCGGTGCCCGGACTTTCCCTTCCCGCTCACGGTCGACGACCTGAAGCGCGGCGCAGGGCCTGTTCAACGACATGTGCGCGCCGTGCCACGGCCGGACCGGCGCGGGCGACGGGATCGTGGTGCAGCGCGGGCTTCACCAAGCCGCCGTCGCTGACCGCGCCCAATATCGTCGCCTTGTCTCCGGGCCAGGTGTTCGGCTTCATCACGAACGGGTTCGGCGCGATGCCGCCCTACGGGCAGATCCTCCAGCCGACCGATCGCTGGCGGGTGGTCGGGTACCTGCGAGCCCTGCAGGCGAGCCAGAACGGCACGCTCGAACGACGTGCCGCCCGAGCATGCAGAACCAAATCAAACCGGCGGGAGGACAGTAGTGATCTTTCACACGTACCTGACCGCGTACATCTTCTGGCTGATGCTGGCGCTCGGCTGCCTGTCGATCCTGATGATCCACAACCTGGCAGGCGGGTACTGGGGCGCGGTGATCCGGCGGCCGCTCGAGGCCGCGGCAATGACCATTCCGCTGATGGCGGTGCTCTTCATCCCGGTGCTTATCGGCATGCCCGCGCTCTTTCCCTGGGTCTACGGGGACGTGCTGGCCTCGCCGGAGGCGCCGGAAGCAGTCAGCCGGGCGGCTGCGGGCATGGACCTGACTTTCAAGCAGGCGTACCTGAGCGTCCCGTTCTTCATCGCCCGGGCCGTCATTTACTTCGTCGTCTGGATCGGGCTGGCCTTGCTGCTCGTGTCGTGGTCGCGGCGCCGCGATGCGGACCCGACGCCGGAACTGACCGCCCGGCTGCGAAGCGTGAGTGCGTGGGGCATGGTGCTCATGGCGCTGACCGTCAGCTTCGCGGGGATCGACTGGCTCATGTCGCTCGACCCGGCGTGGTTCTCGAGCATCTGGGGCCTGATCGTCGCGACCGGCGCGCTGCTGACCGGCTTCGCGTTCGCGACGCTCGTCGTGGTCGCTGCGGCCGAAATCGGCCGCCCTTCGCCGAGCGTCACTTCGCCTGCGCTGTTCAACTCGCTGGGCAGCCTGCTGCTGGCGTTCCTGATGCTGTGGGCGTACATGTCGATCTCGCAGGTCATCCTGTTCTATGCCGGGAACCTGCCCGAAGAGACGGTGTGGTACGTGCGGCGGACGGCGGGTGGGTGGATCGCTGACGGCGCTTGCGGTCGCCGTGTTCGGGTTCATCGTCCCGTTCGCTTCCTGGTCATTCGCGGCGCGAAGCGGAATCCGCTGCATCCTGGCCGCGGTGTGCGCCCTCATCCTGGTCACGCATTATGCTGAACATATACTGGATCGTCGCAACCCACCTTCAACGACAACACCTTCATCGCCGCGATCGTGACGGCCGTTCTGGGCGTCGTCATCGGCGGACTCTGGCTGATCGCCTGGTCGTGGCAGTTCGGCAAGGCGCCGCGAGGTCTCGCCGGTCGAGCCGAAGCTGATCGCGGCGAGGGAGGAACACGAGGCGGCGCTGAGAGAACAGGCAGGCACGCGCGCGGCCGCATGCGGTGGCAGCAGGAGAACAGGCACATGACTAGGCCAGGTGACCGGGCGCCGAACGAACGGACAATCCCACGGAAGCCTGCGACCGTCCGCGGGGGAGGTCCCTTGGGCCGCGGGGCGAGCCCGGAAGAGGAGTCGCTCGAATCCGGGCACGAGCTGCGGGATATGCGCCTTCGCACCGTCGTGCGCTGGCTTGCGCTGCTCACCGTTTCCGTAACCGTCCTGGTGATCGCGGTGACCGTGTTCGAGCGCAGCGTGATCGGGCACACCGGCCCGCTGAAGCCGGTCGTGGAGGACGTGCCCAAGGTCACGCCGCCGCCGCAGCCCCGGCTGGAGCTGATGAACGGCGAAATCCTGGGTGCGCTGCGGGCGAAAGAAGACCAGATACTGAACAACTATACCTGGATCGATCAGGGGGCGGGCAAAGTCAGCCTGCCGATCGATCGGGCCATCGAGCTCACCGCACAGCGCGGCTTGCCGGTTCGCTCGGAGCCGAGCGGGCAGGCGCCAGGCGGCCTGACATTGCCGCAGGGTTCGAGCTCGGGCAGGACCTCGGAGACGATACCATGAAACGATTCTTGTTCCTCCTCCTTCTCGGCGCAGCGCTGACGCTGGGCACGGGCATTCTGGGACCACAAACGGCACGCGCCGAGGTTGCCAGGCACGGAGGGACCCCTGAACCGGGCGCGACGGAAGAGGCCCCGGCGGCGGCCTTGCCTCCCGGCGGGGTCCAATCGGAGGTCGACGTGGTGCAGATGCGCGAAATCAGGTTTGATCCTAAGCTGGACGCGCAGGTGCCGCTGGACTACACGTTCAAGGATGAGACCGGGAAGTCGGTCAAGTTGGGCGACTACCTGGGCGACAAGCCGCTGCTCATCTCGATCAACGATTTCTCCTGCCAGGACCTGTGCCCGATCGAGCTGCAGAACCTTGTCGACGCGATGGACCAGGTGACCTTCAGGCTCGGCGCGGACTACAACGTCCTCGCGATCAGCCTGAACCCCGCCAACACGCCGCAGGACGCGACCGAGCAGCGGGACAAAGTCGTGCGCCGCTACAAGCGGCCGGACGCGCCGAATGGCGCAGACGGCTGGCACTTCCTGACGACGGACGACACCACGATCCACCAGCTGACGCAAAGCGTCGGGCTGCACTACGCATACGACACGTCCAGCAAGAGCTTCGCGCACCCGGTAGGCGTGATCCTGCTGACGCCCGAAGGCCGCATCGCCCGCTACCTGTACGGCATGGATTTCCCGCCGAACGATCTGCGCCTCGCGATCTACGAGGCGAGCCAGGGCAAGATCAGCAACCCGATCACGCCGATCCTCCTGCTTTGTTACCACTATGACGTGGCGACCGGCCGCTATACCAACATCGCTTTGACGCTGGTGCGAACGGGCGGCGTGCTGACCCTCCTGGGCATGGGCACCTTCATCGGGGTGATGGTGCGCCGTGAGTCGCGCGGGCGCAAGCCGGACCAGGCGGGTTCTGACGCGCAGGGTCAGGACGCAGCCGCTGCGCCGGTCGTCCCGGACAGCGAGGAGTAAGCGGATGCAGCTGCCTTTCCTTCCGCCACAGGGGTCGGTTAACGCGCAGACCGTGGACAACATCTTCCTGGTGCTGCTCCTATTGAGCGTGTTCTTCACCGTCCTGGTCGCCGCGATCATCGTCACGGCTGCCATTCGCTACCGCCGGCGCTCGCGTGAGGAGCTTGGGCGGGGCGGCGGGGGCAATCCGAAGCTCGAGTGGGGCGGCATGGCGTTCCTGGGCGTGTTGTCGCTCGGCATGTTCCTCTGGGCGGGCGGGGCCTACATCAACACGTTCAACCCGCCGCCCGACGCGCAGCCGGTGTACATCACGGGCCGGATGTGGATGTGGAAGGCGCAGCACCAGACCGGGCAGCGCGAGATCAATGCGCTGCACCTCCAGGTCAACAAGCCCTACAAGCTGATCATGACGTCGGAGGACGTCATCCACGACTTCTACGTGCCCGCGTTCCGCATCCACACCGACGTGGTGCCGGGCCGGTACACGACCCAGTGGTTCACGCCGTCGCAGGTCGGGACGTACCGGCTCCTGTGCTCGCAGTACTGTGGAACGGGTCACGCCTTCATGGAGGGCGAGATCATCGTCATGTCCGAGGCGGACTTCCAGGCGTGGAGCGGCGGCGGCGGCCAGGCGACGACGGCCCAGGCCGGCGCGCAGCTGTTCCAGCAGTCGGGGTGCGTCGGGTGCCACACCGGGCCAGCCGAACGCGCCGGCGCCCAACCTGTCGGGGCTGTTCGGGACGCAGGTGGAGCTGGCGAACGGCCAGGCCGTGGTGGCCAACGAGGACTACCTCCGGGAATCGATGCTGAACCCGTCGGCCAAGATCGTGCACGGCTTCCAGCCGATCATGCCATCTTACCAGGGACGCCTGACGACCGACGAGGTGAACGCGCTCGTGTCGTATATCCAGTCGCTCGGTGCGGAAGGCAGCTCGGGAACCACGCGCGCCCGTGGGCACGGCTGTTCCTGCGGGAGCCAACACGCCTGCTGCAAACAATCCTGCGCCGGGAACCGGGGGAACGGGCGCGACGCCCGCGGCAACGCGGACGCCTGGCGGCTGAGCCCATTGAGCTGAGATGGAGTCGTACCGGCGAGAGTGGATGAACGAGGTGAAACGGAGACGGCTTAAGGAGCGATCATGAGTGCATTGGCATTGGAAAGACGACCGACATATCTGAACGTGGCGAGCTCGCTCAAATCGTGGCTGCTCACCACTGACCATAAGCGCATCGGGATCCTGTACATGATCTCGGTGACGTTGATGTTCTTCATCGGCGGGGCTTTCGCCGGCGTGATCCGCGCCGAACTGGTTTCGCCCGTTTCCTGGTTGGTCGACCCGGCGACGTATAACAAGATCTTCACCATGCACGGCGTGACGATGGTGTGGTTCTTCCTGATCCCGTCCATCCCGTCGGTGCTGGGCAACTTCCTCTTGCCGCTGATGTTCGGGCGCGCGCGACGTGGCGTTCCCGAAGCTGAACCTGCTCAGTTGGTACATCTACATGTTCGGCGTCTTCTTCCTGCTGTATGTGGTCCTCAGCGGCGGCGTAGACACCGGCTGGACGTTCTACACGCCATACAGCACGAGCGGCAGCAACACGCACGTCCTCGGCACGACGCTGGGCATCTTCATCGTCGGCTTCTCGTCCATCCTGACCGGCATGAACTTCATCGTGACGACGCACAAGATGCGCGCGCCGGGCATGACTTGGGGCCGGCTGCCGCTGTTCGTGTGGTCGCTCTACGCGACCAGCCTGATCCTGGTGCTCGCGACCCCGGTGCTCGCCATCACGCTGCTGCTGGTGACCGTGGAGCGGGTGGTGGGGGTAGGCATATTCGATCCTGCGCTGGGCGGCGACCCGGTGCTGTTCCAGCACTTGTTCTGGTTCTACTCGCACCCGGCGGTCTACATCATGATCCTGCCCGGCATGGGCGTCGTTAGCGAGGTGATCTCGACCTTTTCCAGGAACCGGCCGTTCGGCTACAAGTTCATCGCCGGCTCGAGCCTCGCCATCGCGATCTTCGGGTTCCTGGTTTGGGGCCATCACATGTTCGTCGCCGGTCAGTCGATCCATGCCTCGCTGGTCTTCTCGGGTCTCAGCTTCGCGGTGGCGATCCCTTCGGCGGTCAAGACCTTCAACTGGAGCTTCACCATGTGGGAAGGCTCCATCTCGCTCAAGGCGCCGATGCTGTACATGCTGGGGTTCATCGGACTGTTCGTGATCGGCGGACTCACCGGGCTGTGGCTTGCGGCGCTGGCCTTCGACGCGCACGTACACGACACCTACTTCGTCATCGCGCACTTCCATTACATCATGGTTGGCGGCATGGTGATGGCGTATATCGGAGGCATCCACTATTGGTGGCCGAAGATCACCGGGCGCATGTACCCCGAGCGCTGGGGGCAGGCCGCGGCAATCATCACGTTCGTCGGGTTCAACCTGACCTTTTTCCCCCAGTTCATCCTGGGTCTCCAGGGCATGCCCCGGCGCTATGCGGTCTATCCGCCCGAGTACCAGCTGCTGAACATCCTGTCCAGCGTCGGTTCGCTCGTACTGATCGTGGGGTACCTGATGCCGCTGTTCTACCTGATCCCGTCCATATGGACCGGCAGGCGGGCTCCGAACAACCCGTGGGGCGCGACCGGGCTCGAATGGACGACGTCATCGCCGCCTCCGCCCGAGAATTTCTACGAGATTCCCTGCGTGACCCACGAGGCGTACGACTACGAAGCCATCCGCGACGTCATCGCGGCGGAAGCGGAGTAGCGCGGCCATGGCAGTAGAAGAGACTTACGAGACCGGGCTCGAAAAGGGCGTCGATCACCACTACGAGACGTGGGAACAGCAGCACACCGCTAATTTGCTGGGGATGTGGATATTCCTGGCGACCGAGCTGATGTTCTTCGGCGGCATGTTCCTCGCCTACATCATCCTGCGGTCGATCTACAGCGCTCAGTTCGCGGCTGCCGCCGAGCACCAGAACCTGGTCGCGGGGTCGGTCAACACGTTCGTGCTGATTATCAGCAGCCTCATGATGGTGCTTGGCGTGCGCGGCGCGCAGCTCGGCCAGCGTAAGGTGTTCGTCTTCTTCATGCTGGCGACAGCCGTACTCGGCACGGTCTTCCTCGGCATCAAGGCGTTCGAGTACTGGCAGCACTGGTACGAAGGGCTGGCGCCGGGGGTGAACTACGACTATGCACGAGCCCCGGATGCGAACATCCAGGCGCTCTTCTTCTGGCTGTACTTTGCCATGACCGGCGTCCACGCGATCCACATGATCATCGGCGTGGTGCTCGTCCTGATCGTCGCGTTTCGGGGCTGGCGGGGCGCATTCATGCGCGAGCACTACACCCGGGCGGAGCAGATGGGCCTGTACTGGCACTTTGTCGACGTGATCTGGTTGTACCTGTTCGCGTTGTTCTACGTTGTGCGGTGAGCGACGGATGATGACTGAAGAAGTAACACCTGTAAGGACCTATTTGTTGGTGGCAGCCGGGCTGGTCGTGCTGACCGCGGCGACGATCGGCGCGTCGTTCCTGCCGGTCGCCCCCCGCTGGCACATGGTCGTGGCGCTAGGTTTCGCGACGGTGAAGGCGCTGTTGGTTGCCTTCTATTTCATGAACGTACGGCACAGCAGTGGGCTGATGAAGATCGTCATCATCGTCGCGCTGTTCTGGCTGGGCATCCTGATCGCGGGCACGCTGGATGACTACCTGACGCGCACATGGCTGAGCGTGCCGGGACATTAGGCGCTGCGACGCAACGGATTGAAGAACGGATCAACGGATGGCCGCGCGAGGGTTGCGGTATCCGTTGATCCGTTTCGTTATCCGTTGCGTCGATTCCGCGCTCGGTCTCCATCGCGTGAAGACATCCGATGAGTCGCCTCTTGACAAACCCTCTCCCTCCCCGTATAATGGTAACGATTTCATGATACGCGTATCATGAAGTCGGGATTGTCTTCCCCACTCCATCTTTCCGGCTCGGAGTCAGAGCGTGACCACGATCAACGATGTCGCCAAGCGCGCAGGCGTGTCGCCTGTGACCGTCTCACGGGTGCTGAACGGCGCGCCGAACGTCAACGCGGACACCCGCGAGCGCGTCAACCGCGCCATCGCCGAGCTGGGTTACGTGCCCAACGTGGTCGCCCGCAGCCTCCGCTCGCGGCGCACGCGCTCGATCGCCCTGATCCTGCCCGATATCACCAACCCCTTCTGGCCGGTCGTCGCGCGCGGGGTCGAGGACGCCGCGCAGCAAGGCGGCTACAGCGTGCTGCTGTGCAACACGGACGAGAACGCGGAGAAGCAGGCGCGCGATCTCGAGGTAGTGGTCAGCCAGCAGGTGGACGGGGTGATCATCGCGCCGTGCGACTCGGACGGGCGGCAAGCTGGCCCTGCTTCGCGACCGCGGCGTCGCGACAGTCGTCATCGATCGCCGCATCGAGGATTGGGACGTCGACACGGTGCGGGGCGACTCGATCGGCGGCGCGCACGGGCTCGTGCGCCACATGATCGATCTGGGCCATTCCCACATCGCCATCCTGACCGGTCCGGCCGACGCCTCCACCTCTCAGGATCGGGTTGCGGGCTACGAGGCGGCGCTGATGCACGCGGGTTTGCGCGTCGATCCCGGACTGATCCGCTACGGCGAGTTCCGTGACACTTCCGGCAGGCAGATGATGCTCACCCTGCTGGCGGAACGGCCCGAAGTGACCGCGGTTTTCGCGGGCAACAACGCGATCGCCCTGGGGGTCATGGAGGCGTTGAACGAGCGGGGCTTCCGCATCCCGCAAGACATGGCGCTCGTCTGCTTCGACGAGGTGTCGCCCGCTGCCAACGTCTTCCCGTTCCTGACCGTGGCCGAGCAGCCCGCATATGAGATGGGGGTCGAGGCGGCCCGGCTGCTGCTCAGTGCGCTCGAGTCTGGCGAGCCGCTGCCGCCCCGCCATGTGATGCTTCCGAGCCGGCTCATCGTGCGGCATTCCTGCGCCAGGCCCCGCGAACGCGACAAGAGCGAAGCCAAGAAGAAATAAGGACGACGATTTCTCGACAGGATCAGCTGTTCAACCGGAGGATTGAAATGGGTCAAGCAATTGCTTTGTCGGATGCGATGAATGGATTCGAGCGGAATGCGCCGGCCGTCGGCGTGTTCTCGCCGGGCGACCCCCGGATTCCGGAGGCCGACCGGCAGCGGTGCCGCAACGTCTGCCAGATGGTTGCGGAGATCCTGGCGGAGCGCGTGAAGCTGCCGGACGGGTCGCCGGCGAAGGTCGTGTGGAGCCCGGTCCTCGTGGACGGCGAGCCGCAGGCCGACATGGTGGCGAAGCAGTTCCAGGATGCGGGCGTTAAGGTGTTGGTTTGTACGCCGGACACCTGGTCGTTCCCCAGCTGACCGTGATCTCACTGCTTTCCCAGTTCCCGAAGGACACCCCGATCAACTTCACGTGCGGGAACAGCGGGCCGCGGCCCGGCGTGGTCTTCTCCCACGCGATCAACGGCGCGCTCGCGCAGTACGGCCGGCTGTCGCACTTGAACGTCGGCACGTGGCCGGATACCGGGATGAACCCGCGTCATGACCGAAGAGACGGCGAACGCGCTCGTCGATTGGGTCTACGCCGCGCTCACCACCCAGGCGCTCAAGGGCCGGCGGGTCGTCATCTTCGGGCACGACTCGATGGGCATGGAAACCGCGCTCGCCCACATCATCCCGACCCGCCTGCAGTTCGGCGTCGAGATCACCCGGCTGGACATGAAGCTCCTGGCCGACATGCTGACCAAGAAGGCTTACGATGCGGAGGAGCTGAAGGCCCTGCGCGCGTGGGTCGACCAACACGTGGGCAGCCGGCTGGAATTGAAAGAGGACATTGACTCGACCCGCTTCGATCAGAGCCTCGCGCTCTACCTCATCACCCGGAACCTGCTGAAGGACCTTAACGCGGTGGGCGGCGGCTTCATGAGCCAGCTCGAATGGGGCTCGGACAAGCGTGGGCTGCCGCTGCCGGTGGCAGACGCGATGGAGTCGTTCTTCAACTCGACGTTCGACCACACGGGCCGCAAGCAGGTTATCCCGTTCGCGACCGAGGCCGACGTCCAGGGCCTGCTGACCATGCTCTTCTTCTCCGGCCTCACGGCCGGTCAGCCGCCGCTCTTCATGGATTTCCGCAAGGTGTGGGAGCCGTGGGAACTCAAGCGCCTGGCCGACGGCATCGGCTTCACCTTGCCGCAGGGCGTGGCCTGGGCCGAGAAGGGCTTGGTGGACGGGGACAACTCCGGCTCGGCCTCGCTCGACTGGGCGGCTGCGCCGGGCGCGAGCATCGAGGAAATCATGGCCGGCGTGAGCATGCCGCTGGGGGACCCGGACTACTTCCCCGGCATGGGCAACTCGGTCACCTTCACGTCGCCCGGTGGGCTGTCGGGCATCGCCGGCCGGCTGGCCTACAGCTCGCTGAGCGGGCTGTTCAGCCTGAGCTGGGATGAGGCGGAGACGGCAGAGGTGCCAGGACCGATGGCCGCGGCGCTGGCGAACCTGACCAACAACACATGGCCGCACACCTTCGTGGTCCCGAAGTACGCGACCATGAGCGAGTACAAGCACCTGCCGCCCGCCAACCATTTCCACATGGTTCAGGGCCTGTCGCCGGCTCGCCTGGAGTACTGGATGGACCTGAACTGCGTCCTGTCGCAGGCCAACTGGGCCGCCCGCCCGGCGTACGTCGAAGGCGTCGACCGCCCTTACCCCTGCTGTACGCGGCGAACGGCGGCGAGAACAACGCAAAGCTGATGCTGGGGAAGAAGCTGTAGCTGAGAGGAAGACGTTTGGACCATGGAGGTGTCTGGACCACGAGCGTTGGAACACGAAGAGGTCGAAGGACACGAAGCACGAAGCCCGCGAAGATGCACGGCGCTCTTCGTGTCCTTCGCGCTTCGTGTCCTTCGCAGCCTCCGTGCCTTCGTGCCGTCCATGGCACCTTCGAGGCCCTAGACGCCACCCCGAACCCACGTCGCTCAAGGAGGCCAGATGACTGCCACGCGCAACTTCCTTGCTCTTGACCTCGGCGCATCCAGCGGCCGCGCGGTGATCGGGCGGTTCGACGGCGAGCGGCTGACGCTGGAAGAGGTCCACCGGTTCGCCAACGGGCCGATCCAGCTGCCCACGACCGCCGGCTCCAGCCTGCATTGGGACAGCCTGGAGCAGTTCTCCCAGGTGAAGGCGGGCATCGCGAAAGCGGCGGAGTGCTGCGGAAAACAAGGCCAGCTGGTCACCGTCGGCATCGACACCTGGGGGGTCGACTACGGGCTCCTGGACGCGCAGGGCGAGCTCGTGGGCAACGGGTTCCACTACCGCGACACCCGGACCGTGGGCATGCCGGAAAAGGTCTTCGAGATCGTCCCCCGCGAGGAAGTGTTCCGGAAGACCGGCATCCAGTTCATCGACCTCAACACGCTCTACCAGCTGTTCGCGGCCCGCGGTACCGCGGCGCTGGACCGGGCGCAGAAGCTGCTCTTCACGCCCGACCTGCTGAACTACTGGCTGTCGGGCCGGGCGGTCAACGAGTACACGATCGCAACGACAAGCCAGTGCCTCGAGCCGTTCACCCGCACCTGGGCCTTCGACATGCTCGAGCGGCTGGGCATCCCGACGCACATCTTTGGCGAGATCGTTCCCGCCGGCACGGTGCTCGGTCCACTGCTTCCCTGGGTGGCGGAGGAAACCGGGGCCGCGGGCATCCAGCTGATCGCAGTGCGGCTGCCACGACACGGCATCGGCCGTTGCGGCGGTGCCGCTGGAAGGGCCGGACCGCGCCTTTGTCAGCTCGGGCACCTGGTCGATCCTGGGCGTCGAAAGCCCGGTCCCGGTGGTCAACGACGCCGCGCTCGCCTTCAACTTCACCAACGAAGGCGGCGTGTGCGATACGATCCGGCTGATGAAGAACATCACCGGCCTGTGGCTGATCCAGGAAGCGCGGCGGCAGTGGGCGCGCGAGGGCCTCAGGCTCTCGTGGGACGAGATCACCGAGATGGCGAAGACCGCGCCCAGCCTGCGCAGCCTGATCGAGGTGGACGACGATGCGTTCCGCCTGCCGGGCGACATGCCGGCCCGCATTCGCACCCAGTGCGAGCGCACCGGGCAGCCCGTGCCGCAGGACCCGGCCGCAATCGCGCGCACCGTTTTCGAGGCGATTGCCCTGAAGTACCGCCGTGTGCTCGAGATGGCGGAACAGCTGACCGGCAAGCGGACCGATGCCCTCAACATCGTGGGCGGCGGGACGCAGAACCGCCTCCTGAGCCAGTTCGCGGCGAACGCGATCGGGCGCCCGGTGGTCGCCGGCCCGATCGAGGCGACCGCCGTGGGCAACATCCTCATGCAGATGATTGCGGTCGGCGCGGTCGAAATCGCTGGCCGAGGGCCGTGACCTCATCCGGCGGTCGTTCCCCGTCGAAACCTTCGAGCCGCAGAACGTGGCCGAATGGGACGACGCGTACGGCCGGTACCGGGCGATGAGCGCGTAAGCAGCGGAGGTGCCCGATCAACGACCCTATCGCCGAGCTTGAAGCTCGCCTCAACAACTTCGACGCGGCCGTGCGGCGGACCGCGCTGCACGAGCTGGCGGACCAGGTCGCGCGCGGGCAGGTGGACTTGGCGCCCCAGCGCGGCGTCGTCAACATGCACTGCCACACGTTCTTCTCGTACAACGCGTACGGCTACTCGCCCTCCGCGCTCGCCTGGCTCGCCAAGAAGAACGGGTACGCCGCGATCGGCGTCGTGGACTTCGACGTGCTCGATGCGGTCGACGAGTTCCTCGACGCGTGCGACCTGCTCCAGGTGCGCGGCAGCGCGGGGATCGAGACACGCGTCTTCATCCCGGAATTCGCCACCCGCGAGATCAACTCACCTGGCGAGCCGGGGGTGTACTATCACATGGGCATCGGGTTCACGTCGGGTAAGGTCCCGGCCGAGGTCGAGCCCATCCTCGCATCCATGCGGGAGCGGGCCGACCGGCGCAACCTGGACATGCTGGCGCGCGATCAACGCGCACCTCGCACCGCTGGGTATCGACTACGCGGCCGACGTGCTGCCCCTGACGCCTGCAGGGAATGCCACGGAACGCCACATGCTCGCGGCCTACATCGCCGCCGCGGAACGGCGCTTCCCTGATGCCGGCGAACGAGCCGCTTTTTGGGCGCCGAAACTCGGCGTCCCGGCCGAGCAGGTCGCTGCGACCATCGGCGACTACGCGAAGTTCTCGAACCTGGTCCGCGCGAAGCTGATGAAGCAGGGCGGCGTGGGGTACGTGGCGCCCAGCCCCGAGTCGTTCCCGACGATCGACGAATTCCACAGGCTCATCCTGGCCTGCGGCGCGCTGCCCTGCGCCACCTGGCTCGACGGCATGAGCGCGGGCGAGCAGGCAATCGACGAGCTCCTCGACCTGCTGATCGGAAAGGGCGCGGCCGCGCTCAACATCATCCCGGACCGCAACTGGAACATCCCGGACCCCGACACCCGCCACCGAAAGATCCAGAAGCTGCACGAAATCGTCCGGATCGCGGGCGAGCGCGACCTGCCGATCAACATCGGCACGGAGATGAACAGCCCCGGCAACCCCCTCACCGACGACTTCTCTGCCGTCCCGCTCGCGCCGGTCACCGCCGCCTTTTTCGCCGGCGCATACTTCATCTACGGCCACACCGTCATGCAGCGCTCGCTCGGGCTGGGCTATCAGAGCGGCTGGGCGCAAGAGTACTTCCCCACCCGGAAGGCCCGGAACCAATTCTACGAGTCCGTCGGCCGCCTCGCCGACCCCAATGATCCCCGCACGGACGCGCTCCGCCGTCTCTGGGGCGGCGAGACAACCCCAGACCGCATCCTGGACACGCTCGCACCCTGATTTCCACATTCTCACATACACGACAATCATCCCCTCATCCCCCCATCCTCGCAACCTTGGTGTCGATGTGGGGATGATGGGATTTTGACCTGCGTCTTGGGCTTTGTATGACTTTTGTTAGAGTGCGTCAAGACCCTTGTCAGCGCCGTCGCGGGCTCGTGGTATAATCGGAGTACCAGAACATACAGTCTGGGAAAGGGGTTCATATCACATGGCATCCAATTCTGATCTCGTCCGCCTGTGGGAGCAGCCCGGGGTCGGCGAGCTTTACATGATCGCCGGTTGGCAGCAGTGGGCCGACGCGGGATGCATCTCCTCGGGGCTGCCAAAGCATATTATCGAAGCAACGAACGCCCGGAAGATCGGCGAGCTAAACGTGGGGGGCTGCTACCTGTTCCAGGTTCCGGGCACGCACCATTTCCTGCGGCCCGAGGTCAAGCTCGACGACGGGTACCGCGAGTCTCTGACGCGGCATTCGAACGACCTGTATTACGCGGAATTGCAGGGCAAGGGGCTGATCATCTTCACGGGCGACGAACCCCATCTCGATGCCGAGCGCTACGCCGAGGCTTTCTTTTCGGCGGTCAAGCGGCTGGGGGTGAAGCGGGTCGTGGCGCTAGGCGGTGTGTACGGGCCGGTGCCGTACGACAAGGCGCGCGACGTCCACGCCGTCTACAGCCTGCCGCAGCTCCGCGAGCGCCTGGAGAAGTATGCCCTCAAGTTCTCGAGCTACGAGGGCGGGGTGACGATCGGCACCTATCTGCTGGACCGGGCCGAGCGCGATGGCATCGAGTGCATCTCGCTGTACGGGTTCGTGCCCGCCTACGATTTTTCCACTCAGCACACCGAAGTCGACGGCGTCCGGGTCGAGGACGACTACCGCGCCTGGGCCGAGATCATGCACCGGATCAATACGATGTTCGGCATCTGGATCGACCTGTCGGACCTCGAGCACAAGGGCGAGGAACTCACCCACGAGATGGCCGGCCAGATCGACAAGCTGGATCGGAAGATGCCGGGCCTGAAGGTCAGGGAGCAGCTGGCCCGGATGACGGAGGACTTCGAGGAATCCCCCTTCATGCCGCTGGACGACATGTGGGAGGACGAGCTCGGGGATATTCTCGACGGGATCGACAAGTAATCGAGCGGGTAGACCTGACAGGTTTCAGAAACCTGTCAGGTCTCGCGAATTAGCGATGCCGCGGTTGCAGGATCTCGAGCGTTATGTCGTCCGGGTCCAGGAAGTAGCAGGTGTAGCCGCCCTTGTTGATGCCGGCCTCGATCGCGACCGGCTCGCTGCGAAAGCGGACGCCCAGCGACTTCATCCGCTCGTATTCGGCATGGATATCGTCGACCTCGAAACACAGGTGCGCGGTCCCCGGGTTCATCGTCCGCGTATCCACCTTCTCCCCCCTCGGCGCGACGTATTCGACCAGCTCCAGCATGTGACCGGACCGGTGGACGGGCGCGGCCGCGATCCGGAACTGCGCCACCTTGAGGTGCGCGTCCGAGTAGCCGACGAACTTCCGAGTGTACTCGTTCGCCTGCTCCTGCCGGTGTACCAGTTCCAACCCCAGCACATCCCGGTAGAAGGTCACCGACCGCTCGATATCCGCAACGGTGAAGCTGAAATGCCAGACCTGCACCAGCATGGGCGCCTCCCTACACACTCCGTCTTGACTCAGGAAATCCGGCCAAGCTGTCTCAGGGCCAGGAACAGGGTGGCGAAGTGCATCGCCTGGTCGAGGCCGCCGTGAGTCGCGATCTCGATAACCTGGTCCAACGGCATCGTGACGACCTCGAGAAACTCCGTGTCGTCCGGCCGCAGGTCGCCTATGCGCTCGACGTCGCGAACCAGGAAGCTGTGCACCCGGTTGGTGTGGCTCGCGGAGTTCGGGGACAAGCTGCCGAGATACTCGATGGTTCCACTGCCGTAGCCCGTCTCTTCTTCAAGCTCCCGGCGCATCGCCTCCGCAAGCGACTGCTCTGCCGCCTCGACCGCGCCGCCGGAAGCTCCAAAGTCACCTTCTTCGGCCCCGGACGGAACTGCCGGACGAGCACGGCCTCGCCGTCCCGAGTCAAGGCAAGGGCGTTGACCCAGTCCGGGTAGTCGAACACCCGGTAGGGGCCGGCCACCCGGCCATCGGGCAGGCGATAGGTCTCATTCCGCAAGGCCATCCGGCCGGCGCGGAAGACGTCGGCCGAATCGAGAAGCGTGTGTTCCAGTGAGGTCGTCATAATTGCCTCGGCCCGCGCTGTGCTGGCCGCATCTGTCTCATCCCAGCGTCTGGGTTTGCGGCCGGGCCGCGCCCGGATGCTCGGGCCGGGAGGAATGCCGCTCCGCCAGCTTCCACTCCCCACCGATGTCCACCCAGATATCCGTCAACATGAACACGGCGGAGCGATCCGCACCGTCCAGGGTGGCCTTCTGCCGCCAGAGCATGAGGGCCACGGCCACGCAGTCATAGATCCTGACGTGAATGTGATCGACCGCGGCTTCCTGGATCTTCGTAGTGTCGGAGTGCCTCCAACCAAGCATCGCGACCGACGACCTGTAGGGGCAGGCCCTCGACCGCAATCACCAGAGAATAGCCGTCGGCCATCATGTCCTGCAGCGCGGCATAATCCTTGCGCGTGAAGGCAGCGGCCCACTGGCGTTCAAGGTGCGATATGGTGGCTTCGAGAGGGAGCTCTTGTTGGGGTGCGTTCATAAGGTACAACCTCCTTCGTGCTGGGACCACAGCATACCCACAAAGGACCAAAGGCACAAACCGGCCTCGTCACGCGCCCAGACCTCCGACATGGCGCCCAGACCTCCGAGGTTTGCGAAACCTCGGAGGTCTTTCCCGCGGCCATCAATCCCGGCACGGAATCGCTTCGCACTCGCCGATATGGACGGTGCGGTTTTGCGCTGCGGACAGGTAACAGGCTTCCACGACGCGCAGCGTCTGCAGGTTGTCGTACCCGTCGGTCTCCGGCGCCGCGTCTTCCTGGATCGCCTGCATCAGCGAGGCCACCGGCCCGATGAAGGAGTCGGGGATCCACTTGCCTTCGAGCTTGGCCTCGAACCGCTTGTCCGGGTAGTGCCGCTTGCTGCTCCACTCGAGCGTGTCGGGCCGGCCGTGCGGGTAGTTGTAGCTCGTTCCCAGCGTCCCGCTGATCACGCCCTCGGTCCCGATGAACCGGAAGACGGCGAAGTAGTCGTCGGTCTGGTTGTAGTGATTGTCGGCCACCAACGCCTGCAAGCCGTCCGCGTAGTCGAGGATCGTGATCGTTTTGGTCTCACCCTTCACCTCGCCCTGCAGCGGAGACCGGCTGTGGCGGGAAGTGATGTACTCCGGATCGCCGAAGAGGGAGCGGATCGCGTCGAGGTAGTGGATCGAGTGATACAGGATTTCCAGCCGAGGCTGCGCGGCGAGCCAGGGCCACATGTCCCAGGGCGTGTTCACGCTCACCTGGATCGAGGCATCCGTCGGGCGCCCGATCCAACCCTTGCGGATCAACGTCTTTGCAGCGCGCACGCCTTGTCCCCAGCGCAGCTGCTGGTTGACGGCGAGCTTCACGCCCTTCTCCCGCGCCATGCGCACGATCTCGGCCGCGTGCGACAGGGTATCGGACAGCGGCTTCTGGCACAGCAGGTGTTTGCCCGCGTCGATCGCCTTGCCCGCGATGTCCATCTGCGCCCAGGGCGGCACGGAGATCTCCGTGATCGCCACGGCCGGGTCTTCGAGCGCCTCATCGAGCGTGGCGTAAACCTTCGGAATCCCGAACTCGGCCGCAGTCTTCTCCGCAGCCTCCCGGCGCACGTCGTAGCAGCCGGCGATGTTGAGCCCGTGCTTTCTGTAGGTGGGCAGCGTCGCGTAGTTGACGATGCCGCCGCAGCCGATGATCGCGATGCCGTAGTCGGTCTTTGGCGGAAGGTGCGCCTTGTAGTCCAGGTCGAGCAGATCGTCAGGCATGCTCACCCTCCATCCTCACGCGACGACCGAGCGAATGGCTTCCAGGATCTGCTGTTTGCCGGGCAGCACGACGTCTTCTAACGGCTTCGACGCCGGGATGGGGACGTGGGCCGCGCCGACCCGAGCGACCGGAGCATCCAGGTAGTCGAAGGCGTGCTCCTGCACCAGCGACGCGATCTCCGCGCCGAACCCGGCCGAGCGGTGCGCTTCGTGCGCGACGACCAGCCGCCCCGTCTTCTTGACCGACTTGAGGATCGCCTCGAGGTCCAGCGGCGCAATGGTGCGCAGGTCGATGACCTCGACCGAGATGCCCTCGCGCGCCGCTTCGGCCGCGGCTTCGAGCGAATGGAGGAGCGTCCGCGAGTAGCTGACGAGCGTCACGTCCGTGCCCTCGGTCTTCACGTCCGCGACCCCGAACGGGACCGTGTAGTCCCCGTCCGGAACTTGCCCCTTGGTGTTGTACAGCAGCTTGTGCTCGATGAAGATCACCGGGTTGTCCTGGCGCAGTGCAGTCTTCAACAGGCCCTTGGCGTCGGCCGGATTGCTCGGCAGCACGACCTGCAGCCCGGGCGTGTGTGCGAAGATGGCTTCTAGACTCTGCGAATGCTGCGCGCCGTTCCCGCGGCCGCCGCCCTGCTGCGTCCGGATCACGAGCGGCATCTTCACCTGGCCGCCGGTCATGTAACGCATCTTGGCCGCCTGGTTGAAGATTTGGTCGGAAGTCACCCACATGAAGTCCATGTACATCAGCTCGGCGACGGGACGCTTGCCGGTCATGGCCAGGCCGACGCTCGCGCCCACGAACGCGGACTCGCTGATAGGCGTCTCGCGCACCCGTTCCGGACCGAACTTCGCCAGCAGCCCTTCGGTGACCTTGAACACGCCGCCGTAGACCCCGATATCCTCGCCGAGCAGGACGATGTTCGGGTCCCTCGTCATCTCTTCAGTGAGCGCTTCACGGAGCGCCTGGGTGTAAGTCAGTTCGCGCATGTTCCAGGCCTCCTCACGCCCACACGTCTTCAAAGGCTTCTTGGGGCTCGGGCCACGGGCTCTCTTCCGCAAAGCGGGAGATGTCGGCCATCTCTGCCTCGACGGAGCCGGTGACCTGGTCGACTGCCTCTTGCGAGAGCCCAAATTCGGAAACCAGCCGCTGCGGGAAGGTCACGATCGGGTCCTTCGCGCGCCACTCGGCGACCTCGTCTTTCGTGCGGTACGGCTCCGAATCGCCGATCATGTGACCGACGAGCCGGTAGGTCATCGCTTCGATGAACTGCGGTCCCTCCCCGCCCCGGGCGCGATCCACGGCAGCTTGCGTGGTGTCGAGCATGGCGAGGACGTCGTAGCCGTCGGCCACGACCGCGGGGATGCCGAAGCCGCCGGCCCGCTCGAGTAGCGTGTCGTGGGCGACCATGTCCCGGATCGGGGTCATCTCCGAGTAGAGGTTGTTCTCACAGACGATGACCAGCGGCAGCTTCCAGACGGCCGCGAGGTTGAAGGCCTCGAGCAGCGCGCCCTGGTTGATCGCGCCGTCCCCGAAGACCGTCATCGCAACCTGGCCCGTGTGGTCCAGTTGGGCGCGCAGCGCGGCGCCTGCGGCGATGGGCACGCCGGCGCCGACGATCGCGTTCTCGCCCAGCAGCCCGACGCGGGGATCGGTGAAGTGCATCGACGAGCCCTTGCCCTTGCTGCACCCCGTCCGCTTGCCCAGCAATTCGGCCATGGCCGCTTTCGGATCGAGCCCCTTTGCTAGCGAGTGAGCGTGGCCGCGGTAGGTGCACAAGAGGTAGTCGTCAAGTCGGAGCGCAAAGACCGCGCCGACCGCCGTGGCCTCCTGCCCGATACCGGGATGAAACGAGCCGCGGATCTGGCCGTTGAGAAAGTACTGCGTCGCCCGCTCTTCGAAGCGGCGAATGAGGAGCATCATGCGGTAGATGCTCAGAAGCCTTTCCTGGGTTGGCGCCATTGAGCTGACTCCTTTTCGGCCCGCATTCACAGCAGAGGGCGGCGCAGCGCGGCGAGCGCCACGTTGTGGCCGCGCGGTAACCTGCGCCGTGAAGAAGACACAGGCATTATAGTAGAAGCGCCGCCCAGGTGTGTAGGTCAGGACACAAACAAGAAGAGCCGCGGCCCTTGGATTGGCAACGATTTCATAGGGGTGCTAAACTGGCGCTATCCGTCCTGGAGGCCTTCGCGATGCAAGAAGACGCGCCTGTCACCGAACACCTGCCCGTCTATGCCGGCGACCAAGCCCTCGACCGGCTGGTCGCTTTCTGTCGCAGGAAGTGGGTCAGCGCAAGGGATGAGCGAAACCTGCGCTCCTTCGCCCTGGTTGCCGATCCCAACACCTACGCCGCGCTCGGCCGGGCGGCAGAGGGCGCCTTGCTGGGCGCCGGGTTCGACGTCCGCACCGTCATCGTGACGGGAGACGACATCGGCGCCGACGAGCACGCGGTGTACCAGGTCCTGCTGGGGTTGGACAAGGCCCCGCGAACGTTCGTCGCGGTCGGATCGGGGACCGTCACCGACGTGACCCGGTTCGTCAGCCACCGCTCGAACTCGGACTTCATCTCGCTGCCCACCGCGGCCTCGGTCGACGGCTACACCTCGATCGGCGCGCCGATGATCATCGACGGGTACAAGATGACGATCAATCTGCCAGGGGCCGATTGCCGTCTTCGGCGATCTTCCCGCGCTGTGCGCCGCGCCCCGCGGGCTGACCGCGGCCGGGTTCGGCGACCTGATCGCCAAGCTGACGTCCGTCACGGACTGGCAGATCGGGCACCTGCTGTGGGACGAGCCGTTCGACGCCGAGATCGCGCGGCGCGCGCGCCAGGCGGTCTGGAACTGCGTCGACAGGCTCGACGCGCTGGCGGCCGCCGGGTGCGAGGGGGTCGAGGCGCTCTTCCTCGGCCTGATCGAATCGGGCTTCTGCATGCTGGATTTCGGCGAGACGCGGCCCGCGTCGGGGTACGAGCACCACGTTTCGCATTTCTGGGAGATGAAGCTACTGCGGGAGGGCCGCCATTCCGTCTTCCACGGCGCGAAGGTCGGCCTGGCCGTGCTCGCGAGCGCGGCGTTGGACGAGCAACTGCGTGAGCTGAGCGTCGACGACGTGCGCCGGCGGCTGGCCGCCTTCCGTCCCGACCCAGCGGCCTCCATGGCCGAGATCCGGGCCGCGTACGGTGCGCTCTCCGACCAGGTGATCGAGAGCATGAGACCGTTCTTCGACATGACCGAGAGCGAACACCAGGCGCTCGCAGAACGGATCGTCGCACGGTGGGACCAGGTGCGCGAGGCGCTGAGCCTCGTTCCCCCTGCCGCCGAAATCCGCGGCTGGCTCGAACGCGGTCGGCGGCGCGACGACCCCCGAAGCTCTGGGCCTGACCCGGGCCGAGTACGAGCAGGGCCTCAACGTGGGCCACTACTACCGCCCCAGGTTCACGGCGAAGAAGCTGGCGCATTACCTTGGGATGTGAGACGCAACCACCAAGGACCAAAGAAACAAAGGTTCACAAAGATTTTGAGAGCTTAGTGTAACCTTGGTTCTTTGGTTCTTCGTGGTGATCGTCCCCTTCCAACTTGCGTTTGCTTTCGTTTCGCAGTATAATGAAAGCACCCTATAATGCATTTTGTCGCTCAATACGAGGAGCTAGCATGACCGACAAGCTTGAGACGTATCGACGGGGCATCGCCCCACACAAGGACCACTACCGCATCTGGCCGCTCTATGGCGCCGGGCTTGAGAATCTCGGGGTGGACGGCGGGCCTATCGACTCGCCGCTGCCGCCCGTCGGCCCCGAGCAGCTGCTCGTCCGCCACGACGCGTGCGGGCTGTGCTTCTCCGACATCAAGGTCATCCGCCTCGGGCAGCAGCATCCGCGGATTTACGACGACATGACGGTCAAGCCAGTCGTACTGGGACACGAGGTCACGGTGACCGTCGTAAAGGTGGGCGAGGCGCTCCGCGGCCAGTACAAGCCGGGGGACCGCTTCATCATTCAAGCCGAGATTTACAAGAACGGCGTGAACCTGGCTTACGGCTACGCCCTGCGCGGGGGCTTGTCGGAGTACGGACTGATCACCGACACGATCCTCAAGGGAGACGACGGCAACTACCTGATCCCGGTCCAGCCCGACACCGGCTATGCCGAAAGCGCGCTGACCGAACCGTGGGCGTGCGTGACCGCCGCGTACGAGCTCAAGTACCGGGGCGGCATCAAGCCGGGCGGCATCCTGTGGATCGTCGGCGGTCCCGGCGTGGAAGACCGGCTCTACTCCATCGGCTGCGGCTTCGATGCGGAATCCCATCCCGCGGTCCTCTGCCTGACCAACGTGCCGCCGGCGTTCTCCACCTGGCTGAAGGGCCGGGCCGCCGAACTAAACGTCCCCGTCGTCACGATCGACGATCCCGAGCATCCCCTCATCCCCGCCGGAATTTCCGCGCCGGTCACGAAGTGCGACGGGAAAGTGACGCCGAACCACTTCGACGACATCGTCGTGCTCAGCCCGACGGCGGACCTGGTCGAGACCGTGAGCAAGCACCTGGCCGATTTCGGCGTGTGCGCGCTGGTGGGTGAAGAGCCGATGGACCGGCCGGCGAGCATCGACGTGGGCCGGGTACATTACAACCGCTGGGTCTACGTCGGTTCGAAGGGCACGGATGTCGCGGCGGCGTACCTGCAGACGCCCGTGCGGTCGACGCTGCAGCCGGGGGGCCGGGCCTGGTTTGTCGGCGCAGGCGGGCCGATGGGCCGCATGCACGTGCAGCGGGCGCTCCAGGTGGCAGAGCGGCCGAGCGTGGTGGTCAGCACCGACATCAGCGACGCGCGGCTGGCGGACCTGGCCGACACCTGCCGGCCTGACGCGGAGGCGAACGGGGTCCGGATGGTCTACCTGAACCCGCAGAACAAGGAAGCGTACGAGGCGGGCATGGCGGAGTTTGCCGGGGGCTTCGACGACGTGATCGTCCTCGCGCCCGTGGCCGCGCTCATATCCGACTCCGCGCGCTGGCTGGCGCCGGGCGGGGTCATGAACGTCTTCGCCGGCGTGCCCCGCGGCACCATGGCCCAGCTGGACATGTCGGACGCGTACCTGCGGGGCGTGCGGGTGATCGGCCAATCGGGTTCGAGCATCGACGATCTCCGCCTGATGCTCCACTATGCTGAAAGCGGCGTACTCTCGCCGAACCGCTCGGTCGCCGCAATCGGCTCGCTGGAAGCGGTGAAAGACGGGATGAAGGCGGTCATGGACACGGTCTATCCCGGCAAGGTGGTCATCTACCCGCACCTCAAACCGCTGCCGCTGACCGCGATCACCGACCTCGAGCCCGTCCTGCCGACCGTCTACGCGAAGCTCAAGGACGGCCGCGAGTGGACGAACGAGGCCGAGGACGAGCTGCTCCATGTGATGCTGAAGGACGAAGCGTAGGAGGCGGGCATGGGCGTTCTGCAGGACCGCGTCGCCCTCGTCACGGGCGGCGCGCAGGGGCTGGGGCAGGCGATCTGCCTGCGGTTGGCGCGCGAGGGCTGCGACGTGGTCGTGGCCGACATCAAGATCGAGCAGGCCCAGGCCACGGCCGACCAGGTCTGCTCCGAGACGGGCCGGCGAGCCATCGCGGTGCGGATGGACGTCACGGACGAGGCGTCGGTGGCCGAGGGATTCGCTGCGTGCATGAGCGAGTTCGGCCGGCTCGACATCCTGGTGTCCAACGCGGGCATCCTCATCGCGGAAGAGGTCGCGGAGTCCGACGCGGGCAAGTGGAAGGCCGTGATGATGGTGAACCTGTTCGGCTACTACCTGGCGGCCCGTGAGGCGGCGCGCATCATGAAGCAGCAGGGCCGCGGCGCCATCGTCCAGATCAACTCGAAGTCGGGCAAGAAGGGCAGCTTCAAGAACTCGGCCTATGCCGCGTCGAAGTTCGGCGGTATCGGGTTCACCCAGTCGCTCGCCCTCGAGCTTGCCGAGCAGGGGATCCGGGTGAACGCGATCTGCCCCGGCAACCTGCTCGACGGCACGCTGTGGCAGCAGTCGCTGTTCGACCAGTACGCCCGCAACCAGGGGCTGACGCCGGAGCAGGTGCGCCAGAAGTACGTGGACCAGGTGCCGATGAAGCGCGGCTGCACGTATGACGACGTCTGCAACGTCCTCGTCTTCCTGGCGTCGGACCAGTCGAGCTACATGACCGGCCAGGCGATCAACGTGACCGGCGGGCAGGAGATGCGGTAGAGGTCTCTGCGCCACCTCGAAGCAGCGCGCCGCCGCCTGGAACGGGAAAGGCGAAAACCTTGGCCCTTCCCCGGTTTTCGCCTTTCGCCTTCCAGACCGCCCATCGCGGAAAATCGCAAACCACACTCGATTCGCCAGCGCCCGATCTACGTCGCCTGCACCAGGTTCCGCAGCCACCGCCCCGACCGGACCCGCCACATGCCGATGACGAACTTGGTGAACTCGTCGCCGACGAAGACCAGCATCACGACAAAGTAGACCGGGCAGCTCGAGGACGAACGCGCCCAGCAGAGCAAGCGGAATGCCCAAGCGTCCACATGGGCACGGTGTCGACAAACAGGCTGAACTTGGTGTCGCCGCCGCTGCGCAGGATGCCCACGATGATGATCAGGTTGGCGGCCTTGAGCCACAGCGCGCAGGCCATGACGGCCATCACGCCCTGCGCGTCGGCGGCTGCCTCGGGCGAGATGTTGTACAGGCCGGTAATCACCCGGGAAGCCAGGAAGATCAAAGACCCGAGCGACAAGCCGAGAGCGATCGCCAGCGCAAGGAACTTACGGGCGTAGTCCCGCGCCAGCGGCGTCTCGCCCCCGCCGATGGCATTGCCAAGGATGATCGCGCAGGCATTGCCGAGACCGAACATCGGCACGAGCGCGACACTCTCGATCGTGCTCGCGATATTCACCGCAGCAACTGACTGGGTGCCTATGTGAGCGTAGATTGCCGTATAAACGGACGTGCCGATGGCCCAGAATCGACTCATTCAGCACGACCGGAACCACGGTCCCGGCGAATGCGCCGACGAACGGCCACTGCAGGCCCCGGACATCCCGTGGAAGCAACGCAGGGCGGCAGGCGCCAGCGGTAGGTCAGGGCAAGCAGCACCAGGCATTCGAGCACGCGGGCGATCAACGGTTGCGACCGCCGCGCCCAGGACCCCCATTTCGGGAAACCCGAGATAGCCGAAGATCAGCACGTAAGCGAGCGCAGTCTTGAGGGTCGAGCGCGCCGACGCTGACCGCAACGGGCAGCTTCACGTTGCGGGTCGTGCGGAGCGTTATGCCGAAGATCGTGGTCAGCGCGGTGAACACGAATGACAGCACGACGATCCGCAGATACGGCGCGCCGAGGCCACGACGGCCGGGTCAGACGAGTAGATGCTCAGCACGCGGCCGGCGCGACGAACCCGACCAGGGCAAACAGGAGCTGCCGGCCAGGCTCACGGCCAGGCCGATCGCGAAACGCCTTTCGCAGGTTGGGCACGTCCTGCCGGCCCCAGTACTGCGCCGTGTAAGATCGCCGTCCCGCTGCCGATCCCGAAGAGGAACAGGTTCATCAGGAACGTCCACTGGTTCGCCAGCGCGACGGCGGCGACGGAGGTCTCGCCCAGCTGTCCGATCAGCAGCACGTCGACCGCGTTCAACAGGTTGAACGCAAGCGACTGCGCGGCGATGGGCAGCGCGATCTTGAGCATGACCGAGTAGAACTTGCGGTCGGTGAAGAGGTCTTTGAGCATGAGAGAGACTTAGTTTACCACCGAGAGGCTGAGAGCCGAAGTTCCGGCCTGTCCTGTGTCCGTTTGTGGCCCGGATTGCTTGTGCTTCGCTTCATTATCGGGTATAAACAATCCGAGTTATCGTTCCGTTCGCCCAAAGAGTCGCTCATGTCCATCACGCCTGAAGCCTTCCGCGACGCGCTCCGCCATTTCCCGGCCGGTGTGACCATCGTCACCATCAAGTCGGGCGCGGAGATCCACGGGCTCACCGTCTCCGCTTTTGCCTCTGTCTCGCCCGAGCCCCCACTCGTCATGATCTGCATCGATCACCGCCACCACGCCCACGACCTGCTGGAGCGGAACGGGCGCAACGTTTGCGGTCAACATCCTGCGCGAGGACCAGCAGGAGCTTTCGAACCGTTTTGCATACATGTCAAGATGAGGACCGCTTTGCCGAGGGCCACTGGACCGTTGCGGTGACGGGCGCGCCGGTGTTGGAAGACGCCTCGCGTGGCTGGACTGCACCGTCTTCTCGCCACAAGCGAGCCGGACCCACACCATCTACGTCGGCGAAGTCCAGGCTGCCTCGGTGCCCCACGCCGGAGGAACCGCCCGCTGGTCTACTGGAACCGGGCGTACCGCGGCGTTGAAGTAGGTAAGCGTTACGGTTCGAAGCGCGGAATGGAGCACTGTCGCATGCGGCAACGGACACTGCCAGCGATCCTGGTCGGTCGCCGCCGTGTCCTGCTGCTCGGCGGCTGCGCGGAGTACCAATGGAAGGGCACGCTCTATGAGCCGGCGAACGCCGCGCCCGAGATCGACGGCGTGAACTGGGACGGGAGCAGCTTCAAACTTTCACAGCTGAAGGGCAAACCGGTCCTCCTCTTCTTTGGCTATACGAACTGCCCCGACGTCTGCCCCACCACCCTCGCCGAGATGCGCGTGCTGCGCCAGAACCTCGGCGCGAACGCGGACAAGACTGGCGTTCGTCTACGTCACGGTCGACCCCGAGCGCGACACGGTCGCGCGGCTGAAGGAGTTCATCCCGCTGTTTGACCAGGCGTTTTACGGGATCCATGTGAACGAGGGCGAACTGGAGACGGTCAAGAAAGGGTACGGGGTCTACGCCGAGAAGGTGTTCAAGGACCCGAACAACCCGGCGGCCGGCTACTCGGTCGACCATACGGCCCGGCTCTACCTGGTCGACCCGGCGGGCCGGCTGGCCGCTTCGTATCCCTACGGAACTGACGTGGCCGACATCCAGAAAGACGTGGAGCACCTGATCAAGTAGACTGAATGGGACTGCCGAGAGCAGACGCATGAGACTTTACTCCAGGAGCGAACTATGAGCACGTTCCACGATGCTGCGAGCTGGGCCGCAGTGGCCATCCTGATCGTCCTGGCTGGCGCTGGCCGGCTGCGCCGCCATCCCTTCGGCGAAGCGCACCCGCGGCAGCGGCCGCCCGGGCTGACGGTCCAGGACGCGTTTCGCGCGGCCCGCGCCGGCCGGCGGCATCGGCGGCGCGTTCGTGACCGTGCTGAACGGCAGCGATACGCCCGACCGGCTGATCGGCGCGCGCACCAGCGTCGCGCAGACGGTCGAGTTGCACGAGACTTACGACGACAACGGCGTGATGAAGATGCGGCCCGTGGCGGGAGGCTTCGAGGTGCCGGCGAAGGGGCGCCTGGAATTGAAGCCTGGCGGAAAGCACATGATGTTCATCGACCTGGGTTCCCCGCTTGAAAACGGCAAGGAAATCGAGCTCACGCTGGTGTTCGAGAAGGCCGGGGAGATCACGGTCAAGGCGCCCATCCATCCGTGACGCGCCGGTGATCCCGGCACGCGCTTCTGCCTACACGAAGCAGGAGGTCAACCAATGTCCAGACGTGCAATTGTGCTGCTCGGGGCAGCCGGCGGCGCGGCGATCGGCGCGCTGGTCGCGGCCGGCGCACGCATTTACCAGGAGCGGGCCCTCGAGCGGACCCCGAGCCTGGAGGGGATCGACTCGCCTGAAGCGTCGGCCGCGTTCGCCCGCATCGCATCGCTGCCGCAAATGCGGCTGCTGCACGGCATCGCCATCCGCCGGGCGCTCGCGCTCGCCGGCGGCGCCCATACGATCGGCCAGGCGATCGACCTCGGCTGCGGGGCGGGACAGCTGGCCGTGGAGCTGGCCCAGGCTGCGCCGGGGATGCGCGTCACGGGCTTCGACCTCTCTACCGAGCTGCTGACCGAGGCGCATCGCCGGGCGCTGGACGCGGGGCTGGCCGACCGGGTCGACTTCCGCAACGGCGACGTGCAGGAGGTCCCCTTGGGCGACGCGAAAGCCGACCTCGTCATCAGCACCCTCTCGCTCCATCACTGGTCGGATCCCCTGCCGGTGCTGGACGAGATCGCGCGCATCCTGCGTCCGGGCGGCGCGTTCGTCGTCTTCGACCTCAGGCGCGACATGATCCCGCCGTTCTATCTCCTGATCTGGTTCGCTGCGCGTTATGTCGTGCCCAAGGCCCTGCGCTACATCGGCGAGCCGCTGGGCAGCCGCAACGCCGCCTACACGCCGGCAGAGGCCGCCCAACTCGCGCAGGCGTCGCGCCTGACCGGCTGGCGGGTTGCGCAGGGGCCGTTCTGGCTGACGATCGAGGGGACCAAGAGCCGGTGACGGCCTAGCGGGGCGCCCGGTCGATCTCGACCCGCAGCCGGGCCTCCTCGGCCACCAGCGACTCGAGCTCCGCCTGCAGCGACGCCAGGCGGGCCGACTCAAAGCGTCTTCGTATCCCCCTCGCCGCTGCGGCGCGCTCCGCGGCCGCGTCCACTCGCGGCCGCAGGCTGCGAATCCGCGCCTGCACCTCGCCCTTACGCGCGATCAGCTCGTCCTCGCACGGGCAAGCAGACACCTCCGGCAGAAGAATCCGCAGCGCGTCGATCAGCGCGTCGGCGTCCGCCCGGTCGTTGTAAGCCTGGAACGAGACCCGGATGAAGCACCGGCCGCCCCAACGGATCATCGGCGCCTCGACCCGGTAGCTCGTCGTACAGCCGCGCCTTGAGCGCGTCGAGGTCGCACGCGGGCAGCTCGGCGGCAAACATCTGGCCGAACGCCCCGTCCTCGCAGACGGGCGGGAGCCCGGTCAGATCGACGATCCGGTTGCGGGTCTCGGATGCCAGCGCGTGACAGGCACGCCGCACGGAGGGCCAGTCGTGCTCGGCCTGGAAGCGGATGGCGTCGGGCACGGTGAGGAAAGCCGAGACGTCGCGCGTCCCCTGCCACTCGTGCCAATCCACGAACGGCGAAGGCCCCGGATACTCCGATTCCCACCCCCAGCTGACCACCAGCGGCTCCAGGAGCGGCTGCACCTCGGGCCGGGCGTACAGGAACGCGCTGCCCTTCGGCGCGCACAGCCACTTGTGGCACGCGCCCACGTAGATGTCCGCGCCGGCCTGCGCCAGGTCCAACGGGATCTGGCCGGGCGCGTGCGCGCCGTCGACGATCGCGAGGATGCCGGCCGCACGGGCGCGGCGGCAGATTTCCTCGACGGGAAAGATCAGCGCCGTCGGGCTCGTGATGTGCGAGAGGAAAATGATGCGGGTGCGCGGCGTCACGCCGGCCCAAAACCGCTCCGACGAAGTCGGCCGGTGACGGGAGCGGCAGCGGAATCGGCCGGTGGACGTACGCTGCGCCCGCCTGCCCGGCAGACGTACTCCCAGGTCCGGTCGAGCGCGCCATACTCGTGATCTGTTGTCAGGACTTCGTCGCCCGGCCTGAGAAACGGCCCCTGCCCCGCCGCCGTGCGGGCGATGAGGCTGCGCGCGACCATGTTCACGGCGGTCGTGGGGTTCGGGAAATAGACGACGTCGTCCGCCGCGACGTTGAGGAAGCGCGGCGAGGGCAGCCCGGCTTTCTGCCAGCAGGCCATTCACCCGCCGGCCGAGGAACTCAACTGGCTGGCGTTCGAGCGCGGCCTGCCAGCGCTGGTAAGACTCGAAGACGGGCTTCGGGCAGGCCCCGAAAGAGCCGTGATTGAGGAAGTGGACGGCTGGGTCCAGGTTGAAAAGGGATTTCATCGGCTGTGTCTCGGTAGAAACGATGAGGTGACCTTCCCGGCAGCGCAGCTTAGGAGCAGGACCTGGCCGGGACCAGGCGGGCGAAGATTTCGTCAAGGGCGGCTTGGGGATCATCACACAGGCCAGGGTGCACGGCAGAGGGCTGGACCACCGTGTTGCGGGGCGAGGCCAGCCACCGGAAGCGCTCGGCCGGAGGCAGGCCGCCAAGGTCGCCCGCGTCCCAACCGCCGGCCACGATGAGGGGCACCAGGTCGAGCTGCTGCCGGATTTCGCCCACAGCCGCGCACGGATCGAGCGCGAGCAAGCGTGCCTCGTCGAGGCTGATCCGAGCCCCAAGAAAACGGTGGTGCTTACAGAACAGGATCACGCCCACGTTGAGGAACTCCTCGCGCTCGACGCAGGGCGCCACCCGGATCACGGTGTACTCATAGGGCGCGCGTGCGGGCACGTTCAGCCTCGTTCACGAAGACGTCGGACGCCGCAAGGCGGTCCGTCAGCCAGCGGCGGTAACCGGCCCGAAGCTCAGGGGATCCGCGCCGTCGAGCAGCCAACTGTCCGGCAGCAGGTCGACCACCCCGGCGATCAACTCGTCGGAGAGCTGCGGCTTGAGCGCCGCGTCGGCTTCGACGAGCGAGCCGGCAAACCGCAACAGCGCGTGGTCCTTGACCAGGGCAAACGGCGTCAGCGCCCGCTCGGGCTGGGCGAACCAGTTCGGGCTGTGATGGAAGAAGAGCGACGCGCCGTGGTCGATGAGCCACAATTCCCGCTGGTAGAGCAGGATGTTGACGTTGCGCAGCGTGCGGTCCACATTGGTGACGAAGGCGTCGAACCAGACGATGCTCGCGGCTTCGTCTGCGGTCGGCGGCGGCTTGAGCAGCGGGTTGAACTCGAGCGCATCGGGCAGGAAGCGCAGGCCGAGGTTGAGGCCCGCGCTCGCGTTGAGCATCTCGCGGATTTCCTGGTGCGCCTCGCCCGTGCCGAACTTCGGCGCGACCTCGATGAAGGCGAGCTCTGGCACGCGCAGCCCCAGGCGGCGGCCGATCTCGCCCGCAATCAGCTCGGCGACCAGCGCGCGGCGGCCCTGGGCCGCGCCGTGGAACTTCAACACGTACAGCTCGCCATCGTCCGCCTCGACCAACGCCGGGACGGAGCCGCCCTGGCGGAACGGCTGGATGTAGCGAACGGCGGTGAGGGTGCGATCGATCATGTCAGCCGCCCGTAGTAGACGTCGGTGTGGTAGTCGAACGACAGCCGGCCCTCCACCTGGTGCTTCAGGAACAACTCGGCGAGCGCCGCGATCATGGGTTGATACGTTGGATCACCCGGCGAGGGCAGATACGACGACGAAAGTGCCCGACCCGTCAGGCCCTCGAGGTCGACCAGTTGGTTGTAGTGAAAGCTCGCCTTCGCACAGCCTCCCGGCCCAAAGAACGCCTCCATCTGCTGATCCTCGAGATTCGTGTGCCGGATCTGCGTGTAATCCGTCCCGAACTGCAGCAGCATCTGCTCGTAATCCTGCTGGAACGCGTCGGTTTCGTCGCGGCTGTTCCACATCAGCACGAGCCAGCGTTCGCCGCGGGTGATGCGCTCGAACTCGCGGCGTGCAGCGGGCTGGTCGAACCAGTGGAAGGCCTGTCCCGCAAGCACCAGGTCGACGCTCGCGTCCGGCAGGGCGGTGGCCTCGGCCGTCGCCGCAATGCTGACGAAGTTGGGATAGGACGCCAAATAGGCCTCGCCGGCCGTCCGCATCGGCCCGTTCGGCTCGACCCCATAGACCCGGTTGCCGTTCGCCAGGAACAACTCGGCCGAAAAGCCCGTGCCCGACCCGATATCGGCGATCACCCAATCGGGTTGAAGCCCGATCTCGCGCTGGAGCAGCTCCAGAACCGCCCGCGGGTAGTGCGGGCGGTACTTGAGGTAGTTGTCGACTTTTTGCGAGAAGCGCTCGGTAGGATGCGATGACATTGGCATGACTCTATTGTAGCACGAGAAACCAGGTTTCTGACAGAAACCGGGTTTCTTGGCGCCTACTGCAACGTCACTTGCCGAACCGTACCCTTGCTCAGGTCCGTGACGTACATCTCGCCGGCTTCATCTTCGCCGAACGAGCTCAAACCGGCGCCGACTTCAAACAGCAGCCTGGGCTGGCCAGGATTGGCGGCATCGAGCCCCCATATCCGGCCCGAGCAGTAGTCGCCGTAGAGGTAAACGCCGGCCAGCGCGGGATACTGCTTCCCGCGGTACACGTAGCCCCCGGTGATGGAACAGCCGTCCGCACCGTGCTCGTAGCTGGCGACCGGCATGACAAGGCCGTCCTTCTTGCAGCCCGCATCCTTGAAGCAGTTGGGTCCCTCCATGATCGGCCAGCCGAAGTTGAGCCCGCCCTTCGATCCGGCGCGCACCACGTTGACCTCTTCGACCAGGTTCTGCCCCACGTCGGCAATCCACAGGTCGCCGGTGGCCCGATCGAAGCTGTAGCGCCACGGATTCCGCAGGCCGATGGCCCAAATCTCGGGCTTAACCTTCCAGCCCCCGGCCGGGCCCGGATTGTCCGGTGGAACGACATAGGGCTTCGCCGGGTCGCTCGTAACATCGATCCGCAGCATCTTGCCGAGGACCGTGTCGGGATTCTGGCCGTTACCGAACTGGTCCCCGGCTCCGCCGCCGTCGCCGGTGCCGATCCAGAGGTAACCGTCGGGGCCGAAGACCAGGTCGCCGCCGTTGTGGTTGCGGGCCGGCTGGTCGAAGGTCAGCACCACGGATTCGCTGCCGGGATCCGCGACGTTGGGATCGCCGGTGACGTTGTAGCGCGCGATGACCGTGTCGCCGTTACGATTGGTGTAGTTGACGAAGAAGAACTTGCGGGACGCGTAGTCGGGCGGGAATGCCAACCCCAGCAGCCCTTGTTCCGACCCGGAACTCGTCAATTGGTCGGCGATGTCGAGGAAGGGTTTTTCGACGAGGCTGCCACCGGCGATGATGCGTATCGCACCCGTCTTCTCGACCACGAAGAGACGGCCACTGCCGTCGCCGGCATGGGTGACGAAGAGTGGGTTGGACAGGCCCTGCGCGACGGGCGCGAGGGCCAACTTGAGCGCCGTAAGGTCCGGCGCGGCCTGGGCGGCCGCGGGTGAAGCCGGAGGCGTCGCGGGCGCCGGAGTGGCAGTTGCCGCCGTGGTCGCCGGGTTCGTGGCGGCCGGCGCCGCAGGGGCGCCCGCTGTCGCGCCAGGCGCGGGTGCAGTCGCCGCCGGCGCGGTAGCAGACGGTAGGGCCGTGGCCGTGCTCGCAGCCGTTGCTTCTTCGACCGGCGCGGCGGCCACGGTCTCGCGGGCCTGTCCGGCTGTCGGCGCGGGCGCGGTCGCGGCCGCCGGCGAGGCCGCGGGCTGCGCACCGGGTGTCTCGGCGGAGCCCTGGCCCCCGGCGCACGCGGCGGATACCAGCAAGATAGCCATCAGGGCGGCCAACGCCGGCCGGAAACCGAGAACGCGAATAGGCTTCATTAACATCTCCATATCAGATTCGCCTGCCGGCGATGGAACCGGTAGCCTCCGGCGGCGTCATACGTTTGAACGATAAGGTGCGGCCGCGTTGTTGTCGGTGAAGCAGCACACACTGCGCCGCGCAACACATCCGCGGAAGCTTGCACAACCCATCCGTCTGGGGTAACATTTCAAGGCTTAGCCTCAATCCATCCCATGAAAGGAGATCGGAGCGTGTCTCAATCTCGGTATCCTCGTGAACTCCGCACAGGACCGCGCAGCACACCATTGTCCCGCAGTTTCGGCGTGCTGCTCATCGCAGCGACGGTCATATCGCTGTTCCTTGCCGGCGGTGGCGCTGCCATCGCGCAGACTCCTACTCCGCAGCAGTACGGCCCGCTGACGCCGGAAGAGCAGAAGCGGTATCAAGAGGCGGAAGAAAACGTCGGCGTTCCCACCGACTCACCTTACCCCTATGCCGAGGAGATTCGACGTCCGGAGCCGTCTGGCGCGCCGGCCGAGTCGTTCGCCGTCACGCCTGAAGGCGTGACCAGCTGGGCGGCGGGGCTGTGCGTTGGCGGCGAGCAGTGCCTCACCGGCGACTTCAACGGCGACAAGATCGACGACGTGGCAGTGGCGGTCCGCGACACGCAATCCGAGCCAACGCGCGGGGACATTAAGGTGGCCCTGTCCAGCGGCCAATCGTTCTCGACGCCGGCCACGTGGGCCACCGCGATGTGCTACGGCAGCCAGGACTGCCAGGTGGGCGACGTGAACGCGGACGGTAAGGACGATATCGTCGCGTTCAACCGCTACGCGAACGCGCCCGTACGCGCAAGGGCAGGTCGTCGTGGTCCTTTCGCAGGGCAACACCTTCGCCCCGCCCGCGATCTGGAACAACTACTTCTGCATTAACAACGAAGCGTGCGCGGTCGCCGACGTCGACGCGGTGAACGGCGACGACATCATCACCTTCCTCAAGGGTGACAGCGGCAATGTGTACGTCGCGCGTTCGAACCGCTTCGGCTTCGGCGCCTCCGAGAAGTGGCACGATTACTTCTGCGTCGGAAGCAATGAAGAGTGCCATGTATCCGATCTGACCGGCGACGGCATGGCGGACGCGGTCCTCTTTGTGAAGTCGGGTTCGAGCAGGGGCCGGGTCACCGTTGCGCCGTCGAACTACAACGATTTCGTCGGCAATCAGGATTGGGCTTCGTACTTCTGCGTCGGGGACGAGCAGTGCGCCACCGGCGACTTCAATGGGGATGGGAAGCAGGACGCCCTCACCTTCCTCCGCGCCGGCTACGATGGGCAGAGCTACGGCGACGTCTACGTTAACCTGTCGACAGGCTCCGGCTTCAGCGGTTCCAGGCTCTGGAACGACCTGTTCTGCTTCCCCGGCGACGATTGCGGCGTCGGCGACTTCAACGGCGACGGCCGCGACGACGTGATCCGCTGGGTCAAGGCGACGGGTGAGACGTTCGTGGCCCGGGCGGTCGGTTCGGCCAGCGGCTTTGTCAAGCCCGAACCTTCCACCGTGCCGTGGCAGTCAAGCTTCTGCCCGACCACCGGCGCCAACGTCACGCCCGGCTCGACGACCTGCGCGACCGGCGACTTCAACGGCGATAACCTGGACGACGTCATCTACTTCACGCGCAACACGGTCTCCGGCTTGAACGGCGCCGTTTATGTCGCCCTCTCCAACGGCGCGGGCTTCGGCGTCTCGCAGCGGTGGGATACACAGCCCATCTGCGCCGGGTACTACGATCTCTGCCGGACGGGCGACGTGGACCGGGACGGGGACGACGACATCATCGTCTTCAGCGACCAGTACAACGGTGCGGTCTTCGTCCAGCGTGCCCAGGGCGGCAGCTTCGGGGGGACGGAAACCTGGAACAACTACTTCTGCATCGGTAACGAGTGGTGCGACGTCGGCGACTACAACGGCGACGGCCGAGTCGACATCGCCCTGTTCACCCGCTCCACCTACGGCGACAATGACCGGGCCGGCGACGTGGAAGTAGCCCTCTCCAACGGCAACAACTTCGTCAACACCGGCATCTGGCATAACTTCTTCTGCATCGGCAGCGAGTGGTGCGAGTCGGCCGACGTCAACGGCGATGGCCGCGACGACATCGTCGCTTTCACCCGCGGCACCTCCGGCAACGTGTGGGTTGAAATCTCCACAGGGACAGGCTTCGGGGACAGGCAGGATCCCGCCGAGCTCTGGAACGGCGACTTCTGCTTTGGCAACGAAATCTGCGACGTCGGCGACTTCAACGGCGACGGCGCCGACGATGTGGTGACGTTCCTCAGAAACAGCTACGGGAGCAACACGTGGGGTGATGTCTACGTTGGCGTCTCGCGCCGGTCGCTGGGCGCGGGCGGCTTCACCTCCGAGAAGTGGAGCAATGACTTCTGCTTCTCGTCAGACACGTGCGCGACAGGTTACTTCAACGCCGATAACAAGGAGGACGCGGCCTACTTCACCCGGGGCAACCAGCCCTATGTTTGGGTTGGGCTCTCGACTGTCGGCACGCCCTTCAGCTTCGAGAACGTCGAACCCGTCCTGCCGCGGTGGATCATGAGCCTGCTGATTCGCCGGCGCTAAGCTGCAAATGGCCGACGACGCCGTCCCTTGGCTGGGGCGGCGTCGTTTCGCTTAAAGTGGGATGGGAAGCGATCGAGTGCGCCCGGTGAAGACCCTGGCGATGCGGGTGTTGGAAGGACACGGCATCGCCTACGCCCCGCTGTACTATGAGGTCGTGGACCACCTGTCGGCCGCAGAGGTGGCGGCGGCGGTGGGTCTTGCCGCCAGAGCAGACCTTCAAGACGCTCGTGGTGCTCTCGGAGCGGCCCGGGAGCCGCCCGCTCCTGGCGCTCGTGCCCGGAGACAGCCAGCTCGATCTCAAGAAGCTCGCGCAGGCGAGCGGCGAAAAGAAGGTGCAGATGGCGCCCCACAGGGAGGCCGAGCGGCTGACTGGTCTCGAAAAGGGCGGCATCTCACCCCTTGCGCTGATGGACAAGGCTTGGCCGGTCTTCATCGACGAAACGGCCATCCTCTTCGACCGGATCGAGATCAGCGCCGGGAAGGTGGGGGTCGGCGTGCTGGTCGCCGTCGAGCCGCTCGTCGCGCTCCTGCACGCGACGCTTGCTGACCTGACGGCGTGACCTACGTCGGCGCGCAGACCGGACAGGTTTCGGACACCTGTCCGGTCTCTCTATGTCTACCGGATGGCGAGGTCCCTGGGCGGGACGATCACGGTCTCCCCGCCGGCTTCCACAGTCTGCGCGTGATCCGCGAAGTTGAACCACAGCACGTGCTCGCCCGCGGCGACGCGGAGCACGCCGTCGGGCAGCGGCTCGCGGCATGCGCGCCACCGCCGGCGCGGTCCGCCAGCTTCGCAATCACCTGATGGCCTGCTCCAGGTCGGATGCCAGCCCCAGTAAGATGCCGCGTGCCTTGCCCCACGGCAGTCGAGTCAGCGCCGCCATGCCGGCAAACGGGCCTGCGGACCAGGCGGCGAGGGTCTCCGTGCCGGGCCAGGGGGCGAGCGCCTCCGCCCACACCCCGCAGCAAATCGCTTGCCGTCCATCGAACGTCGTACCCGTCGACCCGGCGGCGAGCGAGTGCCAGTGCGCACGTCGGCCGCGACCAGGTCCCGGAACAGGCCGGGCAGCGGCAGATCGGTCACGACGTCGCTCTCGGTCTTGAAGCCGGAGCGGACGCCGAGCACGAGATGGCCCCCGCCGTGCACGTATCCGCAGGCGTCCTGCCAGTTCTTCCGTTGCGAGATGCAGCGCGGGCGCAAGCACGAGCTTGTAGCGCGCGAGGTCAGCCGCGGGCGACACGACGTCGCACGCGATGCCCAGCCGCTGGCACGCCCGATACAGCACGAACTGTGCCCGCTGATACGAAAAGCCCTGCCGTGTGGCTGGATTTGCAGCGCCCACAGGTCTTCGTAGTCTGACAGGATCGCCACCTGGGGCGCGCAGGCGCGGCGGCCGATCTCCTCCATCAGGCTCCGCTCGCCCAGCATGCCCGCGACCTCAGCGTATCCCTGGTCGGGGCTGGCGTCGTGCTTGAGCAGCCCGGCGTGCATCTGCTCGAAGCCAAGAGGCAGGCGCGCCAGCGGAAGTAGACGACCGCTCCGCGCCCGCGGCCAGCGCGTGCCAGGTCCACAGCCGGACCGCGCCCGGTGCCACCCCGGGGTTGTAGCTTGCCCAGTTGATCGCGCCGGGCTGCTGCTCCATCACCCAGAACGGCGCCTGCTTGATCCCGCGGGTGATCGCATGGCAGAAGCCAGTCACGTAGGGATCGCCGACGTCGTGCGCGTAGTCCCCGCGCGGCTCCTCGGGCATGTACAGCTTCGGCGCTTCCTGCTCCGCATACCCGGTCGGGTACGAATCCCATGTCACCAGGTCGAGCGGCCCGGCCAGCTTGTGATAGTCCAGGTCCGGGGAGGTCCCCATGTAATTGTGCGATACGAACTTCGCCGGGTCGCCGCACTCGCGCAGCAGGCGGGCCTGCAGCGCCTCGTAAGCGACCCAGGAATCGGAGCAAAAGCGGTAGTAGTCGAGTTGGTGGCTCGGGTTCAGCTCGCGCAGGGGTAAGCATGGGCGGCCCGATCTGCTCCCAATCACCGTACCACTGCGACCAGAACGCGTTGCCCCATGCCTCGTTGAACGTCTCGAGATCCCCGTAGCGCGCCTGGAGCCACTTGCGGAAGGCGGCCGCGCAGCGCTCGCAGTAGCAGCGGGCCGTGTTGTGGCAGCCGAACTCGTTGTCGATCTGCCAGCCGGTGACCGCGGGATGGCGGCCGTATCGCTGGGCCAGCGCGGTGACGATTCGTTCGGTCAGGCGGTGATACGATGGGCTGTTGGGGCAGACGTGCCGGCGGGAACCGAACCGCCAGCGTGCGCCCCTGGCTGTCGACCGGGAGAACGTCCGGATACGCCTGGACCAGCCATGCGGGCGGCGCGGGGGTGGGCGTGCCCAGGACGATCTCGAGTCCCTCCCGGGCCAGCGTTTCGATCGCGAGATCGAACCACTCCCAGTCGTAGCGGCCTTCCTCGGGCTCCAGCTGCGCCCAGGCAAATTCGCCAATGCGGACGATGCCGATGCCTGCCTCGCGCATCTGGCGGGCATCCAGCGCCCAGCGCTCCTGGGGCCAGTGTTCGGGATAATAACAGACGCCTAGCTTCATTGAACGACCTTTCCCCGGTGGGTCTCAATCGCGTGCCGGTACAGCGCCTCCAGGCGGTCGACGTGCGTTTCGATCGTGTGGCATTCGGCCAGTGCGGCCGCGCGGCGGCCAAACGCACGCCGCGTTCCGTCGTCGTCCAAGAGGGTTGCAAGCCGAGTGGTGATGTCAGCGTCCGAGTCTACAAGGTAGCCGTTCACCCCGTCAAGTACCAGGTCGCAGGTGCTCGGGTCCCGGCGCGCGATCACGGGCAGCCCGGAGGCGATCGCCTCGATCACCGTCATCGGATGGACCTCGGAAAGCGATGCGGTGACAAAGACGTCGGCCGCGGCGTAAGACTCGGGCATGGCCTCCCATGGAACGGGTCCCGCAAGGATTACCTGGTCGCGCACGCCCAACCTTCCGGCAGTCGCAGCAAGCCCGCTGCGCTGTGGCCCCGCGCCGAGGAAGACCGCCCGGCACTGCGGATCGGACGCCAGCAGCGGGCGCAGCGCGTGGAGCAGGTCAAGCACCCGTTTCTCCGGCGCCAGCCGGCCCGCGTAGAGCGCGACGCGCGCGCCTTCCTCAATCCCGAGCGCGGCGCGGCCTCTGACCGCGGGCCGCGCCGCTGGCCTCGCTTGGCCAGAAGCGCCCTGGCGCGAGGCCGTTCGGGATGACGGTGACGCGCGCTTGCGGCGCACAGGCCAGCGCGTAGGCCCGTCCCTTCTCGGAAGGGCACACCACGCCGTTGCACCGCTGTAGGAAGCGTCCGACCAACGCATCGACGACGTGCGGCGGCACGAAATGGCCGAGGGGAAGGTAGTGGCGATACGCAGGATAAAGCGTGTGCAGCGTGTGGACGACCGGCAGCCCGGCCGCCGCGGCAGCAAGCTGCCCCGCCCGGCCGAGCGTGAATTCGGTGTGCGTATGGATGATGTCGATGTGGTCTCGCACGACTAGCCGGTCGATACTGCCCTGCGACGGCATGCCGATGCGCAGCTGGATTTGGCGGTTGAAAGGGACCGATGGGAACCGGTACGCCGGGCCAAGCGTGTCCTCAAGCTCACTGCCTGGCATCGCAACGGTGAAGAGGCTGACGCGGTGCCCACGCCGCACGAGGCCGGCGCGTTCTTCAGCAATCACCGTCGAAACGCCGTTGCGAGTGGGCAGATAGCAGTCGGAGAAGATGCCGATATTCATGTGGCCATGTTGCGGGGAAAGCGAAAGCGGGAAACAGCGAAAACGAGGCAAACGCGAAACCCTGCGAACGGCAGGGCACGGAGCTGGGCAGGCGATGAAGGCAACGGGTGCTGCGCGCCGCAACTACTTACGGACGAACTTCCTGCCCGTCGCCAACTCGACGCACTTGTAGGCGCCGTCGTAGATGCCGATGCTCTTGTTCTTCACGATGCACGCGCAGTACATTTCGAGCAGATCGGTCCCGTCAGTCAGCAGATCGATCGCCTGCAGGGTCTGTGGGACGGTGCGGGTTTCGACCGTGCCGTCGCCCAGCTCGGCCCCACGGATCGCGCCCCACATCTCGTGCCCGCCGACGCGGGCGTTGAAGATCTTGGGCACGGGGTAGAAGGCCAGCTCGCTCGGCTTCGTGATCATCACGTCGATCACCCGCATCAGGTAGTTGGTCGCATACACGGCATGGAACGTGTTGTCGTGCAGGAAGACGTGCAAGCCCTCGGCCGGGCCGTGGCGGATGCTGTCGGTGAGCGCCCGGGTATCTTCCCAGGTGAAGTGCGTCTGGATCAGATCCTTGTGCCCCGCCAGCTCGCCCTGCAGCCAGGCCCAGTTGTCCTTGTGGTCGCCCAGGTTCACGAACAGCGCGATCTTGCCCGCCTGCACGAGGGGCACGCAGTGCTCGATGATGGCCTTGAACAGCTCGCGCTGCGCGCCCGCGCCGCCCATCGTGACCAGGAAGCGCCGCGGCTCGCCGTTGCGCATGCGCGCAAGCCGGGCCTCGCAGTCGACTTCGATGTTCTCCACCAGCTCGTGATCGATGTGGTGGCCCGTATAGTAGATCGCGTCCGGCGGCGTGCCCTTGAGGATCGTCCCGCCCGGGTCGAAGCCACGCATGGCCCGGAAGCCGTAGTAGCCGGACGGCGACTGGACGCCGTGCTTCGCGCCCTCGGTGAGCTGGAACGCCATGGGCCAGTTGTCGAACATCATGTCGACCACGTTGGTCATGCCGCCCGCCACCGCGCCCATGCAGTTCCACATGTGCGAGGTCAGCACGGGCATGTCCTGCGGGAGCGCGGCGTAGAGGTTCCCGAATAGCTCGCTCATTTTGTAGTCTTTGACGTTCGTCTTCAGGAAGCGCCACGGCCAGCCCACGGTCCACTGGTTGAGGAACCAGTTCAGGCCCGGCAGGGAAGGTTCGCCCGTCGTCACCGACTCCCAAACGTGCTTGTTGAAGAACTCGCTGCGCTGCGAGATGCGTGACCATCGGCTGTACCAGGTATTACACCAGTTGATCACGTCGGTGGTGATCCCCGGGATCGCGAGCAGGTCGAGCCAGTACGGCGTGAAGCCCATCGCACAGGCTGCGGACGCGCCCGCCATCGCGATCCGGTAGTGGCCGAAGCCCATCCGGATCGTGCTGACGATCACGCCGTTCTCGCGCCGGATCGGCTCGCCGTCATTCCCGCGGAGGATGTCCTTCAACCCGAACTCGGAACCCAGATAGGGGTTGTCCTTGACGGTCAGCTGATACTTCTCGTCCTTGTTGTAGTCGAACTTCTTGACGAACATGTCCTGCCAGGCGTCAACCTTGCGGGAGTCCGACTTGCTCAGCGTGTTGTCAAAAATGACGTAACGTCCGTTTTCCATCTTCATAGGCATTACCCTACACGATCTCGAATTAGCCCTTCGTGGCGCCCAGCGTGAGGCCGGCGATGAAGTAGCGTTGGAGGAACAGGAAAACCAGGATGGTTGGCACGGTAGCGATCAACGAGCCGGCAGTGATCACCGACCAATCCATTACGTACTGGCCTTTCAGCATGTTCAGGCCAGTCGTCACCGGCATGAGCTTGTCATTCTGGACGAGAATCAAGGCCCAGAGGAAGTCATTGAAGATCCAGGTGAACTCCAACGTGGCAAGCGCGGCCATGGCCGGGAGCGTCAAGGGCATCATGATCTGCGAGTAGACGCGGAACTCGCTGCACCCGTCCATGCGCGCGGCCCGAGGATCTCGCCGGGATCGTGCGCATGTAGTTCCGCAGGCGAACGTGCAGAAGCGAGCTGAAACGCAGTGTGGAAGATGATCAAAGCCCAGTACGTGTTGTACAGGCCGATGGTGTTCATCAGTCTTGAACACTGGCAGCAGCAGGATCTGGAACGGCAGCATCATGCCCGCTACGAAGATGAACAGGAGGAGCCGGTCGAAGCGGAAGCGGAACCTGCGAGAGCGCGTACGCGGCCAGCGACGAGAAGAACAGGGTGAACACGAGCGACGGCAGCGTGATGATGAAGCTGTTCGGCAGGTAGCGCGACAAGCCCGCCCATGCGTCCATGCGGCTGCGAAGTTCTTCAGGGTCAACGACGGTCGGCGCGGACCAGGAAGCCGTGGGCGAGGATGTCGTTGTTCGTGCGGAGCGCCGTGATCAGCGCGGCGAGGACAGGCACGAGCCACGCCAGCGTCAGCAAGTAGACCACGATGTAGAGCAGCCAGGCGCCGCGCTGAGCCGGTCCGTTTTGAGCCTGTGGCGGTCGCAGTAGCAGTGGTCATAGCGCCCTCCTAATACTCCAGCTCGGTGCGCAGCGTCTGCCAGAGGTAGATGAAGATGAAGCCCGCGCTGATCAGGAAGAGGATGACCGCGATGGCCGCGCCGTACCCCATCTTGTAGTTGTTGAAGGCTTCAATGTACATCATGCTGGCCAGCACGCTCGAGGAATTGGCCGGGCCACCCTGCGTCATCACGAAGACCAGGTCGAAGGAGCGCAGCGAGTCGATGATGCTGATGACCACGACGACAACCGTCAGCGGGGTCCCCAGGAGCGGCCAAATCAAAATGCCGAAAGGCTTGCCATGGGTTGGCGCCGTCAACCATCGCGGCGTCGACGAGCGATGGGTCGACGCCCTCGAGCTCGGCCAGGAACAGGGGTCATCACATAGCCGACCTGGCGCCAGATCGCTGCCGCGATGATGCACCAGGTCGCCAGCTCTCGGATCTGCCAAGCCAGCCCCGGAGGATCCGTGACGCCCATCGCACGAAGCACACTGTTGAAGAGACCGTTGGCCGGCTCGGGCATCCAGCCCCAGATCAGGCCGATAACGACCGGCGCGATGATATAGGGTGAATAGAAAGCGGACTTGATCCCTTTTGCGCCGGGGATGTTCCGGTTGAAGACCATTGCGAGCGCCAGGCCCAAGGATCACGGGCCCGGTGATGAAGGAAAGGACCCACTTGGCATTGTTACCGATCGAAATCCAGAAGATTTGTCGTCAAACAGGCGGGTGTAGTTCCGCAGGCCGATGAACTTCGGTGCGGACACCCCATCCCAGTTCGTCAAGCTGAGATAGAACGAGTAGATCATGGGTCCGATGACCCAGATCAGGAACATCGCCAATGGGATGGCGAGGAAGAGGTAAGGGACCCACCAGGCCTTGTTACGCGCCGGGGCGCGACGTGTGGGTCTTCGCGCGTTAGGTGGGGAGTACGGGGGTCGCAGCCATCGTGCACCTCCACGCTGCGACAGGGAATCCGTGCAATCGTAGGGACATCCCTGGCGCCAGTTCGTGAACCTGCTCTAGGTGTAAGTCTCACGCAGCTTCACGCAGCCGGTCGATCGCAGCTTACTGCTGCTCGGCGAAGATCTGCGGGCGATCCTTCTCGAGGTCGGCCAGGATCGTGTCGACCTTGGTGGGTCGTCGAAGTAGGCCTGCATGGCTGCCATGCCCTTCTCGGCCATCTGGGGGGGTATCCCGATCGTAGAACTGCGCGATGTAGTCCGCAGCCTTCAGGATCTCCATGCCCTTCTGGACGCGGGGTCGAACTTGCTGGTGTCGACGTCCATGTTGGTGGGAAGTCGCTTGAGCTCTTCGGCGACGTAGGTCTGCGCGTCCTTCGAGCCGAGGTAGGCCAGGAAGGCCTCGCGGCTTCAGGATGCGGCGCGTTCGCAGCGGCAAAGAAACCATCGGTGGGCGCATCCTCGCCAACCGGCACGTTCGGGTCGATGATCGGGAAGCGGAAGAAGTCGAAGTCGGCCTTGTTCTCTTCAGGAATCGAGTCCATGATGAACTGACCCATCCGGTACATCCGGCCTTCCCCTGCACCATCTCGGGGATCACGTCCTGCCAGTCGTAGGCGGCGGCGTCCTTGATGAAGTAACCCTTGTTCAGCAGCTCGGCCGAGCGTCTCAAACACCTTTTTCACGCGCGGGTCGTCGTACTTCTCTTTGCCCAACATCAGGTTGATGTGGAATTCGGGGCCATTCAGGCGCATGTTGAGATAGTCAAACCAGGCGGCGTGCGGCCAGGGGCTTTCGTGCCGGTGACAATGGGGTGGATGCCGTTCTTCTTCAGCGTCTCGTTGACCGCCATGAACTCGTCCCAGGTCTTGGGCGGCTCGAGGCCGTACTTCTCGAAGACCTTCTTGTTGTAGTATACGGCCCACCAGTAGTAGCTGGTCGGGACAAAGTACTGCTTGCCATCCACGGTGCTCGAAGCCTGGAAGCCCTTCGGGAAGGACTTGTCCCAGCCTTCGCTCTTGTAGACGTCGCTGATGTCCATGATCTGGCCCTTGTCGATGAAGAAGCGGGCGGGTGCCGGCGAACCAGGTCATGACATCCGGCGGGGTCGAGGAAATGAGGTCCGCGCGGATGGCTTGCTTGAAGTCCTCGTGGGCGACCGTGCTGTGCGTCACCGCGACGTTCGGATACTTCTCCTGGAACATCTTCACGATGTCGGCATCAACCTGGCGCGGGGCCGGATCGCTTTGGTAGGAGTTGTAAACCATGTTGGTCACGGTATCCTGGGTAATCTCGATCGTCTTTTCGATCACCTGGGTCAGGACCACCGGCTTCTCGACAACCTGGGTCTGGCCTTCCTTCACCACCTGGGTGACGACCTTCTCGACAACCTGCGGCACCGGGCGCGGCGGGCTGCGGAGCGGGCTGGGCGCACGCGGCCATCATCGCGACCATGCACAGGGCCAAGAGCAGCGATACGAACTTGAACCATTTGGACGACATCGTCGACTTCCCTCCTTAGGGCTGCTAGGGTGGAAGAAACGCTTAGGGAAACGGTCGACCCAGGCTCCCTGGAGACGCTCACCTCCATTCAGGTGCTGAGGCACGGGGCGGCGCGGTTGACGCCCGCACGACCAGCTCGGACGTCGAGCGGATGGGTTCGGCCGGCAGCTCGGCCCCGCCGAGGGCGTCGATCAGGCGGGCCACGCATATGCGGCCGATGGCGAAGGTGTCCTGGCGCATGGTCGTCAACGGGGGATCGAAGTAGGACGCCAGGGGCATATCGTCAAAACCAATCACCGATAGGTCGGCTGGCACCGGCAGTCCCGCTCACGGGCAGCGCGGACGACGCCGACGGCCATCCGGTCGTTCTGGCGACGACCGCGGAGAGGTCGGGCGCAACGTGCAGCAGTTCCCTCAGGGCGGCATGCCCGGAGGTCGCAGACCAATCCCCTCGACCATCAACGCGGGTCGTAGGCGATCCCCGCTTGTGCCAGGGCATGTTCGTACCCGCCGCGCGTTCCTGGGCGCAGTCTTCGGGAGCGGCCCGGTGACCTGCCCGATCCGGGTGTGGCCCAGCTCGATGAGGTGGCCGGCGGCACGGGCAGCATCCGACCGGTTGTCCAGGTAAACGAGATTGGCGACATCCTCCCGTGGGCAGCCGCCCATGAGACGAAGGGAAATCGGCAGGCAGCAGGCCCACCGGCAGATCGACATTGGGGCTGAAGATGATCAGCCCGTCCACCCTGCGATGCTCGGCCAGCGCCTCCACGAGGACCTCGAATTGTTTGCGCCCGCCATCGTCGCCGGTGGCATAGGACGCCGAAAGCAGGAAGTACCCCTGCTGCGGGCAACTGCCTCGGCGCCCTCGATATTGGAGGCATATGTAAAATCTGTCAGGTTCGGTGCGAGGCAAGCGAGCGTCCGGGTGCGTCCCTCGGCCATGGAGCGGGCAATCGCGTGCGGGCGGAAGCCGAGCTCGGCCACCGCCTGCTCGAACAGCCCGGGTCTCCGGGGTGACGCCGGGCACGTCAATGACGACACGGGAGACGGTCTGGTGGGACACGCCTGCCAGCGCCGCAACGTCGCGCAACGTCGGGTGCTTAGAGCCGTTTCGGGACAGGGCGGTTGGCGTCCGATCATGTTACCGGTAACGTTACCGGTAACATGAGAATACGCTGCTTTGTCGAGTTTGTCAAGACCCCAAAATAGTTGATTTAAGGCGAAAGGAGCCGAGCGGCAGCAGCCAGGGCTCCGTGGGGTCCTGGCTGCTGCCTGTAATCATCCGCCGGCGGCGCCGGCACGCACTGGTTAGTCGACGGCGTCCTTCACGTCCCCGGACCCGGTCCACAAGTGGCGAACCGGGTCCTTGAAGTCTTCCCAGCGATCGCCGGGGTGCTGCATCTCCCAATCGCGGCGCACATCAGGCTCGATCGCGTTCCAGTCCCGCCCGCGATAGCGATTCTCGGTCGCCAGGCCGTAGCCATACCGGTAGGCGGGCTGATAGCGCTCGTAGCCGTAGCCGCTTGACCGGTACGATTGTCCCAGTCGCTCCGGAAGTCGCGGTCATAAGTATCGTAGGTCCGGCTCATGTGGCTCGTCGTCCGATCGTACGTTCGCTCGGCGTCGCGGCCCATGTCGCGGGCGCCCTGCTTGACGTCATGCGCGGTATCGCTGACGCCGCCCTTAAAGCGTTCCACCGGTCCGGATCGAATCCTTGAAGTCCTCCCACTTGTCGTTCGGATGGTTGCGCTCCCAGTCAGTGCGGACATCGGATTCGAAGTCGTTCCAGTTGCGGCCCTGGTAGCGGTTGCCCAGGTCGTATCCGTAGCGGTAGGCCGGCTGGTATCGCTGGAAGCCGAAACCCGAGTTCTGGTAGCACGTCTGCCAGTCATTGCGGAAGTAGTCGTCGGAATCCTCGAAGCGGCCGGTGTACGCGCTGCCCGCACCGCTCATCCCGGCATACTGGCTCGTGAGGGGGGGTGGTCGAACCGGCCGTCGTGCCTGTATACTCGCGGCCGGCGCCGCTCGTACCAGTGTCGAAGGCGCCGGCATTCGCATCGTAGCCTGTCCAGCCGCTCTGGCGCCACTCGCCCGCGCGCTGGTTCACGTCGATGGGCGAGTAACGGTTAAGGATCTGTGTTCGCGGGAAACCTGGTCATCATTAGCGCGGACGGTCAGCAACGTTCCGCCCCGGCGAATGCCTTCGGCGTAGTACCCGGCCTCATTCTCAGGGATCCCCGCGTCCGTCAGCGCGCCGATGATGCCGCCCGCGGCCGCGCCAATGCCGGCGCCCGCAAGGGTCGTTGCCAGCGGGCCGGCCACGATAATGGGGCCGACGCCCGGAATCGCGATCACGCCAAGTCCGATCACCAGGCCGGCGATGCCGCCAAGGGCCGCGCCAATCCCCGCGCCCGCAGCGGCGCCGCTTGCGCCCATGTCGGTGTCGGCGGTCGTGCCAGAGACATCCCCAGCGTCCCTGTTCGCCCGCATCACGCTGATGTTGTTCCGATCGAAACCGCTGTTAAGCAGGTCTTCGAGTGCTCGTTGAGCCGTATTGACGTCGTCAAACAACGCTACAACTGTCCGTTCCATGTTTCACTCCTTCATTACTTCGCTCGCCGCCGGCTGTTACACGCCGGGGCACATACGTTGCTGCTTTGGACGCAAGGGGAGAAGAGGAGCAAGCCCCTTCGCCTTGCTGGCAGAGTACTAATACAAACAACAAGCGGGGCCGCAAATTGCTCCGCATTTGGATGCATTTTGCAGTCCTTACGTCTGAAGAAATTGTACGCATCTGCGTAAGAAAGATTGCATCGGGCTCCTCCTGCCAGGGTTATATTCGGGCCAATTCTTTGAGGAGGACGCCATGCAGACAGCGCATGTGACATATCCGAACCTGAGCGGGGAACAACTGGCCCGGCTGCAGCAGCTTGAGCGGGAACTCGGGCACGTCCTGGTCGCGGTCGAGCCGCAGACGCGCACAGCGGAGTTGAGCCAGGACGAATTGCGCCGTCTTCAGGAGGCCGAGCGGGAAATGGGTCTGATCCTGCTGGCATACGACAAGGTCGACGGCAGGTAATCAGCAGCACCTGCAGGCTGCCAAACAAAGGTAACCGGATCCCTCAGATCGGGCCTCCGACGCCGACACAAAACTCGTGATAGGGGTCTCCGAGATTGCGGCCCGCGTAAGTCACGGCTTGCATCTTCCTCCGGCATTCCGCTCATTGCCTTGCCACATGACTCGTCGCAACTCCCAACTTGTGGCGGTGTTGTGAAATCGGGAACCTTAGCCCGTCGAGTCGCTGGAGGGTTCTCTCATCCTATCTCCCGCTCCACCACTGGCTTCTGCGTGTGACCGCGTCGTCCACAGGGCTGCGACCGCCCCAGCAGTTGGTCTGTGAGAACACCGCGAGGAGCTCCGCATGGAACACACCGCAGATTGGCGAAAATACAATCCGCCCGAGGAGGCGCACGAAATTTCGGTCGCTGCCGCGGCTGACTATCGGCAGCAGTGTCGCCCAACTCGTCGAGCTGGCAACAGGCCGGAACGGGCACAAGGAATGCTACGACGTTGAGTACGCCGTCGCGGGCCGCGGCGTCGAGGTTGAAGCCACCATCGTCGCGTCCGGAACGGCGTTGCGGTCAACTACACCGAGCCGTACATGCGGCGGCGCGATCCCGGACTGCATGCTGGTGGCCGATGACCAGCCGACAGACAAGGAAACGTTCGAGCAGCGCTTTGGCATTCCGTTCGCAGGCGTGCGCCGAGAGGCGCTGGACTGGCTGGCAGAACAAGAACCCTGGTGTTCGCCTCTACGGGGCCAGGCCGACATGGGTGTCGACACCCTCGTCGTCGCTCCGCGAACGCAGGCTTCTTCGCGCTTGGCCTTGCGATGCTGCAAGGGATCATCCCCTACGACGCGCTCCCGGCCGGGTTCGGCCCCCGCGCAATCGTCTACGTCGTACCGCCATTCCGCCATACTCACTTCGGCGGGAAACAGGTCGTGGTGCACAACCGCCAGCCTCACCTGCACGAGATGTTCTCCTTCAATCTCTATCCCGGCCCGAGTGCGAAGAAGGGCATCTACGGGGTGCTGATCGCGCTCGGCGAGCAGCAGGGATGGGTGACTGCCCACTGCTCGACGGTGCAGGTGGTAACCCGTACGACAACGTCGTAACGTTGATGCACGAGGGCGCGAGCGGCAGTGGCAAGAGCGAGATGCTGGAGCCGGCGCACCGCGAACCTGACGGCCGCCTCCTGCTCGGCGAGAACCTGCTGACAGGCGAGAAGCGGTACCTGGAGATCCACGCAGCTGCGAGTTGCACCCGGTGACCGACGACATGGCGCTCTGCGAATCGTGCCAGGACCCGTCGCCGAACGGCAAGCTGCGGGTGCGCGATGCTGAAGACGCCTGGTTCGTCCGCGTCAACCACATCGAGCACTACGGAACCGACGTGCAGCTCGAGCGCCTGACCGCGGAGCCGCCCGTCCCGTTGCTCTTCCTGAACATCGACGCCGTGCCCGGCAGCCGCGCGATGATCTGGGAGCATATTGAGGACCGGCCGGGTAAACGGTGCCCCAACCCGCGAGTCGTGATCCCGCGCTACATCGTGCCAAACATCGTCGACGGCAGCGTGTCAGTCGATATCCGCTCGCTGGGGGTTCGCACCCCACCCTGCACCCGGGACAACCCGAGCTACGGCATCATAGGCTTGTTCCACCTGCTGCCGCCCGCGCTGGCCTGGTTGTGGCGCTTGGTCGCGCCCCGTGGCTACGATAACCCCAGCATCGTGACGGGGAGTGCAATGGAGAGCGAAGGGGTGGGCTCCTACTGGCCCTTCGCCACCGGCCGGCGGGTGACCCAAGCCAACCTGCTGCTCGATCAGTTCATCAGCAGCCCCCGCACCCGGTACATCCTGTGTCCGAACCAGCACATCGGGGCCTGGCGGGTGGGCTTCATGCCACAGTGGGTCGCCCGCGAATACCTGGCCCGCCGCGGCAGCGCGAAGTTCCGCCCCGACCAGATCGAGCCCGCCCGCTGCTCGCTCCTGGGGCATGTGCCCCAGCAGCTGCACGTCGAAGGGCGCAGCGTTCCGACCCGGCTCCTCCACGTCGATGCGCAGCCGGAAGTCGGCGAAGAGGCGTACGATGCGGGCGCGGAGATCCTCTATTCGCTCTTCACCCAGTGTCTGGGCGACTTCCGCGAGCCGGATCTGGCTCCGGTTGGCCGGCAGATCATCGAGTGCTGCCTGGACCGGGGCACGGTCGAGGACTATCGGGCGTTCATCCACGCCGAGTAGAGGCTGCAGCGCCCCGCCGGGCCCGTGCGCGCCCCGACAGCGTTTTCGCAGGCCGCATGTTATACTGCGCCCCTGACCGTTGTGAGACAGGTGAATCGCGGCAGCAGGTGGTGTCTCGGGCGGAGTCGGGCAGGAGGGCAAGTTGGGGCAGAAGCGAACACCGGAGATCCAGTTGACGAATGACCAGGCGTTTTACCTCAGGATGCGCGGCCAGGGACTGATTCCGGGGTTCTGCCGGGCGGCTGGCGTGGACGCGACGGCCGAGGCTGCACGGTTCTCGGCCGGGCTGCAAGCCCAGGACCTGTTCGCCGCCACCCTCTCGGTGCGCGTGCGGGCGGCAGGAAGCACGCTGGCGGACTTCGAGCGCAGCCGGCTGGCGGCGCGATCGGTGGTCTGGACGTGGCTGATGCGCGGCACGCTCCATGTCGTGCCTGCCGAAGACCTCGACTGGCTGCTCGCCGTGCTCGGGCCGCCGCTCATCGCGGCCACGGCCCGCCGAAGGGCGGAAATCGGCCTGAACGCCGAAGTTCACGCGCGGGGTCTCGAAGTGGTCCTGGAGCGGCTGGCCTCCGGGCCGGCCACCCGGGAGGAACTCAGCCAGGCGCTGGCAGACCGCGGCGTCCCGAACGGGTACTCCATCGAACGCTATCTCCTCTTCTGCGCCGCGCTCGAGGGCCGGATCTGCTATGGGCCGGACCGGGGGGATGCGCCGGGGGCACGTCCCACCTTCACGCTGCTGCCTTCCTGGCTTGGCCGTCCGCTGGTGCAGCTTACAGACGATCAGCTTCGCGAGGCCAAGGTGCGCCTCGTGCGGCGCTACCTCGACGCCTTCGCGCCGGCCACCCTGACCGATTTCTCCACCTGGGCAGGCGTCAACGTCCGCGACCTGCGTGATGCCTGGGAGGCGGTCCGCGAGGAACTCGTGGAGGTCGAAGTGCTCGGCCAATCGGCGTTCGTCCCCCGCGCGCGTATGCCAGAGTTGGAAGAAGACCCACGCGAGCAGATCGTGCGGCTCTTGCCGGCTTTCGACACGTACATCCTCGGCCACCGGACGCGTGAGTTGATCGACGATGGGCGCTATGCTGCCCGACTGATGGGCGGCGGCATGCTGCCCGCAACCGTAATGGTCGACGGCCAGCTGCTGGGCGCCTGGCGCACCAACCGCAAGGGCCGCCGGGTCGCGATCACGGTAGAGCCCTTCGAGCCGTTTTCGCCCAAAATCGAGGCCGCAGTGGCAGATGAAGTGGCGGACATCGAGCGATTTCTGGGGGAAGCCTAGCTCGGAGCGCTGCTGCAATTCCGTCCAAGGGGCAGTTCTGTTATAATTGCCTCTGTGCAGCACGAGCGCTTCTTCGCTGCACGGACAAGCTCACGTTCTCGCCCATCTCATCCCGAGGAGAAGTCCCATGAAGCGAATCGTCGTCGCGCTGCTCCTGGCAACGCTGCTGGCGCTCCTGGCCGGCTGCGGCAGCAAACCCGCACCTGCGGCCGCCACCCCCGCGCCGCAAAAACAGGCCGCGGCAAGCAGCCCCCACCAAGGTCGCCGAGGCCGCGGCTGAAGCCACTGAAGAACCCGAACCCACCGACGAACCTGCGCCCACCGAAGAGGTCAGTGCAGAGCCAACCTCGGGCAGCGACACTGCGAACCTCGAGCTCTCGGACGAGGAAAGCGCGCTCAAGAATCTGAAAAGCTACAAGACCACCTGGTCGTTCGAGTGGACGGGCAAGAAGGACGGCAAGGACCAGGCGGTCAAGTGGCTCTCGGTCGAGTCCTACACGGCAGACCCTCTCGCCACGTACACGAAGTTCGAAAGCAGCGACTCGTCCCAGCCCGACCAGGGCGGCGCGATGGAATTCTACCAGATCGGCAAGAAGTCCTACATGGTGTCGCAGCAGGCCGGCAAAGTGCAGTGTACGGCCTTCAGCAGCGAGGATAACAAGCCGTCGCCCAACTCGCTCGACCGCAGTGCGTTCGGTTCCATCAGCGGCGCCGTCTTCGTCGGCAACGAGACCGTTAACGGGGTGCGCGACGAAGCACTATCGCTATGATGAAAAGGCGACGGGCCTCAGCGTCTTCAGCAAGCTCTCCGGCGATGTCTGGGTGGCAAACGACGGCGGCTACGTCGTCAAGGATGTCGCGAACTGGGAAGGCAACTACTTCGGGCTCGGCGGCACCGAGAGCAGCGACATTGGCAAGGGCTCGTGGAATCGGGAAGTGACCGATATCAATCAGAACTTCACCATCAACCCGCCGGAAGGGTGCGAGAACGCTGCCGAAACGCTGCCCATCATGGAGGGCGCGACCGAGCAGGCGAGCTTCGGTCAGATGACCACCTACAAGGTGACGGCCAAGATGGACGACGTCGTGAAGTTCTACAAGGCCGAGATGCCCAAGGCCGGCTTCACCGCCGACGGCGACGCGACCATCAGCGAAGGGTTTGGTTCGATGGCATTCGCTAAGGATGGCAAGAAGGCGAACATCATCCTCACGGCCGACGGCGACACGGTCAACGTGATGATCACGGTCGAATAACCGCCCCGGCAGCCGCCTGCGCGGCGTCTTGATCGGGTCACAAGGGCGCTCTCCCTGGGGTTCAGGATAACTCGAAACCCACGGTAGGGCGCCCTTCGTTTCTGTTGGGCGCCATCACGCAACTGCTTCAATCTTGTGGCACAGCCCGGTCGGCGTTATGATGCTCGTGCCGGCGAACAGCCGCGGAATTCGCGTTCTTACTATCTTCCAGGAGGATGAGCGATGGATCCGAACGAATTGACGCCTGACGAGTGGTATACGATCATCGAGGGCACGGGGTCCGTCACGGGCCTCGTGATGATGTCCGACATGTCGGGACCGATTGGCGTGTCCAAGGAAGCGATGGCGGCCATGGACGTGCTCCGCGAAGACACCTGGAACAGCCCCTTCATGGCCGCGCTCCGCACCCAGATGTTCGGGGCCACCAAGGAGCAGCAGGCGGAACTCCAGCGCCGCGCTCAAGAGAAACAGGCGGCGATGAAGGGTCAGAAGGTCGCGCCCGAACAGGCGCGGCAGATGTTCCTCGACTCGATCGGCGGCGCGGTCCAGCTGGTCGAAGCCAAGTTCGGCGAGGAGACCGCGGCGGAGTACCGCCAGATGCTCTACCAGATGGCCGAGAAGACCGCTCAGGCAGGCAAAGAGGGCACCTTCCTCGGCATGGGCGGGACGCGCGTCTCGCACCTCGAGGAGCAGGCCCTGGCCGACATCAAGGCCACGCTGAAGCTATAGCCGGCCAAATTACGCTTCCCATCTCCTCATCCCCTCATCTCCGCAGCAAGTTGAGCGGGTATAGGGGGATGAGGGGATGGCAAGCGATTGACGCCGCCCACGGCTAACCGCGGCACGCTACGCGCGGGTTTCTACTCGCAGCGCCTCGACCTTCTTGGCCAGGCCCCCCTCCAGCCGGTCGAAAGCCTCGCCGAACGATCGCACGCCTTCCCGGATCAACTCGTCCGTCACCGCGGTCATGTTGATGCCCGCCGCGGCCCAGCTGCTCCAACGTCCGCCGCGCCTCGTCCACGTTCTTTGTAACGGTGACCGCGACGGCTCCGTGATCGAGAAACGCGTCGATCGTCTGCGGCGGTGCGGTGTTGATGGTGTGCGGGCCGATCAGCGAGTCGACGTACATGGTGTCGGGGTAGGACGGGTCCTTCGTGCTCGTGCTCGCCCACAGCGGACGCTGCACGTGCGCGCCCCGCGCAGCCAGCGCCTCCCACCTCGGGCCTGAGAACAGCTGCAGGAACAGCTCGTAGGCGAGCTTCGCGTTTGCGATCGCCGCCTTGCCCTTCAGCTGCGCGACCTCCGGGCGCGCCTGCGCCTGGTCCTTTGCACCGCCGTCAGCTGCTTGTCCACCAGCGTGTCGACGCGGCTCACGAAGAAGCTGGCAACGGAGCGGATTTGCGAGACGTCCTGCCTTTCCGCGGCCCGCTCTTCCAGCCCCGTGATGTAGGCCAGGGCCGCTTGCCTGTAGGCCTCGATCGCGAACAGCAGCGTCACGTTGATGTTGATGCCCGCAGCCGTCGCGGCCTGGATCGCCGGCACGCCCTCGGACGTTCCCGGGATCTTCACCATCACGTTCGGCCGGTCGAGCGCCTTCCACAGCCGCTTCGCCTCGTCGATCGTTCCGGCCGTGTCGTGCGCCAGCCGCGGCGAAACCTCGATGCTGACGTAGCCGTCCAGCCCACCCGTCTTCTCGTACACGGGCCGGAGCAGGTCGGCGGCCGCGCCGATGTCGGCGATCGCCAGGGTCTCGTAGATTTCGAGGGTCGAGCGGCCGAGCCTGAACCTGCGCCTTGATATCGTCGTCGTACAGGTTTCCGCCCGCCATGCTCTTTTCGAAGATCGCAGGGTTGGACGTCATGCCCGCGACGCCCTTCTCCACGTAGTTCGCGAGCTCGCCGGAACGCAGTGCCTCGCGACTGAGGAAGTCGAGCCAGACGCTCTGGCCGAGTTGTCGAAGTTCTTGAATCCGGTTTGCCATTATTCTGCCCCCCAACGGGATCATCCAGGCCTGCTGGCGGCCCGGGTCGTCATGTAGGATACGGCGCGCCGCCCACCATAGTTCCATTATGACAACCCTACCCATCGTGCGCGAGTGGCGTCACGATAAGTTAAACGAAAGACGCCCGTGCTGCGGATCAGCACGAGCGTCTTCAGGTTTTAAATCAGGGCGACGCGTTACGCCACGAGCAGGTACGGCTCCTCGATCACGCCCTTGATCCACTGCAGGAACCGGGCCGCCGGCGCGCCGTCCACCAGCCGGTGGTCGAACACCAGGCTGAGGGTGAGCATCTGGCGCAGGACCGGGGCATTCGGGCTTTCGGGCTTGAAGACCCACTTCGGCGTGATGCGGCCCACGCCCAGGATCGCGGCCTCGGGCAGGTTGATCACCGGCGTGAAGGCGTCGATGTCGTACATGCCCAGGTTCGTGATGGTGAAGGTGCCGCCGGTCAGGTCGTCGGGCATGGAGCGGCCCTTGCGGGCCCGGTCCACCAGCTCGCGGAAGGCCGAGCCGAACTCGCGGAGCGACTTCGTGTCCGCGTCGCGGATCACCGGCACGAGCAGGCCCTTCTCCGTGTCCACCGCCATGCCCATGTTGACGTGCGCCATCAACTCCATGGCATCAGGCGCGAGGCGGGCGTTCATGTACGGGAACTTCCGCAGCGCCTTGGCGACGATCAGGGCCAGCAGGTCGTTGTAGCCCGGCGCAAAGCCCCAGTCCTCCGCGACTTTGGCCTTCAGCCGCTCGCGCATCGCCACGAACTCGGTCGCGTCGACCTCGGTGACCAGGGTGACGCGGGCGGTCGTGTGGACGCTCGTGCCCATGCGGTCCGCGATGATCGCGCGCACGCCCTTGAGCGGGATGCGCTCGGCAACGTCGGCGACCGGCAGTGCCGCAGAGGGCACAGGGAGACGCCCTCCGTGAAACCAGGTTCGGAGACAGCCTGGTTCTCAGCAGGGGCCTCGGCGCCTCGGTGACCTCTGTGGCAACCCCAGCTTGCGCGGCGAGAACGTCTTCCCGGGTGATCTTGCCGCCCGGACCGGTGCCGGCAACCTTCCGCAGGTCCACGCCGGTCTCGGCCGCCAGTTTCTCGGCCAACGGCGTGGCCTTCGGCGCCGCGGCCAGGTAGGCGAGCACGTCGCGCTCCGCGACGCGCACCCCGCCGCCCCCGGTCGGCGTGATGCCTGCCGAGGTCCACCCCGCGCGCCTGCGCGAGCTTCCGCGCCCGCGGCGACGCGAAGACCTCCGATTTGTCTCGGGGCGCGACCTCCGAGGTTGTCGAAAGACCTCGGAGGTGCTGCCGGCGCAGGCACGAGATCTCTTCCGCAGGCGCTTCTTCCCCCACCTTGTGGGCCACGAACTTGTCTTCGGGCTTGCCGATCACCGCGACGACTTCCAGCACCGGCACGGTGTCGCCGGCCTTGTACGGCCCGCGATGGACCACGCCCGCGCCCTCGGACTCGACGAAGAAGGTCGTCTTGTCGGTCTCGATCTCCAGGATTTCCTGGCCCTTCTTGACCGTCGCGCCATCCTCGACGAACCACTGGACGATCTTGACTTCCTCGACCGTCTGGCCGTACTTGGGGATGTAGACCTCTGTTGCAGCTTGCTGCGCCATGTCAGGCAACCACTTTCCGGCACGCGGCCATGATCCGGTTGACGTTCGGGATCGCCATGTCTTCGAGCACCTCGGCGCGGGGCACCGGGACGTTGGCCGCCGCGACACGCACCATCGGCGCATCGAGGTAGTCGAACGCGTGCTCGTTCACCAGCGCCATGATCTCGTTGATGAAGCTCGTGTTCTCGTATGCCTCGGTCAGGCCGACCAGCCGGCCGGTCTTCTTCACCGAGTTGACGATGCGTGTCCAGGTCCAGCGGCTTGAGCGAGCGCAGGTCGATCACTTCGACGTCGATCCCTTCCTTCGCCAGGCCCTCGGCTGCCTCCAGCGCCCGGTGGACCATGCGCGAGTAGGTGACGAGCGTCAGGTCCTTGCCGGGCCGCTTGATGTCGGCCACGCCGAGCGGGATCACGTAGTCCTGCTCGGGGACCGGGCCTTTCACGCCGTAGAGCATCTTGTGCTCGATGAACATGACCGGGTTGTCGTCGCGAATCGCCGCCTTGAGCAGGCCCTTCGCGTCGTACGGCGTCGAAGGCATGACGACGTAGATGCCGGGGAAGTGCGTCCAGAGCGCCTCGAGGCTCTGCGAGTGGTGCGCCGCAATCGCGCGTCCCGCGCCGCCTTCGGTCCGGATGACCATGGGCACGCTGGTCTTGCCGCCGAACATATAGCGGTTCTTGGCGCCCTGGTTCGCGATCTGGTCCATCGCCAGCGGAGTGAAGTCGACGTACATGATCTCGGCGATCGGCCGCATGCCGGCCATCGCCGCGCCCACCGCCGCGCCGCCGATCGTGGCCTCGCTGATGGGGGTGTCGATGACCCGGTCGCCGCCGAACTCGGAGAACAGGCCGCGCGTCGCGCCGTATGCGCCGCCGTACAGGCCCACGTCCTCGCCCATGATAAACACGGACTCGTCGGCCAGCATCTCCTCGCGCGCGGCCTCGACCAGCGCCTGCGAGTAGGCGATCGTCTTCATCGGGACGGTCGTCTGCTGGCCCTGCTCGGCCAGGTGGACCTGCGCCCGCAGCTCTGCCTCGGCCTTCACATCCGCCGCGGTGTGCTTCAGCGGCGCGTAGACATCGGTCTCGAGCTCGCTGGGATCCGGGTTCAGGCGAAGCCTCCGCGTATTCCATGGCCTTGGCCAGCTTCGCCTCGACGGTCTGCTCCACCGCCTCGATCTCGCCGTCCTGCACCATCTTCAGGTCGAAGAGCTGGCCCTTGATGACCTCGAGCGGATCGCGGCCCTTCCATTCCGCCTCTTCGTCGCGCGTGCGATACGCCCGGTTGTCCGAGTGGCTGTGGCCGAACTAGCGGTAGGTCTTCGCCTCGATCAGCGTCGGGCCCTCGCCCTTGCGCGCGCGCTCGGCGGCTTCCGCGACCGCAGCCCGCACCTGGACGCACGTCCATGCCGTCCACCACGACGCCGGGCATGCCGTACGCGCACGCGCGGTCCGCGATGTCGGGCAGCTTGGTCACGTTGGCCCACGGCACCGACATGCCGTACTGGTTGTTCTCGGCGACGAAGATGACGGGCAGGTCGAACGCGGAGGCCATGTTGAGGGCCTCGTGGAAGTTGCCTTCGTTCGACGCGCCGTCGCCGAAGAAGCAGACCACGACCCGGTCCGTGCCCTTCAGCTTCTGCGCCAGCGCTGCGCCGACGGCCACGGGCAGGTTGCCGCCCACGATGCCGGTCGCGCCCAGGTTGCCGTGCTGCACGTCCGCGATGTGCATCGAGCCGCCCTTGCCCTTGCAGTAGCCGCCCGACTTGCCGAGCACCTCGGCCATCATCTTGTTGTAGTGGGCCTGCTTCTCTTCGTCGGTCTTGGCGGCCGAGTCGCCGTGCGCGTGGCCGTGGCCGTGGCCGCGGTGCGTCGAGGTGATGAGGTCGTCGTCGCGGAGCGCGGCGACCGCGCCGACTGCAACCGCTTCTTCGCCCGCATACAGGTGCGAAGCGCCCTTGAGCACCGCCTTGGTCAGCAGGCGGGAGATCTGCTCCTCCAGCGCGCGGATTTCGCTCATCTGCCGCAGGTAGGTCAGCAGATCGGCTTTGGTCAGTTCCTGCTCCTCGATGAGGGCGGAGAGCTTGACGGGATCGATGGGTGGCAAAGGATGATTCACGAAGAGCCTCCAGGAAGATTGAGATCGCAGATTGAAGATTACGGATTAAGCAGTCTGGCGGCGTCTTCAATCTTGAATCTTCAATCTTCAATCAAACGAGTATCACATCTGCTCCCGCGGAGCGGATTTGGTCGACCAGGTCACGCGGGGCGTCCCGGTCGGTGATGACTTTGCTGATCTTCCGCCGCTTCGGCGAAGGAGGACACGCCGGCCCGGCCCCACTTCGTGCGGTCCACGACGGCGATCACTTCGCGGCACACCTTGACGACGTAGCGCTTGAGCTCGGCTTCGTCCGCGCTCACGTCGGTCAGCCCTTCTTCGACGGTGATGCCGTGGCTGCCGAAGAAACCCTTCTGCAGGTTGACGTGGTCCAGCAGGTCGAGGCCGATGGCGCCGACCAGCGAGGCGGTGTCGCGGCGCAGCCGCCCGCCGATCACGATGACGTCGATGCCCGCCGCGTCGAGCAGCTCCTGCGCGACGGCCAGGCCGTTGGTCACGACCGTCAGGTAGCGGCGGTCTTTGAGGCATTGGGCGATTGCCAGCGCGGTGCTGGACGAGTCAAGGAAGACGGAGTCGCCATCGCGGATCAGCGCCGCGGCCGCCGCGCCGATGTGGGCCTTTTCCAGCACCTGCTGCTGCCGGCGGAGATTGAGGGAGAGGTAGTCGCGGCTGGCATTGATGGCGATCGCGCCCCCGTGGGTGCGAAGCAAGAGGCCGCTCTCCGCAAGGGCCTGCAGGTCCGCGCGGATGGTGACCTCGGAGAGCCCGAATTCCTGGCTCAGCTCGGCCACGGAGACGCGGCCATCTTCCATGACCCGGTCGAGGATCCCCTGCCGCCGCTCGGCGACCGAGAGTTCTTTCATTTATCACCGTTAGGTTTCGATTACTTACGATTCGATGCGATAGGATACTACGGTACGGAGGAGATGTCAAGAGGGAGACGTGGCGTTGTTCAGGTTTGGCAGGTGTCTGGAACACGAAGGCGCCTGGACCGCGAAGCCTCGAAGCTGACGACGGACACAAGCACGAAGGACACGAACGTCATCGACGGGACGCTCTTCGTGCTTCGCGCTTCGCGTCCATCGTCGGCTTCGCGCCTTCGCGGTCCAGCGCTGCGCTGGTCCAGACCTCCGTGTTCGCAACCGACCCGACCGGCCGCCTACATCAGCCCAACCTTCGCGGCCAGCGCCGCGCACGCCTTCGAGCGTCGGCTCGACGCCCTCGGCGCGGTGCAATTCCCACTCCTCGACGTGCGTCACCGACTGGCCCGGCTCCAGCCGGCCGAGCGGCCCGACGGTCTCCACCTCGATGAACTGGTGGTTGCAGTAGCTCTCGCAGTTGCAGCCGAAGTCTGACGTGCGGGGCGTCGGGCTGCGGCCTTCCAGCGCTTGACGAACAGCACGCCGCCGCTCAGGTAGGCCGCCCAGCCGGCCCGGTTCAGGTAGCCGATCTTCACGGCGTGCGGATCGGGATTTGCGTGGATCAGGTGCAGGTCGTCGTTGAGGCTCAGCCGGGGGTCGGCCAGCCGGGTGTAGGGCCAGAGCACGAGGTTGCGGTTGGGAAGCAGGCCGGGACCATCCAGCTTGCCCACCGTCTGCGGGAAGAACGCGACGCCGCCCAGGCGAAGCTGGGTGATTGCCCAGGGCGCGAGCTCCACGGGCCACAGGCCGCAGTTCTCGAGGGTGTGCGTACCAGCGTCACGGCGGGCCGGTCCGGTGCGAGCTCACGCGGATGCTCTTTTGGATGCCCGTCGGCGCTTCGACGCAGCCGCGTAGGAGTGATGCCGCCGTCGATCGTCTCCACGCCGCAGCCCTCGTTATCCGGCACGTACGAGCGCGGCATGCCCTCCGGCGAGTGCCACAGCCGGTGGCCGCCGTACAGGCGAAACGTGCCGTAAGGAGTCGGAATGCCAACGTCGGGCACTTCGGCCAGCAGGTTCTCGCCAGGTTCGCCCTCGGGTCCGAGCAACGACAGGCGCACGATGCGAGGTCCGGCCTCCTGGAGATAATCGAGCCGGAGGTACGGGTTGACAAGGCTGCCCACCGGCAAGCCGTGGAATGAAGACGCCATCATTGCCCCCTTCTATCTACCTTGCGCGAGGATGGGGATGAGGGGATGCGTACTGACGCCATCCCCGCATCCCCTCTCCCGCAGCAGAGATCACCCGATTAGCTTGAGAACTTCCGTCGCCCCACCTGTAGCACCCGGCCCTCGGAGCCGGCACAGCGGCTGGAGGGTCAGCGCGGTATTGTCGACCTTCTCGCCGTCGAGCTTCACGCCGCCCTGTTGGATCAGGCGGCGTGCTTCGCCCTTGCTCGGCGCGATGCCCTCCCGCACCAGCAAGTCCACCAGGCTCACTGGCTCCACGAGGCGTCACTTCGGGCATGTCAGGCGGCAGCTCGCGCTGCTGGAACACCTTGCGGAAGCGATCCTGCGCCGCCTCGGCCTGCTCCCGGCCGTGGAAGATGTCCACAATCTCAAACGCAAGCTGCATCTTCAGGTCACGGGGGTGCAGCTGTCCCTGCTCCAGTTGCTCGAACTTGGTCCGGATTTCGCCGGGCGACCACCGCGTCACCAGGTCGGCGAAGTTACGCATCGCATTGTCCGGGATGCTCATGACCTTGCCGTACATGATCTCCGGCGGCTCGCTGATGCCGATGTGGTTGCCCGTGCTCTTCGACATGCGCAGCACGCCATCCGTGCCGACCAGGATCGGGAAGGTCAGGATCGTCTGAGGCCGCAGGCCGAACGACTCCATCAGCTTTCGCCCCGCGATCAGGTTGAAGAGCTGGTCCGTGCCTCCGATCTGGATATCGGTCTTGAGCGCGACCGCGTCGTAGCCCTGCATCAGCGCGTACATGAACTCGTGCAGCCAGATAGGCTGGTCCTTCTCGAACCGCAGCGCGAAGTTCTCGCGCACCAGGAACTGCTGGACGGTGAAGTTGGACGCCAGGCCCGACGATGTCGGTGAAGGTCAGCTTCGACAGCCAGTCCCCGTTGTACATAACCTTCGTCTTGGCCGGATCCAGCACCTGCCACGCCTGGTCCGCGTACGTCTTGGCGTGCTCGCGCGCCTCGTCGATCGTTTGCAGCCGCCGGGCGGTCGTCTTGTCGCTCGGGTCGCCGATCAGCGAGGTGAACGTGCCGATCAGGAAGATCACCTCGTGCCCGAGTTCCTGGAACTGGGCCAGCTTCCGCATCGGCACGGTGTGGCCCAAGTGGAGGTCGGGCTTGGTGGGATCGAAGCCGCAATAGACGCGCAGAGGCTTGCCCTCGCGGGCCGATTCGGCCAGTCGCTGGCGCAGCTCGGTTTCCATGTTGATGCGTGTGGTCTCGTCGCCGAACTCCACCCCGCGCATGAGTATCGCAAGTTGCTCTTCAACCGGCCTGAACCCATTAGTACTTTCGCTCACGTTCATGGTCCTGTCCCTCATTCTGCCTCTTGCATTCTAAAAAGAAGTGATGTATAATTGTCGATGGGAATTACAAGACAACCAGCCCGCAACCAAATGGCGTGATTTGCGTATCAAGGCTTAGGTGTTGCTCCCCGCCACACGGGGGTGCTGGCGCTGAATTGCGCGAAACGGCGTGTCGCCTGCGCGTCAGGCGGAAGGGGGGTTGTCGCCCCCCAAATAGGAGTAAGGCGGGGTTTGGGGTAGCAATTCCTTTAACATTGTGGTATAATAGCACACGGGTGCACGGGTGTCAAACACCTCTTGCACCTGAGGGAACAACAGACCATCGGGAACGTCATTGTGGACGGATGTACAGAGACCGGGGAAGCGTGCTTCTGCCAGAAACCGGGCTTCTGACGATCCAATTGCAGAGCGGAACGGACAGCCAATGCGAAAGGAGCGCGCAATGTCCAAACCCTCGATGCGCCGTTTGGGCGCCGTAATGGTCGTGGTCCTCTTATTGTCCGCCGTACTCGTTCCGGCGGCCGCGGCTGCCCCGGCGCCGAGCGGCATGGCGAGCGTCAGCCAGGGGTCCTACAGCTGCACCGTGTACTATCGCGTCGTGCGCGGCGACAATCTCACCAGGATCGCCTACCGCTACGGCGTGAGCGTGTACCAGTTGATGCAGTGGAACAACATCTGGAACCCGGATCGCATCTACGAGGGCCAGGTGTTGGTAATCCGTCGGACCTGCTACCACCCGAGCCCGCCGCCTCCGCCCAGACCGCCGAGACCGCCCCTACCGGGACCGTGTGACGGCGGCGGTTGCCCGCCTCCGCCACCACCGTCGGACGGCTGGACTGCCACCTACTACAACACGACCAACTTCACCGGCCCGGTCGTCTTCCAACGGGTCGAGCGAAGGCCGTGCTGGAACTGCGGGTGGGGCTCGCCGGCGCCGGGTGTGAACGCGGACTACTTCTCGATCCGCTGGAACACCATGTCCAACGCGGTCGGCGGGTGGTACCGGGTCTCCATCAAGACGGACGACGGGGCCAGGGTCTACGTCGACGGCCGGCCGATCCTGGACGAGTGGCGCGTGCAAGCCGTAAGCGGCTTCTTCGCCGACATCTATCTCTCGCCCGGATGGCACAGCTGGGCCATCGAGTACTTCGAAGAGACGGGCGCAGCCGAATTCTGCTTCAACGCGCAGAAGATCGGCTAGAGCGCCGGCGAGCCGGGACGGAAGCGCCAGCCGGTTTTACTGGCCCGCGGCATCCCATGCGAAGATGCTGCGGGCCAATGAGACCGGTCGGTGCGCGTCCCGGGTTGGTGCATGCTCCAAAAGGGAAGAACCCCCCTTGATTTGACACTCACCCATAAATCCATATAATGGTCTATGTTCGTGGCGGATTCGTCTAGGGGCCCAGGATATCGCCCTCTCAAGGCGGAGACACGGGTTCGAATCCCGTATCCGCTACCACACATAAAACCCCGGGGAAGTGGTTTCCCGGGGTCTTTTGTTGTATTTACTGTAGAGAAATCGGGACGAATTCGATCACAGCATGGATCTCTATTCGCGACGCGAGAGCTTCTATCGCGCTCACAGTCGGGGCCGTCGTGCCGACATGCTCGCTCGGCTGAGCGGCAGGCCGACATCCTTGCTCCCGTTCGAGGTGCTGTCCACCATCCTCCAGGGCTATCAGCAGATCCCGCGCCGGCAGCCGGAAATGGTCCCGCTCGACAGGATCGTGGGATCGGTGGGGCGCTACAAGGATTTCACCCGGGATTTCTTCCCGAAGAGCACCTCGATGGCCGAGCGCTGGGCGCGCGTCGAAGAGGCGATGGAAAGCCTGGAAGGCACGCCTCCCATCGACGTATTCCGCATCGGCGACGTCTATTTCGTTGCCGATGGCAACCACCGGGTGAGCGTCGCGCGGTCGTTCGGATTCGACTGCATCGAGGCGTACGTCACCGATGTCGCCGTCGATTGCGACCTGGAGCCCGGCGACTCGTTGGACGAAGCGATCACGAAGGCCGAGCACGCCCGCTTCCTTGGCGAGACGCATCTTGACGAGCGGGTGCCCTTCGTGGACATCTACTTCACGCGGCCCGGCGGTTACCTTAAACTTCTGGAACACGTCTATATCCACCGGCGTTTACTATCCCAAGAACCGGGGCAGGACGCAGGGGGAGCCGGCGTGTCGCTCGAAGATGCAGCTCAAGACTGGTACGAGGCCAGCTACTGCCCGATTATTCAGGCCATCCGGGATCGCCAGCTGCATGCAGCGCTACCCGGGCCGCACGGCGGCTGACCTGTATGTCTGGATCTGGGACTACATCTTCGAGGCCCACGAGCGCTTCGGCGAGGTCGTCGACCCCCAGGATGCCGCCGCGGTGATGGAGACGCGTGCGCCGTCGGGCTTCGTGCAGGCGGTGACCGGCCTGATGAACCGGATCGCCGACGCATCACGCTCGCTCGTTTCGGAAGACCAGCGAGTGCCGGAATGGGTCGCGCAGACCTTCGAATGGGACGACGGCTCGTTGAGCAAGTTGGCCGACCAGGTCGGTGATCCGGTGAATGGAGGGGGAAGTGACAGGGACCGAGAGCTCGAACGGACAGCTGCAGCCTGACGCAGACACGCCGGCCGCCGCGGCAGGGCGAGGCCGAGGCGCCCGAAGCCTGCCCCCAAACCAACCCGTATCCTTCTCATCCGTCACGGCGTCAATGATTACGTGAAGAAGGGTTTGCTGGCGGGCCGCACCCCCGGCGTGCATCTGAACGACGATGGGCGCGCGCAGGCCCTGGCCCTGGCCGAGCGACTCGGCGGAGAGAAGATCGCCGCGGTCTACAGCAGCCCGCTCGAGCGGTGCCAGGAAACCGCCGCGCCGCTGGCCGAACGGCTCGGGCTGGAACTGCAGCCGCTGGAAGACGTCAAAGAGACAGACTGCGGCGATTGGACCGGCCAGGCGCTGGAGGAATTGCGCAAGCTCGAGGCTTGGACGCAAGTGCAAGTGAACCCATCGGGCTTCCGTTTCCCGAACGGCGAGAGCATGGCTGAACATCCAGTTCCGGATGGTGTCTGCGCTCGACTCGCTGCAGCAGCGGCACGCCGGCGAGACAATCGCCGTCTTTTCGCACAGCGATCCGATCAAGCTGGCGCTGTGCTTCTACATCGGGATGCCGATCGACCTGTTCCAGCGGCTGGAAGTGTCTCCGGCATCGATTTCGGAGCTTGATTTCAGCCCCTGCGGGTGCGTCTCATCCGCATGAACGACTGTGCCCACGTGCCCGCCCCGATCGCAACGCCGGAGGGCGCACAGGAGGCGGCCAAGGTTCGGTCCCAGAGGAGAGCCCGTCCGCGAAGGGCGCGCTGGAGGAACAGGTCATCAAGGGACCGCACGGTGCAGGGCCGGAACCCGAGGCACTGCAACTGGCGGACGACGGGAAAACTGCAGGCGACCGGAGGTTGAGCGTGACCCTTCCCGTCCGGGTTGGGTCTCGACCCGAAGGCGAAGCCTTGCGTTTTGTGAAATAATGGTTACATTTATGGATATGACAGACTCACTCCCAACTTACGCCGCGCTGCCCTACTACGAGGGCGAGGACGTTTACCCTGTCACCCGCATCACGGCTGGCGCGGTCGGCGCAATGGGCCGGCGCACCTTCGTGCTGCAGGCCTTCTTCGGCGCCGAGCCGTTCAGCTGGGTCATCGAGAAGGACCAGGCGATGGCGCTCAGCAAGGCAATCCCCGAACTGCTGGACGACGTGCGCGTCGAGTTTCCCGAGCTGGACGAGCCGCTGGTGGCGGCCGCGCCCAACCTGACGCTTTCCGAGCCGCTTGCAGCCGATCTTCAGGGTGGGCAGCATCGGCGTCGCTTACGATCGACTACACGACCTGGTGGTCTTTACGCTGGTGGATGCGGATAAGCTGGATAGTGACGGACGAAGAAGATCTGATCGATGACGATGATCAGGAACCGCCCGAACATCAGATTTACACGACGCGAGGCCAGGCAAAGCTGCTGGGAGAACAGGCCGCAAAGGCCGTGGTTGCCGGACGTCCGCTATGCCCGCGCTGTAGCGCGCCCATGGACGACTTCGGGCATTTCTGCCCGCCCGCCAACGTACGGAACCGCCGCGGGGGAGAGATCATGCACTGAGCGATGGCACGTCGACAACGCGCTGAATGCATCGTTCCCTGGGCTACGGGCGGAACCGAAAACGACCGCCTGCTGACGCTGCTCGGCAAAGGCGAGCTGCAACTGGCAGGGCTTGATGCCCTGGAGCTCCAACTACACGTTCCTGGGCACGGTGTCTGACGCGTCCGGCGCCAGCGCCCAGGTCGTCTACAAGCCGATCCGCGGCGAGCGGCCCCTTTGGGACTTCCCCCGAGGCACGCTGGCCAAGCGGGAAGTGGCGGCTTATGTCGTCTGCAGAGCGCTTGACTTGGGACCTCGTCCCGCCCACAGTCCTGCGCGGCGGACCACACGGCCGCGGCTCCGTGCAGCTGTACGTCGAGTGTGACCAGGACGAGCACTTCTTCACCTTCCGCGAGGACCCGGCGTTCAAGCACAGCCTGCAGGCGCTCGCCCTCTTTGACATCGTAACAAACAACGCGGATCGCAAAGGGCGGGCACTGCCTGCGCGCAGGGCGAGTCCTGCATCGTGGCGATCGACCAGGGCCTGTGTTTCCACGTCGAGCCGAAGCTGCGCACCGTGATCTGGGATTTCGCTTCGGAGCCGATCCCGCCCGAGCTGCTCAGGCGACCTCGCCGGCTGGACGAGGAACTGCTGCGGCCCGAGTCGGACACCTACCTGCAACTGAAGGAGCTGCTGTTCGAGGGCGAGATCGCTGCCGCCGGCCCAGCGCACCGAGAGCCTTGGCCGTGGGGCTGTTTCCCGATCCGCCCGAGGACCGCCGGCCCTATCCCTGGCCGCTGATATAACGAACAATCCGGAGGACCTCCGAGGTTACATTTAGCAGGTGACGGCACCGTCACCAGGCGACGCAACCCAGGAGGTCTTTTCGCCTGTCGCCCTGACACGAATCCGCCCGGCCGCGGCGCCACCGGCATGCCCCAATTGAACGCCGAAAGGCACGAAACCCATCTGATCTGCGAGGGCGTGGAAACCCGATCACTTTGTGGCTTCGTGCCTTTGTGTTATCCTCGTCTTATTGGTATCGATAGACGAGGAGATTGTGTAATGACTGAGCCGATGGAAGGGCATTCGACCGGTCGCCGCTGGCCCTCGCGGCGCGGGACCTCGTGCGGGCCGCCCGTCACGGAGTCCTGAGCACGCTGATCCCCGATGAGGGCTACCCTTACGGTTCGATGGTCGAGATCCTGCCGCTGCCAGACGGCGACCTCGTCCTGTTTCTCTCCCAGCTTGCCGAGCACCGGCGCTTCCTGACAGCCGACCCGCGCGCTTCGGTGGTGATCGCGCCCCATATCCAGCAGCCGCGCGCGATGGCGCAGCCGCGCGTCACGCTTGTCGGGCGGGCCGAGCCCGTGGAGGACCGCGACTGGTATGCCGAGGCCTACGTCCGGCTCCATCCCACCGCCGCCAGCTACATCAATTTCCCGGATTTCGGTTTCTACCGCCTCCGCGTGGAGCGGGTGCGCTATATTGCCGGCTTCGGCCAGATGGGCTGGATCAACAGCGAGGGATATCGGGCGGTCTTCGCCCGCTAATCACCCGAATGCGTGCTTGTCCGGGCGGCGGAAGCGTCGCCGCCCAGACGTTCACTCCCAGGACCCCCACGATGCGCCAGAAGTACTTCATCGACTCGCACAAGGCGGCCACCGGGCCGTTTGTCCTGCTCCTCATGGCTGTCTACGACCAATGGCACAACCCCACCGCGTGGATCTACCTCGCGCTCCACGGCACCTACGGGGTCCTGTGGGTGCTAAAGAGCCATTTCTTCCCCGACAAGACTGGGAACGGCCCGCGACTTGGCGGCTTCGCGCTGGTCGCTTGGGGCGGTCTCAGCCTTCTACTGGATCGCGCCCTGGCTGCTGACGTCGCGCGGCGTGCAGGCGCCGCCCTGGTACCTCGGCCTGTGCGTCGCCGATCTACACGTTCGGGGTCTTTCTGCACTTTGCCTCCGACATGCAGAAGCACATGTGGCTGCAAGCTGCGACCGGGGGAGTTGCTGAAGGAAGGCCTGTGGGCGAGGGTGCGCAACCCGAACTACTTCGGCGAGCTCCTGATCTATCTCGGCTTCGGCGCTGCTCGCCATGCACTGGCTGCCAGTCCTCGTTGTTGGCGCGTTCGTGCGGCGTCTACTGGCTGCCCAACATGCGCGAAAGGACGCCTCGCTCGCACGCTATCCCGGAGTTCGCCGCAATACAAGCGGCGTTCGAAGCTCTTCATCCCGCTGATATTCTGACTCGCCGCCGAAGCTCGGTGCTACTCGAAGTCGCCGCGTCCGACCTTGCGCCGCGCGGCCTTGTGCTGCGACCTCACCCGCTTCTCCGTCAGCCGCGCCTCGCGCGCCGCAGCCGACGGCTTGGTCGCGACCCGGCGCTTGCGCTGGCGCAGCGCGCTCGGCGAGCAGCGCCTGGAAGCGCTGACCGCCTCTTCCCGGTTCTCCAGCTGGCTGCGCGTCGTGGAGCTGACGACCCGCAGCACGCCCTCGCCGTCGATCTGGTTGCCGAGCCGCGCCGCGATCCGTGCCCGCTGCTCGTCGGTCAGCGATGGCGAGGCCGCGACGTTAAAGAGCAGCTCGACCCGGGTGTCGCTTCGCTGCACGTGCTGCCCGCCCGGGCCGCTCGACCGGCTGAAGCGGAACTCCAGCTCGCTCGTCGGGATCGCGAGGCGGTCATTGATGACGATGACGGGCCGGAGATCTTCCGGCGTTTCATGCGGCTCGCTCATGCCTGCCGTCTCCAGGAATGCCAGCACCGCCGCGTTGACTTCGTCGGCATAGTCGATGTTGCACGCATGCCCGCCGCCGCAGACGGTCACGAACTGGGCGTGCGGTGATGCCGGCCGCGCAGCCGGCTCTGGTACTCGCCCGGCACGACACGGTCGCTGTCGCCTGCAACGATCAGCACCGGGCAGGCGATCTTGCGCGAGCGCTCGCCGGGGCGGTAGCGTCGCCACTGCCAGCATCGCCCGCCGGTACGCCGCCGGATCGTTACCGGCCAGGCGCTGCTCGGCCATGTGGCGCAGCATCTGCTCATCCCTGCTCGGGAAGAGCGACGCCGCGACGCACGCCGCGTGTCGCCTCCATCGAGGGCGCCGCGCCCGGCCGGAAGCGCTCGCAGCCCCCACGGCCACCATCTCCTTGGTCGGCGGCCACACGCCGGGCAGCGTATTCAGCAGCGCCAGTGAGCGCACGACGTGCGGGTGCGCGATGCCCAGCTGCTGCGCGACCATGCCGCCGAGGCTGAGGCCGACGATGTGGGCCGGCGCCGCGCCGATCGCCGTGAGCAGCAGGGCCACGTCGGAGGCAAACAGCCCCACCGAGTAGTCCCCCTCGGGCTTGTCCGACAAGCCGTGCCCGCGCAGGTCGACCGCGATGCAGCGGAATTGGCGGCCAAACGCGCCGAACTGCATGAACCAGTCCTCCGCGCACGAGCCGAGTCCGTGGATGAACACGACCGGCGTTTCGCCGACGCCCCAGCGTCTCGTAGCGCAGCTTGATTCCGTTCACTTCAGCGAATGGCATCCTCTCCTCCCCGATCTTTCGGGCGAAAGCTCGTCCAGGGCCCGATTCTCGCGCAGGCGCATGCGTCTGACAAATCGAGCACTTCGTGCTATACTTCGCGCATTCATAGGACGGAGGCGCAGCCATGACCATGGAACCCTTGGTAAAGGTCTACGAGTCACAAGGGCATTTCGCGGCCGAGGTCGTCAAGGCGAAGCTCGAGGCCAACGGCATCCCCGTTCTGCTTAAGTACGAATCGGTCGGCCAGGATTCTTCGGCATCACCGTCGACGGGCTCGGCCGGGTCGAGGTGCACGTGCCGGCCGAATTCGCAGATGAGGCGCTGGCGCTTGTCGCGGAAGACGGCGAGATGATCTCAGCCGGACGAGCGCCGGTTGCGGACGCGGACGCCGCGGTGATCCGCGCCGATTGACGGACATAGCGTGAAAAAGCGCACTCGCATTTGTTTTCTTCACCCTTCCACTGATATACTGACAGCTTGGTTTCGTAGTTAGTGTACGAGCTAAGAGGAGTTGCCCCGCGTGATTCAACGGAAGACCCAGACGCCTGAGTATTGGCAGAGTTTTGCCCTTTCCCCGACCGATGTCGAGTTCTTCGCACGTTCCTTCTGGACGCCGAGCGTCCGCTGACCACCGCGCGAACTGGCCGAGGCGCTGGTGGCCGAGCGCGTCCGCCGCGAGGAGTCCGAGCTTCGCGCGGAACTGTCGCGCGGGACGATCTACCAGCCGAAGAAGCAGTTCGCCGTCGGGCGACAAGGTCCTCTTCCCGCAGCTCGACTATCCGCCTGGGCGAGGTGATCGAGCTCCGGCCGGGCCAAAACCCCGAGTACGGCGAGTTCGAGGTCATCACGGTCGATTTCGGCGGCGGGCAGGCGGCAGCGCAGTTTTGCCGCCGGGCTCACCGCGCCGCACAAGCTGAACGCCGACGTGCCCGACCTTCTGCAAGTCAGGCCCCGCCGTCGATGCCGCACGCGGTTCTGGCCGGTCCGGCCAAGGATCTCGCAGCCAAGCTCGCGCCGCGCTCCGCGACGACGACTCGTTCGCCGTCTTCGAGGACCGCTGGCTGCCGCGCGACCTGCTCGCCGAAGTCCACGTGGGCCACCTCAACATCGCCGAAGCGATCATCGAGATGAACCAGGCCGCGCTCGACACCGCGACGCTGCAGAAGGAACTGGACCTGCCCAAGGACGTCGGCGCGGAAGATCAGCGCCTTCTCGCTTGCAGGCTGCCCTGGCCGCGGACGAGCGGTTCGACCAGGTGGGCGCGGGCGACGAGCGGCGCTGGTTCCTGCGCCGGCTGGAGCCGGGCGAAGCCGTGGTCGTCCCCGAGTTGCTGCGCTACGAGCCCGTGGACTTCGACCCGGACGCGCTGACGCCCGACCTCCAGCAGCTTGCGTTCCAGCTGGACGACGAGTGGTCCGACACATTGCCGAGGAGACCGAGGAGCGCAAGGCGGCGCAGACCGCGACGATCGTGCTGACGTTCCCGCACGCTGCATCGGGCACGCTGCCGCTGAACCGGCGCACCCGGCCGTTCTTCCCGGCGGGCCACGGCGAGCGCACGATGGTCATGCTGGTCGACGGCCGCTGGGGCAACCGCTTCCCGGCCTGGGTCAACCACGACGGGCGCTACGTCGCCGGCCTGCAGGCCTGGATGGAAAAGCACAAGCTGCCCGCCGGCGCCATGCATCACGCTCGAGCGGCGGCCCGACGGCGACATCGTCGTGGACTTCCGGCCGAAGCGGATGCGCCGCGAGTGGATGCGGTGGGCGCAGACCGACGACGACGGCCGGTTCGACATCCAGCTGCGCAAGCAGGAGATCTCCTGCGAGTACGACGAGCAGATGGTGATCGGCGCGGAGAAGAGCGAGGAGTTCGCTGCGGCCACGCGCCAGCGCTTCGCGCAACGCCGCTTCGGCGAGCTGGTGTTCGAGGTCTTCTCTGACCTGGCCGGGCTTTCCGGCAGTGTGAGCGCCAAGACGGTCTACAGCGCCGTCAACGTGGTCCGCCGCGTCACGCCGGAACCGGTCTTTGCGGCCCTGGCTGCCGACGACCGGCTCGAGCGTCTGCCCGACAGCAATTTCCGGTTGGTCGCGTAAGGCAGGGACAGGACGGCACGACATGACTGGTTGGAAACGACCCTCCCTGGATACGAAGTTTCATATCGACTACGACTGGTGGCAGAGCCAGCGGCAAGGACCTGCGGGTCGCCGGTGCGCGGCCAGCTGTGCCGCGACGACCAGGCACGCTTCCCCGATCATCGCAACCTGGAATCGGTCGACTGGGTCGACCCGGAGAGCGCGGAGGTCATGCGGGCCGACGCCCTGCTGCAGACGCTGCGCAGCCACTGCGCCCGGCAGCCCGAGTTCATCAGCATCGGCAACACCGCGGTCTCGAACATCTTCCGCATCTTCTTGCTCAACGGCAACCAACCGCTGACCCCGCGCGAACTGGCGCAGCAGATGCCGTGGACCAGCGCGGAGACGATCCTGCGCACTCTGGCCAGCGGGCAGGTCTACATGGGCATTCGGCCGGCAACCGGGCTGGACTGAAACCCGGCGCGATGCTGACTCGAACCAGGTTTCACACGAAGCCTGGTTTTTCTTCGCAGGGCTGGCAGCGCAGGACGCTGGCTCCCTGCTTGAAGCGGAGGGACGCATTGGAAACCGCACCGTCGAGATCCTGATCATCGGCAACGAGGTGCTGGCCGGCAACGTGCTCGACACCAACTCGCACTGGCTCTGCCAGCAGGTCGCGGCGCTGCGGCGCGCAGGTGCGCCGCATCACGGTGCTTGCCCGACGACCCGGCGCAGATCGGCGACGGGCTGCTGCGGCGCGCTGGCGCGCGCGGCCCGACCTGATCATCACGTGTGGCGGGCTGGGACCCACGTCAGGACGACCTGACCGTCGCTGCGATCGGGGCGGCGCTCGGGCTGCCGGTGAGCGAAAACCCGGCCGCCTACGCGATGATCCACGACTTCTACGCGCGGAACTGCGCGCCGGGGAGCACGTACGATTCGGACGAGATGCTGCCCGCGCGGGCGAAGATGGCGCAGATGCCCCGCGGCGCGGAGCCGCTGCGAAACGCGTGTGGGCGCGGCGCCGGGCGTGCTGCTCGCCCACGGAGAGACGACCATCGTGTCGCTGCCCGGCGTTCCGGCCGAGATGAAGGATATCTTCGCGCAACAGCCTCGCCCCGCGGCTGCCGGCTCTCTTCGGCCGGCAGCGTTATGCCGAACGCGATGATCAGGACGAACGCGTGGGACGAATCGGTCCTTGCGCCTGCCGTCGACGGGGTGGCAGCCCGCCATCCCGGTGTTTATGTGAAGTCGCGGCGCGCAGGTATACGGAGGAGGAAACGAAGATTTCATCACGCTCGCGGCCGCGGCTGCGGACGACGCCGAGGTGGCCGCGCTGACTGGATGCCGCCGAGTCCGACCTCCGGACAGCGCTGGCGGCGATCGGCATCACGACAAAATGATGCGGCCCGCCGCCCTGCTCGCGCTACACATCCAGCCGCAGCGGGGTCGAACTGATGCGCTCCATCGCCACGGCCGGCTCCACCCGCGGATCGTCTCGACCGCAGATAAAGGTACTTGAACACATCCCGCAGGATCGCCGTGACCGGCACCGCGAGGATGGCGCCGGTAAGGCCTGCAACCTGGCTCCCGATGATCAGCACGAGGACGATCAGGGCGGGGTGCAGTTCGACCGCCTTCCCCGAGATGCGCGGCACGAGCACCGCGTTTTCGACCTGCTGAATCACGATGAAGAGAATGAGGGTCCACAGCCCGAGGATCGGCCGCTCGATCACCGCCACAAGGATCGCCGGGATCGCTCCAATGATCGGCCCGACGAACGGCAGGATTTCGAAGATGCCGGCAATCAGGCCGAGGACCGCAAAGAACGGCACGCCGAGGAGCGCCAGCCCGATCGTCGCCAGCACGCCGACCACCAGGCACAGCAGCAATTGCCCGCGCAGATACAGGCTCAGGATGCGGTCCGACGATGCGCAGCACGTTCACCGTGTCGGCCCGGATCTGCGACGGGATGATCTCGACGGCTCTTCGCGTAAAGCTCGACTGGTCGTACAACACGTAGAACAGCCACACGGGCACGATGACGAGCCCGGCGATGAAGGCCACCGTGCTCGTGACCGCGCCGACCGTCTGGCCGAGCGCGGCCTGCAGCCCGCCGCTCACCCGGTCGCCGGCCTGCGCGCAGACCTGTATCGATCTGCGCCTGGATGTCTGGCGGAACGGTCTGGCGATATTCACGCGAGCGCGTCGTCGACGACACCCTCCACGAAGCCGGCGATCTCCTGGCGGTTTTCCCACAGGGTGCGGAACTGCTGGCTGAAATGACCGGCGCAATCAGCAGGAAAAAGACCGCCAGCGCGAGGATGACGCTCAGATAGGTCAGCACGATGGCGACAGGCCGGCCGCGCCGCGAAATGCCGGAAAGAGCGGTCGCAGCGACCGCTCGAACCACCCCACCACCGGGAGAAGGATGTAGGCCAGGACCAGGGCAAAGATGAACGGGAAAAGCGCGCCGCGCGCCAGCCAGAACAGCAGCAAGGACGAGCAGCACGAAGCCGACGACCAGGATCAGCCGCCCCACTCTCAGTCGCGACATCAGCCCCTCCCCAATACGCCGCGTATCCACTGGTCCAGCTGCGCATCTTCCGGCGCCGCGCCGCCCAGCCGGAGCCACACGAGAAACTCGACGTTGCCGGCCGGACCGGTGATGGGCGAGCGGGTCAGTCCCAGCAGGGCCAGCCCGCACGACGCGGCCTCGCCCACGGCCTTCTCGATCGCATACCGGTGCAGCGCGGGCTCGCGCACGACGCCGCCCTTGCCAACCTGCCCCTTGCCCACCTCGAACTGCGGCTTGATCAGCGCGACCACCTCCCCGTCCGGCGTCAGCAGGCCGGCGGCCCGCGGCAGCACCAGCCCAAGGCCGATAAAGGAGACGTCGATCACCGCCAGACGCACGGGCTCCGGCAGCGATTCGAGATGCCGGATGTTGGCGCGCTCGATGTTCACGACCCGGGGGTCCTGCCGCAGCGACCAGGCCAGTTGCCCGTAGCCCACGTCGATCGCATAGACGCGGGTCGCGCCCCGCTGCAGAAGGCAGTCGGTGAATCCGCCGGTCGACGCGCCGATGTCGGCGCACGATCCATCCCGCGGGGGTCGATGCCGAACTCGACAAGCGCATGCTCGAGCTTCAGCCCGCCGCGGCTCACGTACCGCGGAGACTGCCGGCCACCTCGATCGCGACGTCCTCGCGCACGACGTGGCCCGCCTTGTCGAGCATGCTGTCGTCGACCAGCACTTCGCCGGCCATAATCAGGCGCTGTGCCTGCGAGCGCGTTCTCCGCCAGCCCGCGCTCGATCACGACAAGTTCGTCAAGACGGACCTTGCGGGGCTTTGGTTCCTTGCCGCTTTGCGCTTCCGGACACATAGGGCGCATTCTAACCTAGCTGCGCGATTCTGGAGTACATCGGGCAACCCGACTACCGGGACCAAAAGTTGACTGAGGCATCCCCGCTAGGGTATCATCTGGCTTCGAGGAGACCAATATTGAATCATGGGTGAAGCGACCCCCACAACCCCCGCCGACATCCGGCAGCGCTCCCAGCTTGCGCTCCTGTTCAAGACGATGCGGCCAAAACAGTGGACGAAGAATGTCTTCGTCTGGGCTGCGCTGATCTTTGACCGCAAGCTGATTCGAGCTCGCGCCGTTCCTGCGCACGCTGGCCGCGTTCGTGCTCTTCTGCCTGATCTCCAGCGCGGTCTACATCATCAACGACCTCGTCGACATGCCGAAGGACCGGCTGCATCCGGAGAAGCGCAACCGGCCGCTCGCCTCCGGTGCGCTCAACCCGACCGTGGCAATGGTCGCCGCCGTCATCATCGTGGTCGGCTGTCTGCCGGTCGCGCTCGCCGTCAGTTGGCAGCTCGCGGCGATCCTGTACGGCTACCTGCTGCTGATGATCCTGTACACCTTCTGGCTCAAGAACATCGTCATCATCGACGTCTTGACCATCGCGGCTGGGCTTTGTGCTGCGGGTGGCAGCGGGCGTGGCGGTGGTCAAGCCGCCCGCTTCTCGCCCTGGCTGTACGTCTGCATGACGCTGCTGGCGCTCTTCCTGGGCCTCGGCAAGCGCCGCCAGGAAATCGTCTTGCTGAACGAGAACGGCGCGAGCACCCGGCGCATCCTGGCCGAGTACAACCTGCGCTTCATCGACGAGATGCTGGCGCTGGTCAGCGCGAGCACGGTGATGGCCTACGCCACCTATACCTTCTCCGCGCCGAACTTGCCCGCCAACCACCTGATGATGCTGACGATCCCGTTCGTGCTCTATGCCATCTTCCGATACCTGTACCTGATCCATGTCAAGGGGGAAACCGATCCGCCCGACGTCGTGGTGTTCAAGGACCGGCCGCTGCAACTGCGGCTTGCTCTTGTTCGCGCTGGTCGTGTTCGTCATCTTCTACGTGGCATAGCAGCGCCTGTCAGGCGGCTCGTCCGCAAACCCAGCAACCAAAAAGCCCGGGGCATTCGTCCCGGGCATTTCATTATTCGGGACTTCCTCGGCCTACGCCTCGGTCTCTTCCTTCGGCTTCCGCGTCGTCCGCCGCTTCGGCGCGTGCCCGATCGCTTCGGGCATGGAGCGCGACGCCTCGGGCTGCTCGGCCTTCGGCTTGGGCGTGCGGCGCGGGCTTCGGCGCGGGCAGCGGCATCCGAGCCGTTTGACGCGGGCTGCACGGCGACCGGCTCCGGTGCTTCGACAGCCTCCGGTTGTTCGGCCGGCTGCTTCTTCGCTCGCGAGCGCCGGGGTTTCGGCGTTGCCGGTGCTTCCGCCGCCGGCCCTTCGGCCGCCGGTTCGGGCGCCGCAACGATGGCGTCGACCATGGTCGCAGCTTCCTGGACGGCTCCTCCGGCTCCGGCTTCGGCTTGCGCGTTCGCCGGGCGGGCTTCTTCGGCTCGGGCTCGACTCGCCACAGGCTCGGGCGCTGACCACCGGCTCCGGCTCTGCGCAGGCCGTTCCGGCTCCGGTTCGGCCGAGTCCTCGGCTTCGCCCTCGGGCGCCGCCTCTGCCGGCTTGCCGCGGCCCCGGCCGCGTCCACCGCGGCGGCCCCGCCGCGACTTCGCCTTGACGGGCGCTTCTTCGGCCGGCCGGTCGCCGTTCTCTGCCGGCGCCAGGATGTCTTCCGGCTCGAGCGCCTCGATCTCGTCCTCTTCAGGCTCCTCCGAGATCACCACGCTCGGCGCGGATGCGTCGGGCTCGCCCTCGGGCCGGTCTTCGCCCAGCAGGAACTGGGCCCACGGCCCCGTCATGCCGTCGGCAGTGACGCCGTAGAAGACGCGCAGCTTGCCGTCGGGCATCCGCAGCACCAGGTCGTAGCGCAGCTTCTTCGCCCTGCCGCGCCGCCTGCCACAGCCCCAGGTCACCCCGCCAGGTCACGTTGTCCGGCCCGCTCGGGTGCGTCAGGTGCTGGTTGATCGCATAGCTCCACAGCTTGCGCGGCGGAGTGGATCGTCACGTTCTGCACGACGTTGCCGTTACGCAGGTCGCGGATGGCGAAATAGCGGCCGCCCTTGCGCTCTTCCATCGAGACCAGCTCGACGCCGATGCTGGGCAGCGGGACCGTTTCCTCTTCTTCGACGGGCGCCTGCACCCTGGGTTCTGGCGCAGCGGGCGCCGCCGCAGCAGGTGCGGCGGCAGCAGGCGCCGCGGCTGGAGCCGGAGCGGGGGCACGCCCCGCCGGCTTGCGCGCGCGGGCACTCCGCGCTTCTCCGCCTCCGGCTCGGGCTGCGCAACTTGCGGCAGTGGAGCCGGAGCTGCCTCAACGGGCGCAAGGGTGGGTTCGGCCAGCTTCCGGCCCTGCAGGACGAGCTGCACCAGCTCGTCGCGCACGGCTTCGTTGGTCTCGCCTTCCTCACGGATGTAAACGCGCGTCTGGCCCAGCGCGTACGGCTTGTCAGACCCGTTCGGTGTCTGAACGCGCAGCACGGCCGCACCCTGGCTGTGCATGAGGTCCACCTGGCATTCCAGGGGCGGCGTGACGTTGCGCTCGATTTCTTTCCGGATCTGCTGGACCGCGAGATCGGGCGCTTCGACGCCCTTCACGGGTCCCTGATTGGGCGAGACGCCGATATAGACGGTGCCGCCGCAGGTGTTTGCGAACGCTACAACGTCGCACAACACCTTGCTCAGCCCACCGCCGTCGCGGGCCATGCTCTCGTGGAAGGCCTGGACGATGTTTGGGCCTTGCTCACGGGCTGGCCTGGACGTGATCGAATGGGGCTTCCGCCGGCGGCCGGTAGGGCCGCATCAGCGTGAAGTCGCTCCCCTCCAACACTGCGCGCAACGCCTCGAAGCTGACGTCAGGCAGCAAGATCTCCGTCACACGGTCGCCCACGCCCATGCGGTTCTTATCCTTCGGGTCGCGGGCCAGCCGGTGCGCGTCGGAGCCTTGAAGCAGGTGCATGCGCCGGGGATACTCGGGCTTGGAGCCGTCGAAGAAACGCAACGTGGAGCGGCGCGACGCGCTCTCCAGGTCGGTGACTTCCAGCGCGTGCAGGTTCGGGTCTTGAGTGAAGGCGATGCGCGTTTGACCACCGAAGCTCATGCCTTGCAGCGCGACCCCATGCGTGGAGTTCGCGTGCGCGGCGATGACGAGGCCGCCGGCTTCCCGGATAAGCCGGTAAGCCGTCAGCACGTCCGTGGTCGGACCAACCTCCGTTATGCCATCAGCCAGCCGGTCCATCGGCACGGTGAGGCGCAACAGGAGCAATTCGAGCTTGCGGAGCGAAGTCTCGGGCGGGAAAATGCCGAGGATGTGAAAACCGAACGTGGCGGTGAATTCGAATCCCGGTAAAACCAGGATTTTGTCGCCCAGGCGACGGTACTCGTCCAAATCCCGTCGTTCCTGCGGCCGAAGGCGGTCATTTGCCTCTAACCATGCGAGCCTTTCAATTTCTGCTCGCAACCTGGCTACCCCTTCCACCGTGTTGTGGTCGGTGATAGCCACAATGTCGAGACCCCGTGACTCCGCCTTCTGCAGCCATTGCAGGTATGTGGTGCCTGGCTCCAACCAGTCCGCCGACGCGGGGGTGTGTAAATGAATATCCACCCTCCGCCAATCACCCTCAGGCGCCCGGAAGCTCCTTCTTATTCGCTTTTTTTCGGGCACAGACAGTATGAACTCTCCTTTCTTAAAGAAAGGCCCGGTCCTTCCGACCGGGCCCTATCGCGGTACAGTCAGTACACAAACAGTATTATCCGTCTGTTTGTGATCTATGTCAAGTAAGAACATTAACAAATCGGAAAACCTCTCGCCCTCGCCTGCCTGCAGGCAGAGACCGTGGGGGCAGAGGTCACCCCTCCACCACCGTCACTTCAGCCACCGGCTTCGGCTCGGTCTCGGGCGAGGGCGTTTCCTCGCGGCCGTTCTGCGGCAGCACGTCTTCGACCTTGTGCTCGGTCAGCGCCGCATCAACCACTTCTTCGACGCGCTCCGCGAAGATGAAGTGCATCTGGTTGCGCACCGCTTCCGGCACGTCGTCCAGGTCGCCCTCGTTGCGCTTCGGCAGGATGACGGTCGTCAGGCCGTAACGATGTGCGGCCAGCACCTTCTCCTTCACGCCGCCGATAGGCAGCACCTGCCCGCGCAGCGTGATCTCGCCCGTCATGCCGACGTCCTTGCGCACCGGTCGCCCGGTCAGCAGGCTGACCAGGGCCACCGCCATCGTCACACCCGCGCTCGGCCCGTCCTTCGGCGTCGCGCCGGCGGGAATGTGCAGGTGGATGTCGCTCTTGGCGAAGAAGTCCTCCGGGATGCCGTAGTCCGCGCCTTGCTGCGCACCCACGACAGCGCGGCCTGCGCCGACTCCTTCATCACGTCGCCCAGCTGCCCGGTCAGCGTGAAACCCTTGCTGCCCGGCATGCGCGTCGCTTCGAGGAACAGCACGTCGCCGCCCACCGGCGTCCACGCCAGGCCCGTTGCCACGCCCGGCGCTTCCACCCGCTCCGCCACCTCTTCCAGGAACTTCGGCCGGCCCAGGTACTCCGGGATCTTCTCGGCCGTGATTTCCACCGGCCCGATCTGCGAGCCCTTCTCGGCGACCCGGGTCGCGACCTTGCGGGCCACCCGGCCGATCTGCCGCTCGAGGCTGCGTACCCCGGCCTCGCGCGTGTACTCACGCACGATGCGGCGCAGCGCGTCCTCGGTGAACTTGATCTCGTCGCCGCGCAGCCCGTTTTCCTTGACCTGCCGCGGCACCAGGTATCCCGCCGCGATCCTGACCTTCTCCTCTTCCGTGTACGAGGAGAGCTGGATGATCTCCATGCGGTCGAGCAGCGGCTGCGGGATGGTCTCCATCCAGTTCGCGGTCGTGATGAAGAACACCTGGCTCAGGTCGAACGGCACGTCCAGGTAGTGATCGCGGAACTCGCTGTTCTGCTCCGGATCGAGCACTTCGAGCAGCGCGCTCGACGGATCGCCCCGGAAGTCATGCCCGAGCTTGTCCACCTCGTCGAGGATGAAGACCGGGTTGCGGCTCTCCGCGCGGCGGATGTTCTGGATGATCCGGCCCGGCATCGAGCCGATGTACGTGCGCCGGAACCCGCGGATCTCCGCCTCGTCGCGGATGCCGCCGAGCGCCATGCGGATGAACTTGCGGCCCATCGCGCGGGCGATCGACTGGCCCAGCGACGTCTTGCCGGTGCCGGGCGGGCCGACGAAGCACAGGATCACGCCTTCGCGCTCGCGGCGGATATGATCCACGCGGCCGTCGTCCGGGCGGTTCTCGCCCGCCTGGCCTGCGGCCTCCGCCTCGGCCTTGCGCTCCATGCGCAGCTTGCGCACCGCCAGGAACTCCAGGATGCGGTCCTTGATCTCCTCCAGGCCGTAGTGGTCCTCGTCCAGCACCTGGCGGGCATGCGCGATGTCGAGGTTGTCCGGCGTCCCCACGCTCCACGGCAGGTTGACCATCCAGTCCAGGTAGGTCTTGATGACCGTGTACTCTGCGGCCTGCGACGGCATCTTGCGCATGCGGTCGAGCTCGCGGCGCGCTTCCTTCTCGGCCTCCGCCGGCATGCCGGCCTCGCCGATCCGGCGCTCGTAGTCCTGGATCTCGGCTTCCTGCTCGTCGCCCTCGCCCAGCTCCTTCTGGATGGCCTTGAGCTGCTCGCGCAGGAAGTACTCCCGCTGCGTCTTGGTCATCTCGTCCTGGGCCTGCGACTGGATCTTGCGGCCCAGCTCGAGCACTTCCAGCTCCTTCGAGAGGATGCTGTTCAGCTTCACCAGCTTCTGGCTGACCGGATCGATCTCCAGGATTTCCTGCGCCTGCTGCGGCTCCATGCGGGTGCTGGCCGCCACCAGGTACGCCAGCTGCCGAGCGCTCGTCGCGTTCATCGCCGCGGTCTCGAGTTCCTCGGGCATGTGCGGCACGAGCGACACGAGCCGCCGGAACAGGTCGAGCGTCGCGCGCATCAGCGCCTCGACTCGAGGTCCTCAGCGGCCTTCCTCGTCCGGCATTTCCTCGACGCGCGCGCGCAGGTACGGCTGCTCCTGCAGGTACTCCAGCGACCCGTATGCGCTCGATGCCCTGGACGATCAGGCGGATCGTGCCGTCGGGCGCGCGCAGCATCCGGTGAACGATGGCCGCGGTGCCGACCTGGTAGATCTGGTCCGGGGTCGGCTCCTCGACGATCGGGATCGCGCGAGGTGACCAGGCCGATGATTCGCTGGTCCGACACATCCACCAGGGCATCGTCGACGAGGCGGATCGAACGCTCCTGGCCGATCGTCAGGGGCAGCCACATCATGGGGTAGACCACCACCCCGCGCAGCGGCAGAATCGGCAGTTCGGCCGGGATCGTCAGATTCGTTCTGTTCAGCCACACTCATGATTCTTCACCTTCACTCGTCTCGATCGTCGGCCTCCACTCGCCGCGCTCGCTCGCCTGATCCGCTCGCCGAACGCACGGGAACCCGGCGCACCTTCGCCTTGGGCAGGGTGATCTTCAGAAAGCCGTTTTCGTACGTGGCTTCCTGGCCGGTGCCTTCCAGCGCCCAGGGCAGATGCACCTGGGTGCGGAACTTGCCGTGGCGGATTTCCATCTGCTGATACGCCAGCTTCTCCGCCGGGTCGCGGCGCTCGCCGACGACGACCAGCGTGCGCCCGCGCAGCAGGATTTCATAATCGTTCGGTCCGAGCCCGGCGATCTCGATGACCACCACGACCGATTCCTCCGTCTCGTAGACATCCGTCGGCGGCCGCCAAATGGTCTCGTTGGCCACATTCCAGCGGGGGTTGCCATAATTCTCGCGATACACGTGCGCACCCTCCTGATAACGCCTGACTTCAACACCATTGTAACAGACTGCACAGCAGTCCGCCGAATGACTCTTCCTTTATACAAGAGAAGCGTTAGAGCGGCGCTTCTTTTGTGTTAACGCTCCGTTAGTCGCTATAATGTTCCGACCATCCCGCTTGCAGGAGAAGACATGACCACATCCGAGCTGCTTGTCGACCTGACCGTCCGCGCCTTCGCGGATCGAGCTGGCGTCCGCCGACGCCGCGCCGGGCGGCGGCTCCGCTGCGGCCCTCGCCGGCAGCCTGGCCGCGGCGCTCGCCGACATGGTCGCCCGCCTGACCGTCGGCCGGCCGAAGTACGCGGAGCACGAGGTCGAGATGCAAGCAGTCCTGGCCCAGGCGGAGCGGCTGCGGGGCCAGATGCTCGCGCTGGTCGACGCCGACACCGCCGCGTACGAGAACGTGATGGCGGCGTACCGGCTGCCCAAAGATGACGACGAGCAGAAGGCCGAGCCGGACGGCCGCGATCCAGGAGGCGCTGAGGCACGCGGCCGACATCCCGCTGGCCACGGCTGAAGCCTGCGTCCAGGTGCTCAACCTCGCCGCGCTCGCCGCGGAGCACGGCAACACGAACGCGGCGTCGGACGCGGCGGTCGCCGGCCTCCTGGCGCATGCCGGCACTGCTCGGCGCGGCCCGCAACGTGCGCATCAACCTCGAGCAGATCAAGGACGCCGAGTTCTGCGGCGACCGCCGAAGCGCGGCTGTCAGGCCTCGTCGGCAACGCCGAAGCGGCGCCTCCAGCGGGCGCTGGGCGAGTGAGCCGATTCCAGCCCGGCACATGGACCGAGACCGCAGGGATGGCACGCCGCCTGCCGTCGGCAGGCGGTCGCCCCGCCGGCGCTGCGCTGCGGCCACGGCCTCGCTGGCGGCCGGCGCCGGCAACCGCTCGGCTACCTGGCGCTGACGCTCGTCATGACCTTCCCCCTGGTCACGCAGCTTCGGCTCCGCGATCCCCGGCGACTCCTTCGACGGCTGGCAGAACTACTGGAACCTGTGGTGGGTCAAGGTCGCGCTGATCGAGAAGCTCACGTCGCCCTGGTTCACGGACCTGCTCTTACTACCCCACCGGGCGTCAGCCTCCTCTTCCACACGCTCAACCCGTTCAACGGCATCGCCTTCCTCCCGGTTCAGCTCGCCTTCGGCCTGCTGCCCGCGTACAACGCGGTCGTCGTGTTCAGCTTCGTCGCCGGCGGGCTCGGCGCCTACCTGCTCGCCCGTTACGTCCTCGGCCCGGGCAGCAGCCGGCTGGCCGCGTTCGTCGCCGGCGCGATCTTCACATTTGCGCCCTACCACATCGCGCACCTGCTCGGCCACATGCAGCTGATCGCGCTCGAATGGCTGCCCGTTCTTCGCGCTCTACCTGCTGCGCGCCGTCGAAACACGTCGAAGACCGGCTCGCCCGCGAAGATCGCGCTGGCGACGCTCTTCCTCGTCCTGGTCGCGCTCTGCGACTGGTATTATGTCTTCTACTGCCTGATCCTCATCGTCGTGGTGGCCGCTTGGGTCATCGTGCGACGGGATTCAGGTCGTCGAAGCAGCCGATGCCGCTCCGCGCTGCGCGGCGTGGCCGCCATCGCGGCCGTCTGGCTCGTCGCGGCCGTTGTCCTCAGCCCGCTGCTGGTCCCCATGGTGCGCGAGGCGCTGGCGGCCGACTACATGGTGCCCGACCCGGCGCAGAGCCGCACCTTCTCGGCCGACCTGCTGGCGTTCGTCACGCCGCAGGGCTTTCACCCGCTGTGGGGCGAATGGGCGCGCAAGGCCGAGCGAGGCGTTCACCGCCACGATCTCCGAGTACACCGTCTTCGCCGGCTATACCGTGCTTCGTCGCTGGCGCCTTGTCGGGCTGGCTGCGCGGCCAGGCGCGGCCGGGGCATGAAGGGCCTGTGGCTCGCGGTCGCGCTCGTCTTCTTCGTCCTCGTCGCTCGGTCCGGCGCTGCACGTCGGCGGCCGGACCGCGCTGCTGCCCGGCGGCGCGCGAAATCCCGCTGCCCTACGCGCTGCTCGCCCGGCTGCCCTTCCTCGACATCATGCGCTCGGTCAGCCGGCTCGACGTGATGGTCATGCTCAGCCTGGGCGTGCTCGCGGCGCGCGGGCTTGTCGCTCCTGGTCCGGCTGACACGGCCGCGCGCTGGCGCCTGGCTGTCCCGCCGCCGCGCTCGCGCTGGTCCTGTTCGAGTTCCTGCCCAGCGCCCTACCCGGTGAGTCCACCCGGACACGCCCGCGTGGTACGAGACGCTCGCCGAGCGACCCACGGCCCGGCGCGGTGCTCAACCTGCCGGCCAACTGGGACCGCCCTGGCTATCTGCTCTACCAGACCGACCACCGCAAGCCGCTGACCGTCGCCTACATCAGCCGCGACGACCCGCGCACGCTGGTCGACCGCACGCGCCGGTGCTCCGCACTTCCGCCGGCTCGGGCGACGGAATCGGCGATATCGACCTGGCCCGCGAGGGCAGACAAGTGCTGGCAGAGCTGGGCGTGCGCTGGGTGGTGCTGGACCGGTACAAGATGCCCGGCGGACCGGAGCGCGAAGTGACCGAGGCCGGCGCGCGCGAGATCTTCGGGGACGCAGCGCCGGTCTACGAGGATGAAGACATCACCGTTTACGAGGTGAACTGAGTCCCGCGTGCGCAAGCTGAACCACTAGTCGGGCGACCGGCGAGATTAACCTGGATTCGTGTCAGTCTACGCTCGGGCTGGCCGCGGCGACGCGCCGCGGCTTGATCTCCGACCGGTAGGCGTCGTAGAGGGTGAGCAGGTTGGCCTGGTGGAGCTTCTGGACCAGGCCGCCGAGGGGGATGCGCGACAGGCCGCACTCCTCGATCGTGATGTCCAGGATGCCGTTGCGCGGCACGCCCCGCGCGATGCGCTCGCGCACGAGCCGGTCCACCGTGCGCAGGTAGTGGATCCCCGCCTCGAGCGTCTCTTCGATCTCGCCGCGCAGCAGGACTTCGCCGTGGCCCTGCACCAGGTTCTCCAGGCTCAAGGTCTTCAGCGTCTGCAGCGAGTGGATCATGTCGTCCAGGTCGCCGCCCACGACATAGGGCACCGGCATGACCGCGTCGCGACGCCACCAGCAGGCGGTCCTCCACCACGTGGACGGTGATCACGTCCTTGCTGTGCCCCGGCGCGTGGCGCAGCTCGATCGGTCTTCCCGCCGAACCGCAGCGTCATCCCCTCGTTGAACAGCAGCTCGGGGAAGCGGATCTGCGACGTCGGCCAGCGCCGGCGTCTGCTCCTTGGCCTGCGCCAGCGCGCTCTCCGCGTGCCGCTCCATCAGCCGGCGGCACTGGTAGTGCGCGATGACGACGGCCTCGGGAAAGAGGTAGGTGCCGTAGATGTGGTCGGCATGGGAGTGCGTGTTGACGACGTAGCTGACCTTCGTGCGGCGCTGGCTGACGAACTCGCGGATCTGCCGCGTCTCCTGGGGAAACGGCAGCGTATCCACGAGGATCGCGCCCTCATCGGTGAAGATGACGGTCGCGGTGACCTCGGCGTACAAGCCGCTGGTGAAGACGTAGACGCCCTCGGAAATGCGATCGCGTTTGAGCGGCACAGGCAGTCAGGCTCCGATCAGGTGAGGTGTGCGCTGCTGGTTCGCTTGGCGGCGAGCTCGACGCCGAGGTCGGCGCCGTCAAAGCCGACACCGGCGACCTCGGCGCAAGGATAGCACACTGGAAATAGCCGTGTCAAGGGCATTTTCGAAACGGCGGCGCGTGTTTCGAGCGCAAAGTGGTATACTTGCGCCTGACGTAACTGAAGGAGCTCAGGTCATGCGCAACGTCATCATGCTCTCGCCGCACTGCGACGATATCCCTCTTTCCCTGGGCGCCAGCCTGCTGGCAGGCGAATGGGGTGCGGATGTTCACGTCGTGGTGATCTTCTCCGTGTCGCGTTATTCCCTGCCGAACGGCTGGGACAACGAACCTGACGTGGCGACTGCACCGAATGAGAAGAGCGGCGGGCGGCCGAGCTGGCAGGCTACACGGTAGAGTTCCTCGGTTTCCCCGAGCCTGGCGTTCGCCCTGGCTACACGCAAGTTACCGACATCTTCAACCCGGACCTCTCCTTCGAGCCCGACCCATCTGGCAGCCCATGCGCGAGCGGCTGCTGGAGATCCTTGGCAGCCATTCCGGCGTTGCCGTGTCGCCCCTCGGCATCGGCCGTCACATCGACCACCGGATGGTAACGGCCTGCTTCCGGGAAGCATCTGCCGCTTCATCCCGGCTCATCCCGGCGTTCTACGAAGACCTCCCCTATGCCGGACGCTTTTCGAGTCGCGACATCATGCGCCTCGTGCCGCAGGAAATCGGCGGCGCCAGGCTCGCGCCAAGGCTGTTGACCCAAGGGCGGGCTGGAAGACAAGATGCGCCTGCTCGCGGTGTATGAATCCCAGCTGAGCGAGGACGACTACGGCAGCGTTGCCGACCATTGGGCGTGCCGCGGCAGAGCGGAGCTGGTCTGGTGGCCGGAAGGCAGGCCGTAGCCGCCGGCCTGCGGCAAGAAGATCCTGATACCCTACGCGGCTCCACGGAGGCTGAAAATGCGACGACCACCACGCCCGAACCTGCCAGTCGTGCTCGTGCTCGCGGCGGTTTCCACGCTGTTGCCGGCAGCGTTCGCAAAAGCGGGCGGCCCGGTTCACCTGTTCCTGCCCATATATTGAAACCGGCCTACCCTGACCTCACACTGATCGCGGTCGCCGATGCCTTCATCTCGGAAGGCGTGCCAGATGCCAACTACGGATGTACCATGCTCTCCTCACCGGCAACAGCAACGCCTACCCACCACAGCCCAATACTGGCGCGTTGAGATCGCTCGTCCGGTTCGCGCTCCCCTCAGAGGGTTCCCCGCCGGTCAAAAGCGCCACGCTGCGCGTCTACTATCTCGAGTCTTCGGCCATCACAGGCGCACCGCCGTCCGCTCTCACGGTCCGCGCAAGCACCCAACCGTGGACGGAGTCCGACGTCATGTGGGCCAACCAGCCGGCGATGTCAGTGGATGAGTACGGGAGCGTTAGCATAAGCTGGGATGCCCAACCGGGGTACCGCGACTTCGACGTCACCGCGCTCGTGCAGCAGTGGTCGACCGGAGCGTTGGAGAATGACGGCATGTACTTGATCGGTCCTGAGGTTTCGGGTAGCGCTGCCACGGTCTTTGCACTCCTGGCCCGCGAATCGGCGGCCACGGACCAGCCCTGGCCCCCGGAACTGATCCTGAAGTATTAGCCTGCCGGGCACAAAACGGAGCCGCCGGACGATTCCTGTCCGGCGGCCCGTTGTGTACAAAAGGTTCCCCACTGTGCCGTGTGTTCGCTTGTCTTGAACCTGCTTACGCAGGTGGGCGCCATATCGCCGGTTCAGCTTTGCCCAACCATCCACAGCTTTGGGCCGCGAACAGGGGCTACTGCGTCCCCGGCCGAAGCCGGCTCCCTTATTGATCATGTTGGCTCAGAGACGTTACGGAGCATCACGAGCACCGTAGGGCACTGTGAGACGGAGTATAGCATAGGACCCCGCAACGGTCAAAACTCTCGCCCGTGGCGGGGTCCGTGCCATCGCGAAAGGCCGCCGTGGCGCCGCCATAGCCGCTGGCGATGATTACACGAAGCGCCTTGCGGCGCGGCCGCCTGCCAGCAAAAGGCAGGGCGCGCCCTGCCTTCATGCGTCTTGCGGCTGGACCTCTTATTCGCCGTCCACCTTCAGGTGCAGCTCCCGCAGCTGCCGCTCGCCGATCTCCGACGGGCTGCGGAACATCAGGTCGGTCGCGCTCGCCGTCTTCGGGAAGGCGATCACCTCGCGGATTGAGCGGATGCCCGGCCAGGATCGCCACCGTGCGGTCGATGCCGGTCGCGATCCCGCCGTGCGGCGGCGCGCCGTACTCGAACGCCTCCAGCAGGTGGCCGAACTTCTCCTCGGCCTCCTCCTGGCCGATGCCGAGCGCCTTGAACATCTGCGACTGGCGGCGCCGCTGGTGGATTCGGATCGAGCCGCCGCCGACTTCCCAGCCGTCCATCACGATGTCGTACGCCTTCGCGCGCACCTTGCCCGGATCGGTGTCCAGCAGGTCCCAGTCCTCGTCCATTGCCGACGTAAACGGGTGGTGCATCGCGGTCCAGCGCTGCTCCTCCTCGCTCCACTCGAGCAGCGGGAACTCGACGACCCAGCACAGCGCATGAACGTCCTTGCCGCGCCAGCCCCAGCCGCCGCCCGAGCAGCACGCGCAGCTCGCCCAGCGCCTTCGCGACCACCATCGGGTTCGGGTCGGCGACGATCAGCGCCAGGTCGCCCGTGTTCGCGCCCAGCTGCTCCCGGAGCGCCTCCAGGTCGGCTTCGGTGAGGAACTTTGCCGCGGTCGACTTCGCGCCGTCCTCCCGGTACGCGATCGTCACCAGGCCCTTCGCGCCGGTCCGCTTGGCGAACTCGGCCAGGTCGTCCAGCTCCTTGCGGCTGTACCCCGCGCAGCCGGGCGCCACGATGCCCTTCACCTTGCCGCCGCCCGCGACTGCGCCGCGGAGAACACGCCGAAGGCGCTGCTCGCCAGCCAGCGTCGCTCAGGTCGACGTGCTCCATCCCGAAGCGCAGGTCGGGCTTGTCCGAGCCGTACTTGTCCATCGCCTCGGCATAGGTCAGCACGGGGAACGGCGTCTGCAGGATCGGCTTCGTGCCCAGCTTCTCGATGATCTGGGTGTAGAGCTCGCTGATCAGGCGATGATGTCCTCGCGCTCGATGAAGCTCATCTCCACGTCGAGCTGCGTGAACTCCGGCTGGCGGTCGGCCCGCAGGTCCTCGTCGCGGAAGCAGCGGGCGATCTGGAAGTACTTCTCGTACCCCGCCACCATCAGCAGTTGCTTGAGCTGCTGCGGCGACTGCGGCAGCGCGTAGAACTTGCCCGGATGCACGCGGCGAGGGCACGACGTAGTCGCGCGCGCCTTCCGGCGTGGTCTTGATCAGGATCGGGCGTCTCGATCTCGAGAAACCCGCGCTCGTTCATGTAGTTGCGGATCAGGTTGACCACCTGGTGCCGCAGGATGATGTTCTTCTGCATGGCCGGCCGGCGCAGGTCGAGATAGCGGTATTTCAGCCGCAGCGCCTCGTCCAGCTCCACGTCTTCGTTGATGTAGAAGGGCGTCGTCCGCGCCTCATTGAGCACCTGCGCGGCGTTGGCGACCACTTCGACCTCGCCCGTCGGCATGTTCGGATTCGCCAGCCCGTCCGGCCGCGGCTGGACGACGCCGGTCGACCTGGACCACGTACTCCGCCCGCACGCCGTTCAGAACCGCATGCGCCTCGGGGTTCGTCTCCGGTCGCACGTCACCTGGACGATGCCCGACCGGTCCCGCAGGTCGAGGAAGATCAGCGCGCCGTGATCGCGGCGCCGGTGCACCCAGCCGGCCAGGGTGACGGTCTGCCCGACGTGCTCGAGCCGCAGGTCGCCGCAGTTGATTGACTTAAGCATGGGGGATAACTCCATTTGAGTGATTGCAGGTCGTTGTCCAGCCGATTATAGCAGAACTGGTCTGCCCGTAGAAACCCATGGCGGCGCAGTCGCAACCCGGGTGGGCCGCGGCGGTCAGAATCTGTGATGTGTGCTATACTCCACGGGACAATTCCGATCCAGGGGAGCGACCCAATGCGGTGTCTCGTCACCGGCGGAGCAGGATTTATCGGAACGGCGCTGGCCAACCGGCTGGCTGAGTCGGCCACCACGTGCGTGTGCTCGACGACTTGAGCGCCGGCGACCCCACCGCACTTCATCCCGAAGTCGTCTTCACCCGCGGCGACGTGCGTGATCGTCCCAAGCTCTGGACGCTGCTGCAAAAGGTCGACTGCGTCTTTCACCTGGCCGCACGCGTCTCCGTCCCCGAGTCGGTGCTCTACCCACGCGAATATAATGACGTCAATGTCGGCGGCACTGTGGCGCTCACGGAGGCGATCCGGGACGCGGGCGTCGAGCGCATCGTGCTCGCCTCGTCAGCCACCGTCTACGGCCCCCAGCCCAGCCAGCCCGTCGCCGAATCGGCGTGGCCCCACCCGCAGGCGCCCTATGCGGTCAGCAAGCTCGCGGCCGAGCATTACATCTTCGCGCTCGGCGAGCTCTACAACATCACGACGGTGGCGCTCCGCGTCTTCAACGCCTACGGCCCGGAGCAGCGCGTCCCGCCCGTCCACGCGCCCGTCATCCCGCATTTCGTGCGCAGCATGCTGTCGGGCGCTTCCATCGTCATCCATGGCAGACGGCGCCAGACGCGCGACTTCGTCTACATCGACGACGTGGTCGACGCGCTTGATCTCCGCGTCCGAGGCCCGCGGAGATTGATGGGAAAGTGATCAACGTGGGGTCGGGCGAAGAGACGAGCCTGGACGACCTGGTGGCAGAGTTGGCGGCGCTGACGGGGAAACGGCCCGAAGTGATCCGCAACCACCAGCAGGTGCGGCGGGCTGCCGCGGCTCGTCGCGGACCTGGACCGGCCCGCCGCGCTGCTCGGCTACCGCCCCGGGTCTAGCCTGCGCGAAGGTCTTTCGCGCGATGGTCGAGGAAGCCCGGCTGGCCTGCGGGTCCGCGGGGTCCGGTTCGCTAGTTCTCGCCCTTATTCTTCGCCCAGCTTGTTGGTCGCCGCCGCAGCGTCCCCGAGTCCGGCAGCGCAAAACCTTGCTATCGTCCCCGTCCGGCCGGAGGTCGCAGCCAGCGCTGCCGCGGCGGGGTCGGCGCGGCCAGGTGTCACCTGCATGCGGCGCGGCGATGCCGGATGCCGTGCTCCTCGAAACGCCGGATCAGGTCAAGGTTGGCGTCCGTGATGACCTGCCAGCGGTGGTCGAACGAGCTCACGTGGAACAGCACCAGCAGTTCGAACGCGTTCACGCCGAATCCCTCAAACCGCACCTTGTGCCGTCGATGTGTGGGTGGCAGCAGACCGAGTCCTTGATGTCCTGGAGCGCCGCTCGACATGCGCGGCCCGCTGGTCCAGGCGACAGGCGGATGGTCTCCTGGAACCAGTACCCCTTCTCGGCCGACACATTTGAGATGAGCCCGCCCGTGAACTTGCGAGTTCGGGATCGTAACCCGGTAGCCCGTGTTCCAGTCCTCGGCGATCGTCGCGCGCCAGCCGATTTCCTTGACGACGTACTGCTTTCCTTCGAACTCGATCAGGTCGCCGATGAGGAACGGCTTCTGCGCAAAGAGCGTGATGCCGCCGAAGATGTTCGCAACCGTGTCCTGGGCCGCCAGCGCCACCGCCAGACCGCCGATGCCGAGCCCGGCCAGGACCGTTCCCACGTCGTACCCGGCGTTGTTCAGCCCGATGATGACCGCCAGGACCCAGACGATCGCCTGAGGCCCCGGCGGATCAGCGGCAGGATCTGGTCGTCGAACGCGCCGGTCGTCCGCTGCGCAAGCGGCTGGAAATAAGTGCTGATGGATGGCGTCATAGAGCCGGGTGATCAGCCACGCGATCGCCAGCGCATAGGCCATGCCCATCACGCCGTCGACGAAGGTCGAACCATCTCGGCCGAGAGCGCCAGGCGCCGAGCACAAGCCGCGATTCCGAGCAGGGTGACAGAGGACGACCGGCTCTTCGAGCGCGTCGAGCAGCACGTCGTCGATGCGCAGCCGGTTGCGCCGGATCGCGGCCTTGACGCCGCCCGAGAAGAGCCAGTAGACTGCGCCGCCCGCCGATAACCGCGCCGAGGATCATGAGGAAAGTGGTCAGCCACTGGCCGACCGTGTTGCCGTAGTAGTTGCGGTCGAAAAATTCGGCCATCGCGGCCCCTCCCCTGTTCCAGGTTTGGCGCAAGAATACTGCAAGAACGCGCAGACAAGAACGGGGAAAACGGGCGGGGATTAGGTGGATTCTAGAGCGGGATAACCTTCTGATCATCCGTGGCCCATCCCCTGATGAGCCCCGCCGCAGAGCGGTGCCGGCTTACGGAAACTGCTTTAGCCCGGCGCACCAGTGGGTCACGACGGTCGTGCCGACGCTCGCCCAGTTGAACAGCCACGCCGCGTCCTGCGTTCGCAGGTTGACGCAGCCGTGGCTCATCGGGTGGCCGAAGTTGTTGTGCCAGTAGGTCCCGTGCAGGGCATAGCCCTTAAGAAGTACATCGTATAAGGGCACGCCCGGGAAGGTCGTAGCCCGGGCCGCGCATCCGGGTCGAGCGCAGCTTGGTGTAGACCTTGAAGCGGCCGATGACGGTCGGCGTACGAGGCAGGCCGCTGGAAATGCAGTGCGGAGAAGACGGCTTTGTTCCCCTGGTACGCCGTCAGGCGCTGCGAGCTGATATCGACGTCGATCCAGCGGCCCGCGACGGGGCCGGTCGACGGCCGGCTTCGGCGCGTCGTGCCGCCGCCCGGGCCGCCTTCCCGAGACGATCAGCCGCTGCCCGACCCAGATGCGGTTCGGGTTGGCGATGCCGTTCAGCGGCATCAGGTTTGACGGTCGTGCCGTAGCGGGCGGCGATCTTCGCCAGCGTGTCGCCCTGCTGCACGATGTACGTGCCCGGTCGCCGGCGCCGGCTGGGCGGCTTCGGCGCAGACGGCTGCGCTGCTCGACCCGCTCTTGCCCGGAATCGCGAGGCTCTGGCCGATGTAGATGCGGTCGGGGTTCGTGATGCCGTTCGCGCGTGCGAGGGCGCTCGCGGACACGCCGTAGCGGGCTGCAATCGCGCCGAGCGTATCGCCCGGCCGCACCACATAGCCGCTGTCGGCCTGGCTGGGCGCGGCGGCGGCCGCTTCGGCCAGGGCAGCGCCGAACAAGCACGGCGACCAACAAGACCAGGGCGGCTCGCCTGAGCCCTGGCCGGATACTGCCTCTGCTGAACGAGGTAACCCCAGTGGATCGGTGATGCATCTCGCACTCCTTCGCATTGACGGCTGACAGTGGCAGCACGTGCCGCCGCAGGTTTCTCCCGCTCCCAGCATTTGTGCGCGCGCTTGCTAATTCCTTGTGAAAGCATCATACTTAAGGTTCGCGCGCTTGTCAAGAAGCGAACTAACAATAAAATCCTGCTACCTTTATCCTATCACACTCGCAACAAATGTCAAGACCGCAAATTGCGACACTGTGCCTTGACAGCCGGCGAGTAAGTGACTTTTAAGACAAAAGGCCCACGTCTTGCACCGACAATGGCCTTATGCTATAATAGCTCTCGCGTGCCATTTCAGGAGGAGATCTTCGACTATGATGCGTAGCGGACGGGCTGCGCCTCGCGGCCCTTGCTCGCCTTCATCATTCTAGCTGGCGATCACCTTCAGCCTGTCGGCGCCCGCCGCCGCGCAAGCTGCGGCGCCGGTGATCCAGACGGCCGAGCTCAAGCTGTGGCCGGAGTACGACGACCCGGGCCTGCTCGTGATCTTCTCGGGCCAGTTTCCCGACGGGCACGACCTATCCGCTGAAGCTCGCCATCCCGGTCCCGGCCGGCGCCCGGAACATGCAGGCCACGTATCAGGATGCGTCGGGCGGCCTGATAAACCGGCCGTTCGAGATTGCGGACGGCAAGCTGACATACGAGATGCCCTCGGCCGCGTTCCACACCGAGTACTACGTCGATCGGGCGCCATCCGGCGATCAGCGGCAAATCGCTTAAGCTTCGTCGCGCCGTACGCGATCGACACGCTGAGCGTGAGCGTTCAGCAGCCCGCGCGGGCGTCCGACTTCGCGCTGACGCCGGCCGCCGAAGAGCGAACAGGGGCACTGACGGGATGACCTATCACCTGCTTCAGCCGGCCGAACGCTGGCCGCCGGCGAAAAGCTCGACATCGGCGTGAGCCTACACCAAGGCGGACACCGGCCTGAGCGCGCCCCAGCTTGCCGTCGCGGCAACCGGCGCTGCACCCGCGCAGGCTCCCGCCGCGGCATCCGCGCCAGCCGCTCAGGATCGAGCAGCAAACTGGCTGCCCTGGCTCCTGATCGGCCTGGGCGTTGCGCTTCTGGCGGGCGAGCCTGGTTACTGGTTTCTGACCCAGCGCCGGACCGCCGTCGCCGGGCCCCGTTCCGGCTGCCAGGTCGAGCCCGGTCCGCGGCCGCGACCGCCCCTGCGCCGCTGCGACGCCGGCCGCCGCCGCCCGCGCCGGTGACCGGGCCGGTCAGCTTCTGCACGAACTGCGGTCACGCGCTCAAGGCCGAGGACCGCTTCTGCTCGCAGTGCGGCGCGCCGCGGCGGGCGTAGCAGCGTTGGAGCTCAGGCCGGCGGCCGGTCCCGCGAACCGGCATAGGAGTTGCGCAATGCGCAAGACACTGTTCGTGGTCCTGGCACTGTTCGCGGTGCTGTGTGCCGCCTTCGCTCTCGCACCGCGATCGCGTCTCCAGCGCAGACGCCGACGCCCAACCAGATCAACGCGGTCGCGAAGGAGCTGTGGTGCCCGCTGTGCAACGGCGTGCGGCTGGACAACTGCGAGCTGCAGGCCTGCGTCCAGATGCGCGAGGTCATCTCCGCAGAAGCTGGCGGCGGGCGAGAGCAAGGAACATCAAGTCGTACTTCGTCCAGCAGTACGGCGACGTGGTGCTCGGCCAGCCCTCCCGCGAGGGCTTCAACCTGATCGCCTGGATCTTCCCGATCCTGGCCGCGGTGGTGGGCATCGGCTGGGTCATCTACCTGGTGCTCGTCCTGGCGCAAGCGCCAGACCGCCAGCCGCTGCCGGCTCGCACCGCGGCAGCCTCCCAGGACCCGGCGCGGGTCGACAACGCGCCCCGCAAACCCGGCGAAGAGACGGACGACTACATGAAGCGCGTCGAGCGCGAACTGCGCGAGACGGAATAGATCGAGCTATGACACCCAACGAAGAACTGGTCACTGAACAGACCATCACCCCCGAAAGCGACGTCGAGACGCCCGAGCGGCGCAGGGTTCCTGCCTTTGCCATCGTCCTGGGCATCGGCGTCCTGTTCCTGGGCGGCCTGCTCGGCGTGATGCTGATCAAGCCGCCGCAGAAGAGCCTGTGCGACGAGCCTGCGCCCGAGTGGTCCCTTGCGCTGTTCCCCGAGTACCAGGGCGGCCTGGAAACGGACACCTGTCAACCTGGCCGACCTGAGCGGCAAGGGCGTCGTCCTCAACTTCTGGGCCAGCTGGTGCGGCCCGTGCGAGGAAGAGGCGGCCGCGCTCGAAGCTGCGTGGCAGAAGTACAAGGACAAGGGCATCGTCTTCGTCGGCGTGGACTACCTGGACCAGGACCCCGCCGCGAAGCGCTACCTGGAGAAGTTCAACATCACGTATCCGAACGGGCCGGACCTCGCCAGCAAGGTCTCGAAGCGCTACACCATCCGTGGCGTGCCCGAAACATTCTTCATCGATCCGCAGGGCAAGATCGTCGGCTGCCGCAAGATCGGCCCGTTTACCGGCGCCGACGAACTCGACCAGCGGATCGCCGAGATCATGCCCAAGCATAGGACAGCGGCTGCGGGTTGCAGGGACAGGGCTACGAGCGAACGTGAGCCCTCCCGCGTCCGATAGCCGCAACCGGTCCCTTATCGGAAGAGTAGACTAGGATGACTGACCTAGGTTATATCGCCCTCGTGCTGGCGTTTGTTTTGAGCGTCTACGGCATCGCCGTTTCGGTTGTCGGCGCGCGGCGCAACCGCTCCGAGCTGGTCAACAGCGGCCGCAATGCGGTCTACGTCGTCAGCGGCCTGGTCTTTGTCGCCGCCCTGCTGATGTGGCGCGCGCTGCTGACCAACGAATTCCAGGTCGAGTTCGTGCCAGGGCCACAGCGAGCGCGCCCTGCCCACCCTGTTCAAGATCTCGGCCCTGTGGGGCGGCCAGGCCGGCTCGCTGCTCTTCTGGAGCTTCCTGGCCTCGCGTCATGGCCGTTTCCGCGATCTGGTTCTTCCGCAAGGACCAGCCAAGCCTCAAGCCCTGGGTGAACGCGGTCCTGCTGCTGTACATCGGCTTCTTCATGAGCCTGCTGCTCTTCGCGGAGAATCCGTTCGACCGGCTGTGGCGCTGCCGGCGGCCAGATGGTCGACGGCGGTGTTCCAGCCTGCGGGCGCAACCGCCCTCGTGCCGGCCGACGGCCAGGGCCTGAACCCGCAGCTGCAGAACTACTGGATGGTCATCCATCCGATCGCGCTGTACCTGGGCTTTGTCGGCATGACCGTGCCGTTCGCGTTCGCCGTCGCCGCCCTCGTCACCGGGCAGCTCGGCAACACCTGGATCAAGCTGATCCGCCGCTGGGCGCTGGTGCCCTGGGCCTTCCTCACCATCGGCATCCTGCTCGGCTCGCAGTGGGCCTACATCGAGCTCGGCTGGGGCGGCTACTGGGCCTGGGACCCGGTCGAAAACGCCTCGTTCCTGCCCTGGCTGACGGCCACCGCGTTCATCCACAGCATCATGATCCAGGAACGCCGGGGCATGCTCAAGGTCTGGAACATGGTGCTCATCGGGCTGACCTGGGAGCTGACCCTGATCGGCACGTTCCTCACCCGCTCGGGCGTGGTGCAGTCGGTCCACTCCTTCGCGCTCTCCGCGGTCGGCCCGATGTTCGCCGCGCTTCATCGTCCTGACCGCGCTGGGCTTCATTGCCCTGCGTTGCCTGGCGGCTGCCCAAGCTGAAGAGCGAGAACACGCTCGACTCGGTGCTCTCGCGCGAGACGGCCTTCCTGACGCAGAACGTCGTCTTCGTCCTGATCATGGCCGCGACGTTCCTCGGCACGATCTTCCCGTCCATCTCCGAGCTGGTGACCGGCGACAAGATCTCGCTCAACGCGCCGTATTTCATGCGCGTCAACGGCCCGATCTTCGTCGTGCTGCTCGTGCTCATGGGCGTCGCGCCCCTGCTCGCCTGGCGGCGCTCGGGTCCGGAGACGCTGCGGCGCAACTTCCTGATCCCGATCGTTGCGCGGCCTGCTCAGCGTGCCGCTCATGTTCCTGCTCGGCAACCGCACCACGGGCGGCTTCGTCGGGATCGCGATCGTCACGTTCGTGTGCGGCGGGCATCGTCCAGGAGTACGTGCGCGGCGTGCGCGCCCGGCGGCAGTCGACGGGCGAGCCGCTGCCCACTGCGCTGGTGCAACCTGGTGCGGCGCAACGGGCGGCGCTACGGCGGCTACATCGTCCACATCGGCGTGCTGCTGGTCGCCCTGGGCATCATCGGCAACGAGTTCTACCAGTCCGAGGGCGAGGCGAACCTGGCGAAGGGCGAGAGCATGACCGTCGCCAACTACACGCTGACCTACGAGAGGCTGGACATGGTCGCAGGGGCCGAACTACACCGAGTTGATCGCGCCGATGACGCTGTCACGCAGAACGGCCGGCCCATGGGCGAAATCCTGCCGAAGAAGCACATCTACAACAAGAACCAGGAGCAGCCCATGAGCGAAGTGGGCCTGCGCCCGGGGCTCGTCGAGGATGTGTACGTGGTGCTGGCCGGCTGGGACAACGGGGGCGAGACCGCCTCGTTCAAGGTGTTCGTCAACCCGCTCATGTCGTGGATGTGGGTCGGCGGCATCGTCATGATGATCGGCGTGCTGATCTCGGCGTGGCCGCGCCGGATCGTCTCGACCGCCGAAGCGACCCGCCGCGTGCCCGAGAGCGCGCAGCCTGCGTAAGACTGGACAACACAAAGGACGCAAAGGCACAAGGACGGCGGTCCTTCGAGCTGAACTTCGGTGTCTTTGTGCCTTTGTGTTGAATTGCAACTGGATAACTGAATGAATCCGATCGTTTTCATCATTCTGGCCGCGGTCCTGATCGGCGTGGCATTCTACCTGGTGGCGCTGCCGCTGATCCAGCACGCGCGGCGAAATGACTCGACCGAAGCGGCCAGCTCGGAGCAGGAGCGGCTCGCCGAGCTTCTCGCGCAGCGCGACGCGGCGTTCCAGGCCCTGCGCGAGCTCAGCTTCGACCACCGGGTCGGCAAGATCACGGACGAGGACTTCGTCGCGTTCGAGGCCAACCTGAAGCAGAACGCGGCCGAATACGCTGCGCGCGCTCGACCGGTGGGAGGCTGAGGCCGACGACGAGCTCGAGGCCGTGATGGAGCGCGAGATCCGCGCGCGCAAGCTCGCGCTGTCAGCCGGAGAGCCGCCGCGAGCCGGATGGCCGGGCCTGCGGCCGCTGCGGCACGCCTGCGATGACCGGCGACAGGTTCTGCGGCAAGTGCGGCGCACCGCTGGCTGCCGCCGTGCAGGTGGTCGTGCCGGGCGCACCCGCGCGAGCTCGGCGTGCCCCCAGTGCGGCGAGCCGTATCAAGAGGGCGACAAGTTCTGTGCGAGGTGCGGCCAGACGCTGGTCGCGGAGGTCGCGCCCGCACTTCGTAGGTCCGTCCGACCTGGCAGGTTTCGCAAGGACCTGCCAGGTCGTCTCATGAAGACCACGAAATGGCGTCTGAGTTACCGGCTTCGATCCAGGCCGCGCTCGCGGCCGCCGCCAGCCCCGAGCGCGCGTCGGTCAACTTCCAGCGCCTGCTCAACTCCGTCGCCGATCCCTCCGAAGTCCTCCGCGAGCTCGCAGACGATCCCCACACACTCGACACTCTCGTCGCGGTCCTGGCGGGCAGCCAGTTTCTCACCGAAATCCTGCTGCGCAACCCCGGCTATCTCGCGCTCCTGGCGGCCCACAGCGGCCTGGCCCAGATCAAGTCTGCGGCTGGCTACGCGCCGGCGCGCGGAACGCCACCGACCCGTTCCTGACGGCCGAAGAGCGGCGACCGAACGCCGCGCTCGACGCGCTGCGCCGCTACCAGCAGCGCGAGCTCCTGCGCATCGGCGCGGCCGACCTCGCCGGGCTGGTCGAGCTGGCCTCCGTGACCAGCCAACTGTCTCGCCTGGCCGATGCCGTGATCCAGACCGCGCTCGAAATCGTCGCCGGCCGCCTGGACATCGCGCCGGAAGGCTTCGTCGTGATTGCGATGGGCAAGCTCGGCGGCGGCGAGCTGAACTACAGCTCGGACATCGACCTGCTGTTCTGTCAGCAACGGCGACGGCGAGGAATCGCTGCCGAGGCGCGCAAGAGGCGGCGCAGGAGCGGTGGCGCCGGCTGGGCGAGCAGCTGATCGTGGCGCTGACCCGAGCCGACCGCCGAGGGCTTTCTCTACCGGGTCGACATGCGGCTGCGGCCCTGGGGCCGGGTCGGTCCGCTCGTGCCCGACCGCGCAGGGCTACCTGAAGTATCTCCGCGAGAACGCCCGGCTGTGGGAGAAGCAGGCGCTCCTGCGCGCCCGGCCCGTTGCGGGCGACCTGGGGCTCGGCCACGCGCTGCTCGACGCAGGCCGAGCCGCTGCTGTTCGCTGCCGGCGAGGAGGCCGTGCGCCGCGAGGTGCACGCCATGAAGCTGCAGACCGAGGCGCACCTGCGCCAGGCGGGCCGCACCTGGGGCGAAGTCAAGCTCGGCGAAGGCTCCATCCGCGACGCCGAGTTCGTCGTGCAGTACCTGCAGCTGGCGCACGGCGGCCACTACGAGGAGCTCCGCACGGGCAACACCATGCAGGCGATGACCCGGCTCGCGGAGCGGGGCCTCCTGACCCCCGGCGAGCACCGCATCCTCGCGGAGGGCTACACCTTCCTGCGCACGGTCGAGCACTACCTGCAGATCCTCGAATACCGGCAGACCCACACCCTGCCCGAAAACCCGGCCGACCTGCGCTACCTGGCCCGGCGGCTCGGCTTCGACGGGCCCGAACGCCGACCGCGGAGTTTGTCGAGCGCTACGAGCAGCACTCGGCCGCCGTGCGCGCCGTCTACCTGCGCCACCTCGCCGGTGCGGCCGAGCCGGAGCAACCAGGCTTCGTCGAGCCGGCACGGCGAACGCGTTCATCGAGAGAACCTGGTTCTATCAGGATACCGGAGGCATAGCAATGATGCTGGATAACCCCGACGCGCCCTCTGCCTGCTGCCCGCCAGCACATGGCGCGGCTTGCGCCCTCCTACGCGGCCACGTTCGACCCCGTGGAGATCGAGCGGCACGCGGTCATGGCCGCCCGGCTTGACGACCACCTACCCGTCGCCGTCGACGCGACCCGCTGGAGGACGGGCGCACGCGGCGTGACCGATCGTGGGCTACGACTATCTGGGCGAGCTGTCGGTCATCTGCGGCTTGATGTTCGCCTACGGCTACAGCATCATCGACGGTTATGTCTACACTTATGAGCCGGCGACCCGGCCCGCCGGCCAGCGCAAGATCGTCGACGTGTTCACCGTGCGGCCGGTCGAACGCCGAAGCCGAGGTGCCCCCGCTGGCCCGCCTACGAGGCCGACCTGCTCCGTCTCGTGCGCCTGCTGCAGGACCGCCAGCAGCGCGCCGCGCAGGGCGAGCTGGCGAAACGCGTCGCGGCCGCGCTGCGCCTGCGCGAGCCGGGCGCACCCACGCTGCCGCCGGTCGAGATCGAGATCGACAACGACGCGTCCGACCGCTACACGGTCCTGCAGATCAGCGCGCCTGACACGCCCGGCTTCCTCTACGAGTTCACCAACGCGCTTGCGCTCTCCGGCGTCCACATCAGCCAGGTGTTCGTGATCTCGGCGGGCGCTCGCGTGCGCGACACGCTTTTCGTGACCGACAGCCGCGGCGAGAAGATCAAGACCGATGCCCAGCAGCGCGAGCTGCGCGCGGCGACCGTGCTGATCAAGCACTTCACCCACCTGCTGCCCCGCTCGCCCAACCCCGAGTCCGCGCTGATCCACTTCCACGAGTACCTGGGCGAGTTGTTCAGCCGGCCCTCCTGGCCCGACGAGTTGGCCTCGCTGGAGCGGCCCGAAGTGCTCGACGCGCTCGGCGCGGCTGCTGGGCGTCTCCGAGTTCCTGTGGGACGACTTCCTGCGCATGCAGTACGAGAACCTGTTCCCGGTGGTCCCCGACGTCGACGCGCTCGCCCGGCCGAAGACCGGCCGAGCAGCTGCGCGCCGAGCTTGGTCGGCGCCCTGGCGCAGGGCAGCTGGCGCGACGCGCTGAACGACTTCAAGGACCGCGAGATGTTCCGCATCGACATGCGCCACATCCTGGGCCAGGCGGGGACCTTCGACGCGTTCTCGGCCGAGCTGACGGACCTGGTCGAGGTGGTTCTGTCGACTGCCATCGAGCAGGTCGAGCGGGAGTTCGACGCGCAGTACGGCCGCCCGCTGGACGAAGAGGGCGCGCCCGGCCCGCTTCAGCCTCGCCGCGCTCGGCAAGTGCGGCGGCCGGGAGCTGGGCTTCGCCTCCGATATCGAGTTGATGTTCGTCTTCGCCCCGTCCGGCGAGGGAGGCCTAGGAGAGACGACCGGGCCGCGGGTCATTCAGACGCCGGAGTACTATCGAGAAGCTGGTGGTGGAGACGACGCGGGCCATCCACGCGCGCGCGCGAGGGCATCTTCCAGATCGACCTGCAGCTGCGCCCCTACGGCAAGGCGGGCAGCCTCGCCGTCTCGCTCGACGCGTTCCGGCGCTACTTCGCGCCCGCGGTCCCGCCTGGCCCTACGAGCGGCAGGCGCTGGTCAAGCTGCGCGCGATCGCCGGGGACGACGTGCCTCGGGCCGCGAGCTGGAGCAGCTGCGCGACGGCTTCATCTACACCGGCGCGCCGTTCGACGTCGCGGCCATGCGCGCCATGCGCGAGCGGCAGCTGCGGCACCTGGTCGGAGCCGGGCCGGATCAACGCGAAGTTCAGCAAGGGCGGGCTGGTGGACCTGGAGTACATCGTCCAGGGCCTGCAGATGGCGCACGGCCACCGGGACCCGAGCCTCCGCGTCACGAACACCGCCGCCGCCATCGCCGCGCTCGCCGCGCGCGGGCATCATCTCCGGCGAAAACGCCGCCCGGCTGAAGGACGCCCTCACCTTCCTCCTGCAGCTGATCAACGCGCTGCGCATGGTGCGCGGCAACAGCAAGGACCTGACCGTGCCGCCCGTGGCCAGCGAGGAGTTCGCCTTCCTGGCGCGCCGCCTGGGCTACGGCCACGACGCCGAGCGGCTCAACGTGACCCTGAACGAGACGATGGGCTGGGTGCAGCGGCTCGAAGGCAGGCTGCTGGGGTAAACGCAAAGATGAACCTCCGAGGTTCTCGGAAACCTCGGAGGTTTGACTCAGTGTCCCGCGCTCTGCGGCGTCTCGGGCGAGTGGAACACTTCCGGGTTCGCCGCGCCTTCGGCGTAGCAGGAAGCCCACCAGCCCGTGCTCCATCCGGCTCAGGCTGTGGTCGACCAGCACGTAACGGCCCGGCACCTGGAGCTTGAACTCGACCACCGCCGCCCCACCCGCGGGCACGAGCGTCGTCTGCACGTCCGTCAGCGGCGGCGTGGTCAGCGAGCCTTCGTCGTACACCCGGTCGAAGATCTCGCCGATCACGTGGAACGACGACACCTTGTTGGGTCCGCCGTCGCCGAAGAAGATCCGCACCGTCTGCGCCCACGTTCGCCTTCAGCGGCTTCTTGTCCGTCAGCGCGCCCACCGCGCCGTTGAACGTCATGTATTCCGGCTGCTCTGCCAGCAGCTTGTCCACGCTCATCGCCTGGAAGCCCTGCTGGCCGAACGGCGCCTGGGTGTAGATCTCGCCCTGCATGACGTAGAATTCCTTGTCGACCTTCGGCAGCCCGCCTTCGGGCTCCACCACGATCAACCCGTACATGCCGTTGGAGATGTGGTGCGCGACCATCGGCGTCGCGCAGTGATACACGTACACGCCGGGATTCAACGCCTTGAACGTGAACGTCTTCTCCTGTCCCGGAGGCACCTGGGTCACCGTCGCGCCGCCGCCCGGCCCCGTCACGGCATGGAAGTCGACCGAGTGGATCATCTGGCTGCCCGGGTTGTTCTTCAGGTGTACCTCCACCGTGTCGCCCACCCGCACCCGCAGCATCGGGCCCGGCACCGTCCCGTTGAAGGTCCAGTAGTTGTAGGTCGTCCCGTTCGCAAGCTGGCCCTTGACCTCCACCGTTTCCAGGTCGATGCGGACGTTCTGCGCGGCGCGGTCCCCGATCGGCGCCGGCACGTCAGCCGGGTCGCGGACGATGTCGGCCCCGGTCTCCTCCACCGCCTGCGCCTGGCCGACCACCAGCTGGCCTTCCATCCCCGCCTGCCGGTGCCCCGGGATCGAGCAGTAGTACGCGAACGTGCCGCTCTTGCTCGCCTTGAACACCGTGCTGGAGCTCGAACCCTGGCCGACCACCTGCTCGGTTGCGGCCTGGAAGTCGGGGAAGACCACATCGTGCAGCGCGCCGTCGCCGTTGATCAGGGTAATCTGCACGACCGCCCCTTCGGCCACCTGCAGCTTGGGGTTCAGCTGGCCGTCGATGTTCCCGCCGACGCCGATGAAGGAAAGCCCCTTCTCGCCGACGTTCGTCTTCAGCGTGAAGGATACGTCAGGCACCATCGCGACCCCGTCGCCCTGGTTCTTGACCCCCGGGAACGGGCCTTCCTGCGCCACGGTGTGCGCCATGCCCGCCGGCGCGGCTTGATTGCCGCTCCCGCCCATATTCATGGCCTGTCCGCCCGCCGCGCCTTGACCCGAAGTAGAAGCACGTCTGCCCGCCCGTCGGCACGACGCTCGCCATGGCCCCCCGTTGCGCGCCTACGACGAACACCACTGCCCCGGCCAAAAAGATGACTGCCACCACGAGCAGCGTGATCACAAGCGCCACGTTCCTGTTCAAAGACCCCATCCTATCCTCCGTAATTCGAGCCCACAGTCATTCGCCTTCATCGACTCTCGGTTGTTGAACCCGCAACAGTCCTGAGCGCGGCGAGAAACCGGCCTTCTTCCACGCCGTACACGCGTGCGGCGTCGGCCAGCGTCTCGAAGGCCGACAACTCGCAGCCCGCGCACGCCATGCCGCCGCTCGTACAAAGACGCTCGCGCAGTGCGGGCCACTGTTCCAACAGTTCTGCAACCGTCATGTTCGCTTCGGGCATCGCTACAGATCGTCTCCACGTTCATTTGTGAAGAGAATAGCATCAAGTTCGAAGTCGTCTTTGCGCTGGCGCAAAGTAGCGCTTTCCTCAATGCCCTGCACTGCAGCCCAAGCCGCGCGACCACTGCGCTGCGTCAGGCGGGACCAGGCAGGTCTTCCGCGATCGATGACCAGCCCGTGCCCCCGCTTGATCACCACCCGCTCGCGCCCTACCTCCACCAGGCCCGCGGCCTCCCACCCGCTCAGGATTCGGCTGACCGAATAGAGGGTCGTCCCGGTCATTTCCGCAAGGTCCTGGCGGGAAAGCGGCAGGTCGATCAGGATGCCTGCGTCGGTCTTCCGGCCGGCCTGGCGCGCCAGCCGCAGCACGGCCCGCGCGACCCGGCGCTCCACCTCGCTCGGTCGCCAGCTCTCGGTAGCGCTCTTGCAGCTCGTGCAGCCGGCTCGACAGGAAGCGCAAGGCGTTGATGCCCAGTGCGGGGTACTCCCGCATCAGCCGCTCCAGGGCCGCCCCGTCCCACGCCAGCGCCTCCGCGTCCTCCACCACCTCCGCGGCGACGCCGTACTCTCCGCCCGCAAACGGCGCGACCAGCGCGAACCCCTCGCCCGGTCCGATCATGTGCAGGATCACCTGGTGACCTTCCGGGTTCAGCTGCGTCACGCGCACCCGGCCCGCCAGGAGCACGTAGCTGGTCGTCGCCGGGTCGCCCTGTTGAAAGAAGAACTCGCCCGCCCGCACGGCGCGCCGCCGCCCGCCCTTGCGACGCCGGCGAGTTGATCGGCAGCCAGCCCGGCAAAGAGCGGCACGCGCTGCGAGGTTTTCGATGTCGATAAGCGTTCCTTCCGCCACGACTACCCCCTTCGTAACTGCCTTAAGGTTATCTCAAGAAAAGCACGCCGTCGATGGTGTAAGGCACATTTGGGAATGAGCGGGCGTTATATCCGACAACCGCGCGGATCAGGCTACCCCGCACCGCGCCCGGCAACCATGTAGAGTGAGTGAGGAAGAATGAAGCTGCATCTCGGTTTCGAACTCGATTTGATCGGCCTGGCCCAACCGAAGGGCGAAATGGTCATGGACATCGACTTTTACGCGGAAGACGGCCGCATCCAGGCGGACATCAAGGACATCTCCTTCTGCAGCAACACGCTGCTCGACGCGCTGGGCAAGATGTTCGGCAAGACGATCCTCGGAGACGAGATCGCCAAGGTGATCAACGACACGATCCTGGAGCTGCCCGCCCGCGATCCCCGCGTCCGGCGGATCGAGATTCTGAACGGGCCGGTGGCCACAAACAACGCGCCCGTCGAAGTTGAGTGCGCCTGAGTCAGCCGTCCGCCGGTTCACTGCCCTCTGGTCGCTAACCCGTGGCATGCGGAAACTACCCAAACGGGTACTGTACAGGTCCGCATGCCGCGGCTATACTCTTCCCCGTGCAATTCACGCTACCCGTGTGGCATCCGAAAGGAGTCTGATCCATGCCTAAGACTGTTGCCGATGTCCTTGCCATGGCGGCGAAGGTCGATATGGTCGACCTGCGTTTCACGGACTTGCCCGGTGTTTGGCAGCATTTCACCATCCCGGCGCACAACCTGACCGAGGACACTTTCGAAAGCGGCGTGCCGTTCGATGGCTCGTCGATTCGGGGCTTCAAGGAGATCCACGAATCGGACATGATCCTGGTTCTCGATCCGACCACCGCGTTCATCGACCCGATCTACCAGGTGCCCACGCTTGCGATCATCGGCGACGTCTACGATCCCATCACCCGCGAGCCTTACACCCGCGATCCGCGCTTCATCGCCCGCCGCGCGGAAACCTATCTCAAGCAGACCGGCATCGGCGACACGGTCTTCTTCGGCCCTGAGCCGGAGTTCTTCATCTTCGGCGACGTCCGCTACGGGTCGAACACCAACGAGTCCTTCTATCACCTGGACAGCTCCGAAGGCTGGTGGAACAGCGGCAAGGAGCTTGGGCCCGAACTTTGGCGGGCAGATTGCGCCGAAGCGCGGGCTACTTCCCCACCCCGCCCACCGACACGCTGCAGGACGTACGCTCGAGAATCGTGCTGGCGATCGAGGGCGCGGGCATTCCCGTCGAAATCCACCATCACGAGGTGGCATCGGCCGGCCAGGGCGAAATCGGCATGCGCTTCGACACGCTGACCCGCATGGCCGACAACGTGATGGTCTACAAGTACATGGTGAAGAACGTCGCGCGGCAGAACGGCTTGACCGCGACGTTCATGCCCAAGCCGCTCTTCGGCGACAACGGCTCGGGCATGCACTGCCACCAGAGCATCTGGCGCGGCGGTAAGAACATGTTCTACGATGCCTCTGGCTACGCGCAGCTCTCCGACACGGCCAAGTATTACATCGGCGGCTTGCTCAAGCATGCGCCGGCGCTGCTCGCGCTGGTTGCGCCGACGACCAACTCGTACCGCCGCCTGGTGCCAGGCTTCGAGGCGCCGGTGAACCTGGCCTATTCGCAGCGCAACCGCTCGGCCATCTGCCGGATCCCAGTCGGCTCCAAGAGCGCCAAAGCCAAGCGCGTCGAGTTCCGCGCGCCCGATCCGTCCTGCAACCCGTATCTCGGCGTTTGCCGCGCTGTTCATGGCCGGCATCGACGGGATCCAGAACTGCATCGATCCGGGCGAGCCGATGGACAAGGACCTCTACGGCCTGCCGCCGGAGGAAGCGCGCAAGGTGAAGCAGGTGCCGGGCAGCCTGGACGCGGTGCTGGCCGCGCTCGAGGCCGACCACGAGTTCCTGCTCAAGGGTGATGTGTTCACCTCGGACATGCTGGAAACCTATATCGCCTACAAGCGCGAGACCGAGGTGGACCCGGTTCGGATGCGGCCGCATCCGTACGAGTTCTCGCTCTACTACGACGCATAACGGACCGCTCAAGACGTCGCTGCACGACTGGACCAGCCGGTCTTACCTGGTGGCCGCCCGGCTGGTTCGCCGCGCGTCGATATCCGTAGGAGCGACAGGTCAGCCCCACTCGAATTCGAGTCGAATTCAGACGAATCCTACAGATAAATCCGCCGAGTTAGGCTAAATTCTGGCGAGTGGCTCTCGCACATGGGAGCGGAGGAATTATCGATGGGGGACTACGTTCTGCGCGTCCTGAACAAAGACGTCGGGGTGCGTGTGTTGACCTGCACGACGACCGAGCTGGCCCGCGAAGCGGCCAGCGCCACGCGGCCTACCCGATTGCGGCGGCCGCGCTCGCTTACGGCATGACTGCTGGCGCGCTCCTGGGCGCACTCCTCAAGGTGCAGGAGCGCGTCGCGCTGAAGTTCGACGGCGACGGCCGGCTGGGGAAGATGATCATCGAGGCGGATGCCTACGGCCGCGTCCGCGGCTACATCTCCGTGCCGGACGCCGTCAGCAGTGAGACGTTGGACCGCGAAGCGGTCGGCGAAGCGCTCGGCCGGCAGGGCATCTTGACTGTCGTGAAGGACCTGCGGCTGCGGGACCTGTATCGCAGCGCCATCGCCATCGAGTACGGTGAGCTGGACAAGGAACTGCGAGACTACCTCAACCTGTCGGAGCAGATCCCTTCGCTCGTGCGAGATTGGCGTCGTGATGAACGAGGACCGCGACATCGAGGTGTGCGGCGGCTGGCTGATCCAGGCACTGCCCGGTCACGGGCACGACGTGGTCGAACAGCTTGCCGTGCGGCTGAACGAGCAGCCTCCGATCGAGACGCTCCTCGCCGCAGGGCGCTGACCCCGAACAGCTCATGGACCGGCTGCTGCCCGGCGACGACTACATCGTCCTCGACCGCACCGAAGTTAAGTTCAGTTGCTCGTGCTCCAAGGAGCGCTCGGCAAAGGCGCTGCGGATGCTCCCGGCCGAAGACCGGCTCGCACTGATCGCAGAGGGCGAGGCCGTCGTCGACTGCCACTTCTGCCACGCCCGGTACACCTTCTCGCGCGATGAGCTGACCTCGCTACACGAAGAGGCGCTGCGGGACGAAGCCGACGCCGGCCGGCGAAGCTCCTCAGTCGGAGTAGTCCCCGTCCACGAATGACCGCCAGGGGTTTCCGGCATCCGGCAGCTTGCTGTTGGCGCTCGGTCGGCGAAGCTGGTTTCGGCCGTCCGCCGGGCGCCCCGCCGCGACCAGCGCCAGGCAGAGGCGGATGCAGCGATGCCGCAACGCGCGCTATAATAGGAGCGTGGACCCCGTGCTGATCGCGGCCTCGAGCGCATCAACGCGTTGTCTTGGGAAGTCAACCGGCTGGACGGCGACGACCCGGCCGCCCTCGACCGCTTCCTCCGGGCGGTCGAGGCGGCGGCCGGCGCGCTCGTCGACGGGCCGCCGCGTCCATCGTCGTCGGCGAGTGGGCCGCGCCGGTCCGCGGCCGGGGACCGGGGACGCTCGCTTTCCCGCTCGGCGCCGCGGAGCGGCCTTCGGCGCGCTGACGGTCGACCTGCCCCCCGGCCATTCCCTCGACCGCGGAGAGCAGCTCCTCCTCCAGAGCCTCGCCAACGTCGCAGCCACCGCGCTCTCCCAGGCCGGCGTCCGCCGCGCCTCTCACGCACCCTGGCTCGGAAGGAAGACGAGCTGGCGCTGCTCCGCCGCGCCGGGCTGCTCATCTCGTCGCGCACCGGGCTGCAGGACACGCTCGAAACCATCCTGCAGATGGCGCTCGAGGTGACCGGCGCGCGCTACGGCATCTTCCGCCTGGTCGACCGGTCGCGCAACGCGCTGGTCATGGCCGCCATCGCGGGCGACGACCTGGGCCGGCCCGCGGTCGAGGCGCTGCCGATCAATGCGACCAGCGTCATGGGCATGGTGGCGAAGACGAAGCAGCCCGTCATGATCGCCGACGTGCGCCAGCCGCCCTGGTCGCGGATCTACTATCCGCTCGACCAGCCTGCAGATGCGCTGCGGAGCTGGCCGTGCCGCTGCTCGGCGCGGGCGGGCGGCTCGTGGGCGTGCTGAACCTCGAGAGCCCGCAGGTCGGCGCGTTCACCGAGGCCGACAGCCACCTGCTGCAGTCGCTCGCCAGCCAGGCCGTCATCGCGATCCAGCAGGTGCGCCTGCTCGATGCGCTGCGCGACACCTCGGCACGGGTGCTGACCCAGGAGCCGCGGGCAGGTGCCGCAGCCACTTGCAGGCGCTGCGCGAGGAGCTGCTGAGCGGCGACACCGAGTGGGACCGCAAGGTCGAGGCGATCCTGGCCCAGTACGAGACGCCTGGCGCGCGAGAACGCGCAGCGCCAGGAGGCGCTGCGGGAGGCGCGGGAGGCGCGCGCGGTCGCGGAAACGTTTGCCGCGATGGGCGACGTCGCCGCGAACCTGCTGCATCACCTGAACAACCAGGTGGGCACGATCCCCGCCCGCGTGGAGGGGATCCAGGACAAGTGCGGCGAGCTGATCGCCCAAAGCCCTTACCTGGCTGCGAACCTGGCGGAGATCGAGCGCGCGGCGCTCGACGCGATGCAGACCGTGCGCGAGCGGCTCTCGCCTGCTGCGGCCCATCACGCCCGCGCCCGTCAGCGTGGCCGAGTGCCTGGCGGACGCGCTGCCGCGCCGCCCGGCTGCCCGCCGGGCGTGGCCGTCGCGCCCGGCAGCCAGCTCGCTGCGCTGCCGCCGGTTCTGGCGGGCCGCGAAGGCCTGACGCTCGTCCTGCTCAACCTGCTGGACAACGCGGGCGAGGCGCTCGGGCGACCGGGGCGCAGATCGTCGTCTCGGGAACGGCCAGACGGGATCGTGGAGGTGGTCGTGGCGGACAACGGCCCTGGCATCGCGCCGGAGATGCAGGCGCGCATCTTCGACTTCGACTTTTCGGGCCGCCGCCGGCAGGCAAGGGCCATCGCATGGGCTTCGGGCTGTGGTGGGTGAAGACGCTCATCACCCGCCTCGGCGGCACGATCACGGTCGAAAGCGACGGGAAGTCCGGCACGACCTTCCGGCTGCGGTTGCCTGCGGCGCGAGTGAGGCCGATGCGCGCACGCTGGTTGTTGAGGACAATCCCGGCTGGCAGGAGATCCTCGCGGAGATCCTCGCCGACATGGGGCTGGCCGTGGACGTGGCCGGCGACTTGCGACGGCGGCCGGCCGCAGCATCGCGGCAGCCCGGCACCGGCTGGCGGTGGTCGACCTCTCGCTGCGGGCCGACGACGAGGGAAACCAGGAAGGGCTGCAGGTCGCTCGAGGCGCTGCACCGGCACGACCCCGCCTGCACGGCCGTGCTCCTGACCGGCTTTGCCACGGTCGAGATCGCCGTCGCCGCGCTGAAGGAGTACGGCGCCTGGACATGCCTGCGCAAGGAGGCGTTCCGCCGGGCGGAGTTCAAGGACGTCGTGCGCCAGATCCTGAGCCAGCCAGTGGCCGAGGACCCGCTGGCCGGCCTCACGCCGCGCGAGCGCGAGGTGATGGCGCTTCTGGTGCGAGGGCTGCCCAACAAGGGCATCGCGCACGAGATGGTCATCTCTGAGAACACCGTCAAGCGTTATCTGAAAGCCATCTTCGAGAAGCTCGACGTCGACAGCCGGGCCGCCGCCGTGGCCAAAGTGCTGGGCACGCCGACCGCTCAGTGAAGGCTTCGCTCAGCTCTCCCCGTAGACGTCGTCCTCGTACTCGGCCTTCTTCGCCTTCTGAATCTGCTCCTGCATCCACGTCGCGAAACGCTCGCGCTCCTCGTCCGTCGCGTTGCGCCACAGCTTCTGCAGCCGGTCTAGCGTCTGCGGCGGCTTCTCGATGCCCGCTTCGACGTATGCCTGCTTGAGCGTCATCTCGCCGGCCTGGACCGCGTCGAGCAGGTCGGGGTGGGTCTCAGCGAGCTTCTCACGCTTGCGCTGCGCCGGCGTCATGCGCGCGGGCGCAGCCGCCGCCTCCCGCGAACCCTCACCCGCTGGCTCGTAGCCTCCGCCGCCTCGCCGTCCGGCAGGCGGATTTCGCCTCTCGCCACTGGGCTTCGAACTCCTCCAGGATTCTGCGTCCCATCGCGGCTTCGGCGTCCTCGGCAGCCTCGGGCACCAGGTCAGCCCACGGCGCGCTCACGTCGCCTGCGCCGCTCCACCAACGGCCACACTGCGCGGCCCGGACGCGCCGGCCCGCCGTTCTCCTCCAGACCGCTGAACTTGATCACCAGCTGCATCGCCTCGGCCTGGCCCGCCGGCGCGGTCCGCCGGATCAGGTTCGCAAGCGACGTGTACGGCTCCTGCGGCGGCGGCGGCGAGAGCGTCTCCCAAATCCGGTGATCCAGCGCCGCGCTGATCGCGGCAAGAAAGCCTTGCTCGCCGTGCTCCCGTGCCGCCCACGCCGCGTTCATGCACTCCACGACTTCCTCACACCACGCGAATGATCCCGGCTCGTTAACCGTCGGCAGCAGCGGGTTGCCCTGCGCTTCCTTCTTCTTTGCCAACTCCATCCTCCTGACCGAGTTCTGATACGAACATCATTTCTACCCTAACTTCTCCACAATGGCAAGATTAGGCCCTTGTTACCCGTGTTGAGCGCCAGTAAGGCCCAAACTGAAATCATTGAGAATTAAAAGCGGTATATACATTACACAATCTACCTGGAGAGCATGTCACAATCTCTTTGTGTTGCCAGGCATTGAACTTAGGAGGAATTGAGAATGTACCGAAAATTGACCGTCGTGACGATCATCGTCCTCTTGCTGAGCCTCGCTTTCGCAAGCGTCAGCTTCGCGCAGAGCGGCACCGACAACCAGGGCCAGGGTAACCAGGGTACCGGCCCCAACAACGCCTTCACGGGCGCGGGGCAGGGCCGCAGTTTGGCCCCCGGGCAGCGCCAGTGGTACTCGTTCCAGACCACCGGCAGACGAGGACAACCAAGTGCAGATCCGCTTGGCCGGTCAGGGCGTCCAGTTCAGCGTCTGGTCGCAGCAGGACCTGGCGAACGCGGCCGGCAACTTCGGCAACGATGCGACCCCTAAGGGGCGCAGCACCGGAAACGAAGACATGGGCGGCGACCAGTTCTGGGCCGGCAGCTTCAACACGCCGGGCACTTACTACATCTGGTCGAGCGGGCGAACGGCGGGCAGGGCGACAACGCCAATGCCAGCGGCAACTACAGCCTGCAGGTGACGGGCGCCGGCGTGAGCTTCGGCGGCCAGTCGGGCAACAATCAGTCCAACAGCAATAGCCGTCGGGCAGCGGCCAGTCGGGCTCGAACCAGTCGGGCAGCAGCCAATCGGGCTCGGCCACAAGCGCCGCGCCCGTGACGCTGCCCGTCACCGGCGGCGAGACGGCTTCGGTTCTGCCGATGCTTCTCGGCGGCGTGGGTGCGCTCACCGTGGCAGCGGGTGCGCTGCTGCGCCGCAAGAAGTAATCACGTAGGCGGCCGCTGGGACACCTGGCGCCAACACAAAGACACGAAGCCCCTAAGTGGTGTCTTCGTGTCTTTGTGTTTAAGTCTGCCGACGCGGCAACGAACGGCGGCGCACCTCCTTGTGTCTTCACCGCTTCGTGATTAGAATAACACCATGCCTACGCCCGATCGCCGCCACCGCCCATGAAAGATCTCCTGCTTGCCATCGATAACGGCACTCAGAGCGTCCGCGCGCTCATATTCGACCTCCAGGGCAACCTGGTCGCCAAGAGCGCGCGTCCCCTGGAGGCCTACGTCGCCCCGCAGCCCGGTTGGGCCGAACAGGACCCGGACTACTACTGGCGCCAGCTCTGCGCGGCCTGCCAGCTGCTGTGGTGCGAAGCCGGCGACCTGAAGGAGCGCATCGCAGGCGTGGCGCTGACCACGCAGCGCTCGACCGTCATCAACATCGACCACTAGGGCCGGCCGCTCCGCCCCGCGATCGTCTGGCTCGACCAGCGCCGCACCTACGGCCTGAAGCCGGTCGGCGGCTACTGGGGACTGGCGTTCAAGCTCGTGGGCATGACCGGCACGGTCGCGTACCTGCAGGCTGAGGCCGAAGCCAACTGGATCCGCACGAACCAGCCGGAAATCTGGGAGCGCACCTACAAGTACCTGTTTTTGTCCGGCTACCTGACGTACAAGCTGACGGGCCGGCTCGCCGACTCGGTCGGCTGCCAGGTGGGCTACGTCCCGTTTGACTACAAGAAGCTTGGCTGGGCCGCGCCGAGCGACTGGAAGTGGCAGGCCGTCCCCATGCCCAAGGAAATGCTGGTCGACCTCGTGCCGCCGGCAGGGACGATCGCCGAGATCACCCGCGAGGCGGCCGAGGCGACCGGCATACCCGCCGGCCTGCCCTTGATCGCCGCCGCGGCCGACAAGGCGTGCGAGGTGATCGGCGCGGGCTGCGTGCAGCCTCACGTCGGCTGCCTGAGCTACGGCACCACCGCGACGATCAACACCACCCACCGGCGCTACATCGAGGTCATCCCCCTGATCCCGCCCTACCCGGCCGCGATTCCGGGCGCGTACAGCCTCGAGATCCAGGTCTACCGGGGGTTCTGGATGGTGAGCTGGTTCCTCGAGCAGTTCGCGCTGGGAAGAGCGCCGCACCGCGGCCGAGCAGGGGGTCCAGCCCGAGGAGCTTCTCGACCGCCTCGTGGAGCAGGTGCCGGCGGGGTCGATGGGCCTGGTGCTCCAGCCGTATTGGACGCCCGGGCTGAAGCTGCCCGGGCCGGAGGCCAAGGGCGCGATCATCGGCTTCGGCGACGTCCACACCCGCGCCCACGTTTACCGGGCCATCCTGGAGGGCCTCGCGTACGCCCTGCTCGAGGGCAAGGAGCGGACGGAAGAGCGCAGCGGCGTCAAGATGACCGAGCTCCGGGTTTCCGGCGGCGGTTCGCAAAGCAACGCCGCGCTGCAGTTGACGGCCGACATCTTCAACCTCCCGACCGCTCGCCCGCATGTCTACGAGACTTCGGGCGTGGGCGCGGCGATGGACGCGGCGGTCGGGCTCGGCCTGCACCGCGATTTCGATGCGGCGGTCAAGGAAATGACGCGGGCCAGCCGGGTATTCGAGCCCAATCCCGCCAACCGCGCGATCGTACGACGGCCTCTATCAACGGGTCTACAAGCCCATGTACAAGCACTTGCGGCCGCTGTACGAGGAGATCCGGGACATCACCGGCTATCCGCCGAGGGTGTAGGCCGACCGCTGGAGCGCCGAGCACCAGCTCGGCAGCGGGCAGTTCTTACGCATCGTGAGTCGTTGCACTTCGGAGGGATGGCAATGTCGCCGTTATCCATCGTCCTGATCGTGCTGCTGGTCGTCTGGGCCGGCTTGTTGTTCGGCGGCTACTTTCTCGGCGGCGCAGATGCCAAGGCCGGCCGCCGGATGCCCACATGGACGCGGCATCGGCTCCTCGTTCGTGCTCGTCCTCGCGGCGTGGCTCTTCGTTCTCCTGGCGCAGGGCAGCGAGCTGGTCGCCTTTCCCTTGCTCATCGCGATCGGCATGACCCTCGGCTTCGCCGGCGACCTCTTCATGGCCGGCCTGATCCCGTCTCGCAGCACGTTCTCTGTTGGCATGCGGCATTCGGCGCTGGGCCACGTCGCCTATATCGCCGCCGGGCTTCGACTCGGCGGACGCTCTGGGCCTGCCGCTCGCCGGCGTCATCGCTCGCCGCGTGGCTGCTCTGGTTGCTCGTCGCCGCCGGCGCCTGGTATTTCGTCGTGTTCCGCGGCCAGCGAAGCCGACTCCGCTGCACTGGGCTGCCCTCCCCTACTCGCTCCTCCTCGCGTCCACCGCCGGGGTCGCCACCGGCCTGGCGCTCCAGGACGCCCGCCTCGTTCCCCTCGCCCTCGGCGCGGTCCTCTTCCTGTTCAGCGACCTCATGATCGCCGCCAAGCTGTTCGCGGGCAGGTCCGTCCGGGGCGCATCGACGACCTGATCTGGCTCACCTACGGTCCCGGCCAGTGCCTGATCGTCTACACCACCGCCTCTCCTGCTTCGCTCCTCCCGAGGCTGATCTCACTCGCCACAATCCCACGTCAATCCTTCAGATCCTACGAATCGTGGTCCCAGTTTTGACATGTGTGCCTTTTCCCACTATACTCCTGTAAGCATAGTTACACTGACTTTCGCTTATGTTGTGCATAGAATTGCATAGGAATGCGCCAACGATGACTGACAGCCCTGCTTCTTCCTGGCTGGAACTCAGCGAGGCCGCGGAACTTCTCGGCGTGCACTTCACGACGCTGCGGCGTTGGGCTGATGCGGGCCAGGTGCCGTGCATCCGCACGCCTGGCGGCCGCCGCCGCTTCAGCCGGCGCGAGCTGACCGCGTTCCTGGCCGGCCTGCACAGCGGCAAGCCTGGCGGACAACAAGTCCGCCGCGAAGCTCGGCCTGCCCGCGCCTGTGTCGCAGCTCACCCACTCCGGCCTCAGCCGCGAGCCGTGGTACCCGCGGCTCGACGACGCGCAGCGCGCCGCTATGCGGGTCGAAGGCCAGGGCCTGATGGCAGTCCTGATGCAGTTCGCAACGCGGACCAACGGCGGCGAGGTCTTCCTGGAGGAAGGCCGCCGCGTCGCCAGCCGCTACGGCATCGCCTGCCAGCGACGTGGGCCTCTCGCTCGGCGAAACGATCCAGACCTTCATCAACGTGCGCCGCGGCATCATGGACTCGGTCTACCAGGCCGGCGCGCTTGCCGGCGCGCCCGATGCCGATGCCTGGCGGCTGTACGACCGGATGAACACGTTCCTCGACACCATGCTCCTCGCCATGCTGGAGGCATTCGAATCCGGCAGCGGCGCCACGGCACCGAGTGCCTCGCCCAATCCTACGCCACAAGGATCACTGCCTTGAATCCAAACCCATATCCTCCGCCCCGGCTGGTCTTCTGGGAGACCACGGCCGGCTGTAACCTTTCCTGCATCCACTGCCGCCGCATCACCGTCGCAGATCAACTGGTACCGCAGGACCTGACGACGCAGGAATCGCTACCATCTGGTCGATCAGATCGCTGCCTTCGCCCGGCCCATCCTGGTGCTATCGGGCGGCGAGCCGCTGTTCCGGCCCGACATCTACGACATCGCGGCGCACGCGACCGGTCGCGGCCTGATCGTGGCCCTGGCGACCAACGCGACCCTCGTCGATGCGGACGTGGCGCGGCGGATCAAGGAGAGCGGCGTCCGCCGGGTGAGCGTCAGCTTCGACGGCGCGGACGCGGCAACGCACGACGTGTTCCGGGGCAAGGGCGCCTTCGACCGCACGCTCGAGGGGATCGAGCACCTCCGCCGGGCAGGGGTGCCGTTCCAGATCAACACGACGGTCGCGCGCCACAACGTGCACCAGATGCCGCAGGCGCTGCAGATGGCAAAGGACCTGGGCAGCCAGGCCCTGCACCTCTTCCTGCTCGTGCCCGTCGGCTGCGGCGTCGAGATCGCCGAGGACGCGCAGATCACGCCGGACGAGTACGAGGCGGTGCTCAACTGGATGTACGACGCGGAGATGGAGGGCGGCATCGAGCTGAAGGCGACGTGCGCGCCCCATTACTTCCGGATCGTCCGGCAGCGCCAGGCCGAGGAGCGCCGCCAGGGCATCGTCCGCGAGCGCCCGGCCAGCCACCGCCGCCAGGAAGGCGCCGGCGAGTCATCCGGCGGGCATCCCGGGGGAAACGGGCATCCGGGGAACGAAGAAGCGCGGGCGGCCATGAGCGCCATGACCAAGGGCTGTCTTGCGGGCACGCGGCGTCTGCTTCGTCAGCCACCGCGGCGAGGTCTTCCCCTGCGGCTACCTGCCCGTCGAGGCAGGCAACATCCGCCGGCAGCCGTTCCAGGAGATCTGGGAAGGATCGCCGCTTGTTCGGCGAGTTGCGCGACCCGGACCTGCTGGGCGGCAAGTGCGGGCTGTGCGAGTTCAAGCGCGTCTGCGGCGGCTGCCGCGCCCGGGCCTACGGCATGACGCAGGAGTACCTTGGCGAAGAGCCGTTCTGCACCTACGAACCACGGATGAAAGGCATAGGCCTCACCCACCGGCCCTCTCTCCTGCCGCGCAGGCAGGGGCCGGAGGGTGAGGTCCGAGGCGAACGACCATGACACTATCCATCGCGCTGGTGGGGCTGAACTTTCGTACCGCCGCAATCGAGATTCGTGAGCAGTCTCGCTGACCGGCTGTGCGCTGGACTCGGCGCTCGACCACCTGGCGGGCCAACGGCCGTCGCGGCGCAGCAACCGCCGCGGCCCGCCGATGGATGCCACCGAGACGGTGATCCTCTCTACCTGCAACCGGCTGGAGTTCTACCTGCGTGGCTGACGGACGAGGAGTGCGGCCGTCGAAGCGGTCACCGGTTACCTGGGCGACAACCACGGCATCTACCGCAGCGCATTCGCGGGCATCTGTACGTGAAGACGGGGAAGCGACGCGGTGGAGCACCTGCTGCGTGTGGCCAGCGGGCTCGAGTCGATGATTCTCGGCGAGCCGCAGATCCTGGGCCAGGTCAGCGCGCGCCTACGACCAGGCGCATGCCGCAGGAACGTCCGGGCCGGTCCTCTCGCATCTGTTCCACACCGCGCTCGCGCACCGGCAAGCGCGCGCACTGTGAGACCGGGATCGGCGAGTCGACGCTCTCGCTGAGCCACGCCGCGGCCGACCTGCTGCCGGAGCAGCTGCCCTCGCTGGCCGCCAGCCGGGTGCTGATCGTCGGCGCGGGCGAGATGGCCGCGCTGGCGGCCAGGCGGTGCGAGATCACGGCGCGGGCGAGCCTCGCCTTCGCCAACCGGTACTCTGGCGGGCGCGCAGGAGCTGGCCGGGCGCTTCGGCGGGCGAAGCCTACCCGTGGAGCGAGTTGCGGCGCTTGCTGGCGTGGGCCGATGCAGTGATCAGCGCGACCGGCGCGCCTCACGTCGTGATCACGCAGGCGGACGTTGCCGCAGCGCTTGCCGGCCGACGATGGCCGGCCCCTGCTGCTCATCGACCTTGCGCTCCCGCGGGACATCGACCCGGCCGTCAACGATCTTGCCCGGCGTGCGCTGCTACGACCTGGACGGGCTCAATGCCACGCTCGAGGAGAACCGGGCCGGACGCTGTGCCAGCGTTCCCGCCGTCGAAGCGATCGTGGCGGAAGAAGCGGAGGGCTTTCGAGCGATGGCTGCGGGCGCGTGCTGCCGCGCCGACCGTCGCGCAGCTACACGAAAAGGCCCGGTCGCGTCGCCGAACAGCGAGATCGCAGCGGACTTTGCGCCGGCTCGATCCCGACGACGAGCGCCTGGCGCACGAAATCGAACTGATGACGCACCGGATCGTCATGAAGTTGCTTCACGAACCGACCGTCCGCCTGAAGGCGCAGGCCGCAGGCGGCGACGGCGTGCTCTACCGGGAGGCGGTCGAGGAACTTTTCGCACTGGATACGGGGTGAATCTTGAGCGATTGGGATGATTAGGCTGGGAACCCGTGGATCCGACCTGGCCCGCTGGCAGACCGAGCACGTTGCCCGGCGGCTGCGCGAGGCGTGGCCCGGGCCTGCAGACGGAGATCGTCGTGCTGTCGACCCGGGGCGACCGGGTACTGGACACGCCGTTACCCCAACTCGGGGGCAAAGGCGCGTTCACGGCCGAGCTGGAGGCCGCGCTCGACCGATGGCCGGATCGACGTTGCCGTGCACAGCCTGAAAGACCTGCCCACTGAAGATGCACGCCGGGGCTTGTCGATCGGCGCGATCCTGGAGCGCGCCCATCCGGGCGATGTTTTGGTTACACGAAGCGGCGCTCGGCTGTGCCAGTTGCCGCCGGACGCCGCCATCGGAACCAGCAGCCGCCGCCGCGCCGCGCAGATCCTGCACCGCTATCCCGCCCTCCGCATGCTCGACATCCGCGGGAACGTCGACACCCGGCTGCGCAAGGCGCTGGATCCCCAACGGGCCCTACGATGGCGTCGTGTTTGCCCGCGCCGGCCTCGAACGCCTGGGCCTGCTGCAGCCGTCCTGGGAGCAGTTGGACTTCGACGTCATGCTGCCCGCGCCGGGCAGGGTGCGCTGGCAGTGCAATGCCGTGCGGAAGAAGCACGACGAGCGGCCCTGCTGGCCCGGCTCGATCACGCCCCGACCCGGGCGTGCGTCACCGCCGAACGCGCATTTCTCGCCGGGCTGGGCGGCGGCTGCTCGGTCCCGGTTGCCGCATTCGCGACAGATCGAGGATGGTGAGCTGCGGCTGCGGGGTCGCGTGAGCGCGATCGATGGCCGCGAGCAGGTTGACGTCGGGCGGCGCTGTGCCGCCTGAACAGGCCGCGGAACTCGGCGCCCGCCTGGCGCAGGAGGCGCTGTCTCGCGGCGCAGACAGGTTGTTGATCCATGACACAGTAACGCTTCGTTTCCCGGCCGCCCGGCCGCGGCGCCTCAGGTTGTCGCCCGGCCTGCGCGCGATGGTGCGCGAGACCACGCTCGCGCCGCAGGACTTCATCCTCCCGCTCTTCGTGCGCCACGGCGAGGGCCAGCGGGTTCCCATCAAGTCGATGCCCGGCCAGTCCCAACTGACCGTCGACCTGCTGGCGGCTGAGGCGCGCGAGATCGCCGCCCTGGGCATCCCGGCCGTCGTCCTCTTCGGCATCCCCGAGCACAAGGACGCGACGGGCAGCGACAACTACGATCCGCAGGGGATCGTGCCCCAGCGCCATCCGGGCGATCAAGGAGGCCGCGCCCGACCTGCTCGTGATCTCCGACATGTGCTTCTGCGAGTACACCGACCACGGCCACTGCGGCATCATCAACCAGCCGGGCGACGCGCATTTCGTCGCGCACGCTGCCGCAGGGCTACCTCCTCAACGACCCGACCCTCGAGCTGCTGGCCCGCGCGTCGGTGGTCCATGCGCAGGCCGGCGCCGACATCATCGCGCCGTCCGGGATGCTGGACGGCATGGTCGGCGCGATCCGGGCGGGCCTGGACGAGGCCGGGTTCAGCCAGACGCCGGTCATGAGCTACGCGGTCAAGTACGCGAGCGGCTTCTACGGGCCGTTCCGCGACGCGGCCGAAAGCCCGCCGCAGTTCGGCGACCGCAGCCAGTACCAGATGGACCCCGCCAACCGCCGCGAGGCGCTGCGCGAGGCCGCCCTGGACGTGGCCGAGGGCGCCGACATGCTGATGGTCAAGCCCGCGATGCCCTACCTCGACATCATCGCGGCGGTCCGCGCGGCGTTCGACCTGCCCGTGGCCGCCTACCAGGTGAGCGGCGAGTACGCGATGCTGCACGCCGCCGCCGCGAACGGCTGGCTCGACCTGCAGCGCTGCGCGCTGGAGAGCCTGACCGCCATCAAGCGGGCGGGCGCAGACATGATCCTCACGTATTTCGCGCGCGATGCCGTGCGCTGGCTGGAGGGCCGGAATGGATGCGAACCGAGAGCCGCTTCCTGCGCGCCTGCCGGCGCGAGCCGGTCGACGCGACGCCCATCTGGCTGATGCGCCAGGCGGGCCGCTACATGCCCGAGTACCGCGCGCTGCGCGAGCAGCACCCGCTTCCTGGAGATGGTCAAGACGCCCGAGTTGGCCTGCGAGGTCACGCTCCAGCCCGTCAACGCCTTCGACCTGGACGCCGCGATCATCTTCGCCGACATCCTCCCGCCCCTGGAAGGCATGGGCCTGGACCTCACCTTCGCCGCGGGCGACGGCCCGGTGATCCACAACCCGGTGCGCTCGGCGGCAGACGTCGACGCGCTCGTGGTCCGGCCGCCCGAAGAGACGCTCGGCTTCACGCTCGAAGCGATCCGGCTGGCCCGCCGCGAGCTCGACGGCGCGGCATCCCACTGATCGGCTTCAGCGGCGCGCCGTTCACGCTCGCCGCGTACGCGATCGAAGGCGGCGGCAGCGCGAACCATGCGATCGCCAAGCGCTTCATGATGGCCGAACCCGCAGGCCTGGCACGCGCTGATGGACAAGCTGAGCCAGGTCGTCGGCGAGTACATGCTCGCGCAGGCCGCCGCGGGCGCGCAGGCGCTCCAGTTGTTCGACAGCTGGGTCGGCCAGCTCAGCCCCGACGACTACCGCGAGTACGTGCTGCCCCACTCCAGGCGCAGCCTGGAGATCGCAGGGCAGGCCGGCGTCCCGATCATCCACTTCGGCACGAACACGGGCGGCATGCTCGACCTCATTGCGGAGGCGGGCGGCGACGTGATCGGCGTGGACTGGCGGCTGACGCTGGACGAGGCATGGCGCAAGCTCGGGCCGGACGTGGCCGTCCAGGGCAACCTCGACCCGGTGGCGCTGCTCGCGCCGTGGGCCGAGCTTCGGAAGCGCGCCGCCCAGGTGCTCGACGCGGCCGCCGCAGTGGGCCGGCCCGGCCACATCTTCAACCTGGGCCACGGCATCCTGCAAGGCACGCCGGTAGACAACGTCGCCCGGCTGGTCGATTTCGTCCACGAGCGCACGCAGAAACCAGGTTTCTCGGAGAAACCTGGTTTCTAAGCTGAGAGGCATCATGAACACAACCATTTCCGAAGAACTTTTCGAGCGCGCCCGCCAGCTCATTCCGGGCGGCGTCAACAGCCCCGTGCGCGCCTTTCGGGGCGTCGGCGGCACGCCCCGCTTCATCGAGCGCGGCGCGGGCGCCTGCATGTGGGACGCGGACGGCAACCGCTACATCGACTACGTCCTGTCCTGGGGTCCGCTGACCCTCGGCCACGCGCACCCGCAGGTCGTCGACGCGCTGCAGGAGGCCGCGACCCGCGGCACCAGCTACGGCGCGCCAACCCGGCTGGAGAGTGAGCTGGCCGAGGCCGTCATTCGCCTCGTGCCGTCGATCGACATGATCCGGTTCGTCAACAGCGGGACCGAGGCCACCATGTCCGCCTTGCGCCTGGCCCGCGCTTACACCGGCCGCAACAAGATCGTCAAGTTCACCGGCTGCTACCACGGCCATGCGGACCTGCTCCTCGTCCAGGCCGGCAGCGGCGTCGCCACCCTCGGCCTGCCCGATTCGCCCGGCGTTCCCGCGGACACCGTCGCCGACACGCTCGTCGCGCCCTACAACGATCTCGATGCGGTCGAGGCGCTCTTCACGGCGCACGGCTCGGAAATTGCCGCCGTGATCGTCGAGCCGATCGCGGCCAACATGGGCTTCGTGATGCCTCGCCGCGGCTTTCTCGACGGCCTCCAGTCGCTGTGCCGCCGGCACGGCGCGCTCTTCATCCTGGACGAGGTCATGACCGGCTTCCGCGTGGCCCTCGGCGGCGCACAGTCCGCCTGGAACCTCGACCCCGACCTGACCTGCCTCGGCAAGGTCATCGGCGGCGGCCTGCCCGTGGGCGCGTACGCGGGCAAGCGGGAGATCATGGAACGGGTGGCGCCCGCCGGGCCGATGTACCAGGCCGGCACGCTTTCCGGCAATCCGCTGGCGATGACCGCGGGCCTCGCGACGCTCAAGGTGCTTTCCGAGCCGGGCGTCTTCGAAGCCATAGCCCTTGCCACGCAGGACGTCGTGTCGGGCATCCGGTCCGCCGCCGCTGCCGCGGGCGTGCCGCTCCAGATCAACTCCGCCGGCAGCATGTTCGGTTTCTACTTCCTGAAGGAGCCGGGCGCGGCGATCACCGATTGGGCGAGCGCCAAGCAGTGCGCCGACACGGAACGGTATGGCCGCTTCTTCCACCAAATGCTCGCCCGGGGCGTTTACTTTGCGCCGAGCCAGTTCGAGGCGGCCTTCATGAGCACCGCGCACGGTCCGGAAGAGATCGATGAGACCCTCGCCGCGGTGCGTGACGTCATGGCGATGCTATAAGTGGGTGTGTGTGAGACCTGACACTATTGACACTATTGACACTGTTGAAACAGTTCGAAAGCACGTGGTGGTGGTAGGAGGCGGCATTGCGGGGCTGAGCACCGCCTGGTACCTCCTGAAGGAAGCGCGGGCAAGCGGCACGCGGTTGCGCGTGACCGTGCTCGAGGCGCAGGACCGCTGGGGCGGCAAGGTGCTGACCGAGACCGTCGACGACGCGGCCGGCGCCTTCACGGTCGAGGCCGGCCCGGATTCGTACCTCACCCAGAAGCCGTGGGCCGGCCAACTGGCGCGCGAGGTCGGCATCGGCGACCGGATCATCGGGACGAACGACGCCAGCCGGAAGGTCTACGTCGTCAACAAGGGCCGGCCGACGCCCATGCCCGACGGCGTTCTGCTGATCGTGCCGACGAAGTTCATGCCGTTCGCGCTCTCGCCCCTCATCTCCCCGCTCGGCAAGCTCCGCATGGGCCTGGACTTGCTGATCCCTGCGAAGCGCGACGGGAAGGACGAAACGCTGGCCGAGTTCGTCACCCGGCGCCTGGGCCGCGAGGCGCTCGACAAGATCGCCGAGCCGCTGATGTCCGGCATCTACAACGCCGAGGCCGACAAGCAGAGCGTGCTCGCGACCTTCCCGCGGTTCCGCGCGCTGGAGGAGCAGTACGGCAGCCTGACGCGCGGGATGCTCGCGTCGCGGCGAAATGGGCATGGGAAGAACGGTTCGAGCGCCGAGGCCGCCAGGCGCTCGGACCACGAAGCCGCGAAGCGTCGAAGAACGCGAAGCGCGAAGGACGCGAAGATGGCGCTGCCGGCAGTGCGCCGAAGAAGCCCTCTGCGTTCCAGTCGTTTGCGGGTGGGACGCAGGAGCTGACCGACGCGACGGTGGCGGCGCTGCGCGCGATCCCGGAGGTGGAGCTGCGGAGTAACGCCCGGGTCGCCTCGCATCGAACGCGGCGAGCCCTGGACGCTCAGGCTGGCGAATGGGGAGTCGCTGCAGGCGGATGCCGTCGTGCTGGCGTGCCCGGCGTTCGTCGCAGCCTCGCTGCTCGAGCCCCTTGCCGGCGTCGCGGCCGAGAAGCTGTCGGGGATCCGTTACGTGGGGACGGGGACCGTTTCGCTCGCCTACCGGGCCGAGGACATCGCGCGGGCCAAGGCCGGGGGCTTCGGCCTGGTCGTGCCGATGAGCGAGAAGCGGCCAATCAACGCCGTGACCTTCAGCTCGATCAAGTTCGACCACCGCGCGCCGGAGGGCTGCGTCCTGCTGCGGGTCTTCTTCGGCGGCTCGCGCAGCCCGCAAATCGATGGAGCTGCCCGACGAGGAGCTGCTCGCCACGGTCCGCGGGGAACTGGCATCGCTGCTCAATATCGCCGGCGAGCCCCTCTTCCACCGCATCTATCGCTGGCCGCGCTCCAACCCGCAGTATGACGTGGGCCACCTGGACCTCGTCGCCGAGATCGAGCGGGCGCTGCCGGCGGGGCTTCACGTCACGGGCAGCCCCTACAAGGGCGTCGGCCTCCCCGACTGCGTCAAGCAGGCGCAGGACACCGCGGCACAGGTCGTAAACGGCCTGCGTTGAAAGGTCCAGCCCTGCTCAGGCCTCACTGGGGTTCGAGCAGGAGCTGTGACAGGTCCCTGGCGCCCTTGGTCGCCTGGCCCTGGAAGTGGTTGTTGAAGTAGACGAGCGTCAGCGGAGCCTCCGTTTCCAGCTCGCGCAGCTTGGGCACCCACTCCCGCAGTTCCGCTTCCTCGTACATGTAGTTGTAGCGCTCCCACGCCTCTTCGTGCGCATACCACTTCTTGTAATTGCGCCCGTGGAAACGGACGTAGGCCACGTCGCTGGTCGCGACCGCGATGGGCGGCATCAGGCCCTGCGAACCGCGGCTCGTCCACGCAGCAGTAGCCCAGCTTCTCGTCGCGAAGCAGCGCAAACGTCTCGTCGCTCACCCACTCTCGGTTCCGAAACTCCACCACCAGCGGCAGCTCGCCGAAACCCTCGCGAAACCGGCGCAGGTAGTCCCGGTTCTCGTCCGTGGCTCGAAATGACTGGGGGAATTGCGCGAGCACGCAGCCCAGCTTGCGCGCGCTCGACCAGCGGCTGGATGGCCGAGACGAATCCCGCAAAGTCCTGCGGTCTCGCGCTTGTGCGTCAGCTCGCCGTACGCCTTGACCGCAAACAGGAAGTCTTCGGGCGTCTTGCGCACCCAGCCCACCACCGTGCTGGGCGCGGGTACGCGGTAGTACGTGACGTTGAGCTCGACGGTCGAGAACAGGGTCGCATAGTACTGCAGGTGCTCGCGCGCCGGCAGCCCCTCGGGATAGACCGGCCCGATCCAATCGTCATACGAAAACCCGGAAGTTCCGATCCTCAGCATAGATCACCCTCACACATCCATCACATAACCGCTTCGCGCCCGAATGCCCGCTACCGCCTGATAACGGGCAGGTACACCGGCCGCGTCTCTGCATTGACCACGCCGTTGCTGCGCGCTCCGAACTTTACGCCGTTCCACGACCAGTAAGCATACGCACCCATGTTGACGATCGGGACGGGGGCCGTGCTCGCTGCAGGCAGTGTCTCAGTCCCCGATGTCAGGCCGTCCATCGCCTCGTTTTGCGCGGTGACGCTGCCCGTGCCCGTCGCCTCTTGGGGACGAGGGCTTAGCGCCTTAGGGACCGTGACCGTATCGCTTGGCGAGACGACGGTCCCGGATGATGCGGAGGCAACATTGGTCACCAAGCGCGGCCGTGACATCGCCCGTCGGTTACGGTGTAGCTCGCGCTACAGGTGATCGACGTACCTGGCGCCAATCCGCCGGCGGGCAGGGCTGGACACGTCGTCGTCGTCTTGCCGTCGCTGACCTCGATCGCCTGCTGCAGCGTCACGTTGCCCAAGTTCGTCACCAGGTAGCTGTAGTGAAGAACGTCGCCCGCCGTCATGAAGTTCAGCTCGGCCGCGCTCTGTCGATCGAAAGCGCCGGGTTCGTGACCGCCAGCGCCGTCGCCTGCGCCTGGTTCGACGTCAGGTTGCCGTGCCGTCGCCGTCGCCGTGTTCGTCACCGCACCCCGCATCCAGGTCCGCCTGCGTGATCGTGTAGCTCGCCGTGCACGTCACGCGTCGCGCCCGGCGCCAGGCTCCTCGCCGGGCAGCTCACGTCCCTCACCTTGTCGTCCGTTCACCGTGAACGGCCCGCTCAACGTCACGTTGCCCGTGTTCTGTCACCATGTAGCTGTAGCCCAGCACCGCCCCGACATGGTCATACGTCCCCGGGTTGACGCTCTTCGTCAGCGCCCAGCCCGCCCTGCTGCACCGCACGTCACCGTCTCGCTCGTCCGCGTTCGAGTTCACCGGCGTCGCGCCTGAAGTAGCCGTGGCCCTGTCGCCGTGTTGGTCACCTTGCCCGCATCCAGGTCAGCCTGCGTGATCGTGTAACTCGCCGTGCACGTCGCCGTCGCAGCGGGCAGCAGGCTCGCCGTGGGCTGCAGCTCACCGTCACCTTGTCGTCCGTCACCGTGAACGGCCCCGCCAGCGTCACGTTCCCGCTGTTCGGTCAGCATGTAGCTGTAGCCGATCACCTGCCCCACCGCGTTATAGGTCGTCGGGTCCGCGCTCTTCACCAGCCCCAGCCCCGGCGTCTGCACCGCCGTCACCGTCTCGCTGTCCTGGTTCGAGTGCACCGGCGTCGCCTTGAAGCTCGCGTGCCCCGTCGCGGTGTTGGTCACCGTGCCCGCATCCAGGTCCGCCTGCGTGATCGTGTAGCTCGCCGTGCAAGTCGCGCGTCGCACGCGGGCAGCGGGTTCGGCGTCTGCGGGCAGATCGACGGTCACCTTGTCGTCGCTCACCGTGAACGGGCGCGGCCAGCGTCACATTGCCCGTGTTCTTCACCGCGTAGCTGTAGCTGATGATCTGGCCCACGTGGTCGTACTGGAGCGGGTTCGCCGTCTTGACCAGCGAGAGGCCCGGATGGGGCACGGCCTGGACCGTGGCGCTCGCCTGGTTCGAATTGATCGACCCGTTGCTCGCCGTGGCCTTGTTCGTCACGCTGCCCGCATCCAGGTCAGACTGCGTGATCGTGTAGCTTGCCGAGCAGTTCATCGTCTCGTTCGGCGACAGCGCCCCGTCGCCGGGCTGCGTGCAAGTTACGGTCGCCTTGTCGTCCTTGATCGAGAACGGCCCGGCAAGGGTCACATTGCCCGTATTCTTGATCGACGTAGCTGTAGCCGATCACCTGGCCCACCGGGTCGTACGTCAACGGCGCCGGCGTCTTGGTCAGCAGCAGCGTCCTGGTCTGCGTCGCGGTCACGGTCGCAGTCGCCTGGTTCGACGTAACTGTGTTGCTCCCGAACTTCGCCGCCGCCGTCGCATGGTTCGTCACCGACCCGCCGTCCAGGTCCGCCTGCCCGATCGCGTAGCTCGCCGTGCAAATTAGCGTCGCGCCTGCGGGAAGTGGGTTCGGCGTCTGCGGGCAGGTGACCGTCGGCCTTGTCGTCGCTCACTGTGAAGGGCGCGGCGAGGGCGACATTGCCCGTGTTCTTCACCGCGTAGCTGTAGCTGATGGTCTGGCCCACTTGGTTGTATTCGAGCGGGTTCGCCGTCTTGACCAGCGAGAGGCTCGGATGGGGCACGGCCTGGACCGTGGCGGTCGCCTGGTTCGAATTGATCGTCCCATTCGTCGCCGTGGCCTTGTTCGTCACGCTGCCCGCATCCAGGTCGGACTGCGTGATCGTGTAGCTTGCCGAGCAGCTCATCGTCTCGTTCGGCGAGAGCGCCGCGTCGCTCGGCTGCGTGCACGTTGCGGTCGCCTTGTCGTCCGTCACCGTGAACGGCCCGGCCAGCGTCACATTGCCCGTGTTGGTCGAGCACGTAGCTGTAGCCAATCACCGGCCCACCTCGTCGTACGTCGACGGCGCCGGCGTCTTCGTCAGCAGCAGCGTCCGGGTCTGCGTCGCGGTCACGGTCGCCGTGGCCTGGTTCGAGGTAATTGTGTTGCTCCCGAACTTCGCCGTCGCCGTCGCATGGTTCGTCACTGACCCGCGTCCAAATCCCCCTGCCCGATCGCATAACTCGCCGTGCAGTTGACCGTCTCGCCCGGCGCCAGTGCGCTGATGCCCGGGCACGTCACCGCTGCCTTGTCGTCGCTGACCGCAAACGCGCCGCTTAGTGTCACGTTGCCGGTGTTCTTCAACTCATAGTCGTAGGTGATGGTCTGACCCACTACGCCGTAGGTGAGCGGGCTGGCGCTCTTCTTCAGCGTCAGGGCGGGGTTCTGCGACGCGGGGATCGTGACCGAGTCGCTTGCGGAGGTCGTCGTGCCCGAGGTCGCCGACGCCACATTGGTCAGCGACCCGGTGTCCAGGTCGCTCTGCTGAATCGTGTACGTGGCCGAGCAGGTGACCGCCGCGCCGGGCGCCAGCCCGCCGGCCGGCAGCGACGGACACGTCGCCGTCGTCTTGTTATCGCTGACGACGATCGCCTGCTGCAGCGTCACGTTGCCCGAGTTCGTCACCAGGTAGCTGTAGTGGACGAGCGGCGCCCACCGTCGTCATAACCCGTCTCTCGGGCCGTCTTGTCCAACGTCAGCGCCGGCTTCTTGACCGCCAGCGCGGTGGCCTGCGCCTGGTTCGACGTCAGATTGCCGTCCGTCGCGGTCGCCGTGTTGGTGACGGCTCCGGCGTCCAGATCCGCCTGCTTGATCGTGTAGCTCGCGTTGCAGGTGCGCCGTGGCGTCCGGCGCCAAGCTGCCTGCCGGACAGCTCACCGCACCAACTTTGTCGTCGTTCACCGTGAACGGCCCACTCAGCGTCACGTTGCCCGTGTTCTTGACCGCGTAGGTGTACCCCAACACCGCCCCGACATGGTCATACGTCCCCGGATTGACGCTCTTGGTCAGCCCCAGCCCGCCTGCTGCACGCCATTGACCGTCTTGCTCGCCAGGCTGGAGTTCACTGGCGTCCCCTTGAAGCTTGCGTGGCCTGCCGCCGTATTGGTCACCTTGCCCGCATCCAGGTCCTCCTGCTTGATCGTGTAGCTCGCCGTGCATGTCATCGACGCGCCCGGCGCCAGGCTCGCCGTGGGCGGGCAGGTCACGTCCTCACCTTGTCGTCCGTCACCGTGAACGGCCCCACCAGCGTCACATTGCCCGCTGTTGGTCAGCAGGTAGCTGTAGCCGATCACGCTGCCCCAGCCTTATTGTAGGTCGCCGGTTCGCGGTCTTCACCAGCGTCAGCCCCGGCGTTTGCACCGCCGTCACCGTCTCCTGTCCTGGTTCGACGTCACGGTGTTCGGCCCAACTTCGCCGTCGCCGTCGCATGCGTTCGTGATCGACCCGCGTCCAGCTCCGCCTGCTCACCGTGTGGCTCGCCGCGCACGTCACCGTCGCGTTCGGCGCCAGGCTCGCTCACGGTCGGGCACTCGCGGTCGCCTTGTCGTCGGTCACCGCCAACGGCCCGCTCAGCGTCACGTTGCCTGTGTTCTTCAACGCATAGCCGTAGTTAATCGTCTGCCCCGCCGTCGTGTACGTTGCGGGGTTCGCGCTCTTCACGAGCTGAAGCGCCGGCCGTTTCGTCGCCGTCACCGTCACCGTGTCGCCGTTCGAAGCCGTCGGCCCGGACGCCGCCGAGGCCGTGTTGGTCACCGCCCCCGCATCCAGGTCCGCTTGCACGATCGCGTAGCTCGCCGTGCAGGTGATGAACGCCCCCGGCGCAAGCCCTCCCCCGGTCAGCGCCGGACACGTCGCCGTCGTCTTGTTGTCGCTGACCACGATTGCCTGGTGCAGCGTGACATTCCCTGTGTTGGTGACCCGGTAGTTGTAATGGATGACATCGCCCACAGTCGCATAGGTCGTCTGGTTCGCCGACTTCACCAGCGCCAGGGCCAGCCGCTGCGGCAGGGATTGGCTGTACGCGCCGTCGCTCGGCAGTGACTCCTGCGAATCCGCGGTCGCCACGTTGTACACGGACCCGGCATCGATGTCCGCCTGGGTCACCGCATACGTCCCCGTGCAGGTCATGCTGCCGCCCACGGCCAGCGTGTTGGCAGGGCAGCTGATGCTCGCTGACCTTTGGGTCGGTCACCGTAATCCCCGTCAGCGGCACATTTCCCCGGTTCCTGACCAGGAACTCGTACGATATCAGCTCGCCCGGATCGGCGTAACCGTCCGCGCCCGCATCGAACACGCCGGTCTTGTCCAGCGAAATGAGCGGGTTGTGCTTCTCGATGCCGTAACTGAGAACGCCGCTCGCGCCCACGGGCAGATCGGGGAGCGACCAGGTGATGACGCCGTTCTTGACCGAGGCCTTATCTGCAGGCGTGATCGAACCCGCGACGCAGCAACACGCCTGACGGGATCGCGTTGGTGATGACCACGCCCGACGCGATACTGTCGCCGGTTACCTTGTAGTTGATGGTGTAGGTCACCCGGCCGCCCGGATCGATCGGTCCGGGCGGGCGACGAGCTCATCGACACCGTCATGCGTGGGCCGAGCGAGAGGGATCGTGCCCGCCGCGTAGATCCCATCGCTCGTGCCGCTCAGCAGCCTGTCGCCCGCCGCCGCGCGCATCAGGTAGACCCGGAAATTGCGCGCCCAGTCCGTTCAGCCCGTCGGCCGCCCATCCGCCGTTCGTGTACCGGAAGATGCCGTTCTCTTTCGTGCCCGCGTACAGCGCGAAATCCGAGCCCTGGCTCACGGTGTAGACGGACGGCAATCCGCCGCCCACCGCCGACCACGTCGAGCCGCTATTCTTGCTCGAGAAGACGCCTGTGTCGGTGCCCGCCCAAATCTCCGTGGAGCCAAACAAGCTGTTGCGCGCGAAATCGTAGACGATCCGGCCCTCGAGGCCTGCCGGGGTCCACGTTTGGCCGCCATTGGCAGACAGGTACGCGCCGTTTGCGGTTCCAACTGCGACGGTGGCGCCCACCGCGACCAGCGTCTTGATCATGCGGTCGCCCGTGCCGGTCCCATCCCCTGGTTCGCCGGCAGCCAGTTCGCGCCGTCGTCGCTCGAGCGGTAGATGCCCTGGCTGTAGCTGCCGGCGAGGATCACGTTCTGGGCATCGCACGAGACCGCCGAGATGAAGCGCTGGTCCAGCCCATTGTTGCGGCCGGTCCATGTCCGGGAGGAGGGGTCGTAGCGGAAAATCCCGCCGCCCCACGTGCCTGCAAAGATCCTGCCGGAAGGGCAAATCGCAAACGACTGGATGCTCTTGTCGCTGAGCCCGCTCGTGCTCATGGCCGTCCAGGTCCGGCCCGCATCCTGGCTCGTGAACAGCCCCACGCCGTCGACGGCCGCGTAGACGAGGCTCCGGTTGCCCGTGCTGACCACCAGCCAACGGACATCGCCGGAAGTGCCTGCGACCTTGCTCCAACCGGTGGAATCGACGCCGTCAAGGCTCGCCGGCGAGTTGGCTCGGCCGCGCTCCAGCCCCGCGGCGGTTCGGGGATCCCCGCGGTTTCGGCAGGGCTCGGGCGGCTGCCATCCGGGGTGTCTTGGGCCTGGACGGGAGAAGCCGGCAGCGGCATCAGCAGGAGCGAGATCAAGGCGAGCGCGGCGACCACCTGGTACACGCGTCTTGCCCGTGTGGCGACATGGGACGGCAACATGAACGTTCTCCGATGAGCTCGACGAGCTCGCCTGGTTTGGCCTAAAGGATCGGCGCGGGATGCCCCATGCGCTGTCTGCGAGCGCCATGTATCTGCACACCGCCGCGATCGAGGGTGGGTGGAGCAGTGCGGGGACATCTCTCGCTCTCATATTGCCAGCACTTAGGAGCATCGTCAAATGCGGCGACCATTTCATGGTATACTGGCACCTCTAAGGAGGCCACGCCATGTCTACCCGCAACCAGATTCTATACTGCTTCGGTGCGGAGGCGCCTTCGGTCGCGCCGTCGCCCCTCCTCCTTCTCGACCTGACGCTCTGGCACAAATGGCATCTCGAACGCGGCACCTTGCCCTCTGGCTGGGGAACTAGCCTCGTCGACGCCGCCCGCGCTTTGGGCACGCCGGTCTGGGCGCCCTTCAAGCCCTGGCGGACCGAGTATGACGGGATCGACGTGACTACGAATCAGACCGAGGGCCAGCGGGACATCGTCTACCGGGTGGCCGGCCGCGAAATGCTCGCCCGCTGGACGCTCGGACCCGACGGCGACTGGTGGCAGACCGAGTATCCGGTCAGAACGCCCGAGGACCTGCAGTCCATGGTCGAGGTGGCAGCCGCGCGCCGCTACGTCGTCGATGCGGCCGGGCTTGACGAGTGGCGGAAGGCAGTCGGCGATGACGGCGTGGTTCCGCTGGAGCTGCCGATGCGGCCCTATTCGGATCTCCTGCATACGATGGTCGGCTGGGGCCAGGGTCTCACGCTAACGCTCGGCGAGGGCAAGGCGCTCGTGACCCGGATCGTCGCCTGCCTGGAGGAGACGCTCGCGCGGCTCGTCGACCAACTCGTCGCGCTCGAGCCGGATCTGCTGCTCGCGCCGGACAACCTGGACGGCCAGTACATTTCGCCGCGTGCGTTCAAGGAGTACCTCGCGCCGGGCTACGCGGCGACGGCCGAGAGCGCACGCCGGTGCGCCCGCCCGCTCGTGGTCCACGTCGGCGGCCCTGCGCGGCGGCTGGTTCCTCTGTTGGCCCAGGCCGGCGTCGATGCGATCGAGGGGATTGCCGGCCCGCCGCAAGGGGATGCGACGCTTGCCGAGGCCCGCGAGGCGGGAGGGCCCGAAGTCACCCTGTGGGGCGGCATCCCCCAGGACTTCCTTATCGCAGAACACGACGACGAAGAATTCGAGGCGGCGGTGGGCGAAGCGCTGGCGCAGGCGCGGGCAGACGATACAGGCCGGACGGTGCTTGGCGTCGCCGATCGTGTCCCGGTGGGCGCGGAACTGGGCCGGATCAGGCGCCTGATCGAAAGGGCCGGGTAATCCCGGACGTTACGAGCCTGGGGGCTTGCACGCCAGCCCGCCAAACGAAGACGAGCACAAAGACACGGTGATGCCTTCGTGCTCGTCGCCACTACGTTAGCGGCGCCGAGGTCTTCGCTAGCCGCCTGACTGTGGAGCGTTAACTTAGACGCCTGGCTCTGCCCTTCCGTGGGCCGGCAGCAGCGCCCGAACGATCTGGACGATGCCGCGGAAGATCAGCTTGATGAGCAGCACCAGGGGCATGAGCGCCCAGTCGATCAGTTCGTTGACATTCCCCATGCCCTCCGCGATCCAGCGGAAGGCCGGCGCGAAGACATGGAGCACGCCGCACGTGCGCGTACAGCGACGCACAGGACGAGCGTGCTCGGCCGAAATAAGGAACTTCTCCCAGGCCTCGAAGTGTATCCCGGCGAACTCGCCCAGCAGCAGCTCCACGCCGATGTTGAACACGACGATGTACGCGGCGGTCTCCAGGATGGGCTCCTTCTTGATCATCCAGGTGAAGACGCCGGCGGCAAACCGCATCGTGACGATGCCCAGCGCCACGCCGATCATCACCAACCCAGAGCTTGTCGGAAAGCGAGACGGCCGCGACGACGTTGTCGAGGCTGAAGGCGAGGTCGCCAGCTCGACGTTGAGCACGACGATCCAGAAGGTCCGCTGCCGCCGGGCCTGGCGCTCCATGTCGATGGCTTCCTCCGGCGACTCAGCGGCGTGACAGGTGATTGAAGGCGAGCTTGACCAGATAGAGCGCGCCGATGACCTGCAGGGTGGGATTCTGGATGACCCACGACGCCAGCGACCAGCATCAGGCCGCGGCCCAGGTACGCGCCGATGAGGCCGACCTTGAGTGCGGCCATCTGCTGCATCCCCAGCGACGCGATCGGTGAAGCTCTGCAGGAAATGCAGGAACCGCGGATACGGGACGGTGCTATTCGTTCGGCAAGACCGACACCATCGCGCCCAGAACCGCCGCATTATCGATGGAGAGAATGCCCTCGAGGAAAATGAGCTGGACGAGATCGATCAGGATTCCCACTACGCCGAATTCGAATGATCCATACATGTGCTCCTTATAGCCGGTAACGCCAGTCACCGGCTCACATCACGTTAATTATACAGTACGGCAGCCCTGCGTCACATTATGGACGCACGGTCGAACCAGGACCTACTCACTCCTCTCCCTGACGGGAGACTATCTCCCGCCCGGGAGAGGGGTACGGGGTGCAATCAGACGCGAAATGCCGCGGGATTGAACAGCCCTCCCGCGTCCCACCTTGCCTTCAGCCCGCGCATCAGGTCGATGCTCTCGGGCGCGCGGCCCCAGCGGTCGTCCACCGGCATCGCGGCCGCCCACGACCGCCGTGTATCCGCCAAGCTGCTCGGCCGCAACGCGCAGCGGCAGCAGGTCGCTCCCCCGTGTATACACCATGCCCGTCGCAACGTCGGCAATGAACGGAGCGCCCACCATCTGCGGAGCAACCTCGACCATCCAGCGGCCCAGATCCTTCGGCGCGACGCCCGTCCGCACCAGCGGCGCCGTGCCGTCAGCCCTGACCCACGTCAGCCCATACCTCGCTGCCCGCCAGCGCCTCCACCTCCACGCGGCGCCTGCCCGCCTGCATCTGCCAGCGCGGCCCGGACCTGTGCCAACTCGGCCGCGACGTCCTCGGCCACGCCCTCGGCGGTGTAGATCAGCGCGTAGGGCGTCGTCACGCCTGCGACCTGGCAGCCCTTGCACAGCAGCAGCGCCGAGGCGACCAGGCACACCCGCAGCAGCTTGCTCCCGAGCGTCAGTCCCTCGCTCAGCGTTTCGACGGGCACGACCAGGCTGACCCGGCTGCGCGGCAGCGGGAGCAGTTTCAGCGAGATGTCGGTGATCAGGCCCAGCGTCCCGTACGCGCCGATCTCCAGCTTCGGTAGGTCGTAGCCCGCCACGTTCTTCACCACCGGCTTGCCCGGCCCGGATCACGCGGCCGTCCGGCATGACGACGGTCATCGCGAGGAGCAGGTCGCGGATCGCGCCGTAGCGCATGCGGAGCGGCGCGTTGAAGTTGGTCGCGACGGTGCCGCCGACCGTCGCCTCGGGCCACGGCGCGACGAGCGGCGTCCACACCTTGTCCTGCGGCAAGCTGCGCCTGCAGGTCGGCCAGCCGGCGTGCCCGCGCCCACGGTGACGAAGAGGTCGTTCAGCTCGTATGCCTTGATGCCGCACAGCTCGCGCGTCGACAGGACCGACGTCGGCCGGCGGGAGCAAGCCCGACTTGGTGCCGCCGCCCCGGATGCGCACGCTGCGCCCGCCCGCGTGCCACGAGCGCACGATGTCGGCCGCATCGGCAAGGTCGCGCGGCGCGTACTCGCGCGGCGCCGGCCGCCGGGTGCGGCTCGACGACGCGGCGCGGGCTCGCCGGCGGCCAGCTCCGGCACGATCTTGCCGGGGTTCATCAGGTTGCGCGGGTCGAACACCTCCTTGATGTCCTGCATCACGCGCAGCTCGTCCTCGTTGAACATGAGGCGCATGTACTGGCGCTTCTCGCTGCCCACGCCGTGCTCGCCGGTGATCGTCCCGCCGACCTCGACGCACAGCTCCATGACCTCCTGGCCCGCCGCGTGCATCCGCTTCACCATCGCCTCGTCCTGCGGATTGAACAGGATGAGCGGGTGCAGGTTGCCGTCGCCGGCGTGGAAGACGTAGCCGACGCGGAGGTCGTACGAGGCGCAGATGCGGTTGATCTCGGCCAGCGTCTTCGCCAGCTTCGACCGCGGCACCGTGCCGTCCACGATCAGATACGCCGGGCTGATCTGCGCGATCGCGCCGAACGCGCTCTTCCGCGCAAACCAGATCTTGTCGCGCTCGGCCTGGTTCTGCGCCAGCCGCAGCTCGCGTCGCGCCCTGCGCCTTCATCACCTCGAAGATCTCGGCCATCTGCGGATCGAGGCTCGCCGGATGCCCGTCCGCCTCGATGATCAGCAGCGCTTCCGCGTCCACCGGCAGCCCGGCATGGACGTAGTTCTCCACGATGCCGATCATCGTCTTGTCCATCATCTCGAGCGTGCCGGGGATCAGGCCGCGGCTGATCACCGCCGAGACCGCCTCGCCCGCCGACTTCGACCGAGTCGAAGATCGCCATGAGGGTCTTGATGCCGGGCACGTTGCGCACCAGGCGCAGTTCGCGCCTCGGTGATGATGCCCAGCGTGCCCTCGAGCCGACCAGCAGGCCGGTCAAGTCGTACTCCGGGTAGTCGAAGGCGCGGCCGCCCGTGCGGAGCACCCGGCCGTCCGCCAGCACCGACCTCCAGCCCCATCACGTAGTTGGTCGTCACGCCGTACTTGAAGCAGTGCGGGCCGCCGGCGTTCTCGCCCAGGTTGCCGCCGATCGTGCACGCGCGGCCGCTGGCCGGATCGGGCGGGTAGTAGAGCCCCTTGGTCTTGACGTACTCGTCGAGGTTCAGGTGGACGATGCCGGGCTGGACCACGACCGAGCGGCCGGCCTCGTCCGTTTCGAGCACGGCCTTCATCCGCGCCAGCGACACCATGACCCCGCCCTGCGGGCGCGACCGCGCCGCCGCTCAGCCCCGTTCCCGCGCCGCGGGCGATCAGCGGCATGCCCCGTTCCGCGGCCCACCGCACGACCTGCGCACCACTTCCCGCGTGTTGCGCGGCAAGAGCGACGCCTTGCGCCTCGCCGAGCCCCAGGCTGCCGTCGACCTCGTACGGGATCAGCTCGATCGGATTGGTCAGGATCGCGTCCTTCGGAAGGGAGCCTTGCAGGGCCTTCCAGTCGTCGGAGAGTAACCGTCTTGTGCATCTGCGCTTCTCCTGTGTGTCTATACGATGAAACGCGCCGGGATTGAACAGCCCCCGGGTCCCAGCGCGCCTTGAGCGCCTGCATCCACGGCAAGCCCTGCGGGCGCATAGCCCCAGCGGATCGGTCTGCCGCTGCCCGGACAGCGCCACCGCATAGCCGCCGCGGGCGAGCGCGGCGCTGCGGATGGGCTCGAGCGGAGCGCCGCTCGCGTATAGAGCATGCCACTGGCGATGTCGGCGACGAACGTCGCGCCGTCCAGCGCGGCGCCAGCTCGCTCGACGAGGCCGGCCAGATCCTTGGCCGCCACGCCCGCGCGCAGCGTCGAGGCGCCGCTCGGCCTGCGCGAGCCAGCCCGCCCAGGCCTCGCTACCCGACAGTGCCCTCCACCTCGCACCGCGCCCGTTGCGCCGCACCTGCAAGGACCGCCCGCACCTGGTCCAGCTCCGCGGCCACGTCCTCGGGCATCCCTTCGGCCGTGTAGATCAGGGCGTACGGTGCGGCAGACCCCAGGCCGCTGGCAGCCCTTGCAGAGCAGGAGCGCCGAGGCGACCAGGCAGACGCGCAGCAGCGCTGCCCGCAGGCCAGGCCGTCCGCGAGCGAGTCGAACGGGACGATCAGGCTGGCGCGCGCGCCGCGGGAGCGGCGCCAGCTTGAGCGAGACGTCGGTCAGCAGCCCGAGCGTGCCCCAGCGCCCACGAACAACTTCGTCAGGTCGTAGCCCGCCACGTTCTTGACCACCGGCCGTCCGGCCCGGATCGAGCGGCCGTCGGGCAGCACCACCGATGCAGCGAGCACCAGATCGCGGATGCTGCCGTAGCGCATGCGCAAGCGGCGCGTTGAAGTTGGCGGCGACGATGCCGCCGACCGTTGCGGCGGGCCAGGGCGAACGAGCGGAACCCACATCTTGTCGCGCGCCAGCTCGGCCTGCAGATCGCGAAGCCGGGTGCCGGCGCCCACGGTCACGTACAGGTCCTCCAGCGCATAGTCGTGATCCCGCACAGGCGGCCGGTGTGCAGGGTCACGTCGGCGGGAGCGCAGCCATCGGACTTCGTGCCGCCGCCCGCGACCCGGACCGATCTTCCCTCGCGCGCCAAAGCCCGGACGCTTCCGCAGCCTCCTCGGCTCGTGGCCGGCGCGTAGGACGGCTGGCACGCCGGTCGGCGTACGAGCCGCTGGATGCGGCCTACGGTCCGCAGCGCTGGGGCTGCAGCCGGGAAAATCTTGCCCGGGTTCAGGATGCCGCGGGGATCGAAAACCTCCTTGACCTCGCGCATCACGGCCAGCTCGTCCGGCGTGTACATCAGCGGCATGTAGTCGCCGCTTCTCGATGCCCACGCCGTGCTCGCCCGTGATGCTGCCGCCCTTCGCCACGCAGATCTCCATCACCCGCTGCCCGACCTGCGAGGATGCGGCGCATCAGGTCCGCGTCGTGCGGGTCCTCGATCAGGATGAACGGATGCAGGTTGCCGTCGCCGGCATGGAAGACGTAGCCGACCCTGAAGTGGTTGCGCCTCGACCTCCGCGTTGATCTCCGCCAGCGTCTCGGCGAGCTTGCTGCGCGGCACGGTGCCGTCGACCAGGTAGTAGGCCGGCGCGAGGCGCGCCATCGCGCCGGCCGCGCTCTTGCGGCCGTACCAGATCCTGTCGCGCTCTTCTGCCGTCTGCGCGATGCGAATCTCGCGCGCGCCGTGCTCGCGCAGGATCGCCGCGATCTCGTCCATCTGCGGCCCGACGCTGTCCGGATAGCCGTCGGCCTCGATGATCAGCGCCGCGCCTGCCTCGACCGGCAGGCCGGCATGCGCGTAGTCCTCGAGGATCCGCATGATCTTCTGGTCCATCATCTCCATCGTGGCGGGCACCAGGCCGGCCGCGATGACCGCCGACACGGCCTCGCCCGCCGCCTCCACCGAGTCGAAGGACGCCAGCGCGGTCTTGATGGCGAGCGTGTTGCGCAGCAGCCGAGCGCTCGCCTCGGTGATGATGCACAGCGTCCCCTCGTTGCCCGTCATCAGGCCCGACCAGGTCGAGCTCGGGGTAGTCCAGCGCCCGACCGCCCAGCCGCACCACCTGCCCGTCGGCCAGCACCACTTCCAGGCCGGTGATGTAGTTCGTGGTGACGCCGTACTTGAAGCAGTGCGGCCCGCCCGCGTTCTCGGCAATGTTGCCGCCGGTCGTCGCCGTGCGGCCGCTGGCCGGGTCGGGCGGGTAGTACAGCCCCTTCGCCTTGACGAACTCGTCCAGCACCAGGTTGACGACGCCCGGCTCCACCACGACGCTGCGCCCGGCCTCGTCGAACTCGAGGATCTTGTTCATGCGCGAGAAGACGACGATGACGCCGCCCGTGTTCGGCCACCGCGCCGCCCGAAAGGCCGGTGCCTGCCCCGCGGGCGATCAGCGGGTGTCCCGGTCTCGTCGGCCCACCTGACGAGCCTGGACGACATCGGCCGTCGAGCGCGGGAAGACCGCTGCATCGGGTACGCCGCCGATCGAGGCTGGCGTCGCGCTCGTAGGTCAGCAGCGCGACGGGGTCGGTGACGACCTGGTCCGGCGCGAAGAGATGCGCTCAGCGACGCGGATCTTGTCGGTCGTCACCCATCTATGCGCTCCGTTCGCGCCGCTTGCCGAGCTGTACGACATGTCGAGCAGCTCGACGACGTGCATCACCCGGACGTTCGTCCGTTAGCGTTCAGGCCCGCCCGGCGCACGCCGGCGATGAGCTGCATGTGGCAGCCGGTGTTGCTCGCGACGACGATCTCCGCGCCGGTGGCCTTGATGTCGGCCATCTTCGCGTCCAGCACCTGGTCGGCCGTCTCCGAATGCACGATGTTGTACACGCCCGCGCTGCCGCAGCAGCGGTCGGGCTGGCGCAGCTCGACGAGCTCCAGGCCGGGGATCAGGCGGAGCAGCGCGCGCGGCTGCTGGACGATCTTCTGCGCGTGGCGCAGGTGGCAGGAGTCGGAGTAGGTGACGCGCGACCTTCACCACCCCGGTCGGCTGCTCGCGCAGGTTGTCCAGCAGGAACTCGTTGATATCCTTGATCTTGGCCGCCGAAGACCCGGGCCTTCTCCGCATACACGGGATCGTCGTGGAACAGGTCCTCGTACTCGTCCTTGAGCGTCGCGCCGCAGCCGCCCGCGTTGTTGATGATGACGTCGTACCGCTCGAAGGCGTCGATGTTCTTGCGGGCCAGCTCCTGTGCCAGCGCTTCGTCGCCGATGTGGAGCTGCGCCGCGCCGCAGCAGGTCTGGCCCGCGGGGAAGTGGACTTCAAACCCGTTGCGCTGCAGCACGCGGATGGTCGCCTCGTTGACCGAGTCGAGGAAGGCCTCCTGGATGCAGCCGATGAAGAACGCCACTTCCCCGCGTTTCTCGCCCATGCGCCGGCGCGGGCCGGCTGTAGTCGCGGTACTTGGTCGAGATGGGCGGCAGGATCGCCTCGGCGGCCTTCAGCGGCCGCGGCAGGACGTTGCTGCGCCGGACCAGCTTCTGCACGCCCGTGGCCTCGTAGACCTTCAGCATGCCGGGCCGCCGCCTTGAGCCGCCCCACGTGCGGCATCGTCTGCTTCGAGCGCCACCCAGCGCACGCGCCGCTCGCCCGCGCCCTGCTTGCGGTGGTGTTCGAGCGCGACCTTGGTGGTCTCGATCAGCTTCGCGTACTTGACGCCCGACGGGCAGGCGGTCTGGCAGGCGAGGCAGGAGAGGCAGAGGTTGATGTGCCGTGAGAAGGTCTCGCCCAGCTCCTCGGGGCTGATGCGGCCCTCGGATGCCGCGCGCATCAGCGAGATGCGGCCGCGCGGCGCGTCCATCTCGGTCCCGAACACGTCGTAGGTCGGGCACGCCTGGAGGCACAGGCCGCAGTGAATGCACTGGTTGACGAGGGTCTTGAATTTGGGGTCGGCGAGTTCCGGTAGAACGGCTCCGTTCATACTGTGCTCCTTTGCCACTCTCTGCGCTAAGCTGCGCGCATAGCGCAGCATCACGCTTACGTATAGGGCATGCTAGCTTGCCCGGCCGCACAAGCTCAAGCTTGTGCAACGTCCCACACGTACAGGGCCTTCGGGCCGTGTACCCCGATCGTTACCACGAGCTCGATGTCCGCGGTCCGGCTCGGGCCCGGTCACGAAGACCCAGTACCCTTCGCCCTTCACCTGGGCGAAGCCCTGCGACAGGTCGGGGAGCAGGATGGCCGGCGTGATCAGCGCCAGGTGGATCCGCGGGACGAGGGAAACCATGCGCGGGCGCTCGGGCGTCGAGCGCAGGAGCAGCGTCCCGGTCTCCGGGAAGCCGGCATCGGCCCCGGTGACTCCGAGATCGCACTCGGCCAGCGCGTGCTTCCCCGCGTAGGGCGACACGATCGTTACGCCCAGGTCCCGCAAGACGTGCTTCCACGCCGAGCGCCTTGAGCTCCGCCGTCTGCCACAGCGTCGGCTTTGCGAATCCCCTCGTCGCGCACCAACGCGGCGATGGCATCCGGCAGCCCGCCGGGACTCACCTGTTGCGTCTTGCCGCCGAGCTTGGCGATCTCCGCCAGCAGCCCCGCCATCTCATCCGCGGGCAGCCCCGCGACGCGGGCGGCCATGCGGCCGGGCACGGGCGGGACCGGCGCGGCGCTGTCGCGCGCCCAGGGCCAGCCGAACTTGTGCCAGGATATCTTCTCGGGTGCTCGTCGATTTGCTCATGAGCGCCCTCCTTTGCGGCCGAACAGCAGCGCGGCGGCGAGCATCGCCGCGGCAACCCCGGCCAGGATTCCGGCCGTCTTCGACCCGCTGCCGCTGCGCGGCCGCCCGGCCCTCAGGCGTCCGCATCCGGAAGTACTGCCGGAACCAGCCGCGGAACGCGGGGAGCGGCCGAACCGTCGTCCAGCGATTGATCGGGCGGCGGCAAGACCGGCAGCCAGCCGCCGCGCACGAGCGGCGCCTGGGCAACCTTCAGGGCTTGTGTTCCGAACTCGTAAAGCTGCGGCGAGCTTAAGGCCACCGCGGCAAGGTCTGCGGCCGCTGCGAGCGCCGGCGGCGCGCTCGGCCCATCCACCGCGTCGCCCTCGACCACCCGCCGCCGCAGGTGAATCAGGATCTCCGGGATCGGGATTTTGACCGGGCAGTACTCGGCGCAGGCGCCGCAGAGCGACGAGGCAAAAGGCAGGTCCCCCGCGGTCCCGAGGCCGAACAGTTGCGGCGAAAGGATGGAGCCGATCGGCCCTGAATACGCCCCGCCGTAGGCGTAGCCGCCGACATGATTATACACGGGGCAAACGTTGAGACACACGCCGCAGCGGATGCACAACAGCGTCTCTCTCGCCACCTCGTCTCTCAGTATCCGGGTGCGCCCGTTGTCCACCAGGACCAGGTGGAACTCCCGCGGGCCGCCTTCCTCGTCCGTGCGGGCGGGGCCGGTGATGAACTGCACGTACGAGGTCATTTTCTGGCCGGTGGCGCTGCGCGGGAGCAGCTTGAGCAAAACGTTAAGGCTTTCCAGGTCAGGAACGGTCTTGTCGATGCCGACAACGGCGACGTGCAGCGGCGGCAGGGTCGTGCACATGCGGCCGTTCCCCTCGTTGGTCACCGTGACGAGCGTGCCCGTCTCCGCGACCATGAAGTTGGCGCCCGAGATGCCCATGTCTGCGGCCAGGAAGGCATCCCGGAGCGTGGACCGGGCAATGGCGGTCAGCGCGATCGGATCGGGAGGCGCCTCGACGCCGAGTTTCTCGGTGAAGAGTCGGGCAATGGCTTCCTTCGTCAGGTGGACAGCCGGAACGAGGATGTGCGAAGGTCCGGCGCCCGCCAGCTGAACGATGAACTCCCCCAGGTCCGTCTCGAGCGTATCGATCCCGGCCGCAGCCAGCGCGTGGTTCAGCTCGATCTCCTCGGTCACCATGCTCTTGACCTTCACCACGCGCTTGACGTTGTGCTCGGCCGCGATGTCCAGGACGATCCGCCGCGCTTCCTCGGCGTCGGCCGCCCAGTGCACGTGGCCGCCGGCTTCGGTCACCCGCTGCTCGAGCAGCTGCAGGTAGTAATCCAGGTGGTTGACCGTGTGGAGCCGGATGTCGTGGCCCGCCTGCCGCAGCTCCTGCCAGCGCTCGTCGCCCACGATGTCGACGACCCCGGCGCGCGTCCCCAGGAAGCGGGTGGTGGCCTTCTGCACCGAAGCCGGCATCTCGGGCTGCACGGCTCGGACGTTTTCGCGGAAGTCGATATGATGCGAGGTCTCGCTCATTGCGCTACTCCTGGGCCGCCAGCACTTCGATGATGTGCATCGGGCGAATGCTCGAGCCCGCCTTGCGCAGCCCGCCGGCCACGTTCATCAGGCAGCCCGGTTCGGACACCACCACGGCCTCCGCCCCGCTCGCGATGACGTTGCTGCACCTTGTCGTTCATCATCAACCGCGACACCTCGGGATTCACGACGCTGAAGATGCCTCCGAAGCCGCAGCACGTCTCTTCCTGGTTCAGCGGGACGAACTCCAGGCCGCGCACGGCTGCGAGCAGCTGCTTCGGTTCCTCGCGTAAGCCCAGGCCCCGCAGGATGTGGCAAGAGGCGTGGTAGGTGACTTTGTGCGGGAACGCTGCGCCGACGTCGGTCACGCCGAGCACCTTGGTGAGAAACTCCGTAAACTCGAAGGTGCGCGCCGCCGTTTCGAGCGCGGCCTCGTGCTCCCACGTGCCGGGCGGGAACAGCTCGGGGTAGCGATGCCTGGCGAACTCCGCACAGGAGCCGGACGGCGCAACGATGTAGCCGTCCGTCGGCGCAAACACCTTCAGCCAGTTGCGGGCCGGCGCAACCGTCTGGCTTTGGAAGCCGCTGTTGTAGAGCGGCTGCCCGCAGCACGCCTGGCCCTCCGGCATTTCGACCTGCAGCCCCAGGCGCTCGAGCACGGTCACCATGTCTTTCAGCACGTGGGAGAAGAAATTCTCGCCCAGACAGGTGATGAAGAGCTGGACCTTAGTCGCCATCAGAAGTACCTCGTGAAGTTGAATCAGAAGCCCCGCGCCGGATCAGGAAGGATGCCGCCCATGACCGCGCCCGCGCCACATGGAAGGACGCCAGTCGACCGGCAGCCGAGTAGTATTCAGGCAGATACAAGACAATCGGCGCAGATAGCCCCAGCGCCGGGACACCCCAGTCAATCACTGCGGCGAGCAGAATGTAGTATACCCACGAATGTCTCCATCGCGCCATTTGCGGACGCGGCGGCTTCCCGGCCCAGCCGAGGTCGGTGACCGCTCGGACCGCGCCGTCGAGGATGTCCAGCTGGGTCTTGAACAGGAGCCACGCGCCGATCCGTGGTGGCCCGTCGGGGGCCGACCACGGATCTCGTTCAGTCGAGCTAGATCTTGAACAGCGGCGTGCCCGTCAGGATGAAGGACACGAAGTTGACAAAGAAGAACCCGAAGAACAGCACGTTCAGGATCAGGATCACGATCGACCACCAGGTCGCCCGGGCCGGCTTCGGGAGCTTCGTGTTCAGGTAGATCAGCACGATCGGGTAGATGATCGATGCGAAGTTGGACATGTTGGCGGCGATCTGCACCAACGTGGTGGGCAGCGCCAGGTGGATGATGATCGAGATGATCAGGATGAAGATCAGGGCCATGCCGTAGTACGCCTTGCGCGCATCGCCCTTGATCCAGTTGTGCAACCGCGGACTGACCGCGATCGCGGCGTCCGTCGTGTTGCGAACCAACATCTCGAGGATCGTTGTTTGGGTCTTGAACAGGATCAGGGTGCCGATGATCAGCAGGAAGGGGAAGAAGATGGGAGCAATCTTGCCCATCTCCGTGGCGGCGTAGACCTGAATGTTGCCGCTCGTCGGCGTTCCTGCGTCGGGCTGCGTGGCCAGGAAACGGACCAGGATGCTGGGCACGAACATGCCGAGCATGGCGCCCACGAAGAATACATACCACTGGTCCATCTTCAGGTAGTGCCACCAGCGCTTCCACATGCTCGTGTTCTGCTGATTCTCACGGAAGGTGACGCCTGACGGCAGCACGTCTTGCTTCTCTCCACCGACCAGGCCGGAGTAGAAGCCGACCTTGCTGCCCATGCCGTAGCCGTGATCGCGGTAGTAGTTGATCAGCAGGAAGTTCATGCCCGCCCCGAAGCCGGTGTAGCCGATGATGCCACCCAACAGCATCGCATCGACTCCCTGAGGCGGTCGAGCGGGAACGACCATGCTCTTGATCGCTTCACCCCAGATCGAGATCGGGGCGAACACAATGGCCAGGATGATCACCGAGCCCAAGGAGAAGAACACCAGGACGGTGTCGACCAACTCCATGGTGCGCGACACCTTCCTCCCGATGGTGTAGATCAACAGCGAGAGGAACATCAGGCCGACGGCGATGAGGCGGTAGGTTTCCACCTCAACCGGGTTCTTCGGATCAGCGGGCCGGCCGGCGAAGAGGGCGAAGAGGCTCTGGCCCGCGCTGGCAGCCCAGCCGCCCCAGATCCAGCCGATGTAGATCACGAATAGGGTCGCCAAGGCCCAGAACTTGTAACCGGGAGGCGTGCGGGTAAAGCCGACGATGGGAACCTCGCCCGTCGCCATCGTGTACCGCGCATTCTCCATGTTATAGAAGACCTGAAGGATCGCGGAGATTACGATCAACCAACCGAGGCCCATGAAGCCGAACCGGCCAAAGGCTAGTGGACCTAGAAGCCATTCGCCCGACCCGAGTGCTGCGCCGAGCGCGATCATGCTGGGGCCCAGCACCACCGTGATAATCTCTCTTCGGCCGATCACGGGGCGATGGAAAGCCTGTTCCGGAGAAGGTAGGTCGTCGATCGGGAGTGCTGGCCGGCTAACGCCGATCTGCCACGTTTCGGCCGGCGCTTTCGCTGCTGTTTTTGGTACAGGAACGGTTGCCACGGAATAATCCTCCTGAATCTACACTGATGCAGTGAATAATGCTGTGACTGCAAACCGAACCGCACGAACTATGCAGAGGGTGCTCGATCAAGCGATAGGCGCCTCCTCAGGTGCTGCAAATTCAGGGAGCGTCGTCCAGGGCGGCCGCCGCATCTGAGTGCGAAACCGGCGCGGGGGAGAAAATGCAGGGGTGAACAGAAGCGATGATTATGACGGCAGCAAAGTCGTTCCACCCCTGCGGCTGGCGCCATTGTAAGAGTAATTACAATTTCCGACAAGTGACAGGAGCCCGGCGAAGAAGATCAGGCCGATTTGCGCCCGGATGTTTCTTGGGGAAAGCACTCCAGCGGCAACGCGAGTATAGCCCTCTGCGGAGAAGAGGTCAAGCAGCGCGACCCTGCCGCACCCTCGCCGATAAGTCGCGGCGTTCAATTTCCTTGACACCGTCCCTGCCGCCGGGTACACTGCGCTCTAACGACAAACGAAAGGAAATGGCGCGACTCGACACATGTCACATGGCGCAAGTAACGAATGCCGGTACGGAGGTCCGGGCGAAATCCTGGCGGACCTGGTCGACCGGGACCTGCTGGAGCTGCAGCCGGGCGAACGGTTATGGAAGCTCTACTGTTTCCGGGACGCCGGCCATCCCACGGGACTTAGGCACCGTATCTATACGAAGAAAAAGGCCGACGGCCGGCTGGCAATGCTTACCTTCGCCGTACACAACCCTGCGATCGGCGATGACGGGGACCAACCGCCGCCGGTGCGCTCGGCGCTCGCCCGCGTGCCCGACCTGTCGCCTCTGGACCTGGACCGGCTCATCGTCGCGATGCGGGCGCAGGCAGGCTCGGGGGCCTGCGAGGAAATGGACCTGTCAGACCAGGACCACCTGGACGAACAGCTCGCCTGGTTGCGGGTGCAGCTGGCCCGCTAGCTGCCGACGCCGGGCGCCGGAGCCGGCAAAGGATGCCGGCAGTGATCTTCCCCAGGCACGAAGGAGGCCGGGCATGTTCTTGAGCCGGGAAGAGATCGAGGCCCGCGAGCAAGCCAACCTTGCCCCATACGGCGTTTCGAGCGGCGCCGGTCGGGGCCGCGTCCACCCCGAGGAAGAGCACGACTACCGCACCGCCTTCCAGCGCGACCGCGATCGGATCATCCACACCACCGCCTTCCGCCGCCTCGATTACAAGACCCAGGTCTTCGTCTACCACGAGGGGGATCACTACCGCAATCGCCTGACGCATACGATCGAGGTCGCGCAGATCGGCCGCAGCATGGCCCGCGCGCTCGGCGTCAACGAAGACCTGACCGAGGCCATCTGCCTGGCTCACGACCTCGGCCACCCCGCGTTCGGCCACACCGGCGAGGTGACGCTGAACCAGTTGATGGCGGAGCACGGCGGCTTCGACCATCAGCGGCAGACCATGCGCATCGTGAGCGTGCTCGAAGACCGCTACGAGGACTTCCCCGGCCTCAACCTGACCTACGAGGTGCGCGAGGGCATCGTCAAGCACGACACCGACTACGACGTGATCGATGCCACCGGCTACGAGCCGGAGCGCGCGGGCACGCTCGAATGCCAGGTCAGCAACCTGGCCGACGAGATCGCCTACAACACGGCCGATCTGGAGGACGGGTTGCGAAGCGGCGTGCTCGACTTCCTGCAGGTGCGGGAGCTGGGGGTCTGGCAGGCCGTCATGGCTTCGCTCGGCGAGAAGCCCGACTGCTGCCTCGAGGACAAGCTGCGCACCCGCGCCGTCCGCCGGCTCATCGGCATCGAGATCACGGACGCGATCCGCTCCACGGCGGCTGCCATCGCCGAGCGGGACATCCGCACGGTCGAGGACGTCCGCAGCGCGGGCGGGAACGTCGCCTGTTTCTCCCCCGAAGTGCACGAGCTCAACCTCGAGCTCAAGGCCTTCCTGATGAAGAACTTCTACCGCCACCCACGCGTCGTGCGGATGGCCTACAAGGCCAACCACATGCTGACGGCCATATTCAAGGCGTATCTCGAAGAGCCGCGCCAGTTGCCGCGCGAGATCCAGGCCCGCATGGCCCGCGACCCCGAGCGCGTCATCTGCGACTACATCGCGGGCATGACCGACCGCTTCGCCATCCTCGAATACAAGCGCCTCTTCGACCCGGAGGCGCGAGTCTAGCCGAAGGGCCACATAAGACACGAAGACACAAAGGCACAAGGAAAGTCCTTTGTGTGCTTTGTGTCTTTGTGTTGTAAGCCGTTGCCTACGCCGGCGATAGACGCGTCAGCTTGACCTGCAGGTCGGCGAACACCCCGCGCACCGGCTCCGCCTCCGCGTAGGATACCTTCTCCACCCGGCCGCGCAGCAGCAGGTCGTGGCTGGTCAGCTCGAACTCGGTTCCCGGGCGGACCGATATGGCTTCATGCTCGCCCGAGTACTGCGAACGCAGCGCGGTGTCCCGGTACGCTCCCTCGCTCATCAGCACCAGCGTCTGGGTGTCCGGATCGCTCGAGTCCCACAGCCACACCTGCAGCGCCACGGCCTGGTCGCGGTCCCGGCCAAACGGCTCGATCAGCTGCAGCCCGCACTGCCCCATGTAGCCATCCACCGGATCGTTGATGTCGAACGCCTCGTCGTAATCCGGCTCGCCCATCTGGTAGACCGCGGTGTTCTCGACCAGCATGTTCAGCCCCGTCGTCGCCTTCAGCGGCGCCGCGCTGGGCTGCGGCGCGGCGGCTCCACCTCGCCGCGGGCAGGCACGCCCGGCCCCGGACCAATCGGCTTCGGCGCGGCGGTCGGGCGGGCGGTGGCCGCCTGCGGCCCGGTGCCGTTGTCGTCCACCAGCACGTCCCGCTCGGGAGGGGAGTCGCTGTCAAGTGTGAGGTCCGGCCGCGATGCGGCCGCGGCCGCCGCAGTTGGCGTCTCCTCCCACGGGTACGCCTGCCCTCCCAGCGGCCGCGCCTTCTCCTGCTCCGCCGCCTCCGCGGCCGGCGACTCTCCCGGAAGGGGCGCGTAGCCCTGGTAGGCTGTCCCCGCGTGATCGACGTCACGCGCCGCCCGCCAGCGCCGGTACAGGTAGACCAGCGCGGCAAGTGCGCCGAGGGCGACAAGCAGGAAGATGCCGGCCGTGCAGATCGTGCGGAGTCGTAAGGGCGCCGTTTCGGTCCCGCCTCCGGTGGCCGCGGTCGGCGCCGGCCCCGGTTGCTCCGGACCCGCACCGCCTGCAGGCGCCGCCGTCTCCGCAGCGCCGAGCGCCACAGCCAACTGCTGCACGTTGGCGGCCTCCTGAGGATTGCGTGCGACGAGCACCGTCTGCGCCTCGGTCAGGAGACCGGTGAGCTCATCCTGCGGCCAGCCCGCCAGCCGCTGCCGGGCCGTTGCGATATCGCGCGGTCTGGCTGTACGACTCCGCGACCATCGCCACGTACTGCAGGCGCAGCTCGGGCCGCAGGTCCTGGACCGTGGCGTTCGTCCAGGTCACCGGCCACACGCCCCACCCCAGAACGACCAGGCCGATCAGCAACCCGGCGATGAAAGCGATCAGAGGCCAGAAATACCAGGGACGCTCGTTGATGCCCATGCCACCCTCCTGTCGGCGAACGACGATAGCTAAAGGATCGGATCTTTCGGCGCCCGGGTCAGCACTTCGGCGCCGTCGTCCGTGATCAGGACGATATCTTCGATCCGCACACCACCCCACCCGGGGAGATAAATCCCCGGCTCGATCGTGATCAGCATTCCGCATTCAATGACCGTTGTGGACGTCGCGCCGAGCAGGGGCGTCTCGTGGATCTCGAGGCCCACGCCGTGCCCCAGGCCGTGGCCAAAGGCCTCGCCGATATCCCGCCTCCGCGATCACGTCCCTCGCCAGCGCGTCCGCTTCCCGGCCGGTCATGCCCGGACGGATGCCCGCTTCCGCCGCAGCCTGGCCGCGCAGCACCGTGTTATAGACTTCCCAGAACTTCTCCGGCTCCTTCGGCTGGCCGAAGCAGACCGTGCGCGTCAGGTCGCCGTGGTACCCGTCCACCTCCGCGCCGATGTCGATCACGATCGGCTCACCTGCGAGCAGCGGGACGTCCGCAGGCTCTGCATGCGGCAGCGCGGAATTCGGCCCGCCGGCGACGATCAGCTCGAACGCAGCCGCGTGCGCGCCGTGGGTTCGCATGTAGCTCTCGATGCTCCACGCAAGCTCCGCCTCGGTCATGCCGGGCCGCGCGTCGGCCAAGGCCGCCGCCAGCGACTCGTCAGTCAGCGCAATCGCCCGGCGCAGCGCCGCAACCTCGGCTGCATCCTTCACCGCCCGCAGCCCTTCGACGACCTGCTGGGTCGGCTGCCAGGCCATCTCGGGCGCGGCCGCTCGCCACCGGTCGAGCGTGGCAACCGTCGCGTCGTCTGCCTCGAACCCTAGCCGGCCAATCCGGCTGCGCCCGAACATCTCGGGAAACGCCTCTTCCACGTCCCGCTTGACGCGGACCAGCTCGAACTGCGGGCTTTGACGCCCGACCTGCTCGTAGTATCGCGAATCGGTGGCGATGAAGGCGGAACCGGCGCTGATGAGCAGAGCGCCCGCCGAACCGGTGAAGCCGCTGAGGTACCTGCGGTTCTGGGGGTGTGAAATCAGGAGTGCGTCGACGCCCAGTTCGGGAAGCAAGCCTCGCAGCCGTGCGAGGCGCTGCTCGACCAGACTTGGAGCACTGGTAGCAGATGACATGAACGGCCCCTTTGCGCTACTGGCTCTTCCGCGCCCGCGGATGAGCCTTCAGAACGGTCTCCCTGAGTTGTTTCTGGCTGACCTGCGTGTAAATCTGCGTCGTGCTGGCCGACTCGTGGCCCAGCAGCTCCTGCACCGAGCGCAGGTCCGCGCCGCCGTCCAGCAGGTGCGTCGCGAAGCTGTGGCGCAGCATGTGCGGCGTCACCGGGTGGCCGATGCCCGCTGCCTCCGCCGTAGTCGGACAGCGTGCGGGTGAACATGCTGATCGACAGGCGCTGGCCGAAGCGGTTGAGAAAGAGCGCTGCTCGGCCGCTTCGGCAGCCACTTGCCGTCCGCCCGCCTCTTGCCCCCGGACTGCTCGGCCGCCTCCAGCAGCTTCGGCCGGCCCTCGGCCAGGTATCGCCGGAGGGCTTCCGTCGCCGGCCGGCCGATCAGCGCGATGCGCTCCTTGGCGCCCTTGCCCGTCACGTGCACCTGCCCCTCGCCCAGGCTCACGTCCGGCGTGTCGAGCGCGAGCAGCTCGCTCACCCGCAGGCCGCCGCCGTACAGCAGCTCCAGCATCGCGCGGTCACGCTGCCCCTGCGGCGTGGCGAGGTCCGGAGCCGCAAGCAACAGCCTCGATCTCCTCCCGCGTCAGCGGCCGCGGCAGGCGCTGCGGCAGCTTCGGCGACAGGATGCCCTGGACCGGGTTCATCTCGACGAAGCCCCGCACCCGCATGAAGCTGTAGAACGCGCGCAGCTCGGAGATGCGGCGGGCGACGCTCGCCTTGACATACCCCCGGGCGTGCAGGTCGGCCAGCCACTGCCGCAGCAGGGCCGGCGTCACCGCCGCCCAGCTCGCCACGCCCTGCCCCTGGGCAAAGGCGGCGAACTGCAGGATCTCGCGGCGGTAGTTGCTCACCGTGTGGGGCGAAGCATTCCGCTCCGCCACCAGGTACTTCACGTACGCGTCGAGTTGCTCCTGCACCGATCTCCTCACCACGAACAACAAACCGTCCTTGCCGTCGAATACGCCAGCGGCTGAGGCAAATTCGACGGCAAGTGTGTCAAGTGTCTCAATAGTGTCAGGTGTGTCAGGTTATACACACACCCCACATGCTGTTTCTACAGGCTACAGCTTCACCCGCGCCCCGCAAACCGTGCACTCGGCGGTGTCTTTGGCCGAGACGACCATCAGCCCGCCGCACTGCGGACACGGCTGGGCCACCGGCCGCTTCCATGACGTCCAGTCGCAGGCCGGATAGTTCGCGCAGCCGTAGAAGATGCGCCCCTGCCGCGTGCGGCGCTCGACGATCTCGCCCCGGTCCTTCGGGCACAAGCACGCCCGATCTTCGCGACGAGCGGCTTGGTGAACCGGCAGGCCGGGTAGTTGCTGCAGCCGACGAACCGGCCGTAGCGGCCTTGCTTTATGACAAGTTCTCCCCCGTCCTCCGGGCAGAACTCGCCCGTCTTCTCCGGCTCCAGCGAGACCTTCTCCATCGTGCGCTCGGCGTTCTGCAGCTGCGGCTCGAAGAAGTCGTAGAACTGGCGCAGCACCGGCGTCATCTCCGACTCGCCGCGGGAAATGCTGTCGAGCTGCTCTTCCATCTGCGCCGTGAAGCCCACGTTGAAGACGGTGTCGAAGTACTTGACCAGCAGATCGTTCACCGTAAAGCCGAGATCCGTCGGGACCAGCTTCTTCTCCGACCGCTCCACGTAGTTGCGCTCGAGGATCGTCGAGATGATCGCCGCGTACGTGCTCGGCCGGCCGATGCCGTATTCCTCCAGCGCCTTCACGAGCGACGCCTCGGTGTAGCGCGGCGGCGGCTGCGTGAAGTGCTGCTCGGGGATCAGGCGCAGCAGGTCCAGCGCCTCGCCCACGGCCAGGTTCGGGATGTTCGTCTGCTGCTGGGTCGCGTCCGCCGCGGCCTCGGCCTGCCCGTCGCCGCCGTCGCCATCCCCGTTCGCCCGCCCGCGGTCCGTGCCGTTGCGACCGTTCCGGCCGTTGCGGCCGTTTGTCCCCTCTGCCTCCGCATCCTTGTCCCCGGCCGCGCTCTCCTGCGGGCCGGCCGCGCCGCCGCTGTAGACGGCGAGGAAGCCGGGGAACCGGACCGTGGAACCGCTCGCCCGGAACAGGTACGGTTTTTCGGAAACCTCCGGCTTGCCGGCCTCCACGTCGACCGTGAGCGTGTCGTAGATCGCCGCCGCCATCTGGCTCGCCACGAACCGGCGCCAGATCAGCTCGTACAGGCGGAACTGCTCCGCGCTCAGCTTGTCGCGCAGCGCAGCCGGCGACGCGGCTCACCGACGTCGGCCGGATCGCCTCGTGCGCCTCCTGCGCGTTCTTCGCGCGCGACTTGAAGACGTTCGGCTCCGCGGGCACGTACTCCGGCCCGAACTGCTGCAAGATCAGGGCCCGCGCCTCGTCCTGCGCCTCTTTCGCAACGTTGACGCTGTCGGTTCGCATGTACGTGATCAGGCCGACCGGCCCGCCGCCCTCGCCGGTGTCGATGCCCTCGTACAGGTCCTGCGCCACGCGCATCGTCCGGCTGGCGGCCATGCCCAGGCGGTTCGACGCATCCTGCTGCAGCGTGCTGGTGGTGAAGGGTGGGTTCGGCCGGCGGCGCCGTTCCCCGCGCTTGACGTTGGCGACCGAGTACGCCGCGCCTTCCAGCTCCGCCACGATCGCATGCGAGTCGTCCTCGTTCTTCAGGTCCGCTTCCTGCCCGCGAATCCGCACGAGCCGCGCGAGGAAGCTCGGCCGCGGCGCCTGGCCGCGGCGTCGTCTGCTGCGCCAGCTCCGCGTCGAGCGACCAGTACTCGACCGGCACGAACGCCAGGATTTCCCGCTCGCGCTCGACGATCAGGCGCAGCGCGACCGACTGGACCCGGCCCGCCGACAGGCGGCTCTTCACCCGGTCCCACAGCAGCGGGCTGATCTGGTAGCCGACGAGGCGGTCGAGGATGCGCCGCGCCTGCTGCGCGTCGACCAGTTCCATGTCGATGTCGCGGCTGTGCTGAACGCCTCGGCGATCGCGTTCTTCGTGATCTCGTGGAACACGACCCGGTGCGCCCGCTCTTGCGGGATCTCCGCGGCCTGCAGCAGGTGCCAGGCGATGGCCTCACCCTCGCGGTCGGGGTCGGTCGCCAGGTACACTTCCCGCGCCTCGGCGGCCGCAGCCTTCAGATCCTTGACGATGGCCTTCTTGTCGTCCGGAACCCGGTACCGGGGCACGAAGCCGCCTTCGATGTCGACCGAAAGCTGCGAGCGCAGCAGGTCGCGCACGTGGCCGATCGACGCGCGCACGTCGTAGTCGCGGCCGAGGAAGCGGCCCACCGTCCGCGCCTTCGCCGGCGACTCGACGATCACGAGCTTGTTCCCGTGCAGCGGATGCCCGTGCGACCGCCGCCCGGACCCAGCCGAGCGCCCCTTCGCCGGCGCCGTCCTGATCCGCGCCCTTGCCCCGCCGCGCCGGCTTTCGCCGCCGCCGTCTTGACGCCGCGTCTCCTTCGGCCGCGCGCTCGTGCCTTCGCCGCCTTCGCGCCTTCGGCTCGTGCCTTCGCCGCCTTCGTGCCTTCGCGGTCCTCGCCGCCTTCGCGCCTTCGCGGTCCGAACCCTTCGCCACCGCCACCGGCTGCGGCAGCCCCGCATGGTCCGCCGTCGCGCCGATCTTGAAGAGCCGCGTCCCACACTCGGGGCAGCGCCCTTCGGCCGCCGGCCGCGCGTTCGCCATGAACACGGCCCGGCCGTCGGTCAGCGTCCGCATGGTCTTGCACTTCACGCAGTACGCCTCGACCGGGTGGGTCAGGGGCGCGGATACTTCACTTGGCGCGGGTCCCGCGGGCGCCTGCTTGGCAGCGCGCGCCGGCTTCGGGGTCGCGGCAGGCTCGGGCTTGGGCAGGCCCGCGTGGGCCTCGGTCGCGCCGATGCGCGTCAGCGCGGTGCCGCACTCCGGGCAGCGCCCGCGGGTGGCCGCCCTGCCATTCGCCAGGAAAACAGGTTGCGCGTCCGCAAGCGGTCTCATCGTTTTGCAGCGGACGCAATAAGCGGTCAGATTGGTTTCAGTCATCGACACTTCTACAGATACAGGTTTTGACCTGCGGCCTCCAGTTGTTTCACAAGCTCGCGCACCTCCTCGGCACGCGAGCGCGGGCACACCAGCAGCACGTCGGGCGTGTCCACGATCACGACGTCTTCCATGCCGATCACCGCGACGGTGCGCTCGCTGCGCACGTAACAGCCCTTCGCGTCGCGGGCCAGCAGCAGCCCCTCGGCGACGTTGTCGTTCTCGTCGCGCGGCAGCACGTCGAGCAGCGCGCCCCAGCTCCCGATGTCGCTCCAGCCGATGTCGACCGGAATCACCGAAACCCGGTCCGCCTGCTCCATGATGCCGTAGTCGACCGACACCCGGCGCACGTTAGGCCACTCGGCATCCAGCACCCGGTTCGCGTCCGGCGTATCCAGCGCGGCCTCGATCCGCATCGAGCGCGGCGTACGACTCCGGCATCTGCCGCTCGAACTCCTCCAGCAGCCGGTCTGCCCGCCACACGAACATCCCGCTGTTCCACACGTGGCGGCCGCCGTCGACGAAAGCCTGCGCGGTCTTCACGTCCGGCTTCTCACGGAAGCCCGCCGACTCATACACCCGGAAGCCGTCGACGATCTCCTGCGCCTCGCCAAGCTCGATGTAGCCGAAACGGGTGTCGGGGCCGGCGGGCTTGATGCCCAGCGTCACGATCGTTCCGTCGCTCGCCACCTCGGCAGCCGCGGCCAGCACCGAGCGGAACTGCTCCACGTCGACAATGTAGTGGTCCGCGGTCAGCATCACCATGATGGCGTCGGGATCGCGGTGGAGCAGATACGCCGCGGCGAGGCCGGCGGCAGGGCCGGAATCACGGCCCGACGGCTCGACGATGAAGTTCTCGGCCGGAATGTCGGGCGTCTGCGGCTGCAGCAGCCGCGGCAACCTCGGCATTCGTGCCGACGAAGATGCGCTCGGGCGGAAACAGCGGCGCCAGCCGGTCGACCGCGTGCTGGAACATCGTGCGGTCGCCGATCAGCTTCAGCGCCTGCTTGGGCTGGCTCTTCCGGCTCAGCGGCCACAGCCGGGTGCCCGAGCCGCCTGCAATGATCACGGCATACAGCATCGTCTCGAATCCCTCCGCTCATCATGTCGGCTCAACGTTATACACCGGGCCGGCCTCGCGCGCACGCACGTAAGTCATTCCGCCCGCGCTGTGCACCAGCCCCTTCAGTTCCATCAATGCCAGCGTTCCGGTCACCGTGGCAATCGGCAGGCCCGTGGCCCGGCTGATCTCGTCCGCATGGACCGGGTCGTCGGCCAACTGCTCGAAGAGCACCGCCTCGGTCGGGTCGGTGGGGAAGAGCATCTGCGCCTCGACGTGCGCCTCGACCTGCGTCAGGTTGAGCGCCTCGAGGATGTCGTTGATCGAGGTCACGGGAATCGCGCCGTCCCGGATGAGGCGGTTCACCCCGGCGCTGTTGCTTGCGAAAATGCTGCCCGGCACCGCGAAAACGTCGCGCCCCTGGTCGGCCGCAAAGCGTGCCGTAATCAGCGCTCCGCTCACCTCGCCGGCCTCCACGACCACGACCCCCGGCTCAAGCCCGCTCACGATCCGGTTTCGCGGCGGGAAATTGCTGGCCTCCGGCTGGGTGCCGAGCGGGTACTCGCTGATCAGCGCGCCCTTCCCGATCACATCCAGCGCCAGCTTCTTGTTTTCCCAGGGGTAGATGACGTCCACCCCCGACCCCAGCACCGCCGATGCTCCGCCCGCCCGCGTCGAGCGCGGCCCGGTGCGCCACCGCATCGATCCCCCGCGCCAGCCCGCTGATAACGGTCACGCCGGCCTTCGCCAGGTCGCCCGCGATGGTGCGGGCCGCCTCACGGCCGTAATTCGAGATATTGCGCGTGCCCACGACCGCGACGCCGAAATCATCCTCGGGCCGCAGCTCGCCGCGGATGTAGAGCAGCGGCGGCGGGTCGTTGATGGCCTTGAGCCGGACCGGATACCGCGGGATCGTCCCACGTCAGCAACGAAATCCCGGCCTTCCGCACCCGGTCAGCTCGGCCGCGAGGTCCAGCTTGTTCCGCAGCTCCACCAGGTTCTGGATCGACCGCCGGTCCAGCCCGACGTCCCGCAGCGCCTCCGGCGCCGCGTCCCAGGCAGCTTCAACGCTGCCGAAGGCGTCCAGCAGGGCGCGCAGCCGGGCAGGCCCGATGCCGCGCACCTTGTTAAAGCCGATCCAATAGGCAAGAGAATCCACGAGAGCACCTTCCAGCGACGATGCTGCGGCAAGCATGGCCGTGGCAATCACGCCCGGCTGGAACCTGCCCGAGAAGGACACCGGTCTGCTGTGCGAAGGCGCCGCGCTCAGCAACCACCTACCCGTCTGCCCTTGACGGTCGCGAGCATAAACGATACAGGATTCTTTGTCAATAGAACGCGGACCTCTCCCACGCCCTCTCCTACCTGCGGGTAGCGAGGGGGGAGTCGCGCCTCCCCTCGCCTACCCGCAGGCAGGAGAGGGGCCGGGGGAGAGGTCACTCCTCGTCGTTCTCGTCAACCGGCGCCAGCAGCCCTTCCGGCAGGGCGACCGTCATGCGGTGGGTGGGCAGGTCGACGTATAGAACGACCTCCCGGGTGGCGGGGATCAGGGTCTCGCCGGGCTGGCCGCGCACGATGTAGACGTCGTTCGCCGGGGTAAACAGGATCTCGACCAGCTTGCCGAGCGCGACGCCGTCCGTCGTCACGACGTCCAGCCCGATCAGGTCGTGCGCGTAGTTCTCGTGTTCGCCGAGCGGCATGATGTCGGCTTCCGGGATCAGCACGTACTGCTCGCGCAAAGCCTCGGCCGCATCCCTGTCGTTTACCTGGCCGAACTGGACCAGCCAGCGTCCCTGGTGCGGCCGGGCGGCCGCAATTTCGACCGGCACGGCATCCGCCGCGTCCGTTGCCGGCCCCAGGAAGACCTTGCCCCCTTCTGAAAGCGCTCGGGGAAGTCCGTCATCGGCTCGACTTTGACCTCGCCGCGGATGCCGTGTGGCGCGACGATCTGGCCCACTGCAATATAGCTCGCCTGCGGCTTTTCCTCTGCCATATGGTTCGCCTCTCTCCGATCGAAAAACGGGCGGAGCTGCCCCGGCGTTCCCGCCTGCGCTCCACCCGCTCCATTTGTGCTCAGCCTTCGCCAGGGGCGAAGGGGCCATCATCCATTAGAAGGCGCCGGTCTCAGACGATCTCCAGAACCACCCGGCGGTCCTGCGACGTGACCCGCAGGAGAGTGCGCAGCGCGTTCGCCACCCGCCCGTCCTTGCCGATCACCCGGCCCATGTCCTCGCGGTCGACGTGCAATTCGAGGACCGTAACGCTGCTGCCCCGCGTCTCCTTGATGAAGACCTTGTCAGGCTTCTCGACGAGCTGCCGGGCGATGTACTCGATCAGTTCTTTCTCTTTCACCTATCAGCCTCCACACGTGCCAGGGGCCCGGCCGCACAACTGGCGTTCGCGGCCCGGCCCATGCCCACCCGGCCGTGCCGGCCCGGTCGAACCGGACCGGGTGCGAGATCGGCTGACGGGTCAGGCCGCCGGCTGCGCTTGGGTCGGGGCCTGCTGCATCAAGCCCTGCTTCTTCAGCAATCGTGCGACGCCTTCGCTCGGTTGCGCGCCCTGGGTGAGCCAGTAGGTCGCGCGCTCCGCGTCGATCTGAAAAGGTCTCTGGATCGGTGGTCGGGTTGTAGAAGCCGATGTTCTCGAGAATGCGGCCGTCGCGCGGAGAGCGCTGATCGGCCACGACGACGCGGTAAGTCGGCTGCTTCTTGGCGCCTTGCCGGCGCAGACGAATACGTACCATTCCTGTGATACTCCTTAGTATGTATGGGACGCAGAGAGTCCCGAATGCTGGATGACCTCGCCGCCTCAGAGACCAGGTTTCTGGCAGAAACCAGGTTTCTGGTTACGGGCGAGATTGTCACCTAAACATATCCATCAGCCCGCGCATCCCGCGCTGGCCGGAGCTCATCTGCTTCATCATCCGCTGCATCTGGCGGAACTGGTTGAGCAGGTCGTTGATTTCCGGCACCGTGGTGCCCGAGCCGCGGGCGATGCGCCGCTTGCGGCTGCCGTTGATGATCTTCGGGTCGTGCCGCTCTTCGGTCGTCATCGAGCTGATGATGGCCTCGATGCGCTTGAATTGCTTGTCGGTCACGTCCGGCTGCATTTCCTGCGACAGCTTGTTCATCCCCGGGATCATGTCCAGAATCTGGGTCAGCGGCCCCATCTTCTTGATCTGCTGCAGCTGCTTCAGGAAATCGTCGAGGTTGAGCTCGCCCTTGGCCAGGCGCTTGGTCATCTTCTCGGCCTGCGCCCGGTCCACGGTCTCCCCGGCCTTCTCGATGAGCGTCATCATGTCGCCCATGCCGAGGATGCGCGTCGCCAGCCGGTCCGGGTAGAACACCTCGAGCGCGTCGAGCTTCTCGCCCATGCCCAGGAACTTGATCGGGACGCCGGTGACCTCGCGCATGGAGATGGCCGCGCCGCCGCGCGCGTCGCCGTCCACCTTGGTCAGGATCAGGCCCGTCAACTCCACCCGGTCGTGGAAGCCCTTGGCGACATTCACGGCTTCCTGGCCCGTCATCGCATCGGCCACGAGCAGGATCTCCTTGGGCTTCGCGATCGCCTTGATCTGCTCGAGCTCGGCCATCATGTCGTCGCTGATCTGCAGGCGGCCGGCGGTGTCCAGGATGATGACGTCCATGGCCGTCTCGCGGCCGCGCTGCAGCCCGTGGCGCACGATCTCGGGCGGCGAGGTGCGCGTGCCCTCGCTGTACACCGGGATGTCGATCTGCTTGCCGACCACCTCGAGCTGGGTCACCGCCGCCGGGCGGTAGGTGTCGGCCGCGACCAACATGCTGCGCTTGCCCTGCTTGCGGAGCGTCAGCGCCAGCTTGCCCGCGGTGGTGGTCTTGCCGGAGCCCTGCAGGCCCACCAGCATGATCACGTGCGGCGGCGTGCCCGAGAGGTCGAGCCGCGCGCCCTCGCCCAGCGTCTTGAGGAGCTCCTCGTGGACGATCTTGACGACCTGCTGCGCGGGCGTCAGGCTCTTCATGACCTCCGCGCCCACCGCCCGCTCGCGGACCCGGGTCACGAACTGCTTGACCACCTTGAAGTTGACGTCGGCTTCGAGCAGCGCCAGGCGCACCTCGCGCAGCGCGGCGTCGACGTCCGCCTCGGTCAGGCGGCCGTGTGCGGCCAGCTTATCGAAGACCGCGTTCAGCTTGGTTTGCAGGCTTTCAAACATGCCGTTCGCCCCACGTGCAGGAATACGCGCATGGGCCGGCGCGCTGGCCGGCCCATGGAATGACTCACTCTGCTGCCTGATTTTACGGGACATTGCGCTTTTCGTCAAGTAGATGCTATAATCGCAGCGTCCGCGGCAACCGGCCCGACGTGTCTCAGGAGTACCCCCATGATTTACAAGGAAGCAATGCCGGATGGCGAGCACGTGCGCGTCACCTTTGAGCTGCCCTCGAGCCTGTGGGCCGAGCGTGTGAATCTCGTGGGTGATTTCAACGACTGGGATACCAGCCGCGACCAGATGACCCAATCACGCTCCAACGGCAACTGGCGCCTCACGCTCGTTCTGCCCGTCGGCCGCGCAGTACCAGTTCCGCTACCTGGTGAACGGCCGGGACTGGCACAACGAGTGGCACGCCGACAAGTACGTGCCCAACAAGTACGGCTCCGACAACTCGGTCGTCACCACCTGATTAGCTGCGGTGATGCGGGGATGAGGGGATCACAAAGCTTATCTCCAGGCGATCCCCTCATCCCCCCATCCCCGCCGCGTCTACTGCACGATCGTCAGCGGCACCGGGACGAAGACGAGCACGAACAGCACCAGCATCGCCACCGCGAAGACCTTCTGTCCCCTCGTCAGCTCCGTAATCTCGTCCAGCGGCATGTCTTGCAGCCGCGTCGCAATCAGCAGCAGCACCAGCCACAGCAGCCACCCCTGCCACAGGAACGACAGCCCCGCCATCACGGCCAGCATGATCCACCCGAGGATCCTGGCGCGTTCGGACCCAGCAGCGCGTACGCGATGTGCCCGCCGTCGAGCTGGCCCGCGGGGATCAGGTTGAGGCCCGTGACCAGGAACCCTGCCCACCCGGCAAACGCCAGCTGGTGAATCCACACGTCGACCCCGCCCGACGGCAGCCACCGGCCGAAGACCAGCAGCTTGAGCGCCCCGTAGAGCAGCGAGTTCCCCTCGATCTCGTATCCGCCGGCTGCGGGCAGGGGCTGCACGTGGCTGAGCTTCAGCCCGATCAGTGCGATCGGGATCGCGACCAGCATGCCGGCGACGGGACCGGCCGCGCCGATCGCCAGCAGGTGCCGCCGGTTGCGGATGGGCGCCCCGGCCGTGATGACCGCGCCCAGCGTCCCGAAGGGGCCGATCGGCATGGGGATGAAGTACGGCAGGCTGGTCGGGCTGCCGAGATGCCGCGCGACGAGGTAGTGGCCGAACTCATGGGCGGTCAGGATCGCCAGGAGGCCGGCGGCAAATGGGAGCCCGTCCAGCAGGTTGAGATTCCACGACGTGCCGCCCCTCCACCATCTGCGCGCCGGCAAAGAGGCACGACAAGACGGTGAGGGCGAACAGGATCGCGGGCAGCGCCACCCGGGTCCGGCCCCCGCCGAAGCTGAACGGCAAGACCAGGAGCTCCTCTCCGGGAGCATCAGGTCGCCGCCGCAGCATCGGCGTCCAGCCCGCGGGCTTGAGCCGCTCCGCCACGGTGCGCCAGGCCCGGTCCGACGGCATGAGGAGCCGGCCCCGCACCCGCACCGCGTTGGACGGCTGCACGCCCGCCGTCACGTCTTCGATGCTCATGACCTCCGCGGCGGCGCTTCGCACTTCGTCGATGCCGCCCGGAGGGATCGATGAGGGGCTACTCCACGCATTCGCGCTTCTCGCCCCTCAGGGCCGCCGCCACAGCGCTGCCGTCCACGCTCTCGCAGCGGATCAGTTCTTCGGTCAGCATTTCGAGCGCGTCACGGTGTTCGGTCAGCAGCTTCTGCGCCCGCTCGACCTGCTCCGACACGATGCGCTTGACCTCGCCGTCGATCACTTCGCGGGTCTCGGGGCTGAGGCTGGAATTATCCTCCATCGCGCCGCCCAGGTACTGCAGCTGTTGGCCCGCATAACGCACCCAGCCCAGCTTCTCGCTCATGCCCCATTCGGTCACCATCCGCCGCGCCAGCTCGGTGGCGCGGTTGATGTCGTCCGACGCGCCGGTGCTGATCTCGTTGTAGACGATCATCTCGGCCGACCGGCCCCCCATCATCACCGCGATCCGGTCCAGCAGCTCATCCTCGACGGATCAGGTAGCGGTCCTCTTCCGGCATCTGCATGGTATAGCCGAGGGAGCCCCGGCTGCGCGGCACGATGCTGATCTTGCTCACCGGGTCCGCATGCGGCATGAGCTGGGCGATCAGGGCATGGCCTGCTTCATGGTAGGCCACCGCCCGCTTCACGTCTTCGTTCAGCATCTTGGTGCGCTGCTCGAGCCCGGCCACGATGCGCTCGATCGCCGCCTCGAAGTCACGGATCGTGACGGCCTCCGCGTTCCGCCGTGCGGCCAGCAGCGCCGCCTCGTTCATGATGTTCGCCAGGTCCGCGCCGCTGAAGCCTGGGGTCATGCGCGCGGCCCGCTCGATGTCAAAGTCCTCCGTGAGCTTCACGTTCTTGCTGTGAATCCGCAGGATCTGCTGGCGGCCGATCAGGTCGGGGTTGCCGACGGTGACTTGCCGGTCGAAGCGGCCCGCGCGCAGGAGCGCCTGGTCGAGCACTTCGGGCCGGTTCGTCGCGGCCATGATGATCACCGGCTGGTTCGTGTTCGTCTTGAACCCGTCGATCTCGGCCAGCAGCTGGTTCAGCGTCTGCTCGCGCTCGTCGTTGCCCCCGATGCGGATGTTCATGCCGCGGCTTGCGCCGATCGCGTCGATTTCGTCGATGAAGATCACCGCGGGCGCGGCCTTACGCGCTTGCTCGAACAGGTCGCGCACCCGAGCCGCACCGACGCCGACGAACATCTCGACGAACTCGGAACCACTCGTCTCGAAGAAGGAAACGCCTGCCTCACCTGCCGTCGCCTTCGCCAGCAGCGTCTTGCCGGTGCCAGGCGGACCGACCAACAGCACGCCCTTCGGAATGCGCCCGCCCAGCCTGGCGAACTGCTCGGGGCTCTTCAGAAACTGGATGATCTCCTGCAGTTCGGCGATCGCCTCATCCGCGCCGCCTACATCCTTATACGTCACGCCGACGTCCTCGGGCTTGACCTCCTGCGCCTTGCTCTTGCCCACGCCGAAGATGTTGCCCAGGCCTCCGCCGCCCATCCCCGCGCCGCCGCCCGACCGAGCTCGGAAGAGCATGTACCAGAAACCGCCGAGCAGCGCCAGCGGCAGGATCCAAGAGATCAGGAAGGCGCCGATCGGGCTTGCCGGCCGCGTGAAGGCGTATCGCACGCCGGCCGTCTGGAGGTCCTCCACCAGCTTCGGGTCGCCGCCGCTCTCGAAGTAAGTCGTAAACGGCAGCGTGTTCGTGCTGGTCTGCGTCGCACCGATCAGGCCGATGCCGGGATTAGTGGTCGCCGCGGTCGGCTCCGCGGTCGGGGCCGGCTCGGCGTTCGGTTTCTTCATGTCCCCGACGATCGCTTCCTGGCCGATCTCGACGTTGAGGATCTGTCCCGCGGCCAGCTTCTGCCGAAACTCGCTGTACGGGATCTCCGACGTGCGTACGGTCAGCGGCGCCAGGATAAACTGTTGAAAGAGCCACAGTACGACGAGCCCGACGAGTGATGTACGTTACGCCATAGCGCATCTGGCGCGCCATTTGCTCCTGGCGTTCCTTGTCGTCGTCCTGGTCTGGCTTGCGATCCTTTTTCTCCATGCTGGAACTTCCTTGATTGAACGGGTCACCGATAGTCGCCTCAGTATCGCACAGCCGCGCCAATCCGTATGTGTCTTGGCGCACCAATGCCCAAGTCATTCGGCGCCGGCGGCACGACGCATCAGCCGGCCCCACCCCCGGGACGCAAAACGGCCTCCCAGATCCGTGGTGAACCTGGGAGGCCCGAGAAGGGGTGTTGCAGGGATTCAAGAGGCCCGGCCGAGTTCTAGGCCATCAACGACTTGGCGAGGCGGACCGCTGAGGATGCGTCCGGGCTGTAGCCGTCCGCGCCGATCTGCTTCGCAAACCCATCGGTCACCGGCGCGCCGCCGATCATGACCTTGACCTGCTCGCGCAACCCGGCTTCCTGCAGCGCCTTGATCGTGCCGGTCATCGACGGCATGGTCGTGGTCAGCAGCGCCGACATGCCGATCACCTGCGGCTTGTGCTCCATGACGGCCTTGACGAACTTATCGGGCGTCACGTCGGTGCCGAGGTCGACGACCTCGAACCCCGCGCCTTCCAGCATCATGGCGACCAGGTTCTTGCCGATGTCGTGCAGGTCGCCCTTGACGGTCCCGACGACGACCCGGCCCGCCGGGGCTGCGCCTGAATCGGCCAGCAGCGGCTTCAGCAGCGCCAAGCCGGACTGCATGGCTCGTGCCGAAACCAGCATCTCGGGGACGAAGTACTCGTTTTCCTCAAACAGGCGGCCCACCTCGCCCATGGCCGAAATCAGGCCTTCCTTCAGGATCACGTCGGGGGCCGTGCCTTCGGCGATGGCTGCCTTCACCCCGGCCTGCGCTCCGGCGGCGTTGCCGTCCAAAACGGCTTGATAGATGTTCTCCAATTGGCTCACAGTTACCTCCAGCAAACGCGGCTAGATTTGATCGGCAGCTCGCCGGCAGTCTGGCCGGTCTGCCTGATGACTCAAGAGAGTATACCGGCAACGGCAGGTAGCGACAATGACCTTAATCAGGAACGCTCACTTGTTTCTTTCGCCCCGCCCCCGTATAATGACGACCGTTGGGAACCGCCCGCAGCGGTCCCCGGTCACTGCACCACTCCACCCCATCGAGGCTAACCACGCTCATGCGTAATCGTCGGTCAGGCGTCCTGTTCCAGCCCGCGGTCGGCCGCGCCTTGCAGCGCGGGGCTGCAGCGATGGTGGCCGCCGTGCGCCCCACGCTCGGCCCTCGCCCGCGTTACACCGTCGTCGAGCGCGCCACCATCGGTGGACCGGAGATCCTGGACCAGGGGGGCGTCATCGCCCGCCGCATCTTCGCGCTCCCCGACCCGGACGAAGACGTCGGCGCGATGCTCGTGCGGCACGTCATGTGGCAGATGGTGGAGCGCGCCGGCGATGGCGCCGCCACGGCAGGCGTCCTCTTCCAGGCGATCTACGAAGCCGGGCGCACCTACCTCGCCTCGGGTGGCAACCCGATGCTCCTCCGCCGCGGGCTGGAAGGGGCAACTGCGGTCGCGCTCCGCGAGCTTGACGGCCTCGTCCGGCCCGTCGAAGGCCAGGAGGCGTTGACCCGGCTGGCCCGCTCGATCTGCTACGATCCCGAGATGGCCGCGGTGCTCGGGGAGATCTTCGACATTATTGGCGAGTACGGCGTGCTGGAGGTCCGCACGGGCCGGGGCCGTGACCTCGAGCGCGAGTACGTCGAGGGCATGTACTGGGACGCCGGCCTCATGTCTCGCGACCTGGCAACGGACCCGGTCCGCCTGCGGGGTGAGCTCGAGGATGCGGCCGTACTCGTCAGCAACCTCGAGATAGGCGACGCCCGCGATCTGGCGGGCTTCCTCGCCCGCTGCGCGGCCGCGGGCGTCTCCCGGCTGTTCGTCGTTGCACGCAATATCTCCACCGAGGCCATGCGCAGTCCTGATCGTCAACAACAACGCGGGGAGCCTGAAGACGGTCGCCGCGCAATGGCCGGCGACGGCCGCGGCCGCCGGCGATCTTCAGGACATGGCGGTGCTCACGGGCGGCAAGGCGTTCCACCAGGACGCGGGCGATTCCATCCGGGCCGTCCGGCCCGAGGACCTGGGCCGGGCACGCCGGGTATGGGCCGACAAGGATTACGCGGGCGTGTCGGGAGGCGGCGGCGACCCGAGAGCCGTGCGGAGCCACCTCGCGCGCCTGCGGACCGCATACGCCGCATCGCAGCGGGACACGGAGGCCCGGCAGAACCTGCGCCGCCGGATCGGCAAGCTGCTGGGCGGCGCGGCGACCCTGTGGATCGGTGCGGCCACCGAGGCGGAACTGGCGCCGCGCCGGGCCCTCGCCGAGCGCACGGCCGAATCGCTCCGCGCGGCCCTCATCGACGGCGCGCTGCCCGGCGGCGGCGCGGCCTTCCTGGCCTGCCGGCAAGCATTGCGCGCCTGCGGCGACGCGGCGGCCGGCCCGGACGAGCGGGCTGCCTACCGCATCCTGGCGCGCGCCCTGGAGTCGCCCGCCCGGGCCATCCTGCAGAACGCCGGGGTCGACGTGGCGACGGCGATGGCGGGCATCGACGCGGCGCCGCGGGGCTGGGGCTGCGACGTCGAATGCGGCCGGGTGGTCGACATGGTGCAGGCCGGCATCCTCGACGTCGCCGCGGTCACCCGCCTGGCGCTAACCTCCGCAGCCTCGGCCGCGGCCATGGCGCTAACCACCGGCGCGCTGGTCCACACGGACTTCGCCGCACATCCGACCAGTTTTACACCCTGACCTATGACAGACGAACTTGACCGAAAACCAGGAGCAAGGCCGGGCGGTTTATGCGCTCGCGGCCTCACCCAACTACGCGGCCGACGGCGTCTGCTTCGCCGCCACTGCGTCCGGCCTGCTGGTGTCCGCGGACCACGCGGCGACCTTCGGGGATGCCTACCGTTCGCTCCAGTTGCCCGCAGCCCTGCCGACGCCCGCCGTTGCCCTGACGCCGTGCTTCGCTTCCGATCACACGGTATTCGCCGGCGTCTTCGGCTCGGTGCTACGCTCCCACGACCGAGGCGCAACCTGGCAAGTCGCGGAGCTCCGCAGCCCCCCGCCGGTCGTCAGCTGCCTGGCAGTCTCCCCCGCGTACGAGCGCGATGGCATCGCGTTCGCCGGCACGCTCCAGGACGGCGTCTTTCGCTCTGCGGACCGCGGGACCCGGTGGGCCGCCTGGAATTTCGGGCTGATCGACCTCCAGGTGCTCTGCCTGGCGCTCTCGCCTGCCTTCGGCCAGGACGACACGCTCGTCGCCGGGACCGAAACCGGGCTCTTCCGCAGCACGAACGGCGGCCGCGCCTGGCGCGAGCTTGGGCTGCCGACTGCGCTCGCGCCCGTCCTCAGCGTCGCCTTTCTCGCCTAACTACACGAAAGACGGCACGCTCTTCGCAGGGACAGAGGCCAACGGCTTGTGGGTTTCGCATGATCGCGGAAGGGGCTGGGAACGGATAGAGACGCTCGGCGACGCCGCGATCAACGCGCTGCTGGTGGATTACGTGGGAGAGACGATCGCCCTCGCAGTGCTGGCGGACGACGAGATCCGCATTTCGCGCGACGCGGGGACTACCTGGGCCGGCCTGCCCCTCGCCGGCGCCGAGCCAACCTGCCTGGCCGCGCCTTCCGGCCTCGCGCCCGGTGCTCATTTACTCGCCGGCTGCGCCGATGGGCTGGTCGAACAGCTCAGCGCCTGAAACGGAAGGAGCCTGCCCACCCTTGACAGATGCCCGACTACACGAAAATCCTCGCGAGGCCGATCCCTCCCGGCCGCTCCTCGGGCTGCGCGTCTTAAACACCCGGCTGCGCGAGGACGGCGAGGAACTGTCCCGGCGGCTGGCCGAGCTGGGCGCGGAGCCTGTCTCTCTCCCGACCACCCGCATCGCGCCCCCTGACGACGCCGGTCCGCTGGATGCCGCCATCCGGGCCATCGCGGCCGGTTCGCCGCTCGCCCCAGCCTTCGACTGGATCGGCTTCACGAGCGCGCACGCGGTGTCCGCCTTCATGGACCGACTGCTGCAAACCCAGGCCGGCGCCTCGCAGCTCGACGCCCGGACGCTTGCCGGGATCAGGCTGGCCGTCGTCGGGCCGGCCACCGCCGACGCTCTGCGCCGCTACGGCTTGTCCGCAGACCTGGTCCCCGACCGGGGCGCGGGACGCCACCTCGCGTCCGCCCTTGGCGACGTCGCGGGCCAACGCATCCTCCTGCCCCGCTCTGACATTGCCCTGCGGGACCTGCCCGAGGCGCTCGCCGCCCGCGGCGCAGCCGTTACCGAGGTCGTGGCCTACACCACGCGCCCCGCGCCGGCCGACCCGGCCGCTCTGCAGGTGGTGCTTGCCGGCCGGCTCCACGCCGCGACCTTCTTCAGCCCGTCGGCCCTTGACGGCCTTGCCGCGCAGGTCGCACCCCGGCGGTTAGACGGCGTCCTGCAAGGAGTCGCCGTGGTATGCGTCGGTGAGACGACGGCGCAGGCCGCCAGCGGTCGGGGGCTGACCGGCGTGATCCCGCCCGCGCGCCTACAGTCGAGGGCGTCATTCGCGCCCTAGTCGAGTGGCGCGAGGGGCAGGATGCGGTCACGCTATAGCCAGACCACCCGAACGGAAGCGCAAGTAAGCGCAATGGTGCAGCCCCCTTGAGGGGGCGTGGCTCACTAGCCCGGACGTAATGTCGAGCGGGCTGCCGTAGCTGGCTACCTCAGCAGCCTGCTTTGTAATCTCCACGATCTATTTTCGCATAGTACAACGAATGACCCGACCGCCCCTCTCGCCTAAGCCGCTTGCTTCGCGAAGCTGGGGCGTCCGGGCGATCACGGCGCCACCCCACCCTCTCCCGCAGCCTCGTTCAACTCGTCGAGCAGCCGCTGCAGTTGTTCGGGCCCGTAGCCTCTGACGGCCGCGGCCTGCCGGATCGGCTCCCAGTACGGCGCCGGCTCGTCGCGCCACGGGAGACCGTGAGCGTCAAATACAGGCTGAGTTTGCGGAAAAGCATGGGCTGCCAGGCTCACGCCCTGGTCGCCGTCGATCCTCAGGCTGCCTACTCCGCCCGGCGTCTCAGAACGCTGGCTACGCGCAGCAAGACCCTCGATGCTCGCCTCCGCCCACCCGTCGCCCGCCAGCCCGAGCAAGGCTTCCGCGTTTCCCCCCATCAGCGCCCGGCGGCTCGCCTCGTCCAGATCGACGCCATCGACCTCGCGGAGGAACGGGCGCATGTCCGGCGCCTCTTGGCGCCGCGGATAGAGCCGGAGCGGGTAGTCCGAGGCGAACAGCAGCTTCTCGGTGCCGACGCACGCCAGGGCCGCGGGGAAGATGCGGGCGGTCGGAAAGATCAGGGGGGACGCCGCGGTGTCGTACCAGACGTTCCTCAGCGTCCGCTTGACCGCCGGCATGAGTTCGTAGAACAGCAGGCCCCCGCCCCAGTGGGCCAGAATCAGCTTCAGCTCGGGATAGCGCGCGGCGAGCTCGTAGTAATGGACGAGGGGCGTCGTGGCCTTCCCCGGGTAGAAGTGCCCGACCTCCTCGTTCGTGTGCAGGTTAAGCGGGATGTCGTGCCTGATGCACGCCTCGGCTAGCCGCAGGAAGTCGGGATCGTCCAGCCGGTAGCCCTGGCCGTACGGCCCCAACTCACCCACGCCCTTCATGCCCTCGTCCACGCACCGCGCGACCTCGTCGAGCGCTGCCTCGGCCGGCTTTCGGCTGGACCACGGCGAAGGGGATCACCCGGTCGGGCCACCGCCGCATGATGCTGCAGCGCCTGGTCGTTGCGCGCCACGCACGCCTCATGCGACCGCCGGTACTCCCCCATCAGCACCGCTTTGTCCACCCCGGCCGCGTCCATGTCCTCGATCATGCGCTCCGCCGAGGCCCAGCCCTGCAGGCTGCGCCCGTCAGGGCCCGGCGCAAGCAGCAGGCCCCAGAACGGCTCTTCTTTGAAGAAGCCGTCCAGGTTGTCCCGCAGCTCGGGCGGAGTATAGTGAACGTGCGCGTCTATGATCATCTCGGCATCATCTCCGGCATGTCAGGGGCAGGCGCCAGGGTTTCGCCGTCCACCCACTCCGGTTCGAGCAGCATCTGCCGGTCGCCCGGCTGCGCCTCGCGGAGCATCTCCAGCAGCATCCCGGCCGCCTGGCCGGCCTGCTCGGCCGCCCGGAGGTCCATCCCGGTGGGATCGAAAGCGAGCATCTCGCCCAATCCGGTCTTCCCCAGGCACACGAGCGACAGGTCTTCGGGCACCCGGCGGCCCAGGGCAAGCGCTGCCTGGCACGCGCCCCACGCTGCCGCATCGCCGGTCACGACGAGAGCCGTAAGGTCCGGCTGCTGGTTCAGCAGCGCGGTCGTCACGTCGCGCACCCCTGCTCCTGAGACCGGGCACCGCGGCGCATGAAGCCTCAGCCGGCGCCGGGCGCATGCGCGCTCGTAAGCCTGCAGCTGCCCGGCTCGCCGCCGCGCTGCCGTCCGCGCCCCGTGCAGAAAAGCCATGCAGTTATGTCCCGCCCCGGCGAGGCGCTCCACGCACGTTTCGACGGCGGACTCGACGTCTACGTCGACAAAGCTCAGCCCGGCATTATCCGCGGTGCGGCCTGCCATGACAAACGGAATGCCCGCGTCGCACAGGAGCGACACCCGCTCGTCGCGCATCCCCACCCGCCCCACGATCGCGCCGTCGAGCATCCCCCCCTCGAGGAACGGCTGCAGCGCGCCCGCTCCGCCCCCGGCGAAGAGGACCAGCGCATAGCCCGCCTCTGACACGGCCGCGCTCGCCGCCGCGAGCACACGCACCTCGTCTCCCCCGGGCTGCTCGCCGTCCAGGGGGTAGACGAACGCAATGGCCCCGCTGCGCCCCGCGGCCAGCCGTTGGGCCACCGCATTCGGCCGGTACCCGAGCGCGGCAATCGCCTCCTCGATGCGCCGCCGTCGTCTCGGCCGAGACCGGCCGCTTCCCGCTGAGCGCATGCGACACCGTGCTCTTCGTCACCCCCGCCCGCCTGGCAACGTCGTCGATCGTCGCTCTCGCCATCTCGCTTGCCTTTCCCGGTAGTAGCCACAATGGTGGCAAACCGGTTTGATACATCGAGCGTAATACAAACCGGTTTGCGTGTCAAGGCACGAAACAAAGATGACTCCGGTCAACTTTCAAGGGTCTTGCCGCCGTTGCAGCGGTGGGAGCGCTCTCACGCAGGAGCCAGTTTGCGCGTAATAAAAAGGGGGACGCGCAGCGCGTCCCCTCCCTTTCGTCTGCCGCCGTTTCGCCCCGGCGGCCGCCCCTATTTCAGCAGTTCGCGCAGGCCGAGCGCCTCCAACCGTTCCTCGGTCGGCGCCCCTTCCGGCGTCCAGCCCATCAGCGCGTACCAGTGCGCCCGCGCCGCGAGGAAGTTCTCCTCCGTGATCTCGACCCCCGCCGCCGGGCCTTCACGGAACGGCTGCATGATGCGCTTCGGGATCCGGTCGTCCGCCGCGGTCAGGCCCTCCCGGAGGTTGAACAGCCGGCACAGGTGCTGCGCCCGCTCGCCCACCCGCAGGATCTCCTCCGGCGTGTAGTCATGGCCCGTCGCGCCGCTGATGGCCTCCGCCAAGTGTACGTAGTTGTACGGGTAGAACATGCACACGACCGCGCAGTCCATGAAGTGCTTCCAGTTAACCTCATGATAGAACAGCTCGACCTTCTTCGCGTCGAGAACGTCGACAGGCATCGGCTCCGCGGGATAGACCGCCCGGACGCGATCGATCGACCCGCCGGGGCTCGAATACTCGCCGTCGTGGAAGTTCATCATGTGGTCCGCGCCCACCGGCGCCACCGCGTAGCCCAGCCCGAGACCCACCTTCGTCCGCGGCTCGTGCATGGCGAACTCCAGGCCCTTCACCTCCACCAGGTACTCGTCCGAGCCGCGGCCAACCCACCGGCTGACCCGCTTGCTGCCGAGCGCCATGACCTCGCCGAACCCTCGGCAGTGCGCGATCATGTCCACCGCCTCCAGCACGGCCTCGCCGTCGCCCCACCGCGGCAGGAACCCCCCCGTCTGCTCCGCAGTCAGCAGCCCGCGGTCGACCAGTTCCATGACGTACGCGATGGTCATGCCCGTGCTGATCGTGTCCAGCCCCCACCGGGCGCACAGCTCGTTCGCCTTCGCCACCGCAATCAGGTCACTCACGCCGCACGCGCTGCCGAACGCGCCCAGCGTCTCGTACTCGGGCCCGCCGTACACGCCTTCGATCGTGGCCTTGCCCGTCAGCGTGGTCTTCAGCAGCGGCTGATCCGGGAAATCCTGGCCCTGGTACTCGACCACCTGTTTGCAGTACACCGGGCACGCCTGGCAGGTGTCGCGGTCGGTGCGGATCGTGGCCGCCATGAGCTTGCCGTCGATGCTCCTGGCGTCGGGGAAAAGCGGCTCCTGGAAGTTACGCACGGGCAGGTTGCTGATTTTCGAGTGGTGGTAGACGCTGCCGGGCGTACCCATCGTCACCGCCCAGGACATGCTTTCCTTGTAGTCCTGGCCGATCCACTTCGCAACGGGCATCAGGCGCTGCCGGTTGCCCTGCGGCACGTTCAGCGTGCCGCGCACCGCCACAGCCTTCAGGTTTTTGCTCCCCATCACCGCGCCCAGCCCGTTCCGGCCCGCCGCCCGGTTCACGTCGTGCATGATCGCCGAGAAAAGCACGCCGTTCTCGCCCGCGATCCCGATCTGCGCCACCCGCACCTTCTCGTCGCCGAGCTCCGCCCGAATGGCCGCCTGGGCATCCGCCGAGTCCTGGCCCCACAGGTGCTGCGCCGGGTGCAGCGTGACCTCGCCGTCGCCGATCGACATATATACCGGCAGGGTCGCGCGGCCGTGGATCACGAGCGCGTCGTACCCTGTCCGCTTGAACTCGTGCCCCCACCAGCCGCCCGCCTCCGAGCTCGCGATGGCGCCCGTCAGCGGGCTCTTTGCGCCGACCCCGTGCCGGCCACTCGACGGCAGGTTGCTGCCCTGCAACACGCCGGGAGCGAAAATGAGGACGTTCTCCGGCCCGAGCGGGTCCACGCCGGCTCGGGTGTACCTCATCAGCATGTACGCGACGAGGCCGCGGCCGCCGACCAATCTCAGATACACCTCATCCGGCGGCCTCTCGACCCAGGTAGAACCGTCCGCCAACTCGACGTGTAGGACCTTGCCCCATGTGCCACCAACAGCCATATTCCTTCCTCCTCCTCATCAACCCGTGCTTCGACCCTTGCCCGCGTTCCACCGTCTGCCGTCAGCCGCCGCCCAGCGCGGGGATCAACTCGACGACGTCGCCGTCCTCCAGTAACGTCTCCCACCGGGCCACCTTGCCGTTGACCAGGATCATCAGCCCGGTGGAGCGAGTCAACGGCAGCAGGCCGGCCGCCTGGCCGGCCGTACAGGGGGCATCCATAATTAGCACAGAGCACGGCTCGCCAAGGAGCAGCCCTTCAGCCTCAATCGTCACGCGCACAATCAGCCCCTCCCTCGCCCACGGCGTCTTGTAACACTTTAGCACAAGCAAGCGGCGAACAGCAGAAGCTGCGCTACATTGATCGCTGGAAACCTGCGTGGCGCGCCCGGTCAATCTGCCAGCACGGGCGCCTGTCGCACGAAAGAGGGCTCGGCGGCTTGCTGCAGCATGAATGCGGCCAGGTTCGAACGGGAGAGGCTCATGCCCGCACCTCTGCCCAGGTAGCCGGTCTTCGCGGGCCCCTTGGCCGGCCCATCCGTGAGACGCGGGATGCGGACGAGCGTCCAGTCCAGCCCTGAGTTGCGGACCGCCTGCGCCGTGGCCGTCATGTCCTTGTACGCGCCCTTCGCGGCCGTCTTCAGCAGCACTCCAATGGCCTTATCGACCAGGTCGGGGCGGTCTTCCGGGTCCCCCACCCCTGCTCCGGCAGCCACCACCAGCCGGGACACACCGCACTCGCGCGCCGCCTTGATGATGTTTTCGGTGCCGCGGCTCACCATCAAGGGTGGGCCGTCCCTGTCCGGTCCGAGCAAGCTCACGATCGCCTCTGCGCCTGCGACGACCTCCTCGACCTTGTTGGGGTCCAACGCGTCCCCTTGCACGACGTGCAGTCGTTCGTGCTCACCGCCCAGGCGGGAGGGCGTGCGGGCCAGCACGCACACCTCGTGGCCCGCGGCCAGTGCCTGCTCGACCAGCAGCCGGCCGCTCTTACCGGTGCCGCCGAAAATCGCCAGCTTCATCATTTCACCTCCCCTGCGCTCGCCGTCTGCGCGAAATTCTAGCGGCCTTTCGGGTCCGATCCGTAGGGTTCGTTCCCGAGTAACACAGACGCCGCCCCCGGTCCCTCGCCTGCATCGCAGACAAGCGGCCGGGGGCGGCGCCCAATCCCCTCAAACCCTGTTACCCCGGGTGCAAATATCAGATCGTCTGGTGGAACGTCGCGAGCAGGTGCCCGCTCATCGCCGGCGCTGCAGCCGGCTGGCCCTTCAGCTGCCAGACCTGCACGTCTGCTTCGATGTACTCCTCGCCCATCAGCCGCGCGACCGAGATGCGGTGGTGGCCGTCGCGCACGTAATATGTGTCGCCCACCTGCACCAGCGACACCGCCGGCAGCGACTCCCCGCACAGCCGGGCCGCGTAGACGGAAGCCCAGCGCTGCCCGTTCGAGTTCGTCAGCGGCAGGAACCGGTCGTCGAAGTCACAGACGCGGCACTCGCTCCCCCGGATCTTGCTGATCTCGACCGTGACGACGCCGGCTTCGTGCATCGCCTCGACCGCCTTTGTCCCGCGTACGTCGTCGAGATCGAGCAGCCCCTGCGTCCGCCCGAAGACCTTTCCCAAGACCCGCCTCAGATGCGCCTGCCAGAGCAGCCTGTGGTACACCGAAACGGCCTTGCCGACGGCCCGCACCCCCGGATCGTACCGTCCGCGACCCCCCGAAGGTGCAATTGAGCTCGCCTGAAACTGACCGTATCCGTCAAACATCGTTCTACTCCGCCGGATCGCCCTACTTATAGACGGATCAACTTGGCCTCTGCGGGGATGAGGGGATTAGGGGATGACTCCCGCGATATCCCCTCATCCCCGCAGCCCAGCCCGCGCCAGCAATTGCAGCGTACAAGTGCGGCCTGACCTCGACCTCCGAGGTCTTCGAGACCTCGGAGGTCTTTCGCGAGCGTTTCCACGTTGCGAGGAGTTTAGGCCTCGTGTGCATCTCGTCAAGCCCAGGCCGCCGCCAGGTTAGCGCTTCCCGCCAGCTGGGTCTGCCGGCTCCATCGTGCCCGCAGCCTCGCGGCGGGCATCCTTCGTCTCGAGCGTCTCTGCCATCGCTGCCCGCGCCCGGTGCAGCCGGCTCTTCACCGCGCTGACCGTGGTGCCCGTCGCCTCGGCGATCTCCTGGTAGGAAAGATCGTACCAGTAGAGCATTACGACTGCGGCCCGGTCCTTGGCCGGCAGGGTTTCCAGCAGGGCCTGCACGTCCCTGGCCCGCTCGCTCTGCGTGGCCGTGTCCTCCGGCCCAACCCGCTTCTCGCGCAGGGCCGGGTGGCCTGCCAACGGCTCGTCGTCGATGTCGAGCCAGGTGATCCGCCGCCGGCGCAGCCGGTCGATGCAGTAGTGGCTGGCGATCGAGAAGAGCCAGGTCTTGAACGGCCGCTCGGGATCATACCGGTGAAACTGCGTGTAAGCTCGCAGGAACGTCTCCTGGGTTGCATCCTGGGCCTGGTCCGCCTCGCCCAACATGCGGTAGCACAGGTTGTAAATCGCCGTCTGATAGGTCTGGACCAGGGTCGTAAATGCCGCCTGATCGCCCTTGCGTGCCAACGTGACGATGTCCTGCTCACTCATGGTATGACTCCCCTTTTTGCCCCGCAGCCACCATGTCCAGCGCCTGTAGCAGGCGTGCCGGTGGCTCCCCTTTGTTGACGAAGGCATCGGCCCCGGCTTTGAGGGCCTCGACTTCGTAGTCGCCATTCATTGAAAGAACGATGATCTTGATGTTCGGCCAGCCTGCCTTGATCGCCCTGGTTGCCTCGATCCCGTTCATTCCCAGCCCGGCTGGGTCGGCCATGCAGACGTCCATCAGCACTGCGTCTGGCCCCCAGCTCTGCACCAGCGCAATCGCCTCCCGGCCGCTCATCGCTTCTTGCAGCGCCGCTACTGCCGGGTGGGTGCCGATCAGCGCCCTCATGCTTTGTCTCGCCCGGGCCATGTCGTCGACGATCAGGATTCGCAGTTGCTGGTTCATCTACTCGACCTTGCGCTGCCTTCTTGGTTCATTACATGCCGTGCCGCAGCGCCACGCATAAGATACGACTGTGCGGGATTTCTCACATCGGGAAAACCACTGGTCTGCGCGTACATAAAGAAACCACCCTTACGGGTGGCTGAGTGCGGGATTTGAGTACGAGGATTACCAGATTTCTGGTACGTGCGGACCTGCGAGGTTGCCGGGCGACGGGGTCGCGCAACCTCGCAGGTCTGAGGGGGGTGATAGGCTCCGGTCTAGGCGTCGTCCCCGAAAGAGGGGATGTCGTCCAGCGACGCCAGACCCTCGCGCAGCGCAAACAGCGCCGCCTGCGTCCGGCTCGCCAGGTGCAGCTTGCCCAGGATGTTGCTCACGTGCGTGCTCACGGTCAGCTCGGTGATCACGAGTTTCTCCGAGATTTCCCGGTTGCTGCGGCCCTGGGCCACGAGGCGCAGCACCTCCATCTCCCGGCCGGTCAGCGGATCGGTGGTCGAGCTGGTCCTTCGAGGGATGCGCCAGCTCGAACAGCACCTTGCTCGCGATCGACGGCTCCAGCGACGGCTGCCCGCGATAGACCTGCCGGATCGCCTGCACCAGTTCGAGCGGGCCGGAATCCTTCAGCAGGTACCCGAGCGCGCCGGCCTTGATGGCCGGAAACACCTTGTCGTCTGCCGCGAAGCTGGTCAGCACGAGGACGCGCACGCCCTTCAGCTGCGCGGTGATCTGCCGCGTCGCCTCAATTCCGTCGATCTTCGGCATGACGAGGTCCATCATGACGACGTCCGGCCGCAGCGCCTGGGCCTTGGCGACGGCTTCCGCACCGTCCGATGCCTCGCCCACCACCTCGAAATCCGGCTCCGTCGCCAGCAGCGCGGCAATGCCCTTGCGGACGATCGCATGGTCGTCGACCAGCATAACTCGAATCTTCTGCGACATGCCTTCTCCTTAGTGCCCCGAGCCGCGGCCGTTGCGCGGCGCTTCGACGATAACGGTCGCGCCCTGGCCCGGCGCGCTTTCGATGGACAAACAGCCGTTGATCCGCTGCACGCGCTCTCGCATCCCCCGCAGGCCCAACCCACCGCCCTTCGCCGCCTCACCGGCGGCAAAACCCTCGCCGTCGTCCCGAATTTGGAGCCGGGTCGTCTCCGGGCCGTACGCCAGTAGGACGGTGACGCGCCGCGCGTGCGAGTGTTTGAGCGTGTTGTTCAGCGCCTCTTGCGCGATGTGATAGAGCTCCTCCTGCACGCCCTGCGCCAGGAGCGGCGCGTACTCGACCCCTTCCTGCTGCAGCTCGGCCTGCATGCCGCCGCGGGTCTCGACGGCCTGGAGCCGCGCCTGGATCGCGCCGGCCAACCCCATCTTCTGCAAGTCCATCGGCCGCAGCTCGAAGATCAGCAGGCGCATCTCGCGCAAGGCCTCCTGCGAGGTATCGCGCAGGTCCCGCAGGTGCTCGGCCGCCTGGGTCGTTTGCCCCATCGCGACCAGCCGGGCCGCGGCTTCCGCGTACAGGGTGACGCTGTAAAGGTTCTGCGTGACCGAATCGTGCAGCTCGCGCGCCAGCCGGTTGCGTTCCTCCGCGGCCGCCGACGTCTTGGCCTGCTCGCGCAGAGCCGCTGCCTCGATCGCCAGCGCGGCCTGGTCCGCCATCGTCTGGACGAGGTCGATCTCTTCCTCGTCGAAGGGCCGGGACTGCCGGTAGTATAAGCTCAGCGTCCCGTATGCGCGGTCGCCGGTGAACACCGGCACGCTCAACAGCGCGCCGAACCTCTCCACCGTTTTCTCCACGACCGACACCGGCATCGCCGACGGCAGCTCGTCGTTTGCGCGCAGCATCTGCAGGAACGCCGCCGTGTCGGTGACAAGCACGGGATTGCGCTGGGCGAGCGCCCGGCCCGAAGCAACCTGGCCCACCTTCATCTTCAAGGTCGCCACGTACTCGTCGTCAAGGCCGTAGTGGGCCTGCGGCGACATGAAGCCGTCCTCGGGATTGAGCCGCATCAGCGCGGCGCCGTCCGCGCCCAGGACGTGGCATGCCTGCCATGCGATCAGGTCCAGCGTCTCTTGCAGCGACTGCCCGGAGTTCAAGACGGAGAGGATCTCCCGCAGGCCCTCGGCCACCCGCCGCCGCCGTTCCGCCTCGTCGCGGCGCTCCTGCTCCGACTCGTACAGTCGCGCGTTCTCGATCCCCACCCCGATCTGCCGCCCGATGGCGATCAGCAGCCCGGCTTCCTCCGGCGCCAGCTGCGCGGCTGGCTGCAGCTCAGCGACATGCTCCCCGTCAGGCGGTCCTTCGCCACGAGGGGCACCGTGACGACCGACTGGATCCCCTCGGCCAGGGCTGCTTCCTTGATCGGACCATCGTCCAGGTTCGCCGGATGCCACTGCCTGGGCGCCTCCCAGCTCTCGGGAGTGTTCGGCAGGATGATATGGGTCGGCAGCGTCTGGACGGCCGCGACAAACCGGGCAGACAGGTTGCGCGAAGCCACGAGCTCCAGCCGGTCGCCCGTCTCAGCCGTGATGTAGACCGCGCCGCTGTCGCAGCCGATCACCTCCGTGCTGAGTACCAGCGCATCCCGCGCGATCTCCCGCACCGCCAGCGACCGGCTGACCACCGACGCGACGGCATTCAACGCAATCAGGGCGCGCGTCCGCTCTCGCACCCGCCGCTCCAGGTCCCGATACGCGGCGTTGAGCTCTTCCTGCGCCTGCTTCTGCTCGGTAATGTCCTCGAGCATCGCGATGCGGTAAATGGGCTTGCCGTCCCGCCGCCGCGCCAGCGTCACCGTCAGCCGGCCCCACATCACGCTGCCGTCTTTGCGGAGATAACGCCGCTCGATCTGGTAACGCTGCCGCCGGCCCGCGTGCAGGTCCTCCACCAGGTCTTCATGGAGCGCCGCGTCCTCGGGATGGACGTAGGCCGTGTGCGGTAGCGTCCTCAGTTCCTCGGTGGTCAACCCGAGGAGGCGCGTGATTGCCGGGTTGGCTTCGAGCAATCCGCTGTCCAGTTCCGAGATCACGATGCCAACGTCCGCGCTCTCGAACAACGAGCGGAAGCGGACTTCGCTCGCACGCAGCGCCTGCTCCGCTCGCCGGGCCTCGACGGCCACCCCGACCAGGTGCGCGACAGACTGGATGAGCTCGATCTCGTCCTCGCTGGATTTGTGGGGCTCGGCGTAGTAGACCGAAAAAGAACCCAGCGCGGTGCCCTGCGAGTTGATGATCGGCTCGGCCCAGGCTGCCCGCAGCTCGTGGGCAAGCGCATACGTGCGCGTCTCCTCGAACGCGTCCCAGCGAGGGTCCGAGCTCACATCCTCGATCACGAGTCGCCGCTTTTGCCGCACGGCGACGCCGGAGGGAGCCTCCAGGTTCATTTTCTTCTGCAGCTCTTGCAGCATGCCGACCAGCTCGGCCGGCAGGCCGCCGCAGGCCGCGGCAACCAGCCCGCCGGTGTCCTCGTCGACCAGCCAGATGACGCACCGCGCCCCGGCCAGTGCTCCTCGATGGCAACCAGGAACTCGCGCAGCCGGCCCTCCAGCTCCGCGCCAGCTGCAACGCCTTCGAGCAGGCGGCTCTGCGCGTGCTGGATGCCTTGCGTGCGCTTTAGCTCCGTGATGTCGGTGTTGGAGCCTGCGACCCGGAACGGCTTTCCCGCGCCGTCCCGCAGCGCGATCCCGCGCGTCAGCAGCCACCGGTACGAACCGTCCTTGTGCCGCAGTCGGGCCTCCGCCTGCAGGCTCGGCACCTCGCCGGCCATGTACGCATTGAAGGTCGCGCCGAAACGCTCGCTGTCTTCCGGGTGTACGAGCCGGGGCCAGGTGTCCGCGCTGTTCGGCAGCTCGTCATCCTCATACCCCAGCATCGACTTCCAGCGCGGCGACAGATAGAGTTCGTCGCTGCGGAGGTCCCAATCCCAGATCCCGTCGTTCGCGCCCGCCATGACCAGCTCGAGCTGCTCGTTCTTTGCGTGCAGATCGGTGTAGCTCTCCGACAGCTGCCGCGACATGCTGTTGAACTGCTCGACCAGGCGCCCGACCTCGATCGAGTTAGCCGACGTAATCATCTGGCCGAACTTTCCTCCGGCCACTTCCTGCGCGGCGTAAGTCAGCCGGTCGATCGGCTCCGTGATCCGGCGGACCCCCAGCGCCACCACGACCGCGGGCACGAGCACCCCGAGAATGAGCAGGAAGATCAGGAACTGGCGGTAGGGCCGGCTTGGCTCCATGAGTGCCGTCCAGTCGGTCTCGCGTACGAGCCGCCACGGGGTGCCGGGCACGGGTGCATAGCTAACGACGACCTCTCGGCCCTCGCTCTCATTCCGCTGGGCCCCGGTCGCGGCGGATGCTCCCGAAGCCGCGACCGGCGTCTGCACTGGCCGGCCCACTTCATCGATGTCCGAGTGGTAGATTGCGGTGCCGAATCCATCCATCAGCACCGTCTTGACGCCCTCGGCGGCCCGCAGGCGGATGATGTTGCCGTACAGGGAGCTCGTCGCGGTCGGGCCGACCCGGAACATGCCCGCCAGCGCGCCGAGCATATCCCCCCGGTCATTCGTGACGGGCACCGCCACCAGGACGACCTCGCTCCCATTTGCGCCGTCCGCCGTCACGTCGCTGAATGCCGGACCCCGGTCCCGCAGCGCCTCCCGGAAGAACGGCCGGTCTGACCAGTCCTGCCCTATCAAATCCGGACGGTCGGGCTGCGCGATGAGGACGCGACCGTAGCTGTCGAGCGCGACCACGCCGGCGTCGAAGGTGACCAGCCGGTTGGCCGATGCCCGCAGCGCGGCGCGCAGCGCGCCGGATCGTACCAGGTGTAGCTGAGGCTGCGAGTGACCCCGTCCAGCACGTCGGTATACTCGCGGAAGTTGGTGGAAAACTGGCTCGCCGTAAGCCGCGTCAATTCCTCGCTCTGCTGGAGAACGAGGGCCGCCGTGGTGCGCTGATAGGCGTAAAACGCCACGAGCGCGACAGCAAGCAGAATAATCGCGGTCGGAATGAAGGACCAGGTGACGATCTGGGTACGCAGGCTCTGCATACGCGGGCCGCGCGTTACGCAGGCTGCGCGCACGCAGGTCGGGGCCACCGAAGACGAAGCGGCATGATCACTGATCCGGCGCAGGGATTCGCGCTGTATTGTACGACCTAACGACAGAGACGCCAAGAAACGAACAAACAGCAAGTCCTACATCTAATTGTGACCTGAAGTTCTTCGCTTCCTGGCGCTCTTGGCTCAGGGGACGATCGCCTTCTCGATCGCATCGACCTCGGCCAGCCACACGGCCGGGCTTGCATCCGACGGCATGCGCCAGTCGCCCCGCGGCGAGAGTGCCACCGAGCCGACCTTCGGGCCGTCGGGCATCGCCGAACGCTTGAACTGCTGGCTGAAGAAGCGCCGGTAGAACGTGCGCAGCCATTTCAAAATGACCTCGGGCGCGTACTCGCCGTCGAAAGCTTGCCGGGCGAGGACGAACACCTTCCGCGGCGGGAAGCCGTAGCGGATAGCATGGTACAGGAAGAAATCGTGCAGCGCGTAGGGGCCGACCGTCTCTTCCGTCTTCTGCTCCAGCGCGCCCTCCTTGCCCAGGGGCAGCAGCTCGGGGCTGATCGGCGTCGCGCTGATATCGTGGAGGACGCTGGCCGCCTCCCCCTGGAATTCCTCGTCCGCGGCCCAGTCCACCAGGTAGCGCACGAGCGTCTTCGGCACGCCCGCATTGACGTGATACATCGACATGTGGTCGCCGTTGTACGTCGCCCAGCCCAGCGCCAGTTCGGAAAGGTCGCCCGTCCCCACCACGAACCCGCCGATCTCGTTCGCCAGGTCCATCAGGATCTGCGTCCGCTCGCGGGCCTGCGCGTTCTCGTAGGTGACGTCGTGGACGTTCTCGTCGTGGCCGATATCGCGAAAATGCTGGCGCACGGAATCGGTGATGGGGATGGTTCGGAACGAAACCTTCAGCTGCTCGGCCAGCTTCTCCGCATTGCCCCGCGTCCGGATCGTCGTGCCGAAGCCCGGCATGGTGACGGCCTGGATCCCCTCGCGCGGCAGGCCGGCGATGTCGAACGCCCGCACCGTGACGAGCAGCGCCAGCGTCGAATCCAGCCCGCCCGAGAGGCCGATGGTGACCCGCTGGGTCGCCGTGTGCCGCAGGCGTTTCGCCAGCCCGATGGATTGGATGTTGAAGATCTCCCGGCAGTGTTCTGCCCGGCGCTCGGGGTCGGCCGGGACAAACGGCATCCGCGACAGCAGCGGCCGGATCAGTGGGAAGGAAGCACTCTCGACCACCGCTTCAGGCAGAACGAACGTCACTTTGCGGTACTCGCGCACGGCTTGTGCCGCCGAATACGTGTTGCTGCGCAGCCGCTCCCCCATCAACCGGTGGACGTCAACGTCCGCGACGGCCATCTGGGTCTCGAACTTGAACCGCTCCGTCTCGGCCAGGATCGCGCCGTTCTCGGCGATCATCGAGTGCCCGGCCCACACCAGGTCGGTAGTCGATTCGCCCGGCCCTGCGCCTGCGTACAGGTAGGCGGCCAGCGAACGCGCCGACTGCTGCCGGACCAGGTCGCGGCGGTACTCCACCTTCCCCAGCAGCTCGTTGCTCGCCGAACCGTTCAACAGCACCGTCGCCCCCGCCTGCGCCAGGTCGCCACTCGGCGGGCTGACGGCCCACAGGTCCTCGCAGATTTCGATCCCCAGGACCAGCCCGTTCAGGTTCGACGCGACGAAGAGCAGGTCGGGCCCGAACGGCGCTTCCACGCCCGCCCACCCTGACCGGCTGTGCGGTGCAGCGTGCGGCGGGGGTGAACCACCGCTCCTCGTAAAACTCGCCCGTGCTCGGCAGGAAGCTCTTCGGCACGAACCCGTGTACCTTCCCGCCCGCAACCAGGGCCGCCACGTTGTACAGCTTCCCTTCGACCGCAAGCGGCAGCCCGACGACCACTGCGATCCCGGAATTCTCCGCGGCTTCGGCCACCCTTGCCAGCCCGGCCAGCGCCTGCTCGAGCAGCAGCGGCTGGAAGAAGAGGTCGCCGCACGAATATGCGGTGATGCACAGCTCGGGGAACAGCGCGAGGCGGGCGCCCCGGCCCGCGGCCGCCGCCATCGCCTCGACGATCTTCCCGGTGTTGAATGCAACATCCGCCACCCGCAGTTCGGGGCTGACAACCGCCACCCGCACGAAACCCAGGCCCTCGGCAGAAAAGAGGTTCTCGTTCGCCATTTTCACTCCATCACAACGATCGACACGCCAACGGAAACAGTGTAATCCAAGTGCGGGCGGCCCACAAACGCACTTCCGCTGCGACGAAACCGGGCGCGCCCGTCTGCGTATGAAACTGCAGCGAAAGCAAGGAGCAGCCCGTGACATCCCCCGATACCGCTGAGTTTCCCGCGTACGATTTCTACACGCACTTCTATGACGCGTTGCCGCACAGCCGCGCCTATTCGGAATTCTGCCGCCAGCTTTATGGCTTGGATCTCGGCCAGCACGGCTTTGCCGGCATGGCCCAGGTCGAGGCGCTCCTCGACGCGGTTCAGTTGAAGGCGGGTGAGAAAGCGCTCGACATCGGCTGCGGCGACGGCCGCCTGGCCGAATACATCTCGGACCGGACCGGCGCAAGTGTCACCGGCCTCGACCTCATCCCGGCCGCGATCGCCAGCGGCCTGGAACGCACCCAACTCAAGCGCGGACCGCCTGTCGTTCGTGCGCCGGCAACATCAGCTCGCTGGCTTGCCTCTTCGAGCCAGCGAGCTTCGACGTCCTCATCGCGATCGACTCACTCTACTTCACCGACCTCACCGATACGGTTCGGCAGATGAAGGCGTTGCTCCGGCCCGGCGGCCGCATGGGCATCTTCTACTCTCACGGCGCGGATCCCTGGCACCCCGCCGAAACATTCCCGCGAGAGACGCTCCCGGCGGACTCAGGCCCGCTCGCAGCCGCGCTGCGCGCGAACGGCTTGCACTATCGCTGGTGGGACTTCACCGAGGACGACTACGAACACGCGAGGCGCAAGCGGGCGATTATCGAAGCCCTGCGCGGCACGTATCAAACGGAAGAGGACCGGTTTCTGTGCGAATGCCGGATGGGGGAGGCGCACGGCGTGATGGCCGCTTACGAGGCGGGAGCGCTCGCGGCGGCATCTCTTCCTCGCTTGGGAATGACGCCGCAACTTCGCGCCTGGCGCAGCGTATGATATAACTGGACGGGAGAACTCCCATGCAGCATTACGACATCATCATCGCCGGCGGCGGCTGCGCCGGGCTGAGCCTGGCCTACCAACTCATCCACAGCCCCCTCCGCGACCGCTCGATCCTCATCGTCGATCGGGACGACAAGGACCAGAACGACAGGACGTGGGCCTTCTGGACCGACCATCCCACGCCGTTCCAGTCGGTCGTCCATCGCGAGTGGCGCACGCTGCGCTTCGTCACGGAGTCGGGCGAGCACGCCGTGCCCACCGGTACTTGGCGTTATGTCATGATACGCGGCGACGACTGGTACCGCCACATCCGCGGCCTGCTCGCCGAACACCCAAACGTCACCTGGATCAAGGCCCCTGTCAAGCGAATCGAAGACCAGGCCGACGGTGCGATCGTGTACGTCGACCCCGACGGGCACGGGCCCGCCCCCGTCACAGCCTTCCACGGCGGGTGGGTCTTCGACAGCCTCTTCAACGTCGAGAAGTTCAGGCCCGACCCGCGGTCGACCCTGTACCTGCAGCAGCATTTCAAGGGCTGGTTCGTCGAAACGCCGGTCGACCGCTTCGACGTCGGCGCCGCCACCATCTTTGACTTCCGCACGCCCCAAGTCGACGACCGGGGGGCCGGTGATATGCGCTTCTTCTACGTGCTCCCTACTTCGCCTCGATCGGCGCTCGTGGAGTACGTCGGCCTGCATCTCGCCGACTTCGACGCCCTGCTCGACCGGCACATCCGCACCGTGCTGGGCATCGACGACTACACCGTGGTCGGCGACGAAATCGGGCTTACGCCGATGACCGACTACCCGTTCCCCCGGCGGGTAGGCGCGGACGTCCTCGCGATCGGCATCCAGGGCGGGCTTGCCAAGGCCACCACCGGCTACGCCTACACCCGCATCCAGAATGACAGTGCGGCCATCGTCGCCTCGCTCATGGAATCCGGGCATCCCTTCATGATACCGCCGGTCAACCGCTCGGGCTACCGCTTCCTGGACCAGGTCATGCTCGAGGTGATGCGGACCAACCCCGCGTGCCTGAAGCCAACCTTCGAGGCCATGTTCCTCCGCAATCCCGGCCCGCGCATCTTCCGCTTCCTCGACGAGCGCGCGACGCTCGGCGAGATCGTGCGGCTGATCCTGACCCTGCCCAAGCGCCCCTTCGTCGCCGGCACGTTCCGGCTGGCACTCTCGAGGCTCCGCTCGCACCTGCGCCCAAGGCTCGTCGGCGGCACAAAACGCTTGCCGCAAGACCCATTCGATGCGAGTCGTGCGCTGCCGAAGCCTTAGACGTTTCAATCACACAGGCACGCAGCGTAACGGGAATCGAGAATGGCTATGGAAGCGGCACATACGAAGCGATGGGCGGTATTCGAGGTGGTATTCGGCGTACCCTTCCTGATCGCGCTTGCCCTGCAGCTGGCCGTCCCGCTCTCACTCCCTCGCGGTCCGTTCACCCTGGCCTTCGTCCTCGCTGGAGGCCTTTTGCTCGTCGCAGGTTTGAGCCTCGTGATCCTGGCGCGGCGGGAGTTGGCGCGACAGGGACAGCCGACCGATCCCGGAGTCCCCACCAGCAAACTCATCACCACGGGCCCATTCTCGATCTCCAGAAATCCGCTGTATCTCGGCGGGGTGTGCGTTCTGTCCGGCCTTGCACTGGTAGCCAATCTTCCCTGGGTATTGGTGCTTCTGGCGCCTGCCGTGGTGGCCTGCCACTTTGTCCTCATCACGCCTGAGGAGAGGTATCTCGCAGCCAAGTTCGGCGGGGAGTATCAGGACTACGCCGCCTCAGTGCGCCGCTGGCTGGGTCGCTCTCGGCCTTCCGCGTAGCCACCGATTGCCGGCGTTCCGTCACCTCCAAGGGGGTTGCCTGCTCCTTCTCGGAACTGTCCTGTCTTCCATTCTGGGCGCTTCGCGCGCCGGGTGTGCTATAATCGGTCCCAGTTCTGACGTCCTTGCCCTGAACGCGGCGGCGCTCCCGCCCGCCGCCCGTCGATCCTGAGACTGCCACTTGAAAAGAACGCCGATCATTCGTCCTATCCCTGCTCGCCTTGGCCTGCCTCCTGCTGCTGGCCGGGTGCGGGCAGGTCATCACGCGCATCACCCCCACACCGTCGGCCACGCCGACGACGCGGCCCGCCATCACCGCGGCCGCCACCCTGCGCCCCACCTCGACGCCCGCGCCCTACACGCCCGCGCCCACCGCCACGCCCACCATCACGCCGACGCCCGTGATCTATCGCGTTGCGTCCGGCGACAACCTCATGAAGATCGCGCAGAAATTCGACGTGAGCGTGGCGGGCATCCAGGATGCCAACGGCCTCTCCGATCCCCGCTCTTTACGGATCGGCCAGGAGCTGATCATCCCGGTCGAGGAGGAAGCAGAGGAAGCAGCCGCCGGCACGCCGACCCCCGAAGCGACGCCCATGCCCTTCACCGTCTCCAACCTCAGCTTCTCCAACTCGCCGCTCGGCGGACTCTGGTGCTTCGGCGAAATTCTGAACTCGACCGGCACCGAGCTCGAGCAGGCGGGGGTCACCGTCGCGCTGCTAGACGACAAGGGCGAGGTTCTGGCGCAGGAACAGGCTTACGTGGGCATCGACCTGCTCCAAGCCGGGCAGAAGGCGCCCTTTGCCATTCGCTTCACGTCGCCGCCCCAGCAGCCATTCGCCAGTTACCAGGCGCTGCCGTGGAAGGGCGTGCAGGGCTACGTGGGGACCTATTACCTCGACCTGGAAGTGCGGGATGCGCAAGGCTCCGGCGAGCGGTACGCGACCTACACCGTCACCGGCAGCATCGCGAACACCGGGCCAGAGGATGCGGTCGAGGTGACCGTCACCGTGACGCTGTACGACGCGCTCGGCCGGGTGATCGGCATGCGCCCGCGGTCCCCGAGCACAACGTGATCCCCCAGGGAGGACAGACAACCTTCACGATCGAGCTGACGCCCGCCGGGGGCCCGGTGGCGAGCTTCCATGCGGAGGCGCTGGGCCGGCGCATGCCCACGCCGACGCCATAGGAGAAGCGCATGTACCTGGCAAGAGACGCGGAACTTCTTCTACCGCCTGGTCCAGCGTGTGCTATGGGGCGTCTTCCGGCTCTTCGCCCGGATCGATGCATCCGGCTTTGAGAACGTGCCGCTGACCGGCCCGGTCATCGTCTGCCCGAATCATCTCCACGCGTTCGACATCCCGCTCGTCGGCATCTCCATCCGCCGCCGCTCCACCATCCTGGCCGCGGACAAATGGAAAGGCAAGCTTGGCGGCCTCGTCATGGACATGGTGACCGACATCATCTACGTGGCCCGCGGCGAGCCGGACCGCGAGGCCCTGGCCGCGTCGTTGAAAGTGCTCAAGGCCGGGGGATCGTTGGCAGTCGCGCCGGAAGGCACCCGCAGCCGCAAGCCCGGGCTGCAGGAGGGCCACGACGGCGCAGCCTACCTCGCCAGCCGCACGGGCGCGCCCATCGTGCCCATCGCCGTCTGGGGCCACGAGAACGCGCTTCCCGCACTGGCAAGGTTCCGCCGCGCCGAGGTCCACCTCGTCATCTGCCCGCCAATCGTCCTCCCCCCCGAGGCCGCCCGCGCCCGCACCGCCGAGCTGCACCAATACACCCGGCAAATCATGACCGCCATCGCCCGCGAGATGCCGCCGGAATACAGGGGTGTGTACGCGGAAAGGGTGTGAACTGGTGGTTCACGAATCCCGGTTCACACCCTTTGCCATCCGCGCCCACTCCCCCAGCGTCAGCGTCTCCGCCCGCCGCTTCGGATCGATCCCCACCCTCGTCAGCCACGCTTCGACCTGCGACGGCGCCATCCCCATTCCCGCGGCCAGCGAGTTACGCAGCTGCTTCCGCGGCTGGCTGAACCCCGCCCGCGCCACCTCGAAAAACGCCTCCGCGCTCACATCCTCGTCCACCGGCGCGGGCCGGCGCTCCAGCCGCACCACCGCCGAATCGACCTTCGGCACGGGATAGAACGCGCCCGCCGGGATCCTCGCCACGATCTTCCCCGTGCAGTAGAACTGCACGCCGAGCGCGAGCAGGCTCATGTTCGGCGGCTGGCGACCATCCGCTCGGCAACCTCCCGCTGCACCGTGAGCACCAGCACCTCCGGCGGCGGCTGGGACTCGAGCAGATGGCGGATGACCGCTGACGTTATGTAATACGGCAGGTTGGCGACCACCTTGTAAGGTTGGCCGCCCGTAAGCGCGGCGGGGTCGACTTCGAGGATGTCTGCGTGAACGAACGTTACGTGGGGTTGGCTTGCGAAACGCTTCTGCAACAGGGGGATCAGGCGATCGTCCAGTTCGACCGCGATTACCCGGCCGGCCTGCTCCGCGATGAGTTCGGTGAGCACGCCGGGGCCGGGTCCGACTTCGAGGACGGTGTCCGCCGGGCTGAGGTCCGCGGCGGCGACGATGCGGGCGCGATGGGCTGGGTCGACGAGGAAGTTCTGACCCAGCCCTTTCTTCGGGCGGATGCCGAGGCTCGCAAGTTGGCTTAGCAGCTTAGTCCTCGTCCAACTTGAGGATCGTCATGAAGGCTTCCTGCGGGATTTCGACGTTGCCGATCATCTTCATCCGCTTCTTGCCGGCCTTCTGCTTTTCGAGAAGCTTGCGCTTCCGGGTGATGTCGCCGCCGTAGCACTTCGCCAGCACGTCCTTCCGCACCGCCTTCACGTTGGCGCGGCGACACGATCTTGTTCCCCACCGCGGCCTGGATCGGCACGTCGAACTGCTGGCGCGGGATCACGTCCTTGAGCTTGCTGACCAGCTTCATGCCCTTCGCATACACCTGGTCGCGATGCACGATCATGCTCAGCGCGTCCACCGGGTCCTTGTTCACCAGCACGTCCAGCCGCACCATGTCGGCCGGCCGGTACCCCTCCATGTGGTAGTCCAGGCTCGCGTATCCCCGCGTGCGCGCCTTCAGGTCGTTGTAGAAATCCGTCAGGATCTCGATCAGCGGGATGTGGTAGCTCAGCAGGACCCGGCGCTGGTCCAGGTACTCCTGCGCCTTGAACTCGCCGCGGCGCGAGGTCACCAGGTCCATCACCTGCCCGATGAACTCGGTCGGCGTGAACACGTCGATCTGCACCCACGGCTCCCGGATTTCCGCCGTCTCGGTCGGATCGGGCAGCTCCACCGGGCTGTCGATCACCACCTCCGACCCGTCGGTCTTCGTCACCTCGTACTCGACGCTCGGCGCGGTAAACACGAGGTCGAGGTCGTACTCGCGCTCGAGCCGCTCCTGGATGATCTCCATGTGGAAGAGGCCGAGGAACCCGCACCGGAACCCGTAACCCAGCGCCGTGCTCGTCTCAGGCTGGTAGGTCAGCGACGCGTCGTTAAGCTGCAGCTTCGACAGCGCATCGCGCAGGCTGAGGTAGTCGGCCGCGTCCGAGGGGTAGACGGACGCAAAGACCATGGACTTCATCGGCGTGTAGCCGTGCAGCGGCGCCGGCGCCGGGTTCGCGTTGCCACGTCAGCGTGTCGCCCACCCGCACGTCGGCCACGTTCTTCAGCCCCGTCGCCAGGTAGCCCACCTCGCCGGCCTCGAGTTTCCCCGTCGGCTTCATGTCGGGCCGGAACACGCCGACCTCCAGAGGCTCCAGCGTCATCCCCGTCGACATCAGCCGCAGCACCTGCCCGGCCTGCATGCTCCCGTCCACCACCCGCACGTAGGCCACCGCGCCCTTGTACGCGTCGTAATGGCTGTCGAAGATCAGCGCCCGCAGCGGCTGGTCGTGCTGACCGCGGGGCGGCGGCACCTGGTGGACGACGGCCTCCAGCACCGCCTTGACGTTGGTGCCATCCTTGGCCGAGATTCGCAGCACCGCCCCCGCCGGTATGCCCACGATCTCCTCGATTTCTTCTGCAACCGCCTGCGGTTGCGCCGAAACCAGGTCGATCTTGTTCACCACCGGAATGATCTCCAGGTCGTTCTCCATCGCCAGGTACAGGTTCGCGAGCGTCTGGGCTTCCACCCCCTGTGAGGCGTCGACCACCAGCACCGCACCCTCGCAAGCCTGCAGCGCGCGGCTCACCTCGTACGCAAAATCGACGTGGCCGGGCGTGTCGATCAGGTTCAGCTCGTATTCCCGCCCGTCGTTCGCCTGGTAGGTCATGCGTACCGCCGACGCCTTGATCGTCACGCCCTTCTCGCGCTCGAGGTCCATCGTATCGAGCACCTGGGCGACCATGTCGCGCTCGTTGATCGTCCCCGTAATCTGGAGCAGCCGGTCGGCTAAGGTGGATTTGCCGTGATCGATGTGGGCGATAATGCAGAAGTTGCGAATGAGTTGTTGGTCCATCGTCCTCTTCTCTCGGTCCAGTACGCGCCATTATATCACGGGACACAAAAAAGCTTCCGGGGCCGCGCCTGACTGCGTCAGGAGGCGGCCTCGGAAGCCGAGCGCTCGTGGGGGACTACAGGCTGCGCTCGAGGCCTTCCCGGCTGAGCACCGTGATGCGCGCCCGGCCCAGGCGGATCAGGCCGTCCGCTTGCAGCCCGGCCAGGCAGCGGGCGACCACCTCGCGCGTCGTGCCGACTTCGGCAGCCAGGTCGGCCTGCGTCAGGCGCACCAGGTCGCCGTCCTTCTCGGTGTTGTCGAGCAGGGCCAGGACCACCCGTTCGGCAACCTTGTTGAACGAAAGCTGCGTCACGAGGCCGCTCAGGTGGGCCATGCAACTCGCCGCGCTGTGCCACGCCGCCCGGCACAACACCGCGGTCCTCGTGGATCAGGTCCTCGAAATCGCCTCGCTTCAGGACGAGGACTTCGCCGTCGTCAAGCCCGTGGACTTCCGCCAGCGCGTGCGGCCCGAAGGTCAGCATGCACACGCCGCCGCACGAAGCGGACGTCGGGTCGCAGAAGATCTGGCGCCGGCCTCGGGCGGTGGCCTTTGCCATCTGCAGCGTCCCGTTCAGGGGAAAGAGGACGACGCCCGCGGGCTGCCCATCCTCGAAAATGACCTTGTCGTTCTGAAAACGCTCGATGCGTCCCTTCTCGAGAAGCGCGGCCCGGGTGGTGGCCGCGCAGTCCCGGAGGACCGGGTTGGATGTTTCGATGACAACGATGTCGCTCTGATGCGGCATATGACCTCCTCCGATGGGCCGCCCTGCCCCTTGCTTTGTAAATCATATCACACATCAAATGGCGTGTCAATGTGCATAAAGGGACAAACGCAAAAGTGTATGCAGAAAAATAGAGAAACCAGGTTTCGGCGAGAAACCTGGTTTCTGAACTTCACCTCAGCCGGTCGCGTGCTACTTCACTTCGCCGGTGACGATCGCTTGCGTCACTTCCCGGATCGCCTTCGTGATCTCGATGTCCCGCGGGCACGCTTCCGTGCAGTTGAAGATCGTGCGGCATTTCCAGACGCCGTTCGGCTCGGCGAGGATGGCCAGCCGGACCTGCGCGCCCTCGTCCCGATCGTCGAAAATCCAGCGGTGCGCCTGGACGATGGCGGCAGGTCCCACATAGCTGCCGTCCGCCCAGAAGCTCGGGACACGAAGTCGTGCACGCCGCGCACAGGATGCACTTGGTCGTGTCGTCAAACCGGGCGCGCGCTTCGGGGCTCTGCAGCCGCTCGGTGTACGGCGGGTCTTCCTCGTTGATCAGGAACGGCTTGATCGACTTGTACTGCCGCCAGAACGGCTCCATGTCGACCACCAGGTCCTTGATCACCGGCAGCCCCCGCAGCGGCTCGACTACGATGCTGTGGCCCACATCCTTCACCAGCATCTTGCACGCCAGCCTGTTTCGCCCGTTGATCACCATCGCGTCCGACCCACACACGCCGTGCGCGCAGGAGCGCCGGTACGTCACCGTGCCGTCCTGGTTCTCCTTGATCGACTGCAGGAGGTCGAGCACCCGGTCCATCTCCTGTGCCTCGACTTTGAACTCCGACCAGTAGGGCCGGCGGTCCTTTTCCGGGTTAAAGCGTCGAACCTTGACCTTTACGTTCATCGTCGCCCTCGCTTAGTACACACGCTTGGCGGGCGCATAGCGGCCCAACCGCACAGGTTTGCTGGCCATTCGCACGCCGCCCTCGGGCAGCTCGTACGCCAGCGAGTGCTTCAGCCAGTGCTCGTCGTCGCGCTCCGGGAAGTCCTCCCGGTAGTGCCCCCCGCGGCTCTCGGTGCGATCCAGGGCAGCCACCGCGGTGACGAATGCCAGGTCGATCAGGCACCCCAGCTCCCAGGCCTCCAGCAGCTCGGTGTTCCAGCGCATGCCCTTGTCCATGATGGTCACCCGGCGCCACCGGTCCTTCAGTTCCTTGAGCTGCACGATCGCGCCCGTCAGCAGTTCCTCCGTCCTGAACACCCCCACCTGGGCCATCATCATCGTCCGCAGATCTTTGCGGATCTGCCCGGCCACCTCGCCCCCGTCCGAATGCCGGATGCGTTCCAGCTCCGCCGCAGCCGCGCCCTCCGGGTCCGCCGGCAAGGCCGGGAACTCGGCTTCCTGCGCGTACGCTGCCGCAGTGATGCCTGCACGGCGGCCGAAAACCAGGATGTCGACCAGCGAGTTCGTGCCCAGACGGTTCGCCCCGTGTACGGAGACGCACGCACACTCCCCCGCCGCGAAGAACCCCGGGATCGGCGTATTCTCGGCGTCGACCACCACTTGCCCGTCGTTGTTCGTCGGGATGCCGCCCATCGCGTAGTGCGCGGTGGGCTGGATCGGGAGCGGCGCCTTGACCGGGTCCAGCTGCAGGTACGTCAGGCAGAAGTCCGAGATGTCGGGCAGCTTCTTGCGGATCATGTCGGCCGTGATGCGGCGGGGCGTCCCGTCCGGGTTCTTGATCCCATCCGCCTCGAAGTACTTGTTGACCGTCTCGGGCCGCACGTCGAGGAGCACGTAGTCCTGGCCGTTCACCCCGCGGCCCGCCTGCACCTCCCGGTAGATGGCCCGCGACACCACGTCGCGCGACGCCAGGTCCTTCACGGTCGGCGCGTAGTTCGGCATGAAGCGCTCGCCCTCGCCGTTGATCAGCACCCCGCCCTCCCCGCGCACGCCCTCGGTCAGCAGGATGCCGAGCCCCAGGATGCCCGTGGGATGGAACTGGTAGAACTCCATGTCCTCCAGCGGGATGCCGCGGCGGTAGGCCACCGCGCAGCCGTCTCCGGTCAGCGCATACGCGTTCGAGGTGATCTTCCAGATGCGCCCAAACCCACCCGTCGCAAAGATGGTGGCCTTCGCGTGGAACGTGTGCAACGTGCCCGTGTCGATGTGGATCGCGACGACCCCAGCCACGTGACCCTCGTCGTTCACCAGCAGGTCGAGCACCTGGTACTCATCGTAGAACGTCACATTGTTCTTGATACACTGCTGGTAGCACGTCTGCAGGATCATGTGGCCCGTGCGGTCCGCCGCATGGCAGGCCCGGCGCACCGGCTGCTTGGTGACGTTATTCGTGTGGCCGCCAAACTGGCGCTGCTGGATGCGGCCGTCCGGCGTCCGGTCAAACGGCAGCCCCATGTGCTCCAGGTCGTACACCATCGTAATGGCCTCTTCGCACAGGATCTCGACCGAGTCCTGGTCCGCGAGAAAGTCGGAGCCCTTGATGGTGTCGTAGATGTGCCACTCGGCGTGGTCTTCCTCAACGTTGCCGAGCGCCGCCCCAATGCCGCCCTGCGCGGCCCCCGTGTGCGAGCGCGTGGGGTAAAGCTTGCTGATGACCGCCGTCTTCGCCCCCCGCGACGCATATAGCGCTGCCATCAACCCCGCGCCGCCCGCACCAACCACGATCACGTCAAATCGATGCAACATATCAGAAACCCGCTCCTTTCAGGGAAGCGATTTGAACCGTCCAACTCACACCAACGAGGTCAGTCCGAGACCGACCCCTACTGCGTCGCAAACACAAACACCAGGTACGCGCCAGCCCCGATCAAAAACAACCAGATCGCAAACAGCAGCGCCTTCAGCCAGCGCAGCAGCAGCGGGCCGCGCACGTAGTCGCCCAGGATGACCCGAATACCGTTATACCCGTGCGTCGCCGCCACGATGAAGAGCAGGAAGCTCCATATCTCCCAGAATGGGTTTTGGAACTCGGTCGTCTCGACGCCCGACGCCGTGATGTGGAACGAGATCGGGAAGAACGCCCACCGCATCTGCGAGCCCACGTCCAGCGTTCCCGTGCTCCGGGTCAGGTTCGCATACACGAGGTTGAACGCGCCCATCAGCAGGAAGAGGATCCCCGAGACGCGCGTGAAGAACCACATGAAGGTCTCGAACCGGCTGCCTGAGCGGCCTCGGACCACGCGAGCGGATGCTGTCGTCATCGTCGGCCTCCTAGAGCTGCACGCCCATGATCATCAGCGCGGCCGGCAGCAGGAACATGGGCAGGAACAGCGCCCATTGCACCCACATGGCCTCCCGGTTGAACTCCCACAGCCGCGGGAACATATCGAGTATCACGATTCGCATGCCGTTAATCGCGTGGTACAACACGGCGAACAACATGAAGACCTGCATCGGCAAGGATTCGTAAAAGTCCGTCAGCGCGGCCGCGACCGCGTTCGTGAAGCCGCCCGGCACCGCGTACAGCAGGAAAGCCGCGATCACGTGCATCGACACGAAAAAGACAATGCCGATGCCGCTGATGCGGTGGAGCAGCCACGCCAGCATCGGGAGGCCGCCCCGATACGACAGGGCGGTCGGTAAGGGCACTCGCGCTACTTTGCTCATGTGATCCTCATTCGAAAGGCTTTGAGAAACCAGGTTTCTCAACGCCAGCGAGCTGGCGCAGGAACCTGGTTTCTGCTCCGCTCCTAGTTGTTCTGAGCCCCCTGGTTGATCCACTTCTCGATCAACTGGATCTGCGGCTGCGGCAGCGGCCGGCTCGGCGGCATCTGGCCCCCCGCAGGCGTCTTGATGCCGTTCAGCATTTGCGCCAGGATGCTGTTCGCCGCATCGCCCGCGATGATGACCGGCGCATTATCGCCCGAGTTCATCACCGCGGTGTAATCGGTCACCTTGTAGCCGCCCTTTGCGCGGGCTCCGTGACAGCTCAGGCATCGCTTGTCGAAGATCGGCTTGACATGGTCTTTGAAGCTGACCGTCTCGATCGTGTTCGGATCGACCACCGCTGCGCCGCCTTCGCCGCTCGCCTCAGCATCCGGCGGGGTGTACCACGCCGAGATGAAGTCGACGATCGCCCGGATTTCCGGGTCGGTCAGCCCGCCGCCATTCGCCAGCCCGAAGGGCGGCATGCCGAGCGACTCCCATCCGTAGTTGATCACGTTGAAGATGGAGTCCGGCGCCGGTTCCGTATGCGTGATCAGGAAAGCCTCGTCGTTGAGCGGGTTGGTAAACTCGCCCGGTTGGTCGGGCAGTTCGCCGCCTTCGCCGTTCTCCCCGTGGCATTTCGCGCAGTTGTCCTCGTAGAGCTTGCCGCCCGCCTCGATGCGCGCCTGCTTGTCGCCGCCCACGTTCGCGGCTTCGGCCTGCGGCGGGGTGGTCACCACCGCCTGGATCGTCAGGAAGATCATGCCCGCAACAATCGCCAGCATCGCGATCGTCGCGATGGGCCGGTTCCGCGGATGCCGCTTGGGACCCTTGTCGAAGAACGGCAGCCCGAACAGCCCCACGCCCAACAACAAGCCCTAGCCCGACAATCGCCGACCCCTTCCAGCTGGCCGGGGAAGTATTTGAGCATCTGGAACATCCAGAGGAAATACCACTCGGGCCGCGGGATATACGAGCTGTCGGCCGGGTTCGCCGGCGGCTCGTTCGGGACGCCCACGAAGACCGCCAGGGAGATCAGCACGATGAAGATGAGCAGCGAGACGACCGCGTCCTTCGCGATCGAATGCGGGAAAAACAGCTCGCCCTCAGCCTTTTTTTCTTTGTAGTGCTTGAGGTAGTTCCTGCTTCTCAGCGTCGTTCATCGAAACGTCCTTCGTCTGCAGATCACCTTCGCGCGCTTCGCGCTTCGTGCTTCGCGCCCTTCGCCAACCTTCGAGCCTTCGCGTTCCAAAAACACCCCCCGCGTCCCTACTCGTCCCGCTCGGGCGGTGCGGTGATGCCGATCCGGATGATGAGGTACATGTGTACGCCGATCAGGCCGAGCAGCATGATCGGCATCCACCAGATGTGCAGGCCGTAGAAGCGGGCAAGCGTGACCGCGCCGATGGCCTTGCCGCCCCGGGCAATCTCCATCAGCGTCTCCCCCACGACCGGGACCGCCCCGATGATAGCGGTCCCTACGGATGTCGCCCAGTACGCCTTCTGGTTCCAGGGCAGCAGGTAACCCGAGAAGCCGAGCAGCATCGTAACCAGTAGGAGCAGCCCGCCGGTGATCCACGTCAGCTCGCGCGGCCATTTGTACGCGCCGACGAAGAAGCATTTGAGCATGTGCAGGAACACGACGAGCACCATCAGCGTCGCGCCCCAGTGGTGCATCCCGCGGATCAGCCAGCCGAACGTGACCTCCTGCATGATGTACTGGATGCTCTCGTACGCGTGATCGGGGGACGGCACGTAGTAAATGGTCAGCAGCATGCCCGTGACCACCTGCAGCAACGCGAGGACCGTGCTCGCGCTGCCAAGCGTATAGAACCAGTTCGTCTCGGGGACGGCCCGGGCGAAGACCGTCTTCCAGATGGTCGTCAGGCCGGCGCGCTCGTCGAGCCAGTCGAATACCGCACGGCCGCGACTTCGAGGCGCCTCGTCACGGCCAAGGCTGTCGTGGAGAGGTGTCTGGGCCACCGTTACGCCTCCAGCAGGATCATAATCTGGCCGTTCTCGATTTTCGACTGAAACTGGTCAAGCGGCCGGGGTGGCGGGCCGGCGACGACTAAGCCGTCGACGTCGAACAGGCCGTCATGGCACGGGCAGAAGAAACCGTTCTTCTCCTCTTGCCAGGTGACCCGGCAGCTGAGGTGCGTGCAGACGTTGGAGAACACTCTCACGGTCTCGCCGTCGTGCGTCACCGCGTACGCGACGCCGCTCTGTGTGGACTCGACCCACCCGTCCTTCGACCTGGTGGAGTAAGGATACCCCTTCGGCACGTTCGGTGTGAGCCCGCTCATGGGGCCAAGGGTGATCCACTGGTCTTCGTTCTGCTTCTTTAGGCCCGGGGAGACAAGATAGCCAATGGCGGGAATGCCCACCACCGTCGCAACGGTGCCGGCGACCACGCCAATAATGCCAGAGAGGAACTTCCTGCGATCAACGTCGCCGCCGAGAGAATCAGCGCTCCCCAGGGTTTCTTCCGACATCCAGATCGCCTCCTTGGGACGAGGAATAGGATGGAGTAACCGGCGAATTATAAACGCTCATGACGCGGCCGTCAAACGCCCAATGCGCTGCGCCGCTCCTACCGCACCGGAATCATGACCAGCGCGGTCCAGGCGGGAACGGTGAAGTCCCGCCAGTGCCCCTTGATCAGGTGCCGCGTACCCGTCAATGCGTTCCGCCACCAACCGTCGGTCGGGAAGCCCAGGCCCACCTTCTCCGCGACGTTGTCGAAGTTCGCCGCAACGACCACCACATCGTCCCCGGCCGGGTCCCAGCGCTTGTACCGGACCACCTTGTACCGCTTGAAGTCGTCCCAGTAATACTCCACGCAGTCCGATCGCAGCGCGGGATGCTCCCGCCGCAGCTGGACGAGCCGCTGCGATGAACTCGAGCTGTCGCCGGCCCTGGGGCAGTTCGAGCTTGCCCCAGTCCAGCGGCCAGAAGTCGATCGTGCGCGGGCAGTCGTCGCCGAATTCCTGGCCCGCCAGCAGCATCGGCACGCCCGGCGAGGTGAACAGCACCGCCAGCCCCAGCCGCGCCTTCTGCAGCGCCAGTTCCCAGCGCGTGAGGGCTTCGTCGGCCCCGTCCACTGCCGCTTCCTTCGCTCGCTGCCGCCCGTTGTTCCCCAGCTTGATGTACGTCGCGCCAGCGCGGGATTTCGTATTCCGGGCGGCGCTCGTCGTGGCAGCAAACGTAGTTAACAACCTGGTCTGCCGAGCGAAAACCCTGGCTCTGGAAGCCCCCGAGCACCGCCGGCATGTCCTGCATTTCCCACTGCCAGGTCTGGAACAGGCAGTTCTCCATCCCGTGGTGGAAAGCGCCGTTCCACACCGCGTCGATCTCCGTCTCCCGCACCAGCTTCGCAGCCGTCTTTGCCGGGTTCGTGCCGTGGATCGGCCAGTATTCGCCGATCAGGTAGCAGTCGGGGCAGGTCTCGCGCGCCGCCCGCGCAATCGGCGCGATGCCCGAGAAGGGGTCGAAGCCGTCCTTCTGCGGCTGGAACGGATCGTACTCCACGCCGCCCAGCCAGTCGAACCGGAACCCGTCGACGTGGTACTCCTGCAGCCAGAAGCGGACGATGTCCTGCATGTAATCCACGGTGTAAGCGCGACGAGTGCTCCCAGTCGAGGCCGCCCCACGCATTCGCGTGGCTGTTGTGATGGTGGTGGAAGTAGGGGTTCAGGTCTTCCAGCATCTCGCCCTTCGGCCCAAACAGCGGTGGGTACATCTTGTAATAGGGCTGGTCGGGCCAGGCGTGGTTGAAGACCATGTCCAGGATCACGGCGATCCCGCGCGCGTGCGCCTCGTCCACCAGCACCTTGAACTCGTCGGGCCGGCCGTAGGTCCACTTAGGCGCCATGTAGAAGACGGGATTGTACCCCCACGAGCTCTCGCCGGGGAACTCGGTAATGGGCATCAGCTCGATTGCGTTGACGCCCAACTCCGCGAGGTGATCGAGCCGGGCCTTCACGTCGCGAAAGCGACCGAACTGCGCCCGGTTGCCGCTCTTCTGCCCGTTGAAGTCGCGCACGCAAAGCTCGTAGATCGTCAGCTCCCGCAGCGGCGGCCTCTGCCACGCCCCGCCGGCCGGCCCGCGGTCGCGCCAGGCATAAGCCTTCTCCCCGGCGAAGTACGCCTTCGGGCCCGGCCGAGTCCCACCGGATTTCGCGCGCGTACGGGTCGGCAACCGTCACCTGCTTGCCGCTGCCATCCATCGTCACCGCGAAACGGTAGTGCGTGGGGCCGGTCAAGCGGACGGTGAGCCAGAAGAACCCCCGGCCGTCGGTCTGCATCGGGTGGCTGGACGGATTCCAACCGTTGAAGTCGCCGACCAGCGCGACGGCAGGCTTGAACGGCGCGGTCAGGCAGAAGGTGACAAGGTCCGGATGGGCGGGGTCGACAACAGGACCGCCGCGCGGCAGGCCGCGCTCGGCCGGAGGGAGGGATTCGATTGTCCGCAGCTCGATGCCGCGGGGCAGTGAGGATATTTGCGGCGCCTTTGCCGGCATAAACTGCGCTTGACTCAACGATAAGGCCTCATGATCTGCAGCGAATAGGGCGATGTCCCCGGTAAAACAATCCCCGCCATTATAGCATGACCGTTCACGCGCACTGCAACCTGGCGTCCAGGTCCAACCAATGTTGGGTGGGTGTGGTGGTTACAAGAGTTAAGTTGTGATGAGTAAGTGTAGAGATACTGGAGAGATGAATGAAAGTAATCAGCGTTGGTGAGATCGTAGAATTGAGCATGAGTGCGCAGCAATGCAGGGAGGCGGTCTCTGGCGCAGATGCGCTAGCAGACGGTGATACATGAAGACGAGACAAGCTGGCGCGAGAATGGGCGAAATGGTTACATCTGGATTACGTACTGACGGAAGAGGCGGTGCGCTACTACGAGTATGAAGCCAGTCGCGGCCATCGGGTGGTGAAGCGCTTGCTGGGTGACTGCTTCCGGGGCATACTGGTGAGCGACTTCTACGGTGGCTACAACCTGATAGAGGGCCAACATCAGCGGTGTTGGATGCATCTGCTGCGCGATCTGCACGAGTTGAAGGAAAAGCATCCTGAGGAGGACGAGGTGGACAGGGAGACCCACCCACCTTTGCCCCGCCTTACGTTCCGGCGTACAATCCCTCGACCGGCGGCGACGTACCGCGCCGGTCAGCCTGGTGTGAGATGAAGAACCGCTTCTGGCCCTTCGCCTTCTACTTCCTCTACTTCGCCGCGCTCTCCGCCTACGCGCCTTACGTCGTCCTCTACTGGCAGTCGCAGGGCTTCAGCGGCCCCCAGATCGGGCTCCTCACGTTCATCCCCCCGCTGGTAACCCTGCTCGCGGCGCCCCTGTGGACCGGCTTCGGCGACGCCCGGCACGCGCACCGGCTCCTCGTCGCCATCGCCATCGCCGGGCTGGCGGGCCTCGTCGCCGCGCTGCCCGCGGTCACCACGTTCGCCCTCGCGCTGCTCGTTTCGCCCCTCATCGCCTTCTGCATGGCGCCGGTCGTCCCCATGTCCGACGCCGCCACCATGCACGTCCTCGCGCAGGAGGGCCGGCCCCAGATGTACGGCCGGCTGCGGGTCGGCGGCACCTTCGGCTGGGCCATCGCCGCGCCCCTCGTCGGCGCGCTGGTGGAGGCCCACGGCCTCCCCTGGGCCTTCTGGACCTACGCGCTTCTGATGCTGGTCACCTTATTCGTCGCCCTGCAGCTGCAGTACCCCTCCAGCACCGAGCGCGTCTCCGTCTGGCTCGGCATGCGCCGGCTGCTCGACGATCGCTCGTGGGTCTTCTTCTTGCTGGTCGGGGTCGTCACCGGCATGGGTTTTGCCGCGGTCAACACCTATCTCTTCGCGTACCTGGACGAGCTGAACATGGGGACGACGCTCGCCGGGCTGGCCCTCACCCTCAGCACGGTCTCCGAGATTCCCGGTCATGCTGTTCGCCAACCGCATCCTGGCGCGGCTCGGCGCCCGCGGCATGCTCACCCTCGCCGTCGCCGCCACCGGCGTCCGGCTGCTCATGTATGCCGCGTTCACCGCCCCGCTGACCGTCCTGCTGCTGCAATTGGTCAATGGGCTGACGTTTCCGATGTACTGGATCGCGGGGGTGGCCTACGCCAGCGAACGCGCGCCCGCGGGCATGCAGGCCAGCGCACAGGGGCTGTTCGGCGCAGCGACCACGGGCGTGGGCGCCGCGCTCGGCGGCCTATTGGGCGGCATCCTCATCGCGGCGGTCGGCGGCCAGGCCATGTACGCCATCTTCGGCGTCATCGTCCTCGTCGGCCTCCTCGTCCTCACCGCCCTCGAACGCCGGTAATGACCTCCGAGGTCTCCAACAAACGACCTCCGAGGTTGCGCCACCAACGATGCGCGGTGTCGAGAACCTCGGAGGTCTCGTTCAGCGAACATCCCCCGACCTACAGCCGCTCGATCACCGCGGACGCGAACTCCGACGTCTTCACCTCCGTCGCGCCCTCCATCTGCCGCGCGAAGTCATACGTGACGATCCTGTCCGCCACGGTCTTCGTGTAGGCTTCCGCCACGGCCTCCGCCGCTTCTTCCCACCCGATGTAATCCAGCATCATCACGCCCGACAGCAGCAGGCTGCCCGGATTCATCTTGTCCAGGTTCGTGTACTTCGGCGCGGTCCCGTGCGTCGCCTCGAACATCGCCATCGTGTCGCCGATGTTCGCGCCCGGCGCAATGCCCACGCCGCCCACTTCGGCCGCCACCGCGTCGCTCAGGTAGTCGCCGTTCAGATTGGGCGTCGCCACCACGTCGTACTCGGCCGGCCGCAGCAGCATCTGCTGGAACATGATGTCCGCGATCCGGTCCTTGACGAGGATCTTGTCCGCCGGCTGCTTCCCGCCGAAATCATCCCACAGCTGCTGCTCGGTGATCGTGACGTCGCCGAACTCCTCGCGCGCCAGCTCATAGCCCCACTGCATGAACGCGCCCTCGGTGAACTTCTGGATGTTCCCCTTGTGTACCAGCGTCACCGTCCGCTTCCGCTTGTTGACGGCATACTCGAACGCCTTGCGGATCAGGCGCTTGGACGCAAACTCGCTCATCGGCTTGATGCCGATGCCCGAGTTGGGCCAGAACTTCGCGCCCATCTCCTCTTTCAGGAAGCGCTCCACCTTCTTCGCTTCCGGCGAGCCCGCCTTGTATTCCACCCCGGCGTACACGTCTTCCGTGTTCTCCCGAAAGACCACGATATCCACCAGCTCGGGATGCCGCAGCGGGCTCGGCACGCCCGGATACCACTTCACCGGCCGCACGCACGCGTACAGGTCGAGTTCCTGCCGCAGCGCCACGTTCAGGCTCCGGAAGCCGCCCCCAACCGGCGTCGTCAGCGGCCCCTTGATGCCCACCTGGAAGTCGCGGATCGCCTGGAGGCTCTCCTCCGGGAAGTAGTCGCCGCCGAAGATGCCCGCCGCCTTCTCCCCCGCGTAGATCTCCATCCACGCGATCTTGCGCTGCCCGCCGTAAGCCTTCTGCACCGCCGCATTCCAGATCCGCAGCGATGCCCGCATGATGTCCGGGCCGATGCCATCCCCCTCGATCCACAGCAGGATCGGGTTGTCGGGTACGTGCAGCTTGCCCTCACGCACCGTCATCCGCTCGCCCTCCGCAGGGACCACGATCTTCGAGTATGCCATTATGTCACCTCATCCCCGACTACAAACCTCCGAGGTCTCGCCCGTCACTTGGTGACGCAACCTCGGAGGTTCTGTAGTTGCGCCTCACGCCTTCAGCATCTGCCGCAGCACGGTCTGCAGGATGCCGCCGTTCTTGTAATAGTTCACTTCCACCGGCGTGTCGATCCGCGACTGGACCTTGAACGTCTTCACCCCGCCCTCCGCATCGGTCGCGCGCACCGTGAACAGCTGCTTCGGGCTCATCTCGCCGCCCGTCAGCCCGACGATGTCGAACGTCTCGAACCCCGTCAGGCCCAGGCTCTCCGCGTTCTCGCCGGCCAGGAACACGAGCGGCAGAACGCCCATGCCCACCAGGTTGCTGCGGTGGATGCGCTCGAAGCTCTCCGCGATCACTGCCTTGACGCCCTGCAGGTACGGTCCCTTCGCCGCCCAGTCCCGGCTCGACCCCGTGCCGTACTCCTTGCCCGCCAGGATGATCAGCGGCGTTCCCGCCTCTTGGTACCGCATGGCCGCGTCGTAGATCGACAGCGGCTGCGCCCCTGCCCCATCGGGCTGGTAGACGCTGTAGCCGCCCTCCACGCCCGGCAAGAGCTTGTTGCGGATGCGGATATTGGCAAACGTGCCGCGCACCATCACCTCGTGGTGCCCGCGCCGCGCGCCGTACTGGTTGAAGTCGATCTCCGGCACCCCCCGCGCGATCAGGTACTGCCCCGCCGGGCTCTTGCTCGCGATATTGCCTGCCGGCGAGATGTGGTCCGTGGTCACGCTGTCGCCCAGGTAGGCCAGCACTTTCGCGCCCACGATGTCGACCGGCGCGACCCGGCTCCGTAGCCATGTTCATGAAGTACGGCGCCTCGGCAATATACGTGCTGTCCGGATTGAATTCGTACGCGGCCGCCTCCGGCACCGGCACCGCGTTCCACATCTCGTTGCCGGTGAACACGTTGCCGTACTGCTCGCGGAACATCTCGGGGTGCAGGCTCGCCCGGATGCAGTCGCGCACCTCCGCCTGGGTCGGCCAGACGTCGCGCAGGTACACCGGCTCGCCGTCGTTCCCCGTCCCGAGCGGCTCCTGCGTCAGGTCGATGTCGACCGTGCCGGCGAGCGCGTACGCCACCACCAGCGGCGGGCTGGCCAGGTAGTTCGCGCGCACCAAGGGGTGTACCCGGCCCTCGAAGTTGCGGTTGCCCGAGAGCACCGCGGCCACCGCCAGGTCGTTCTCGTTGATCTGCTTGGTGATCTCGTCGGGCAGCGGCCCGCTGTTGCCGATGCACGTCGTGCAGCCGTACCCGACCGTCTGGAAGCCCAGCATGTCCAGGTACGGCGTCAGCCCGGCCTCTTCGTAGTACCGGGTCACGACCTTCGACCCGGGCGCCAGGCTCGTCTTCACCCACGGCTTGACCTGCAAGCCCCGCTCCGCGGCCTTCTTCGCCAGCAGCCCCGCCGCCACCATCACGCCGGGGTTCGAGGTGTTGGTGCACGAGGTGATCGCCGCAATGACCACGCTGCCGTTGCCGAACGCATTCTGCCGCGGGCACGATACGCCGGCAGCGCCTTCTTGAAGCTCGCCCCCACGTCCTGCAGCACCACCCGGTCCTGCGGCCGCCGCGGCCCGGCCATGCTCGGCACGACCGTGCCCATGTCCAGCCCCAGCGCATCCGTGTAGACCGGGTCCGGCGTGTCGTCCGTGCGGAAAAGCCCCTGCTCCTTGGTGTAGCGCTCGACCAGGTCCACCAGTTCTTCGGACCGCGCCGGTCAGCGCGAGGTATCTCAGCGTCTCGTCGTCGACGGGGAAGAAGCCCATCGTCGCGCCGTATTCCGGCGCCATGTTGCCGATCGTCGCCCGGTCGGGCAGGCTCAGCCGCGACAGGCCGGGACCGTAGAACTCGACGAACTTGTCGACCACGCCCCTCGCCCGCAGCATCTGGGTGACGGTCAGCACCAGGTCGGTCGCGGTCGCGCCCTCCGGCAGTTGCCCGGTCAGCTTGAACCCGATCACCTGCGGGGTCAGCATGTAGATCGGCTGCCCCAGCATCACCGCCTCCGCCTCGATCCCGCCCACGCCCCAGCCGAGCACCCCCAGCCCGTTGATCATCGTCGTGTGGCTGTCCGTGCCGACGAGGCTGTCCGGGTAGGCCACGGTGTCGCCGTTCCGGCCCGTCGCTGGACGACCTGCGCCAGGTATTCCAGATTGACCTGGTGCACGATGCCCGTCGCCGGCGGCACCACCCGGAAATTGTCGAAGGCCTTCTGTCCCCACTTCAGGAACTCGTACCGCTCGCGGTTGCGCTCGAACTCGCGCTCCGCGTTGTAGTACAGCGCATAGCGCGAGCCGAACTGGTCCACCTGCACGGAGTGGTCGATCACCAGGTCGACCGGGATCAGCGGGTTGACGCGCTTCGCGTCCGCCCCCATCCGCACCATCGCCGACCGCATCGCGGCCAGGTCCACCACCGCGGGCACGCCGGTAAAGTCCTGGAGGATCACCCGGGCGGGCTTGAAGGGCAGTTCGACCTGCGCCGGGCTTTCAGCCTTCCACCCTGCCAGCCGCGCCACGTCCTGCTGCGGTCACCGCAAAGCCGTCGACCTGGCGCAGCAGCGCCTCCAGCAGGATCTTGATCGAGAAAGGCAGGCGAGAGACAGCGCCGAGGCCCTGCTTCTCGAGTACGTCGAGGCGATAGAGGTAGACTGGCTCACTCGTGCCCTCCAGCAGGGCCCGGGAGCCGAACGCATCCAAGCCGGCAGCCATGCTCACACTCCTTTTCCCAACTTACGACCATTCAACGCGAATCACGCGAGCCGCTACAGACCGAAGGGGGTGCGAGCGCTCGCGTGACGCGACCGGGGGACAAACAGACCATCCAGGCTGCACAAATCGCGCAGCTAAGCGCCGCGATTATACCGCGCCGCGCGAACGGGTGTCAACCCAAATCCGTCTTCCGCACTCACCGGTTCCCTAAACGCGGGGGGCACGTTGCCAGAGGCGCATCCCTGCGCGATAATGCCATTGAAGACGCGGTCTCTTGCCCAAAGCCGTCGTGAGATGCTCGTGGCAGCGCGAGGCGAGTCCTTTCCCTCTGTCCCACTCACACGGTCACGGCAAGGCGTGTCGGGCCTCGAATGGCGCCGGAACTGCTGGTTCATTGTCTGGGTAGGCTCAGCCTCAGCTGTCGAGACGCGCCCGGGACTTCCAGCCGCGATCTGCCCCTACCTGCGACGCTGAAGGCGCAGTCGCTTCTCGCCTATCTGGTCATGAATCGCAGCCGGCCCCACCACCGCGACCACCTCGCCGCGCTCTTTTGGGGCGACCGCCCCGACCACAACGCCCGCCGTTCCCTTGCCACTGCCCTGTGGCAGATTCGCCGCTGTATGCCGGGCGATGACTTCATCCTTGCCGATGCCTCGTACATCCGGTTCGCCACGTCAAGTCGTCTCTGGCTCGACGTGGCCGAATTCGAAGAACTGCTCCGCGCGCGCCCCGCTCCCCTCACCATCCTCCAACAAGCCGTAGCGTTGTACCGCGGCGACTTCCTCGACGGTTTCTACGACGACTGGGTCCTCGGCGAGCGCTACAGGCTCGAAAGCCAGTTCTGCGACGCGGTCGCACGACTGATGCGAGCCAATGAGGCCGCGGGCGATTATGCCGCGGTCTTGGCGGGCGCCTTCCGCCTGCTCGACGGGATCCTCGGCCGAAGATGCCTACCGCTCGGCCATGGCCGCCTACTGCCGGCTCGGACAGCGCCGCGAAGCCTTGAGCCAGTACGAACGCTGCAGGCAGGCCCTGGAGGCCGAACTGGGTGTCGCACCCATGCCCGAGACGCAGTCGCTGCGCCAGGCAATCCTGGAAGGCCGGCTGACATGCGAGGCCACGGAGCGCCCTCCGCCCGCTGCCCGTTCGGGTCCAACCCCGCGAAGCTGCTCCGCGACCCGCTCGATGCCCTCGGGCAGGCGCCGCTGGTTGGTCGTGAGGAGGAGATGGCGTTCCTGGCCGAGCGCCTGGCAGGCCGCTCTCCGGGGCGATTGCAGCTCTCCTGCTGGTAAGCGGCGAGGCCGGCGTCGGCAAGACGCGCCTGGTCAGAAGTTTGGCGAGCGGTTGCGCTGGCAGGGCGTGCGCGTCCTGGAAGGCCGCTGCTACGAGTTCGAACGGCTGCTGCCCTACCAGCCGGTCGCCGAAGCGCTTGGAACCGCTGCCTCGGCCCGGAGCGGCAGCTCGCGGCGGCAGCCTGCCCCGCCTGGGTCATGCGCCGAGGTTGGCGCGGCTGGCGCCCGGCATCGTCGACTCGGGTCGGGGCTTGCCGGACGCCCGGCGCCGTGCCCGACGTCGGCGGCCAGAGCTCAGGAGCGGCTTTTCGAGGGTGTCGCACGGTTCCTGGCGCACGGCTGGCATGCGCAGCAGCCGCTGCTGCTGATCCTCGAAGACCTGCACTGGGCGACGGATTCCACGCTCCAGCTGCTGCACTACCTGGCCCGCGACGTCGCCGCGGCAGCCGTTGCTGATCCTCGGCACGCTGCCGCAGTGAGGCCGTCCCGCCCGGCCCACCCGCTGGCAACGCTGGGCCGCCGGCTGCGAGCGCGAAGGGATGGCTCGGCGCCTGCAGCTGTCCCGCTGCTCCCCGCCGGTGGTCGCCGCGCTGGTCGAGCGGATGTCGGGCGCCGCCGGAGAACTGGCGAGGCCGCTGGCACAGCGACTTTACGAGGAAACCGAGGGCAACCCGTTCTACCTGATCCAAACCCTCAAGCGCGCTCTTCGAGCCAGGGGAGCCTCCGGATCGAAGACGAGGCGCGTGGCGCGGCGACTATGCAGCACTGGGGCGCCAGCGGCTCCCGCTGCCCGCCGAGCGTCAGCGAAACCATCAGCGGCGCGCGTAGGCCGGCTGAGCGAGGATGACGCAGGATGGCGCTCCGAGGTGGCCGCAGTGCGCCGGCCGGGAGTTCGATTTCGACGCTGCTGAACCGGGCATGGGGCCAGGGCGAAGAAGCGACACTGGCCGCACTGGACGAACTGCTCCGCCAGCCGGCTTAGTCGTCGAAGGCTCCAGGGCGCGCAGCGCCGACTACGCATTCACGCATCACAAGATACAGGAAGTGGTTTACGGGGCCATTCCGCGCCACCGCCGCTGCTACCTCCACGGGAAGGTCGGGCTGGCGATGGAGCGATGGCTGGGGTCGAGACGGAAGCTCCGGGCCGGTGGAGCTGGCCAACCACTTCGAGCAGGCCCGCCAACTGGACGCAGGTCTGGCGGACAAGGCCGTCGACGTACCTGCTTCAGGCCGGCCGGCAGGCCGAGCGGCAGTCGGCCAACCAGGAGGCCATCGGGTACTTACCGCCGGGGGCTGGAAATCCTCCGCACTCGCTGCCCGAGACGCCCGAGCGCCAGCCAACGGCAGCTCGATCTGCAGATTGCCCTGACGGTGCCGACGACCGTCGTCTACGGCTACGCTGCCCCCGAAATCGGGCTCGCCTATGAGCAGACGTGCGCGCTTGCCCGCCGGCTGGAAGACAGGGCGGCGTTGTTTACCGCGCTTGTCGGGCTTGTCGCGGTACCACAGCGTAGGGGGCGATGTCGACGCGGCGGTTCTGAGTCGGGAAGGAGATCCTCGCTCTCGCCGAAGCCGGTCAGGAACCCGCCCTGCTTCTACAGGCATGCCGGGAGATGGGTAGCGTTGCATTCGCACGCGGCTGCCTCCAGGAAGCGAGGGAGTTCTGGGAACGGGGGACTAGCCTCCGCAGATTCGGCCGCGCACGATCGCCTCGCGTACCGGTTCGGCCATGATCCGGCCGTGATCTTCCACGGCATACCTGATCCTCACGCTATGGTTACTTGGGTATGCTGATCAGTCTGCAATCCGAATGGAGCGCCTGCGCGCGATGATTCGGTCCTGGTCGCACCCCACCACATTGGCCTACGCACATGCCTTCCTTGCCCTTGCCGCCTGCCTCCGTAGGGATGTTGCAGCCACCGAGCACGAGGCAGCGGAGGCGCTCGAGCTCGGGCGGGCTTACGGCCTGCCAAGTTGGTCTGCGTTGGCCGCTGCTCTACAAGGCTGGGCGCTGCTACAGCAGGGTCGGATCCTCGGGGGGCTTGACCAGGTGAAGGCAGGCACGACCGCCTGGAATACCAGAGGATTCAAACACCTGACGCCCATCTTGCTGACCCTGCAGGCGGAGTCTTACCTGCAGTTGCGTCAGCTTCGCGAACGCGAGCGCGGCCCTGACCACAGCCGAAGCCATCACGAACGGCGGCATGGACCTCTACTGGACGCGCGGAGATCAACCGGCTGCAAGGGGAGTTGTTGCGGCGCCCAGGGCGCCAACGAACACGAGATCAGAGGCCAGGTTTCGCCGCGGCATCGCAGTCGCCCGCGAGCAGCGGGCCAGGATGCTGGAACTGCGGGGCGATGGTCAGCCTCGCTCGCTTCCGCCAGGGCCAGGGCCGGAGCGAGGCAGCGCGAGAATCGTTGCGCGAGGTCTATGGCTGGTTCACCGAAGGCTGTGGAACACCCGATCTGGAAGATGCGAAGAAGCTGCTCCAGGACCTGGTCTAGGCCGACGGACCTTTGACACTCTTTTGACGGCGGCGTGGAATACTGGGTCTGTCTGACGCATGCTGTATCTGAAAGGAGCACATCCCATGTCTCTGCAGGAGAACAAGGCATCTGGTGCGCCGCTTCGTCGACGAGGTGCAGTGCCAGCACAACCTGGCCGCGCTGGACGAGTTGTTCAGCCCGGACTTCTGCGACTACAGCGGCAGGTGAATCCGCCGAACCCGAGAAGGTCCGCGTCAGTTCTTCGCGTATGATGTTTGCTTCCTTCCCCGACATGCGCCTTCACGATCGCCAGCAGATACGCTGAGGGCGATAAGGTGCTGACGCACAAGACCTTCCACGGCACGCAGCGCGGCCCGTTCATGGGCATCCCAGCCACCGGCAAGGAGGTTGCCTCGAAGTCATGGACATCATGAGCGTGCGACGATGGGAAGATCGCCGAGCATTGGATGGTTGGCGACATGCTGAGACGTGATGCAGCATTGGGGGCAGTGCCTACGTGCTAGCAGGTTCGTATTTTTAGTTTCACCGTTTTTTGGTTTGCTGTTCTTTGGCGGTTCTTTTTGTTTCTTTGATGTCTGGTTGTACCTCGCCGATAGATTTTTTGAGTGGTTCTACTCGTGGTGCGTTATCTTTCTGTGAAGGAGTTTCAGATGAGACGCTCGCTTATGTAGGTGCGCTGGCTTTGCTGCTGGTTCTGCCCAACTTGGCCGCGGGCGGGCCCGTCACGTGGGTAGAGACCTACAGACCCAAGTGCTGGTGAATTCCCGGAAGGTATCGCCATCGACAAGACGGGGAACATCTCGTAAGCTGTCGCACTCGGTCAGGTCGAAGATCACGCGCGACGGCAGCGAGAGCGTGTTTTTACCGGTTTGCCAGGGCGCGACTCTGTGGGGACCGCGGTTAACGCCCGGGCAATGTTACACGCTGCACGTTCGCGGCGGGAGCAGGCCCTTCAAGGTGTCTGGCGGATGCTCGAAGCGGCGCTCGGCCGCGCTGGCGCGGCAGGAGAACTGTTCTACCAACGGCTGCTTGACAAGCGAGGGCAACCTCTAATCACCGATCCTACGTTAGGTACGCCGCGGGGCCATCTGGGACGTCGGCAAGAAGGGGGAGCGGAGATGTGGCTGCGAGGACGGTGCTGGGCGGCTGGGTGATACGGGCTATCTCCCTGGGCCAACGGCATAGCTCTAGACGGCAGTCTACGTCGCAACACGGAGAAGGGCTGTGGTCTGTCCTTGGAGACGGTCGGGGCGAGCGCGATGTCGCGAAGGCAGGCTGGAATACGACGGGATCGCTCTCGAGTCACGGCGCATCTACGCGCCTGATCGGAGAACGAGTGGTGAAGTGATCTGCAGCGGAGGGTGCCGAGTTGGCGGGGGCTCGCGGCGTCGAGGGCCGGCGAGCCTGGCTTTCGGCACGGGGAACGGCGAGCGCAAGACGCTGTACTTCACCAACTACGAGCCTCGGAGCCGGACGGGTGCTGGGATTGGTGGGTGGGGCTGCGGTGCGTGATGATGAGAGTGCTGCGCGCGCGGCACGTTCGTGTGCGTTGGCAGGATGGTGCGGGGGGCCGCGCTAGCGGGGATCGACGTCAGAGCGGGCAGGTGCAATTCCTGGGGCGGCCTGTCATTCCTGGACGGTTGGGATCATGGTCGAGCTGCTTCCGTGGGCAAGCGAACGAGCGCCGTTGGAAGATGAAACCAGTCTCATCCCGCCTTTTCCACCACCACCCACACATTCACCGGATCGTCCGCCTCCACCGTCACCCGCCCCCCGACCCCATCGAACAGGCGCCGCAGTCCATCCGGCCGGTAGAAATGGCTGCCCATCAGCAGCAGCTTCTCCCCCAAGGCAATCAGCTTGACCGGCACTCGCTCGTAATTCAGCTCCTCGACGACCAGCCGCCCTCCCGGAGCAACCACCCGCACCAACTCGCGGGCCGCCTGCCGGTGATGCGCGAAGTGATGAAACGCGTCGACCACCAGCACCCGGTCGAAGCTCCCATCCGGGAAAGGCAGCCGTTCGGCCTGACCGCGCGCCGCCTGCAGCCCATCCTTGCTCCGCGCCCCATCGAGCATGGCGCGCGAGGGGTCCGCGACGACCACCCGGCCCACCTCGCCCACCAGCATCTCCGAGATCCGCCCGGTCCCCCCGCCCACGTCGAGCAAGCGCCCGGCAGGGAGCGCGAGCAGTTCCCGCAGCCGTGCCGGGATCCGGCCGCGCAAAAATGCGGTCGTAATAGGGCGCAATCACGCCGAAGTGGTCGAGTCCTGGCATCTCACCTCACCCGGCGCTGAACCGCACCCCGTCCCGCTGGCACAAGATTCGCACCGCATCCCGCCCCGACGCGATGCACGTCGGCACGCCCCCGCCCGGCATCACCCACTGTCCCGCCATCACGAACCGGTCCAGTCCCTTTAGCGTCCTCGGCAGCGCGGCCATCATCTGCTTCGGCGTCGGCAGCCACCCTTCGTACGCGCCCCGGTCGTTGCGCGTGTAACGCCAGGTCGTGTACGGCGTCGCAACGTCGGTCACTTCGACCTGCGCCGCCAGGCCGGGATAATGCCGCTCGAGCCGTTCGAGCACCTCGCCCGCCACCCGCCGCTTCTCGGCCTCGTACGCCGGCTCATCGCTCCGCAGCTCATGCCAGTAGTCCCAGTCGCTGTCGAAGCTCGCCTGGACGACGGTTTTCCCCGGCGGCGCAAACTCGTCCGAGTAATTGAACGTCCGCACGCAGGAACGCGCCCACCTCCCGCGGCCCAACCCGGAACGGCTCGTCGAGGAAATACCCGTGGATGTGCGGCTCCCCGCCGAACGACCGGTTCACGCCGAAGCTGAGCATCACTGTAGGCTGGATCAGCGCCCACTTCTCGAACCGCTCGCGCACCGCCGCGTCCGCGTACCGCCCATCCAGCATCCCGAACACCGTGCTCCGCCCGTCGGCTGCGGAGATCACCGCGCCCGCCCGGTGCTCGCTCCCATCGTGCAGCCGCACCCCCACCGCCCGGTCATCCTCCACCAGGATCTTCTCGACCGTCGCGTTGTACGTCAGCTGCCCGCCCATCTCCCCGAAGCACCGCTCGATCGGCCGCACGAACCCCGCCGAGCCCCCCTTCAGCAGCCCCATCTCGCCGCTCGCGAGCAGGGCCAGCACCATCGCCACGAACCAAACCGGCACTTGGGGCAGGAACAGGTTCTCATACACCTGCCTCAGCCAGGGGTCCCGGATCCCGCGCCCCGCTCGCCCATCGTCTGCCCGGTGGGGCCGGCGAAATAGCGCAGCACCGACCGCATCTGCCACATCTGACCGAGTGCGGAAAACCGGCCGGCCAGCTCCGGCGGATCGCCCATGCCCAGGTCCAGCGCCTTCGAGCCCGCCAGGCCGCGGGCGGTCCGGACGAGCTCGGCCATGACCGCTTCGTCCGCGGGCGAAATCGCGCGCCAGTCCGCCACGAGCCGGTCGAGGTCCGCGGTCACCGCCAGCCGGCGGCCCGTTCGCTCGTCCACGAACACGCCGTACTCGTCCATGTCCGCGCACATCCCGGCCCCCGCCGTGCCCACCTCTTCGTAAATGCGGTGCATCGGGTGGCCCGGCTTGTGCCCCATCAGGAAGTGGATGCCGCCGTCGATGAAGTAGTCGCCCCGCCGCCACCCCACCGCGACGCCTCCCGGCTGCGAGCCGTGCTCGAAGATCTGCGTGCGATAGCCGTTGCGCTGCGCGTGAACGCCCGCCGCCAGCCCCGCCAGCCCCGCGCCGATGACAATGAGGGATCGATCAGGCATAAGCGCACCTCGCAGAAGTGACAACGCAGCTGATATGGGCCCGAGTTGCGCCCGAATCCGTTTCTCCGTTCAAGCATCCGTTGGGCCGAATCCGTTTCTCCGTTCAAGCATCCGTTGCGCCGAATCCGTTTCTCCGTTCAAGCATCCGTTGCGCCCAATCCGTCCATCCTCCTGCACCGGCGCCACCAGCACCTTGTCCACCCGCCGCCCGTCCATGTCCATCACCTCGAACCGGTACTCGCTCCACTCGAATGCGTCGGCCACTGCAGGGATGTGCCCCAGCTGGGCCATCACGAACCCGCCGAGCGTCTCGAAGGTGTTGTCGGCCTCCCCCGGCAGTTGCTCCAGGTCGAACAGCTCCCGGAAATCCTCCACCGGCAGCCCGCCGTCGAGCAGCCAGCTGCCGTCCTCCCGGCGCACCGCCCGCGCGGCGTCCGCCTCGCCGGACTCGGTCACGTCGCCGACCACCGCCTCCAGCAGGTCGTGCACGGTCACGATTCCCTGCGTCCCGCCGTACTCGTCCACGACGATGGCGACATGCTGCCCGCCCGAGTAGAACGAGTCCAACAGCTGCACGGCCGGCAGCGTTTCGGGCACGAACAGGGGCGGCCGCATCAGCGCGCCCGGCTCGACCGGCTCCCCGCTCAGCGCGGCGGTCAGCATCTGCTGCGCCTCCACGACCCCAAGCATGTTGTCCAGGTCGCCGTCGCAGACCGGGTACCGCGAGTGGCCGTGCTTGGCGATGGTGTCCCGCGTCTCTTCGAGGCTGCCCCCGGCATCCAGCCACGCGATCTCCATCCGCGGCGTCATCAGCGAGCCCACCCGCCGGTCGGCCAGCCGGAACACGCTCTGGGCCACCTCGCTCTCGGTCTCCGACAGCACCCCCGCTTGCGCGCCCTGCTCCAGCATCACCTCGATTTCCGCCTGCGTCACGGGCGGCTCCTCCGAGGTCCTCGACGCGCAGCACGCGCACTATCAGGTCGCTCGTCGCGGTCAGCAGCCACACCAGCGGCCGCATGACCCGGGAGAGCACGTTCATCGGCCCCGCGGCCCGCATCGCGATCGTTCTCGGGCGCGTTCAGCCCCAGCCGCTTGGGCACCAGCTCGCCGATGACCAGCGAGAGGAAGGTGATGATGATGACGACGATGGCGACCGCCAGCGCGTTGGCGTACGGCGCCAGCGCGGGGATCGCTGCCAGCCGCTGCGCCAGCGGGTCGCTCAGCGTCGCGCCGCCGAACGCGCCCGCCAGGATGCCGATCAGCGTGATCCCCATCTGCACCGTCGAGAGGAACTCGTCCGGTTCCTCGGCCATCTTCAGTGCGGCCGCGGCCCGGCGGTCGCCCTCGGCCGCCCGCTGCTGCAGCCGCGCCTTCCGCGCCGAAACGACGGCGATCTCCGCCATCGAAAAGAGCCCGTTCACCAGGAGCAAGAGGAAGATGATCAGGATCTGCACGGTTCACCCTGTTGTCGTCGCAGCCCATCCCGCGCTCAATGATCGCGGGCGGCGCGGCTTCACCCGCAGTCTAGCCGTTCCCGCCCGCCATTGTTGTGGCACATCTCTCCGTTCCGGTTCCTTCCCTGCCTCAGAACAAAAGCTGGTCTTCCGACGGCGTGAACCGGGGAAGACCAGCATTCTCATCACTTCTCAGGGCCGCCTCGTCGCCGGCCGGTTTGATTGTTGCCGCGGCCGCGAGCCGCGGCGCCTTCGCGCCTACTGCCGCTCGCCCAGCCAGCGGTCCACCATGAACAGCGACGCGCCCTGCGTGCCCACGCTCTTCAGCGCGTCGACGATCATCGCCGCGTTCTTCTCTTCCTCGACCTGCTCGCTCACGAACCACTGCAGCTCGATCTGGCTCGCGTAGTCGTTCTCCTTGACCGCCATCTCGTACAGCCGGTTGATCAGCCCGGTCACCTTGCCCTCGTGCTCCTTCACCTGCTCGAACACGTCCAGCAGCGAGGTGAACTCGGTCGGCGGCTGCGGGATCGCCTGGAGGGTGACCTTGCCGCCGCGGTCGTGTACGATGCCGTAGAACTTCATCGCGTGCTGCGCCTCTTCGTGCGCCTGCTTGCCCAGCCACTTCGCGGCCCCCGGCATGTTGTGCGACTCGGCCCACGCCGACATCGACAGGTAGAAGTAAGCGGAGTAGAACTCGTGCTTGATCTGGTCGTTAATCGCCGTCTCCAGGTTCCTGCTGAACATGGGGTCTCTCCTTCGGATCGGTTGTGGAATCAATGACAAGATTCTACCGCGTAGAGGTACTAATAAGCAACTATCAGCTCATCTTCGCCAGCGCCATCCGTTCATCCGTTATCCGTTATCCGTTTCTACGTTTCGCCCAGCCGCGGCATCCGTTGCCTGCATACCGTCGCCTCCGTCACTACTCCTCCTCCACCTGCAGCGCCTCCAGCGCCGGCCCAACCGACAGGATCAGCACCACCGCCATGATCACCGCCGAGCTGAGGCACCAGATGCACACCGCGTTAATGACGAACAGCTCGAGATAGGTCAGGTAGATCGTAAACAGCACGCCGAACAGCGCCATGCCAAACAGGGCCAGGCTCGCTATCCGGCTCAGGCTGCCGTTCGCCCGCGCCACGAACCAGGCCGCGAGGATGCCCACGTAACCCACCGCGCCGAGCAGCCCGACGGGCAGGAAGCCGAACAGCTTGGCAAACGGGCTCGCCTGCACCGCGTTACAGTCCCCCACCGGACCGCACACCGCGGCCACATTCTGCGTCTCCACATAGGTCAGGTAGAGCGCCACGCCCAGCCCCAGCACCGACAGGATCGGGATCAGGACTCGCGCGCCTGCGGGCACGGTGAGGAAATCCCGCCCCAGGGTGGCGAACACCGCCGCCACGATCGCATAGAGCAGGCTGAGCACGAGCAGCGCCATGACGGCCCAGGCCAGCCCGAAGCCCGCGTTGACCGTCGCCGCGGCCGCCTCGGCCGCGGGCGCCACCGTCTCCACGGCCGCGCCGCTCAGCTTCAAGCCGGCGCTCGCCGCAGCGGTCTCGCTGCACGGCGTGGCCGGCGCGCACGCGCCGCCCGACCGGCCGGGTTGGCGTCTGTGCCAGCGCGGCCGGCGCAGCCAGGATCAAGGCCAGGAACAGGCAGAAGAAGACGAGCTTGCGATGGTTCATCGTTAGCAATCTCCGTGAAAGCCCGGTAAGTGTCAGTCGGCCCGCGCGCCGCGGCCCTGCCAGAGGCTGCTGGCTGCAACCACCGCATACCCGGCCACATAGAGCGCCAGGAACGGCAGCGCGGCATACTGCCCGCGCAGGACCGCCACGCTGGCGGTAACGACAGCATACACGAAGAGCGCGACTTCGCCCACGACCGTCCAGTCCGAGCCCAGCCGGTAGGTGTTGGCGCTCCACTTGCCGCCCCGCCCCTCCAGCCGGAACTTCGGCGTGCGCTTGAACACGCCGCCCCACGTCGTCAGCCCCTGCCACACCGCCCGCGTGGTGCTCCACGTCATCCCCGCGCCCACGGCCAGCAGCGCGGGCAGATACAGGAAGCGGCGTTTCCAGTCACGATACAGCGCCGCCTGCGCCACCGCGTACAGCAGCGGCGGGCCTGCGGACGCAAAGACCAGGGCCAGCAGGAACGCGGGCGTCGCCTCGCGCCGCCACAGGATCGGCAGCATCGTCAGCAGGAGCAGCACGATCAGCGGCTGGCTCAGGTACCCGCTGACATGGACGAGCGCCATCAGCTTCTGGTGCCAGCGCAGGTCGCTCCGCAGGATCGGCGCGGCCAGCTTGCGGAGGCATTGCACCGAGCCTTGGGCCCACCGCGCCTGCTGGCGCTTGAAGGCTTCCATCTGGGCCGGCAGTTCCGCCGGCGCATCCACGTCGGGCAGGTACAGCGTCCGCCAGCCCGCCAGCTGCGCCCTGTAGCTCAGGTCCATGTCCTCGGTCATCGTGTCGGCCTGCCAGCCGCCCGCATCCACGATGCACGACCGCCGCCACACCCCGCCCGACCCGTTGAAGTTGATCAGCAGCCCCGACCGGCTGCGCGCCGTCTGCTCGACCACGAAATGCCCGTCGAGCGCGAGCGACTGCGCGTGGGTCAGGTACGAGTAGTTGTCGTTAAGGTGCGACCAGCGGGTCTGCACCATGCCGGCATCGGGCCGGGCCACCATCGCCGCGATCGTCCGGCGGAGGAAATCGGGCTTGGGCCGGAAGTCCGCGTCGAACACCGCGACGAACTCCCCGTCCACCTGGCCGAGCCCCCATGCCAGCGCGCCGGCCTTGAACCCGCTGCGGTCCACCCGGTGCAGCACCCGCACGTCGGTCCCCTCCGCCCGGTGCCGCGCCGCGCAGGCCTCCGCGATGGCCGTCGTGTCGTCCGTCGAATCGTCCAGCACCTGCACGACCAGCCGGTCGCGCGGATAGTCCAGCGCCACGGCCGCGTCGATCAGCCGCTCGACCACGTAACGCTCGTTAAAGATGGGCAGTTGGACGACCACGGCGGGCCACTCGCCGTCCGCCACCGGCGCCGCCGGGCTGCTCGCGGCGATGGCGGAAATAGAGCAGGGTCAGGCCGAGCGCCTGGAACCCGTACAGGCTCAGCCACAGCGCGACGACGGTGTAAAGTGCAACAAGCAAGACGCGTATTCCTTCCGAGAGGCGCCAAACAAAAGGCGACCGGCGCGCGTGAGTCGACCAGCGCCGAGTCGCCATTGTGCCATTCAAGTACGATTATACGCGCTCGTGCCGACGAAGACCAAACCAGGATTCGTGGGATGCAAGGATTCACACGATTCGCCCTATCAAGTAAATCCTCTAATCCCACGAATCCTGGTCCGAATCCCGGTTCAGACGACTTTCCCCAGCGCGCCCAACACCGCCACGACATTCTCCGGCCGCGCCGAGTAGCCCATCAGCCCGATGCGCCAGCAGGTGCCCTTGAAGATGCCCAGCCCGCCCGCGATCTCGATGTTGTACTCGGTCAGCAGCCGCTTGCGGATCGCCATTTCATCCACCCCGCCCGGCGCGCACACCGTCGTCAGGCTCGCCAGCCGGTGCTCCGGCGCCACCAGCATGCTCAGGCCCATCGCCTCCAGCCCCTCGTAGAGCATCTTCGCGCACGCCGCATGCCGCGCAAACCGCGCCTCCAGCCCCTCCTCCTGCACGAGCCGCAGCGCCTCGCGCATGGCGAAGATCATGTTGGCCGGGCCGGTGTGGTGGTAGACGCGCTCCGGCCCCCAGTACTTGCGGAGCAGCGTCAGGTCGAGATACCAGCTCTGCACCTTGCTCTTGCGCTTGCCCAGCACCTCCTCCGCCCGCGGGCTGACCGTGATCGGCGCGAGGCCGGGCGGCGCGCTCAGGCACTTCTGCGAGCCGGTGTAGCAAATATCGATCCCGATCTCGTCCACGGGCACGTCCACGCCGCCCAGCGACGCCACGGTGTCGACCAGGAACAGCGCGCCGTGGCGGTGGACGATCTCCGCGATCTCGTGCAGCGGCTGCGCGACGCCGGTCGAGGTCTCGCCGTGGACGATCGCGACGAGCTTTGCCGGCCGTTCCTGCAGCGCCTGCTCCACCTGTCGCGGGCGTGATCACCTGGCCCCACTGGTGCATCCACCCGGCGCATGTCGCCGCCCGCCCGGGTGACCATTTCCGCGATGCGCTCGCCGAAGAAGCCGGCGACGCACACCAGCACCGGGTCGCCTTCCTCGATGAAGTTGTACAGCGCGGATTCCATGCCCGCGCTGCCCGTCCCCGGCACGATCAAGGTGAACGGGTTCTGGGTCTGGAAGGCGTAGCGGGCGAGTTCCGCCGTATCGTCCATCACCGCGAGGTACGCGGGGTCCAGGTAGCCGATGGTCGGCGTTGCCATGACCCGCAGGACGCGCGGCGGCACAAGGCTCGGTCCGGGTCCCATCAGCAGGCGGGCAGGGATATTCAGATCGGAGAACTGGTTGTCCATGCGAGGCTCCTTTGCGACGAATGTTACGCAGATCGGAATCGAACCCAACAGGTAACGGAGGGGCTGCCGGCATTCGCGAAGCATTCTAGTAACTTTCCGGTCTTTCTGCAAGCCGCCCGCCCTCGCCGGACCGCCGAGTATGATTCAGCATTTCGCGCGCCATGGCACGCGGCCGCCTTCGTGAGCTTCGCGCTTCGCGTCCTTCGTCAACTTCCCGCCTTCGTGGTCCAAACGCCCCCGCCGGACCGCGCCCCGGACCGCCGAGCCCCAGCTCGGCATCCGCTCCTTGCGCGTTCCCTCATTGCGGCATACACTTCCCATCCGTGACACGCCCACGCGCTGCGCCCACCCTCACTGCGTTCTTGCTCGCCCTCCTGCTGCTCGCCAGCGGCATTCACGGCGCCGGCGCCGCGACCCCTCCGCAATCGGCCGTCGACCCCGCGCCGGCCCTCAAGGTGTACGTCGAAGACCCGCAAGGCGCCCTGGCCCCCGCGCTCGGCCTCGCGCCCTTCACCCGCGTCTCCGACCCCGCGAACGCCGACGTCATCGTCCTCAACGGCGCGGTCCGCGACCCCGCGGGGACCGCCGCCCTCGTTCGGGAGGGCCGCGGCCTCGTCCTGATCCTCGGCCCCGACTTGAGCGCCGCCCAGGTCTCGGAGCTTCTCGGGCGCTCGGTCGGGTTCATCCCCCGCGACGACGCCGTCAGCCTCGAAGGCGCGCCCGGCAGCCTCGACCCCTTCGTCGCCGAGATCCAGTGGAACAGCTCGCCCCAGGTGCGCCAACGTTATGACCTGCCCGGCGCCGCGCTGGCGCCGCTCGTCATCTCGTTCGAGTCCGGCGAAACGATCCTCGGCAGCACGACGCAAGGTCGCGGCCGGGTCTACGTCTTCACCCCCTCGCTCGCGCCCGCCGCCAATCAGCAGTTCGCCGACTGGGCCTACTTCAACTACTTTGTCTACAAATTGATCGTCCGGGCTGCCGGCCGGACGCCCCTTCCCTTCCCCGATTACGGCGGCTCGCCGGTGCCTCAGCCGGCCGAGCGGGCGCTGATCATCACCGTCCTGCTCGCCATCATGGTCACCGCCGGGCTGGCGTTCGTGCTCGTCCGCCGCTACAGCCTGCGCCACCCTGAAGCGCTCGACACGCTCGTCGCCCAACGTGATCGCTACACGCAACGACAGGAAGGCACCGCCTGGGAGGACATCGGCTTCCACCGCCCGCTCGGCGGCTTCCTCCTCGCGGTGATGCTCGGCCTGGTCCTCTTCGTCCCGCTCATCGTCTACCAGAACCTGATCCTTCCGGCCTACATCCTCCCTTCCGCACAGGCGCTGGGCATCTGGGGCCGCGTGACGCAGTTCTTCAACGTCGCCTGGCTCTTCTTCGACATGGGCACCAGCGCCGCGTTCGTCAAGTACCTGGCGCAGTACCGGGTCGACGACCCCCGTCGCGGCATCATGTACGGCCAGCTCTTCGTGTGGTGGCAGGCGCTCTCGGGCGCGGTCCAGGTTGCCTTGATCGTCCTCGTCGCCGGCACCCTCGTCCCCCGCTCCGCGTATGCGATCTACTCCTGGAGCATCATCGTCCACGCCTTCATCCAGATTCCCGGTTTCTACCTCGTCTATCGCCACGCACTGGTCGGCTTCCAGCGGTTTGACTACGCGCAATTGATCGACATTGCCCAACAGACCTTTCTCCCCATCCTCGCGCAAATCCCGATCGTGATCCTCATGGTCCGCTGGGGCCAGGGCCACCCCGTCTTTGGCTCGGCCATCGGCGGCCTGTTCGGGCTGGGCCTGGCCGCCTATGCCACCGAGTTAGCCTGCTTCGTGCTCGGTTGGCTCCTCGTACCGTCGCGTCGGCTTCAAGAGCCGCATCCTCTTCATGGCCCACTTCGACTGGCAGGTCGTCCGCACCGGTTTCCGCTTCGGCGGGTTCGAGATGCTCGGCTCGCTCGCCTGGGCCGCGGGTCAGGCCGCCGAAGTCGCCATCACGCAGCACGGCCTGATCAACTACGCCGAGACGTGGGGCAACTGGGTGGTGGCGCAGAACTTCGTCTTCGCCTACAACGTGATCAACATCCTCTACAACAACCTCGTCGCCTCGATCTCGGAATCCATCTCGCACGGCCGGCGGCTCCTCAGCGAGTATTACGCCGCGCAGGCGTTCCGCTACGGCGGCTTCTTCAGCGCATTCATCGCGGCCGTCTTGCTTGCGGTCGCCGACCGCTTCATCCTGGGCGCCACGGGACCCGAATTCGCCCGGGCCGCGGTGCTCGCCGCGCCCATGATCCTCTGGGGCGCGATCCAATATCCGTCTTGGGTCAGCGACGCCGTCCAGCTTGGCTCGAACCGGCCCTGGATGAAGGCGGCCATGGTCGCCGGCGAGCAGGTCATCCGCGTGACCCTGGCCGCGGTCTTCCTCGCCCGCTTCCAGATTTGGGCGCTCATCGGCGCGTACTTCGTCGGCCTGCTGGCCAAGGACATCGTCAGCTTCATCGTCAACGACCGGGTCTGCTTCCGCCAGCGGCTCTACGCCTGGCCCGCGCTCGCTGCGCCGCTGCTGGCCGGCGCCGCCCACTACGCCGTCCTGCGCTGGGTCACCGGCCTCATCTGGCAGGGCGACCAGCTGACCAGCGTCGTGATCCTCTTCGTCGGCATCCTGGTCAGCTTCCCGCTCTTCGCGTTCTTCTACGCGCTGTTCGGCGGCTGGGACGACGCCGCGCTCGCCGAGCTGCACCGCGCCGCCGACCTCGCCGGGATCGCCCGGCCCCTGGCCCTGCTCTTCTGGCAGGCGTCGTTGCTCGGCGCCCGCCTGAGCCCCCTGCACCAGCGCGGCGGCGTCCCCATCCAGTCCGCCGCCGAGGGCGAGGCCGCCGGCCTCATGGCCGAGCGGGTCGATCTCGCGGCAAATCGCTGACGGTCCCGACCCGAAGCCCCGCCGAGCTATGTGTCGAACTTGAGACTCGTGAGACTGCCAAAGCCAACAGATATTGGCATTCGCTACCGTGCAACACCTCGTCATGCTCGTCGCCCGTTTCGCTCTTCTGTTGCGTCCCGATCTACGCCTATGGTAGGATGCGCCCGAGTTACGGACGATCACACGGAGGGATCATGACCCACCCTCTCTTGCAGGCTGCGCAGGCATCCGGCACGCCCATCATCGACGGCGACCGCGCCACCTTCCTCTGGGAAGGCGATGACCCGCCGCCCTACCTCGTTGGCGACTTCAACGGCTGGGACCCCGACAGCGCGGCCCCGTGGTCCGAGGCCGGCGAGGGTCTCTGGTCCTTCTCGCTCGACCTCCCGCCCGATGCCTACATCGAGTACGCCCTGCTGCTCGACGCCCGCGAGGACTCCCGCACGCCCGACCCGTTCAACGACCGGACGACCCCGAACGGCATGGGCCACGTCAACCACTACTTCTACATGCCCGGCGCCCGCCCCACCGAGCTCATGGACCGCGCGCCGGGCGTCCCGCAGGGCAAGCTGTTCCGCCACCGCATCGAGAACAACTGGCTCCTGGCCGACGGCAAGCGCTGGGTTCACCTCTACCGCCCGCCCGTCGAGGGGCCGGTGCCCCTCCTCGTCGTCTTCGACGCGCAGGACTACCTCACCCGCGGCCGCATCACCCAGATCGTCGACAACCTCGTCGCTCAGGGCCGCATCGAGCCCATCGCGCTCGCCCTGGTCGACAACAGCAAGACCGCCCGCGGCATCGAGTATTCCTGCAACGAGGCCACCATCGGCTTCGTGATGACCGAGGTGCTCCCGCTCGCCGCAGCAGCACCTCAACCTGGTCGACCACCACGCGCTCGCCCGGCGTCCACGCCGTGCTCGGCGCGTCCATGGGCGGCCTCATGGCGATGTACACCGGCCTGCGCGTGCCCCAGGTCTTCGGCCGCGTCCTGAGCCAGTCCGGCGCGTTCCAGCTTGGCGAGGGCGTCGAGACCGTCGTCAGCAAGCTCGTCCGCCACATGCCCCCCCAGCCGCTCACAGTCTGGATGGATGTCGGCCGCTACGAGTGGCTCCTCGAGTCGAACCGCAAGCTCCACGACCTGCTGCAGGCGCGCGGCTACGACGTGACCTATCACGAATACAACGCCGGCCACAACTACCCCGCCTGGCGCGACGACCTTTCCCGCGGCCTGGAGGTGGCCTTTGGCCCCCACACTGCGTAGGGGCGACCCGCGGTCGCCCCTCACCCCTCGCGCGCCGATCCGCGGCCTGCCCACGCTCGCGCTCATCCTCTTCCTCCTGGCCGCGACCGCCTGCGTTGCACCCCCGCCGCTCGCCCCGTCGCCCGCGTCGCCCCTCGCCGCGCCGTCGCCCACCCCCGGCCCGCTGGCCCTGACCATCGTCCACTCCAACGACACCTGGGGTTACGTCGACCCGTGCGGCTGAAACCCACCGTCGGTGGAGTGGCCCGTCGGGCCACCATGATCCAGGCGGAACGGGCGGCCGCAAAGGACGGCGGCTTCCTGCTGCTCGACGCGGGCGACAGCCTCGTCGGCGACCGTGAGCCGGCCATGCGTTCCAAGGGCGCGACCAGCATCGACCTGCTGAACCGGCTGGGCTACGACGCGATGGTGTTGGGCCCGGCCGACCTCTCCTTGGGACCGGCGCTCGTCAGGCAGCGCATCGCGGAGGCGAAGTTCGCGGTGCTCGCTGCTGACGTTACAGACGCGGCCACGAAGGAGCCGGTCGCCGCCCCCTACGTTCTAAGGGAGGTCGGGGGCCGCCGCGTCGCCCTTGTCGGCCTCAGCGGCGCGCCGAGCATGAACGGCTTTGCGGTCGCGGACGGACCCGGAGACGGTGCGGAAAGTGTTGCAGCAGATCGCCGGCCTGTACGACGCCGTCATCCTGCTCTCCCACGCGCCGCCCGACGTGAACGAACGCATCGCGGACGAAATCCCCGGCGTCACCGCCATCATCGAGGGGGGCGCGGCATCCGCGCCGAGCCTTGGGTCAGCAAGGTCACTGGCACGCCCATCTACCACGCGGACGCGCCCAGCTCGGGCCACGCGGGCCGCGTCATGGGCGTCGGTAATTGAAGGTCGAGCCCGGCAAGCTCGCTCGAACAGACCTGGCGCGCGGTCCCGCTCGGGACCAAGCTTCGCCGGACGATCCGGCAATGGCTGCCTGGGTGCAGCAGAACTATTAGCGGGAAGGAGAGCCAGACCGTGGCAACTCGGATATCTGAAATGGGGCATCTTGGGAACGGGGCGGATCAACCGGGCGCTGATCACGCCGCTGAACATCTCGCCGCGCAACAAGCTGTTGGCCGTCGCCAGCCGCACCTTCGAGCGCGCGCAGGCCTACGCGGCCGAGAAGGGCATCGAGGCCGCGCACGGCAGCTACGAGGCGCTCCTGGCCGATCCTGAGATCGACGCAGTCTACATCTCCCTGCCCAACAACCTCCACGCTGAGTGGTCGATCAAGGCCGCGGCCGCGGGCAAGCACGTGCTCTGCGAGAAGCCGCTGGCCCTCTCCGTCGAGGACGTCGACCGGATCGAGGCAGCGGCCCACCGCTACGGCGTGGTCATCGCCGAAGCGTTCATGTACCGCCACCACCCGCAGACCCTCCGGGTCGTCGAGCTGATCCACGAGGGTGCCATCGGCCGCCTGCAGCTCATCCGCGGCGGCTTCACCTTCATGATCGAACGGCCCGAAGACATCCGCCTCCAGCCCGAACTGGGCGGCGGCAGCATCTGGGACGTCGGCTGCTATCCGATCAGTTACGCCCGCACCGCGGCCGGCGGCATCGCGCCCGAGGAGGTCTTCGGCTGGCAGGAGACCAGCCCGTCGGGCGTCGACACGGCCTTCTTCGGGCAGATGCGCTTCCCGGGCGGCGTCGTCGCCCAGGTCGACTGCGGCTTCAATTCCGAATTCCGCACCGTGATGGATTTCATCGGCGACCGCGGCCGAATCACCGTCACCAACGCCTTCAAGCCGAGCCCCGAGGGCCAGGTATACATCAGCAAAGGCGATGGCATCGGCGAGCGCCTTCACTTCGCCGGACCAGGAGCTTTATCTCGGCGAGGTCGAGGACCTGTACGACGCGGCCGTCTACGGCAAGCCGCAGCGCGTCCCCTTGAGCGACTCCCGCCAGAACATTGCGACGATCCGCGCACTCCTCGCCTCGGCCGAGCAGGGCGCGCCCGTGAAGCTGGCGTAGAACGCTGCGGAGGTCTTATGCCGAAATATCTGTTGGGCATCGACGTCAGCACGACCGGCGCGAAGGCCCTCGTCATCGACTCGGGCGGCAACGTCGTTGCTTCCGCGACCGAAGAGTACCCGCTCTACACGCCCAAGCCGCTGTGGAGCGAGCAGAACCCGGAAGACTGGTGGCAGGGCGCGGTCCGGGCCGTGCAGCGGGCGCTGCACATGCCGGGCGTCGGCGCGGAGGAGATCGCCGGCATCGGCCTGACCGGGCAGATGCACGGCATGGTGCTCCTCGACGACGCCGGCCAGGTGCTGCGCCCGGCCATCCTGTGGAACGACCAGCGCACCGGCCCGCAGTGCGAGGAGATCACGGCCTGGGCGGGCGGCCTGAAACGGACGGTCGAACTCATCGGCAACGCCGTGCTCCCCGGCTTCACCGCCCCCAAGATCGTGTGGGTACGTGAGAACGAGCCTGCGACCTTCGAGCGCGTCGCCCAGGTCCTCCTCCCCAAGGACTACATCCGCTACCGCCTGACCGGGGAATACGCCAGCGAGGTCTCGGACGCGTCGGGGACCGCCCTGTTCGACGTGGGCAACCGCCGCTGGTCGGCCACGATGGCCGGCCTGCTCCAGGTGCCCATGGGCTGGCTCCCCCACGTCGACGAGTCGCCCGTGGTCACGGGCCGCGTTTCGGAGAGCGCGGCGCGCGCTGACCGGGCTCGTGGCAGGCACGCCGGTGGCAGGCGGCGGCGGCGACCAGGCCGCGGGCGCGGTCGGCAGCGGCATCGTCCGGCCGGGCATCGTCTCGGTCGTCAGCGGCACGAGCGGCGTCGTCTTCGCCCACTCGGACGAATACGCGCCCGAGCCCGAGGGCCGCCTCCACATGTTCTGCCACGCGGTGCCGGGCGCATGGCATGCGATGGGCGTGGTGCTTTCCGCCGCAGGCGCGTTCCGCTGGCTGCGCGACACGATCGCGGGCGAAGAGAAGGCCGCCGCGTCGGCAAGCGGCCGCGATCCGTACGACCTGCTGACGGAGCAGGCCGCCAGCCGTGCCACCGGGGAGCGAGGGCCTCCTCTTCCTGCCCTACCTGACCGGCGAGCGCTGCCCTTACCCGGACCCGAACGCCCGCGGCGCGTTCGTCGGCCTGACGCTGCGCCACGGCAAGGGGCACCTCGTGCCGCGCGGTGCTGGAGGGCGTCTCCTACGCCCTCCGCGACAACCTGGAGCTGATCAAGGGGCTGGGCGTGCCGATCGAGCAGGTCCGCGCGTCGGGCGGCGGCGCAAAGAGCGCCCTGTGGCGCCAGATCCAGGCCGACGTTTTCGACACCGAGCTGGTGCATGGTCAACGTGACCGAAGGCGCGGCCCTCGGCGCCGCGCTGCTGGGCGGGGTCGGCGCAGGGGTCTACCGCGACGTGCATGAGGCGGTCGATGTGGCAGTTCGCGTGACCAGCCGCACGCAGCCGGACCCGGCCGTCGTCGCCCTGTACGAGCGCGAGTACCCGCTTTACCGCAACCTGTACCCTGCGCTCAAGCCCACTTTCGACGCGCTCGGCCTGAATGCTCGCCGTCCGCCTCGGCGGTGCGTGACTGCGATCTGTGAGGGGGATGGACGCGCCATCTACCCCCTCTTCGCGCCCGCCCTGCCGGTTCTGGATACGATGGCCGAATGTATGCTGTTTGTGCTCTGCGTCGTACTGTTCTTAAGTCCTACCATAGCATTGCGTCATTAGTAGAGAAAAACTGCTCGCAAACTCGTACATTCCGCCGATGACTTTTCGAGGAGACCTCCCCTATACTAGCGCTTGGGTGTGGGGAGTTAGAGCTTCTTCTGAGTGGGTGTGAGGACACGTAGGGTGGTCGTGGAGACTTGGGGGAGTTGAGACGACCGGTTTTCCTCCGTGGACGGGTGTGGGGACCGCGACGAGAGTTGGGTGGATGTGGGGTGAAGAGGGGAGCGCCTTGGGGGAGGCTCTCCCCTCTTCATTTTAACCGCCGTGATGACCAGTACCCCCAGCAGGACTCGAACCTGCAACCTTGTGCTTAGCTTGCCACATCGGGTTTCCCCGACAGCGCTTCGGCGCCATCACGCCGCAGCGCCTTGTGGTCTGGACTATGTCACGGGCATCTCAGCCCCGGCGCGTATAGTCTCTACGGTATCCTGCCCGGGCAACCGATGCCCCGTCAGTTTCCTCGGCGTTGCCATGCACCTACGTGGTTAGGTTTTCGCCGATACAGCGCCGTGCACTCCGACGGTTCCGATTCCCGTAGGAGGCTCCTCTTGAAGGCACCTGCTCTGTCCTTTGAGCTATGGGGGCTCGCTTCGATTCTAACTTTACGATCAATCCATGTCAATTAACTGCGCCGGGGTTACGCAGCCCGGCCAGGTACGCCATGAAGCCGTCCATGTCGGGGAAGATCCTCGTCGCCGTGGCCCGGATCACCCAATTCTCGCGCAGCGGCGTGATCGCGATGACGGGTACGCCCGCTTCGTACGCGGCATTCATTTCGAGCGCCGTCCCCATGCTGGCCTGCGGCACGTAAGCGACGACCAGGTCGCACGAGCTGGCAAGCGTCACCAGCGCGAAGAGCGTGGTGCGCGCCGCCTCGTCGTCGTACTCGACGCTGTTCGGGTGCAGCACCAGCGGGTCGATCACGTCCAGGTCCGGCCACTTCGCCAGCAGCGCCTCGCCGATCGCATTCCGGTACGACTGGTCCACGATCCCCTTGCCCGGCAGCGACGCCTGCATGACCCCTGCCAGAAACACCTTCATCTTTGCCTCTTGAACGTGTTCTCCACGACGCCCGGCAGCAGGCTGTACACGCTGCAGCCCATCCGCCGCTCGAAGTCGTCGCGGATCTCGAACTTCTTCTGCCATTTCCGCACGCTGTACACGCTCACCCCGTTGGCCGCGCCATAGCGAATCGCCACGTCGAGCATGCGCTTCTCCATGAGCACGAACCCCTCGGCCATCGCCAATGCGTCGCAGAGTTGGATCAGCCGGTCGTAGTCGTCGAACTCGACCCTTGCGAGATAGTCCATGATGAAGGCGAGCTCGTCCGCGTCGCAGTCCCACTCGCCAAAAATCTCGCGGTAGTCGCCGCCGGGAAACGAGTGCGTCATGCTGATCCGTGCCGCGTCTTCATACCCGAGGCTCTGCAGGTAACGGTAACCGTCCAGCACGTGCCGCATCCCCGTCACCCCCTCGCGCCGGCCCATGTCGTGAAGCAGGCCCAGCACGTGCGCAGCCCCGCCGTCCATCCCCGGCACACGCTCCGCAATGAGCCTCGCGGCCTCGGCCACGTTCCGGGAATGCGCGGTCCAGGGCCCCGGGTTCCGCGCCCCGCCCTCCCGCAGCAGCGCCTCCGCCTCATCGATGGCAGGTATCCGCATCGCCAGCGCCTCCCTTCGCGCTTCACGCTTCGCGCTCTTCATTCACCTTCGCGTCTTCGCGTTCCAACCCACCTCATGATATACTCCCCGCGCAACTATCACCTAACCGTTAGCCGTATCCCTCACCACTCGAGGCGGATGATCCATGCAAATCGCCATTATCGGCCTACCCAACAGCACCAAGACCACCGTTTTCAACGCACTGACGCGCGCCAACCTCGAAACGACCGCGTTCAGCTCCGGCCAGTTCGAAGTCCACACCGCCGTGGTCGACGTTCCCGACAGCCGCGTCGACCGCCTCTCGGAGATGTTCAAGCCGCGCAAGACGATCTATGCGAAGGTGACCTACGCGGACATCGCCGGCCTGGCGAAGGGCGTCGGCGCGGGTGGGCTGAGCGGCCCGCTGCTCAACACGTCTGAGCCAGAGCGATGCCCTGCTGCACGTCGTGCGCGCGTTCGAGGACCCCGACGTGCCGCACTCGGAAGGCTCGATCGACCCGTGCCGCGACATCAGCATCATCGACGACGAGCTGCTGCTGTCCGACCAGATCATCGTCGAGCGCCGCATCGAGCGGCTCGAGGCGGGCATCAAGAAGGGCGGCGACAAGCTGCAGCGCGCGAAGGACGAGGCCGAGCTGGAGCTGTTCCGCCGCCTGCTCGCGCATCTGGAAACCGGCGCGCCGTTGCGCGACATGGGCCTGGACGAGCACGAGGCTAAGTCACTCCGCAACTACGGCCTGCTGAGCCTCAAGCCGATGCTGATCGTGCTGAACGTGGGCGACAACCCGACGGACATCTCCATCGAGCAGCTCTGCAACTACCACCATCAGAACGTGGTCACCGCGACCATCCAGGGCCGGCTCGAGATGGAGCTCGCCCAGCTGCCGCCCGAGGAAGAGGCCGATTTCCTTGCGAGTTATGGCATCTCAGAGCCGGGGTTGAACCGCGTCATTCGCATGAGCTACAAGCTGCTCGGGCTGCAGAGCTTCTTTACCGTCGGCGAGGACGAGGTCCGGGCGTGGACCATTCACGTGGGCGAGGACGCCGTCGATGCGGCGGGCGTCATCCACACTGACCTGGCCCGCGGCTTCATCCGGGCCGAGGTCATCAACTACGATGCGATGATCGCCGCCGGCAGCCAGGCCAAGGCCAAGGAGAAGGGTCTCCTCCGCCTCGAGGGCAAGGAATACGTCGTCAAGGACGGCGACATCCTGAACATCCGGTTCAACGTGTGACCTGCGGGGATAGGGGGATGTGGGGATGCAGTCAAGCCTGCTCCCGTTATCCCCTCATCCCCTCATCCCCGCCGCGACAGCACCTTCACCGCCCACAGCTCGCGCAGCGCCGCCCACAGCCGCACCCAGCGGTCGGGCGCCGCCTCTTGGACCCCGGCCGGGCCGTACAGCCTTCGCTCCACCGCCTCGCTCAACTCCAGCGCCTCGCCACGCACCACTTGCGCCGCCGCGGCCGCCCGGGCCTTGCGCCAGCGCGCCGCACCTGCCAGGTCTTCCGCGGCCATGCCAAGCTCGCCCGCGTATTCCCGCAGCGTGTCCGCGGCCTCCAGCGGCTGCCCCAGCCGGCTGCCCCAACTCGCCAGCCTCTCGAACGCCTCGACGGCGTCGCCCTGCGCCGAGGGAATCGGGCGCGGGGCCTTTCGCCTCAGCCAGATTGCCCACAACAAGGCCGCCCCAAGCCCGGCCGTCAGCACGCCGCGGTTCGCCGCCTCCCGCCGCTCCACCGCCGCGTTCACCGCCGCGCTCTGCCGGATTTCGGCCATGCCCGCGGCGAGGTCCTCGGGCCCGCGCTCGGCGCCCGGCGGAGGCAGCGACGGCTCCGCGCTCGCCCGGCGCTCGGGCGGCGGCAGGTAAGCCGTTGGCTCGAAAGGAACCCAACCGATGCCGGGGAAGTACAACTCGGGCCACGAATGGGCCTGCGCCTCGGTCACCACGTACTGACCGGTCGCGCGGTCCAGGTCGCCCGTCGCGTACCCGATCGCGAGGCGGGCGGGAATGCCGTTCAGCCGGGCGAGCACGATCATCGCCGACGCGTAATAGTCGCAGTAACCCCGCTTGAGGTCGAACAGGAACCACGAGACGAGCTCCCGGCCCTGGGGCGGCGTGGGCACGTCGAGCGAGTAGGGGATCTTCCGCAGCTCCGCCTCGATGGCCGCGGCCTTGTCGTAGGGCGTTTGCGCGCCCGCCGTCCACCGCTCGCTCAGCTCTACGAGCCGCGGGTCAAGGTTGTCTGGCAGCTGCAGGTAGCGTGAAACGACGTCCGCCGGATAGCTCATGCCGGTGGCCCGGAGCGTGGTCACGTTCTGCTCGGGCACGTAAGACAGCGCCGTGTAGGTGGCCGCAGCGGTCGGGGAGGTGAGCGCGATCAGGTCCCCCGGCCCGCGCAGGAGCGCCTGGTAGGCCCGATCGATCCCGACGGGCTCGCCAACCGCATACAGGACCTGGCGCGAGGCCTTGACCGCCTCAACCGCTGCGACAACCGGGCGCCGCCCTTCAGTGGACGGCAGCTGCGCATCCCACGGTTGACCGGCCTCCAGGGAGCGTGCTGGTGGATCAGGCTCGGCGTTCTCCCAACCGCTGCCGGTGTAGGTGTCGTACGTCTGGCCGCGCCAGTACAGCTGCAGGTTCGACGGATCACCCCGCACGCGCACCCGCAGCGCGATCTCGCGGCCCAACTGAGGCCCGGCGCCGAGGAGGTGCGCCCGCGGCAGGCCGCCCGGCGCAGCCCCCGACGGCGGCACGAGCGAGCGAACGGGCGCAGCCACCTGGAAGCTCGCGCCGACCTGCTGCTCCACCCTGCGCCACGGCGACTCGAACAGCCCCCAGAAGCGCTGCGAAAACTCGCCTGACGCGAAGAACGGGACGACGGGAGACACGATCGTCACGACGACCGTGAGCGCGAGCGCGGTGAGCAGCGAATCGAGCCTGATGTCTTCCGCATAGTCCACGCCGGTCGCGTCCCACGTACGCATGCTGAACACGAGGCGCGCCAGCACGAGGAGAAACGTGAGCGTGCCCATGAACATCAGCACGTAACTGACGGTCTTCGGCGCCCAGAAGGCGATCTGCGCCAGCAAGACGCCTGTGGGCAGCAGGGCGGCTAAGGGTTGTCCGCGTCGGGCCACCCACCAGGCGGCCCATGCGGCAACGCCCCAGCACAGCAGGACGATGAGGCCGATGACGGCCAGGTTGTCCGGCGCGCCGGGCCCGATAATCAGTCCCTTGATCCACCACCCCACCCGCTGCAGGTATTGGGCCAGCACCGCGCCTTGCTCACGAAAGTAGGTGATGACCGGCTCGGCGGCGGTCGGGCGGCCGGACAGCGCCCAGGACCACCATGCCCCAAGCTGGCTGAGGAGGGTGACGGGCCGCAGGACGAAGACGCCCCACAGCAGGTCGGCAGCGACGCCGGCGAGGAGCAGGACGGCCGCGGCAGCCGGTCCTGAGAGCCGGGTGTTGGCCAGCCACCAGGAAAGGACGAACGCCACGATCGAGAGCGTGACGGCCGGATCGAGGCCCGTGAAGAGCTCGCTGTTCACGAGCGACGCGGGCAGCAGCACGACCGCAGCCAGGGTGAGCCAGAACACGCCCCAACCGGTGCTCGGACGGTAGCGCGCCCACAACGTAGCGATCCAGTTGCGCTCGTCGACGGGCGGCGCCGCATTCTCGCCGTACACGGTCACACCTCTTCCTCGACTTCGACCTGGATCACCCGGCCGAAGCCCGAGAGGGTCCGGGACTCGGTGCGCTGGCGGCGAATCTTGTCGACCGGGCTGAAAGGGAACCCCTGGGCCAGGACCGTGCTGGGGATGCGGTGCTCCGTCAGCAGCCCGCGCAGGCCCAGCAAGGCCGCCGGGTCCCCGTTCGGCGGATCGAACGTGGTGGCATCGAGCAGCACCGCAGTCGGTGCGTTGCCGCGCGAGATCAGCGGCAGCAGCGGCGCCACCCAGCCGGGATCCTGCGAGGGCGTGAGAATGACCAGCGTTCGCCCGCTGCCCAGGCTGGGGCCTGACTGGCGGAGAAGGTCGGCGAGCGGCATTCCGGGGGCAGGCTCGGCCAGGGCCAGCGCTTCGAGGATGCGCCAGAGCTGGTCTTGCCCGCGGCCGGGCGGCGAGCGCGACCGGGCTGCGGCCTGATGCGATGAGGCCGACCGCCCGGCGCTCGCCCTGGCGCAGGAACTGCGCGGCCAGCGACGCGGCCAGGATGACCGCATACTCCTGCGTCGCCTCCGCTTCCTTGCCCGCCTGCACCGCAGCATCCATGTCGAGGATGAGCCAGAGGTCGCCCGAAGGCTCGCGGTCGAACTCGTGTACCATCAGCTCGTCGTGGCGCGCGGTCGCCTTCCAGTGTACGCGCCGGAGCGCATCGCCGGGCGCATACGGCCGGAGCCCGCCGACCAGGATCGTCTCTTCGATGGCCCGCTGAGAGGATGTGGAGCGCCCGGGCGCGCGGCCGCGGGGTAGCTCGATGTCGGGCAGCCGGGATGCCCGGGGATAGACCATGATCGTAGCAACTTCGGGATAGTGGTGGGTGACCTTGAAGAACCCGAGGGGGTCGCCCGTCTCGACGTCCCACGGGCCGAGCCGGAACACCCCCCGCCGCTGGCAAACGCCGGACGTGGTCCAGCTTCGCTCGCCGTGCGACTCCGCTGTTTCAACCCGGTCCACCTGGTACCCCGGCACCTCGGAACGGTCCAGCACCCTGGCCCACAGCACCGGCAGCTCGCCGCGGTTCTTGAGCGTAAACTGCTCGCGAAGTCGGTCGCCCGCCACCACCCAGGTCCCGTGCGTGCGGCGCTCGACGCTCACCCGGTCCCGGAGCATCCGCGCCCAAAAGAAGGCGACGAGAATGAGCGTGCCGAGACCGACAAGCAGCCAGCTCCACACCCGGTCGGGCGAGACGAGTTGCAGCACGAAGACGACTGCCCAGGCGATCAGGGGCAGCGGAGTCGTGGGACGCATTCGGGCGCCGGTTTTGGCAGGCGATGTCATATCGTGCGGCATTATAGCATTCAGGCAAGGCGCTTGCTACCGCTCTTCTACGAAGCGGCAGCCGCCGAGTTGCGACTCGCACTTTCCGGCGCGGCCAACTTGGTTTGCCGCAGTCGCCGCGAAATGCTACAATCGCGAACATCACGTTTCTGGGACCGACGCTCACGTTATGAATGCCCTGCAAATCATCGACGAGGTCGCGGACAGCCTTACCTGCGACTACGCGGTCTACTACCGGCCCCGCGGCGGCGCAGCCATCTTGCGCCACAACTGCGAGCGCTTTCTCTCCGCATCGATCATCAAGGTTCCCATCCTGTTTGCGTGGGCGCACCTGCAGCGAAGTGGGGCCGTTAGCCTGGATGAGACCTGCGATTTGAGCGCCGAGCCGCCCGTGCAGGGGGCAGGGCTGTCGTGGCTGCTCCGCCAGCCTGCGCTGCCGTATCACGACGTGCTGCTCCTGATGATCGCGCTGTCGGACAACCTCTGCACCAATCTGGTCATCCGCCGCGCCGGCCTCGACCGGCTCAACGCGGCATTCCGCGAGCTTGGGCTGCCCGATGCCGCCCTGCAGCGCAAGCTGTTCGACTACGAGGCGCGCAGCCGCGGGCTCGAGAACACGGTTTCGATTGCCGACTGCATCCGGTTATTCGAGCTGCGGGACGCGCTGGCGCCGGCGGAGCGTGCGTGGATCGAGCCTATGCTGCGGTGGAATACGGACTTCGGCCTATGGCTCCGTAATGTCCCGCGCGATACGGTGGAGTTCTACCACAAGACGGGGAACGTCGAGGGGGTGCTGCACGATTGGGGCTACACGCGCGACGCCGACCTGTTCATCCTGACGCAGAACGTGCGGGACGAGCGCGAGGTCTACCGGGCGCTCGACCGGCTAGGCCCGGCGTTGATCGAAGCTCAGCGGCGAGGCGGAACCAACCTAGAGCTGGAAGCGTCCGCTGGCAGTGATGACTTTCTGGCTGAAATTGTGGACGTGTTCGAGAAGACGCTCGCGAAGCTGTTGCCATTCGTCGCTTTGAAGGATCTGGTGCATGGTGGGCAGGTCATTGGCGACGGCGCCCGTCAGGATCTGCGGGCCGCTCCCGTAGACCGTGTACCACGCCTCGGTGGGCTGCAGCCCCATGCGCATCAGGCCCGGCGCGAATTCCTGCATAACGAACTCGAAGTATGACTGCTCGTGGCCGGTCTTGATGTCCCAGTTCATGAGTAGCTTGACCATGCGGACCCACCTTCACTCGCTGCGGCGACGGTTGGTCGGAGGATACCAGAATCGCCTACTTTAAGCAAGTCATCGTCTTGCTCGGCGTCTTCTTGTGCCTTACTGCACTTGTATTGCCGGAGGCCCGCGCTGATTCGCTTGCGGACGCGCCGGCCGCCGCGGTCGGCACGGCTGCCGTGAACATCGTGCCTGCCGATGGGAAGCCGCGCGGCATCCGGCTCCGCGCGCAAAACGTAAACACTGTGATCGCTCAGGATGCCTCCGGGGTATGGGCGACGACGGACCTCGAGGTGCAGCTGCAGAACCGCGGCAAGGAGCCCGTCGTCCTGCCCATCGGCCTGCCCGGCCCGCAGGTGACCGCTTTCGTTACCCCCACCGTCGCCCTGCCGCAGATCAGCGAAGTAACGCTCAACAAGGTCCCGTTGGCGCTCGAAGCCGGCGGGCGGGCGGACATACGCGCGTCCGCGACGATTACGCTCCCGGTCGAGTCCACGGCGGTCCTGCGGGTGCGCTACCGCCAGTCCGTTCCGGTGCAGCGACGGCTTGGCAGCCTATGCGTACCCACTTACCGCCGGGAACGTGTGGGCCGGCGCGCCCGAGTCTCTGAGCGTCGTCTTGACGTTCAGCCCGGCGGTCGCCGACGAGCAGCTGATGTACGCCACGGGGGGCGCGCGGTCGCCCCGCCCGGCCACGTACGTGTGGGGTTGGAACGGGGTCAAGGCGCCGTCCAACGTAGCCGTCGCCTTCATCACCGGCGAGTGGTGGCGTGACTTGGACACCGCGCGGGCAGCGAGCGCGGGGCCGGATGCGCAACTGGCCGATCATACGGCCCTTGCGGAGCGCTACTGGCGGCTGGCAACGCTGTCGCCGCCCGCGTTCGCGCCTCGGGCCAGTTTCTATGACCGGTGCTTCCCCCTGGCGCTTGCGTCCTGGCGCGCGGGGATTGCGGCAGCGACGCCGGCGACCCCTCCGGCCGATCTTGCTCGGGCTCATGAACGGCTGGCCGGGCTGTACCTGGCCCAAGGGAACCGGGAGGGGGGCGCCGCGGCGCAGACCTATCTCCAACTTGCCGTCGACGAGCTTGCGGCGGCCGTCGCGCTCGATCCCGCAGACGGCGACCTGGCCGCCTCGGCGACTGCCCTCCGGCAGCAGCTGGCCGAGGCCGCGGCCGGCCGCGGGGACGGCGTGGGTGCGGCCGTACACACGGCCCGGCTGACCGCGCTGGCAGCGGGACGCGCCGCCCCATCAGCGGAGCAAGAGGCGCAGCAGCGAGCGTTGACCCAGGCCGAAGCGGCGGTCACATCGGGAGACCTGGTCGGGGCGCGGCGGCTGTTAGTGGAAGCCTTCGGCGCAGAGGTGCTGGCGCTTCCTGACGCGCGGCCGCCGAGTGTTTCGCAAGCGCTCCTCGAGATTCGCACTCGGCCCGGTCACAGGGAGATCGCCTTGCAGTTTGTGGACGGGGACCGGGGCGGATCGGCCGGCGAGGTGATCGCGCAGGCGACCGGCGCGCTGCAGCGGGTCGCGCCCGTGGTTTCGGCCAGCGGAGGGCTTACCGTTACGCTCACGTACTCCGATCCGGCCGACTTGGTTGCAGCCCAGTCCCGGCTTGCCGCGGCCCTGCCCCCCTTGCCCGAGATGGCCCTGCTGTCGTCCGCACTGTCGACGCGGCGGCTCGCCTGGCCGGAGCAGGCGGACCTGCTCGCGTGGGTTTCCCGGTACGAGGAGCGGGTCGACCTGAGCCGGAGCGCTGCGGTGTGGGAGGGGGAGGCGGCGAAACTGGAGGCTGCTGCCGCGGAGGCTGAAGCCTCCGGCGATGCGCTGAACCGCCTGCGGGCCGCCCTTTGGCGGGGTGATGCGCGGGCGTGGCGCGATTTGGGCGGATTGAGCAGGGTGACCTACCGGGCGGAGCTGCGCGAGCAAGGCGCTGGCCCGGAGTGGCTGCAGGACCGGGTGCACCAGTTCTACCAGGAGGGGTCGACGGACCGGGAATGGGTCGTGCGGGCGGGCGAGACGCGCCAACTGGAGGCCGCGATCCTTGGCTGGCGCTACGACCGGCTGGCGCTCCTGGCGGGCGCCGGCGTGCTGGTCACGACCCTGGTCGCGGCTCTCCTCTGGCTGCTATCGCGCTGACCGGGACCACGGAACCGAGACGGGCTCCAGTGGTCCGACCCGAACTTCTCGCTAAACTCATTCCACGTCGAAAGTTACATCCCAACCTCCGAGGTCCTGCGCCAGCTACGCTGGCGAGAGACCTCGGAGGTTTCGCGCTGTAGATCCGATCACGGAATCAGTCTAGATTTCGATCGCCTGGCCGGTAAACGCCTTCAGTAAATCGACTGTGGCGCGCACGTCCCGCACGTCCACGATCTGGGACGGCGTGTGGACGTGCCGGCTCGGGATCGACAGGGCGGTGGCGGGCACGCCTCCGCGGGCCATCTGGATCGCGTACGCGTCGGTCGTGCCGCCCTGCAGCACCTCGAGCTGGTAAGGAATGCCCGACGCTTCGGCCGTCTCGGCCAGCCGGCGATTCAGCCCCGGATGGCCGATCATGCCGGAGTCGAGCACCTTGATCGCGACGCCCTTGCCGATGCCCACGTCCATCGCGGGCGTCGCGTAGGGGATATCGCCCGTCATGGTCACGTCGAGGGCAATAGCCAGGTCGGGCTCGAGCGCATAACCCGCGGTTCGCGCGCCGCGCGTGCCAACTTCCTCCTGGGTCGTGAACACGGCGTAGAGGTCGTGATCGATCTGGCGTGTCCTTGAGTTCCCGCAGCAGCTGGACCAGGACGATGCATCCCACGCGATCGTCCATGTTCGGCGAGAACCAGGTGTTGCCCTGTCCCACGAAGCCGGGCCAGAACCCCGCGACCGCGCCGACCTTCTGCTTCACCTCCGCCCGGCCGGCCGCGCCCACGTCGATGAAGTAGTCGCGCAGCTCGGGCAACTTGTGACGCGGGTCCGCCCGGCCGTCCAGCCCGACGGTGCCGATCGTGCCGTCGGCAAAGCGCACCTGGCCGCCCCACGACGCGAGGCTGTAGATATAGCCGACGTTCGTGAAGCGCATGAAGCCCTTTTCGTCGATGTGCGTCACCATCAGGCCGATCTGATCCATGTGCGCCGCCAGCATGATCCGCTTGCCGCCTCCCCGGCCCTTCTTCAGGGCGACCAGGTTGCCCAGCGCGTCGACCTGCACCTCGTCGACCAGGCCCTCGATTTCCCCGCGGATCACGCTGCGGATCTCGTCCTCGAAACCCGAAACGCCGAACGCTTCGGCGAGACGTTTTGCCAATTGCTCCATAAGTGGTGCTCCTCGAGTGTGGCTCGTTATCGCACGAGATGCTCGCCGGCGATCCGGCGCAGCGCCGCGTCCATCAGGCGCACGGTTGCCTGCAAATCGTTAAGGTTGAGGATCGCGGCCGGGCCGTGGATGTAGCGGCTTGGAATCGCCACGGTCACCGACGGGATGCCGCCCCGCGTGGCTTGGAATGCCCCACCCTCGGTGCTCCCCAGCCCGGGCGCTTTGTACTGCACGGGAATGCCTTCGGCCGCCGCGGTTTCCTGCAGCAAGGCGAGCAGCCCCGGATGGGCGAACATGCTCCGGTCCATCAGCGTGATTGCGGGACCCTCGCCCAGCCGCGTCACGGGCGTGCTGTCCTCGTCCGGGGGCCGGGGCAGGTCGTCGCAAATGGTGCCTTCGAGTGCAAACGCTGCCTGCGCATCCACCCGGTGCCCTGCAACCCGCGCCCCGCGCAGCCCGACTTCCTCCTGCACCGTGAACACGCCGTAGAGGTCGACCGGATACCGCTCGCCCTTCAACAGCGCCACCAGCGCGGCGCAGCCCGCCCGGTCGTCGAACCCCTTGCCCCGCACGGTGGGCCACGCCGGGTCGTCGCTGAGCGGCGTGAACTGCGTCGCGAAGGTGGCGTAGTCGCCCACCTTGACCTTGCCGTTCGCACCCTTGTCGTCCGACGCACCGATGTCGATGAACAGGTCGCCCGCATCGATGACCCGGCCGGCCGCGTCTCCCCGCTGCAGGTGAGGCACGGGCGAACAGATAACGCCGGGCAGGCGGTTCTCTCCGATCACCAGCCGCTTTGCCAGCAGCAGGCGGGCATCGATGGATGGCGCCTTGAAAGACAGCGTCCCGTCCTTGTTCACCTTGGTGATGAGGAACCCGACCTCATCCATGTGCGCGCTCAGCATCACGCGCAAGCGCGGTTCAGGCCCGGTCCCGGCCTTGAAGGCGTGCAGGTTCCCCATGGTATCGACTTCGATCCGGTCGACCGAAGACTCGATTTCGTCTCGAATCAGTCCTCGGACGGCCTTCTCATTTCCCGAAGGGCCAAATGCGTCCGACAGCCGCCTGATAAGTTCTCTCAAGCTGCCCGGCTCACTGCTCTGCTCGATAGTCACAGCTTCCGCTCCCTCACATCAGGTCGTCGACCAGGCCGCCGAGCGTATCCGCGTCCAGCCGCGCAATGAACGCGGCCAGCAGCCGGGCGGTGCGATCGAGGTCGGCCGCGACCACGGTTTCCACCGGCGAGTGCATGTAGCGAACCGGGACGCTCAGCAACCCCGTCGGAATGCCTTCCCCGCTCACCTGGATCGCCCACGCGTCCGTGCCGGTCGGTCCCGCTGCCGGCTCGATCGCATACGGGATCTCGAGCTCATCTGCCGTTTGCCGCAGCCGGCGCACGACGCCGGGGTGCAGGTTCGGACCGATGCCGATCGTCGGGCCGTGGTCCATCGGGAAGGTCTCGTCGTCGCCGACGCCCGGCGTATTGCCGAAGGTGACGTCGATGGCGATGGCGAGGTCGGGCGCAAGGCCGAACGCGGCCGTCGTCGCGCCGCGCAACCCGATCTCCTCCTGAACCGTAGCAACACCATAGACGTCCCATGAGTGCTGCATGCCTGCGAGATAGCCGAGCGCGCCGAGCATCACCGCCACGCTCACCCGGTTGTCAAGCGCCTTGGTCGCAAGCCGCCCGTCCAGAAGCTCGGTCGCCGGACCGCGCCACACGATCCGGTCGCCAACACGGACGAGACCGCGTGCGAAGAAGGCCGCGGGCAGCCCCAGGTCGACCCGGATGTCCTGCATCGGGATGACCTTGTGCCGCTCCTCTTCCGACAGCAAGTGCGGCGGCCGGCTGCCGACGTAACCGGGCAGTCCGCCGGGATAGGCCTCCGCACCGGGTCCGGTGGGATAGACCGTGACTTCTTGCCCGAGGAGCGAACGCGGGTCGACGCCGCCGACGCGAGTAACGTGCAGGAAGCCCTGGTCCACCTTGGTGACGACGAGCCCGATCTCGTCCATGTGGGCTGCGATCATGACCCGCCCCGCTGGCGCGCCATCGCTGGTTGGCAATGTCGCCGGCCGGCGGGCGATCAGGTTGCCGAGTGCATCCGTGCGAAACTCGGCCGCCGTGTCGCCCGCCAGCGACCGGATCAGGTCGGCGACCTTGCCCTCGGCCCCTGACGGGCCGTCTACTGCCGTAAGTTGTTTCAGGATTTCTGTGATCCGCGCTTTGTCCATGCGCCGTATCCTTTGGAAGGGTGCTAACTGCCGTTCGTCGGAGAGTGCCGCAGGATTGTAATCCGCACATGTGGCGACGTCAAACACCAATGGCCGCCACGCCGCATCCGAAATCTCAACTGACTTGACTCTAAGTCAACAAAACGGTTAAAATAATTGGGCTTTGCAAAGGAAGGAGCGGCTCACGTAAGAAACCCTATGACTACAGGTGTGACAACCATGCCCGCCCACGTCGACGAGCTTCCGGCCAACACGCCCGGAGAGCGGCTGGCACGGGGTGGTGGCTGGTGGACTTTGCTGCTCGCTCTGATCATGCTGGTTGCGGTGACGGAAAGCCTCAATGCCGCGGCATGGAGCGAGGGGCTGGAGGTGGTGCGGCTGGCCGTGCTGGGCGGCGCGCTGCTCAGCTTTTTGTTGGCCCTGACCCGTTGGGACGGCCCGTTCCCCGTCGTGTACAGCATCCTGGCGAGCCTCGTCTGGATCGCAACGCTGTTCACCCAGCTCGTCTTCCAGGAGATGACGCTGCGCGCAGGCGCCGTCGAGCTGCTGCAGCGCAACGTCGAGTGGATCCGGGCGCTGACCCAGGGGACCTCGGGCGCAGACAACCTGATCTTCGTCACTCAGCTGAGCTTCCTCGGCTGGTGGATCGGCTACCTGGCGATTTGGAGCCTGTTCCGCCACCAGCGCCTGCTCAGCGCGATCATCCCCGCCGGCGTCGCGCTCATCGTCAACGCCTACTATTCGACCGAGGCAATGACCGGCTACCTGATCCTGTACGCCGCAGCCGTGCTCATGCTGGCGATCCGGGTCGAGCTGGCGCGGAACGAGGCGCGGTGGCAGATGACCCGCGTGCGGTATGCCCCGGACATTACGCTGGACTTCCTCAAGGCCGGCGTGGCGTTCAGCGCCGTGGTGCTGGTCCTGGCCTGGGCGATGCCCGACGTGAGCCAAAGCCTCACGGTGGAGCGCATGCTTCGTCCCTTCGAGGGCCCGTGGAACAAGGTCGAGTCCACGTGGAACCGGATGTACAAGTCGCTGAACTACGCCAGGTCGGCGGCCACGGTTTCCTCCTTTGGCAAGTCGATGAGTTTCGGCGGCCCGGTCAGCCTGACCGACCGTCCGATCTTCGACGCGCAGACGTCGGAGCGCACTTACTGGCGGGCCGCGACCTACGACGAGTACACCAGCGGCGGCTGGCAGAACACCGCGCCTGATGTGGACGTGATCGACGGCAGCGAGGCCCTGCGCGAGCCGCTGGTCCAGGCGGCGACGGAAATCACCACCACTCTGTACCCGTTGGAGCAGGGGCAGGAGGTGATCTTCGCGCCCCCGCAGCCGCTGCGCGTCAACGTGCCCGTCAACGCGGACGTCCGCCTGGTCCCGAATCCCGGCAAGCCCAACGAGCCGTTGCGGAGCGTGTCGGCCATGCGCAGCCGGGTCCGCCTCGACAGCCAGACAGGCTACCAGGTCGTGTCGGGGGTGTCCGAGGCCTCGCCCGACAAGCTGCGGGCGGACAACACCGACTATCCGCAGTGGGTGAAGGACCTCTACCTGCAGCTGCCCGACTCGGTCACGCCTCGCGTCAAGGAGCTGGCCGCGCAGACCGTGGCGAACGCGACCAGTCCTTACGACAAGGCGGATGCGATCGAGAAGCTGCTGCGGACCTACACGTACAACCAGGACATCTCGGCGCCGCCGGCGGGCCAGGACGGGGTCGACTACTTCCTGTTCGACGTCAAGGAAGGGTACTGCGACTACTATGCGAGCGCGATGGTCGTCATGCTCCGGTCGGTCGGGGTGCCTGCCCGGTTCGTCGTGGGCTACACGCCGGGGCAGCTCAAGCAGCAGAACGAGCAGACCGACGAGGCCCCGCTGTACCGGGTGCTCGAGCGCAATGCGCATGCCTGGCCCGAGGTGTACTTCCCGAGCTACGGGTGGATCCAGTTCGAGCCGACCGCTTCCGAGCCGCTGCTCTCGCGTCCCGCTCCGGATATTGCCGCTAACCTCGATGCCGGCCTGAACGCCGAGCGCGGTCCCCAGGGTCCCAATCCTGAGCAGGAACCGCCTCACGCGCCCCTGACGCAGACGCCGTTCAACCTGCAAGCGCCGAGCGCCTTCGAGCTGTGGCTGCGGGGGCACTGGGGCTGGCTCGCGGCCGCGGCCGTCCTGATCGCGGCGATCGTTGCGGCCTGGCGCTATCTGCGGTGGCAGCAGATCGACCTCTTCAAGGATTCCGAGGTGCTCGGCCGGCTGTTTGCGCTGCTGGGCCTGTGGGCAAAGAGGCTGCAGGTGCCGTGGCGGCCCAGCCAGACGCCGCTGGAACGGGCGGCCGCCTTCAACGCCCGCCTGCCCGACGCCGCGCCAGCCGTCGACACCATCGCGAGCCTGTTCATCGCCCAGCAGTACGGACGCCAGGATCCCACTCCGGAAACAGTCAGCGGTCTCGCGCGGACGTGGGGCCAACTCCAGCCGCGGCTGTGGAAGCAGTGGCTGGTGAGCCAGGTGCAGGGCAAGCGGGGTGAAGAGCAGAACGCGAAGAAGACGAAACCGCAGGAATAGTGCTGTGGTAGGGTGAGTGTCTGGACCCTACTGCCCCTTCAACGCCTTCAGCTGCTTCTTCGCCTCTTCCATCGCTTGCGGGTCCTGGGCGGTGCCCAGCGAAATGAACTTCTCGAAGGCGGCGATCGCCTCGGCCTTCTTCCCCTGCAGGTTGTACAGCGCTCCCAGGCCGTAATAGACCTCCGCGAGGTCGGGTTCGGCCGCCTTTGCCTGGTTTAGCAGGGTCTCGGCTTCCGCGAGCCGGTTGCTTCTGAATCTGCACCGCGGCGAGCAGGTACAGCGTCGCCCCGTCGTTCGGCTTGAGCTTGAGGGCCGCGTTCAGCTGGTCCTCCGCCTTCTGCATCTGCCCCTGCTGATAGTAGACCACGGCCAGATTGGAGTGCGCGTTGACGAGGCTCGGATCGATCGACAGCGCTGACACGTACGCGGTTTCGGCTTCGGCCAGCCGGCCCTGCTTGAAATACGTGTTGCCCAACTCAAACTGGGCGGCCGCGGAACCGGTCTGCGCGGCCGCGCTCCCCTGCGCAGGGGGCGTGCCCGCGCGCTGAGGCGGCAAGGGAGTTGCCGCGGCCGCGCCGGGAGTCGTGCCAGGGCCGGCGCCGCTGCAGGCCGCAAGAAGGACCGCCGCAGCAAGCAGCAGCGGCGCCAGCACGCTCCCGCGTCCTCTGACGTTGATCATCGCCCTACCCTTGCTTGCACTCCAGAACCACCACTTGCGTTTGCTCGGGCAGTTGGTTTCGGGTGAGCCGCAGCGAATCTTGCGGCTCGTGTTCGGTCACGCCCATCTCCTTCAGGAATCGCGCCAGTGGGTCCAGCTTGAGCGTGGTGTACTGCGTCAGGTAGTGCATCGGTATCACGATGCGCGGCTCGAGCTGCGCAATGACCTCAGCCGCCTTGTCCGCATCCAGCGCGCCGCCCCCACCCACCGGCGCCATCAGCACGTCGACGTCGGGCATGGACTCGACCTGGGCTTGCGTCAGCACCTTGCTGAGGTCCCCCAGGTGGCACACCGTCAGGTCGCCGAACTCGAACACGAAGACCGTGTTCTCTTCCTTGGCCTCCCCCTTCGCGGCTGACCCGCGCCAGGTCTGGATGCCGGTGACAAAAACGCCCTTGATCTCGTACTCACCCGGTCGGGTCAGTATCTTGGGCTCCCCTTTCACCGAGGCGCCGTTCGCATGGCCCGGCGCGTCGTGGCTGATCGTCACGAAATCCGCGCGCAGCTTGGGCACCGTGTACCCGATACTCTTGTCATACGGGTCGGTCACCACCATGACGTTGCCTTCTTTGATACGAAAACAGGACTGGCCAAACCAATCGATATCCACGAAGACTTGCTCCCTTCCCTGAGGCCTCTTGCCGTCAATTATACCCACGGGGGAACGGTTTGGACAAGGGCAGCACGCGCGCGGATTGCGACAGATTGGGTATGGACAAGGAAAAGAATGTAGTGTATACTGGTCGACAAGTAATTGTTGCTATAGTCAGTTGCTCTTATCTATGGAGTCGTCGTATGGCAAGGCCGCTGAATGACTCGCCCTACCTTTACGGGCTGCACGACCCGGGCGGCGAGCACCTGATGGCGCAGGCAGGTGTGCCGGGCTGGATCCTCTTTACCGAGCAGATCGGCGACGACCCGGCCGACCAAAGCGGGAAGGACTACTCGTCCTGGGCGAACGCCGGGTACGGCATCATCGTCCGGCTCAACCACGGCTACGAGCCGGACGGCACGATCCCGCGCTCGGAACGCTACCCCGAATTCGGCCGCCGGGTGGCGAACTTCGTGGCCGCGTCTCACGGCTGCCACATCTGGGTCATCGGCAACGAGATGAACTACGCGGTCGAACGGCCGGGCGTCTCCTTCAACTGGAGCTCCAACCCGCCAGGCCTCGTCGCCACCGGCGAGGCTATCTCGCCCGAGATGTATGCCGCGTGCTACACGCTCTGCCGGAAGGCCATCAAGGCGCTGCCCGGCCACTCCTCCGATCAGGTCATCACGGGCGCGGTTGCACCCTGGAACGTACAGACGACATACGCAGGTAATGCATCCGGCGATTGGGTGCAGTACCAGGCCGACCTCCTCGCGAAGCTGGGTCCCGGGGGCTGTGACGGCATCTCGATTCACGCCTACACCCACGGCGCGGACCCGAACCTGATCCACACCAACGCCTACATGGACGCCGCCGTTTTCGAAGCGGCAGTACAACTTCCGGGTCTACCAGGATTTCATGAACGCCATTCCGGCGAACATGCGCCACCTGCCCGTCTACATTACCGAGACCGATCAGAACGACGCCTGGCAAAACGTGAACGCCGGTTGGATCCAGCGTGCTTACGGGGAGATCGAGTGGTGGAACCGGCTGCCCGACACCCAGGTGATCCGTGCGCTGATCCTCTACCGCTGGCCGAACTACGACCGGTGGGGCCTCGAGAGCAAGACGGCGCTGCACGAGGACTTCCGCCAGGCAATGACCCATAAGTACAACTGGGAGGCCGCAATGACGACGAAAGCGTCTACCCAACCTGCGCCATCGACCGGCATCGCCCAGCCGGCGATGACAGACGTCACGAACCAGTTATCGAGGGATGCAGCGGGATACGTGAAGCGAACGCGGGCCGACATTAAGTACGTGGTCATCAACCACACGGCCGTGCGGTCCGATGTGGGCGCCGACCGGGTGGCGAGCGCGCAGCGCCAGCGCTGGCCGGGCATCGTGAGCCAGTTCTTCATCACCGGAGACGGCAAGATCCAGCGCACCAACCCGGACCTCGAAGTGGTCAGCCGCGACCAGGCCTGGATCTTCAATGGCCTCAACATCTACGTTGCCGGCAACTTCGACTCGGCGGTTCCAAGCGATGCCCAACTTGATGCGCTGGCGCGGCTGTGCGCGTGGCTTGTCGACCAGTACGGCCTCAAGCCCGATGCGATCAAGGGCGTCAGCGAGTTCATCCAGACGCATTCGCCCGGGCTGCAGTGGCTCGAAGGCGCGCGCTGGAAAGACAAGCTGCTGGGCCAGGTGACGAAGCTGATCGGCTCAACCGCACCCGGCGACGCGACGGTCGCCGAGCTAAAGGCCGAAATCGAGCGGCTCAAGACGCAGGTGCAGACGCTGCAGTCGCAAAACAAGACGCTCTCCGACCAGGTCACAAGCCTGACGAACGCCAACACGGCCCTGAAAGCACAGGTGGTCGCCGCTGCTGCGGAGAAACAGGCGCTCGAGAAACGGATCACCGAGCTCGAAGCGCGCATCGCGGAGTTGACCAAGACAGGCCAGCCGCAGCCGCCCGCAATCCGCGACATCACCGCCAGCCTGCCGACACACGCCACGGCCCGGTACGACAAGCGCACCACGGCCGCGATCACGACCGTTGCCATCCACCACAGCGCGGCCGCGGGCGACATCCCGCCGCAGAACATCGCCGCCTACCACGTCCGCAAGGGCTGGCCGGGCATCGGCTACCACTTCTACATCACCGGCGACGGCACGATCTACCAGTGCAATACCTTGGAGACGATTTCCTACCATGCTGGCTACGCAAATACTTATTCAGTGGGCATCTGCCTGGCAGGCAGTTTTATGGGCGGCACTCAGCCGCCCGAGAAGCAGTTTGCCGCTGCTGCGGACCTTGTTGCGTACCTGTCAAGGAAGCTGAACATCCAGTCGCAGAACATCAAGGGTCACAAGGAGCTGCCTGAGACGGCCACGGCCTGCCCCGGCAGCGACTGGATCGAGGGCGTCAAGTGGAAGGACAGGTTCGTTGCGCAGGTGAAAGCCAGGACCGGCTGACGCTCCGGGCATCCCCCTATCACCTTGTCCCCACTCGGCCTGGGTGGGGATAAGGTGACGTCCGCCGCTCCCCTCCTCGGGTATCCCCTGTTTCACCAGTTTGCATCCTCGCGCTGCAAGCTGTAAGATCAGTTGCCGCCCCACCGCGCTCGTGCGGCGGAGAACACAACTGGTTAAGGAACATGCTCAACTCAACCGGGGACAACACGCTCCCCGTCTTTACCATCGGTTACGGCGCTCGGTCCCTCGAGGCCTTCCTTGCCGTGCTCCACGCCCAAGATGTCGCCTACTTGATCGACGTCCGGTCTGCCCCCTACTCTAAGTTCAAGCCTGAGTTCTCGAAGAACGCGCTCGAGGCGGCCGCGAAAGCGGCCGGCCTTACTTATGTCTACATGGGCGACACGCTCGGCGGCCAGCCGAAAGACCAGTCCTGCTACGAAGACGGTAAGGTGCTGTACGACCGGGTCAAGGAACGAGCATTCTTCCGTGAAGGCATCGCCCGGCTGCGCCGCGCGCGCACGAACGCGGCTTGCGGGTAGCGGTCATGTGCAGCGAAGGCAAGCCCGAACAGTGCCACCGCACCGTCTTGATCGGGCAAGCCCTGGTCGACGCGGGCGTGCCCGTCGTTCACATCGACGAGAACGACTGCCCGATCGGCCAGGATGAGGCCCTGGCGCGGCGCACCGGCGGCCAGCTGAGCCTGCTCGACGACCCGGAGTTCAAGTCGCGCAAGCGCTACAAGAAGCGGCCGGACCAGGAGGGGTCTTCCGAAGATGATTGAGTTCGTTACGATCGGCGTGTACGGCTGGGAAGCGGACGCCTTTTTCGCGGCGCTCCAGGCCGCCCGCGTCGATCTGCTGGTCGACATCCGCCGCCGTCGTGGCGTGCGGGGACCGGAGTACGCGTTCGCCAACAGCAGCCGGTTGCAGGACCGGCTGGCTGAGCTGGGCATCGGCTACCTCCACCGCCTCGACCTGTCGCCGTCCGACGCGGTCCGAAAGCAGCAGCATGAGGTCGACGAGGCCGAGCACGTGGCCCGCCGGCAGCGCTCGGAGTTGAGCGACGCGTTCAAGCAAGCCTACCGGGGCGAGGTCCTCGATCATTTCGACAGCTACCTGTTCGCGGCTGACCTCGGCGACAACGAGGTCGCGGCGCTGATGTGCGTCGAGCGGGAACCTACTGCCTGCCACCGCGGCCTGCTCGCAGCCCGGCTGGAACAGGACCTGGGCGTCACCGTCACGCATCTGACGCCCTAAACGGTCCATCCGATACCACCCCACTGAGGCGCGCATGAAACTCGTCATCGTCGCAAAGACGCGGATGCGGGGCGGCGCGTGCGTTGGCGCCATTACGTTCGATGGCCGGAGCGTGCGGCTCATCGACCCCGAGCAGGACTCCGGGGATCACTTCAACCTGGAGTATGAAGTCGGCGAAGTCTGGGAGGTGGAGGGCGAGCCGCCCGCGCGGCTCAGGGCGCCCCACCTCGAAAACCTGGTCGTCCGGTCGAAGCGCCGGCTGCAGCGGGTCGGGCTGGAGCGCGTCGTCGGGTTCGTCGAGAAGGTCATGCCGCCCGCCGCGGGCGGGCCGGACCAGTTGTACGACGGCCTCGTGCAAGGCGTGCCCGGGGGTCCGCTGTACATCGCCGAGCGCGAGAACCTGCCTGCAAACGGCATCCCCCGCCACAGCACCATGTTCTGGCGGTCGGATCGCGACCTGGTGCGTGACGAGGGCAGCAAGCGGATCCGGTACCGCTACCCCACGGACGACGGAGGTCGCACCCTGACCTTTGTCGGCTTCCAGGAACCCCTGCCGGTCATCCCCGCCGGCACGCTGCTCCGGGTCTCGCTCGCCCACTGGTGGCGGCCGGAGGATCACCCCGAGGACGAGCTCCGCTGCTACGTGCAATTGAGCGGCTGGTTCTCCGTGGGCGCGCAGGCCGTCGATCATCAGGGGGCGGACGCAGACGCCTCCGCGTTGGCGCCCGCAGCAGCGACCGCCGCTGCCCGCGGCCTCCTCAAGGCCGTTTTCGGCTACGACGACTTCCTGCCGCTCCAGGCCGAAGTCGTCGCCAACGTGCTCGCGCGCCGGGAGACGCTTGCGATCATGCCGACAGGTGGCGGGAAGTCGCTTTGTTACCAGCTGCCCGCGCTGCTCTTCGAAGGCCTGACCGTCGTCGTGTCGCCCCTCATCGCGCTCATGCAGGACCAGGTCGACGCGCTGCGCGACCTCGGCGTGGCTGCCGCCTTCCTCAACAGCACCGTCGACTATCACACTTATGTCGAAACCGCAGCGGACGCCAGGGCCGGCCGGCTCAAACTCCTCTACCTGGCGCCCGAGACGCTCCTCCGACCCGAGACGCTCCTCATGCTGGACCACTGCAACGTGGCCTGCCTGACGATCGACGAAGCCCACTGCATCTCGTCATGGGGCCACGACTTCCGGCCCGAGTACCGCCAGCTGCTGCCCGTTCGCAACCGCTACCCGGACGCCGTGTGCATCGCCCTCACTGCCACGGCGACCAGGCGGGTGCAGGAGGACATCAAGTCGATCCTCGGGTTCGCTGAGGGGAGTGAGTTCGTCGCAAGCTTCAACCGGCCTAACCTCTTCCTTGCCGCGCAACCTCGGACCGATGGGCTGGGCCAGGTGCTGGCCTTCCTGAACGGGCGCCGCGATCAGGCGGGGATCATCTACTGCCACACCCGGAAGGACGTCGACATCCTCGCGGAGCAGCTTCGGCAGGCGGGCTGGGCAGCGCTGCCCTACCATGCCGGCCTGGAGGACGGCGTCCGCCGGGAGCACCAGCGCCGCTTCAGCCGGGACGAAGCGCAGGTCATGGTGGCGACGATCGCGTTCGGAATGGGCATCAACAAGTCCAACATCCGCTTCATCGTGCACGCGGCGCTCCCCGAGAACCTGGAGAACTACTACCAGCAGATCGGTCGGGCGGGGCGCGACGGGCTGCGGGCCGACTGCCTACTGCTGTGGGCGACGAAGGACGTCCACACGATCCGCTACTTCATCGACGAAGGGCCGGAGTCGGAGCGCGGCAGGAAAGGGAGCGCGGCTGCAGGCCATGCTGCGGTACGCCCGGGCCGCTGGCTGTCGCCGCGTGCCCCTGCTGTCATACTTCGGCGAGGCCGCACCCGACGGCTGCTCGATGTGCGACAACTGCGCGGCCCATTCGGGTGAATCGCAGGTCGAGACCGTGGACGTGACCGCTCTGGCCCGCCTGTTCCTGGAGTGCGTGCTCAAAACCGGCGAGACGTTCGGCGCGGCGCACATCACCGACGTACTGCGGGGTTCGCGGAGCCAGGCGGTCCTCAAGTGGAAGCACGACCGGCTTGCCGTCCACGGCCAAGGCCGCAGCTGCCCGGCACGCCAGTGGCGCGAGCTCAGCCAGCAGTTGATCGCGCAGGGCATTCTCCAGCAGGACGACCGCCACGGCGGCCTCTCGCTGGGGGCCAAAGGCAGGGCGGTGCTCGAAGGCGCGGCCGTACGCGTCCCGGCCGCACTCGCTCCGGCCTTACCCGCGCCTGACTGCACCGGCTGGCTTCGAGCAGGCCTTGTTCGAGGAGCTTCGCACAGCTGCGGCTCGAACTCGCGCGGGCCGCCGATGTGCCACCTTATGTCATCTTTTCGGATCGAACGCTTCAGGAGATGGCCCGCGCGCTCCCGCATACGCCGCAGGCCCTGCTCAAAGTCTCCGGTGTGGGCGAGCACAAGTTGGCGCAGTATGGCGAGCAGTTCCTGGTCGCGATCCGGGCTTATTGCGTAGAGCACGGTTTGACCGAGCGCGAGAGTCCGGTGCGGCCGGGCCGGGAACGGATACAAGCCGGCGACGCACGGCGCACGGAGGTCGGTAAGTACTTTGCATCAGGGCAGACGGTCGAAGAGTTGCAGCGTCTGTATGGCGTGAAGGCAGAGACGATCATTCAGCATCTGGCGGACTACCAGCGCGAGGGCAACTACGTCGACGCCGCGCGCCTGCTGCCATACTGCCAACTTCCGCCCTCCGAACACGCTCGCGTGCTCCGGCTCTTCGACGAGCTCGGCTCTGCAGCATTACGCCCCGTCTTCGACGCGCTCGACGAGCAGGTCCCATTCAACGATCTTCGCCTGCTCCGGATATACTACTTGTCGCTCAAATCACCGGAGAGGCAGGGAGAATTGTGACACGGGAAGACACGCGCGCCGTGCTGTGGGACCTGGATGGCACGGTGCTTGACTCGCGCAACATCCACTGGGAGGCGTGGCGCACGTTCGCAGACCGGGCTGGCCGGCCAATGACCTACGAGTTCTTCAGCGAAACCTTCGGATTCTGGAACGAGGTTATCCTGCGCCGGCATTTCGGCCAGGCGCTGGAAGACGCGACTCTCGAACGGTACAGCCTCGAGAAGGAAGTGGTCTACCGGGACCTCCTGCGCCGCGACGGGGCGAAACCCTTGCCCGGCGTCCGGGAATGGCTGGCGTGGGCGAAGGCGCACGGGTGGCGGCAGGCGCTTGCCACCATGGCCCCGCGGGAGAACATCGACGTCACGCTCGCCGCACTTGGCCTCGCAGATGCGTTCGAGGCGATCGTCTCTGCCGAGGATGTGCAGCAGGGGAAGCCCGACCCGGAGGTCTTCCTGATGGCAGCCGCACGCCTTGGCGTCGCGCCGGCCCGGTGTACGGTGATCGAAGACTCGGCGCAGGGCGTGGAGGCTGCCCGCCGGGCGGGGATGCGCTGCATCGGCGTCGGACCTCTCTACGAAACGCTCGATGCCGGTGTGACCTTGCGAACGCTTGCGGACGCGGCGCCGGAGATGTTGGAGCGAGCATAGCGGCGGCGCCGGCCGGGGCGCCTCCGATCCCTATTTGCCCACGCGCGTCCGCCCGGCTATACTGTCCCGCACATCATCCCACTCGACGGCGAGGCGTGCATGTGCGGCATTTTCGGCATTGTCACTGTCAACGAACAGCCGCTCGGCGATGTCCTGACGGATGCCGGGCGGCGTCTTTCTTACCGGGGCTATGACTCGGTCGGCGCGGCGACGTTCCATGCGGACGGGTCCATAGACCTGCGCAAGGACGTGGGCAAGGTCGACGCAGTCGCGGCCCGACATCGATTCTCCGAAATGACCGGCGCCCGCGGCATCGTGCAGCTTCGCTGGGCCACCTTCGGCAACCCCTCTCAAGCCAACTCGCAGCCCCACCTCGACTCCGACGGCGACATGGTCGGGGCGCACAACGGCAACGTCGTAAACAACGTCGAGCTTCGCCGCCAGTTCGCCGCCGAAGGCATGACGGTCCGCTCCGAAAACGACGGCGAGTCATGCGTACACGCAGTCGAGCGCTACGTCGACCGCGGGCTGGGCATGGTCGAAGCGATCCGCTGTGCGCACGGCGACCTGCACGGCGACTACGCGTTTGTGATCGGCCACGTCAAGGAAGACCGGTTGCACGCGCTGAAGAAGGGCTCCGGGCTCGTCGTGGGCCTGGGCGACGGGTTTACCGTGGTCTCGTCCGACCTGCCTTCCATCCTGCCGCTGACGCGCAAGATCGTACGGGTGCGGGACGGCGAGATCGTGACCTTCTGGGCCAGCGGGATCGAGATTCACCAGGTGGCCGATGGCGCGCTGGTCGAGCGCGAGCCCGAAACGATCACGGAGAGCATGGATGCCGCGGCCAAGGGCGGCTATCCGCACTTCATGCTTAAGGAGATTTACGAGCAGCCGAAGCTGGCCGAGGAGCTGCTCCACTTGCTCGACGAGAAGGGCGACATGGACGAGATCGCCGGGCGGCTCATGAAAGCCCGGCATCTCTACCTGGTCGGCTGCGGGACGAGCTACCACGCCTGCATGCTCGGCGCGCTCTACATGGCCCGGCTGGCCGGCCGGCCCGCCATTCCCATTCTCGCTCCGCAGTTCATCGCCCAGTACGGCCCCACCCTCGGGCCCGATGACGTCGGGCATCTTCGTGAGCCAGAGCGGCGAGACCAAGGACGTGCTGCTCGCCCTCGAGGCCGCGCAGGCCAGAGGTGCAACCGCGTTCGGCATGGTCAACGTCGTCGGCTCGACCTTGATGATCCAGACCGAGCGGCAGATTCCCCTTGCCTGCGGCTACGAGATCAGCGTGCCCGCGACTAAGACCTTTCTGAACCAGTGCGTCGCCTTTCTCTACACCGCGCTGCGGATGGGCGGCCGCGACACGACCATGCTGGTTGACCTGCCCGGCCTGATCGGGCAGACGCTGGAAGCCGTGGACGCACCAGTCGCTGAACTGTCGAAGGCGCTGATCCTGCAGGACGACCTGTATTGCCTGGGCTACGGGCTCACCTACCCCATCGCGCTCGAAGGCGCCCTGAAGTTCAAGGAAGTCACTTACGCGCACTGCGAGGGCATCCTGAGCACCGAATTCAAGCACGGTCCCCTGTCCGCCGTCTATCAGGATTACCCCGTCCTGTTCGTCGCCGGGTCGGAGGATGCCGCGGTGCTGGTGAGCGGGATCAACGAGGTGACCTGCCGCGGCGGACGGGCGATTGCGTTCGCCGAGGACGACAGTCGCCTGCGAAACAATGCTTCAAGTCTGATCGTCATTCCCGCCAGCAACGCCCATTTCAACCCGATCCTGGCCGTGCTGCCGCTGCAGTTGCTCTCGTACCGGGTAAGCGTGGGCCGCGGCTACGATCCCGACTTCCCGAGAAACCTGAGCAAGACGCTGACCGTGGATGTGACTAGCCTGCGGCGGGGCCTGTAATCACGAGACGCCTTTCGATATGGTAGAAGCTGTGAGCGAGAATTATCCGAAACTACGACCACTGGACATCAAGCCGTACGTCCAGGACGGGCAGCGCATGCTCCTGCTGCGCGACCCGCTCGAGCTGTCCGACAACCTGCTCGGCGTGCCCCAGCAGCTTGCGCCGCTCCTGGCGCTGTGCGATGGCAAGCGCGACCTCGTCGGCATTCACACCGCGTTAACCGTCCGCTGGGGCGTGCGCATCAAGTCCACGATGCTGGCCGATGTGGTCGGGATGCTCGATGAAGCCTTCCTCCTCGACAACGACAGGACCAGAGCTGCAATGCAGGCCGCCCTGGAAAAGTACCGGGCGCAGCCCTTCCGGCCCCCGAGCCTGGCCGGCGGCGGGTACCCGGCAGAAGCAGACGCTCTAGGCCCGTTCCTTGACGCATTCGATACGAGCGGCGTCGTCGACGGCCGCCCGAAGCCGGGCCCGGGGCCGGTGCGCGGCCTCGTGAGCCCACACATCGACTACGCCCGCGGCGGCCCGGTCTACAAGGCAGTGTGGGGCGCGGCAAAGGAAGCCGTGCGCGGCGGCGGACCTGGCGATCATCTTCGGCACTGATCACAGCGGCGGACTCGGCAAGGTCACGCCCACCCGGCAGAGCTACGCCACGCCCTACGGCGTGCTCCCGACGGCCAACGGCATCGTCGACCGGCTGGCGGCTGCCCTGGGAGAGGAAGAGGCCTTCGCCGAGGAACTGCACCACCGCAAGGAGCACTCGATCGAGCTGGCGAGCGTCTGGCTCCATCATGCCCGGGGCGGCAAAGAGATCGAGGTCGTGCCCGTGCTGTGCGGCTCGTTCGCGCACTTCGTGGCCGGCCAGGCCGATCCGGCCGCCGATGCTGATTTCGGGAAGGTAATCGGGGTCCTGGCTGACGCCATGCGGGGGCGGAACGCGATCGTCGTGGCAGCCGCCGACCTCGCGCACGTCGGCCCGGCCTTCAGTGGGTCGCCCGTCACCGCCGAAGGCAAGGCGAGCTTGCGCCGGGCAGACGAAGCGATCCTGCGCGCAATGGCTGCGGGCAGCGCCGGCAGGCTTCTTCGGCGAGCTCAAGGCGGTCGAGGACGACAACAACGTCTGCGGCCTGCCGCCCATCTACCTGTCGCTCCGCCTGCTGAATGAGACGAAGGGCGAGACAATCGCGTACGACCAGTGTCCGGCCGACGAGGAAGACACGTCGTGGGTGTCCGTGGCGGGCATGCTCTGGCGCTAACAGCCGCCGTCCTTGGCTTTACGGGGATGCGGGGAGAAGGGATATTGTCGTCCGGTCCATCCCCTCATCCCCGCAAGCCTCGCTACTTGACCTGCACCTGTCCGAGGGTCAGGGCGTCTCTGCCGTCGCTCGTTCTGAGCCGCGCACCATCCATCAGCCCGTACATCCCCACTTCGACCTGGTAGACGCCGGCCGGCGCCTTCGGGTCCACCTTGACCCGGTAGCGGTCCACGATCACCTCGCCCGGCGCCCAGCGGGTGGTCGGCAGCTGGTCCGCCTGCGGCTCGTTGTCCTGCTGGCCCCACAGGAAGTTCCCCTGGTCCGCGTTCCACACCGTCCCGATCAGGTGCGTGAAGACCTTGTACCGGTCGGCGAGCAACGCTGTCGGTCTGCCAGTAGAGCGTCAGCGTGGCGAACTCCCCCGGCGCGACGGTCTGCTCCGGGAGGTCGTAGCCGACCAGCCGGACGTGCTCGCCAAAGCGGAGGTCGAGCGGGTGTGCGGGGGCGGCGGCGCCTGCCTGCGCCGTCCGTCCGGCGACGAGCTCGACCGTTCCGAGGAAGGCTACCTCGCGGCCCTCGTCGCGCAGCACCACGTGGTACATGCCCGGCCGCAGGTCCGGCGTGAGCAGCAGGCGTCCCACGACTCGCTGCGGGCCCTCCTGTCACCGGCGGTGGCGCAGGCAGCAGTTGCTGGGGAGCAGCCGCCTCACGCAATCCCAGCGAGAGCTGGCGCGTGGGCGGCGAGAACCAGTAAACGGCTGCATACAGCGAATCGCCGATCAGATACCGGCGGAGCGGCAGCCGGGGTGCGGCGAGTTCCGGTTCCTCGCCGCCGGAAGTCGCCGCGAACGCCGGGCGGTCGGCCGGGCCCCGTGTCGTGGAGCATCGCCGGCGCGGCCGGGGTGCGGGCGTACAGGGTCAGCCGCGTCTCGCCGAAATCCCAGTCGGTCCGCCCCACGGCGTGCGCCTCCAGCCACGCGTGCAGCACGCCCTGCTTGTCGAACTCCAGCGCCTTGGGCGTCGTCACCACCCACAGCCCTTCGACCGAGTCCCAGATCGGCGCCAGCAGCCCGTCGACGCCCTGCGGCGTGAAGTCCATCCGGGTGGGCGCCTTCTCCCACTCGCCGGGATACTGCGCGGCGAACAGCGGCCAGTCCTCGTCCGGGTAGAGCAGCACCTTGTCGCCCGGATGCTCGTGTGCCTGGATCGTCCGGGCCAGCGAGACGTACTGGTCGGTCGCCACCCGGCCCGGCAAGAGCGCCAGGATGCCCATACGGCAACCGACGGAGACGATCCCCGCCCCAACCAGCGCTGCCGCCCGCGCCCGCCGGCTGAGCTCGGCCAGCCCCCAACCCAGCAGCGCCGAGTACGCTGCGGCAAGCGGCAGGAAGTAGCGGGGTGCGAGCCTCGGCACGTGGAGCTGGCGGCCCGGGAACGCCGTGACCGCGTACACCAGCGCGGGCGGCAGGATCACTGCGAAGAGCAGGAGCGCCAGCCCGCCATCCTCCACAGGCGTCTTCCGGCGAGCCAGGAGCACCGCCACGCACGCGACGGTGACCAGGAGCACTACGACCGTCGGCGCGACCCAAGACTCGATGTTCTCTCCGATCCCGGTCGCAAGCACGGTCGCATACAGCCGCACGAAGAAGGCCGGCGAGTACGGCTCGGTCGAAGACCAGCTGGGCATGCGTGGGATCGAATAAGCCAGCCAGGGCACGAACAGGGCGAGCACCGCGAGTTGGGCGAGGACCCACCGTCCCAGGGTCTTGAGCGAGCGCCCTGCCCGCCACCAAAACACGATGAAAGCCAGGTTGGCAACCACGGGCACGGCGACAAACAAGTAGATGCTCAGCAGGCCCGCCGCGGTGGCGAGGACGTACAGCAAGTACCACTTCAGCCTGGGCGCCTGCCAGCAGCGAGCGATGCGTAGAGCGCGAGCAGCCCCCACACGCTGACCCACGCGTACATGCGGATTTCCTGCGACCAGGTAATGGCAAAAACGGACAGGGACAGGAACGCGGCGGCGAGGAGCCCGGCCCGGCGGCCGCCAAGCCGCCGGGCAAGCACGTAGACGGCCGCGACCGCAGCCGTGCCCCCTAGCGCGGCGAGGAAGCGCATCGGCCACTCGCCGTCGCCCGTCAGCAGCCACCAGCCACGCTGCATCAGGTAAGACAGCGGAGGGTGTACGTCGTGCGCGGTGCGGTCGAGGATGCGGAGGGCGGGCAGCCGCGTCATCCAGGTGGTGAATCCTTCGTCCCACCAGATGTTGTGCTGGTCCAGGCCCCACAGCCGCAATGCAAACGCCGTGAGCAGGATCACGCCCAGAAGGAGACGATGGCCTTTGGCCGACCGGGGAGAGAGTGCTTGCGGGTTCATCTGGATCGCCAGTATAACCTGTAACGTCCAAGCACGCATCATTGGGTTGCACCGAAGCGATGGGATGAGGGGATGGCGGCACATCTGCTGTATTGGCGAGGTCCCCTCATCCCCCAATCCCCGCCACCTTCGATCTTGGACAGCCCTTGGCTTTTGCCACCACTCGTGCGCGGTGCTATAATGCCTTGAATTGTATTCACCAAGGAAAGACTACTCGTGTCTGAATTCGATCCTACAACCCAACCGCCGACTGCCCCCGTTGCCGAGGAAACTGCCCCCGTCTCCGCCGCCGCATCCCTGGGACGCGGGTTGTGGGAGATCATCCAGATCCTCGTGCTCGCCCTCCTGATGGTCATGGTGATCCGCAACTTCATCCATAACTATCGCATCGACGGCATCAGCATGGAGCCGAATTTCCATGACCGGCAGTTCCTGATCGTCAACCGCTTTGCTTATTGCCCGGGCGTCCACATCGAGATCCCGGTAGTGAATGCGTCGCTCTTCGACAAGACCTGGTGCGTGCGCACGCCGAACCGGGGCGACGTCGTCATCTTCCGCTACCCGAGGGACCCTTCCCGCGATTTCATCAAGCGGGTGATCGGCCTGCCGGGTGAGACGGTCGAGGTCATCGCGGGAGAGGTGTACGTGAACGGGCAGCTCGTGCCCGAGGTATTCGGGCCGAACCCGGGAAGCTACAACGCGCCGCCGCTGACGGTCGGCCCTGACGAAGTCTACGTGATGGGCGACAACCGGAACAACTCCAGCGACTCGCACCTCTGGGGGCCGCTGAAGCTGGACCACATCATCGGGAAGGCCCTGGTCTCGTATTGGCCGCCCCAATACTGGTCCATCGTGCCTCGATACAACCTAAACGACCTGAGCGCCGCTCAACAACAGTAGTAGCGTCAAAGGAGCGCTCCTTGGGGCCAACCGAAGCTGAAGTCCGCGAAATCGTTCGCCGCGTCCTGACGCGGTTGAACCGAAGCTCCCTTCCCCGCGAGCCAGCCCACGACTCCGGCGCGTTCGGGCGCCGAGCGAACTGGAAGCACGCCCCGCCCGGAGATTGATCGACGAGACGGCCGTGCGCGACCTGGCGCCGGGTTCCCGGCTCGCCGTCCCGCGCGGGGCGCTCGTCACACCCCTTGCGCGCCAGGCTGCAGAAGAGCGCAACATCACCATCGAGGAGGCCGGCGCCGCCCCTGCCGCCACAGCGGGCCGCGCAGAGGCATGCGCGTGCCCGGCAAGGCAGGAGCGAAGTCGCAGCAGCGCGTCGCGATCGGCGCGGACCACGGCGGCTACCCCCTGAAGGAAACGCTCAAGGGGCACCTCCAATCGCTCGGCTACGAGGTCGTCGACTGCGGGACCAATTCGACCGATTCGGTGGACTACCCGGACTTCGCCTATGCGGTGGCGCAGCTCGTCGCGAGCGGGCAGTGCGCGAACGGCATCGTCATCGACGGCGCGGGCATCGGCTCGTGCATGACCGCGAACAAGGTGCCGGGCGTGCGGGCCGCGATGTGCTACGACCATGCGACAGCCGTCAACAGCCGGGAGCACAACCACGCCAACGTCCTGACGTTGGGCGCGGGCCTGATCGGCGCAAACCTCGCCAAGCAGATCGTGCAGACGTGGCTGGCAACGCCTTACGGGGGCGGCCGGCACGCCGCGCGTGTCGAGAAGATAACCGCGATCGAGAAACGATTTACGAGATGACAGCACTAACCGCAGGCGCGCTGGGCGCCTATACGCTCGACCAACTGGTCGAGATCATCACCCGCGAGGTATTGGCAGCCTACCCGGGCGGCCAGCAGTGTAACGTCTGCGGGTCGGGCAACTGCCAGGGCCAGTGCGTAGAAACCAATCCGGACGGCGCGCGGCGGGTGGTCAGCGCGGGCGCGGACCGGCTCAGCACGGGCCTGGGCGTCAGGAATGTCGCGTCGGACATGGCCCTCATGATCGACCACACGCTGCTCAAGCCGAACGGCACCGAAGAGCAGATCCGCCAGCTCTGCGCCGAGGCCCGCGAATTCAGCTTCGCCACGGTGTGCGTGAACCCGGCGTGGGTGCCGCTGTGCGCCGAGCTGCTGCGCGGCTCGCCCGTGAAGGTGTGCACCGTCATCGGCTTCCCGCTGGGCGCGACGCTGCCCGAGGTCAAGGCTTTCGAAGCGCAGCGCTGCGCGAACCTCGGCGCGACCGAGCTGGACATGGTGATCAACGTCGGCGCGCTCAAGTCCAGGCTCTACGACGTGGTCCAGGACGACATCGCGGCGGTGGTCGATGCCGCGCACGGTCACGGCGCGAGCGTAAAGGTGATCATCGAGGCAGCCTACCTGACCGACGAAGAGAAGGTCGAGGCATGCGTCCTCTCGAAGGCCGCCGGCGCGGATTACGTCAAGACGTCCACGGGCTTCGCTCCGACGGGCGCCACGGTCGAGGATGTCGCGCTGATGCGCCGCGTTGTCGGCCCGGAGATGGGCGTCAAAGCCGCGGGCGGCGTCAAGACTGCCGAGGACGCGAAGGCGATGATCGCCGCGGGCGCGACCCGCATCGGCGCCAGCGCCAGCGTGAAGATCCTGAGCGAATTGAAGAAGTAGGGGCAGTTGATGTCTCAGCGCGAGTTCATGATCGTCCTCGCCCACACGGGCAACTGCGGCATGTGCCGCGCGCGTCTGCTGAGCGACGCCCCGGCCGTTTTCGCCGGCCGCTCGCTCTCCGAAGGCGAGAAGGAAATCCTGTCGCGGCTCAAGTTCGAGGACTTCCTCACCCCTGACAGCTTGTCCCGCGCCGCGCACGTGGGCCGCGACGAACTCGAGCGCTTTTCGGGCGAGCCCGTCGTTCGCCTGCGACACCTTGTAGATGCAGATTGAAAATTACGTTCTTCAATCTGCAATGTGCAATTGCAATTTGAATCTGGAGCAGACATGGCCGTCGATCTTCGTTCTTACGTCTTCCTCGATAGCCTCCAGCCGCAGCACGCGGCCTTCCTGGGCACCGTGGCGAAGGGGCTTCCTGCCCCTGCCCGGCGACGCGTCGCTGTGGGTCGAGATTTCGCCCGGCATCGAGATCAACCGGATCACCGACGTGGCGCTGAAGGCGACGCCGGTGCGCCCCGGCATGCAGATCGTCGAGCGGTTGTACGGCCTGCTGGAGATTCACTCCACGAGCCAGGCCGACGTCCGGGCCGCGGGCGCGGCGATTCTGGCCGCGCTGGGCGTGCGCGAGGAGGATCGCCGGAAGCCGCGCGTCGTGTCGAGCCAGATCATCCGGGCCGTGGACGCGCACCAGGTTCAGCTGATCAACCGCATGCGCCACGGGCACATGCTCCTGGCGGGCGAAACGCTGTACGTGCTCGAGGTCGAGCCGGCAGGCTACGCGGCGTTGGCCGCCAACGAGGCGGAGAAAGCGGCGGAGATCAACATCCTCGAGGTCATCGCGTTCGGATCGTTCGGCCGGGTGTACCTGGGCGGCGAAGAGCGCGACATCATGGCCGGCTACGGCGCCGCGCTGTCCGCGATCGAGTCCGTCGGCGGTCGGGTGGAGAGCCAGGGAAAACGAGAGTAAATCGTCACCACCAAGACACAAAGAAACAAAGCTTCACCAAGGCTTCGTGGGATTTTTGTTCTTGGTGTCTTTGTGGTTAGCAACCCATTCGGAGGCAACATGGCAGAAGCACTGGGCATGATCGAAACCAAGGGTTTCGCGGCGATGGTCGAAGCATCGGACGCGATGGTCAAGGCCGCCAAGGTCGAATTGGTGGGCTACGAGAAGATCGGCGGCGGATATGTCACCGCCATCGTGCGCGGCGACGTCGCTGCGGTCAAGGCGGCGCTGGAAGCCGGCGCGCGGGGCGCGGAGAAGGTGGGTGAGGTGGTCTCGGTGCACGTCATCCCGCGGCCGCACGAGAACGTCGACCGCGCGCTTCCGCTCGGTCGTCAGCAGCCGAAGGAATAGTCTATGCAGAATCTGTGGCGGGAACTGCGCCCCGGACCCAAGGTGCCTGACACCATCTACGCCATCGTCGAAATACCTAAGGGATCGCGGAATAAGTACGAGTACAACAAGGAGAACGGCGTGATCGTGCTCGATCGCGTTCTTTTCTCGTCGCTGCATTACCCGGGCGATTATGGCCTCATCCCGCGCACGTTCTACGACGACGGCGACCCGTTGGACATCCTCCTGATGACCAACGAGCCTACCTTCCCGGGGTGCATCATCCAGGCGCGGCCGATCGGCGTATTCCGCATGCTGGACCGCGGGGCAAACGACGACAAAATCCTCGCCGTGCCCTCCACGGACCCGCTGTTCAGCGAATACCACGATCTGTCCGACGTGCCGCCACACTTCCTGCACGAAGTGGCGCACTTCTTCGAGGTCTACAAGGACCTCGAGGGTGCGCGGACTAAGCCCGTGGGTTGGGAAGACGCGGCCGCGGCGAAGAAAGAAATCCTGCGGGCGATCAAGATGTTCGACGACCGTTTCGGGCTGCCCGGGCTGTAATGGAAATCGTACCTGGTCTTCACTGCCTGGCGGGTGTCGCGCTGGGCGTCAACGCGTATCTTTGGCTTCCCCGCGCCGGAGACGGAGTGAGCCCGAGCGGCGCGATCCTGTTCGACTGCGGCTACCCGTGGCAGGCGCCCACTCTTTTCGACAACCTCGCCCGGCTCGGTTGTCCCGTCGAGGAGCTCGGCTCCGTCGCCATCACGCACGACGACTTCGACCATTCCGGGGGTCTGGCGGAGGTCGTCGCGGCAAGCGAGGCGGATGTCATCGCGCACACGGCCGAGGTCGAAAGCATCGAGAGCGAGTTCTGGCGCGAGATGCCCCGCCGGCGCAACCTGTCGAGCCTCGTCTTACGAGCCGCGACCGGCGTCGCGTACGCGGCCCGGCCCAAGCTGCCGGTCGATGGTGACCCGGCCGGTGGAAGACGGCGCGGAGCTCCCGGGCGGCTGGGTGGCAGTTCACACACCCGGCCACACTCCCGGTCACCTGGCCTTCTGGCACCCCGCCACCCGGGTCCTCATCGCAGGCGATGCCATCGGCAGCCCGCAGGCGGGCAGGATCCGCGCGAACACCGGGAACTACTCGGCAGACGATGAGGAAGTCGTGCGGAGCGTCCGGAAGTTGGCCGCGTTGAAGCCCGACACGATCTGTTTCGGACACGGTCCTGAGATCATCGGTGGCGCCGCCCCGATGCTTGACCGGCTGGCGGATTCACTTTCATAACGAGGCGCGCATGCTAATCGGAAAAGTCGTCGGCACGGTGGTAGCCAGTCGCAAAGAGGAGAAGCTCGAGGGCGTCAAGCTGCTCGTGCTCAGGCAAGTGAACGTCGACGCGCAAGTGGGCTCGGGATACGTGATCGCGGTTGACGCGGTTGGCGCGGGGCTGGACGAGTACGTGCTCTATGCCAGCGGGTCATCGGCGCGCCAAACTGTCGTAACTGACAAGCGCCCGGTGGACGCGGTCGTCATGGCGATCATCGACCAGTGGGAAGTCGGCGGCGATGTGAAGTACCGCAAGGTCGAAGGCGAATACCAGTCTTGACTGGGATTCGTCGGATTTAACGATTCCCTTGATTGATGGGTGATCATGGCTGAGAAACTGACCGACGCGCAGATCGAAGCGATTACACGCAAACTCCAGGGGGAGTTGCGAAAGGTCCCCACCTCCCGCAGCCAGGATGGGGCAAGGCCGGCTTCCCAGCCACCCGCAGGCGGTCCGCCTCCGCATCTTTCGTATGTGGGCCGGGCGGGGCGCGCAGCGGCGGCGCCGGCGGCCGCGGGCAAGGATGGGATTTACCCCGACCTGGATTCAGCGGTGGCAGCGGCCCGCCGTGCTTTCCGCAGCCTGGACGAGTTGACGCTCGAAAAGCGTTTCGCAATCGTGGCATCAATGCGCGCGGCCATGCGCTCGAATGCCGAGCTGCTGGCAACGATGGCCCAGGAGGAAACCGGGCTCGGCCGGGCCGAAGACAAGGTCAAGAAGAACCTACTCGTCGTCGACAAGACGCCCGGGCCGGAAATCCTGCAGCCCTCGGCCTGGACGGGGGACCGCGGCCTGACGCTCGTCGAGCGCGCGCCCTACGGCGTCTTCGGGGTGATCACCCCCAGCACCAACCCCACCTCCACGATCATCAACAACGCCATCGGGCTCGTATCCGCCGGGAATGCGGCCGTGATCAACGTTCACCCGGGCGCGAAGCGCGTCTCCGCCTACCAGATCCAGCTGTTGAACCGCGCGATCGTCTCTGCGGGCGGCCCGCCCGACGTGCTCACCGCGACGCCCGAGCCAACCGTCGAGAGCGCTCAGGCACTGATGAAGCACCCCGGCATCAGGATCCTGCTGATCACGGGTGGAGGCGCGGTGGTCAAGCTGGCAATGGCGTCGGGGAAGCGTGCGATTTGCGCGGGTCCGGGCAACCCGCCCGTGGTGGTGGACGAGACCGCGGACATCGACCTGGCGGGCCGCGAGATCGTGTTCGGCGGCAGCTTCGACAACAACATCATCTGCGTCGACGAGAAGGAGATCTTCGCCGTGGCGAGTATCGCGGACAAGCTCAAGGCCGCGATGGTGGCGAACGGCGCCGTCGAGCTGCCTTCCTACCGGTTGAAGGCCCTCGAAAAGGTCATCTTCGAGAAGTTCCCGGGCCCCCGCGAGCACGGGGTGGTGAAGAAGGAATGGATCGGCCAGAACGCCGGAAAGATCCTCGCGGAGCTCGGCATCTCGGCCCCTAACGCCAGGCTGATCCTGGTCGAGACGCCGGTCGACCATCCGCTGATCTGGACGGAGCAGCTAATGCCCGTAATGCCGCTCGCGCGGGTGCGAAACGTGGACGAGGCGATCGACCTGTCGGTCGAGGCCGAGCACGGCTTCGGCCACACGGCGAGCATGTTCAGCCGCAACATCGACGCGTTGAGCCGGATGGCGCGTGAGATCAACACGAGCATTTTCGTGAAGAACGGTCCGAACCTGGCGGGGCTCGGCTACGGCGGCGAAGGCTATACCAGCTTCTCGATCGCCAGCCCGACCGGCGAAGGGTTGACGAACGCGCTGACGTTTGCCCGCATCCGCCGTTGCACGATGGTGGACCATTTCCGGATCGTCTAAGAAACCAGGTTTCGCCTCAGCCGAGCTGAGGGTCAGAAACCCTGGTTTCTACAATGCAGGATGAAAGCATGCAGCCAGCCCTCGCCCTCATCGAATTCGACTCCATTGCCGCAGGCGTGCAGGCCGGCGACGCGATGGCCAAGAAGGCGCCGGTCGCCCGTGTCGTCTCAGGCACCGTTCACAACGGGAAGTACCTGGTGCTGGTATCCGGCGAGGTGGCGGACGTCGAGGAGTCGTACGCCGAAGGACTGGCAACCGGCGCGAGCTGCGTGCTCGACAGCGTCTTCCTGCCCGGCGTGCACGAGCACGTGGCGGCCGCGGTGGGCCTGCAGCGCCGGCCCGAGCCGGTCGACGCGCTGGGGATTGTCGAGACGCGCACGGTCGCAGCGGCCATCGCGGCTGCGGATGCGGGGATCAAGGGCGCCGAGGTCAACCTGATCGAGGTGCGCCTGGCCGACGGGCTGGGCGGCAAAGGGCTGGTCTTCTTCTCCGGGCTGGTCCACGACGTCGAGGCCGCGGTGCGGATTGCGGCCGAGTGCATCTCCGCGAGCCCCGTACTCGTCAACGCGGTGGTAATCCCGCAGCTTCACCCCGACATGGCCGAAAACATCCTCGCCGACACAAGGTGGCGGCCGCACGCGCCCGCTGCAGCCGCATAGACCCTCCTCAACCCGACGCGCATAGTGACGACCTCCGAGGTTTTTCGAAACCTCGGAGGTCTATTCGCGGTCGGCTCCGACGTTAGCCCAAACCCCCTCCCGGTGTTACAATGGCTCGCAGCGTTGCGCGATCTTGCGCAACCAACATCCTGATGTTCGTCGAGGCCAGCGCAGCATGAGCACAGCGATCGCGAACCCAGTCCTCGAGCTGATGCACGAGCACGGCTCAGTGCGCCGCTACCGGCCCGACCCGATCCCCGCCGAAGTCGTCTCGGCCATCGTCTACGCGGCCCAGCGCGCGTCCACTTCCTCCAACCTCCAAATGTGGACCGTCATCGCAGTAACCGGCCGGGAGAAGCGCGAGCGGCTGGCCGAGCTCTGCGGCAACCAACGTCATATCGTCGACGCCCCGGTTTTTTTGGCCTGGTGCGCGGACCTCGCGCGGCTGGACCGCGCCTGCGAGTTGCGTGGCTACACGCAAGTGACGGATTACGTCGAGAACTTCCTCGTTGCGGCGGCCGACGCCGCCATCGCATCCCAGAACGGCGCGCTCGCGGCAGAATCGATGGGCCTCGGCATCTGCTACATCGGGGGCATCCGCAACAGGCCTGCCGATGTGATCGAGCTGCTTGAGATGCCCCGGCTCACCTTCCCGATTGCGGGTATGACGCTCGGCTGGCCGGCAGCCAACCCGCCCATCCGCCCGCGGCTCGACACCGAGGCGGTGCTGCACTGGGAGCACTACGACACGAGCGAGCAAGACCGCCTGCTGAAGGCCTACGACCTGGCAATGATCGCTACGGGCATCTATGCGGGCCGGCAGGTGGCCGTGCCGGGTCAGCCCGGCGAAGTGGAAGACTACGGTTGGTTAGAGCACTCGGCCCGGCGCGTATCTCAGCCGGCACGCGTCGGACTGCGCGAGGCCCTGGAAAAGCAGGGTTTCCTGCTGGGGTGATTCCGGGATCTCGGAATGAGAGGAGAGTGATCTGTGGCGAAACAGGCTGACGACGTCGTCATTCTGAGCGCGGCGAGGACGCCGATCGGCAAGTTCCAAGGTTCGCTGAGCAGCATCCCCGCAACCCAGCTTGGCGCGGTTGCGATCCAGGCGGCCGTCGAGCGGGCCGGCGTCGACCCGGCTTCCATCGCCGAGGTCTACATGGGTAACGTCGTGCAGGCGGGTGAGGGCCAGGCGCCGGCACGGCAGGCATCCATTCAGGCCGGGCTGCCCCCGGTAGTGGGCGCGACCACGATCAACAAGGTGTGCGGCTCGGGGCTGAAGGCCGTCATGCTCGCTGCCGCGGACATCACGGCAGGTGCGGGCGACATCTTCGTGGCCGGCGGGATGGAGAACATGGACCTCGCCCCGTACCTGCTGATGCGCGCCCGCTTCGGCTACCGGCTGGGCAACGGCGATCTCGTCGACGCCGTCGTCCACGACGGCCTCTGGGACCCGTACGACCAGAAGCACATGGGCGAGTTCGCCGAGTGGACGGCCGAGACGTACAACGTAACCCGCCAGCAGCAGGACGATATGGCCCTGCGCAGCCATCAGAATGCAGTGGCTGCCATCGACGCCGGTCGCTTCAAGGCGGAAATCGCACCCGTCCCGCTGCCCCAGCGCAAGGGCCCGCCCGTCATGTTCGACACGGACGAGGGGCCCCGGCGTGACACGAGCGTGGCTGCGCTCGCCGCGCTGAAGCCTGCATTCAAAGAAGGCGGCACGGTGACCGCCGGGAATGCCCCCGGTATCACGGACGGAGCCGCCGCGCTTGTAGTCAGCCGGCGCTCGGCTGCCGATGCACAGGGCTGCAAGCCCCTGGCAAAGATACTTGGCTATGCGCAAGGCCGCGTGAAGCCCCACGAGGTCTTCATCGCACCGGTCGCCGCGGTCCGGCGCCTCTGCGAAAAGCTCGGCTGTGTGCCAACCGATTTCGACCTGGTCGAGCTCAACGAGGCATTTGCCAGCCAGGCCGTCTACAACGTCCGCGAGCTCGGCATCGACATGGACCGGGTGAACGTGAATGGCGGCGCGATCGCGCTCGGCCACCCGATCGGCGCAAGCGGCGCCCGGGTGCTCACCACCCTGCTCTACGCGATGCGCGACCGCGGCGCGGCCCGCGGTCTGGCCTCGCTCTGCCTCGGCGGCGGAGAGGCCGTCGCGCTGGCAGTGGAACTGGAATAGCAGTACTCATTGACAAACTGATGGAGCGTAACGATGCGAGAAGCAAGGATGAGTCTGAACCAGATCGAATCGATGCGTGCCGGCGCCCGCACCGCAGTACGGACGTGCATGGGCGTTAAGGCCAACGACCGGGTGTTCGTGTTGACGGACCGCACAACCAACGCCATCGGCCGGCTGCTGAGCGAGGAGTCGGCCGAGGTGGGCGCCGAAGCCGTTATCTACGACCTGGAGAGCTTCGGTCCGCGGCCGATGACGGAGTTCCACGACAACCTGCGCCGCGAGCTGCTGGCCTTCAAGCCGACCGTCACCTTCTACGCTGCCGCCAGCCAGCCGGGCGAATTGGCCTTCCGGATGGCGCTGCGGGTGTTCCTCGTGCAGGATCTCAAGGTGCGGCACGGGCACATGCCCGGCGTCACCCCACAGCTGATGACCGAGGGCATGCGAGCCGATTACAAGCTGGTGGCTGCGCTGACCCGGGCCGTGTACGACCTGGGCCGCGAGACCCGGACGATCCACGTCACCACGCCGGACGGCACCGATCTCACAGCCCTCATCAGCCCGCACTTACGCTGGGTGCCGTCGACCGGCATTTACCACGAGCAGGGCCAGTGGGGCAACCTGCCCGAAGGCGAGACCTTCACCTGCCCCGAGACCATCGACGGCACGCTGGTAGCACATATTCTGGGCGACTACTTCAGCGAGAAGTACGGCGTTCTGGCGGACCCGGTGATCTTCCACCTGGCGGATGGCCGCGTGGCCGCGGTGGAGAGCAAGAACCGCGATGTAGCGCTGGAGATCACCGAATACCTCGACTCGTCGGAAAACGGGCGCCGGGCGGGCGAATTCGCAATCGGGACGAACATCGGATTGAAGAAGCTGGTTGGGAACCTGCTGCAGGACGAGAAGTTGCCCGGGATTCACGTCGCGTTCGGCAATCCCTATCCCCACGAGACCGGGGCCAACTGGACGTCGCAGGTGCACGTGGACGTGATCCCCGTGAACTGCACGATCATGATGGACGACCAGGAAGTCATGCGGGACGGGCGCTTCGACTACGAACTGCTGGGCGTCTCACCCTCGGGACGCTAACCGGCTGAAGAGACCTGCCAGGTTTGCGTAGCCTGGCAGGTCCGACCTCCCTCGATCGCACCGCCTGTCACCGTATCTAGGCGCCGACCCGGACGTTTTAGCTTCGACAGCTCAACCAACTCCGCCCACACATCGAGTCACACCCTATGCCGTTCATCCTGTTCGTCTATGCTCTCCTTCTCCTGCCCTTGGGGCCCGTGCCTGGCATCGCGGCCACCGCACAGGCGCCCGTGCTCTCTAACCCCGGCTTCGAATGCACCGATGGATATCATGACCAAGCCGGGATTGACGGCATGGTTCCGAACGGGTGGACCGCGAAAGTCCTGGCGGGAAGTCCGTACCTGGGTAGCACCCAGTTCTGGGAAAGTATGGGATCGAGTTGCGAGGCAAGCCCTAACAACCTAGAAAAGGTGGAAGGCTATGACAGCAACGTATTTCTGGCCGCGCCCGCACCCGCATACTCGGGTTTCGACGCGCCGCCGTTTGACGTGGCGCTGTACCAGCCGGCTGAAGTCACGCCAGGTGCTGAATATAGCCTCAGCGTCTGGATGGTGAGCCTGTGCGGCGGCAGCCAAGACCCCAGCGACTGCCCGGCCGGCGCGTATATCGCCAAGATGGCCGGTTTGGACCCGATGGGCGGGACGGACCCGACCTCGAATACAGTGAACTGGATCGAAGACCGCCGGCCGCACGTCGAGGCCAGGTGGGTGAATCTTGCGGTCGCACGGCACAGCGGCGAGCAGGATGCTTACCGTGTTCGTGCGTGTGAGAAGCCCGTTTCACTGGCATGGCAACCACGCCTTCGCGGACGCCGTCAAGCTCGTCCGCGCGCCCAACTCGCGGTTCGAGCAGGTCAGCGCGCAGGGTAACAACATCGCCGTCTCGTGGACGGGTGACCTGGGTCCTGACATCCCAGCGATCCCCTCCCCCGGCCACGATCTCTGGTTCGAGCTGCAGGTGCAGCGCGGGGGCGGCGCCTGGGAGCCCTGGCTCTCGCGGGAGGCCAAGGGAGGCGCATCATTCGACGCGCCCCGTTCTTGCCACGACGAGACGTACCGGTTCCGGATACGCGCCTGGGGCAACATGACCGCCCGGCCGTACAATCAGTTCGTGGGCGTGTGGCACGAGTCGGCCGCAGTCCAGGTCGCCCAAGCCTTGGTGTGCCCGTACTCGCTCTATCTCCCACAGATATCCCGATGAAGGACCGGCCATGACCGGCCGTTAGAATGCGGGCGAATCAAGAAACCTGCGGAACTGCACTGTGTCAACTGTCTCAATTGTCTCAGGTTTCAGACACACCCAGATGTTGCATGAAGTGCAGCCTTGCAGTTCCGGGACTGCGTTTTTGACGCTAGTGCCCGTGGGCATTATACTTTGGGTCGGCGGCCGTCTGGCCGCCGACTCTTTTTTGTTGTAGTGTTGTGATGTCAGAAACCGAAGCACTTACGCGTCCCGCGCCGCCCACCCAGTCGCCGCGCGTGCCCGCACAGCTGGATACGCGCCTCGACGAGTTCCTCGCCGGTCCCTATGACCCGGAGACGGACGCGCGGCCAGGCAGCCGCCGCGGGCGCCGGCTGTTCTGGGCCGACGGGTTCGTCTCCAATCTGTCTGAGTCGGTCGTCACCAACTTTACGAACCCGTTTGCGCTCGCCCTCGGGGCGACCAACGCGCAGATGGGCATCATGAGCAGCCTGACGAACCTGGCCGCTGCCCTGGCGCTGCTCCCGGGCGCCCGCCTGGACGAGCGCGGGGCAAGCCGCAAGAAGATCGTCGTGCGGGCCAGCATCCTGCACCGGCTGCTCCTGATCGCGATCGCGCTCCTGCCGCTCCTGTTCGGCCCCCGCGCCATCTACGCGTTCATCCTGTTCGTGGCGGTGCGCTCGTTCTTCAGCCAGATAGGCTACCCGGCGTGGTCAGCCTTCACTGCCGATCTCGTGCCGCCGCGCATCCGCGGCCGCTACTTCGGCTCGCGCAATATCGGGCTGGCACTCGCCGCGCTCGTCTTTACGCCCCTGGCCGGCCGCCTCGCCCAGACCATCGGCCTACCACAAGGGTACCAGACGCTGTTCATCATCGCCGGGTTAGTCGGCTTTGGCGCTTCGCTCATCTTCAGCAAGATCCCGGATCCGCCGCGTTCGTCATCTGCAGCTACGGCGCATCCGGAATCCAAGCAGCCGGTGTGGGCACTCCTGCGCGCGCACCCTCGTTTCGCCGCGTTCAGCGCGGTCGCCGTGCTGTGGAACCTCTCGATCATGGTGGCGGGGCCCTACTTCAGCGTCTACATCGTGCGCAACCTCTCTGCCACCCCGACGCAGATCGGCCTGCTCGCAGCATCCAACGCGATCATGAATATGGTGGGCCAGCAGGTTTGGGGCCGGCTGAACGACCGGAAGGGGGCCACGTGGGTCATGGCCATTACGGGCCTGGCGATCCCCTTGATCCCCGCGTTCTACGCGGTCGTCCCTTCGGCCTGGTATCTGCTTGCGGTCGAAGCCTTCTCCGGTTTCATGTGGTCGGGCTACGGCCTGTCCAGCTTCAACCTGATGCTGGGACTTGCCCCCGGGGAGCAGCGCGCACGCTTCTCGGCGATCTACCAGACCGCGGTCTTCAGCGCCTCGTTCGTCGGCCCGCTGCTGGGGATGGCACTGGTGAGCGTCTGGCCGATCACGCTGCTGTTCTGGTTATCGGCGATCGGCCGCGTCGTCGCCTCGCTCCTCTTTATGGCGACCGTCAGGCGAGGCCCTGTTCAGGAATGATCCGGCGGACGCAGACGGCCGACGGCCCTTTGTGAGGCGCGCGTCGTTCGTGCTAGAATCTCGGCTGTAACTCGCTATCGCAACGGATGGAGGCCTCGATGAATTGCCCGAATTGCGGCCAGTGGAATCCCGACGACAAGCGCGTCTGCTGGCGGTGCGACGCGGAGTTGCCGCGGCCGGTTGAGAAGAAGCCGAAGAAGGCGCCGACCATCTTCCTCGGGCTCCCGCTTTGGAGCTGGCTGCTTCTCGTCTTCATGGTCATCGTCCTCTTTGCCGGGCAGTGCATCGCGCCCATGTTGCTGAACCGGGGCGGCTGATCATCGACCCTGACCCGCAAGACTTCGCCGCCGCGCTGCTCGAGTGGATGCAGCGGGCGCGGCGCGATCTTCCCTGGCGCCGCAATCGCTCGCCCTACGCCGTCTGGATCTCGGAGGTGATGCTCCAGCAGACCCAGGTCGCCACCGTCGTCCCCTACTTCGAACGCTGGCTGGAACGCTTTCCGGATGCCGCCTCGCTGGCCGCCGCGCCCCTTGACGACGTGCTCAAGCTGTGGGAGGGCCTCGGCTACTACGCCCGCGCTCGCAACCTGCATGGCGCAGCACGGGTTATGGTCGAACGGCACGGCGGTCAGGTGCCGGGGGATTACGCCGGCCTGAGCGCCTTGCCAGGCATTGGCCGCTACACGGCGGGCGCGATCCTCAGCATCGCTTTCGGCCGGCCCGAGCCGATCCTTGACGGCAATGTGCGGCGCGTATTATGTCGCGTGTTCGACATCGCGGAAGACCCGCGCGTGCCTGAGACTGAAGACCGCCTATGGCAGTTCTCCAGGGGCCTGGTTGTGGCCGCGCCGGCAGGCCGGGCCGGGGAGTTCAACGAAGCCCTGATCGAGCTGGGCGCGCTAATTTGCACGCCCGATTCGCCGGATTGCGGGCACTGCCCTGTCCGGCAGCACTGCCTGGCGCTCCAACACGGCACCGTCCCGCTGCGTCCCGTGAGGACGGCCAAACCTCAGACGCCCTATTATGACGTGGTGGCCGCAGTGGTTCGGGATGCGGCCGCCCGGGTGCTGATCATCCAGCGACCGCCGTGCGGCTTGCTCGGCGGGCTGTGGGGCTTTCCAGGCGGGGTCGTCGTGCCGGACGAAGATCTGCCAGAGGCGGTCCGACGCACCGTGCGGGAGCAGACCGGGCTGGGAGTAACCGCCCGCGCGGTTGTCCGCACGGTGAAGCACGCGTACACTCACTTCCGCATCACGCTGCACGCCTTCACGGCTGAGCTCGAAGCAGGCGAAGCCCGACCGCTGACCTGCGCAGAGGTGCGCTGGGTTGAGGTTGAGGAACTGGACGACTATGCATTCCCCGTGACGGATCGGAAAGTGGCGCGGGAGATCGCGTGGGGTAGAGGGATGCGATGGAAGCCCCAGACCTCCGAGGTCTCTGCGTGGGAGACTGTCAGTCCGGATCGTCGTCGGATCCGCGCCCTACGTCTTCCGGTCCACCAGCACATCCAGCAGCTCGGCCAGCAGCCCTCTCGGGCGTGGCGCCGTCCGTGCTGGTCGCGGCGATCGCTTCAAGAGCTGCGTGGCCGCGGGCTGTGGCTTCCAGCACCGCCTGCTCGGTCGCCTGGCGCACGCCTGCCTGGTCCAACAGCGACAGGACGGCCGGGACTTCCTCTTTTGTGAAGTCCGGACCGGCGTAGAGCACCTTCAGGCGCTTGCCGACTCGTTCGTCGTTCAATCCGAGCACGACGGGCAGCGACTTCTTCTTGGTCAGGATGTCGTTCGCGGCTGACTTGCCGGTCTGCTTCTCGTCGCCCCAGATGCCCAGGATGTCGTCCTGCAGCTGGAACGCTTTGCCGAGGGAGACGCCGTATTCGCGGTACAGCGCGGCGGTGTCGGGCGAAGCCCCCGCGATGAGCGCGCCGATCTCGGGGGCCGCGCCGAGCAGCGCGCCCGTCTTGCCCGCGATCATGGCATAGTATTCCTCCGGCGTCACGTCCAGGCGGCCTTCGAACGACATGTCCATGTACTGGCCTTCGGTCAGCGCGAGGTTCATTTCGACGAAACGCTGCAATGCGGCCAGGACGACGGATTCGGGCACGCCGCGAGTCGAGAGGTCGAAGAAGGCCGCGTGCGCCAGGCTGAACATGCCATCACCGGCATTGCACGCAATGGGCACGCCCCACAGCGACCACGCAGTCGGCCGGTGGCGGCGGGTTTCGCTGTTGTCCTCGATATCGTCGTGGATGAGCGAGAAGTTGTGGAGGAGCTCGAGGCCGGCTGCCGCAGGCAGCGCCTTGACCGGATCGCCGCCCGCTGCCTCACACGCAAGCAGGCACAGCATGGGCCGGATGCGCTTGCCTCCCTGCGCCGTCGCGGGCTGCAGTGCCTCGTCGCGCCAGCCCAGATGATACTGCATGATTTCGTAGTGTCGGGCCGCGCGCGGGTTGCGGGGCTCGAGCACGCGCCGCATCTCGTCCTCGACGAGCGGAAGGTACTTGCCAAACGCTTCAGTCAGCTTCACCGCACCTACTCCACCTTCATCAGTCGTTCCGGCTCGCGCAGCGCCCCAATATTACCGGCGCCCGCACAGAACATCGCCACCCGCAGCTCCGCGGCCAGCTGATCGATCGTCGCCACCACTTCTTCGGGGCCAGAGGCGGCCGCCTTCAGGAAGGACGAGGCCACGCCCACCAGGCTCGCGCCGAGGGCCAACGCCTTTGCCGCTTCGATGCCCGTGCGCATCCCGCCGCTCGCGATCAACGGCAGGCCGGGCGCCCCGCGCTGCGCCATGAGCAGCGACTCGGCGGTCGGGATGCCCCAATCGGCGAAAGCCCGGGCCAGCCGGCGGAAAGCATCCGAGGTCGCCCGGTGGTACTCCACCTCGGTCCACGAGGTGCCGCCGGAGCCTGCAACGTCAATGACGGAGATCCCGGCCTCTCTGAGCCGCCGGGCAGTCGCCTCGCTGATGCCCCAGCCCACCTCCTTGGCAATGACCGGCACCCCCACCGCGCTGCACGACTTCCTCGATCTTGCCGAGCAACCCGCTCCAGTTCCAGTCGCCGTCGACCTGGACGGCCTCCTGCAGGGGGTTGAGGTGGAGGATCAGCGCGTCGGCCTCGATCATCTCGACCGCCCGCCGGCACTGGTCCACGCCATACCGGTAGTTCAACTGGATCGCGCCGAGGTTGGCAAACAGCAGGATATCCGGCGCCACGTCGCGGACCTTGAAGGTGTCGGCCGTCTCGGGCTGCTCGATCCCCGTGCGCTGCGAGCCGAGGCCCATGGCAATGCCGCGGACCTGGGCGCCCTGGGCCAGGTTGCGGTTGATCACCCGGGCCGCTTCGGTGCCGCCGGTCATGGACGAGATGAGGAAAGGCAGTTGCAGTGTCTTGCCGAGGAACCCGACACAGGTGTCGATCGCCTGCAGATCCAACTCGGGAAGCGCCTGGTGAACCAGCCGGTAACGCTCGAAGCCGTTGGTCAGCGCCGGGAACTGGACATTTTCTTCAAGGTTGATGCGGATGTGGTCGGCCTTGCGGCGATCGTGGGCCATGACGTCTCGCAGCTTTCTCCCCCGAGGAAGGACGCAACTTCCGCCAGCAGGCGGTGTTGTATGATCATGGGCCGTTAGCGAGTCACGGCACAGCCGTGCCCGCGCGGCGAAGTCACCAGGGAAGGCATCTTACCAGCCTCACTGACGCCTGTCAATGCACCGGGCGGATGCTTTTGACACCAACAAGGCGAGTGGTACAATGCCGGACGTCACTACCCTGACTTTGCCTATCCGCTTTCCAGGGCCTACCATCGTTCAACGACAAGGAGATCTGCATGAACCACCAGGAGATTTACGACGAGGTCAAGAAGATTGTCATAGACAAGCTGAACGTGACCGAGGACCAGATTACGCCCGAGGCACGCTTCCGCGAGGATTTGAAGGCGGACTCGCTTGACCTGGTCGAGCTGATCATGGCCTTCGAAGAGGCTTTCGGCGGCGAGATCAAGGACGAGGACGCTCAGAAGATCACGACCGTCGGTGAGGCCGTTTCCTACCTCGAGAAGGCACAGGCAGGCGCCTGATCGGCGCTCACGCGCGATAATTTTGGGAGCCCGCACGGACGATTGTGCGGGCTCTTTGTTTGAAACGATGCAGCCACTCACCGTGCTCATCCTCGCCGGCGGACGCAGCAGCCGCATGGGCCAGGACAAGGCCTGGCTGGACCTGGACGGCGTCCCGCTCGTCGAGCGCGTCGCCCGGCGCCTCTTGCCCCTGGCCGCGGAGTTCGTCTTCAGCGCGAATGATGTTGCTCGCTACGCCGAACTCGCGGGCCGGCTCCCGGTTCCCGCACGGGTTGTTCAGGACGAGTACGTGGGGGTGGGCCCACTGGCCGGGTTGCATGCGGGGCTCCGTGCCGCGGCGAACGACGTCGTGCTCGCAGTGGCAACGGACATGCCCTTCGTGAACCACCGGCTGGTGCGCGAGATGGTGGCCGCCTGCCCGGACGTCGATGCCGTGGTGCCGAGGGTGAAAGCGAAGGGATTCGAGGCGCCGCAGCCAGAGCCGCTGCACGCGCTCTACCGTAAAAGCTGCCTCTCCGCGATCGAAGCGGCGCTGGCCGGCGGCCGGCGGCGGGCCGTGGCGTTCCTGGCTGACGTCAATGTGTGCTACCTGGATGAGCCCGCGCTGCGTCAGATCGATCCGGAGCTGGAGTCGTTCCGCAATGTGAACACGCCCGAGGAGTGGGCGGAAGCTGTGCTGCGGCTCCGGGGCACGCCGTGATAGCTGCCGGGCTCCTCCTGGCCAATAAGCGGCCAGTTGTCACTATCCACTGGCTTGGGCAGTCTCAGCAGTCTCAAGTTTTACACATAGCTCCCCCTGACTCGGCGGGGGACCAGCCAGAGCGACTCGATCACTTCACCGCGCAGCTCAGGTAGAGCAGCGCTTCGCCGTATGCGTCGCACGCATCGCAGCCCTTGAAAACCAGCGCCTCCCCTTTCCACTCGAACCGGCAGATGAATTCGCCGTCCGCACAGAGCAGGTCGTAGACCGGCTCGCCCTGGAGCGTGAGAATGTCGTGGAGCCGTTGGCGCAGCTGGCCCTCATCCGGCAGCCACACCGCCTCTGCCAGCAACACGTAGTCGAGCGCCCACTCGGGCGTGCCGTGAAAGGTTACGGCGGGCGTGCCCTGCAGCAGCTCGATCACCGTGGCCATGTCGTTGATGACAAAGACCCGGTCGTCCAGGTCGCGATCGAGCAGCGCGAACTTGTCGCCCTGCGTGGGCTCCCACTTCACCCCGGCTTCCTTCAATCGCTTTGCCATGTCCATGTTGATCATACATACACCTCACTCATCACCCCAGGGTGCGGCGCAGGCCAGTATGGCCCTTCGGCCGCGCCAGGCTTGTGCCCATTATCACCGACCGCCCATACCCGTCAATGTAATCCCGCGCACGAACCACTTCTGGCCGATCAGGTAAATAACCAGGATTGGAACAAGGGCAATGACGGAACCGGCCATCAGGAGGTTCCACTCGACGCGGTATTGCCCCTGGAAGGCAGCCAGGCCTACGGGGAGGGTCCGCACACGATCCGAGTTGGTCACGATGAGGGGCCAGAGGAAGCTGTTCCACTGGCCGAGGAACGTGAAGATGCCGAGGGTCGCCAGGACCGGCCCGGACAGGGGCAGCGCAATCTGCCACCAGATGCGAAACGACGACGCGCCGTCGACGCGGGCCGCATCGTCCAGCTCCAGCGGCAGCGACATGAAGTACTGGCGCAGCAGGAAGGTGCTGAACGCGGAGAACGCGGGCGGCAGGATCAGCGCCTTGAACGTGTCGATCCAGCCCAGCAGGCGCATGATGATGAAGTTCGGGATCATGGTCACCGGAAACGGGATCATCATCGTCGCCAGGTAGAGCAGGAAGATGAGGTCACGGCCCTTGAAGCGCAGGCGGGCAAACGCGAAGGCCGCGAGCGAGGACGTGAGCAGCTGCAAGGCGGTGACTGCGCTGGCAGTGACGATGCTGTTCCAGTAATACCGGCCGAACGGCATGACGCTGATCGTTTTCGCATAGTTCTCCCACATGACCGGCCGGGGGATCCACTGTGGTGGATACACGAAGACCTGGCCCTGCTGCTTCAGCGAGGTCGACACCATCCAGAAGAGCGGCGCAAGCATGAAGAACGCGCCCACGATCAAGACGACGTGTAGCAAGAGGCGGCCGGCGACCCGCCGGGGCCGGTTCGCGAGAGTCGGCACGGCTTCGCGGTCTCGCTAATCACGCTCGGCCTCGTAGTGGACCCAGCGGCGCTGGAAACGGACCTGGAAGAACGTGAACGCGAAGATCACGGCAAACAACAGCCAGGCAATCGCCGCGGCCTTGCCCATGCGCGAGTAGCGGAACGCGTTCAAGTAAATGTAATAAACGACGGTCGTGGTCGCGAACGCCGGACCGCCTTTCGTCATGATATACGCTTCCTCGAACACCTGGAAGGCCCAGATCAGCGACATGATCAGGACGAAGAACGTCGTGGGCGACACCATGGGCACGGTGATGTTCCAGAACTTGGCCCACGCGCCCCCGCCGTCGACCTCCGCGGCCTCGTACAACTCCTGCGGGATGGCCTGCAGGCCCGCCAGGTAGATCACCATGGTGAAGCCGACATTCTTCCACAGGTTGAGGATCATGACGGACGGCATGGCCCAGCGAGTGCTGTTGAGCCAGTCGGGCGGGCTGACCTCCAGCCCGAAGAACGCTCCGAGGTTGCGAATGAAGGTGTTGAGGATGCCGAAGTTGCCGTTGAACACCCACTGAAAGACGAGGGCCGCAGCTACCAGCGACGTGACGACCGGCAGGAAGTAGATGACGCGATAGGCAGTCGTGCCTCGCAGCCCCTGGTTGAGCGCCAGCGCCAACACGAGCGACAGGACTACACGAAGCGGGCACCGTGCCGAACGTGAAGAGGAACGTGTTGAACGACGACCCGAGCGAACTGCGGATCGGTGAAGAGCAGCTCCCGGAATTGGTCGGCGCCGACGAAGACCGGCGGCGTGAGCAGGTCCCAACGGAACATGCTCAGCGCCAGCGACGCGATGACCGGGAAGGCGGTGAACAGCATGAAGCCCACGATGTTGGGCGCGAGGAAGAAATAGCCTTCGTAGCGCTGCTGCCAGCGGTACCAACGCAAGCGACGCGCGTAGGCGGGATCGATCGGCCTGGCTATGGAGGACATCTATTAACTCAGCACAACGCAGCGGATGGCCTTCGGCCGAAACGGATGAACGGATATGGCACACGCTGACACGTCGCCTATCCGTTGATCCGTTTCGCCGCAGGCATCCGCTGCGTCGCTTCTTACTTCTTCGGATAACCGTTGGTCACCAGGAACTGATTTACCGCCTTGCACAGCTCGGGGACGACCTGCTGCGGGGTGGCCTCGCCGGCCCACAGCCGGTCGAGCTGCGGCTCGATGATCGAGCCGCTCAGCTCATCCCACTGCGGGGAAGTAGCCGAAGCCGCCCGGCTTGGCAGCTTCTGCGCCTCGGTCACGAAGGCCTTGCGGTTGGCCGGCTTCGCCACGCCCAGGAAGTCGTCCGAGTTCGCGACCGAGCGAAGTGCGGGGAAGATCTCGCCGTTGCGGGTGTAGATCGATTCGCCGCCGCCCTTGCTCTGCAGCCAATTCAGGAACTCCCAGGCTGCGTCCTTGTTGTCCGACTTGGCGCTCATCACCCACGCTGCGCCGCCGTTGATGTTCCACGGCTGCCCGCCTGGCATGACCGGCACCGGCAGCCACGTCATAGTCCAGGTTCGGCGTTGGCGTTGAAGGCCGGCACACGCGCGACGAGTTCTGGATGATCATCGCCACCTGGCCGGTCTCGAACACGCCTGGTCGCCGCCCTGCTGGCTCAGCGTGGCCGAGCGCATGGCGTAGCCCTTATCCATCAGGTCGTAGAAGAACTGCAGGCCCTTCATCGCCTGCGGCGTGTCCAGCGTGCACTTCGACGGGTTGGTCAGGTCGTCGAGCACCATGCCACCCGCCTGGCCGACCCAGATCGGCCACTTGCCGCCTTCCATACCCAGCGCGATACTGCGTCACGCGGTCGCCTTCCTTCTTGGTCAGCTTCTGAGCAGCGGCCACCAGGTCGTCCCAGGTCCACTTGTCGGTCGGGTAGGCCACGCCCGCGGCATCAAAGAGCTTCTTGTTGTAGTACAGCGCGTGCGCTTCGATGTCGCGCGGCAGGCCGTAGACCTGCCCGTTGTAGCGGGCCGAATCGAGCAGGTAGGGCCAGTAGTCCTTCAGGTCGTAGCCGCTCTTCTCGATGTACGGCTGCAGGTTCTCCAGTACGCCAGTGGCCGCGTAGCTCGGCGTCGGCCAGAGGAAGAGCACGTCGGGGATGGCCTTTGGATCGCCGCCGGCCCAGAGCGTCTTCAGCTTGGTGAAGTAGTCGTCCCAGGGCGCAAAGAAGTACTCGAACTTCACGTTGGGATGCAGCTTCATGTACTCGGCGGCCACCTTCTCGTGGCTGGCCTTCTCCTCGGGGCTGCCCCAGAAGCCCCAGGTCAGCGTGACCGGGGCCTGATCGCCAGCGGGAGCGGTTGTCGCGGCGCCTGACGGAGCAGTCGTTGCGGCGCCTGCAGGCGCGGTGGGCGCGGCCGCGCCGCCTGTTTGCGTGGGGACAGGGGCGCAGGACGCGATGAGCGCTGCCAGCAGCAGCAAGCTCAGCAGGGACCAAAAACGTCGGGTCATGGGATGCCTCCTTTTGACTCAGCCATTGATGTCAAGGCGTACAAAGCTCGTCGAACAGGGGAGTCTTTCCCGTGCGCAGAGCATGATAAGCGTAGATATACATGCCGGCAGACCAGGCCTGCCAAGGGTAGCCCATTGGGTGCCCGGTCTCGCCGTGCAGCCACTCGTTGAACTCCCACTCGCCGTGCATGCCCAAGCGGACCGCACGCGTCAGGGCTTCCATGACCTGCTCTGCCTGATCCATCCAACCCACCTTCACCAGCGCGGCCACATGGAAACCGCCGATGAACGGCCAGATGCCGCCGTTGTGGTACTGGTGGGGCAGGTTGAGGTTGCGGCTGCGGTAGTACTCGCGCCACTCGGGGTTGCCCGGGTAGATCGGCGGATAGATGGCCTTTGAGGGGAACGGCTGCGCCGCGCCGACCTGGTACAGGTAGCGCAGGATGTGGTCGGTCCGGTGCTCGTCGGCGAGGCCGCTCAGCACGGCAAGCAGATTGCCGAAGCGTGTCCAGGTGATCGCCGTACTCCCGGAACGCGACCCACGGGAGGTAGAACGGCCGGCTGGAGATGGTGCCGACATTGTGGTACAGCATGTACCATTCGAGCCGCATGGCCTTCAGCCGCTCCAGGTGCTCGGCGAAGTGCGCGGGCACCCAGCAGCGGTCGACCCACAGCAGCAGGTTGATCCGCTCGGCGACCTCTGCGGCAAGCCGGTCGTACAGCGACCCGTCGACCCCGCACGCGGCCGCCAGCACGCTGCGCCAGCACGGAGCGCTGCGTCGTACAGCACGTTGTCGTACAGCACGTTGTAGCGCACCGCGAGCAGGTCCATCCAGTCGCCGGCCTCGGGCACCTCGAGCAGGCCGCACTCGTTCATGTCCTGGTACCGGAGCCAGAGCAGCGCCTGGGCGATGCCCGGCCACACGGACTGCAGGTAGGGCAGGTCCTTGGTCAGCAGGTAGTGGTAGTAATGGCCCAGGATGTACCAGAGGTTGGCGTCGACAGCGCCCGCGTTCTCGGTCGAAATCTCGCCGGTCTCCGGGTCAACGTTGAGCGGGACGAGCCCCAGCATCGACTGGCGGCCGCCAAGCGTATCGAGCGATGCCCGGAAAGCCGCCATGAGATCGGGTTCGCCGGTCAACGCTGCGCCGAGCGAAGTGATCACGCTGTCGCGGGCCCAGATCTGCGGGTATCCCGGCAGGACGCCGGAGGCACGGAAGCCATACGGAGTGGTGCAGCGGCGGAGCACGCTCACCGCTTGCTCATAAGCCTGATCTAAGTTACTCTTCAAGGAATCTCGCATCTTTGCTAGTCGCCGTTTTTCGGTTCAACGACCGCGAGTATAGCCTCTCGGTCATGACGTGTCAACTGCCCCGCTGAGCCTGCTTCACCTTGAATGCGATTCAGCTTGCAGACGTGTCATTCGGAACGCGGCATATTACGCAAGCACAAACACCGGGTTAGGGTTGCAGTGGGCAGCGTTGCGCGCTGCCCACCGGGGAGGCTTCATGCTCCAACCGGAGAAGCGGGCGGTTTCCCCCGCGTCTTCCACGCTGTTTTCGGATCTGGCGGTCTTGTTCAAGGTGCGGATCGTCTTCCTCTTGCTGCTCGCCGCGCTGGGCGGCCTGTTCCTCGGAGCACACGGCTGGCCCGGAATCGGGCCCCTGCTCCTGACCCTCGTGACCGGGGGGCTGGCGGCGATGGGCAGCTCGGCGTGGAATATGTACCTGGAGCGTGAGAGCGACGCGCAGATGACGCGCACCCGGCGCCGCCCGCTGGTGACAGGCGCCATCGCCAGGCCGAACTGGGTGCCCTATGTCGCCACCGCGATGATCGTCGCGCCGGTTGCGCTCGGTGATGCCGTTCAATCCCGCGTTGGCCCTGTTCCTCACCCTGGGCGCGTTCATCTACGTCGTCATCTACACGGTCTGGCTGAAGCCGCGGACGCCGCTGAACATCGTCATCGGCGGCGCGGCGGGAAGCGCGGCGGTGCTTGCCGGCGCGGCGGCCGCGAACGCGTGGACGGACCCCGGCGTGATTGCCCTGTCGATCCTGCTGTTCTTCTGGACGCCCATCCATTTCTGGGCGTTGGCGCTGGTGTATAAGGAGGACTACGCCCGGGCGCGCGTGCCGATGCTGCCGGTCACAGCGACGCCGCGGGTGGCGGCCGCCTGGGGCTTCATTCACGGGCTGGGCGCAAGCATCGCGGGGATCGCGATGGCCTTCTTGCCTTACCTGGGGCTGGTGTACACGATCCCGGTGGTGGCGATCACCGCGGTGCTGCTGTGGCAGAGCGCGGCGCTGGTGATCGACCCGACGAAACGCCGCGCGTACCGCGTCTTCCACGCCTCGAACTTCTACCTCTTCATCGTGCTGCTCGCGGCCGTCATCGGCTCGGCAATGCACCTGCTGACCGTGACACCCCCGGCTACCACCAAGAATCAAGGACCTGAGGCTACACCAGGACTTCGTGTGGCTTCGGCCTTGATGCTGGGGGGTGAGGTCACTCGTAGCCGTGCGGATGCGCGCTGCGCCACGCCCACGCGCTCGCCATGATCTCGCGGAGGTCGGGGATTTGCGGCTGCCAGCCGAGGAGCTGGCGCGCGCGGGTGGCGTCGGCGACCAGGATCGCGGCGTCGCCAGGGCGGCGCGCGACCTCGTCCGCGGGGATCGGACGGCCGGTCACCTCCCGGGCTGCCTCGACAACCTCACGGACCGAATACCCCGCGCCGTTGCCGAGATTGCAGGTGATCGACTCCTCACGCTTCCAGCGCGTCGAGGGCGAGCAGGTGCGCTGAGGCGAGGTCGCTCACGTGGATATAGTCCCGGATGCAGGTCCCGTCGCGCGTCGGATAATCGGTCCCGTAGATCTTGACCTTCTCGCGCTTCCCCTGGGCCACCTGCAGGACCAGCGGGATCAGGTGGCTCTCGGGCTGGTGGTCCTCGCCCAGCGCCGGCGTCGCGCCGCAGGCATTGAAATAGCGCAGCGCGGCATAGCGCAGCCCCTTGATCTGGCGGTACCAGGCCAGCATCTGCTCGACCCACAGCTTCGACGCGCCGTACCGTTGACCGGGGCAATGGGGTCGGTCTCCTTGATCGGCTCGTCCTGGCCCGCGTACACCGCGGCGGTAGAGGAGAAGACGAAGCGGCCGACGCCGTGCCGGACCGCGTGCTCGATCAGGTTGAGTGCGCCGCAGGTATTGTTCTCGAAGAACTTCCCCGGGTCCACCATCGACTCGCCGGCCTCGATGTAGGCAGCGAAGTGGATGATGGCGTCGACCCCGCTCGACAGGCAGCGGGCGACGGCCTCCGGATCGCGGATGTCGCCTTCGCAGAACGCCGCGCCCGCAGGAACGGCAGCGCGGTGGCCGGTGACGAGGCTGTCGAATACGGTGACCTCGTGGCCCGCGTCGACGAGCGCGGCGGCAGTGACGCTGCCAATGTAGCCAGCGCCGCCGGTGACCAGGACTTTCATGTGGATTCCTCCTACCTCACCCCCCGGCCCCTCTCCTGCTCACGCAGGCGAGGGGGAGGACGCGTACCTCCCCCTCGCCTACGCCGCAGGTAAGGAGAGGGGGCCGGGGGGTGAGGTCATTTCAGCTTCGCCAGGTATTCTTTGCGGAACTTCGCCACCTTGGGCGCGATTATGAATTGGCAATAGCCCTGGCGGGGGTTGCGCTCGTAATACTCCTGATGATAGGACTCGGCCGGGTAGAACGTGTCGAAGGCCGTTACTTCAGTGACGATCGGGCGGTCCCACAGCTTCTTGGCGTTGAACTCCGCGATGAGCTGCTCGGCCGTCGCCTTCTGCTCGGGCGAGTGGTAGAAGATGGCGGAGCGGTACTGCGGGCCGACGTCCGCGCCCTGGCGGTTGAGCGTGGTCGGATCGTGAATGGTGAAGAAGACTTCGAGGATCTGCCGGAAGGTGATGACGGCTGGATCGAAGGTCAGCTGCACCACTTCCGCGTGCCCCGTGCGCCCGGTACACACCTGCTCGTAACTCGGCTCGGGCACCGCGCCGCCCGAATAACCGGACACGACGTCGGTCACGCCGCGCAACTGATCGTAGACGGCTTCCAGGCACCAAAAACAGCCACCCGCGAGGGTGGCTACTTCCATACTCTTTTGTTCCATGGACTGCTGCTCCTTCTGTCGGGCTTAGGCTACCACGAAGGGCAGGAGGGTGCGGTAATTTGGAACACGGAGGCGCCAGGAGGCGCGGCCAAGGCCCGGGTGCCTGTCAATTTGGGGGCCGTGAGCATCCTGAGCGGAGCCCCACCTGTTGTTT
>CAWDBO010000030.1:0-340000 GCA_963800615.1 uncultured Chloroflexia bacterium
AGCGCAATGGCTGAAACCATGGCGAGCCGATGCCTGCGAAACCGCCGGAATATGACCTTGAGCTGACTCTCCTGGCTGGTATCCTCGGCGCGGTTGGCTGGCCCGATCGGACGGGCTGTACCCGTACTGCCTGATGCAGTCACCTGTTATGACTCCTTCTTTGGCTGAAGACGCACGCTCGCGCTGACGCTCACCGGCGTTACGAGAACTTGATGCGCGGGTCGACGACCGTGTACAGGATGTCACCGAGCAGCGTCGCCAGCACTGTCAAGAGCGCCGTGATAAAGATCAGCGCCAGCGCGACGTTCCAATCGCTGCGCTGCAGCGCGTCATAATAGAGCCGCCCCATCCCGGGCCACGCAAACACCGTCTCCGTGATGATCGCACCCGCGAACAGCCCGGGGATCGCCAGCACCACGATCGTCACGAACGGGATCAGAGCATTGCGTAGCGCGTGTTTCAGAATGACGACCCGCTCGAAAAGCCCTTTTGCACGCGCGGTCCGCACATAGTCCTGCCGCATGACTTCCAGCATCGAGGAGCGGACAAAGCGACTCCAGGGCGCCATGGTGAAAAACGTCAACACGGCCAGGGGCATCAGCAAGTGGATGAACTGGTCCAGCGCCGTGCCCGGCTGCACCTTGGGGAGCCACGATGCGATTTCGTAGGGCCGCACCGATTCCTTCAGCCCGGGCGGTAGCCGGGGAATCCAGGGGAACTGATCTACGAGGAACACCGGGAACACGGAAAATACCAGAATCAGGAGCAGCGCGAAGAAGAACGTGGGCATGGCCGACCCAATAAACGCCACGCCGGTGAAGAAATAATCGAACTTGGAATACTGCTTTACCGCGCTGTAAATCCCAATCGGGACGCCCAACAGGAGGGACAAGAGAAGCGAAGTGATCATCAACTCGAGCGTTGCGCCGATCCGGCTCTTGATCAGGTCGCTCACCGGCCGGCTGCGTGATATCACTGTCGACAACCCAAAGTCACCACGTAAGATGCCGCGGCTCGACAACATCGCCGGGTGCATTTTCGGCAACTCGCTCAGGTAGACATAGTCGTCGCAGCCAACCACCTTCGGCTGCAACCCTCCACTATTGCCTTCGTAGAGCGGCAGGTAGCAACCAACCGGAGTGTCCTTGAATAATTCCTTGCCTGCGACCACGATAGGTCCCGAAGGAACACCCATCAGCCAACGGGAAAACCGGATCGGCCAGTACAGGTCCAGTTCGTACTGTGCACGCAGCCGCGCCAGATCCTCTCGGGTAATGCGGCGCTGCTGCTGCTGAATGCCCGCTAGTGGCCCACCCGGCGAGATGTTGAATAGGAAATAGACGAATACTGCCGCCAGGAAGATAACGACGGCCATCTGAAACACGCGGCGGATTAGGTAATTAGTCATGTGTCCCTCACACCAGAGGCTCTGCCGGACCGTTGCTGGCGTCCATGTGAAAACGGGCGGGCTCATCGCTGCCGAGTGGGCCCGCCCGTGCACTGTGCAGCCTTCGAAACCTGGCTTCTGGTAGAAACCAGGTTTCTGAAGACTGCCCGTTACTTGGTGAACAGGTTCATGTCGATGTGTTCCCAGGTCGGGCTGGCGCTCAGCTCAACTTTCAGCTTGTTCTGCTTTGCGGCGTCAAGCGCGGTCTGAACCTCAGCCCCAGCACCCAACGTTGCCTTCTCAAGGTAGTCTACATCACCACCAACCAGGGCAGCCACAGCAGTCTGGCTGTCGGGGAAGAACTGAATCACGACCTTCTTGATCGCCGGGGCGGGCTGGAAGTACTCGTTCCGCGTGAAGGTCATGCTCTCGCCCTTCTTCCAATCCGTGAGCACAAACGGTCCGTAGCTCAGCGGCTTCTCGGCGATCTCTGGCAGCGTGGCCCATTCCTTGGCCGGCACGTCGGCCAGCATGCGGCCGTCGGCTAGCTTCTGATGCGCTGGATAGGGTCCGTATTGGCCGACGGGCGCCAGGAAGTACAGCGAGTATTGCGACCCGGGCAGCCAGGTAACGGTGTATTCGAGAGCTGAATCCGAGAACTTCACGTCCTGGATCTGATCGCAAATCTCGAACGAGGTGGCGCCGGAGTCCCTGTCGCACTCGATCTTGTACGACAACTTGAAGTCGTCGATCGAGCCCTTCGTGCCGTCACTCCACGTGTAGTCCTTGAACTTATAGGTGGAGGTGAGCTGCTTCATCTTGACCGTGCTGGTCCCATCATAGGTGACCTCGTTGCCATCGGCATCGAAGACCTTGACGTCCTTCTCCAGCTTGGCCCGCTTGCCATCCGAGGTGTAGACCTCGTCTCCCGCCTTAACCTCCACTACGTCGTTCTTTGACAGCCCACTCTCGACGGTGCTCAGCGGATCCTGCACCGCAGGCTGGTAGTCATAGTCCCACTGCGTGTTTAGAACCCCGATACCTAGGTCAGATGCCTGGCGCTGCACGGCCGCCGATTCAACGAGCGTGAACATGGACGCAGGCTCCTGGGAGAAGCCGATGACGACCGTGTCCGAGCCATCGCTCATCTTCCAGTTCGGCGACGCTCTTGGTCGCGTACTCGGTCGGGGAAACCTTCATGCCTTCCAGCTTCGGATTCCAAGCTTCAGCCTCGACGCGCTGGAACAGAGGCAGCGAGACCATGTCCTTGGAGAATTCCTTCTGGAGAATGTCGTACGCTGCGATGCGCTCGTCGCGGTTAAGCGTGTTGTTAGCTCCTACGACGGCCTTGGAAGCGGTCTCATTGCACCAGCCCATGTAGTTCTGGCCTTCCCAGCCGTTGCTGGGGAGTGGGATCTGGTTGCAGGCGTACAGGGTGCGGCCTTTCGGATCGGACTCACCGACCCATGCATAACCGCCCAACTCAAAGTCGCGCCGGGCCAAGCCAGTCGTGTCGCCGAACCACCAGGAGGCTGGCACATACTGCGGGATGATTTGGAATGCCGCACTCGGCTGCGTTCGCGACCATGACCGCGCCCCACGTCTGGCGGAACTGAGCGCTCGTGGTCGTGAACTTTATCGAGAGCGTCTCACCCTTGTCATTCTCACGAATGGTGCCCCCTTCGGGCATTTTCCAGCCGGCTTCATCCAGGAGCGCGCCTGCCGCTGCCACATCGTGCGGATAGTCGGTGTAGGGACCCTTGTACGCCCAGTGGCTCTTCGGCAGGAACGTGTCCATGCGCAGCTTGGCCTTCTCCTCGTCGGAGACGAAGGGGTAGACCGAGGCAATCAGTTGATCGCGGTCTACGCACGTGGCGAAGGCCTGGCGTACGCGAATGTCACTGAGGATGGGATGCGGGGTCGTGAAGTCTTCGGCCGCCTTCTCGACGATCTTTTCGACTTCCTTGGTCACGACCTTTTCGACTTCGACCTGCTTCTCGACGACCTGGGTTTCGACGACCTTGACCTGTTCCTTCACAACCTGCGTCACGACCTTCTCAACCACTTGCGGTTGGGGCGCGGGGCAGGCGGTCAGGATCATGCTCACGACCACAAGGACGCCTAGCAAGACCGACAGCTTCCTGAGAGACATTTTCTCCTCCTGAGAGATGAATGTAGGAACGGACCTTTGCACGTGACAATTGTCCGGAGACAGCTGTCGAACGCGTCTATACTTAAGATGGGCAAAATCGCATCACAGATGGGCCTGTCCCTGGTCAGGTCGAGCCATCACCCCCTTTGCTTAAGGCAATGTTCGATCGCGCTTGGAGACCCCCGGACGTGGGTCGCTCTAACCCGGGGGCATTTCCCGGGGCGAGAAGCAAGAGGTGCTTCTTCTACGCTAGAGTAACGTAACAATAGCATGGCGGTACGGGGATGTCAAGTCGAAAAGAGGTTGGCAATAATGACGGTTTATCACATTTGTTTGTATTTCAGGATTCGTAAAGCAAATAAGAAAGGCCCGAATGATAAGTTATCCGGGCCTTTTATGACCCTCGCCTAGGAACAAGGCAGTTTCATATTTGAGTAGTTGTCCGGTTTGCTGCTCAGGCGCCGGCAGCGCCGTTCTTGCCCGGCTTGGCGGTGACGCCGGAGGCCGGCACCAGGTGACAGGCCACCCAGTGGTCCGCCGCCTTCTGCTCGAACGCCGGCTCCACCTGCTTGCACAGGTCCACCGCCAGCGGACAGCGCGGGTGGAACCGGCAGCCGCTCGGCGGATTCAACGGGCTCGGCACATCCCCCGTCAACACGATCCGCTCCCGCTTCACGTTCGGGTTTGGCGTCGGGATCGCACTCAAGAGCGCCTGCGTGTACGGGTGCAGCGGCTGGCGGTACAGCACTTCCCGCCCCGTAATCTCCACCATCTTCCCCAGGTACATCACCCCGATCCGGTCACTGATGTGCTCCACCACCGACAGGTTGTGCGCAATGAACAGGTATGTCAGCCCAAACTCCGCCTGCAGCTTGTTCAACAGGTTCAACACCTGGCTCTGGATCGATACGTCCAGCGCCGACACCGGCTCGTCGCACACGATGAACTTCGGCTTCAGCGCCAAAGCCCGCGCAATCCCGATCCGCTGCCGCTGCCCCCCGGAGAACTCGTGCGGATAGCGCCGCGCATGGTACGGGTTCAGCCCCACCTTCGCCAGCATCTCCGTCACGATCTCCTGCCGCTCCTTCGCATTCCCGATCCCGTGAATCTGCAAGCCCTCCCCGATGATCTCCCCCACCGGCATGCGCGGGTCCAGACTGCTATACGGGTCCTGGAACACGATCTGCATGTTCCGCCGCAGCCCCTTCAGCTCCGCACCCCGCTTCCCAAACACGTCCTCCCCGTCAAAGTACACCGTCCCACCCGTCGCCGGCGTCAGCCGCAGCACCGTCCGCCCGATCGTCGTCTTGCCGCACCCGCTCTCCCCCACCAGCCCGAACGTCTCCCCCTCCCGCACCCGGAAGCTCACCCCGTCCACCGCCTGCACCCACGCCGTCACCTTCTGAAACAACCCGCTCCGCACGGGGAAGTACTTCTGCAGGTTGTCTACCACCAACAGGTCTTTCGCACCCGCCATCTGCCCCACCATCAGCGCACCTCCTGGGCCTCCGCAACCACCACCGGCGCCAGCACCTCGTCGCCGAAGAAGTGCCAGTCCGCCTTCCCCACCCCGGCCCACAGCGCCGCCGTCTCGGGGAACCGCATGTAGCAGCGCACCTTGTGCCCCGGCGCCACTTCCCGCAGCTCCGGCGTCTCCCGCATGCACAGCTCCTGCGCATACGGACAGCGCGGGTGAAACTTGCACCCCGCCGGCAGGTTGATCAGGTTCGGCACGCTCCCCGGAATCACCGCCAGCGTGTCCCGCACCTCCCCCAACACCGGGATCGCCGCTAACAACCCCTCCGTGTACGGGTGCAGCTGCGTCGCAAACAGCGTCCGCACGTCCGTGTACTCCACGATCTGCCCCGCATACATCACCGCCACGTTGTCGGCCATCTCCGCAATCACGCCCATGTCGTGCGTGATCAAGAGGATCGCCGTCCCCGTCTCGCTCCGCAGCCGCCGCATCAGGTCCAGAATCTGCGCCTGGATCGTCACGTCCAACGCCGTCGTCGGCTCGTCGGCAATCAGCAGGTCGGGCACCGTCGCCAGCGCCATCGCAATCATCACCCGCTGCGCCTGCCCGCCCGAAATCTCGTGCGGAAAGTTCTTCGCCCTACGCTCCGGGTCCGGAATGCCCACCTTGCGGAACATCTCCACCGCCTGCGCCCAGGCCTCTTCCCGCCCCAGCCCCTGGTGAATCTCCATCACCTCCGCCACCTGCGCCCCGATCTGAAACACCGGGTTCAGGCAGCTCGTCGGCTGCTGGAAGATCATCGACAACTCGTTGCCCCGAATCTTCACCATCTCGGCTTCGCGCAGCTGCGCCAGGTCCCGGCCCTTGAAGATCACACTCCCGTCCACGATCTTCCCACTGCCCCCCAACAGCCGCATGATCGACAGGCTCGTCACGCTCTTCCCCGAGCCCGACTCGCCCACCAACCCCATCACTTCCCCTTCGCGGATCGTGAAGTCCACCCCGTTCACCGCCTGGACCACCCCGTCCTCGGTGAAAAAGTGCGTCTTCAGATTCCGCACCTCGATCAGGACCTTCTGGTCCTGCAGGACCTGTGGGTCCTGTTGGCTCTTCTGCTCTGGCATACGTCCTTCTGCCTTATCTATCTGCCCAGACCTCCGAGGTCTTGCGCCAGCTGCGCTGGCGGGAGATCTCGGAGGTCTCGCAGCGTTGCTACCGCTTCAGCCGCGGGTCCAGCGCATCGCGCAGCCCGTCGCCGATGAAGTTGAAGCCCATCGCCACGATCACCAGCGGGATGCCGGGCACCAGCGGCAGCCACGGATGCTTGAACATGTACGAGCGCGCAAAGTCCAGCATGTTGCCCCACGTCGGCGTCGGGTCCTGCACGCCCAGCCCCAGGAAGCTCAGCGCCGATTCCAGCACGATCACCGCGCCGAGGCTCAAGCTGGCATTCACCAGGATGGGCGCGAGGCCGTTCGGGATGATGTGCCGGAAGATGATCCGGGCATCGCTCGCCCCCGCCGCCCGCAGCGCCTCGACGAAGTCCTGCTTCGAAAGCGTCAGCGCCATGCCGCGCATCAGGCGGAACGAGCCCAGCCAGCCGAAGATCACCAGGATCAGCACGAGCACGACGACCTTCTGCGCCTCGCGCTCCGGCGCCAGCATCAGCGCGCTCGAGCAGCTTGTTCAGGAAGCCGGGCAGCGGCAGCACCACGTCGCGCTTCAGCAGGATCGCCGAGATGATCAGCAGGATCGGCAGCTGCGGAATGGTCAGCATAAACTCGTTGATGCGCGACAGGAGCATGTCCATCCGCCCGCCATAGTACCCGGCGATCGCGCCCAGCATCATGCCGAAGGACTCGCTGAGCAGAACCACCAGCACGGCAATCGTCAACGAGACGCGGGCGGCATACAGCACCCGCGTGTACAGGTCCCGCCCCAGGTGGTCGACCCCGAGCAGGTGCACCCGGCCGTCCTTTGCGACGGTGCCGGGCGGCGCGGGCCGCGCCGAGGTGGAGACGTCGATGGCGTCGCGCGGGAACGTGGTGATCAGCGGCGCCAGCAAGGAGGCGACGAAGATCATCAGCAATAGGATGGATGAAATCACGGCCAGCTTGTGGCGGCGGAAACGCCGGAAGACGACCTTGAGCTGGCTTTCCTGGCTCGCGTCCTCGGCCCGGCTGACCGGCCCGATGCTCGTCCCCGGGGACGGTCGGGTCGTACTGGTTGTTGTTGTCATTACTCAAACTCCGGCGTCAACCGCGTTGCGGAGAGCCCTGCTATGAGAACTTGATCCGCGGATCGACAACCGTATACAGGATGTCGCCAATCAGCGTCGCGATCACGGTCAGGATCGCGGTAATAAAGATCAGGGCCAGCGCCACGTTCCAGTCGCTGCGCTGCAGGGCGTCGTAATACAGCCGGCCCATGCCCGGCCACGCAAACACCGTTTCGGTGATGATCGCGCCGGCAAACAGGCCGGGCATCGCCAGCACCACAATGGTCACGAAGGGGATCAAGGCATTGCGGAGGGCGTGCTTCAGGATGACCACCTTTTCGTACAGGCCCTTGGCCCTGGCCGTCCGGACGTAGTCCTGCCGCATCACCTCGAGCATCGAGGAGCGCACGAAGCGGCTCCACGGCGCCATCGTGAAGAACGTCAACACGGCCACGGGCATCAGCAGGTGCAGGAGTTGATCCATCGCCGAACCCGGCTGGACGGTGGGCAGCCAGCTTGCCACGTCGTAGGGGCGTACCGCAACCTTCAGGCCGGGCGGCAGCCGGGGAATCCACGGCATGGTGTCGGCCAGGAACACCGGGAACACCGAAAACACCAGGATCAATAACAATGCGAAGAAGAAGGTCGGCATGGCCGAGCCGATGAACGCCACCCCGGTGAAGAAGTAGTCGAACTTGGAGTACTGCTTGACCGCGCTGTAAATCCCGATCGGCACGCCGAGCAGCAGCGACAGCAGCAGCGAAATGGTCATGAGCAAGACCGTCGGACCGATGCGGCTGCCGATCAGGCCGCTGACCGGCCGGCTGCGCGCGATGACCGTCGACAGCCCGAAGTCGCCGCGCAGGATGCCCCGGCTCGACAACATCGCCGGGTGCAGCTTCGGCAGCTCGCTTAAATAAACGTAGTCGTCGCAGCCGACCACCTTGGGCTGGAGGCTGCTGCTGTTGTTCGCCTCGTAACGCGGGAGGTAGCAGCCCACGGGGGTGTCCTTGAAGAGCTCGCGGCCGGCGACGGTGATGGGGCCACCGGGTTCGCCAACCAGCCAGCGGCTGAAGCGCACCGGCCAGTACAGGTCGAGCTCGTACTGCGCGCGCAGGCGCGCCAGGTCCTGGCGGGTAATGCGGCGCTGCTGCTGCTGGATGCCCGCCAGCGGGCCGCCCGGCGAGATGTTGAACAGGAAATATACGAAAACTGCCGCCAACATGACGACGATCGCCATTTGGAAGACGCGGCGGATCAGATAGTTAGTCATGCAAGTTCCTCGCGCGTGAGCTGCCCTGGCTCCGCCGTTCTAGCCTGTGAGAGCAAGACGGGCGGGCGCCGACATGGTCGTGCGGCCCGCCCGTGCATTTTGTATGCCCCTACGGCGGTCCTAGAAACCAGGTTTCTGGAACTGCCTGTTACTTGGTGAACAGGTTCATGTCGATGTGTTCCCAGGTCGGGCTGGCGATCAAGTCAACCTTGAGCTTGCCTTCCTTCTGGGCATCGAGAACGGTCTGGACCTCGGCGCCTGCGCCAAGGGTCGACTTCTCGAGGTAATCCACGTCGCCACCGAGCAGCGCGGCCACAGCGGTCTGGCTGTCGGGGAAGAACTGGATCACGATCCTCTTGAGCGCCGGCTTCGGCTCGTAGTACTCGTTGGCGACGAAGGTCATGCTTTCGCCCTTCTTCCAGTCTTCGAGGACGAACGGGGCCATGCTCAGCGGCTTCTCGGCGATCTCGGGCAGCGTGGCCCATTCCTTCGCCGGGACGTCGGCCAGCAGGCGGCCGTCGGCCAGCTTCTGGAAGCTCGGGTAGACGTGGAACTGGTTCAGGAAGTACAGCGAGTACTGGGAACCAGGCAGCCACTTGATCGTGTATTCCACGCCCGCGGTGCCCGGGGTCACTTCCTGAACCTGGTTGCAGACCTCGAAGGAGGTGCTGCCCGAGTCCTTGTCACAGTCGATCTTGTAGCCCAACATCAGGTCGGCCACGGAGCCCTTGGTCCCGTCGCTCCAGGTGAACGGCTTGTACTTGTAGGTCGACGTCAGCTGCTTCATCTTGAGCGGCGTGCTGCCGTCGAACTCGACCTCGTTGCCGTCGGCATCGAAGACCTTGACGCCCTTTTCCAGCGTCACGGCCTCGCCCTTGGACGAGTAAACCTTGTCCCCGGCCTTGACTTCGACCACGTCGTTCTTCGACAGGCCGCTCTCGACGGTGCTGAGCGGGTCCTGGATGCCCGGCTGGTAGTCATAGTCGAACTGGGTATTGAGGTTGGAAACGCCGAGGTAGTAGGCCTGGCGGGTGGCTGCGGCCGACTCGACCAGGTCGAACATGGAGGCCGGCTCCTGCGAGAAGCCGACGACGACGGTATCGCCGCCATCGCTCAGCTTCCAGTCCTTGGCGCTGACGATCGCGTACTCGGTGGGCGAGGTCTTCATGCCTTCGAGCTTGGGATTCCAGGCTTCCGCCTCGAGGCGCTGGAACGCGGGCAGGGACACCATGTCCTTTGCGAATTCCTTCTGGACGGTGTCGTATGCCGCGATGCGCTCGTCGCGGTCCAGCGTGTTGTTGGCCTTGATGATCGCCTTGGAGGCGGTCTCATTGCACCAACCCATGCTGTTCTGGCCTTCCCAGTTGTTGCTGGGGAGCGGGATCTGGTCGCACGCGTAGAGGGTGCGGCCCTTCGGGTCAGACTCGCCGACCCAGGCGTACGCGCCCAGCTCGAAGTCGCGGCGGGCGAGGCCCGTCGTGTCGCCGAACCACCAGGAGGCCGGGACGAACTGCGGGACGATTTCGATGCCGCAGGCGGCCATGTCTTGCACGAAGACCGCGCCCCACGTCTGGCGGAACTGCGCGTTCGTGGTGGTGAACTTCAGGGCCAGCGTCTCGCCCTTATCATTTGCGCGGTAGTCGTCGCCTTCCTTCAACTTCCAACCAGCCTCTTCGAGAAGCTGTTGGCCCTTTTCCTTGTTGAAGTCATAGGCTTCGTATGGCCCCTTGTACGCCCAGTGCGTCTTGGGCAGGAAGGTGTCCATCAGCAGCTTGGACTTCTCCTCGTCGGAGACGAAGGGATAGACCGAGGCGATCAGCTCGGGCCGGTTGGTGCAGTAGGCGATGGCCTGGCGGACGCGGACGTCGCTCAGGATCGGGTGCGGCGTGGTGTAATCCTCCTGCGCCTTCTCCACGATCTTCTCGACTTCCTGGGTCACGATCTTTTCGACCGGCTTCTCGACAACCTGGGTCTCGACGACCTTCACCTGCTCGGTAACGACAGACGTCACGACCTTCTCGACTGTCTGCGGCTGCGGAGCGGGGCAGGCGGTCAGGATCATGCTGACCACGACAAGTACGGCCAGCATGACTGACAGCTTCTTGACCGACATTTTCTCCTCCTCAGAAGAACAAATAAAGGTAGGAATGGTGATTCGACAGAAAACGGCCGGGCCGGACATCCCGATGCCGAACCTGTCCCCGATAACCGAAGATCCCTGGTGACAAAAAGTGGCGTGCGACCGAAGATCCGGTAATCAAGGTCCATTGCGACGCTTGGCGGTAACGACAAGGCCGTCACTCATGAAAACGACGGAGCCTGGACCTTCTTCTCCGCCGAACCGCTACGATACACGGAAAGCAGCGAAGTGTCAAATTATTATTTCCACTCACCGTACTGATAACTATTCGCTAACAAATGGTAAGAAAAACTGCATTGGAAACTTTCAGTGCAGTCGATTTCTGATTTCACACCGCAATGCTGACAACAAATGACGTAAGCCCTGATTGCAGCGGCTAACGCAATATGCCAGCCTGCAAGTCTGGACAGTGGGCTAGAGAAGGGGATTTGCCGCGAGGAAAAACAACACCCGCCGGTAATGCCTTCCTGGAGAGAGCCGCCTCGACTTCTTCCACGATTGTTCCGGAGCTATCATACGAGCGGGAGCCGGTGCGGGTTGCAGAAAGCAGCCCGCACCAGTTCGCGCAGGATCATCACCCGCTTTCCGTTATGCCACGGAAGATGCGAAGCGCGCCGCCGCCCACCGGCGGGAACAGCGCGATGGAATCGGTATCGGTGACGGGCGTGGCGAGGCCGTGGAGATACTCGATCGAGCGGCCGTTCAGCATGACGGTCACGAAGCCGGTCAGCTTGCCATCCGCATCCCACAGCTTCTTCCCTAACGCCGGGCAACCGTCCACCAGCGTCTCGAGCACCGCGCCGACCGTGGCCGTGCCCGCCAGGGGAACGGTTACCCGGTTCTGGCCCATGAGCTCGCGCAGCGTGGCATAGACTTTTATCAACATAGGCTCTCAATCCTCGCTCGACGCCGGCCGCGCGGGCGACGGTCGACCGGCCGCCGTAAACGTGAGCGTACTGCCGAGGTACAGGTCCTGATCGATCGTGCCCTTGAGCGGCGCGCGCAGGTCCTCGCGCACCAGGTTCAGCTCGACGTGCTCGGCCCCGGCTTCACCCGCCCTGGCAGCGAGATAAGGTCGCATCACGGCCTCAGCATGTGCCACGGCAGACTCCAGGTCGCTGAAGTCGGCCAGGCCGTCGGGCAGCCCGTGCACGCGGACGCAGCCATCCCCGCCCAGCACGTTCACCACGACCTGCGCGCGCTGCACGATGCTGCCCGAGACGGCGCCGACTGCGTTCGCAACGCCGGCATGTTCCGGTATGATGAGCTCGGTGTGCAGGCTCGCCGCCACCTGGGGCAGGTAGGCCTCGACCGGCGCGCCGATCGCGACGAGCGGGCGCTGCAAGGTGAGCCGGCACGCGAGATCGCCGCCGTGCGGCCCGAATGCCCGCCGGAGCAGCTCGGCCGCGACCGGCTCGTGCGGCCAGTCGGGGCGCGCAACCTCGTCTTCGAGCACCTTGTTCACGACTTCCGTCGCCACCCGTTCGGAGAACCGGCCGACGACCCGCTCGCAGAACTCCTCAGGCGTCATCCCACCGCGACGGGCGAGCGCAGCCGCGGCCAGCCGCGAGGCCTCGCCGTCCCAGCGCTCGAACCGGCCCAGGACGTGGAGCGCGTCGGTGGGGGTGAAGGCGGCGCGACGCAGCAGCCCGCGCTCCTCCAGCGCGGCCACCCGGCGCCGCGTCAGCGCGCCAATGCGCGTGCGCTCCACCGCGGCCGCCGCCTGGACCGGCGCAACCGCCACCCGCTCCAGCAGCAGGCGATCCTGTTCGTCGAGCGCGCCCTTCGCCCGCCGGCCGAGCGCCAGGAACTCGATCAGGCCGTCGTCCCAGCGAGGGGGAGGGTAGGTGGCGATCTCGCGCAGCACCTCCACAATTTGGGGGTGCTCGGCTGCCAAGAGGCACAGCGGCGTCGCCCGCCGCGGGCCGATATGTAGGACATCTTCGTGGTCGAGTCGCACGTGGCTGTCGCCGCCGAGGCCGGTGGTGTATACGTCGACCGCTTCGATCATCGTGCGCCAGCCGCCGACGCGCGCCCCGTCCCCGCTCAGCACCGGCCAGCCGCCCTTCAGCGCGGCGATGTCCGTCGTCGTGCCACCCACGTCGACCGTCCACACGTCGCGACGCCCCGCCAGGTGCCAAGCGCCGATGACGCTGGCCGCGGGGCCGGACAGGATCGTTTCGATCGGGCGGTGCATCGCGAACTCGGCCCGCACGAGCGAGCCGTCGCCCTTCACCACCATGAGAGGCGCATGGATCTCCTCTTCCCGCAGCGTGTCCTGCACCGCGGAGAGGAGCTCGCGCAGCGGCGCGATCAGGTGCGCGTTCAGCGCAACCGTAGTGGCCCGGCGCACCGCGTTGAGCTGGCTCGTCAGCTCGTGCCCGCAGGTGACCGGCAGCCCCGTGAGCTCTTCCACCAGCGCCTTGACGCGCAGCTCGTGCGCGGGGTTGCGAACGCTGAAGTAGCCGGAGACGGCGAACGCCTCGACCTGCTCCTGCCGGGCCAGGATCGCGGCCCGGGCCGCGGCCTCGTCGAGAGGGGCGACCTCGTTGCCCAGCCCGTCGTGTCCGCCTTCGATGTAGACGACGTCGTCGGTCGCCAGCTCGCGCTCGAAGCCGAACTCGCGCATCAGCTCGACGTCGTAACCGATCATCAGCAGGCAAATCCGGCCCCGCTGGCCTTCCGCCAGGGTGTTCGTCGCCAGCGTCGTCGACAGCGCGACGAGCGCGACGTCTTCGACGGTCGCGGCCTGGCCTTCCGCGGGCGCCGCGAAAGACGGCCTGGATGGCCGCGGCGATGCCCAGAGCCAGGTCATGGCGCGTCGTCAGCGCTTTGGCGCTCGCAACGACGCGTCCCTCGGGATAGGTAACGAGAACGGCATCGGTGTACGTGCCGCCCGTGTCGATGCCCATTGCAAGTCGCATCGTTCCAGCATACCGCCACAATCAAGAGTCGGCTGCACGTGTGACCGCGCAGCCGCAACCGGACTATTTTAGGCCAAACGACGGTCAAAAGAGAATGATGTGGCTCATACCCCACCCATCGCGCGCTCGGCCCCGCACCGCAGGCGCATTTGCGCGTTTGTGCAAACGCCCGTGATGGTGTAACATTTGCCGCGTTGTAGTCGACGCCGGGCGCTGCGTTCGCGACGCCGCCGGCTTTACAAGGCCGACTAATCGCTGCCATTCCTCCACGGCGCAGCACTCAAGCGCATCAGACCCTGTCCCAAACCGTGTCCGCTGCGCAGGCTGCCGCCGCTGATCGATCAAGGAGGTGACGCAACCAGACAATCCAGCTCTGTTTAGACCGTCTGTTTCCTATCCCGTTCTAAGGTACAGCTTCATCAAGGAGGAACCATGAAGCACTGGTCTAAGCTGGCCGTTGCCCTGGCCGTCTTCGCGTTGCTGCTCGGCGTGTTCGCCGTAGCCTATGCGGAGCAGGGGGCAGCGCCAACACAGCAGACGGCGACCGCTACCCCGGCGCCAACGGTTGCCGCACCCAAGGTCGATACGACCAATCCCACCGTCCCATTCGTCAAGCCCTGGCAGGGCTCGCCGCATGCCGACGCTACAACAGAAGCGTTCCGGCACTGGGACGAAACCGATCCGCAGGCGGTCCCGGCTGACTGCGCGAAGTGCCACAGCTCCGCAGGCTACCAGGACTTCCTCGGCGCGGACGGCAGCGCGGCCGGCAAGGTGGACAAGCCGGCGCCGGTCAACACCGTGATCGACTGCGTTGCATGCCACAACACCGGCACCATCTCCAAGACGAGCGTGACGTTCCCGTCCGGCATCACCCTGACCGGCCTCGGCGACGAATCGCGCTGTATGGAATGCCACCAGGGCCGCGAGTCGGTGTTCAGCGTCAACAAGCAGATTACCGACACGTTCAAGCTCGACCCGATCAAGGACCTGGACACGGTCGTCAAGCCGGTCGTGAGCAAGGACAGCGCCGGCAAGACGGTCACCAGCACGTTCGGCTTCCGCAACGTCCACTACTTCGCGGCCGCGGCCACGCAGTACGGCACGCTCGTCAAGGGCGGCTACGAGTACGACGGCCAGAGCTACGACGGCAAGTTCCAGCACCCGGCGCCGTTCAACACCTGCAACGGCTGCCACAACCCGCATTCGCTCGAGCTGAACATCCAGCAGTGCGCCACCTGCCACGAGGGCGTCAAGACGGTTGACGATCTGAAGAAGATCCGCATGCCGGGCTCGCTGATGGACTACGACGGCGACGGCGATGCGAAGGAAGGCGTCCAGGCCGAATTCGCGGGCCTGCAGGAGAAGCTGCTGACCGCGATCAAGGCGTACGGCAAGGAAGTTGCCAAGGCCGACATCGGTTACGACGCAGCCACCTACCCCTACTTCTTCGCGGATGCGAACGCGAACGGCAAGCTGGACCAGGGTGAGAAGTCCTACTCGACCTGGACCCCGCGGCTCCTCAAGGCGGCCTACAACTACCAGGTTGCCGGCAAGGACCCGGGCGCCTTCGCGCACAACGCGAAGTACATCATCCAGTTGATGCACGACTCGATCAACGACCTGAACGAGAAGATCACGACCAAGGTCGACATCGCCAAGGCAGCCCGGAACGATGCGGGGCACTTCGACGGCACGTCGATGGCCTTCCGCGACTGGGACGCCGAGGGCGAGGTGCCGGCCAGCTGCGCCAAGTGCCACTCCTCGACGGGCCTGCCCGAGTTCATCCATAACGGCGGCACGGTCGCGGTGACGTCGAGCGGCCAGGTCCAGACCGTGGGCACGACGTCGGCCGAGCCGGCGAACGGCTTCGCCTGCACGACCTGCCACAACGACCTGACCAAGTACACGGTCTATCCGGTCACCGCCGTGCCGTTCCCGAGCGGCAAGACCGTCACCTTCAGCACCGAGAAGGACGACAAGGGCAACCTGAAGCCCGTGGCCGCGAACCTGTGTCTCGAATGCCACCAGGGCCGCGCGTCCACCCAATCCGTCAACCTGCGCCTCGGCAATGCCGATGCGGACAAGGTGCCGGAGAAGGGCCTGTCCTTCATCAACGTCCACTACTTCGCGGCGGGCGCCTCGCTGTTCGGCAACGATGCGCAGGGCGCGTACCAGTACACGGACAAGAAGTACTCGGGCCGCCACATGCATCCCGCGCCGTTCGACACCTGCACCGGCTGCCACAACACGCACGAGCTCGGCATCCAGATGGACAAGTGCGTGACCTGCCATGCCGGCATCAAGGACCCGAGCGAAATCCGGATGACCGCCGCGGACATCGACGGCGACAAGGACGTGAAGGAAGGCGCGGCGGCCGAGGTGATCGGCGCTCCAGGAGAAGCTGTACGCAGCCATCCAGGACTACGCCAAGAACGTCGCCAAGGCCGCCGATCGTCTACGATGCCAATGCCTACCCGTACTTCTATGCGGATGCGAACGGCAACGGCAAGGTCGACGAAGGCGAGAAGGCTTACACCACCTTCACCCCGCGGCTCCTGAAGGCGGCGTACAACTACCAGTACTCGCAGAAGGACCCGGGCATCTACGCGCACAACCTGGCCTACGCCGGCCAGATCCTCTACGATTCGCTGGAAGATCTGAAGGCGGGCGGCGCCAAGGTGGACCTCACCGGCCTGACCCGGCCTGAGGCGAAGTAACACCGTGTGGGGGCGGGTCCAAGACCCGCCCCGACCTGCGGAACGAGGACCGGGAGGCTCTTCGAAAAAGCCTCCCGGTCCTATTTTTATGCATCGTGTTATAATAATTCCCATGTCGACGATACAGACCCTCGACGTGCCCGTTCAAGGGATGGACTGCGCGGAGTGCACGCAGCACGTCCGGCACGCGATCGCCGGCCTGCCCGGGGTGGAGCAGGTCGACGTGTACCTCGCGTCGGAGCGGGCAACCGTAAAACTTGACCCGAGTCAGGTGAGCCTGGATGCGATCCGCAAGGCGGTCGCGGACGCCGGCTACCGCGTGCCCGAGCGCGAAGAAGCCGCGCCGGGCGGCGATTCTCCGGAGGAGCGCGCTGTTCGTCCGCCGCATTGGCGTCCTGCTTGTCGCGGTCGTCGCGCTCGTGCTCTTCGTCGTCGTGGTCGGCGAGTGGCTGGGCGTGTTCGAGCGGCTGACGGCGCGCGTGCCCTTCGCGGCCGGCGCCGCGCTGGTCCTGGCCGCGGGGTTTACCGTATTCCGCAGCGTGTGGCGGGCCACGCTGCACCGGCAGATCACCTCCCATCACCTGATGACCCTTGGCGCGATCGCGGCGCTTGCGGTTGGGCAATGGGCCACCGCGCTGGTCGTCGTCCTGTTCATGCACGTCGGCGACTACGTCGAGCGCTTCACCACCGAGAAAGCGCGGCGCGCTGTGAAAGACCTGGCCGCGCTGGCGCCGGCGACCGCGCGGGTGGTCCGAGACGGCGCGGAGGTCGAAATCCCGGCCCGGCAGGTGCAGGTGGGCGAGACCGTCGTCGTCCGCCCCGGCGAGCAGATTCCGGTCGACGGGGAGGTCATCGACGGCCGCGCGGCGGTCGACCAGGCTGCGATCACCGGCGAGCCGCTGCCCGTCGATGCCGGGCCCGGCAGCCAGGTATATGCGGCGAGCATTGCCGCGCAGGGCCACCTGCGCATCCGCGCGACGAAGGTGGGCGACGAGGCGACGTTCGGCAAGGTCGTGCGGCTGGTCGAAGAGGCCGAAGCGCGGCGGGGCGGGATCCAGACCGCGGCCGACCGCTTCTCCGCGCTTTATCTGCCCATCATCGCGGGCATCGCCGCGCTCACGTTGGCCGTCACCCGCGATCCGCTGGCGGCCGCGGCCGTGCTGGTGGTGGCCTGCTCCTGCTCGTTCGCGCTCGCGACCCCCATCGCCATGCTGGCCTCCATCGGCGCGGCCGCCCGGCGCGGCCTGCTGATCAAGGGCGGCCGGTACATCGAGGCGCTGGCAAAGGCCGACGTGCTCCTGATCGACAAGACCGGCACCCTGACCCTCGGCCAGCCGCGCATCGCCGAAGTGATCCCGGTCGACGGCGTCTATACCCGGGAGGCGCTGCTCTCCTACGCGGCCTCGGCTGAGCGCTATTCCGAGCACCCGCTCGGCAAGGCCGTGCGCGCCGCCGCGCTGCGCGAAGACCTCGCCCTGGTAGAGCCTGCCTCGTTCGAGGCGCTGCCCGGGCAGGGCGTCCGGGCGGAGATCGACGGCCGGCGCGTGGTGGTCGGCAACCACCGGTTCGCGGCCGAGCAACTGCCAGGGCTGCCGCTGGCCTCCTGGCCGGAGGCTAGCGGGAACGGGAACACGACGCTTTACGTGACCATCGACGGCCGGCCGGCGGGCATGCTGTCGGCGGGCGACACGCTGCGGCCCGAAGTCCCCCGGGCGCTGGACGAGCTGCGCCGGCTCGGGATCAGGCAGATCGAGCTGCTGACCGGCGACAACGAGCCGAGCGCCGCCGCGGTGGCCGGCGCGCTCGGCATCGCATACCGGGCGAACCTGCTGCCGGAGGACAAGATCCGGATCGTGCGCGAGCACCAGGCGAACGGCAAGACGGTCGTAATGATCGGCGACGGCGTGAACGACGCGCCGGCGCTGGCGCAGGCGGATGTGGGCGTGGCGATGGGAGTGGCGGGCGCCGCGGTGGCGGTGGAGGCGGCGCACGTCGCGCTGATGCGCGAGGATTGGGCGCTGGCCCCGGAGCTTTTCCGGATCGCCCGGCGGACCATGCGCGTCGTCAAGATGAACCTGGCCTTCACGACCGCCTATAACGTGATCGGCGTCTCGCTGGCCGCGCTCGGGATTCTGCCGCCCATGCTGGCTGCAGCAGCGCAATCGATCCCGGACCTCGGCATCCTGGGCAATTCCGCCCGGCTGCTCAAGCAGAAGTGACGGCAAGCCTGCGCCAAGGCCGCGTACCATTCGTGAAATTCGCGGCAGACCGGCCGCGTGTGCTATACTCATTCTGTTTGTGTCCCTTCAGAAACACCGTTCAGGAGGCAAATCCAAATGTCGACGATAATCACTCAGGTGTACGGTCGCGAGATCCTCGATTCCCGCGGCAATCCCACCGTTGAAGTAGAAGTCTGGCTGGAAGACGGCGAGATGGGGCGGGCGGCGGTGCCGTCCGGCGCATCCACCGGCGTACACGAAGCGCTGGAAATGCGCGATGGTGACAAGGGCCGCTACCTCGGCAAGGGCGTCAGCAAGGCCGTCGAGCACGTGAACAACGAGATTGCCGAAGCGCTGTTCGGCATGGATGCGCTCGACCAGGCCGGCGTGGACCAGGCGATGCTCGACCTGGATGGGACGCCGAACAAGAGCAAGCTCGGCGCGAATGCGATCCTGGGCGCCAGCATGGCCGTGGCGCGGGCCGGTGCGGAAGCAACCGGGCTGCCCCTGTACCGCTACCTCGGCGGCGTCGGCGCACGCACGCTCCCCGTCCCCATGATGAACATCATGAACGGCGGCGCGCACGCGAACTTCGAGAGCACGGATTTCCAGGAATTCATGGTGGCCCCGATCGGCGCGGCCTCGTTTAAAGAAGCGGTCCGCATGGGCGCCGAGACGTATCACGCGCTGAAGGCCGTGCTGAAGAGCAAGGGCATGTCCACCGGCGTCGGCGACGAGGGCGGCTTCGCACCCAAGCTGGGTGCCAACTCGGAGGCCATCGAGCTGATCCTGACCGCCATCGAGAAGGCCGGCTACAAGCCCGGCCAGGACATCGCGATCGCGCTGGACCCGGCCGCGAGCGAAATCTACGAGGACGACGGGACGTACCTGCTGCGCCGGGAAGGCGGCAAGAAGCTGACCTCCGCCGAGCTGGTCGACCTGTGGGCAAGCTGGGTGAACCAGTACCCCATCATCTCCATCGAAGACGGTCTTGCCCAGGATGACTGGGCCGGCTGGAAGCTGATCACCGAAAAGCTGGGGGACAAGATCCAGCTGGTGGGCGACGACCTCTTCGTGACCAACGTCGCGCGCCTGGCGAAGGGCATCGAGGAAAATGCGGCCAACGCGATCCTGATCAAGCTCAACCAGATCGGGTCGCTGACCGAGACGATCGCGGCCATCGAGATGGCCCGCCGGGTCGGCTGGACCGCGATGGTTTCGCACCGCTCGGGCGAGACGGGCGACACCTTCATCGCGGACCTGGTGGTCGGCATGGGCACCGGGCAGATCAAGACCGGCGCGCCGGCCCGCTCGGAGCGCGTGGAGAAGTACAACCAGCTCCTGCGCATCGAGGACGAGCTGGGCGACGGGGCGATCTACGCCGGCCGAAGCGCATTCCGGCAACTGTAACGGGCGTATAACAAAATGACACAAAGACACCAGGAGACCAAGTTTCGCGAAGGCTTCGTGAAGCTTGGTCACTTGGTGTCTTTGTGGTTAAGATAGGATTCCGCCATGGCCGAGAAGGATGTGCTGTATCACGAATTGCTCGAAGCCTTGGAGGCAGAGGGCTGTGCGGTGTGCCGGCTGGCGCGGGCCGCAGGCAACAGCTACATCCGCGCGCTCATTCACGAGGGCGTCACGGACGTGAAGCTCCGCGAGGCGCTGCGGGACGCCCGAGGTCTCTGCTACCGGCACGCTTGGCGGCTGGCCGGGCAGCGGGGCGCAGTGCTGGGTACGGCCATCATTTACCGTGACGTGGTCAATACGCTTATCAGAGCGCTGGAGGCAAACACCGATACCCCCACCCGCCTCTTCGGGCGGGGGCAGACCGACCTATCGCGCGCACTGGCGCCATCCGCCGAGTGCCCGGCCTGCGTGCTGGAACGCGACGCGGAGCTGCGCGAGGTCAAAGTCCTCCTCAGCCACTTGAACGATCCCGCTCTGGCCGAGGCGTACAAGAAGGCCGGCGGGATCTGCCTGCCCCACTTCCAGCTTGCGCTGAGCCAGGCCGGAGCCGGTTCCACAAGGTTGCTCGCCGGGTGGCAGGCGGATGCCTGGTCACGACTGCGCGGGGAGCTGGACGAACTGATCCGAAAGCATGATTATCGCTTCCGCTCGGAGACCATCAGCGAGGCAGAAGCAGATTCGTGGGAGCGGGCCGTCGCGGCGGTCGTTGGGGAGGCCGAAGCCGAGAGTAGAATCATAGGGTTTGTGACTTTACACACGCGGGCTTTGACACTTCTCGGGCGCGGGAGTATACTCCCCCCGCATCCTCTTTAGATACGGATCTTGCTCACAAATAGATTGTTCTCGTCCTGACAGGTTGATCTTGTTCTCTAGCTCCGTTCACCCTTGGAGGAGACCTATGACCGGATCCACTCTCTCCGAGCCGGCGATCACACCCGAGGACGCGCCAGATGGCGCGCCGGAGGGCGTCAGCCAGCCGCCGCTCGACGCCCCCGCGGAAGGTGCGCAGACGCGTGCCCGACGCAAACGCTGGCCGTATGTACTGGCGATCCTCGCCGGCATCGGCTTCCTGTTGATATTCTTCATCGGCTCGACCGAGCTCTTGCATTGGACGGAGTCCAGCGAGTTCTGTTCGCTGTGCCACGTCATGGCGCCCGAGCACACCGCTTACCAGAACTCGGCTCATGCCCGCGCCGAGTGCGGCACCTGCCACATCGGCCCCGGCGCTGTCGCCGCCATCCAGGCAAAGCTGGCGAACGTGCGCTATCTGTGGGTCTACCCCACCAATCAGATACGAGCGGCCGATCCCTTCGCCGATCCACAGCCTGCGCCCGGTCGAAGTCGTCTGCGAGCAGTGCCACTGGCCGCAGAAGATCTACGGCGACCGGGTGGTCGTCAAGAACGAGTACGCCACCGACGAGACGAACAGCAAGACGCAGGTGGCCCTAAACGTGCATACGGGCGGCGGCTCGGAGGCGGAAGGATACGGCCGCGGCATCCACTGGCACATCGACAACCCGGTCTACTACATTGCGACCGACGAGAAGCGCCAGGACATCCCGTGGGTGTCGGCCGAGTACAGCGGCACGGTCACCGAGTACCTGTCGGTCGACAGCAAGCTGACCCCGGAAGAGCTGGCGACCTACGAGAAGCGCAAGCTCGACTGCGTCGACTGCCACAACCGCGCGTCGCACAACTTCCGCCGCCCGGGCGAAGTGATCGACGAAGCGCTGACCCAGGGCACCCTGCCCAACCTGCCCTACATCAAGGACCAGGGCGTCAAGACGCTGGAAAAGCAGTACGCGACCGAAGAGGAAGCCAAGGCAGCCATCGCGGCGATCGAGGACTACTACAAGAACGAGCAGCCCACGGTCTACGCGGAGCGCGAGGCCGATGTCAAGGCCGCCGTGGTCGAACTGCAGGCGATCTTCGATCAGACGCAGTTCCCCTTCATGAACGTGACGTGGGAGAGCCACAACAACAACATCGGCCACAAGGATTTCCCCGGCTGCTTCCGCTGCCACGACGGCAAGCACCTGAGCAGCGACAACCAGGCGATCCGGCTGGAGTGCAACATCTGCCACACGATCCCGCAGCAGGCCGGCCCGGGCCAGACGCTGCAGCCGATCTCGTCGGTTGCGCCGGGCAACGAGCCCGATCGCACAAGTCGACGACGTGGCTGTCGGAGCACCGCTTCCAGTTTGACGAGACCTGCGTCGCCTGCCACACGGTGAGCAACCCCGGCGGCAGCAATAACGAAAGCTTCTGCTCCAACGGCGCGTGCCACGGCACAGACTGGAAATACGCCGGCCTGAATGCGCCGGAAATCCGGGAATTGTCCAAGCCGGCCAAGAAGCCGTCGACGGGCGCGCCGAATCCGATCCCGCACCCGGTCAGCGCGAAGACCGACTGCAAGGTCTGCCACGGACCGGAGAAGGTTGTGCCGTTCCCGGCGAACCATGCCGCGTTCCCGGTCGACACCTGCACCGGCTGCCATACCCCGAGCGTGCCGCCGGGGCCGGGCGAACCCGCGCCGCTGACGCCGCCAACCATCCCGCACCAGTTGGAAGGCATGAGCGAGTGCACGGCGTGCCACGCGCTGGACAAGCCGGCGCCGTTCCCCCAGAACCACACGGCGTTCAGCCTGGACATGTGCCTCAACTGCCACAAGGCGGCCGCAGCGCCCGCTGCACCGGCTGCGACGCCCGAGGCGACGGAAGAAGCCACGCCGGAAACCGCGACTCCCGAGGCGACGCCGCAGGCGACCGCCGCCCCGAGCGGCAGCACGGGCAGCGCGCCGGCCATCCCGCACGAGGTCGCCGGGCGTGAGAACTGCCTCATGTGCCACGACCCGAACGGCGGCCTGAAGCCTGCGCCCGCCGATCATGCGGGCCGCACGGCCGACACATGCCAGGGCTGCCACAAACCCGCGGGCGCGGCGCCTGCTGCGACGCCGGCCGCGACCCCCGAGGCCGCGCCGACCTCGAGCGGGAGCGTTGCCGCTGCGCCGGCCATCCCGCACGACCTGGCCGGCCGCGATAACTGCCTGATGTGCCACGACCCGAACGGCGGCCTCAAGCCCGCGCCGGCGGATCACGCGGGCCGGACGATCGCCATGTGCCAGACGTGCCATAAGGCGGAGGACTGACCTCTCCCCCCGGCCCCCTCTCCTAAGCGCCGAACTGCTGGCGCTTAGGAGAGGGGGAGGTGTGTTCTCCGCAGAGACTGTTCACTGCGACTGGTATCTTCCAGAAGGATCGTCCGGCGGTGCCGATCCTTCTTCGCTGCTGATCCTTCTTCGTTGCCGATCCTTCTCCGCTGCTGATCCTTCTCGGCTGCTGATCCTTCGGCGCTGCCGATCCTGCTTGGTTGCCAAGCCCTTCTCCGCTGCCGATCCTTCTCCGCTGCCGCATCTTCCTCCTCGAGTGCGAGTTGCTTCGGATACCGCGCAGAAAGGGGGTTGACATGATTGCGATCCTGGGTACAATATAAATCGAACGTTCGATTTTTTATTTGGAGCAGAAATGCCTAAGGTTTCCGAGCAGCACAGCATGGCGCGGCGGCAGCAGATCATCGATGCGGCGTATCGTTCGCTGGCCCGGAAGGGGTTTCAACAGACGACGATGCGCGATATCTACGACGAGGCGGGATTGAGCGCGGGGGCGGTGTATCACTACTTTCGCAGCAAAGAGGAGATCATCGCGGCCAGCTTCGACTTTGATTACGGGCGCAGCATGGGGCTGTTCGAGGCCGCACGGGAGAGCGAGCACCCGCTCGAGGCGCTGCTGGACCTCCTCGGCTTCCTGTTCGGCGGGCTGCAAGGGCGCGGCGCAACTGGGGGCAAGTCGGGTGAACGTCCAGGGGTGGGGCGAGGCGCTTGTCAATCCACCGCTGCTCGCGACGGTCAGTCGGGTGATCGACACGTACCGCGACACGACGACGGAGATTATCAAGAAGGCGCAGGCCAGCGGACAGATCGACCGGGGCATCGATCCGGGCTCGCTCAGCAGTGCGCTGATTTCGCTCTACTACGGACTCGAGCTGCAGCTGGCGCTCGAACCTAGGCTGAACGTCGACGGGTATACGCAAGCGGTCAGGGCGCTGCTCCAACCCGGCGTTCTCGCCGCGGCAAGAGAATGACGCGGGCAGGCGCCATCCGGGGCAGCTGCCAGCCGGCGCACCGGGCAGCGCAAGCAGTTGTATGTGTGGGAGTGGGTGAGATGGGAGTATCGACTTTATCAGCAGCACAGGCACAGGCGGTACCTGACCGGGCAGCGCTTCGAGCCGGGCTCGAGGCGACACGCGCGGCGTTCCACCGGCTCGTCGACGCCGCGTCCGGCGACCGTTGGCGGGCGAAAAGTCCGACCACGCGACTGGACGATGGGCGAGGTGCTCGATCCACCTGACCTGGGCGCTCGAACAACTGCCCAAAGAGGTCGAAATGGCCCGGCAAGGCAAAGGCATGTTCAACATGCCGAAGTGGATCGCGGACCCGGGCAGCTTCTGGATGATCCGGTGGCAGGCACGGAAGGCCGGTCCCGAGTCGGTGCGGCGGCGTTACGATGCCGCGATGGACGCGGCGCTTGCGGCGTTGGAGGCGGTGCCGGACAGCGACTGGGAGCTGGGCGCACCGTTCTACGGGCATGGCTTTCACACGGTCGCAAGGCTGTTCCAGGTGCCGGCCGAGCACCTGGCGGAGCATACGGCCCCCGTCTGAGCCGCAGGCGGCAAGAGGCTGCCAGCCAGAGTCAAAGACAAGGGTGAGCGGCGATGGAGGGGATATTCATCAGCACCACGGGCAACGGGATCGACCGGGCCTGCCGCCTGGCACGCGGGCAATACGAGGTCGTGAGCCTGCTCTCCGGCGTGGAAGTGCGCTGCCTGGCGGCCGATCCGCTGCGCCCAGGGACGATCTACGCGGGCGCCGGTGAAATCGGCGTCCTGCGCTCTGACGACTGGGGCAGGACGTGGCAGCCGGAGGGGCTGAGCGGCCGTTCGGTGACCGCAATCGCGGCCAGCCCCGTACAGCAGAACGTGGTCTATGCGGGCACGAAGCCCGCGCGGTTATTCGTGTCTCACGACGCAGGCGCGAGTTGGGAGGAACTGGCCTGGTTTCCGCCGCATCCCCGGGCGGCGGCTGTGGTTCTCGCCTGCGGAGAAGCCCTTCATCGCCTACGTTCAGGGCATCGCGCTGTCGCCGGCCGATCCAATGCGGCTCGTCGTGGGCATCGAGTTCGGCGCGACTGTCGCCAGCCGGGACGGCGGGCGGACCTGGACCGGCCACCGGCGGGGCGCGCTGCGGGACTGTCACGGCGTGCAATTTCATCCGAGTGACGGCAGGTGGGTCTACGAAGCCGGAGGCACGGGCGGCGGAGCCGCGTTCAGCTGCGACGGCGGGCTGACGTGGACGAATGCGGGGCAGGGCCTCGACCGCCATTACGGCTGGGCCGCGGCCGGCGACGCGGCCGACCCTGCGGTGTGGTACGTCTCGGTCGCGCCCGGTCCGTTCCAGGCGCACGGCGAACGGAACGCGCAGGCGTGCATCTACCGGTGGGAGGGAGCCGGGTGGAGGCGGCTCTCGGACGGGTTGCCTCAGCCGCTGGCGCACATGCCCTACGCACTCGTCCCGGATCCCGGCCGCGGCGGCTCGATCTATGCAGGGCTGAGCAACGGCGACCTCTGGCACAGCGGCGATTACGGGGAACGTTGGGAGCAGCTGCCGCTTCGCCTGGGCGCGATCAGGCGCGCCCTCGTGATCCTGTAATCACCCGCTACCCGCGCACGGCCATCACGTCGCCGCTCCACACGGTGTGCATGGTGCCCGCGTCGTCCTGCACCAGGAGCGCGCCTTCCGGCGTCACCCCGGCGGCCACGCCTTCCAGCGCGGCGCCGGGCAGGCTGACCCGCACCCGGCGGCCCAGCGTGTCGAGCCGGCGCGCCCATGCCTCGTGCGGCGACTCGCCTGCCAGCGCGCGATCGTACCATGCCTCGGTGCGGCTCAGGATCGCGAGCAGGAGGGGGAGGCGGTCCACCGCCTGCCCCGTCTCCGCGAGCAGGCTGGTCGCCGTCGCGCTGACGTCCGGCGGCGCGCCCGCCGCGCCGAAATCCACGTTCACGTTGAGGCCCAACCCGAGCACCGCGTAGTTCAGGCGCCCTTCCACCGAGTGGAGCTCGGTCAGCATCCCCGCCAGCTTCCGCCCGTCGATCAACAGGTCGTTCGGCCACTTCAACCCGGCAGTGACCCCGGTCACGTCCTCGATGGCCTCCACCGCGCCCAGACCGAGACACATGGTCAACTGGCCCGCTCGAATGAGCGGCAGGTCGGGCCGCAGCAGCAGGGACATGAGCAAGCAGGTCCCCGGCGGCGCCCACCAGGTGCGGTCAAACCGGCCGCGGCCGGCGGTCTGCTCCTCGGCCAGGACGAGCAAGCCCTCACCCGCGGCGGCGGCCGCGCCGGCGGCCGCGCGGCGGTGGCACTCGTCGTTGGTGGAGCCGATCGTTTCGTAGACGACCGTGGGGTGTCCCAGGCGGCGGGTTGCCAAACTCCGCGCGATCATTTCGGCGGTCAAAGGCGTCATTACTTAAGTTTAGCACATCTGACCGCGGCGCGTAGCAGCGTCCATGACCTGCAGCGTTGACGGGCGTCGTGAGACAGTGCTAAACTGCCTGCGCTTTGGAACCATGAGTGGGAGGCTGTGTTGTGACTAATGCGAAAGTGAATACGCTATCGACCCGGGAGTTCGACGCGCTCGACGACCTGTGCGCCAACGTCATCCGGGGGCTGGCAATGGACGCGGTCCAGAAGGCCGACTCCGGCCACCCCGGCATGCCGATGGGGATGGCGAACGTGGCCCACGTCGTGTGGACGCGCTTCCTCCGCCACAATCCGGGCGACGAAAACTGGTTCAACCGGGACCGCTTCGTCCTGTCCGCCGGCCACGGCTCGATGCTGCTCTATGCCCTGCTGCACCTCGCCGGCTACCCGGTGTCGATGGACGACCTGAAGTCGTTCCGCCAGCTGGGCTCGAAGACGCCGGGGCACCCCGAGTACAGCCACACGCCGGGGGTGGAGACCACCACGGGGCCGCTCGGACAGGGGTTTGCGACGGGCGCCGGCATGGCGCTGGCCGAAGCGTTCCTCGCCGCGAACTACAACCGGCCGGGCTTCGACCTGGTCGATCATTACACCTACGCCATCGTCTCCGACGGCGACCTGGAAGAAGGCATCAGCCACGAGGCGGCTTCGTTCGCCGGTCACCTGGGGTTGGGCAAGCTGATCTATTTTTACGACGACAACAACATCAGCATCGACGGCCCGACCTCGCTGTCGTACAGCGACGACGTGCCCATGCGCTTCGAGGCGTACGGGTGGCACGTGCAGACCGTGAGCGCGTACGACATGCCGGGCATCGCCCGGGCCATCGAGGCGGCGCAGGCCGCAACCGACCGGCCCAGCCTGATCGTGTGCAAGTCGCACATCGCTTACGGCAGCCCGAACAAGCAGGACACGGCCGAAGCCCACGGCTCGCCGCTCGGCGCGGAAGAGGTGCGGCTGACCAAGCAGGTGCTGGGGCTGCCCGCGGACCAGGACTTCTGGGTGCCGGACGAGGTGTACGGGCGCTACCGGGCGGCCGTGGAGCAGGGCAAGGAGCTCGAAGAGGCGTGGCTCGACCTCCTCAAGCGGTACGGCGAGGCGGACCCGGCGGCCGGCGCGGCCTTCGAGCACGCCGTGTTGAAGCGCGAGCTGCCCGCGGGCTGGGACGCGCAGATGCCCGCCTGGAAGCCGGGCGACAAGCTGGCGACGCGGGCGGCCTCGGGCAAGGTGCTCGATGCCATCGCCCCGCTCATCCCGACGCTCATCGGCGGGTCTGCGGACCTGACGCCGTCGAACAACACGAAGTTCAAGGGCAGCCAGGACATCAAGCCCGGCGACTTCAGCGGCCGCTACATCCGCTTCGGCATTCGCGAGCACGCGATGGGCGCGATCCTCAACGGCATGGCGGTGCACGGCGGCGTCCATCCCGTACGGCGGCACCTTCCTGGTGTTCTCCGACTATATGCGCGGCGCGGTCCGGCTGAGCGCGATCATGCACGCGCCGGTCGTGTTCGTGTGGACGCACGACAGCGTGGGCCTGGGCGAGGACGGCCCGACGCACCAGCCGATCGAGCAACTGCTGGCCTTGCGCGCGATGCCCGGGCTGACCGTCATCCGGCCCGCCGACGCGAACGAGACCGCGGCGGCCTGGCACTATGCGCTGACCCACCGGAACGAGCCGGTCGCGCTGCTCCTGAGCCGGCAGAACATCACCGTCATGGCGGGGACCGAAGGCCGCGACCGACTGGCGCGGGGCGCCTACGTGCTGGCCGACGCCGACGAACGGGCAGCCGCAGGTCATCCTGCTGGCGACGGGCTCGGAGGTGAACGTGGCGATGGCGGCACGCGAACAGCTTGCCGGCCGGGGCATCCAGGCCCGGGTGGTGAGCATGCCGAGCTGGGAGCTTTTCGACGCACAGGATGCCGGATACCGCGAGTCGGTGCTGCCGAGCGCGGTGACGGCAAGGGTGTCGGTGGAAGCAGGGGTCACGATAGGATGGGAGCGCTACGTCGGGCTCCGCGGCGCGATGGTGGGCATCAACCGCTTCGGCGAGTCGGGCAAGGGCGCGGAGGTCATGGCATACCTGGGCATCACGCCGGAGAACGTCGTGGATCATGCGCTGAAAGTGCTGGGAAAATAACAATTTTGCCACAGAGGACACAGAGGGCGCAGAGGCATTACGAGAGGATCTGAGAGAGGAGACGCTCTCTTGCTCTCAAACGTCCTCTGATGCCTACCCTCACTGCGGTGAGGCGTGCCCTCTGTGGCTCTATAGGAAGCAGCATGGAACATCTATTCACGCCCTGGCGGATGGAGTACATCCGCAGCGCCAAGCAGGACGGGTGCATCTTTTGCGAGATGCTGGAGATGAACGACCGCGAGGCGTTGATCCTGCACCGCGGCCGGCTTGCCTTCCTGGTGCTCAACCGCTATCCGTACAACAACGGCCATTTCATGTCGGTGCCCTATCGCCACGTCGATAGCCTGGAAGGGCTCTCGGCCGAGGAGATGGCGGAGATGATGGCCCTGCTGACGGCCGGGCTGCGGGCGCTCCGCCAGGCGTCGCATCCGGAGGGCTTCAACATCGGCGCGAACATCGGCAAGGTGGCCGGCGCGGGCGTGAAAGACCACGTGCACATGCACGCCGTGCCCCGCTGGGCGGGCGACACGAACTTCATGTCGCTGTATGCCGAGACCCGGGTGATCCCGCAGACGCTCGAAGAAACTTATGACGAGCTGCGGGCGGCGCTCGAAGGGCTGGCCGCGTCGGACCAGGCGGGTGGACGGTGAGCAAGGCATCCCTCTATTACAAGGAATACGCCTCGGGCACGCAGCCGAGCGGGCCGCCGCTGGTGCTCGTACACGGCGCGGGCGGCGACCTGATGCAGTGGCCGACCGACTTGCGGCGGCTGGCCGGGCGGCGGGTGCTCGCGGTCGATCTGCCGGGCCACGGCAAGACCGGCGGCGCGCCGCTGGCCGATGTCGCAGCCTACGCGGAAGCCCTATACGGGTGGGCGGAGGAGCTGGGCCTCCCTCCGTTCGTGCTGACAGGCCATTCGATGGGCGGCGCGATCGCGCTGGAGCTGGCGCTGCGCCATCCGGCGCGGCTGGCGGGCTTGATCCTGGTGAGCACCGGCGCGCGGCTGCGGGTTGCGCCGCAAATCCTGGCAGGCATCCTGGCCGACTTCGACGGGACGGTCGACCTGCTGGTGAAGTGGATGTACGGCGAGGGTGCGGATCCGAACCTGCTGCGGTTGGGCGCCCGGCGGCTGCGCGAGACGCCGCCCGAGGTGCTGCACGCGGACTTCGCCGCCTGCGACGCGTTCGACCGCCGGGCCGACGTCGGACGGATCGCGGCGCCCACGCTGGTCGTTTGCGGCGACGCGGACGTGATGACGCCGCTGAAGAGCAGCCAGTTTCTCTGCGATCAGATCGCCGGCGCAGAGCTCGTCGTGATCCCCGGCGCGGGGCACATGGTCGCGATCCAGGAGCCCCGAGTGATCGCGGGGAATGTCGCGGCCTTCGTGGCGCGCCTGTAGGGGCGACCGGCCGGTCGCCCGGGCATCGCGCGATAATCGCCATGGTAGGGGCGACCGGCCGGTCGCCCCTACGGGTTCGGGGAAAGCATCTCTTCCAGCAGCAGCAGGGCTTTTTGCGAGGCACGGGCGCGGTGGCTGACCTGGTTTTTTATGTCCGGGGGCAGCTGAGCCATCGTCGCGTTGTGGTCGGGCATGTAGAAGACGGGATCGTAGCCGAAGCCGTTGTCGCCGGCGGGGCCGAACGCGATGATGCCTTCGCATGCGCCGTCTGCGGTCCGCACCTCCCCCTCAGGCGTCGCCAGGGCAACCGTGCAGCGAAACCGGGCAGTGCGGGCATCCCAGGGGGTGGCGGTGAGTGCGTCGAGCAGCTTGCGGTAGCGATCCGCATCCGAGGCGCCCTCGCCCGCATACCGGGCCGAGTAGACGCCGGGCGCGCCGCCGAGCGCGTCGACCTGCAGCCCGGAGTCGTCGGCCCAGGTCCACAGCCCGCTGAGCCGGGCATACGTGGCGGCCTTCAGCACCGCGTTTTCCTCGAAGGTCGCCCCGGTCTCTTCGACCTCCAGCGTGATGCCCTCCGCGTCGAGATAGGTCACCTCCAGCGGCAGGCCGGCAAGCAGCTCGCGGTATTCCCGCACCTTGCCCTGGTTATGCGTCGCGACCAGCAGTTTCCGCACCATGCCTCCTGAATCCGCCAATCCCAGAATCCCGGTCATCAATCCTGCTAATCCCGGAATCCCACGAATCCCGGTCCACGTTTGGCGGCAACGGTCGCACATGCTATCATAGGGCCTCTTATACAGGCAAGCCGGCTCTTCATACGGCTTGCGGAGGACCTCATGGGAGAACATCATCCGCTCAAAATCTTTTCGGGATCTGCCAACCGGCCGCTCGCCGAAGCCGTCGCCACGCTTGCAGGCACGCAGCTGGGCGACTGCACCACCACCAAGCTAAAAGACAGCGAAATCCACGTCACGATCGACGAAGCGGTGCGCGATCAGGATGTGTTTATCATCCAGCCGTGCTCGCGGCCGGTCAACGACAACCTGATGGAGCTCATGCTCTATATCGACGCGTTTCGCCGCGCCTCCGCGCACGAAATCACGGCGGTCATCCCATACTACCCCTACGGGCGGCAGGAGCGCATGGCGCGCAGCCGCGAGGCCATCAGCGCCAAGGTCGTCGCCACGATGCTCGAATCGATGGGCGTGGCCCGCGTCATCTACTTCGACGTCCACGCACCCGCGACACAGGGCTTCTTTGACGTGCCGGTCGACCCGCTCAGCGCGCTGCCCGTCATCGCCGACTACTTCAACTGCCCCGAGTTCGCCGACGGCGCGATCGTCTCGCCCGACGTCGGCCGCGCCAAGTTCGCCGGCCGGTACGCGGAGCTGCTCGATCTGCCCCTCGTGGTGATGCACAAGCGGCGGGAGGGCGAGGACAAGGTCCGGGCGTCGCACGTCGTCGGCGACATCGTCGGCAAGATCCCGATCGTGATCGACGACGTCATCGCCGGCGGCAGCGTGCTGGACGAGCTGGACACGCTGTTCAAAGCCGGCGCCCGTGAGGAAGCCTACCTGGCGATCACGCACGGCGTCCTGCTCGACTCCGCGCTGCGGCGCCTCGAAGACCCGCGCATCAAGCGGCTGATCGTCACCGACACCATTTGCCAGCCCGAGGCAATCCGCAATCACCCCAAGATCACCGTATTATCGATCGCCCAACTGCTGGCGGACGTCATCCGCCGGATCCACCACGGCGAGTCCATCAGCAGCCTGATGGACAAGGCGAAGGTGTAGCGTGGTTCCGGGTGGACTGGGCGGTTGGCTGACGTGGAATATCGGCTGGATCGTGCCCGTGCTGGCGGTGGCGGCGTTGACGGCCCTCGGGCTGGCGGGCTGGTTGGCGTTCAGGCTGCGGGCGGTGGAGAGCCGGTACCAGGCGCTGACACGCGGCACGGACGGGGGCAACCTGCAGCAGGTGCTGGATGCTCACGTCCGCGAGGTGCGGGCGGCCGTCGACTGCGTGCAGGAACTGGACGGGCGCACCCTCGCGCTCGACGCGCGGCGCGCGGGCACATGCAGCGAGTGGCCGTCTTGCGGTTCAACCCCTTTCGGGATGCCGGCGGGGATCAGAGCTTCGCGCTGGCGCTCGCAGACGACGACGGTAATGGCTTCGTGATCAGCAGCCTGCATGGCCGGGATGTTACCCGCATGTACGGCAAGCCGCTGGTCGCCTGGGATTCGGTCTATCCTCTGACGGACGAAGAGAAGCAGGCGATCGACAAGGCGAAGACGCGAGCATAGAAACGGAGAAACCTGGTTTCTTGAAGAAACCAGGTTTCTTAAGATGGAGGAACAGCTTGTTCAGACGCAACTCCCGGCCGGCGCCGGATCAGATCGACGTGATTATCGGCCCCCGCGCCACGTTCGACGGACGGCTGCGCTGCGAAGGCAGCGTGCGCCTGGACGGCGCGGTGGAAGGGGGGTCTATCGAGACCCTGGGCAATGTCTTGATCAGCGAGAGTGCGCGGGTGATGGCCGATATCAAAGCGAAGACGGTGTCGGTGGCCGGCGCATACAAAGGGAACATCACCGCCGAGCGCGTGGAACTGCTCGAAGGCGGGCGGCTGTGGGGGATCATCAATGTGCAGACCTTCCTGCTGGACGAAGGCGCGCACTTCCACGGCGAGCTCGTGATGCAGGGGGGCGAGCCACAGGATCCGTTCGAGGTCTCACGGCCAGAGCCAGGCGAGCAAATTGCGGTGGAGATGCCCGCTGAAGAAGGCGAAGCGGCTAACGCCAAGTAGGGCTGCGGGGAAACAGGAGGGGCGGGCATTCTGCATGCCGGCCCCTCCTGTTGTATAGCGGCCGGTTACGCGCGCAAGAGCGCGTTGCGGACGTCCGGCTTCTCCAGGTACATCAGAATAAGGGCCGACAGCACGATCGAGACGACGCTCAGCACGACGTAGGGCACGTTGAGCACCCAGGTCGATCCGACCTGGGTGGCGGAGTGCGGCCAGATCATCATCAGCCGGCTGATGATGTTGAAGCCTTGCGCGAAGGAAAGCAGGTCCCAGGGCCAGCGCTTCGGAGTGTGCCGTACGAGCAGCGCGATGACGGCGACAGACGCCATGATGACCAGCAGGACGGGCAGCCACCACTCCTGGGTGGTGGACGAGAACGAAGAAGGCGGGAACATGATGAGGGGGATGAACTGCAGGATGAGAACGGCAGTTACGGTTAACGGATTCGCAAAAGCGCGACGTTCCATGAATCCAGGTCTCCTTCCGCTTCTTGGATGTGCGAGAGGTAAGCGGGTCGAGCGCCTCCGGTAGCCGTTCGATTATAGAGGGGGGGCGACTCTCCTGTCAAACGTTTGACATTTACATTGTGATCCTTTTATAATCCCGACACTCGTATCCTTCAGCGGAGGCGGCGCAGAGCCACGCCTCGCGTGACCTTTCAATCGCTTCCAATAACCAGAGACGGCGCCGGTTGGTTGGTCTCGGCGTAGGTCCGAGCTTCCGCCCCATATTTCTCATGCGCACCAATTGAGCTTGGTGGGGAGGTGCGGTCAGCCTAACAGCACTTGTGGCCCGGCGATCCGGGATGCGGTCCACAGCAACTTCGGCGTCAGCCCAATGGCACTTCTGTCCATTCGGCCTTCATCTATTCAAGAGGAGAAGAGAATTCCCATGCGTATCCTGAAGACAGTCTCCGTTTTAGTCCTGTTCGCGCTGATTCTCTCTGCATGCGGCGGCGCCGCAGCGCCGACTGCAGCGCCCGCGGCTGCCCAGCCGACTGCAGCCCCTGCGGCTGCCCAGCCGACTACCGCGCCTGCAGCAGCAGCCCCGGCCGCCGGTGGCGAGATCAAGCTGGCCGTGCTGGCGCCCCTCACGGGCAGCCAGCCAACCTTCGGCGTCATGACCCGCGACGGCGCGCTGCTCGCGATCGAGGATTACGCCAAGGCGCACAACGGCGGCCCGCTCGGCATGAAGGTGACCCCGATCATCGAGGACAGCCAATGCAGCCCCGACCCGGCCGTAAACGCCGCCAACAAGGTCATCGATCAGGACAAGGTCCACTACATCGTCGGCGAAGTCTGCTCTTCCGCGTCGATCCCGGTCTCCGAGATCGCCAACGCGAAGAAGGTCGTGCAGATCAGCCCCACCTCCACCAACCCGACGTGTGACGGTTAACGCGGATGGGACCACCAAGGACTACATCTTCCGCGCCTGCTTCATCGATCCGTTCCAGGGCACCGTCGGCGCCAACTTCGCGCTCGAACACCCTGAAGGCCAAGAAGGCCTTCATCATGCTCGATCAGTCGAACGACTACGTGAAGGGCCTCGCCGAGTTCTTCGAGCAGGCCTTCGTCAAGGGCGGCGGCACGATCGTCGGCAAGGAAACCTACAACGGCAAGACCGACACCGACTTTTCGGCCATCCTGTCCAAGGTTGCGGCCGCGAGTCCCGACCTGGTTTACCTCCCCGACTATTACCAGACGGTCAACCTGGCCACCAAGCAAGCCAAGGACAAGGGCATCAACGTCCCGTTCGTGGGCGGCGATGGCTGGGATTCCTCGGACCTCGATGTGAAGGCCGCAGCGGGCGGCTACTTCACGAATCACTACTCGCCGGAAGATCCGCGAGAAGGTGCAGACGTTCGTGAACGGCTTCAAGGCGAAGTACAATGCGACGCCGGACGCCCTGGCCGCCCTGGCTTACGATGCCACGACGCTGTTGCTGACCTCCATCGATAAGGCCGGTAAGGACGATCCCACGGCCGTGAAGGATGCCATGGCAAGCATGGACCAGGAGTTCGTGTCCGGCCGCATCACGTTCGACAAGCAGCACAACCCGGTGAAGGCTGCGACGATTCTCGCGGTCACGCCAGACGGCATCAAGTTCAATTCGGTTGTGAACCCCTAACACGACGTAGCACCATCGTGGAGCCAATCCTGTAGCGGCTCCGACGTGAGTTACGATCAGAGATAAATGGAGGGCGGGACGTCCGCCCTCCATTTGCGAGATTAACGGCATGATTCGGAGGTAGGCGCGGATGCAACAGACTTCGGTTTCTAAGCAGACCTACGCCGCGCGTAGACCCGGTGCTCGCCTGGCCTGGATCGGGCAGGCCTTTCTCCTGCTCCTGGTGCTGGGAGTCCTGAGAATCCTGATTCCAAACCTCATCAAGACTCCGACACTCTTCATTCAGATCGTTCTGAGCGGCCTGCAGCTTGGCTTCGTCTACGCCATGATTGCACTCGGCTACACCATGGTGTACGGCATCGTGCGGCTGATTAACTTCGCGCACGGCGATGTGTTCATGCTCGGCGCTTTCGTTAGTTACTACCTGGTCGCGCGCTTTCAGGTCCATATGTGGCCGTCGATGGCGTTCCGGGGCTTCCCGACATGGCTGTCTCTGCTCATCGGCACGCTGACGGTCATGCTCATCGCCATGCTAGCCAGTATGGCCCTGGCGGTTACGATCGAGCGGGTCGCCTACAAGCCGCTCCGGGATGCGCCGCGCATCGCCGCACTCATCACGGCGATTGGCGTTTCCTTCTTCCTGGAGTTCTTTGGGGCCTTATACTTCGTATTCTCCGGTCGCTTCATTCCCTATCAGCGGCCGTTCGACGTGGTCACCTGGTATATTGGCGCAGACGGTATACACCAGCTGCAGGCCGGACAGACGCCCCCCCTCGGCTCGGTTACCGTTTCGAATATCTTCCTCATCATCGTGGTGACGTCGATTGTGGTGCAGTTACTGCTCCAGTACCTCGTCCGGCGGACGAAGCTGGGCAAGAGCATGCGCGCCGCGTCGTTCGACAAGCCGACCGCCCGGCTGATGGGCATCAACGTCGACCAGGTCATCTCCTTCACCTTCGCGATCGGCGCAGGCTTCGCCGGCCTCGGCGGCATGCTGTACGCCATCGCGTACCCGTCCATCTGGACGCAGCTCGGCATCCTCCCCGGCCTCAAGGCGTTCGTCGCGGCGGTGCTCGGCGGCATCGGCAGTATCCCGGGCGCGTTCGTTGGTGCGCTCATCATGGGACAGGCGGAAGCGCTCACCATGGGCTTCATCTCGACGCCGATGCGCGACGCAATAGCGTTCACCATCCTGATCCTCGTGCTGCTGGTCCGGCCGACAGGCATCTTCGGTGAGCCGGCGCAGGAAAAGGCATAGGAGGCGGCGATGGACTTTCAACAGCTCCTGATTTCACTGGTCAAGATCGCCGCCATCCTGGGCTGGGTGTATTGGGTGCTCTGGGTGCTCGGCCGGAAGCCACTGTGGGCGAAACTGCTGGGCATGCTCGCCGCTTTCGGCGTCGTCCAATTGGCGCTGACTCCGATAAGCGGGTTCCAGGTCTTCAACGACTTCGATAGGGGCCTGCTGTTCCAGGCTTGCGCCATGACGATGGTTGCCCTGGGCCTCAACCTCATCTACGGCTTCAACGGCCAGTTCAGCCTGGGCCAATGGGGTTTCTACGGCATCGGCGCGTACACGGCTGCGGATATCACCTACAAATGGGTCCTGCGGGACGCCAGTGGCTTGTTCGTGGCCGGTTTGCTCGTGATCTTCGGCGGCGTGGCCCTGCTGTTGGTGGGGCGGCTGATCAACCGGTACAAGGGCATGCCGGTCTTGTCGCAGTTCACACTCTACCTTCTCGGGGTGGTCGTAGCCGCGGCAATTGCCGTCTTTCTGGGGAATGCGCTGGCACGGGCCGTGGCGCCGATGTTCGGTCCCGCGGGCACCAGCTCATTCCTGACGAGCAATGCGGCCATGAACGGTGTGCTGTTCCTCGCCGTGTTGATTGGCGGCGCGTTCGCGGCCCTGGTGAGCTTCTTGTTCGGCCTGCCAGTGCTGAGCCTCGGCAGCGACTACTTCGGCATTGCCACGCTCGGTTTTTCGATCGTCGTTCAGACGATGATGATCAACTCCGACACGATCCTGCCGTTCCCCGAGATGAAGGGGGGCCGCGGCATGATCGGCATCCCGAAGCTCACCACCTGGTTCTGGGCCTTCATCTTCCTGGTCGCCGTCATCATCATCATGCGCAACCTGATCTACTCCAGCACGGGACGCGCGATCATCTCGGTGCGGGAAGATGAGACGGCAGCAAAAGCGATGGGCATCGACGTGGCACGGTACAAGCTGCTGGCGTTCGTGGTCGGCAGCCTTTTCGCCGGGCTCGGCGGCGGCATCTACGCACACTACATCGGGTTCCTCAGCCCCAACACGTTCAGCTTCCTGCTGGGCTTCAACCCGCTGATCATCGTGGTCTTCGGCGGCCTGGGCAGCATGACCGGCACCATCGCCGCCTCGTTCGGCTGGATCTTCTTCCTGGAAGGTCTGCTGCGCGTGATCCTGAGCCAGTTTGGCACGGAGGCCCCGACCTGGCGGTACGTGCTCTACCCGGTTACCTTGCTGCTCGTGATGCTCCTGCGGCCGCAAGGTCTGCTGGGAGGCGTGGAATGGGGCTTCCTCAAGAAGCCGACGTTTACGCGGAGCCGCCCTGACGTTGCGGCGACTTCGGCGCCGCTCGGCGCGCCAGGCGGAGGAGGACAGGCTCAATGAACGCGATGATTCCATCTTCCGGCAGCGGGCAACCGGTGCTCGAGATCAAGGGTCTCACCAAAGTCTTCGGCGGCCTGCGTGCGGTCAGCAACTTCGACCTTACGGTACAGAAAGGCGCGCTGGACGGGTTGATCGGGCCTAACGGCGCCGGCAAAACGACCGTCTTCAATATGATCAGCGGGCTGTACACCCCCACCGACGGCGAAATCCTGCTGGAGGGCGAGCACACGGTCGGCATGGAGCCGTTCGAGATCACCAACATGGGCGTGGGCCGCACGTTCCAGAACATCCGCCTGTTCCAGAACCTGACGGTGCTGGATAACGTGCGGATCGCCTATCATCCGCACGCCGGTTACGGCATGGCCGACGGCCTGCTGCGCACCGGGAAGTTCAACGCGAAGGAGCGCGAGCTGACCGAAAAGGCGCAGGACTTCCTGGCGATCTTTGGGCTCGAGCGGCTGCAGGATGAGGTGGCAAAGAACCTGCCGTACGGGGAGCAGCGCCGAGTGGAGATCGCCCGCGCGCTGGCTTCGGATCCCAAGCTGCTGCTGTTGGATGAGCCGGCCGCGGGCATGAACCCGAACGAAATCGGCCGCCTGATGGAGTACATCCACTTCATCCGGGACCGGTTCCATCTGACCGTCTTGTTGATCGAACACCAGATGCGACTCGTCATGAACATCTGCGAGAAGCTCACCGTGATGGACTTCGGGCAAGTGATCGCCCGTGGCGGCCCGAAGGACATCCAGGACAACCCGCAGGTGATCGAAGCTTACCTGGGCCGGGGTGCGGTCGCGAGCGCCGGCGTCAGGAGGGCGGCCTAGATGTTACTCGAAGTCCAAGACCTCAACGTCTACTACGGCGCCATTCATGCCCTGCAGGGCGTCTCCTTCAATGTCGACGAAGGAGAGATCGTCAGCCTCATCGGGGCGAACGGCGCGGGGAAGTCGACTACCCTGAAGACGATTTCAGGACTCCTGAATCCGCGGGCGGGGCAAGTCAAGCTGCGCGAGCACACGATCGTCAACCGCCCTGCGCAAGATATCGTCAAGCTGGGCGTCATCCACGTGCCCGAAGGCCGCCGGATCTTCGCGCCGCTGACCGTGCAAGAGAACCTGGAGATGGGCGCGTTCACCCGCTCGGACCCGGCCGAAATCCGAGCGAGCATGGACCGGGTGTTCAAGAGCTTTCCCCGGCTGAAGGAGCGGCTGAACCAGCTCGGCGGCACGCTCTCCGGCGGCGAACAGCAGATGCTGGCGATCGGCCGCGGCCTCATGGCCAAGCCGAAGCTGCTCCTGCTGGACGAGCCGTCCATGGGCCTCGCGCCGATCCTGGTCGAAGAGATCTTCTCCATCATCCAGGAGATCAACGCGCAGGGCGTGAGCATCCTGCTGGTCGAGCAGAACGCCTTGATGGCGCTGTCGGTGGCCCATCGGGGCTACGTGCTCGAAACGGGCCGGATCGTGCTGGCGGGCACTGGGCGTGAGCTGCTCGAAAACCCGCAGGTGATGGAGGCGTACCTGGGCGGGCACTAAATCGCCAACCGGGTAGAATCTCCGTCACCTGTGGCGCACGATGGGGTGGATTTGCAGGATCCGAGTGACCCTGCGAGTCCACCCCATTTCGCGCCGTGAGGCGGCGATCCGGTAAGGGCCGGGTCGGAGGTAAAGCAATCGCATGGAGCTGGTTCGGATAACCGAGCACGCGTACCAGTTGCGCGGCGGATCGAACGCGGGCCTGATCGAGCACGACGGCAGAGCGGTTCTGATCGACACCGGGCTGGACAAAGACACGGCTAAGAAGATCCTGCGGCACGCGGAGGCGCTCAAGGTGAAGCTTGAGGCCGTGCTCATCACCCACGCCCACGCCGATCATTTCGGAGGCGCGGCGACTATTACGGCGCGGACCGGAGCGCGGGTCTATGCGCCGGCGCTGGAAGCCGCGATCGTCGAGAACCCGATCCTGGAGCCGCTGTACCTCTACTCGGGCGCCATGCCGCCGGCGGAGCTGCGGCACAAGTTTACGCTCGGCGAAGCCTGCAAGGTGGACGAGCTGCTGGCCCCCGGGGAGGTCACCGTCGCCGGGCTCAGCCTCGAGGTGCTCCCGGCGCCCGGCCATGCCCCGAACCAGGTCATGGTGGCGGGCGGCGGGGCCTGTTTCGTGGCCGACGCCGTGTTTGCGCCCGACGTCCTCGCCAAGCACGGGATTCCTTTCATGGTGGACGTCGACCAGTGGCTGAAGACGCTGGCGGACGCCGCCCGGCTCGACGGCCGGTATGAGGCGTTCGTGCCCGGCCACGGCGCCGGCCGTGCCCCAGATCGGGCCGTGGGCCGGCGAGAATGCGGCGCGCCTCGCGGAAATCCGCAGCCTCGTCAGCCAGGCGGCCGCCGAGACCGCGGACCTGGGCGAGGTCATCAAGCGGTGCGCCGACCGGCTGCAGATGGACATCCCGAACCTCACGATCTACCTGCTGACGCAGACCGCGGTGCTCGCCTGCCTCGCCTCGCTGCAAGCTGCGGGCGAGATCCAGATGAACGTGGCTCAGAACCGCCTCCAATTGCGTACGCCCGGCAGTGCCGGCTGATGTGCCCAAGGTGACACTATCGAAGAACGTTTGACAACACGTCCACGGCTGTTATAATGCCGCTGTACTCTACAGTTTGTTCTCTGTTCGTCCCCACAGTGTCGTGTGTGACGGTGGTCCGGTCCTAACTCCGAAAGGAGGTGCGACGCCTCAGAACCTGCCCTGCCGTTAGCCCGTTGGCAACATCGGTCTATGTCATTGCACCATTTGACAGGAGGAGACTTACAAGATGAAGCAGCTCAAGCTGATCGGCCTGCTTACCGTCGTGGTCATGCTGTTGGGCATGGTGGCGGCGTGTGGCGGCCAACCCGCGGCGCCGGCGAGCCAACCGACCGCTGCAGCTCAGCCCACGGCGGCCGCGGAAGCCCCGAAGGCCACCGAGGCGCCTGCGGCAACCGCCGCGCCGGCAGCGGCCGCGAAGAAGTTCGCGATCGCCACCGAACGCCGAGTTCGCGCCGATGGAGTTCGTCGACCAGTCGAAGGAACCTCGTGGGCTTCGACGTGGAACTCATGAAGGCGATCGCGGCGGACCAGAAGTTCGACATCGACTGGAAGAACGTGGCGTGGGACGGCATCTTCGCCGGCCTGGTCGCGGGCCAGTACGATTCGATCATCTCCTCGGTGACCATCACCGACGAGCGCAAGAAGACGTACGACTTCTCCGAGCCGTACTTCGATGCCAACCAGGCCATCGTCGTGCTGGCCAACAACTCGGACATCACCGACGGCCCGTCGCTCAAGGGCAAGAAGCGTCGGCGTCCAGATCGAAACCACCGGCGCGTTCGCGGTTCGCGAGCTCGGCATCGAGCCAAAGCAGTACGACAGCCCCGATCTTGCGCTGCAGGACCTCGTCAACGGCAACCTGGACGCGGTTGTGGTCGACTACCCGGTCGCGGCCAACTACGCGCTGCAGTCCGACCAGTTCAAGGGCAAGCTGAAGATCCCGTCGGAGCTCGCAGACCAACGAGCAGTACGGCATCGTCGTTCAGAAGGGTGACCCGAAGGGCTTCCTGCCGCTGTTCAACGCCGGGCTGGCGAACGTCAAGAAGAGCGGCGACTACGACAAAATCTACGAGAAGTGGATCGGCAAGAAGCCGGCTGCAGCGACCGGCGGCGAGACCCCGGCGGCTGCGGGCGGCAACCAGGCCGTCGTGACCGCCACCAGCTACGCGGCGACGAGCTGCGACTACGGCGGCGAGATCAAGTCGATCGAAGCCGTGGACGACATGACCGTCAAGTTCACCCTGTGCCAGCCCGACGTGGCCTTCCCCTCCAAGGCGGCCTTCTCGGCATTTGGCATCCATCCGTCCGAGCAGTTGGAAGCGACGGGTGGGACGGGCGAGCTGCTCGACAAGCTGATCGGCACCGGCCCGTACATGGTCGACAAGTGGCAAAAGGGCGACAGCATCATCTTCAAGGCGAACCCGAACTACTGGGGCGACAAGGCGAAGGCCGACGAGCTGGTCTTCCGCTGGAGCAAGGAAGGCGCCGCGCGCCTGCTCGAGCTCCAGGCCGGCACGGTCGACGGCATCGACAACCCGACGCCGGATGACTTCAAGACGATCGAAAGCGACACCAACCTGAAGCTGTATCCCCGCGAGGCGCTGAACATCTTCTACCTGGGCATGAGCAACACGCAGCCGCCCTTTGACAAGGAAGAGGTCCGGCAGGCCGTGGCGATGGGCATCGATCGCCAGCGCATCGTCGATAACTTCTACCCGGTGGGCTCCGTCGTCGCATCGCACTTCACCCCCTGCGCCATCCCGGGCGGCTGCGAGGGTGAGGAGTGGTACAAGTTCGACCCGAAGGCGGCGAAGGAACTGCTGGCCAAGGCCGGCTTCCCGGACGGCTTCAAGACGACCCTTTCGTACCGCGACGTCGTGCGCAGCTACCTGCCGCAGCCCGGCCTCGTGGCCCAGGACATCCAGGCGCAGCTGAAGGAAAACCTGAACATCGACGTCGAGATCAACGTGATGGAGTCGGGCGCTTTCCTCGACACGGCCAAGACCGGCTCCCTGCCGCTGCACCTGCTCGGCTGGGGCGCCGACTACCCGGATCAGACCAACTTCCTCGATTACCACTTCGGCAAGGGCGCACCCGCCCAGTTCGGCAAGGGCTTCGAGGATCTGTGGGCTGTGCTCGAGAAGGCCGCCACGACGGCCGACGCCGGCCGAGCGCGAGAAGCTGTACGCCGAGGCCAACAACCTGGTCAAGAAGCACGTCCCGATGGTGCCCGTGGCCCACGGCGGCTCCGCGACCGCTTTCAAGGCCGACGTGACCGGCGCGCATGCGAGCCCGCTGGGCAACGAGAACTTCTCCGTGATGCAGCCGGGCGACCGCAAGCAGTTGGTCTGGATGCAGAACGCCGAACCGCTCAGCCTCTACTGCGCGGACGAGGAAGACGGCGAATCGCTGCGCGCATGCGAGCAGGTCGAGCGAATCGCTGCTGGCCTACAAGATCGGCGGCACCGACGTCGAGCCTTCGCTGGCCGAGTCGTACTCGGCCGAACGCCGACCTGACCGAATGGACGTTCAAGCTGCGGCCGAACGTGAAGTTCCACGACGGCAGCGCCTTCGATGCGAAGGACGTCATCACCAGCTGGGCCGTCCAGTGGGATGCGGCGCAACCCGCTCCACAAGGGCCGCACCGGCACCTTCACCTACTTCAACGCGCTGTTCGGGGCGTTCCTGAACGCACCGCCGGCACAGTAATGTCGTGACCTGGTGGGACGCCTGCAGACCCGCGGGGCTGCGGGCGTCCCGCCCTTTTTCCGTGGGCTTGACGAGACGGGCATGTTTCGTTACATCGCGAAACGCCTGGCGGCCTCAATTCCCGTGCTGCTGGGCATCCTTTTTGTTACGTTTGCATTGGCGCGCCTTCTGCCGAGTGACCCGTGTCGCGCCGCTTTGGGCGAGCGCGCCACCGACGCACTCTGCAACGACTTCATCCGGCGCAACGGGCTCGACCAGTCCATCCCGGTGCAGTTCGGCATTTACCTGAACGGCATCCTGCACGGCGACCTCGGCCGGTCTTTCCGCTACGGCCGCCAGGTCAGCGACCTGCTGATCGAGCGCCTGCCGGTCACGATCGAGCTCGCGTTTGCGGCGCTCTTTTTTGCGGTGATCGCGGGCGTCCTGCTCGGGCTGATCTCGGCGATCCGGCGCAATTCGGCGACCGACGTCGGGACGATGCTGATTGCCAACATCGGCGTTTCGATGCCGGTGTTTTGGCTGGGCCTGATGCTGGCATATGTTTTTGCCCTGTTACTCAAAGGCACGCCTTTCTGGCTGCCCCCGTCCGGCCGAAACGCGGCCGGGGTGGTGATCCCGACCCTCATGGAGGCCTGGCATCTCAACCTGAAGCCCGGTCCATTGCTCACCCTATTGACGTTCGTCTCCAACATGCACATCGTCACGTCCATTTTGACGCTGAACGTCAAGGGGCTGCTCGACAGCCTGCGGCACATGATCCTGCCGGCCCTCGCGCTGGGCACGATCCCGATGGCGCTGATCGCCCGCATGACGCGCTCGAGCCTGCTGGACGTCCTGAGCCTCGACTACATCCGCACGGCCCGCGCGAAAGGGCTGCGCGAGAACAAGGTGGTGCTGCGCCACGCGATGCGCAACGCCATGATCCCCGTCATTACCATCGTGGGCCTCTCGCTCGGCACGCTGCTGGGCGGCGCCGTGCTCACGGAGACGATTTTCAACCTGACAGGCGTTGGCCGGATCCTGTTCGATGCCATCCAGGCGCGCGATTACACGATCGTCCAGGCCTTCACCCTGGTGATCGCCGTCGGCTATGTCCTGATCAACCTGATCGTGGATCTGATGTACGCGTTCCTCGATCCACGCGTTCGCTTGAGTTAAGCATGCCACCACACCCGCATCCACGGTCGCACCAGCCTCGACCGCAAAACTTCTCGAGCGCAAGCCGCGCAGCCCGTCGCAGGATGCGCATCCGGGCGCTGTTCCGCACCAAGTCCGCCGATCCTCGGCATGGTCATCCTGGTCATCCTGGTGATCGTGGCCGTCGCCGCGCCGGTCATCGCGCCATATGCGCCGAACAAGGTGCTCATCGGGGTCGAGCCCATCAAGATGCGATCCGGCGCCTTGCATCCACCTGCTCGGCTGCCCGGCAGACAAACCGCAGCACATCCTGGGCGTCGACGGCAACGTCCGCGACTTCTTCAGCCGCATCGTCTACGGCGCGCGCGTTTCGCTGATGGTTGGTTTCGCCACGGTTGGCTTCGCCATCGTCATCGGGACCGTTCTCGGCGCCGTCGCGGGGTTTGTCGGCAGCTGGGCGGACAACGTCATCATGCGCATCATGGACGTGCTGCTGGCCTTCCCTGCGCTGCTGCTGGCCATCGCCATCGTCACCGTGCTTGGCGAGGGGCTGGTCAATGCGTTGCTCGCGATCGGCATCGTGTCCATTCCGGCCTACGCCCGCGTCGCGCGCGCCAGCGTGCTGTCCGTGAAGGAATGGGAATTCGTCACGGCCGACCGGGCGGTCGGCGTGCCGAACGCGCGCATCCTGTGGCGCAGCATCCTGCCCCACACGCTCACGCCCTTGATCGTCGTGGGCACGCTTGGGCATCGCGACCGCGATCCTGGACGCCGCGGCCCTGTCGTTTCTCGGCCTGGGCGCACAGCCGCCGATGGCGGAATGGGGCTCGATGCTGGGCCAGGAGCGCAACCAGGTCTTCACCGCGCCGCACCTGGTCTTCTTCCCGGGCCTGATGATCATGCTGACCGTGCTGGCGTTCAACCTGCTCGGCGACGGGTTGCGCGATGCGCTCGACCCGCGACTGAGGAAGGTAGAGCCGGCACGTTACGGCCGCACTACGGCATGCCGGTGTCGGTTAAGGCTTTGTTCAGCCACACGAAGCGAGCCGTCATGCCAGAGGAGTCTGCAATGCTGAGCGAGAAAGCAAGTGGCTTACCGGCTCCGCGCCGGTTCCGGCTCAGCCGACGCGTTGGAGCGGGATGGGCCAGTTTGACAAGTACTGGTTCCTCCTGGCCGGCGCAATCGCCCTTGCCCTGTTCCTCTACATCTTCTTCCCCGAGCGCTTCCGGCCCATCTTCCAGTACGTCTTCGGCTCGTTCAGCGCGGGCGACGGCATCTTCATGACCCTGAAGCTGACGATCGTCTCCTTCTTCTTCATCCTGATCGTCGGCATGATCATGGGCGTCTTCCGGGTCTCGAACATGCGCATCCTCAAGGCATCGCATCCACGTACGTCGAGGTCGTGCGCGGCGTGCCGGTGCTGGTCTGGCTGCTGTGGATCTACTTCGGGCTGCCGGTCCTGTTCCGCCAGGGGCTCGGATTCGAGAATGCCCGGATCGAGGGTTTCCCCGCCGCGGTGGTCGCGTTCACCTTCGCGTACGGCGCATACATGACCGAGATCTTCCGCGCGGGCATCCAGTCGATCGCCAAGGGCCAGATGGAAGCATCGCGCTCGCTGGGCATGAACTACATCCAGGCCATGCGCTACGTGATCCTGCCCCAGGCCGTGCGGGTCATCCTGCCGCCGGTCAGCAACGAGTTCGTGACCCTGCTCAAGGACAGCTCGCTGGTGTCGATCCTGGGCCTCGCGGATCTCACCCGGCGCGGCCGCGAGTACGTCGGGCGCACCTTCCAGAGCTTCGACACCTACCTGGTCGTGGCGCTGCTCTACCTGATCCTGACGGTGTTCTTCACGCGCCTGAGCACTTATGTCGAGCGCCGCCTGACCGTCGAAAAGCGCTAGGAGGGACCGATGGCAGAACCGATCATCCAGATCCGAAACGTGCACAAGTACTTCGGCAAGGTGCACGCGCTGGACGACGTCAGCCTGGACGTGCAGGCCGGCGAGGTGCTGGTCATCATCGGGCCGAGCGGCTCGGGCAAGTCGACGCTGCTGCGCACGATCAACCACCTCGAAACGGTCAACTCGGGCGAGATCGTCGTGGATGGCATTCACCTGACGCACAAGTCGACCGATATCAACGCGGTGCGGGCTGAAGTGGGGATGGTCTTTCAGCAGTTCAACCTGTTCCCCCACCTGACCGCCCGGCAGAACATCACGCTGGCCCAGCGCATCGTGCGCAAGCGCGAGCGAGGACGAGGCGAACCGGGTGGCCGAGCGAACTGCTCGAACGCGTCGGCATCCCCGAAAAGGCCGAATCGTTTCCCGGCCAGCTTTCGGGCGGCCAGCAGCAGCGGGTGGCGATCGCCCGCGCGCTGGCGATGGACCCGAAGATCATGCTGTTCGACGAGCCGACGAGCGCGCTCGACCCCGAGATGATCAAGGAAGTGCTGGAGGTCATGCTCGACCTGGCAAAGAGCGGCATGACGATGCTCTGCGTGACGCACGAAATGGGCTTCGCCCGCGCCGCCGCCAGGCGCATCATCTTCATGGACGAGGGCAAGATCGTCGAGGAGAACTCGCCGGAGGGCTTGTTCAGCGCGCCCAAGCACGAGCGCACGAAGCTGTTCCTGAGCAACATCCTGGACCGGTAACCGCAACTATGGCGGTCGCACAGTGTTGTGTATAATAGGGCAGCGGCAAACGCAAAATGCTTGTCCCCACTGTGACCGGCGTTTTGCGTTTTCATTTGTCCGCTGGAGTGCGCCGAAAAAGCGCGGCGGGGTGAAAGATCATGGACTGGATTCGACTGGTCGCAGCCGGGGTGCTTGCCTACCTGATTGGCTCCATATCCGGTAGGCTATCTGGTCATCTACGCGATGAAGCGGCAGGATATCCGCCAGCACGGCAGCGGGCGAACGGGAGGCACCAACGCGCTGCGCGCCGGCGGGCGGTGGGCCGGGATCGGGACGGGCGCCGGAGACATGCTGAAGGGCTTTATTGCGGTCCTCGTGGCCCGGTGGGTGATGAATGGCTCGCCCGACACGATCTGGGCGGAAGTCATTGCGGGCATCGCAGTCGTCATCGGACACAACGCGTCCATCTTTCTCGGGTTCAAGGGCGGCGCGGGCACGGGGCCGAACATCGGCGCCTGCGTTGCCATGTGGCCGCTGTCGGGCCTGTGGCTCGTCCCGATGCTGCCCGTTGGACTCAATGTCACCCGCTACGCGTCGCTGACCTCGATCATCATTGCGGTGCTGATCCCCGTCCAGTTGGCCGTCCGCGCCGCGTTGGGCTACGGTCCCTGGCAGTACGTGATCTACGGCGTCGTCACGATGCTGCTCATCCTCTGGGCGCTGCGCCCCAATATCAAGCGGCTGCTCAACGGCACCGAACCTCGCTCGCCGAAGCTCGACCTCAGCTAAGCGCTGCCGGAGGCCCGCACCGGCCTGTCTGAATATGCGGTGAGTCATGTACAACAGACGCCCGGCGTGGTACGCTTGCGTGTGTATTCACGCGCCGCGTACCCGGTCGGGTTCCGTGCCAGACAGCCCTCACGCCGGCGCACCCACAACCCAACGGCGAATCTGCCAGGAGGAAATCCCATGCAAGAAGCTACCGAAAAGAATCTCAAGGACGCGTTTGCCGGCGAGAGCCAGGCCCACATGAAGTACATGGTGTTCGCCGACCGAGCGGAGCGCGAAGGCCTGCCGAATATCGCCCGGCTGTTCCGCGCCGCCTCGTTCTCCGAACAAATCCATGCCACCAATCACCTGAAGGCGCTTGGCCTGGGCAAGACGCCGGCCAACCTGGAAGTGGCTTTCGGCGGCGAGAGCTTCGAAATCAGCACGATGTACCCCGAGTACATGCAGACGGCCGAACAGGACGGCGAGAAGCGGGCGCTGGGCAGCATGCACGACGCGCTGGAAGCCGAGAAGGTCCACGCCGGGCTGTACGCCCGAGCGAAGGACTGCGTGGCCGGCGGAGCGGACATGACCACGGTCGCGCTCTTCGTTTGCCCGGTCTGCGGCTACACGATGGAAGGCGAGGCGCCGGCGAGCTGCCCCGTCTGCAACGCACCCGGCAGCAAGTTCGTCACCTTCTAAGGTTTCTTAGCCACAGAGGTCACTGAGACCGCAGAGAATGCGAGGAGCGAGGCGCGAGGTAGCGCCTCGTCCTCGTCCCTCTGCGCCCTCCGTGGCCTCTGTGGCAATAGGGAGGGCAGCATGGCAAGATACGTTGCAGCCATCGACCAGGGCACGACCAGCACACGCTGCATCCTCTTTGACGCGACCGGCAGCATCGTCGCGTCACACCAGCTCGAACACACCGCAGATTTACCCACAGCCGGGGTGGGTGGAGCACGATCCGCTGGAAATCTGGGCCCGGGTTCAGGAGGTGGCGCGCGGCGCGCATGGAAAAGGCGGCATGCCGGCGCGGCCGACCTGGCGGCCATCGGGATCACCAACCAGCGCGAGACCACGGTGGTGTGGGACCGCAGGACCGGCAAGCCGTACTATAACGCGATCGTCTGGCAGGACACGCGCACCGACAAGATCATCGCCGATCTGGGCCGCGAAGGCGGGCAGGACCGCTTCCGGCCGCAGACCGGGCTGCCGCTCGCCACTTATTTCTCCGGGCCAAAGATCAAGTGGATCCTGGACAACGTGCAGGGCGTGCGGGAGGCTGCCGAGCGGGGCGATGCGCTGTTTGGCAACATCGACACGTGGGTGATCTGGAACCTGACGGGCGGCCCGAACGGCGGCGCACACATCACCGACGTGACGAACGCCAGCCGCACCCTCCTGATGAACCTCCACACGCTCGACTGGGACGACGAAATCCTCCGCATCCTGGGCATCCCTCGGCAGATGCTGCCCGCGCATCCGGCCGTCGAGCGATCCCGAGTTGTACGGCTACACGTTCGGCAAGACGCCGGTGTGCGGCGTGCTGGGCGACCAGCAGGCGGCGCTCGTCGGCCAGACCTGCTTCAGGCCGGGCGAGGCCAAGAACACGTACGGCACCGGCTGCTTCATGCTGATGAACACCGACACGCTGGCCGTGCCCAGCAAGCACGGGCTTCTGACGACGGTGGCCTACAAGCTGGGCGAACGCGCCTGCGGTCTACGCCCTGGAAGGATCGATCGCGATTGCCGGGGCGCTGGTCCAGTGGCTCCGCGACAACCTGGGCTTCTTCGATTTCTCGAAGCACGTCGAAGACTACGCGGCGAGCGTGCCCGACAGCGGCGGCATCTACTTCGTCCCCGCCTTCTCGGGCCTGTTCGCGCCCTACTGGCAATCCGATGCGCGCGGCGTCATCGTCGGGCTAACCCGCTTCGTCAACAAGGGGCACATCTGCCGCGCCGCTCTGGAAGCGACCGCGTACCAGACGCGCGAAGTGCTCGACGCGATGGAGCAGGATTCGGGCGTGCAGCTGACGGCGTTGAAAGTCGATGGCGGCATGGTGTACAATGAACTGCTGATGCAGTTCCAGGCCGACATGCTCGGCGTGCCGGTCGTGCGGCCGAAGGTGGCGGAAACGACCGCGCTGGGCGCGGCGTATGCGGCGGGCCTGGCGGTGGGATACTGGAGCGGCCTCGACGAGCTGCGCCAGAACTGGCAGGTGGATCGCACCTGGAAGCCGCGCATGGGCGACGGGCAGCGTGCGAAGCTCTACCGCGGCTGGTGCAAGGCGGTCGAGCGGTCGATGCATTGGCTGAGAATGAGCGAGTGCGAAGTTAGCAGCTTGGGACGCGAGGGCGATGAATGAACGACGAATACGATGTCCTGGTGATCGGCGGCGGCGCGACGGGCGGCGGCGCGGCGCTCGACCTGGCGCTGCGCGGGCTGCGCGTCGCGCTCGTCGAGCGGCACGACCTGACCGACGGCACTTCGGGCCGCTACCACGGCCTGCTGCACTCGGGCGGCCGGTACGCCGTGCGCGACCCCGAGTCCGCGCGGGAGTGCATCGAAGAGAACCGCATCCTGCGCCGGATCGTGCCCCATGCGATCGAGGACACGGGCGGCTTCTTCATCACCACCCCGTACGACGATCCCGCGTTCGCCGACAAGTGGCTGGCCGCCTGCCGCGCCTGTGACATCGAGGCGGAGGAAATCCCGGTCGGCCGGATGCTGGCCGAGGAGCCGGCGCTCAATCCGCGCGACTTCCCGGGCATTTCGCGTGCCCGATGCCTCCTGCGATTCGTTCGACGTGCTCACCGCGCTCGGCGCCGCCATCGCCACGCACAACGGGCGGGTGCTGACCTACCACGAGGTCACCGAGTTGGCAGTCGAGGGCGGCCGGGTCGTCGGCGCGACGGTCCGCAACAAGCGCACGGGCGAGCTGACCCGGCTGGCCGCCCCGATGGTCATCAACGCCGCGGGCGCGTGGGCGGGCCAGATCGCGGGCATGGCCGGCTGCCCGGTGACCGTGCGCCCCAGCAAGGGCACGATGGTCGCGATGGCCTACCGCTTCGTCAACACGATCATCAACCGCTGCCACCTGCCCGGCGACGGCGACATCCTCGTTCCCGTCGGCACCGTCGCGGTCATCGGCACGACGTCGGTGAACGTGCCCGACCCGAACGACACCAGCGTGCAGGCGTGGGAAGTCGAGAAGATGCTCGACGAGGGCGAGAAGATGGTGCCGGGGTTCAGCCAGGTGCGCGCGCTGCGCGCGTGGGCCGGCGTCCGGCCGCTCTACGAGGAAGGCGGCTCGGCCTCGGGTCGCGAGGCCAAGCGCACGTTCGCCGTGCTCGACCACCAGCAGCGCGACGGCGTGGGCGGGCTCGTCACCGTCGTGGGCGGCAAGTTCACGACTTACCGCCTGATGGCCGAGCGCGCGGCCGACATTGCCTGCGCCCAGCTCGGCGTGACGAAGCCGTGCGTGACGAAGGAGTACGTCCTGCCCGACGCCCGGCAGCCCTTCACGGGGACGAAGCCGCACTGGCTCGGCACCGCCTCGCGCACGTGGAAGAGGAGCACCGGCCCGGGCCAGCTGGTCTGCGAATGCGAGCTGATCACCCGGTCCGACGTGGAGGCCGCGGTCGCGCTCCACCCCGACCCCGTCGCGCCGTGGGTCCTCGACGATCTGCGCCGCGACCTGCGGCTGGGCATGGGCCCCTGCCAGGGCGGCTTCTGCGGCTACCGGGCCGCCGGCCTCCTGCGGGAAATTGGCGAAGTGGATGCTGAAGCGGCGACCGCGGCGCTGGCGGATTTCGCACAGCGGCGCTGGAAGGGTCAGCGGCCCGCTGCTGTGGGGCCAGAGCCTGCGCCAGGCGCTGCTGGACGAGCATATCTACCGCGGCATCCTCGGGCTGGACCGGCTGGCGCAGCCTGCCGTCGCTCCTGAGGTCAGTTAGGTTGAGGCGGTTCATGGACGATGTCCTGGTAATCGGTGGGGGGCCGGCCGGCCTCTTCTCCGCCTGGCTGGCCCGGCAGCGGGGCGCAAGGACGCGCGTGGTGGCGGCGGGCATCGGCACGACGCACATCATGCCGGGGTGGCTCGGCGTGCTCGAGGGTGAAGGCAGCGTCGAGGCCGCGGTGCGGGCGCTTGTTACGCAGCCGCCCCGCTCACCCCTACGCCCTGGCCGGGCTGAGCGCCCTGACAGACGGGATTGCGGCGCTGCAGGCGCTGTGCGAGCCGTACGGTCTGCATTACGCCGGCGGGCTGGACCGGAACATGCGCTTCCCCAGCGCGCTCGGCGCGGCCTTGCCCGCCGCCTACGCGCCGGAGAGCTTCGTCGCGGGCGACCTGAACGCGCCGGGGCCGATGCTGATCGCCGGTCCGGCCGGGTGGCGGGATTTCTACCCGGCGTTTTGCGCGGCGAACCTGGCGCGGCAGGGCTTCGCCGCCGAACCCTTCGCCTTCGACCTGCCCGAAATTCACGCCGTCAAGTTCGACAACATCTCGACCGGGCTGGCGCGGCTGTTCGACCGGCCGGAGGTGCGCGAGCGGGTCGGGCGCGCAGATCAAGGCGCACCTGAACGGCGCAACGCGCGTCGGCCTGCCCGCCGTGCTCGGCCTGAACGACTACCCCCGGTCGTGGCGCCACCTGCAGGACCTGGTCGGCGTCCCGGTCTTCGAGATTCCGACGCTCCCGCCCAGCGTGCCCGGCATGCGCCTGTACAATGTCTTCAAGAACGCATTGGCGAAGGCGGGCGTGCAGGTGCTGCTGAACATGCCCGTGGAGCGCCCCCTCGTCGAGGGGAACCGGGTCGTCGGGGCCGCAGTCAAAAATGTCGTTCGGGAGACGATCTACCGCGCCGCGCACGTGATTCTGGCGACCGGCGGGCTGTACGGCGGCGGGATCCTCAGCGACCATCACGGGACGCTGCGCGAGACGGTGTTCGGCCTGCCCCTGGTGGGGGTCCCGCCGATGTCCGAATGGTTCGACGCGGAATTCCTGCCCAGCGACCACTCGATCCACTACGCGGGCGTCGCGGCCGACCGGGAGATGCGCCCGCTCGACGAACGCGGGCAAGTGCGTTATGAAAACCTGCGCGTGGCGGGCCGCACTCTGGCAGGGTATAATGGCGAGTGCGAAGGGTCGACCGAAGGCGTCTGGATCGCCACGGCATACGCCGCGGTCGAATCGATGCTCACCTAGCCAGGTCAGGAGGTTGCGATGCTCAAGCTGCGGCCCGACTCCAGGGCTGACCTTCGACGACGTGCTGCTCGTGCCGAAGCGCTCGCCGATCCGCTCGCGCGGCGACGTCAGCACGGCCACGATGCTCACCCGCGGCCTCCGCATGGAAATCCCGATCGTCAGCGCCAACATGGACACGGTGACCGAGGGCCGCATGGCGGTGGCCATGGCGCGGGCAGGCGGCATCGGCATCATCCACCGCTTCATGTCTGCCGAACGCCAGGCCGAAGAGGTGCGCAAGGCCAAGCGCGCCGAAAGCCACATCGTGGAGTCCCCGCGCACGATCCTGTGCGGCGCGACGTGCCGGGAGGCGCGGCGCTTGATGGAGCGGTACGGCATCGGCGGCCTGGTGGTCGTGGATCAGCAGAACCGGCCGACCGGCATCCTGACGAATCGTGACCTGGAATTCACCTCGGACGACACGGACGTGTGCGAGGCGATGACGCCCGCTTCGCAGCATGGTGACCGCGCCGGCGGGCACGAGCATGGAAGAAGCCCGGCGCATCTTGCACGAGCACCGGCTGGAGAAGCTGCCGCTGCTGGACGCACGAGGGGCGCCTGGCGGGCCTGATCACCACGAAGGATATCATCCGCTCGCTGCAGCACCCGCACTCGACCAAGGACGAGAAGGGCCGGCTGCGGGTGGGCGCGGCCGTCGGCGTGCAGCCGGGCTTCCTCGAACGCGCGGCCATGCTGCTCGAGGCGGGCGCCGACGTGCTCGTGGTCGACATCGCGCACGGGCACTCGGACAACGCGATCAGCGCCGTCAAAGAGCTGCGCCGTGAGTTCGGCGCGATCGAGATCGTCGCGGGCAACGTCGCCAGCGCCGAAGGCACCCGCGACCTGATCGAGGCCGGCGCGGACGCGGTGAAGGTGGGGGTCGGTCCCGGCTCGATCTGCATCACCCGCATCGTCACCGGGTTCGGCGTGCCCCAACTGACTGCGGTCGCCGAGTGCGCCGAGGCCGCCGCGCCCTACGGCGTGCCCATCATCGCGGACGGCGGCATCCGGACGTCCGGCGACATCGCCAAGGCCCTGGCCGCGGGCGCGCAGACCGTGATGATCGGCAGCCTGCTGGCCGGCACGGACGAGAGCCCGGGCGTCGTCATCCTGCGCAACAACCGCCGGACCAAGGTCAGCCGGGGCATGGCATCGCTGGGCGCGACGATTGACCGGCCGGACCGCCCAAGGGTGAGGGCGACGGCGACGATCCATCGTGGTCGCGGGTGGTGGCCGAGGGCGTGGAGGCCGCCGTCCCCTACCGGGGCTCGGTCGACGACCTGCTGCGTCCAGCTCGTCGGCGGCCTGCGCTCCGCGCTCGAGCTACGCCGGCGCGACCAGCATCGAAGAGCTCCAGCAGAACGCCGAGTTCATCCAGATCACCCAGGCCGGCATCGTCGAAAGCCATCCGCACGACGTCGAAGTGATTTGATTGGATCGTTAACACAAAGACGCGAAGGCACAAAAGCGCAATAGGAGCTTTGTGAACCCTTCGTGCCTTTGTGCCTTTGTGTTGAGAGACTATGACAGACACGTATACTCCTGAACTACTCGAAGACATCAAGCGCACGGCGGACTTGTGCGTCAAGTGCAACATCTGCACGAGCGCGTGCCCAGTCGTGCCCGTGACGGACCTGTTCCCCGGCCCCAAGTACGTCGGGCCGCAGGCGCAGCGCTTCCGCGATCCCGGCTCGCCCTCGCCCGACTGGTCGCTGGACTACTGCTCGGGCTGCGGGATCTGCACCCTCGTGTGCCCGCACGGCGTGCAGGTGATGGAGATCAACACCGCGGCCAAAGCCGACCTCCGCAAGCGCAACCTCCAGAAGAACCCGCTCGATCCGAAGATGGTGCGGAACTGGCTGCTCGGCCGCAACGAAGCGCTCGGGCAGGTGGGCGGCCTCGTCGCGCCCATCGCAAACCTGGTGCTGGGCTTCCGGCCCGCCCGCCTCGCAATGGAGAAGACGCTGGGCATCGACCACCGGGCGCCCTTCCCCCACTTCCATTTCCGCAAGTTCCGCGGCTGGTTCTTCGGCGAGCACCAGCGCACGAAGGCGCCCACCCCAGCCGGCGCGCCCAAGGTCGCCTACTTCTACGGCTGCGCGACGAATCACTACGAGCACGAAGTGGGCAAGGCGATCGTCGCGGTGCTCGAGCACAACGGCTTCGAGGTGGTGCTGCCCGATCAGAACTGCTGCGGCCTGCCGATGCAGTCGAACGGCGACTTCGACGGCGCCCGCCGCTACGCCCACGCAAACCTGAAGAAGCTGGCCCCCGTGGTCGAGCAGGACATCCCGATGGTCGTCGGCGGCACGAGCTGCGGCCTGGAGCTCAAGTCCGACTACCGCGAGCTGCTCGGCATCCACACGCCCGAGGCCAAGGCCCTGGCCGAGCACGTCTACGACATCAACGAGTTCCTGTGGCTGCTGCACGAAGAGGGCCGGCTCAAGACGGACTTCAAGGACATGGGCGGCAGTTACATGCCGTACCATACCTCCTGCCACCAGAAGCTGCACCGCATCGGCCGGCCCGCGCTGGACCTGCTGAGCCTGATCCCCGGCCTGACCGTGGAGGAGCAGGGCGTGGACTGCTGCGGCATCACGGGCACCTACGGCTACAAGCACGAGAAATACGAGATCGCCCAGGCGGTCGGCCGGCCGCTCTTCGAGAAGCTGAAAGCCTCCGGCGCATCCACCGCGATCTGCGACAACGAGACCTGCCGCTGGAACATCGCGATCAGCTCGGGCCTGCGGGTGGTGCACACGGTGCAGGTGCTCGCCGAGGCGTATGGCCTCATCTGAGCCCCACGTCCTGATCATTGGTGCGGGCGCCGTCGGTTGTTTCGCCGGCGCCCGCCTCGCGCTCGCCGGCGTGCCGGTCACCCTCGTCGGCCGCCCGCCGCTGGTCGCGGCCGTGCGCGCCCGCGGCCTGCGCCTGACCGAGCCGGAAGGCGAGCGCACCACGCTCCCCCTCGCCGCGTTCAGCACGCTCGCCGAAGCGTCCGCGGCCCGGACCTACGACCTCGCCATCCTCACGGCGAAGGCCTACGACACCGCGACCATCGCCGCCGAGCTGACGTCGGCCACCAACGCGCCGCCACCCCTCTTGTCGCTGCAGAACGGCGTCGGAAACGAGGAGGCGCTCGCCGAGGCGTTCGGCCGGGAGCGGGTCGTCGCGGGCGCGATCGAAACGCCCGTCTCGCTGCCCGAACCGGGCGAGGTGACCGTCCACCGCGCCCGTTACCGCGCGGGCATCGCGCCGGTCGGCTCGCGGCCCCTCGCCGGGCTTGCCGCGCGGCTCCTGACGCGGGCGGGGCTGACCGTCGAAATCTTCGACGACTACCGCCGCCTCAAATGGTCGAAGCTGCTCCTGAACCTCCCGGCCAACGCGGCCTGCGCGATCCTCGATTGGACGCCCGCGCAGGTCATGGCCCATCCCACGACCGCCCAACTGGAAGCGCGGGCGTGGCAGGAGGCCTTCCGGGTCATGGCCGCGCTCCGCATCCGCCCGGTCAATCTCGCAGGCTATCCGCTGGCGCTGCTCGCGCCGTTCACGCCCCGGCTCCCGGCTGCCTTGCTCGCCCGCGGCATGGCACGCACGGTCGCCGGCGGCCGCGGCAGCAAGATGCCCTCCTTCCACGTCGCGCTCGCCGCCGGCAAGCGCACCGAGGTCGCCCTGGCTCAACGGCGCAGTCGCCCGCGGCGGCTCCGGGTGCAGCGTCCCGGCCCCCGTCAATGCCACCTTCACCGCCATCCTCTCCGCCATCTCAGCCGCGCCCGAAACTTGGCGTGACTGGCGCGATCAGCCAGAAAGACTGGCAGCATCCGTTCGTAAGGCGACGTAAATCTCTAAGGATTTCCCCCGTTCCAGGCCCAAGAAGTGATGTAAAATCAGAGCGGTTTGAGTTGTTCGCGTACTTTGTCAGCGTTGCCAAAGGAGCCACCGCATGCCCGCCATCGCCGCCCTTCTTCGAGCGTGGTTCGCAGTCGTCCTCGTTTTGTCGTCGGTTCTTCGGTCCTCGTCCCCGAATCAGTACGATCCACCGTTTCGGATCCATCCGGCGAGCAACGATCTTGCGCCGCTCGCCGTGCAAGCCGATTCGCATCAGCCAGGTGTACGGAGGAGGCGACGCAGGAGGGCCTTACCCGTGTGACTTCATAGAACTGTTCAATGCTAATCCACAAACGGTCTCATTGGCCGGCTGGTCGGTTCAGTTCAGGTTGGCGACGAGCGGTTTCTGGTCCGTCAAGCCGCTAGGCGACCTTAGCATTGCAGGCAACGGCTATTTTCTTCTTCACGGCACCTGTTCCGAAACAGTACCCCCACCTCCGCATGACCTCGAATGGAGCCGCCTCATCGATCACACGAAGGGACGCGTCGCAATCGCGTCCAAAGCGACAGGCATCACCGGTCTCTCAGATTCCAGCGTCGTTGACTTCGTTGGCTACGGTGCCGCAAGCGAGTACGAGGGTTCCGATGCGGCGCCGGCGCTTACCGGAACCTGGCAGCGGTGCGTGGTGGACGGTGGCTGCACCGACACGGACAACAACAGCGCCGACTTCACCGCGCTGACTCCCGCCCCGCGCAACAGCTCCTCTCCCCCACATCCCTGCACCGACCCCCCGCCGGCCGTGGAAACCATCGTGCCGGGCGACGGGGCCACCGCCGTCCCACCCGACGCGAACATCACCGTCACCTTCAGCGAACCTGTCTCGCTGGCCCCGGATTGGTTCGAGGTGACTTGCGCCCTGAGCGCGCCGGTGGACCACACAACCGCGGCCGTAACTCCCGCTTCTCAGAGCTTCACAATCGACCCGGACGCCAATTTCTTCGCCGATGACAACTGCACGGTCACGATCAAGGCCGGAGGGGTCACCGACAATGACACCGCTGACCCACCGGACTACATGGCGGGCAACTACACTGCCACCTTCCACACCGCGCCCGGCCAGTGCGGTGATCAAGCCCATGCCATCCATGACGTCCAGGGCGCGGGCTCAGCGAGCCCGGTGGCCGGCCAGCGCCGGGTAGTGGAAGGCGTGGTAACCGGCGACTTCCAGGGTGCGGCCGCTTTATCAGGCTTCTTCCTCCAGGAAGCGGATGCCGAGGCGGACCCGCTGACATCCGAAGGCATCTTCGTCGACGAATACGCCGGCTCGCTGGCCGACGTGGCCGCGGGCGACCGGGTGCGCGTCGCCGGGACGGTCGGCGAAGTGGATGGCATGACCGTCCTGGCCGCGCCCACCCGGATGCTGTCGTGCGGCGCGGGCGCACTGCCCGCCGCGGTCGATCTCACCTTGCCACTGGGTTCGACAGCCGAGTGGGAGCGCTACGAGGGCATGCTGGTGCGGCTCACAGACAGCCTGACGGTCGCGGACAGCGCCGAGCTGGGCAGCCAGGGTAGACTGACCCTCGTCTTGGGACCCGTTCCCCAATACTACACCCACGGACACCCGCCAGATGCCGCCGGCTATGCCGCATGGGAGAATGACCTGGCGCTGCGAACCGTCGTGCTCGACGACGGCAGCGAGCGGGCTTACCCGGATCCCATCCCCTACCCTGCAGCGAGCCTGTCGGCCGTCCACAACGCTCCGTACGGGCGACGCGGTTGCAGCCCGGCTGACCGGCATCGTCGACCCCCGCGGCGGGCCTGCCACAATCCAGCCGGTCATTTCGCCCGCCTTTGTAGGCAGAACTCGCGCAGCCCGGCGCCCGCCCGCGCCAGCGGCGCGGTCCGCGTCGTCTTTCTGAGCCTCGACGACTACTTCAACGTGACGACCGGCCTCGGCGGGCCGCGCGGGGCAAGCAGCCCTGAGGAATTCGTTCGCCAGCGCGACAAGCTGATCCGCGCACTCCTGGACCTCGATGCCACAGTGATCGCGGTCAGCAAGCTGCAGAACAACGGGTTCGGGCCGTCCGGGGCGATCGCGAACCTGCTGGCAGGGCTGAACATGGCGAACGGGTCGACCGCGTTTGCTTATGTCGATCCCGGCTTGCCTGGGTGGGGATCGGATGCCGTCTCGGTGGGCATCCTCTACCGGGTTTCGTCGGTCCGGCCCATCGGCCTGCCAGCGGGGCTGGACGCCGGAGCGTTCGGGCAGGCAGGAAGGCGTCCTCAATCACCGCATGCCGATGGCCCAGACCTTCGAAGAAACCACCCCTCGCACGAGCGTTTCACCGTGGTGGTGAACGAGTGGCGCGGCAGGACGGCCTGTCCCGCGAGCGGCCCGGATGCCGACGCGGGCGACGGCCAGGGCTGCTGGAACGCGGCCCGGACCGCTGCCGGCGCAGGAACTGGCGGCCTGGCTCGCGCTGGACCCGACCAACAGCGACGATCCCGATATGCTCGTGCTCGGCGAGTTGAACGCCCTGCGCCTGGAGGATCCGCTTCAGCGCCTGGCCGCCCGCGGCTACACGGACCTGTCGGCCGCGACCTCGGCCCGGACGCGGTCACGACCCTGGACGGCGCGCGCGGCGGCTACACGGATCACGCGCTGGCCTCCCCATCCCTGGCGCCCCAGGTCCTCGCCACCGCGGCGTGGGCCATCAACGCCGCCGAGCCGGCCGCGCTCGACTACCAGATGGAGCACAAGACCTCCGCTCAGCTCGACGCCCTTTACGCCCCTGATCCTTACCGCTCGTCGGACCGGGACCCGATCGTCGTCGACCTCAAGCTGGCGACGAACCCGCTGGCCGTCGACCTCGTCTCACTGGCATCGCACGCCGAGGGCCAGCGCGTCGTGCTGACCTGGGAGACCGCCAGCGAGCAGGACCTTGCGGGGTTCGATCTGCACCGGGCGCGCTCGGCCGAAGGCCCGTGGCAGCTCGTCAACGCGGCCCGCATTCCCGCGGCAATGCCCGGCGCGCCGCTGGGCGCGAGCTACCGGTACGAGGACGAGCCGGGCGAAGCGGGCACGTGGCTGCACCGCCTGACCGCGGTCGACATGAGCGGGGAGCGGCGGGCGCTTGGAACGGTGGAAACCACGCTGGAATTCCCCACCGCCCTGCGCCTGGCCGCGTTCCGGGCGACACGGGCCTGCCGCCGCTGCACTTCGGCCTGGCGGCCGCCGCCCTCGCCGTGCTCGCCTGCCTCATACGGCGGCGCTGAGACGGTGCGATATAAAACAAAGACCCCGATCTCGACGAGATCGGGGTCTTTGTGCTTCACGAATCAGCTTACGGCTGGACGGTCGCAGTCGGAGTGGCCGTCGCCGTGCCGCTCAGCTTGGGCAGCGGGGCCAGGTTTGGCTCGTCCGGCGACGGGAGCCAGCCCGCATGCCACGTGCCTTCGAGGTCCCGGCTGTAGCTCTGGTCGGCCGGCATGGCCGGATACCGCACCGCGTCCATCAGCCTTCCGCTCGCGTCCAGCAGGCGGAGCGTCCCGCCCAGGTCGTCGAGGATCAGGTGCGTTTCCCTCTGGAACAGGAGCAGGTAGCCCCTGGCCGGAATGACGACGTTTCGACCGAACCGGTACGTCTCGCTCAGCCGCCGGCCGGGCGCCTCGATCGTCCACCGTGAGATGTCGACCGCCCGGTTCGTCGGGTTGTGGAGCTCGATCCACTCGTCCTGCGCGTTCACCCGTCCCCGCTCGTCCCAGTTGATCTTCTCGGGACGTGGCAGGATTTCGTTGAACCGGACGCTGACCGGCACGATGGCCGTAGGCGTCGCGGTCGGCGTATTCGTCGCCGTGGGCCGCCCCACCGGCGGGATCTCTTCCGACTCGGTCGGCGTGGCCGTGGGCGTCTCAGTCGGCGTCTCGGTCGCCTCGAGCGTGGCCGTGGCCGTCGGCGTCCTCGTCGCGGTCGCCGTCTCGGTAGCCGTTGCCGTCGGCGTAGCCGTGTGCGTCGGCGTGCTTGTCGGCAGCTCTGTCGGCGTGCTTGTCGGCAGCTCTGTCGGCGTGCTTGTCGGCAGCTCTGTCGGCGTGCTTGTCGGCGGTTCTGTCGCCGTCGCGGTAGGCGTCGCGGTCTCGGTCGGCGCTTGAGTCGGCGTCGCCGTGTTTGTCGGCGTCGCCGACACGGCCGTCGTCGGGCTCGCGGTCGGCGTCGCAGTCGCCGTCAGCGTCGCGGTGGCCGTCGCCGTAGCGGTGGCGGTTGGGCCCACCGTCGGGCTGAGCGTCGGCGTAGCCGTTGCAGTCGACGTCGGCGTAAGCGTTGGCGTCGACGTCGGCGTCGAGGTCTGCGTCGGCCCGGTAGTCGATGTCGATGTCGCCGTGGCGGTCGCCGTCGCCGTCGCTGGCACGGACGTGTTGGTTGGCGTCGCGCTGGGCGGCACTCGCGTCGGCGTGAACGTCGCCGTCGGCGGCACGCTGGTCGCGGTCGGCGTCACAGTGGGCGGCAGGAAGACCTGCTGCCACCAGAACCGCGCGAACGCCCCGCCGGTATGCTCGTAATACTGCACCGAGACCAGGTGCTGCCCGGCCAGGTTCACGTCCGCAGTATACGGCGTGGTCGCGCTTTGATCGAACCACCGGTCGAGCACGAACTGGCCGTCGATCAGCACCGCCATGCCGTCGTCGGATTGCGCGTAGAAACGATACACGCCCGGCGCAAACATGAACGTGCGGGTCCAGCGCACCGAGAAGTTGTCGGCGGGCAGATCCCGGCGCCGGCGAGCCGTCGCCCCAGTTGAAGTCGATGATCCGGTCATTCCGCACGAGCACCGGCGCGCCCGAGAGGTTCGGGTTGTTCCAATACTCGCCCCGCCAATCCGGGAACGTCATGTCGCCGGTCCGCTCCCAGCGCAGCGCGACGCGCGCCAGCCCGGTGAGCTCGTAGTATTCGACGCGGATGTCATGCCGCCCCTGCGTGAGCGACCTGTCCGCGGTCACCTCGCGCACGCTGCCGTTGCTCCACTGGTCGATCACCAGCTGACCGTCGATCCACAGCCGGGCGCCGTCGTCCATGCTCAGGTAGAAGCGGTACGTGCCGGCCTGGAAGTCCAGCGTGCGCGTCCAACGGGCCGAGAAGCTGTCGGGCGGCACCTGGGCCGCCGGCGAGCCGAAGCCCCAGCTGAAGTCGACCGCGTAATCGTTGCGGACGACCGTTGGGTTGCCGGCCAGGTTCAGGTTCGCCCAGTATTCGCCGCGCCAGTCGGTGATGACGGGCACGGGCGTCGCCGTGGGCGGAACCGGCGTGGGCGGCACGCGGGTCGCCGTCGGCGGCAGGCGCGTCGCAGTCGGCGGGACGCGGGTGGCGGTCGGCTGAGTCACCTGCCCGGTCGGCTGGGGCGCCGCCTTCGTCGGGATCACCGCCGTCGGCGGAAGCTCGGTCGGAACCGGGGTCGCGGGCACGAGCGTCGGCAGCGGCGTGGGCGAAGCCGGCGCGGGATTCAGGATGCGAAACTCGGCGCTCGCGCGCTGCCCGGTGGCGGGGTCGATCACCGTCACCAGGGCGCGGGGCATCAGTGCCCAGCGTGGATCATACGGATACGTGAACCGGACGACGAAATCGCCGCGGTCGGTAACGATAGCCGAGGCCTGATCGAGGCCGGGAACCTCCCCGGTTGCTCCATCCTCCAGACGAACGAAAACGGTGTCGGCGGGACGCCAGCCGCGGCCCGTAACGGTGATGCGGGTGCCCGCGTCCCCGGCGACCGGCGCGATTTCGATGGCCGGTTGGCCGGTGACCGGCGATACGGTGGCCGTGGGCGTCCCGCGGCCGGCCTGAACCGGCAGCAAGCGCGGCAGAAAACTGCAGCTGCCCGCAACCGCGGCGATGCCGGCGAGCGTGGCGACTAACAACACGACGCCGCCGATCTTCCCCCACCTGCCGCGGAAAGTCGGGTCTGACCAGGGCATTTGCATAGGATCCTCCACCCTTCCAGGGCGTAAACTATCTGGCTATAGAGATAATGGCTCTATAGGTGATAGACGTCTGGCCGAGCCACAGGTTCCAGGGGGAGGCCGGGTTGTCACAAAATCTTTGGAGAAGGGATCGGCCTAGCCGGCAACGGCGGTGGAGGCGCCGCCTGGGCTGTTTCAGGGCCTGCCCACGAGCGCTTTCCGGCCGCGCGCCGGCGCTTGCTCCACGATCAGCCGGGGGGCGCCGCCGATGATGCACTCGGCGCGGTTCGCGCAGGTGGCCGCGGGGAGATCGACGGTGTAGAACCCGCCCTTGGGGCTTGATCCGCCGGGATTCGCCCCGCTCGTTCACCAGCAGCGCTTCGCCGCCGGCGGCCCGAACCGCGACCCGGCCGGCCTTCGCGGCCGTCGTCCAAACGACCGTCGTCGTCGCGCTGCCCCGATCGAACGTCACCGCGTTGACCGCTCCCGCCTGCTCGCGCGCCGCGGTGCGGAAATCCCGCAGGTACGTCGTGGCCACCTGGTAGGCGTAGAAGGCCGGCCGGCGGGAGTCGTCGCCCCGCAGCAGGCCGTACGGCTCGATCGACTCCGGGTGGTCGGCCGAGTTGCGCAGCTTGTAGAACTCGACGCGGCTGGCGCCCGCCGCGAACGCGAGGCTGAACTCCTGCAGCACGAACGCGGCCTGCTCGTCGAGCGAAACGCGGTAGCGCGGCTTCGACCAGGGCGCTTCGAGCTTGTCCTCCGAAGGCGGCGCGTTCGTCTCGTTCACCCACAGCTCCTTGCCCTTGATGCCGTGCTTCTGCAGGCTCGCCCGCGCCTCCCCGAGCACCTTCGGCGCCTGGAGCGGCTTGAAGTACAGGTGATAGACGACCGCATCGAAGTAGTAGCCGTTGGCCTTCGCAGACGGATCGGCCGCCAGCACGTCGAGCAGGCGGTCGAGGTACTGCCGCCGCCCGTGCGACCAGTCCCAGAAATAGGTCAGGCCGGCAACGTGAACCTGGAGGGTTGGGTCGACGCCCTTGATCGCCGTGTACGCGGTCTTCAGGAGCCGGGCGTAATCTTCGACCGTGCCGGCCCACGTCTGCCCCGGGTGACCCGCCTCCCACACGTCCGGCTCGTTCCAGATGATCCAGTGCCGGATGCGCCCCTGGTAATGCTGGGCCATGCGCCTCGCAAACGCGGCCCACGCGTCCATGTCCGGCACGGCACGCGCGCCGTCCTCCGGGCGCAGGGCGGCCCACTTCGGCGTGCCGATCAGGATCGCCACGACCTCGCGGCCTGCCGCCAGCTCTGCCGCGACGAACGGATCGGGCACGTTCGCCGGTTTCCAGTCCGCCGGGCCGTCGGGCTGGATCACGTCCCAGCGCAGGATGATGCGCGAGTAGCCGGCGCCGGCCGCGGTCGCGGCGTCGGCGTTGACAAACGCTTCCACGACCCCGAAGCGCGGATCGGGCGGCAGCGGTGTCCGCGGATGCCGGGGACGACCGCGCCGAGGAGCAGGCAGAAGGTGAGGACGCCGACGAGCAGGAGGAAGGAACGCCGGCCGCGTCCTTGATGTGATCGGCTTGTCGTCAAAACTCGAACCTCTTGAATGCCTCGGCGAACGCGTAGCCCGGCTTCTCGCCCGCCTCTTTCGCCCGCTGCCGGATGCGCTCGGCCAGCTTCTCGGGCTCCGCGCCGACCTGGCTGACGTGCCGCATCAGCGCGGCCAGCCGCTGGTCCATGCAGCAGCTGATGTCCTCCCAGTAGTCCGGGTTGTCGGTCCAGAACAGGTAGACCTGCTTCACGCGCCAGGGCTCGACGCCCTCGACGAGCTGCTCGGGGAAGATGTACCACTCGCGCGCCGACCAGACCGCATCGAGCGCGGCCTGGCCCGCCGCCCGGTGGTCCGGGTGGAGCTGGTAGTGGCGCCACGGATCGATGGTCAGCACGACGTCGGGCCGCAGCCGGCGGACGAGGTCGGCAAGCTGGCGGCGCAGGTCGAGCGTGTTCTCCAGCAGCCCGTCGGGCCGGCGCAGGAAAATGACCTCGTGAACGCCGAGATCGTGGGCCGCGGCCCGCTGCTCGCTCTCCCGGCGTGCGGCGAGCAGCCCCGGCCGCAGGTCGGGATCGTGGCTGCCCTTGTCGCCGCTCGTGATCAGGACATACGTGACGTGCCGGCCCGCCTGGGCCCACTTCAGCACCGCGCCCGCGCAGCCGAACTCGGGATCGTCCGGATGCGCCGCGATCACCATAACCCGCTGCGAATCAGGTTGCAGGTTCGGTCACAAGACCCTCCGACATCCTATGAAAAGCGCTGTGATCCGAGCGCCATTATACATCCGGCAGTCCGAGATTGCCCGTCGCGGCGTCGAACTCCTATGCTATAATGCCAGGCATGAAGCGACTGCCGCCCGCCGACCCGCTGCTGCTCAAGGCCCTGCACTTGTTAGTGCACCCGCTCACGCTCGCCGCACTCGTCCTGCTCCTCGTTAACGACCACCTGCTGCGCCGGATATGGCCCTCGGCTCTCACCGGCAAGCTCGGCGATCTTGCCTGGCTGTTCTTCATCCCCATCGCCCTGACCGCGCTGCTTGCCCTGCTCGCGCCCGGTCGCGGCCCGCGCCGCAGCCAGGCGATCCCGGCCGTCGCGTATGTCTCGACCGGCCTCGTCTTCGCCCTGGCGAAGTCCGTGCCCGCCGCTCATGCGCTCGTCGTGTCGCTGGCGGGCGCAATCTTCGGCTTCCGGCGTCGGCTGGCGGCTTGACCCCACCGACCTGCTCGCGCTCGCCGTCGCTTCGGCGGCCAGCGGCTGGCTTTGGCGCAGCACGCCCGAACCCCCGGCTCGCGCGGCAGATCTGCGCATGCCCGGGTGGGCCGCCCTGGCCGCGGCGCTGCTGCTCACCGTCGCAAACTCGCCCGCGCCCGATCCCGGCATCTACTGCCTCGACGAGCGCGGCCGGCGAGATCGACGCCTACGCGGGCTACGCGACGTACCGGAGCACGGACGGCGGTCTGACGTGGGCCGCGATGCCGAACCAGGGCCGGGGCGCGTGCCCCAACCCGTGGGGCGACAACGCCGGGGCGAGCCTGACCACGGTCGACCCGAACGACAAGCAGCGGCAGTACCGGATCACGCCGGGACAAAGCATCGAATCGTCGGCGGACGGCGGCGCGACGTGGCAAGGGGTTTACCAGGTCCCCCAGCTGAGCGAGGCCACCGCGGCCGCCATCCGCAAGCGCGCTGGCGTCCGCCATGCTGCGCCCGGTCCCGCTCGATGCCAAGGTCGACCGGGCGACCGGGAATGCCGTCTTTGCGATGGGTCACGCGGGGGTGCTCGTGCAGGAAGCGCAGCGACGGCCCGTGGCGGGAGGTGGCGGTCGGCCCGTACCGGCCCGCGGCGGTCGATGCGCCGACGGATTTTCTGGGGCTGCTGCTCGGCGAGATCCTGCTGGGCGTGGCGATCGCGTTTCTCGGATTCGACACGCTTGCCACCCGCCTGCTCGTGCGCGGCAAGGGGGTGTGGATCTTCGTGCTCGGCGTGGCGTGGCTGATTTGGGGCGCGGTGGTCTTCGTGATTCCGCCCGCCTTGACATCCGGCTACGGGGCGATCATCACCTATGGCGCGCTGCTGGTGCTCGGCATCATCCTGCTCATCCTGACGGTGCTCTCGCTGGTGGGCTCGCTGCAGCACGGCGGCCCCGACTTGAGGCGCTCGCTAGGCCGTCCGGTCCTCGCGTCGCTCGCAGCCGGCGTGCTCTTCCTCGCGCCGTTTGCGCTGTGGGTGGCCGGCGCGCTGCCGCAATACGTGTTCGCCAGCATCTCGGCACGGTCCTCGCCGCCGCCGCGATCATCGCGGGCGCGCGCTGGACGGCGGCCTCGATAGCCCGATCAACTGATATCCCCTATCCCCCCATCCCCGCAGTCGAGCCAACACGGGAGCACCCCCGGTTTCAGGTTGATGCCACTATGAGGACTTCGGGCGGTAGCCGCTCTCGACGGGGCCGTGCTTGTGCTGCCAGTCGACGATGCCGCCCTTCAGGCTCCGGGCCTTGTAGCCCTGCTGGATCAGCCAGCCTGTGACGCCGTACGAGCGGTTGCCGTGCGCGCAGTACACGACGATGTCCTGCTCCCGGTCGAGTTCGCAAGGCGGGCGGGAATGCTGTTCATCGGGATGTGCATGCTGTTGGGGATCAAGCGTCTGCGCCCGCTCGAAGTTCTCCCGGATATCGAGCAGCACCGGTCCGGCCCCGTTCCGCTCTTCCATCTCCGCGATCAGCTGCGCCGGCGTGACTTCTGGAACGTGCAACTCCCCTCCCGCGGCCTCCTCGGCCGCGCGGCGTCCCTCCCGCGGCGCGGGGGCGGGCGTCGCGCGCCCGAATGCTTTCTTCACTGCGTCCAGCAGACCCATAATCTATTAACTCCTGAAGTTTGGCTCTCGAACAGCCAGTGTACCGTCGGACCGGCCCCGACGCTAGAAGCTGACTTCCGATCCTTGACCGAGCCCGTGCTGGACCGCCGAGCACCAGCTCGGCATGATGCACACTTGTTGCTGGGTGTGCTGAAACTGGTCGGCCTGTGAGACAGCCATTCCGTCGCTACGACATGTGCCCGTTGTCACAACGACGCGATGCGGGTAGAATGATGCCGCAGCCAGCAGCCAACACCACCAGGAGGCCTCTATGCACCTACCGCTCCTGCCCGGCAAGTCGACCCGCGCATTCTTCCGGGAGGCCCGGAAGACGCGGGGCTACTCTCTGTTCGATTGGCTCCACGGTTACTTCTATGGGCGCTGGCCGTATCTCTACATCGGCGTCGGCACGGGCGAGCACCCGCTTGCGAAGGCGGCCAGGCCCGTCGTCGGCTGGATCGACACGCTGATCCGCAGCCGGGCGGCCGCCGCAGTGCAGGATGGCGAGCCGGGAACCGCGCCGCGGGCATCGAGTTCGCAGACACGTACCACGGCAAGGTCGTGACGCTCGAGGCCGCGACGCGAACTCGTCCACGTCGGCCGCGACGTCGACCTGGGCGATCTCGAGCAGGTCATCCCCTACGCGCTGGCCCGCGACATCGTCCTCCAACATCCCGATCACATCATCGCGCTCGAGTGCCCCTGCCGCGGTCTCCCGGCCGAATCCCTGCCTGCCGCTCGACGTGTGCCTGATCATCGGCGAGCCGTTTGCCGGCTTCGTCGCCGAGCACCAGCCAAAGCGCACGCGCTGGATCGACCGCGACGAGGCGGAGCGCATCCTGACCGAAGAGCACGAGCGCGGCCACGTCCATCATGCGTTCTTCAAGGACGCCATGCTCGGCCGCTTCTACGCGATCTGCAACTGCTGCCAGTGCTGCTGCGGCGCGATGCAGGCGCACTTCAACGGCGTGCCGATGCTGGCCTCATCCGGCTACGTCAGCCAATCCGACGCGGACCTCTGCATCGGCTGCGGCGAGTGCGTCGACGCCTGCCAGTTCGGCGCGCTCGACGTGCAGGACGGCGTGTCGCGGGTCGACTGGGACGCGTGCATGGGCTGCGGCGTCTGCGTCGACGCGTGCAGCCAGGGCGCCCTGGCGCTCGTCCGCGACGAGCGGAAGGGCATGCCGCTTGAGATGCGCGCGCTGCTCGCCGATGCGGGCGTCGAGCTTGTCGGGGCGCACTGACACGTGAACGACGACACGCTGCCGCCGCTCCTGCTGACGTCCGACGCGGGGCAGCTTCGCGCACAACACCCTGAAGGTGCGCGTGCCGCGCATCCTGCGCGATACGATCGAGGCCAACGACTTCCCGCCCGGCGTCGTCGCGCGACCTCGAGGCGTTGCACCGGGAGCTCACGTCGGGCCAAATCCGGCCGCTCCGCGAGGAAGCCCCCGACGTGCAGGAGTGGAACCGGCTCTCGGCCCCCTACTTCGGGCGCACCTGGCTCGACGTCCCCTGGTACTGGGCCGAAGCCTACTTCTACCGCCGGCTGCTCGAGGCGACCCGCTACTTCCAGCCCGGGCCCGCTCCAGGGATTCGACCCGTTTGCCAGCACCAAGCGGCGGGAATGGGCGCCGGACGCCGCGCCCGCAGGCGGTCGAGCGGGTGCTCGCCGAGCTGGACGAGGACACGGAGGTGCAGTTCGAGCAGTTGCTTCACGCCAGCCTGTGGGGCAATCGGACCGACCTGAGCTACATGGTCGCCGCCCACCTGGGTGCGACCGGCGGTCCGGGCCAGGAGCAAGACAACCTGCTCGTCGACGATTGGAGCGATGTCCTGTCCCACCTGCTCGCGCACGAGGGCGGCAAGGTCGGGATCATCACGGACAATGCCGGCACCGAGCTGCTGATGGACGTGGCCCTGGCCGATTTCCTGCTGCGGACGGACATTGCCTCCGAAGTGCACCTGCACCTCAAGCCGCAGCCGTTCTATGTCTCCGACGCCATGATCGTCGACCTGGCGGACGGGACCGACGCCCTGATCGAGGCCGGCGGGCTGGCGGGCCGCCTCGGCCGCCGCACCGACGGGCACGTCGCCGCCGGCGACCTGGCGCCCAAGACCCACCCCTTCTACTGCATGCCGCTGTTCTATCACGACATGCCCCCCGACCTGCGCGCCACGCTCGGCGCATTGGAGCTGGTCATCGTCAAGGGTGACGCCAACTACCGGCGCTTGGTCGGCGACCTGTACTGGCCGCCGACCGCTTCGTTCGCGCGAGCTGACGGCGCACTTCCCCGCCCCCCTCGTCGCCCTCCGCACCTTCAAGTCCGAAGTCGTCGCCGGGCTTGCGCCCGGCCAGGCCGAGCAGGCATCGCGCCGAAGACCCGGACTGGCTGGTGAACGGGAAGCGCGGGGTCATCCAGGCGCGCCTGTGATCTGAACGCACAGAGTCCTCCGGACGGCCCTGAATGAAAGGCCGCCGGAGGACTCTGTGCTGCAGCACTATCGATAAACCGCCCGGGAGAGCTCAGTAGCCGGCATGAGTCTCCCGAACGCCGCTGCATCAAGCCGCTTGCGTGTTACCGGGAGCGGCGGGCGAAGGTCAGCGCACCACCCAGGAGCAATGCGGCGACGCCGAAGGCAAGCAGCATCGCGGCCCAGTTGGTTTCGCCACCGGTCTGCGGCAGGTTCGACGGCGTCTGGCCCGTGCTCGTGGTCGAGCCGGCGGCCGGAGTCGACGTAGCGCTCGCCGCACCCGAGGTCGTGGTGACAGTCGTCGTGGCGGTCATGGCGCTCGTCGCAGTGGCCGTCGGTGGTCGCCGTCGCCTCGGTCGTCGGCGAGGCGGTCGCACGGCCTGGGCGCCCGTCGCGCCGCCAGCCGAGCCGACGGTGAACGTCACAACCATGCCCTGCTCGAGCGTCCCGTTGTTGTACGCGGCCAGCTGGTAGTCGCCGGCATCGTTGAAGGTCCAGGTCGTCGAGAAGTTGCCGCCCGCCTGGATCGCATCGAAGGATGCGGTGTTGCCGCCGCTGGTGAGCGGCTGGTTGGTCGCGCCGGCCTTCTCGATGACGAACGCATGCGCGTTCTGGCCGTTGTTCGTGAAGGTGAAGGTCACCGGGACGCTGGCGGGCAGATTCCTCGGCGACATCGTAACGTTGCTATCGGTGACCGTGACGGTCACATCCGTGTTTGCCGACGAACCGGTCGTCGTGCCCTGGGCGAACGCGGTCATCAGGCCAAAGCCAAGGACCATCACGCCCACAATCAACAAAACCAATGCCAAGTTTCTTCATAGCTCTCGTTTTCCTCCAATACAGTCACATCATCTCGAATGGGTTGACCTGTGGCGAAACCTCTCAGGCCGGCGGAGGCGCGCGCCAGGTCATAACCTCTTGCTCAGTCTATAACGATATTTCTTTTGTCTTTGATCCGATGTAAGGGGCAATTCTAAAGCGTTCTTCCACGATTCCGGCGATCACGGCCAAGAGGACCGTTTGCCCGTAATAGTTGCCGACTCGATCGTACGATCGCAGTTGTGCATGGGAGAACACCTCACGCACCTTTTCGCACGTCGGCGCGATGATATGTGCTGTCCTGTTGAGTGGACGGCGGCCGAGCGCTGCCGCTTGGCTGCCGCAAGTGTAAAGATACGGGAGGAACCATGAGGAAAACTTTGTACGGGTTGGTCGATGCTGCTCGTCGCAGCGGCGCTGCTCGCTGCTTGCGGCGGCGGTGGATCAAGCCAGGGCAGTGCAGCACAGCCGACAAGCAGCGCCGGACCGACGGCTGGGGCTTCATCTGGAGGTGGGGCGTCGTCGGGTGGGGCTGCAACGGGGGGCGCGGCGGCAGGGGGCGCAGCTTCAAGCGCAGCGGGCGACCCGAAGGCGGGCGAGACGCTTGTTTACTTCGGCTACGATTGGCTCTAATCCCGGCTGCAAGACCTGCCACACGACCGACGGCTCGAAGCTGGTAGGGCCGAGCCTAAAAGGCATAGGGACCCGAGCAGCGACCACCGTGCAGGGTGAGACGGCAGAGCAGTACATTCATACGTCGATAGTCGACCCAAATGCTCACGTGGTGGAGGGATTCACCCAGGGCGTCATGCCGTCCTACAAGACGGCGGTGAACGACACCCAGCTGAATGACCTGGTGGCGTACCTGCTGACCTTGAAGTAGCGGGGCTCGCTCGCCGACATAATGAAAAGGGGCTGCCGCAATGCGGCAGCCCCTTTTTATATGGTCCGCAAGGTGTCCGCTACAGCTCGCCGCCCATGACCCGAGGTGTGGTCGGCGCCGGACTGCCGCCCGCCGGCTCGACCGTGATCCCCAACTGCTGGTATTCGCTCACCGGCACGCTCGAATCGATGACCAGCACCCCGTAGCCGTTGGGGTTGACGCCGAAAGTGCCCGCGCTGACTCGTTGGCCGTCACGCACCAACCACGCCTGATAGGTTTTGTCCGGCTCCAGCTGGGGCAGCGCGTAGACACACAGCAGCGCCAGCTTGCCGCCTGGCTGCACGTAAACCACGCCGTTCGCGCTCTGACCCTCATATCGACCGGACCCAGCATCCGCGGCCCGGAGCGTGATGCCAGGCGCTTGCGCCAGCGCAGCAAACTGCTTCGATTGGCTCTCCAGGTTCGAGACCCGGGCGGCCCAGTACAGGTTCGTCAGTACCAACAGCGCGAGGGCGGCAATGCCCAGGGCAAACGCAGGCCGGCGCAGGAAGCCGAACCTGCCGGCCTGCTGCGATCCGACCCGGCTGCACGCTCGGTGCGCTTGCGCAGGTCTTCGGTCAGGCCGGCCGGGGCATATGCCACCGGCGCAGCAAACGCGAGATCCTCGCCCAAGCCGCGATAATCTTCCAGAAGCGCACGGCATTCGGCGCAGCCCTTCAAGTGCGCGTCCACTGCGACGCGCTCGTCAGGCGTCTGCCGCGCCGATGGCGTATGCGGGTATCAGCTCAAGGTACCATTCGTGATTCTGCTGCGTCATCGCGTCTTCACCGTTTCGTCCAGCCACAGGAATCTCAGCTTCTCCATTCCAAGCCGCAGGCGCCCCTTCACGGTGCCCAACGGCAGTCCCAGGTACTCGGCAAGCTCCGAGTGCGTCAGCCCCCCGAAGTAGGCCAGCTCGATGATCTGGCGCTGATCGGGCGGCAATTGCGCCAGCACGAGCCGTAGGTGCTGCCCGCGCTCCCAGGACGCGTGATCGGTAGGCAGCAGGCGCTCGAGCGCGTCGCTGTTGTCGTCGTCGCCCGTCCCCAGCTCAGCCGGCCGCGGCTGCCGTCCTTCGCGCCGCAGCCGGTCGATCGCCGCGAACCGGGTGACGCTCAGGAGCCAACTGGAAAACCGGCCACGCGCCGCATCGTATTGGTGACCCTTGCGCCAGAGTTTCAGGAAGATGTCCTGGGTCACTTCCTCCGCCAGGCCGACGTCCTGCAGCACGCGCCACGCCATGCTGTACACAAGATTGACGTAGCGGCGGTGCAGCACGAGCAGGGCCTCCTGGTCCCCTCGCCCGATCGCCTGGAGCAACTGCACGTCCTCCTGCTCGGAGCTGGTTACCTGGTTCTTCACCTACTGGCTCCACTGAATAATACGCACGCCGAGCGCCGTTTGGATCACCGCACGCACGGCCGGGCTTAACGGCTCGCCGAGACATCCACCGACTCGCTGACCCAGGACAGGTAGGCAGGCAGGCCGTCGACCACCGGCAGCGCCAGGATTTCGGGCACCTCGTCGCGATGCAGCTCGACGATGCGGCTCGCGGAGGCGTTCCCACGAGAGTCGGGCCGTCTTGATGACCAGCTGCACCTGCGTCGTCGACGTACAGCTCCCCCTGCCAGCGATAGATCGCGGTCCCGCCAGGCAGCACCTGCACGCAGGCGGCAAGACGTTCCTCCACAAGCTGACGGCCGAGCTTCAACCCGGCATCGGCAGTCGCGACGGTGGTCAGCACCACGAGATACTCATCGGCCACAGGCGATCCTCGATCCTAACGGATGCACGGAATTGTAGCATGTTCGGGCCAGAGCTACCAGCCTCCGCATTTTCGACACGGCCAGAAGGGATTGGCGTCCGTCGGACGTTTGACAGCCGCACTGCCGTATGCTATAGTGCGCCCCACAATCGAATACGCCACAGAAAAGCGATGAACCGGACGAGTACGCTCGGAGGCGCGGATACAGAGAGCGGGCCATCTGCTGCGAGGCCTGCATCAGCGCACGAACCGAATGGACCGGGGAGCTGCCGGCTGAACGCACAGACGCAACTGTGCAAGTAGGCTTGGACGGTGCGCCACCGTTAGCGAGGCGAGGGGATCGGATAGGAGCCGGAACAGCCAGGGCGGCTGCGCCAGGTTCGCGTCCCGTCCCTGCAAAGAGCGAGGCAGGCTTGCGGGCAGGATTAGTTGGCCGGCCTAACTGGGGTGGCACCACGGGTGGTCTTTGGGCCCTCGTCCCCTCTTGAGGGGCGAGGGTTTTGTATTTAATCGCCGGCGGGCGACTCCCTCCTCCTCCGCATCATGCTCTGGAGCCCGCCAAACATCATCCGAACGGAGGGAGAAAACCATGGCTATCGCTTCTACTTCCAACCGTCTTTACGAAGACTACCGGCTGGTGCTGTCTCAATCCCGGGTGCCCACCCATTGGTACAATATCCAGGCGGACCTGCCCGTCGCTCCGGCGCCGGTGCTGCATCCGGGAACACACCAACCCATCGGACCGTCCGACCTCGCGGCGCTCTTCCCCATGGGAGCCATCCTGCAGGAAGTGAGCCAGGAGAAGTATATCCCGATTCCGGACGAAGTGCGGGATATCTACCGGCTTTGGAGGCCCACGCCGCTGGTGCGCGCCGTCCAGCTGGAGAAGGCCCTGGACACCCCGGCACATATCTACTACAAGTCCGAGGCCTCGAGCCCGGCCGGCAGCCACAAATTGAATTCGGCGGTCGCACAGGCGTACCTCAACAAGATGGAGGGCGTCGGCGCCATGTCGACCGAGACGGGCGCGGGCCAGTGGGGCTCGGCGCTCGCCATTGCGGGCGATATGTTCAAGATCGACGTCGACATCTACATGGTGAAGGTCAGCTACCAGCAGAAGCCGTACCGCCGCTCGATGATGCAGACTTACGGCGCACGCGTCACCGCCAGCCCCTCTGACCGGACAAACGCGGGCAGGGCGGTGCTCGAGCGTGACCCGGACAGCACGGGCAGCCTCGGGATTGCGATCTCGGAGGCCGTGGAGGTGGCCGCCACCAGCGGCGGCCGCGTCAAGTACTCGCTCGGGTCGGTGCTGAACCACGTCCTGCTCCATCAAACCGTGATCGGCCAGGAGGCGCTGGACGGGATGGAAGAAATCGGCGAGTACCCGGACGTGGTGATCGGCTGCGTGGGCGGGGGGTCCAACTTCGCGGGGATCGCATTCCCATTCCTGGAGCGCACCCTCACGCAGGGCAAGCAAACGCGATTCGTTGCGGCGGAGCCGGCTTCATGCCCGAGCCTCACCAAAGGCTCGTACACCTATGACTTCGGCGACTCGGTAGGGCTGACCCCGCTCGTCAAGATGTACACGCTCGGCCACGACTTCAAGCCTTCCCCGATTCATGCGGGGGGCCTGCGCTATCACGGAATGTCCCCGCTGGTGTCGGCGTTGGTCCACACCGGCCACATCGAGCCCCGAGCGTACACGCAGAACGCCTGCTTCGAGGCGGCCGTACTGTTCGCCAGCACCGAAGCGACGATCCCCGCGCCGGAGAGCAGCCATGCGATCCGCGCTGCGATCGACGAGGCGCTCGACGCCAAGGCGAAGGGCGAGAAGCGGGTGATCCTGTTCAACCTGTCAGGGCCACGGGCACTTCGACATGGCCGCATACGACGCATACCTGGCCGGGCAACTGCCCGATAACGGCTTCAGCGACGAGGCACTTGCCGAATCGCTGAAGACCGTGCCGGTCATTGCTTGACGCCGCCGGAAGCAAAACGCCCACAACTTGACAGTTGGGGGCGTTTTGCCGATAATATGTTCAGACAGTGTGCTCGGTGCCCAGGGGCGCCGAGTTGTTTGAAGAGGGGGATTACCATGGCTCAAGCAACTAAGATGGGTGCGGACACCGCTACCCTTGAGAAGCGCCGCAAGGCCCTGACCGGCCACAAGTGCAACAAGTGCAACCAGGATGTGAGCTTCGGCGACCTGCTGATGGTCAAGGTCATGGAGATGCAGGAAGGCAAGCCGCGCTCGCACCAGGTGATTTACCATCGCAAGTGCTACACGATCTAAGGGTGTAGACGACCTGGTTTAGCGGCGTCGAGCAGACGCCGGCCAATTGACAGGAAGCGCGCAGTCCGGCTGCACGCTTTTTGTTTTAACTTGACCCAGGCTACCGCGGAGGCGCGCTGAGTCTCAACAAGAGCGAGGCGATCACCCAGAGGACCGTGCCGATAACGATATTGACGATGACCGTGAACAGGAACGCTAGGGTAAGCACCTGCAGCGCGCCGAGCACGTTCTCCCACACGGTATCAGACAGGGCGCCGAAGAGTCCCACCACCCAGGCCAGCGCAATCACACCTGCGAGGTAAAGGCCAGCCAGCAACCAGGGCTGGCGGTCCGCGGCACTGGGCATCATGGCGTTGCTAACGGCGAAGATAATGTACAGCCAGAGCCAGAAATCGGGCGTCTTCGGCAGCATCTGCACGGTCTTGACGAAACCGCTCCAGCCCTCGGCGGCCCAGAGCCGACCCATCGCGCCGACATCGAAGACGGTATAGCTGACCAATAACAGGACCGCGGTGCCGGCGACAAACGGGGCCACGCCGACCAGGCTGTCCCGAACCGTGCCGCCGGAATAGACGCTGACCGAACCGAGTTCGACCGTGCTCGAATTCTTGCGCCGGCGCGGGCCGAGGCTGAAACCGGTCACCTTGATCCCCAGAACGCGCGCCGTGATGTAGTGGCTGAGCTCGTGCAAGAGGATGCCGGGGAACATCAGCAGGTAGTAGGCGATCATGGTCACGTTAGCGTCGCCGGTCAACAGCCAGCCGATCGTCTGGACCTGCCGTGTGACCCACCGGCCAAGCTGGATCAGGACGACCAGGATGACCGCAAAAACGAGGAATTGGGAGAGCAGCGTCATGAATGGCTCGCGTACAGCCGGCCCTGCGGGGATGGGGGGATGAGGGGATTATTCTCGTTTATCCCCGCATCCCCGCAAAGCCCGACGGCAGGTGCTCCTACGACTGCTGGGACGTGATGCGGACCATGTCCGAGAAGCCGTCGAGCTTGAGGCTGGCGCCGCCGATCAGCGCGCCGTCGATGTCGGGCATGCTCATCAACTCGCCGATGTTCTTCTCGTTCGCACTGCCGCCGTACTGGACGCGGATCGCCTGCGCGACCTGCTCGCCATAGAGCTCGGCCAGCGTTCCCCGCACGACGATCCCACACATCCGGTTCGCCTCGGCCGCGGTCGCGGTTTTGCCGGTGCCGATCGCCCAGATGGGCTCGTACGCCACCACGATCTTGACGGCATCGCCGGCCGACACATCCGCGAACGCCGCTCGCACCTGCCCGCTCACGAACGCGTCGGTTTCCCCGCGTTCGCGCTGGTCCAGCCGCTCCCCTACGCACACGATCGGGGTCAGACCATGCGCCAGCGCGGCCTTGAGCTTCTTGTTCACGCTCTCGTCGGTTTCCGCAAAATACTCGCGGCGCTCCGAATGGCCGATGATAACGTATTGCGCCAGGCCTTCGAGCATCGGCGCGGAGACTTCCCCGGTGTAGGCGCCGCTGTCGGCCCAGTGCATGTTCTGCGCGCCGACGCCGATTTTGACGCCGCGCAGAGCGTCTGCAACGCCGGGCAGCGCCACGAATGGGACGCAGACAACCGTCTCGACGTTCTCGTACTTGTTTACGAGCGGCCGCAGCGCGCGCACGAACTCAACAGCCTCCGCCGGCGTCTTGTTCATCTTCCAGTTGCCAGCCAATATCGGTCTTCGCATATTTCGCTCCTCAATGAGAACACACGTAACCACAAAGACACGAAGGACTCACAAAGAGCACAAAGAGACCCAGCTCGCGTGCAAGCTCCTTGTGTCTTGGTGTTGAGTCTTGTTACTCCTGGGCGCGCTCTGCGGCGAGGCGCGACTGTTCTTCCTGCCACTGCGCCAGAAGGCCAGGATAGTCTTCCGCCGTGATGAGCTTGCCGCCCACAGCTTCGCTGTCGAGCACTGCCTTCTTGTCGTGGTCGAAGTGCAGCTCGATGTCGACGGTTTGAAAGCAGTAGTACTTCCCGCTCCCGATCAGGCCCTTGCGGACGATCCAAACGCCGTCGTCTTGCTCGCTTGGGTCGTTACGCAGGTCGATGCGGGCGCGCAGAGGCTCACCGCACCGGTTGCACTGAGCGTAAACCCAGTAGGCCCACTTGTCATCGCCGAAGCCGCTGCCGCCCCCACCCGCGGCCGGAGACTTTCCGCCGCCGAATGCTTTCTTCAGACCATCCAAGAAGCCCATGACAGCCTCCTTCCGCGACGTTGCACACACGGCTCCGCAGGCCAAAGAGGTCGGGTAAAAATCGCCCGCTGGAACCGGAGTCCGCAGCGGGCATTGTAACACATTGCCGGCAGGGCGAGGCGGTTACTTGTCGTTCAGCGCCGCGACGCCCGGGAGTTCCTTGCCTTCGAGGAATTCGAGCGACGCGCCGCCGCCAGTCGAGACGTGAGTCATCTTCTTGGCAACGCCGGCTTTCTTGACCGCGCTCGCGCTGTCGCCGCCGCCGATGACCGTCGTTGCTCCCGAGTCGGCTAGGAGCCGGGCGATCGCGAAGGTGCCTTCTGCGAACTTCGGCATCTCGAAGACACCCATCGGGCCATTCCAGACGACGAGCTTCGCTTCCTTCAGGATCGCGCCGAAACACTCGATGGTCTTCGGGCCGATGTCCATGATGCGCCAGCCCGCGGGCACCTTGTCGACGTCGACGACCTGCGTGTTCGCCTCGGCGTCAAACTTGTCCGCGATCACGGCATCTACGGGCAAGACGAGCCTGTCGCCGGCATTGGACATGATCCGGCCCGCGGTCTCGACAGACCCTGCCTCGACCAGGCTGTCGGCCATGTCGTAGCCTTTGGCCTTAAGGAAGGTGTTAGCCATGCCGCCGCCGACGAGGAGCTTGTCGCACTTGGCCAGCAGGTTCTCAACGACCAGGATCTTGTCGCTGATCTTTGCGCCGCCCAAGATGGCTACGTACGGCCGCTCGGGGTTACCGGTCGCCCGGCCCAGGTATTCCAGTTCCTGTTCCATGAGGAAGCCGGACACGGCAGGCAGGTAGCGGGCGACGCCCTCCGTGGACGAATGGGCGCGGTGCGCCGAGCCGAACGCGTCGTTGACGTAGACGTCGCCGAGCTTCGCCATCTGCTGCGCGAGGCCAAGGTCGTTCTTCTCCTCGCCCTTCTCGAAGCGGGTATTCTCCAGCATCATCACGTCGCCCGGCTGAAGGCTCGCAGCCATCTGCTCGACCTCGGGGCCCACGACGGCCGGCGCCATCTTGACTTCCTTGCCCAGCAGCTTCCCGAGCGCCTCGGCAGCAGCCTTGAGGCTGAACTCCGGATCGGGGCCGCCCTTCGGCCGGCCCAGGTGGCTCATGAGGATCAACGACGCGCCCTGTTCCAGGACGTACTGGATGGTCGGCAGTGCCGCGCGAATGCGCTTGTCGTCGGTGACGACCCCGCCCTGCATGGGCACGTTGAAATCGACGCGCATGAGCACGCGCTTGCCTTTCAGGTCGACGTCGCGCACGGTCTTCTTGTTCATGGAAGTATCCTTCTCGTGGAGGACGCAGACCTGCCAGGTCTTCTGAGACCTGACAGGTCTCTTACGAGCCTTAAAGCTTGCTCGCCATCAGCGCCGCCAGGTCGGCGGTGCGGCAGCTGTAACCCCACTCGTTGTCGTACCAGGTGACGACCTTGATGAAATCGCTATCGCCCTTGCCGAGCACCGAGGTGAACGGAAGGTCAACCGACGAGCTGTGCGGATCGCCCTTGTAGTCGATCGAAACGAGCGGCTCGTCGACCGCGGCCAAGATGCCCTTCATGCGCGGGCTGTTGGCGGCATCGCGGAACGCCTGGCGCAGCGCCTCGGTGTTCGTCGGCTTCTCGATCTGTGCGGTGAAGTCCACGACCGAGACCGTGGAGGTGGGCACGCGCAGGGCGTAGCCGTCGAACTTGCCCTTCAGCTCGGGGATGACCAGCGCGATGGCCTTCGCGGCGCCAGTCGTCGTCGGGATGATGCTCATGGCTGCCGCGCGGGCCCGGCGGAGGTCGCTGTGAGGCAGATCGAGGATCTTCTGGTCGTTGGTGTATGCGTGCACGGTGGTCATGAGCGCACGCACGATGCCATAGCAATCGTTGACGACCTTGGCCGCGGGCGCGAGACAGTTGGTGGTGCAGGAAGCGTTAGAGACGACGTTGTGCAGCGCGTTGTCGTACTTGTCCTCGTTCACGCCCAAAACGATGGTCAGGTCCTCGCCCTCGGAGGGGGCGGAGATGATGACCTTCTTGGCGCCGCCGCGGGTAATGTGATTGACTGCGCCCTGGACGACCTTGCCCTTCTTGTTGACCCCGTCCTCCTTGATGGTGAAGAGACCGGTGGATTCAACCACGATGGACACGCCCATGTCGCCCCAAGGGATCTTGCCCGGATCGGTTTCCTTGAATGCCTTGACGGACTTGCCGTCGATCAGGAGTCCGTCATCCTGCACCTCGACGACGCCGTCAAACCGGCCGTAGTTGCTGTCGTACTTCAGCAAGTGGGCCATCGTCTTCAGGTCGCCGATGTCGTTGAACGCGACCACCTCTAGCTCATTGCCGTGAAGGTCGCGGATCGCCTTGAGAACCTGCCGCCCGATGCGGCCAAAGCCATTGATGCCGACACGAACTGTCATTGTAAACTCCCTCCTTTATGGGGTACCCGGGTCTGAAACACAGATGGAATCGATTGAATCTCGCACGCTGCACGGTCGCAGCATGCGTCGTTCGCTCAATCGAACTCGCGCTGATCGAATTCGAGCGCGGCCTGGTAATTCCGGTTCAAGCGCTCGTACAACCGGCCGTTCTCGATGGCCACAGCGCTCAGGCTGGCGATTGCCTCCGCCAGCTCGCGCTCCTCGCTGCCGAAGGACCGCGGCGTCGCGGTGTACACCCGCAGAACACCGATCGGCTGATCCTGCACCTTCAGCGGCGTAACCAGCACCGATACGATGCCCTCCTCGCGAGCCTCGTCCGGGTACTGAAAGCGCGGGTCGGTGCGGGCGTCGTCAATGATCACGGTGCCGCCGGTATGAAGCGACAAAGTATCCACTTCGCTTTGCGCCAGGAGCACGGGACCTTTTGCCCGATACGCCGGACTCAGACCATAGGCCGCGCCGAACATCAGGTGCTTCCCATCGGGGCCTAACAGCCGCAAAGAGCATGCGCGGGCTTCGAGCGCCTCGGAGGTCGAAATGACGATGGTCTGGAGGACCTCCATTATATCTAGCGAGGAGTTCACGGTGCGCGCCACGTGATAGAGGGTATGGAAGAGGTGTCCAGACGGCTCGGTTGTGGTCATGGCAGCCGGGTTCTCCTAGCGAGCTTCGTCAATCAGCGACGTCAGCGCCTGCGCGAGCTTGGCGGAGTCGTGACGCCAGGGATATTGTCCGTCGACCAGGTCGACCAGAACGAGACGGTAGTCGTCGAGCGTCGTGCTCGGGCGGCCGAACCCATTCGGCGCCGCCGCCGAGCGCCTTCCCAGGGATGATATTCCCGTTGGCGAGGACAACAGAAAAAACGCCGCGACCGACATGGCTTGTCAGAGCTTCGACGTGGTCCTGAACATCGTAACCAGCCGTCTCGCCCGCCTGGGTGGCGACGTTGCACACATATACTTTGACCGAGGGCGCCGACGCGAGCGCCGCGCACAGGTCCTGGACCAGCAGATTGGGCAGGACACTCGTATAGAGGCTGCCGGGGCCGATCACGATCAGGTCGGCGTCCAGGATCGCCCGGATGGCCTCGGGATACGCTTGGGCATCCTCGGGCTGCAGGTACACCCGCTGAATCCGGCCCTCGGCGTGGCCGATGTTGGATTCACCGCGGACATGCGCGACCAGCGAACGGCCGTTTGAATTCGCTGCGGCGGGCGCCAACACTTCGGCCGCAAGGGTGACCTGGGCCAGCGTGGACGGGATGACCCGCCCGCGCACGGCGAGCACCCGGCTCGACTCTTCGAGCGCCGCTTCGAAGCTGCCGGTGATCGCCGTCATGGCGCTCAGATACAGGTTCCCGAAGCTGTGCCCCTCCAGGTCGCTGTTCTCGGCGAAGCGATACTGGAAGAGCTGCGAAACGAGCCCTTCCGCATCGGAGAGCGCCGCGAGGCAATTCCGAAAGTCGCCCGGCGGCAGCATGCCAAGCTCGCGACGCAGACGGCCGCTAGAGCCACCGTCGTCTGCGACGGTGACGATGGCTGTAATGTTGTCAGTGTGCTCTTTCAGGCCCCGCAGCAACGTGTTTAGGCCGTGGCCGCCCCCGATCGCCACAACCTTCGGGCCCCGTTGTCGCTGGCGGTGGCGGTAGACTACATCGACCACCTCCACCTCGGTCATGCCGTTCGGGCGGAACACCGAGACGAGACTCCGGTTCAGGCCAACGACGGCAAGCACGACCAGTGCAAGCCCGGCGCCGCCAAGAATCACGATCTCGACGGCGGGGTTGGCGTCGAAGATGCGGAGCTTTTGCACGTGGGGCCAGAGGCCAGGCATCCTCGGCAAAGTGGCGACGGCCAACGCCAGAAGCACAAGCCCCGCGAGGAGCAAGACCAGCCAGCGCTTAACGCCCATCCCCGGGCGCAACCATTTCCACTGACCAGACCAGCTCGCCCATCCTCGCATCGTCACCTCGTGCACAACCTGTGGAATTATAGGCGAAAAGGGTGCGAAAGTCAAAGAAATGGCAGCTTATCCCGTGCAATTTGACACGAATTACCTGCAAGAGTACCATCGCGAGGTTCTGTTGCACGGGCAAACGCATCGTCGCGGTTCCTGTGACTCGCTCCGGAGGTCTTATGAAGTCATTGTCTGCGGCGCAGACGCCTGCTGCCGCTAAGCCCCGCGACGGTTTTAAAACTGGCATCGGGGTCATTGCCGCGACCCTTGGCTCCGCAATCGGCCTGGGCAACATCTGGAAGTTCCCGACGCTGACCGGGCTCAACGGCGGCGCGGCCTTCATCGTCGTCTACCTGGTATGCACGGTGTTGGTTGGGCTGCCGGTCATGATTTCGGAGCTCGCGCTGGGCCGGACGGCGCGCGCCGACGCGGTCACCACCTTCCAGAAGCTCGCCCCGCGAGGCGCCAACGGCCGGCAGGCGCCGTGGTGGCTGGTGGGGGCAATGGGTGCGCTGGCGGCATTCCTCATCCTGGCTTTCTACACGGAAGTTGCGGCCTGGGTCTTCGCCTACATCTTCAAGGCGCTGTTCGGGAGCCTGAATACGACGGACCCGCAGGCCATCAGCGCGGCCTTCAACGGGTTGACCGCCAGCCCGATCCAGTCCCTGGTGTGGCAGTGGGTGGTGCTGGTCTTTATTGCCGCGATCATCATCGCGGGGGTGTCGAAGGGCATCGAGCGGATCACCAAGATGCTGATGCCGGTGCTGTTTGTCATCCTGCTCATCGTGATCGCACGCAGCCTGACTCTGCCCGGTGCGGCCGCGGGCCTGGCCTTCCTGTTTAAGCCCGACTTCAGCAAGGTGACCTGGTCGACCGTGCTGGTCGCCATGGGGCTCTCGTTCTTCAAGCTGTCCGTGGGCATGGGAACGATGATCACGTATGGCAGCTACTACCGCCAGGACCAGAATATCCCGACGACCGCGGTGCGGGTCATGCTGGGCGACGTGCTCGTCTCGCTCCTCGTCGGCATTGCCATCTTCCCGGTCGTGTTTTCGTTCGGGTTCGAGCCCAACGCCGGGCCGTCGCTCCTGTTTATCACGATCCCGGCCGTGTTCAACGTGATGCCGTTCGGGCAGCCGTTCATGGTGCTGTTCTTCGTACTGGCGGCGATCGCAGCAACGGGGGCCATGCTCTCGCTGTTGGAAGTGCCCGTCGCCCTCATCACCGAGCGGCTGGGCTGGTCGCGGACGGGGGCGACCGTGGTGACAACGCTCATCCTGGCGGGGTTCGGCGCACTGGCGGCGCTGTCGGGAAGCACACTCGCCAACTTCAAGCCGTTCGGCAAGACCATGTTTGATCTCTACGACTTCACGACGTCAAACATCCTGCTGCCGCTCGGCGGGCTGTTCATCTGCCTGTTCGTGGGCTGGCGGTGGGCGCGGGCGGACGCGGTCAACGCGCTATCGAATGGCGGGACCCTGCACAATGGGCGCGTCATCGCGGTCTTCCTGGCGCTGGTCAAGTTCGTGACGCCGGTGCTGGTCTTCGTGGTGCTGCTGAGCGGGCTTGGGGTGGTCCGGTTTTAGGGGACGACTTGAGGCGGACGATGCGTCTGCTGCGGGGATGGGGGGATTGGGAGATGAGTCCTGTGATATACCCTAATCCCCCTATCCCCGCAGTCGAGCCAATATGGGGGCAGCGTCCGGCTGCAAGTTGATCCGTCTATGAGCGGAGCCAGTCGTCCTGGCTCCGCTCTTTTGTCCATCATTCCGCCTTAGCGGACCCGAACCGTTACCTGGCAGGGCGGCGGGTAGTTGCTCGTTTTGTCAACGACCGTCAAGCGGATGGTATAGGTTCCAGCCGGAAGGATGTCGGTGTTGAGGCCGCCGAGCGTGCCCTGCCAGACGGGCCACTGGCTGCCGAAGAACCAGGACCAGGTGTTGGGGTTTGATCCGGCCCCGTACTCCAGCTTGTAGAAAGAGAAGTTCTCGTGCGTGGCGTTGCCCGTGAACGTCACCCAGCCCGAAACGTGAGCGTTCTGCGGCGGAGCCGTGATAACGACGCGCTGGTCAGTGCAGGCGGGCGCGACGGGCGGCCAAACTACGGGTGGCTGGTAGGGCGGCTGGCATGGTCCCGAACACGGCCCGGGCAGAGGCGGCTGCGGGTGGGGCGGAGGCGGGGGCCTGGGCGGGGGAACCGGCCTGGGCGTGTAACACCGGGCCGGGTAAATGACGAGCACGCTGCCGATGTAGATCCGGTCGATGTTCCGGATTCCGTTCCACTGCTGCAACTGCCAGACGGATACGCCGTAGCGTGAGGCGACGATGGTCAGCGTGTCGCCCCGCACAACCCGGTAGTAAACCGGAGGACAAGCTGCCCCGGCTGAAGTGGAAGCAGATGCAGCTGGCACCAACGTGAGCAGCAGCAGGATGACCGTCAGACTCAACAGAACCGGGAAACGCCGCGTCTTCATGGTGGCACACCCCCTCCGAAACCAGAATGGCCCTCCAAATAAATAATCTATGCAATCATATAGCACTTCACGCGAAAATACAAGCCCCAATAGCGCACAAATTACAAACACGGGGGAGGCAAGAACGGAATGTGAGATGAGCGAACTGTGTCAGGTGTCTCAAGTGTGTCAACTGTGAGACACACCCAGGTGTTGCATCCGGCGGCACGACGTGGGTCGTGCCGCCGGGGGGGCTAGTGCACGATGGCCGAAATGATCCAGGTCAGGATGCTGTATGCGAGCCAGGCAAGAATCCAGTTGGTCGACTGAATGCCCGGCACAAGCTTGGCCATGAGCCAGAACATGAACGCGTTCAGTACCAGGGCGAACAGGCCCAGCGTCAGAATCGTGATCGGCAGCGACAGAAAACCGAGGATTGGCCGCACGACGGCATTCAGCAGCCCTAACACGAGCGCCGCCACCAACGTGGTCATGAGGCTCTCCATCTTCAGCCCCAGGTTCAAATACGAGACGAGAAACAGAGCGACCGCATTGATCGCCACCCGACCCAGAAACACTCCCATGTCACCCTCCTGGCAACTCACTTAAGTATCACTACGCAGCCTACAGATGGAAGTTGCGGTGATGCTATAATGGCCTGGTTTGAAGGCCACCGGGCAGGAACTCGACTGAGGATCGCAGCGCGATGAACTACGACGATTGGATCAACCAGTATATCCCGCGGATCGATGGGAAGACGGTACTCATTACGGGCGCGAACAGCGGTCTCGGGTTCGAGACTGCCAAACTGCTCGGGCGCGAGGCGCGCGCCTCGTTCTCGGGGTCCGCGACCTGGTGAAGGGCCGGACCGCCGCAGCGGCGGTCTGCGAGGCGACGCCGGGCGCGCAGGTCGAACTGCTTCCGCTCGACCTTGCGGATCTCGCCTCCATCGGCCGGTTTGCGGAGGAGGTGCGCGGCAACGAGCGCCGGCTCGACGTCCTGATCAACAACGCGGGCGTGATGGCGATCCCCCAGCGCTGCACGGTCGACGGCTTCGAGATGCAGTTCGGGACCAATCACCTGGGGCACTACGCGCTGACCGGGCTCCTGCTGCCCCTGCTCTTGAGGACGGCGGATGCGCGGGTCGTCACGGTGTCCAGCGGAGCGCACCAATTCGGCAAGATCAACTTCGACGATCTGCAGGGACAGAACAGCTACAGCGCCTGGCGGGCGTACGGGCAAAGCAAGCTCGCCAACCTGCTCTTCGCGTACGAACTGCAGCGGCGATTCGCAGCGTCGGGCGCGCGTGCCAGCAGCCTGGCGGTCCATCCAGGCTATGCCGCAACCAACCTGCAGGCAGTTGGGCCGGCGATGACGGAGTCGCGTTTCGGGCAGGCCATGATGGGGCTGGCTAACCGGGTGTTGGCCCAGAGCGCGGCGATGGGCGCGCTACCTACGGCGTATGCGGCGACTTCGCCCGAAGCGCACGGGGGAGATTACATCGGACCGGACGGCTTGTTCGGGCAGCGGGGCTTCCCTAAGAAGGCCAGCTCGAGCGCCGCGTCGCACGACAAGCCAGCCGCCGTACGGCTGTGGCAGGTGTCAGAGGAACTGACGGGGGTGACGTATCGATTCGCGTGAAGGGAGGGAGGCCGGGATGGACAGCGGCGGCTGGACGATCAAAGTCATGGGATACGAGGTCTGGCTCGAACGGGAGCCGGAAACCGGCGAGATTGTCATCTCGTGTCCGGAACTCCCGCGCTGCATCGCGCGGGCGGACTCGCTGGACGACGCACTGTTGAAGATTGAGGATATCATCCTCACCTGCACAAGCCAGAGCACATCGGCGTACAAGGGATAGCGTGGAGGCTAGCCGTCCCGCGCGTTCCTCAAGCGGCGGGACGGGGCCGGTAGCCCTGGGGCAGGTGGTCCCGCTTGTACACCATGATCGTCCGGACGAACTCAATGACCTTGACGCCGTCCTGGTTGAGGCCCGTCGTTCGCAGCCTGACGATCCCCATGCCCGGCCGGGAGCGTGATTCGCGCACTTCGAGTACTTCGCTCGACGCGTAGATCGTGTCGCCCTCAAACACGGGGGCGGGCAGACGCACCTCGTCCCACCCCAGGTTGATCGCATTCTGCGACACGTCGGCGACGGACAGCCCCGTGACGAGCGCGAGCGTGAAGGTCGAGTCGACAAGGGGACGGCCCCATTCGGTATGCGCGGCGTAGGCAGCGTCGAAGTGGATGGGGTTGGTGTTGACCGTGAGCAGGGTGAACCAGATGTTATCGGCCTGGGTAATCGTGCGGCCGAGCGGGTGCTCGTAGACGTCGCCGACCTCGAAATCCTCCAACGCGCGCCCGCGCCAGCCGGGTTTGACGGCCATCGTTACCCCTCCTCCTTCAGAAACTGCTTGTCCACTGGAACCTGGAACACGGCCGCGAGCGCATTGTTCTGCGATGCCATCCCGACGACGGAGAGCAACTCGAGATACTGCGCCTGCGTCATGCCCTTCTTGAAGGCGATGCGGTGTGGGTGTGGATGCAGTACTCGCAGGCGTTGGCGATGGAGACCGCGACGTAGATCATCTCCTTGGTTGCCGCATCGAGCGCGCCCGGAGCCATCACGTCACGCAGCCGCTGCCAGGTCTCCGCGAGAAGCGCAGGGTGGTTGGCGAGGGCTTTCCAGAAGTTGTTGACGTCCGGTATGTTGCGGGTTGCCTTGATGTCGTCGTACACTGCCCGAACATCGGGCGAAGCGTCCTCGTATTGAATGAGGGACACCGTTGCCATGACTGCCTCCATGCGTTGGGATAAGGGAGCGATAACACCGGCGCGGATGGGCTGCAACCTCGATACGCGGCAAGGGCGCATCCTTCGACTCCGCCGGGCGTCCTTCGGCTGCGCTCAGGATGACCGCCCGGCTGCGCTCAGGATGCTCATACTCGCTTACGGCAGGAACTCCCGCGGGAGATCAAGACAAGTAGACAGCCCTTCGATGTTCAGCTATAATCGTCGCCCGGTCGTATCCGAACTCAAACAGGAGGCATGGAATGACAGCCAGCCAACCTTCGGGGACGCGTGATCTCGTCCTGTCCCGTGTTTTCAATGCGCCACGTGAAATCGTGTGGCGGGCGTGGACGCAACCCGAGCACCTGATGCGCTGGTTTGCACCGGAGCATTTTACGACGGCGGCGGCTAAGGTGGAGCTGCGGCCGGGCGGGCAGTTTCTGTACTGTATGCGGTCGCCGGAAGGCGCCGAATACTGGGGGAAAGGCGCATACAGCGAGATCGTCCCACCGGAACGGCTCGTTTATGTCGATTCGTTTGCGGACGAGAACGGTAATCCGGTCGAGCCGAAGCAGTACGGGCTCAGCCCCGACTACCCAGCGGAGACGCTGGTCACGGTGACGTTGGCCGAGCAGGGCGCGCGGACGCTCCTCACCCTCGTCCATTCCGGCCTGCCGGAGGGCGAAGGCAGCAACCTTACAGAAGCAGGCTGGCGGTCACAGCTCGACCGGCTGGCCGAGGCGCTCGAGCGTGCGTGAGAGGAAGGACCATGTGTCGTAATATCCGGCCGCTGTTCAATTTCGAGCCGCCCGCCACGGAGGAGGAAGTTCGCAACGCGGCGCTTCAATACGTGCGGAAGGTCAGCGGGTTCAGCAGGCCTTCGAAGGCGAACGAAGCGGCGTTTGCGGCAGCGGTGGAGGAGATCTCAGCCAGCACAGGGAGGCTGTTGGCAGCCCTGCAGTCAAACGCTGCGCCAAGAGACAGGGAGGAAGAGGCGGCACGCGCGAAGGCCCGCTCGGTGCGGCGCTTCGGCGCGTAAGCCGAGTACGGGATGTTCCGCTGAAAGAACTGCGGGGCAAAACTGTGTGTAACCTTCCTGCGTTCTCACACATCAAAGCGCAAGATATCAATCGATTGGTTGGGGAGTAGCCTACCCATTGGGGCCGGGCAGTCGTCAATACGGATGCGCCAAGCATGGTCATCCCGGCTGCTCGATCGCAAAGCACTTAAGCTGCGAGGGGCGAGACCACCACGACACATGCTGCCGTGGGGGTCCGCCCTTTTTTGTTACCTGGGGCCGGCCGCCACGAGCAGATAGTCAAGGGAGGCTGCTCGATGGAAGTTTCGGTGTACGTGTGGGCCGGTTTTATCGTCTTCGTGCTGGCGATGCTGGCCCTCGATCTCGGCGTGTTCAACCGCAAGTCACACGCCATCAGCATGAAAGAAGCGGGCATCTGGACGGCGGTCTGGATCAGCCTGGCGCTCATCTTCAATGTCGCCATCTACTTCTGGCAAGGCCGGACGGCCGCGCTGGAGTTCCTGACAGGTTACCTGATCGAAAAGGCGCTGAGCGTGGACAACCTCTTCGTGTTTGCGCTCATCTTCACCATGTTTGCGGTGCCCGCCAAGTTCCAACACCGCGTACTGTTCTGGGGCGTCCTGGGCGCGCTGCTGATGCGCGGGGTGTTCATCGGCGCGGGCGCGGCGCTGCTCGACCGGTTCCACTGGCTGATTTACGTCATGGGCGCGTTCCTGGTCTTCACCGGGATCAAGCTGGCCGTGCAAAAGGAAACGGCCGTACACCCGGACCGAAACCCGCTCGTGAAGCTCGCATCGAAGATCATGCCGGTCACGAAGGAATACCACGGCGAGCGGTTTTTCGTCCGGCTCAACGGCGTGACTCGCCGCGACGCCGCTGTTCCTGGTCCTGCTCGTGGTCGAGAGCACCGACGTGGTGTTTGCGGTGGACTCCATCCCGGCGATCTTTGCCGTGACGCAAGACCCGTTCCTGGTTTACACCTCCAACGTATTCGCGATCCTCGGCTTGCGATCGCTTTACTTCCTGCTCGCCGGCGCGCTCGGATAAATTCCATTACCTCAAGCCGGCATTGGCGGTGATCCTGAGCTTCGTCGGCGTGAAGATGCTGATTAGCAGCTTCTACAAAATCCCGGTGGCCGTGTCGCTGGGCGTCATTGCGGGGCTGCTGGCGGTCGCGGTGATCGCTTCACTCGTGCGGGCAAAGCGGCTCGAGGGGGAGAATGAGGCCGTGCCCGACGGCGCGGAGGCGTAGGCGCTGCGCCAAAGCACCGGCCATCGGAAGCCGGTTTGCTGCACCGGATGCGAAAGACGGCGATAGATGAGATCGCGGCGGGCAGGAACGGATTCAGCCGTCACTCCGTCTGAGACTCAAGCGTCAAGAGAGTTACAGGAGGAGCACAATGCGATCACGAGGCTCATCTTTCGCCATCCTTGCGGTTCTGGCCGCGGCGCTTGCGGCGTGTGCGCCCGTTCCCAGCATACCCGCGCCGACCGCCGCGCCTGTCACGGTCGTTCCGGTCGAGACCTCGGTTTCGTCGCCGCTGCCCACCGCCGAGCCGGTCGTTGCGACTGCCGAGGTCGTTACGCCGACGGTCAGCGCCGCCATTACGCCAACGGTGGAGATCACCGGAACAAGCCGCGGAGGCAGTCCCGGCCATTGCTGGCACGCCGATCGTCGCCGGCACGACGGCCGTTTCGCCAACCATCACGAACGGGAGGCCGCTGGCGAGTGCGCCGACCGTGCAGATGGCCATCTACCGCGACGAGATCGGCGGGTTCGAGATCGACTATCCGGCGACATGGTCCGTGGTGGACGTGGCGCGTGACATCAAGCAGCAGTCGCAAAGCTACAGCATCACATTCACGTCGTGGGCCCCGCAGGAGCCGGGCGGCCAAGGCATCCCGGAAGGGGGGAGCAAGGTCGACGTCAGCGTGACGAAGGGCGGGGCCGCTTCGCCCGAGGCTGCGGCGGAGTCGCGGCGGCGGGAACTGGCCGCGGAAGGCGCCAGCCAGATCACCTTCGAGGAACCCTGGGATTTGCCCGGCGGTCTCGCCGCGACCCACTGGACCCTGCAGCCGTCGAACGGACCTGCCATCGAAGAAGTCGTGACGGCGATCAACGGGAACCGGATCCTCGTCAGCGGAATGGGCGACAGCACGAGCTTCCAGCAGATTGCGTCGACGCTGCGTCCGCTGACGCCCTCCGAGGACTCGGCCGTAACGATGTCGGGGGCCGCGCCCGCGACTGAAGCCGGGGCAGCGCAAGGGCAGGACGAAGGTCACGGTGCCGATGATTTCGAGCGGGGGGGCCGGGGCAGCCGCCGCGCCTGCGGGCAGCGACGACGTACACGGTGCGCCAGGGCGACACGCTGGCGAAGATCGCGGCGCGCTTCGGCGTGTCCGTGAGTGCGATCTTGAAAGCGAATCCGCAGATCACGAACGCGGACCGCATCGTCATCGGGCAGCGGATCACCATCCCAGGCTAGCGGCGGCACGCAGCCGCCGCCGGCAACAACCCCGGTCAACATCTATCTCATCGGGATCGGGGGCGGGAGCGTTGGCTGCGGAGACCAGGTCGTCGCCGTGCGGCGAGACGTCCCGAAGACGGCGGCGCCGCTGACGGCCGCGCTCAACCTCCTGCTCGCCCAGAAGGACCAGCACTACGGCGAATCGGGGCTGTACAACGCGCTGTACCAATCGGACCTGAGGATCGCGAGCATCACGCGCAGCGGGACGAACTGGACCGATCTACCTGACGGGAACGCTGCAGCTGGGCGGGGTGTGCGACAACCCGCGGGTGAAGGCGCAGCTGGAAGAGACGGCCCGCCAGTTCAGCACAGTGACGAGCGTGAAGTACTTCATCAACGGGCAGCCGCTGGACGCGGCGCTGTCGGAGGTAACAGCGGGGGGCTGCATCCTGGCCGTAACGGCGGAGGCGGCCGCCCGGTCAGAGCGGGATGTCGATTTGCCAGCGGGTCATTCGGCCCACTTCGTGGCATACTGGAAACCAATCGAGTGGAGGTTACACGGATGACAGACAGGATCACAGCCTAAAGAGTCTCACCCCGCTTCCCGTGTCGTGATGCACGCCGGGAAACCACCTTGCGCGCATACGCGGCGCAAGGGAACGTGGCGGGGCGCGCCTGCTGTGATCGAATCTCCCACTTGCGAATGGGCTATTAAGCGCCACAGGCAGAACGCTTGTGGCGCTTTGCTTTAAGGCAGTCAGACAGCCGGCGCGCTCCCCTTTTTCGTGTCATGAGGGCTGCGTATGCTTACAGTTCGAGATATCAGCAAGTGGTTCGGCGACGTCAAGGTGCTGGACCGAGTCAACTTCACACTGAGCCGCGGGGAACGCGTGGGCCTGATCGGGCCAAACGGATCGGGCAAGACGACGCTGCTGCGCATCATCACCGGCCAATTGGCGCCCGACCGTGGGCACGTGCTGCTGTCACCCAAGACCGTCCGCATCGGGTACCTGGCCCAGGCGCTCGAGTTTGCGCCAGGTGCGCTGGTGGGCGACGTGCTGGCCGCGTCTGGGGGAACGCGGCAGGCAGACGGCGGTGAGACATCTGGCGATGGGGCCGGCATGGAAGCCGCGGAGCGGAGGCTGGCGCGGCTGGCGGAGGCCGTGGCGGCGGCGACCAACAGCGAGCTCGATGCGGCGATGGCCGCGTACGACGCTGCGCTGGCCGAGTTCCAGGCGATGGGCGGGTCGGCCCGGTATGCGGATGCATCGGCGGTGCTGGCCGGGCTGGGGATGGCCGGGGTCGGCCACGACCGCCCCGTCGCCAGCCTCTCGGGCGGCCAGAAGACGCGGCTCGGGCTGGCGCGGCTGCTGCTGTCGGAGCCCGACCTGCTGCTGCTCGACGAACCGACAAACCACCTGGACATCGTCGCGCTCGAATGGCTGGAGGGTTACCTCGCCAACTACCCTGGTGGGGTGCTGATCGTCTCGCACGACCGGACCTTCCTCGACCGGACGGTCACGCGAATCCTGGCGCTGGACGACGTCACCCGGACGCTTAAGGAGTATGCGGGGGGTTACAGCGACTACGCGTTTGCGATCGACCGCGCGCTGGACAAGCAGTGGGCGGCCTATCGCGAGCAGCAGGAGCGCTTCCGCAAGCTGGAAAGCTCCATCAAGCGGCTGAGCAACCAGGCCAAGAACATCGAAGGCGAGACGATCCACTTCTACTGGCGGCGGATCGCGAAGGACCTGGCGCGGCGGGCGGTGGTGCAGAAGGAACGGCTCGAGCGGATGATGGAGAGCGAGGATGCGCTCGAAAAGCCGGGGCAGACATGGAAGATGAAGCTGGAGTTCGCCGACACGCAGCGCAGCGGGCAGGACGTGCTGCAGGTCCACGACCTGAGGTTTGGGTATGGCAGGTCCCCGGCTGCAGACGGGGGAAGCGCCGGCGCGGCGGCGCCGCTGCTGGACGAGGTAAACCTGCACCTGGGGTATGGCGAGCGTGCGGTGTTGATCGGCCCGAATGGGACGGGCAAGACGACGCTGCTCAAGCTGATCATGGGCGAACTGAAGCCGTGGGCGGGAGAGGTCCGGCTTGGGCGGGGAGTGAAGGCCGGCTACATGGCGCAGGAACAGGAGAACCTGGACCCAAACGCGACCCCGCTCAGCCTCATCCGGCTCGCCGCGCCGCTCGACGAGACCGATGCCCGCTCGTTCCTGCACTACTTCCTGTTCGGGGGAGACGAGGTGTTTACGCCGGTGGGCCGGCTCAGCTTCGGGGAGCGCAGCCGGCTGAGCCTGGCGTTGCTCGCGGTGCAGGGGTGCAACTTCCTGCTGCTCGACGAGCCCGTCAATCACCTGGACATCCCGTCGCGCGAGCGCTTCGAGCAGGCCATTGCGCGCTTCGAGGGGACCGTGCTGGCGGTGGTCCACGATCGCTACTTTATCGAACGGTTGGCGACCCGGGTGTGGGTGATGGAGGGGCAAACGGTGCGAACGGCGTAGCACGGGACGCATAACCGACGCTCAGGACCGGGCTTTCAACCCGTATCTATGCTCACTTGCGCCCGTATTTCTTTGTGGCATACTTCGCGCATGTCGCTGTGGCCTTTTGCCCGAGAAGAACAGGCCGTCGTTCGTGAAGCTGCACCAGGCGACCGAGCGGCGCTGTCGCTGCTGCTTGCGCGCACGTGGCGCAGGCACGGCAGCGCGGCGCTCGACGATCAGATGGAGTTGCTGCACAATGGCCTGAGCACGATCGCGCTCGTGCGCGGCGAGGCCCACGGTTTTCTCGGCCTGCACCTGAGGGCGCCGGCCGGTCCCGGGGGCGAGACCTGGGCCGACCTGAACCTGGCCGCGATCGAAGGGAACGGCCGGACGATGGGACGCTGGCACTTGCTCGTGCACGCGGCCGTGCCCCTGCTCCAGCAGGCCGGCGGCACCGGCATTGTCTGCCTGGCGCCGGCGGGGTGGCTGCGGGACGGGTTGGTGCGCGCGGGTTTTGTCGAGGAAGACGAGGTGCTCACCTACGCGCACACGGAGCACCTGCGGCGGCTGCCGAGCGACATGCCCGCGGTCATCAGGCCCGGGCGGCCGGCGGACGGGGACAGCGTGCTCAGAATCAATGCGCTGGCGTTCGGCCCCTTCTGGCAGTACGACGACTCGGTCGGTGCTGGGGTGGATGTTGACGTCCGACCGGTCGGTGGTGGCAGAGCTCGACGGGCGCCCGGTTGGGTTCGCCATTACGACGACCGGGCTGTCGGGGAACTACGCGCACCTGATTCGCGTTGCCACGGACCCGGAGTATCGAGGGCGGGGCATCGGGCGGCAGTTGGTGGTGGACGCGGTCCGGTTTGCGCGCGACCTGAACACGCCGGGGCTGGCGCTCAACACCCAGGCCAGCAACCGCGTCTCGCGCAGCCTGTACGAGTCGCTCGGCTTCCGGCAGACCGGGCACGCGCTTGCGGTGATGGTGTACCGTCTGTCGGAGAAGACGGCGCTGCGTTGACACGATTTCCAAGAGCGTGATAGAGTAGGCGCCTTATGGATGCCTGGTATGCACTTTACACGAAGCCGAACGCCGAAGCGCAGGTCGGCCGCGCACTGGAAGCCCGCGGCTTTCAGTTCTTTCTGCCGCTCCTTCCGCCTGCGGGGCCCCAGGGGCGCGCGCAGCCCCTCTTTCCGTCCTACCTGTTCGTATATTGCGACCTCTCGGAGGTCGACGTCGATAAGCTGCAGTTCCTACCCGGGCTGCGCCGGATCGTTTCGTTCGCGGGGAAGCCCGCGGTGCTGAGCGAGGAAGCGATCCAGATGATGGCGCGCGAGCTTGACGAAATCGAGTCCGCAGGCGGGATTGTCAAACATTCGTTCAAGCCGGGGGACACGGTGGTTATCGACAGCGGGCCGCTGGCGGGTCTGCGCGGGGTGTTCCAGGGGCCGCTCGGGCCGGCGGAGCGCGTCCGGATCCTCGTCCGTTTCCTCGGCGAGACCAACCGGGCGGAGGTGCCGATCGAGGCCTTACGCAAAGCGAGCGAAGACGACATGATGCTAAGGCGGCGGCGCGGCACGCGCGGCCGCGGGCGGAGGATCAACTACGGGGATTGATAGAGGGCCGGCGGACCTGCATTAAGCAACAAGATAGTGTAAAAAGAGGCAGTCCCGATTTGCGTCCGGGGGCACTACCTGCTATAATCGGCCGATCAACAGACGGGTGACTCGGGGCGCGGCCGGTGAAGGATTTGCTGTCTTCTACACCCTTGCTTCAAATGGGATGGATTGTGGCCCTTTCCACATTAGTCCCGCTGGGTCTTGGTGTATTCTTGGACCGCCGTCTTGGCACAGCTCCGTTGTTCATCATCATAGGCGCAGTGATCGGTATTCTGGCGAGCACCATTGGCGCGGTGCGTATTGCAACACGAACCATTGACGCTCTTGGCGACCGGCCGCCCTCGGTCGACCAGCCGGCCGGCTCGCAGCCGCAAGAGCGCGTAGACGATAAGGAGGATTAGGCATCGTGCTTAAAAGGCTCTTCACCGTCCGCAATATCATCATCCTCGTCGGAATTATCGCCTTGTTTGCCATCTCGTCCGCTCTGGGACTCAAGATCCCAGCCCCGGTCGTGTCGCTTGCCGCAGAGCCGGTCTTCCACATCGGGTCCTTTGTGATCACCAACAGCCTGCTGACGACCTGGCTGGTCATGATCCTGCTGATCGTGCTCGCACTGCTCGCCACGCGCCGGATCCCGAAAGACCTGAGCACGGCCAAGAACGAGGACCTGGTGCCTGGCGGCGTGCAGAACGTCTTCGAGATGTTGATCGAAGCGCTGTATAACATGACCCGCAGCGTGGCCGGCTCCTGGACCGCTAAGCTCTTCCCCGTTATTGCGACGATCTTCATCTTTGTGCTGTTTGCTAACTACTCGGGCCTGCTGCCCGGCGTCGGAACGATTGGCTGGCTGGAGCACCCGCATGGCGAGGGGACGGCCGGTTACGTTGCTGACGGCGCGGTCCTGACGGCAACCCCTGCCCCTCCCGGAGAAGGATACATCGTCGTCCCATGGCTGCGCGCCCCGTCGGCGGACCTGAACTTCACCCTGGCGCTGGCAGTCGTGACGGTGGTCCTGACACAGTACTTTGGGGTCAAAGCACAGCGCGGCGCGTACTTCAAGAAATTCTTTGATCTCAGCGGCTTCAAGCAGGGCGTGCTGATGGGCGTGATCGGCATCTTCGTCAGCATCCTGGAGATCATCAGCGAAATCTCCCGCCTGCTCTCTTTCTCCTTCCGTCTATTTGGCAACGTCTTTGCCGGCGAAGTCCTGCTGTTGGTCATGGCCTTCCTGATCCCTTATATCGCCTCGCTGCCGTTCTACGGGCTGGAGCTCTTCGTCGGGTTCATCCAGGCAGCGGTGTTCATGATGCTCGCGGTCGTGTTCATCAGCATGGCAACCGAAGGCCATGGGGGCGAACACCACGGCGCCGAGCCGCGGGGGGTGGAAGCTCATGCAAGCGAGCCGCAGGCGAAGCCGGCTCAATCGTAAATCCGTTTCATCCGTCACCCGTCATCTATTTGATACAGCGAGAGGAGACACACATGGACGCAGAAGCTATGAAGCAGCTTGGGACGGCGCTGGCGATCGGCCTGGGCGCGATTGGCCCCGGCATCGGCGTTGGCCTGGTGGGCGCGAAGGCCATGGAAGCCATGGGGCGCAACCCTGAAGCTGCCGACATCGTGCGAACTAACATGATCCTGGGCATGGCCTTCGCCGAAGCGATCGCGATTTACGCCCTGGTGGTCGCTCTGATTATCAAGTTCGTCTAGGCGATTGCGGATTGCAGATTGAAAATTGCAGATTGGCCTAATCTTCAATCTTTGATCTTCAATCTTCAATGCCAAAGGAGGCCACTTGGAAAACCTCGGCATTAACCTGTCACTGCTTGTTTCGCAGATCGTCAACTTCACGCTGATGGTGGTGTTGTTGACGGCCCTGCTGTATAAACCTATCCAGCGCGTATTGGCCGAACGCCGGGACCGCATCGCGAAGAGCATGGCGGACGTGGATGCGGCGCGCGAGGCTGCAGCCCGGGCGCAGCAGGACTACGACCGGCACATCGCTGAGGCACAGCGCAAGGCGCAGGAGATTATCGGCCAGGCGGCGCAGGCGGGCGAGAAGGTGCGCGCCGAGATCGAGGCCGAGGCGCGGCGCGAAGCTGACGCGATCCGCCTGAAGGCGCACGAGGAAGCTCAAGCGGAAAAGGGGCGTCTCCTGTCGGAGGTTCAGAGCCAGATTGCCAGCCTGTCAATGGCCGCAACCGAGAAGGTGCTCGGCGGTGCGGTAGATGCGGCGGCGCAGCGGAAGCTGGTCGACCAGGTGCTGGCGGAATTGGGCAAGTGATGCGATGAACACCGGCGATCGCGCGCACAACTACGCCACTGCGTTTTATGAGGCGACGTTCGAGCGGCTGCTCGGGTCACTGACCGCGACGGCGCAGGTGTTGGCCCAGCAGCCGGCCCTGCTGCAGCGGTTGCAGTCGACCGACGTAGATTTTGCCGAGCGGCAGGCCGCGCTCGAGGGCATCCTGATCGATGGCGTCGATCCGATGGCCCGCAACCTGCTGTACACGCTGCTACAGCACGGCGATCTGCCGATGCTCGGCGAGGTCATCACGCTGCTGCGCACGCGCATGCAGCAGACCGGGGCCGGGCCCACGCTGGTTGAGGTCACCACCGCGACCCCGCTGGCAGCGGATCAGTGCAAGGTGCTGGAGGCGAAGTTGGCCAACCAGTACGGCGGCAACCTGGCCTACGAGTACAAGGTCGACAGCGGGATTCTGGGCGGCATGATCATCCGTGTCGGCGACAAGCTGATCGATGGCAGCGTGGCAGCGCGGCTGGCGGCGTTGAAGCAGACACTCGGTGTGACGACGGGCGCGTAGCCGGCGGGCGTGAAGGACACGAGGCGTGTGTAGCACGCCCCAGACAAAAAGGGGATGGCAATGGCTGTACAGACCGACGATCTTGTCGCACAGCTTAAGCAGCAAATTCTGAATTTCCAGGCGCCGACGCGCGCCGTGGACGTGGGCACGGTGCTCTCCGTAGGTGACGGAATTGCACGCCTTAGCGGTTTGACCCACGCTCGCTCGGCCGAACTCGTGGAGTTCGAAAACGGCACGCTGGGCATCGTTCTGAACCTCGAAGCGGACAACGTTGGCGTGATTATCATGGGCGATTACTCGGATATCGCCGAGGGCCAGCTGGTCCGCTCGACCGGGCGCATTGTCTCGGTGCCGGTTGGGAATGCCATGATCGGCCGCGTAATCAACGCGGTGGGCATTCCGATTGACGGCAAGGGCCCGATCGCGACGGACAAGTTCCGGCCGGTCGAGCGCATCGCGCCCAACGTAGTTGCGCGCAAGAGCGTCGATACCCCCGTGCAAACCGGCATCAAAGCGATTGACGCGATGATCCCCATTGGCCGCGGGCAACGCGAACTGATCATCGGCGACCGGCAGACGGGCAAGACGGCCCTGGTGGTGGACACCATCATCAACCAAAAGGGCCAGGATCTGATCTGCATCTATGTGGCTGTCGGGCAGCGGCTGAGCCAGGTCGCGCAGGTTGTGGCGACGCTGGAGAAGTTCGACGCCATGAAATACACTGTCGTTGTCGCGGCGACGGCGGCCGAACCGGCGGCCCTGCAGTATATTGCGCCGTACACGGGCTGCGCGATCGGCGAGGAGTTCATGGAGCAGGGCAAGGACGCGCTGATCGTCTACGATGACCTCTCCAAGCACGCGCAGGCCTACCGGCAGGTGTCCCTGCTGCTGCGCCGCCCTCCCGGACGCGAGGCCTACCCCGGCGATGTCTTCTATTTGCACAGCCGGCTTCTGGAGCGAGCGGCGCGCATGGCGCCGGAGTACGGCGGCGGCTCCCTTACGGCCCTACCGATCATCGAGACGCAGGCGGGCGATATTTCGGCGTACATCCCGACGAACGTCATCTCGATCACCGACGGCCAGATCTTCCTGGAAAGCGACCTGTTCTACGCGGGCATCCGCCCGGCTGTCAACCCCGGCCTCTCGGTCAGCCGTGTCGGTGGCAACGCGCAGACCAAGGCAATGAAGCAGGTCGCGGGTAAGATGAAGCTGGAGCTGGCGCAGTTCCGCGAACTGGCGGCCTTCGCACAGTTCGGCTCGGATCTCGATCCGGCGACCCAACGCCAGCTGGACCGAGGCCAGCGCATCACGGAAATCCTGAAGCAGCCGCAGTACCAGCCGTGGCCGTTGGAAGACCAGGTGATGGTGTTTTACGCGGTGACGAACAACTTCCTGGACAAGGTGCCAACCGAGCAAATTGCCGACTGGCAGGATCGCTTCGTCAAGTATATGCGCGCCACGCATCCGAACCTCGGGCGGACGATTGCGAGCGCGAAGAAGCTGGACGACGACACGACCAACGGCCTGAAGATCGCGATCCAGGACTTCAACCAGATGTTCCTGACGCAGAAGTAGGCAGCCTATGCCCAGCACACGCGAAATTCGTCGCCGCATCCGGAGCGTCAAGAACATCGCCAAGGTGACCAAGGCGATGGAGACGGTGTCTGCGGCGAAAATGCGTAAGGCACAACAGCAAGTCCTGGCCACCCGGCCGTATGCAGAGCGTTCCTGGGTGGTGTTGACGCACCTCGCGCGGCTGCGTTCCGAGGGTGTAGAGCAACCCTTACTCAAGCAGCGGGACGTGAGGAAAGTGGCGCTCCTGCTGATAACCGGCGACCGGGGTTTAGCGGGCGCCTACAACGCGAATATACTGCGCAAGGCCTTCGAACAGATCGAGATCTGGGAAGGCGCAGGCATCGACGTGAACGTCGTGACGGTTGGGCGTAAGGGGCGCGACCTGATGTTGCGCCACGGACCGCCACTACGCGCTGAGTTTACGGGGTTGGGCACTCGCCCTTCGAGCAACGACATCGCACCGGTCGCCGGTATTCTGCTCGAGGATTTCATTTTGGAGCAGTTCGACTCGGTGTATATGGCGTATACCAAGTTCGTATCGACCCTGCGCCAGGAGCCAATGGTCACGCAGCTTCTGCCCATCGTTCCCGACGAATCGCTTCCAGAAGTTGCCACTGACTACATTTTCGAGCCGGACCCGCAGACCATCCTCAGCGAGGTGCTGCGCGGGCTGACCGAACTGCAAATCCTGCAAGCCGTCTACGAGTCGATTGCAAGCGAGGAATCGGCCCGCATGGTCGCCATGCGGAATGCGACCGATGCCGCGAACGACCTGATTGGCGAGCTGACGCTGTCGTATAACAAGGCGCGGCAAGAAGGCATCACCAAGGAACTACTCGATATCGTCGGCGGCGCCTCGGCGCTCACCGCAGCATAGCATTCATGCCAAAAACCTCCGAGGTTGCGTCACTCCGTGACGATAAAACCACGGAGGTTGGTTATAGCTGAGCACTGGAGTTGAGACATGGCCAAGAGTGGTGCAAAGGGAAAAATCATGCAGATTATCGGGCCGGTGCTGGACGCAGCCTTCGACCCGGCCGAACTGCCGAACGTCTTTGACGCACTAGAGATCCCTCTCGACGGCGGCGGCCGGCTGGTCTGCGAGGTACAGGGCCAGACGAGCGGCGGTTGGGTGCGCGCGGTGGCCATGTCCAGTACTGACGGCTTGCGCCGTGGCATGGATATCATCGGCACCGGCGCGCCGATCAAGGTTCCCGTGGGCCCGGGCACTCTCGGCCGCATCTTCAACGTCCTAGGCGACGCCATCGACACCGATGCACCGGTAGACGCAGCCGACTATTACCCGATCCACCGCCCGGCGCCTTCCTTTGTGGACCAGTCGACTCAGGCTGAGGTGTTCGAGACCGGCGTCAAGGTGATCGATTTGATTGCGCCGTTCACCAAGGGCGGCAAGACCGCCATCTTCGGCGGCGCGGGTGTGGGCAAGACGGTCATCATCCAGGAGCTTATCCACAACATCGCCAAGTTCCACTCGGGCTACTCGGTGTTCGCAGGGGTGGGTGAACGCAGCCGTGAGGGCAACGACCTGTGGCACGAAATGCGTGACTCGGGGGTTATCTCCAGCACCGTGATGGTGTTCGGGCAGATGAACGAGCCGCCGGGCGCACGCCTGCGGGTCGGCCTGACGAGCGTCACGATGGCGGAATATTTCCGCGACCAGGGCCGCGACGTGCTGCTCTTCATCGACAACATCTTCCGCTTTGTCCAGGCCGGTTCCGAGGTGTCCTCATTGCTCGGCCGCCTGCCGTCGGCGGTGGGCTATCAGCCTACGCTGGGCACGGACATGGGCGAGCTGCAGGAGCGGATCACGTCGACCAAGACCGGGTCGATCACGTCGATGCAGGCGGTATACGTGCCTGCAGACGACTACACCGACCCGGCGCCCGCAACGACGTTCGCGCACCTTGACGCGTCGATCAGCCTCGAACGGTCGCTGGCCGAGCAGGCGCTATTCCCCGCGGTCGATCCGCTCGCATCGACGAGTCGCATCCTGGATCCGCTGATCGTGGGCGACGAGCACTACCAAGTGGCGCGCGCGGTCCAGCGCACGCTGCAGCGCTACAAGGACCTGCAGGACATCATCGCGATCCTCGGCGTCGAAGAGCTGTCGGAAGACGACAAGCTGACCGTGGCGCGAGCGCGCAAGATGCAGCGCTTCCTGACCCAACCGATGTTCGTGGCGGAAGCTTTCACGGGCCGGTCGGGCAAGTACGTCAAGCTCTCGGACAGTATGGCCGGCTTCCGCGGCATCCTGGACGGCAAGTACGACGATCTGCCCGAGCAAGCCTTCTACATGGTGGGCACGATTGACGAGGCGGTTGAGAAGGCCAAGGAACTGAGAGGGTAGGCCGATGGGTACGGTGCGCCTGGACTTTGTGTCGCAGGACCACATGGTCTTCTCCGGTGAGGTGAACGAAATCTTGGCCCCCGGCATCGACGGCGAGCTGGGCATCCTGCCGCGACACGCGCCGCTGATCACGGTGCTGGCGCCGGGCGAGGTGTGGGTGAAGCGCGAGGGACAGGATGACCTGTTTTTCGCGGTCAGCGGCGGCTGGATGGAAGTGCTGCCGAACCAGGTCACGATCCTGGCTCGCACGGCCGAACGGTCCGACGAGATCGACGTTCAGCGCGCAGAGGCGGCCCGCGGCGTGCCGAGGAGCTGCTGGCCCAGGGGGTCACGCGCGAAGAGCGAGCAGGGCTGGAAATGCAGCTGCGACGGAGCCAGATCCGGCTGCGGGTGGGCCGGCGACAGGGCGGCTGGCGCGGGACGACAGGACCTGGACAGGACAACACGTCGCGGTTGGAATAATAGGCGACGAGACGAGATTAGCGGCCGGGGCAGTCACCCCGGCCGCTTCTTTTTCCTTGCCCTACCACACGGTCTGGCCGTAGTAGGACTGAATCCGGCGATCCGATGTGACTATCGGACAATTGAACCGGCGAGCCAGGGCGACGATGACACGATCGGCAGGGTCACGGTGATCCCAGTCGAGGCTGACACTGTCGACCCAGGTCTGTGCGTCTACAGAGACTATCTCCACATCTTTTGCCTGGCTGAGAGTGCCCGCAAGCTGGTCGGGGGTCAGGCGCATCAAGAGACGCCCTTGCTTCACCTTGAGCGCAATCTCCCAAATGGATATCGAGCTGATTACACGCCGGTCAGCCGTTTTAATCGCGGCCAGCGCAGCAGGCGAGAGCTCTTCTTCGCCGTTCAACCACAGAATCAGGGCCGAGGAATCGAGCATGATCATAGCAGCTGGGGCCACTCATCCGTGGTCGGTGTGTCGGGGTCTTCCGTGTACACAAACGTGCCGCGGTACTCCCCGAACAACTCCTCCACCGACTTCTTCTCTGTGTACGGAACAATCCGCAACACCGGCTTGTCCCGCTCGGTGACTATGATTTCGCCCCCGTTTTCTTGCAGGTCACGAAATAGCTCCAACATGCGAGCCTTCAGCTTAGTCTTGGAAACCCTTTGCGCCACCATATGGCCCTCCGACTATGGTCATGACTATAGTCATAGTAGCGGTTCGCAGGCGAGATGTCAACCGTCGAGTTGTCGCGGTTCGCTAAGAATATATGATGGCGCTGTTTTGCGCGGCTCTTCTCACTGACGTATAATTCACAAGACCCCCATCCGGCGGCTGCGCTGTAACGCGTGCTTTACGCCTCGCCATACGGGGACCTCATCCAGGAGCCATCATGTTCGAACGACTCGTCGGCATTGATCTCGGCACGGTCAATGTCTTGGTATACGTCAGCGGCCGGGGTATCGTGCTGCGCGAGCCTTCGGTCGTCGCTATCTCCATTAGGGATAACAAGATCGTCGCCGTGGGCCAGGAAGCGCGCGATATGATCGGCCGGTCGCCCGAGAGCATCGAGGTGGCGCGGCCGATGCGCGACGGCGTGATCGCGGATTACGTGGTTACCGAAGCGATGCTGCGTTACTTCATCCGGAAGGTCGTCGGGCGCAGCCCGGGGATGTTCAAGCCGCGCGTGATGATCAGCATCCCTAAAGGCGTCACGAGCGTCGAGAGCCGGGCGGTCCATGACGCGGCCGTGCAGGCGGGTGCGCGAGGCCTACCTGATCCCGGAGCCGCTGGCGGCCGCGTACGGCGCGGGCTTGCCGATCGGCACGCCGACGGGCAACATGGTCGTGGATTTGGGCGGCGGAACGACCGAAGCCGCAGTCGTTTCGATGAACGACATCGTGGTTTGGTCCAGCGTGCGAGTGGGCGGCATCAGGACGGACGAGTCCATTATCGGCTATGTCCGGAAGAAGTATAACCTGATTATCGGCGAGCAAACGGCAGAAGAGATCAAGCTGACGATTGGGAGCGCGATGCCGCTGACAGAGGAACTCGAGATGGAAGTCCGCGGCCGGGACCAGGTGGCCGGGCTGCCCAAGACGATAATGCTCACGTCGGGGGAAATCACCGAGGCGATGGCCGAGCCGCTGTCAGCGATGATCGGCGTGATCCGCCAGACGCTCGAAAAGACCCCGCCCGAACTGGCCGCCGACATCATCGACCGGGGGATGGTGCTCAGCGGTGGCGGCGCGCAACTGCGGAACATCGACCGGCTGGTGACCAAGGAGACGGGCGTGCCGGCGTTTGTCGCCGAGCAGCCCCTCGCTTGCGTGGCGCTCGGCGCGGGGCGCGCGCTGGAAAACTATGCGATCATGCGCCGCAGCCTGCCCCTGGTGGGAAGCAGCAACTACTGATAGATCAATCAACCCGAAGTCGCACAGGCACCGTTTTGCGGGGATTAGGGGATGTCATAGGTTGATGCTCTATAAGAGCCCGATCTCTGCGATGCCGGACCTCCGAGGGCCAAGAACCCCGGAGGTCTTTTTCGTGGCAGCGCGTGCTAATGGTTCAGATGCCCGCACCCCGCAGCAGGCGGAGGCCGTTTGCCACGACGATCAGGGTGGAACCCTCGTGGCCGACAACCCCGAGCGGCAACGGCACGCCCACGACGAGGTTTGAGATGACCAGCGTTGCAATGACGAACATGGCGAAGCCGAGGTTTTGCCAGACGACGCGCTGCGCGCGGCTGCTGAGGGCCTTGACGTAGGGGATCTTGGTCAGGTCGTCCGACATCAGAACCACGTCGGCGGTTTCCAGCGCCACGTCGCTGCCGGCCGCGCCCATCGCGATCCCGACGTTTGCGGCAGCCAGCGCCGGCGCATCGTTGACCCCGTCGCCGACCATCGCCACCGATCCGTACTGCGCGGTTAGCTCTCGCACGACCCGGACCTTGTCTTCGGGCAACAGCCCGGCGTAGAACGCGTCGACGCCGGTCTGGGCCGCAATTGCGCCCGCGACCCGCTCGTTGTCCCCGGTCAGCATGACGATCCGCTGGACGCCTAGCCGGCGCAACTTCTCGACCGTCTGCCGGCTCTCGGGCCGCACCTGATCAGCGACGGCGAGAATGCCCATGATCTCTCCGCTCAACTCGTCGCCGATGAGCATGGCCGTCTTGCCCGATGCCTCGAGCTCGAGTCATCCGGTCCTCGATATCGCCTGGCAGAGCTGCACCGCACTCGTTGCACGCAGCAAAGAGCTCCCGATTCCCGAGGAGGTACGTTCTCTCGCCGAGCACCGCGCGGCCGCCCCGGCCCGTGACGGCGCTGAAGCTGGCGGCCGGGGTGTAATGCAGGCCGCGCCGGCGGGCCTCGCTCACGATGGCTAGCGCGAGCGGGTGCTCGGACCGGGCTTCGAGGCCGGCTGCCAACGCCAACAATTCGTCGGCCGTGTGGCCGGCTGTGGGAACGATATCAGTGACGACCGGTTTGCCACGAGTGAGGGTGCCGGTCTTGTCGAACGCAACGGCACGGACGCCGGCCATGTTCTCCAGGTGAACGCCGCCCTTGAACAGAATGCCCTGGCGGGCCGCATTGGCGATGGCCGAAAGGATCGACGCGGGCGTCGAGATGACGAGCGCGCAAGGACTGGCGACCACGAGCAGCGTCATGGCCCGGTAGAACGTAGGCCCAAAGGGGTGGCCCAGGAGCAAGGGAACCAGGATGGCAAGGACCGTCGCACCAATGACGCCGAGCGCATACTTCTGCTCGAACTTGTCCAGGAACCGCTGGGTGCGCGCCTTCTCGCCTTGGGCGCTCTCGACCAGCTCGACGATGCGCGCAATCGTGCTCTCATGCGCGAGCTTCGTAACGTCGATTTCCAGCGCACCGCGGGCATTTAGCGTGCCCGCATAGACCGAGGAGCCGACCGCCACGTCGACCGGCATCGACTCGCCGGTGATGGTCGATTGGTCGACGGCGGACTCCCCGGCCGCGACCGTGCCGTCAATCGGAATCCGCTCCCCGGGCTTGACGATCACCCGGTCGCCGAGGCGCAGCCGCTCCACGCGAATCCGCACCTCCGTCTGCCCGCGACGGACGAGCGCTTCCTCGGGACGGAGCTGCATCAGGGCCGTGATCGCCTGCCGGCTGCGGTCCATCGCATAGGTCTGAAGGGTGTTGCTGAGCGAAAACAGGAACAGCAGGATCGCGCCTTCGCGCCACTGGCCGATGGCGCCGGCGCCGAGCGCCGCGAGAACCATGAGGAGGTCGACGTTGACGATGCGCTTCCGCAGGTCTTCCAGGCCGGCCTGCACGCCGAACCAGCCACCGGTGGTGTAGGCGGCGATGAAGAGTGCGTTGGAAGCGGCCTGCGGGAGCCCGAGGGCGGAGCCGATCCAGCCTGCGACAATAAAGAAGGCCGTCAGCGCGGTGAGCACGATCTGCCAGCGGTTCTGATCCCACCGCCGCCAGAACGGGACCTGCCGGTCAAGGTCCTCTAGAGCGCCGAACCGGGCGCGAGACCTCGGCAGGCTGGATGACGGGCCCGGCGGCGAGCGCGAGGCGGCCCGGGCCGACCATCACGTTTGCCAGGGTGCGACCGCGCATCCGCAGCCCGCTCTCAAGAGTGGCAGTGCAGGACTCGCAGCCACCCCCGCTGTCGCGGATAAGGCAAAGCCCTTGATGCGCCGCCAACCGGGCACCGATGGCCTCCGCGATTTGGTCGGCACGATGCGCGGGAAGGACGGCCGCGTCGTACCGGACGCTCAAGCGGGTCGAGCCGGTGTCGAAGTCGACGCCGACGACCCCTTCATCCGCATCGAGGATATCCAGCAGATACTCAGCACACTCACCCGGCTTACCATCCTCATGCGGTCCACCACTCAACGGAATCAACTCGCCACTCTCCATCAACTCACGATTCATCTCACTCCTCATCACTACTGCGGCGGCTATCGACGGCGGCCTCGCACTCATGGCAGAAGCCAAATATGTCCATGTGCGCGGCCCGGACGCGCAGACCTTGCATCGAAGCGAGATTCTCGCTGAGCGCGGCGACGCGCGGGTCGTCGACGTCCTCGATCTTGCCACAGCGAATGCAGATCAGGTTTGCGTGCGGCGTGGGGTCAGGTTCGTAGTGGGTGCGATCCTGCCCGAGTCCCACCTCGACTACCTCGCCGAGATCGCGCAAGACTGCCAGGGTGTTGTATACCGTGGCCTGGCTGATGCCCGGGAACTTCGCGCTCGACTTGCTTGTAGATGGCCTGCGGCGACGGGTGCTCCTTGCTCTCGGCCAGCGCGCGGCAGATCTCCGCGCGTTGTGTCGTGATACGGTAACCCGTCGCGCGGAGCGCCTCAATCAATTCATCCGTACGGTTCATGCGCCAATGTCCAATTTAGAATCGTTCTAACATTGGACGCATTCTAAACGGGCGGGGTGCGCGTCAACAAGAGAGGGTGATTACAATCAGAGGATATGCAGAGAATTGTGTCAGGAGCGCCGCGCGCCGATGGCCTCGAGTGCGGCGTGGGCGGCCTTGCGGACCTTACTCTTCGGATCGTCCGCAGCGGCTACCTGCAGGGCGGGCACGGCCTTTGCGCTGCCGATCGAGCCGAGCGCCTGCGCGGCGGCTTCACGGACCATGCTGTTGCCGTCGTTCTGAAGCAGGGCGATGAGATCGCGCAATGGGCGCCTGGTTGCGAAGCGTCCCGAGACTCAGAGCTGCGGCAGCCCGCAGGCCGGCGTCTTTCGAAGTGAGCGCGTCGCGCAAGGGGGCAACTGCCCTGGGATCGCGCGACTGGCCCAAAGCCCTGGCGGACTGTTCCTGCAACTGCGGATCGCCGGTGTATAGGCGGTCGATCGAGGGTGGCGATATCCACTTTGGGCCGCCCCGACTGCTTTGCCGCGCGTTCGGCGACCAGGAACTCATCATACAAATCCGCGAATCCGGCGCGCGGGGATCGGGTGCGGGCGCTTCCCCGATGGGGACTGGGGAATGTTTTGACGACTTGCCTGCTCGTGGCGGCCGAGCCATCTGCGCCGCGAATTCGCTCGCACGCAGCACGCTGGCGCCGAGACTTTTCACGCGGGCGATAAGGCCTGCATCGTTCGTGACCACCGCGTATTGACCTGGCTGGCGGCTGCTGCGCAGAAAATCCACGATCGCATCGTCGGCGGTCTTGCCTGCCGGCGCATAGCGTACTTCCATGCCGGGCCGGGAGGGGACGGCCTTCGCCGGGCCGTGGGGCTGGCGAGCGGCACTGAGAGGGTTGCCATCAAAGAAGACGACCATTTCGCCCCCGCCCCGGGCGCGGTAGGACAGCAGCTGGTCGATCAACCGGGCTTCGTCGTCCGGCTGGGCCAGCGAAATGTTCGGCAGGACGCCGATCAGGTTGTGCCCGTCGATGATGTATGCCACGTTGAACCGTCAGGCCTGAATCGCGTCGATGCGTTGACCTGGGGGCGTAGTGTATGCTATGATCGCGCGGGAGTCAATGCTATGACGCGATCCGAAAACCCTGCTCGCGCTCGTCTTGCCGTCCTCCTGGCGCTTATCATTCTCCTCGCAGCCGGACAGGCCTCGTCGCAATCGACCGGCGTTGTCAAGCTGGCAAAGTTCCACGGGCCGGTCACACCCGTGCTCGCGTCCTACATCAGCCGCGCGATCGACGATGCGGAGGCGCAAGGCGCCGCGGCGCTGATCATCGAGCTGGATACGCCGGGCGGCTCCGTCGACATCACGACCGGCATCACTCAGCGGATGACCGCGTCAAGCGTGCCGATTGTCGTTTGGGTGGCGCCAAGCGGCGCGCACGCGGGATCAGCGGGGACGTTCATCACCCTGGCCGCGCATGTCGCGGCAATGGCGCCGGGCAGCAGCATCGGCGCGGCCAGCCCGATCAGCGGCGAGGGGCAGGACCTGGGCGAGACGGCCAAGGCCAAAGCAATCAACATCCTGGTCGCGGATATCAAGAACCTGGCGAACCGGCGGGGGGAAAAGGCGGCCGCGTGGGCGGAAAAGGCGGTGTCCGAGGCTGCGGCAGCGACGGCTCAGGAGGCGCACGAGCTGGGAGTCGTCGACATCATCGCGCCGAGCCTGGACGACCTGCTCCGCCAGCTTGACGGCCGCTCGGTGACGGTGTTGGGGCGGCCCGTGACGCTCGACGTGAGCGACGCACCGGTCGAGGAAGTGCCGCTGACCCCGGTGGAGGACCTGATCAACCAGGTGACGAACCCCGCGCTGGCCGCGATCCTGCTGACCATCGGGATCAATGCGATCCTGTTCGAGCTATCAAGCCCCGGCGGATATGCGGCGGGCATCATTGGCGTGATCTGCGTCCTGTTGGCGTTTTACGCGCTCGGCACGATCAATGCCAACTGGACCGGCCTGGGCTTCGTGCTGCTGGCAGTCGTGCTGTTCGTGCTGGACATCAAGGCGCCGAGGCACGGCGCACTGACGGCCGGCGGGATCGCGGCCTTCGCATTCGGCCTGTATCTGCTCTACAACACGTCGGACGTGGCCGTGCCCTGGCCGTCAATCGTCATTTCCGCACTCGGGACGGGCGCGTTCTTCGCCTTTGCCGTCGCGAAAGCGCTTGCGATTCGGCGGCGCCCTGCCACCGCGGGCATGACGAGCATGGTGGGGATGCACGGGGTCGCGAGGGGTGCGCTGCAGCCCCTTGGGTTCGTGCTGGTGAACGGCGAGCTTTGGGAGGCGGAATCGGAATCCGGGGTCCTGACCGGCGGCGAGCCCGTGGTGGTCAGCCGGCAGGAAGGGTTCCGGTTGTGGGTAAGGAGGGTATAGACCGCCGGGCGGCGGGAATACCCCGCAGACCGCAGCGGCAAGTGGGCGATCTACGTCATGCCTGCCGAAGGCGGCGAGTCGACCAAGCTCGTGGATGCCGACGTGCTGCCGGTGTGGTTCTGGGAAAAAATGGCCTGGCGGCCCTAACCGTTCCAGCAAGCAGGGATCGACAGGCGGATCCGGTCTACCTCACTCACAGGTAGACCGGATCTTTTTTATCCTCTCGGGAACAATTCGATTGTAACAACAGTTATGTTGATCACTGGAAGTTGATACTATGATGATACTAGGTGTACTGGTTGTCGAGCGTCCGCGCGAGTTTGTGGCGGATTGCAGACGTGGAGTGTCCGGCAAACGCCGGACCGATATGAGGAGGTACAGCAGATGAGTGGTTACGGATCGATGGGTGGAGAAGGCCAGCAGGGTATGGAGCAGGCAAAGAGCGACGTCGCGCGCAAGGCCGATGACGTGATGGATCAAGCGCGGCAGCAGACCGGGCAGGCCATGGACCAGGTGCGTGGCAACGCGTTCCAGATGATGGACCAGCAGAAGAGCCGGGCGGCGGATTCGCTCGGCGGCGTCGCGCACGCGCTGCGCCAAACGGGCGACAACTTGGACGGCGGGGACCAAGGCGCTCTGGGCCAGTATGCCCACCGCGCAGCGGACACCGTCGATCACCTCTCGGAGCAACTGCGGAACAAGAGCGTCGACCAACTCTTCTCAGAGGCGGAAGACTTCGCCCGCCGCGAGCCCGAGGTTTTCCTGGGCGGCGCGGTGCTCCTCGGTTTGCTCGCAGCACGCTTCCTGAAGGCGTCGGGCCGCCGGTCGCAGATGGGCAACCAGGACTACGGCGACTACCGGTATCGCTCGGAGTACGGGCGGAACTACGGCCAGCGGCAGTTTGGCGACGCCAGCTACGATCGCGGAAGCTGGGGCAGCGAGGGCATCGATTACCGGAGCACGGGCACGGGCGGATACCGGAGCACGGCTTCAGGCGACGTCTACGGGGCCAGCTCGGGCGACATGAGCCTGGGGCGCGAGCGCACGGCTACCGGACGACAGCAGCGCTACACAGGCGAAGGCGAGAGCCACCTGGACGACGCAGCATGGCAGTCGGATGAGGACGAATTGACGGATCGCGGCGCCGGATCCAGCCAGGCCTGAGCGCCGGAGGAGGATGTGGCATGCGCGAAGTGATGGAAGATCGTTCCCTCGGGGAGCTGCTGAACGAGCTGAATAACCAGACGCGGACGCTGATCTCGCAGGAAGTACGCCTGGCGAAGACCGAAGCGGCGGAGAAGGGGAAGCAGGCAGGTAAGGCCATAGGCTTCGTCGCAGTCGGCGGCTTTGTCGTGTATGCGGGGCTTCTGGCGATCATCGCCGGGATCATCCTCGTGCTCGGAAATGTAGTGCCGATCTGGGTGGCCGCGCTGGTGGTTGGAGTGATTGTGGCTTTGATCGGTTACCTGGTTCTCCAGAAGGGCTTGGGCGACCTGAAACCGGAGAAGCTGAAGCCGGAACAAACGGCAAAGAGCATGAGGGAGAACAAGGAATGGCTGCAGAGTCAAGCAAAATGAATGCCGGCGCGGCTCAGGATGACCCAGAAGCCATTCGGGCGGAAATCCAGCAGACGCGCGACGACATGACGGAAACGATCAGCGCAATACAAGAGAAGCTGAACCCTCAGCGCATCCGTGAGGAGGCCATCGGCTCGGTTCGACGGGCGACGATCGGCCGGGTTGAGGACGCTGCAGACGATGTGACGTGGAAGGTGAAAGGAGCAGGTAACGACGTGTTCGAGACCGTTAAGCATAATCCGGCGCCGGCTGTGTTGGCCGCCGTCGGTCTGGGTTGGCTATTCATGGAAAGCCGGAACCGGTCGGGGAACCGCGACATGCGGCGCTTCAGCGAAGACCGGCGCAGCCGCGACCGGTATTACGCCGACGAGCGATACGGCCGCGGTGGCTACGATTACGGCTACAGCTACGACGAGTACGGCCGGCGCTCGATCGGGTCCGGCGAACCGGGCTTCCGGGATTACGAGCGGCAGGGCCAGGGCATCCGCGACCGGGCCGGCGAAGCTGTGAGCCAGGCAGGCTCCAAGGTCCAGGACGTGGCAAGCCAGGCGACAGGGGCCGTGCAGAGCGCGGCCGAGAGCGCCAAGGATACGGCCGGCCAGGTTGTCGACTCGGCGCGCTACGGCGCGCAGCAGGTGGCGCAGGAGGCGCAGTATCGGGCAGAGCGGGTGGGCAGCCGCTTCGGCGAGATGCTGCAGGACAACCCGCTGGTCATCGGCGCGGCGGCCGCGGCCCTGGGCGCGATCGTCGGTTTTGCCTTCCCGACGACGGACAAGGAAAATGAGATCATCGGCCCCGCACGCGACCGCGTGATGGATCGAGCGCAAGAGGTCGCTTCGGAGACGGCGGACAAGGTGCAGCAGGTCGCGAAGGAAGCGACGTCGGCGGCCAAGGATGCTGCGAAGAACGAGGCGCAGAAGCAGAACCTGACCACCGGGTCAAACCCGACCACCGGGTGAAACCTGACCCGTGAGTCAAACCTGGCCAGCGGGTCATACCGGACGCGCTGGTCGGGCCAGTAAGCAACAAGAAACCGGGTTTCGGCGCTCGCCCCGTGTAGGGGACGCCGAAACCCGGTTTGTACTACCACAGAGCTGCACAAGCCGGCGCTGGCGGCTTTACTTCTTGGCGTTGGCGTAGAACAGCGGCTGGCCGTACTTGTCCGCACCGTACTCGCCGATCATCTTCTGCACCTCGGGCGAGAGAATCCAGTCGACGAACTTCTGGGCCAACTCAGCGTTGACGTTCGAGTGCTTTTCGGGATTCACCGGCAAGACGCCGTACGGATTCAACAGGGACTTGTCCTTGTTGTCGGCGAGCTTGGCGCCGCCGAGCAGGATCGTCAGGGCCGGCAGCTTGTCAGCCATCGAGAGGTACGTGCCGCGATCCGAGAGGGTGTAGCCGAGCTTCTCGTTGGCAAAGAGCAGCGTGTCGCCCATGCCCTGGCCGATCGAATTGTACCAGGCCATCTCCTTGGTGGGCGTCACCGGGATGCTCGACCAGATGCCCAGCTCCTTCGTGTTGGTGCCCGACTTGTCGCCGCGGCTCACAAAGGTAGCCTTGGCATCCATGATGGCCTTGAAAGCATCCTTCGCAGCAGCCATGTCCTTGATCTTGAGCCGGGTCTTCCTTCGGGCCGACGATAATGAAATCGTTGTACATGACGTCATAGCGCTGCTTCGCATTGCCGTCCTTGACGAACTGGTCTTCGCCCTTGCGGCTGTGGACGAGCAACACGTCGGCGTCGCCCTTCCCACCGATCTCCAGCGCCTGCCCGGTTCCCACGGCTACGACATCCACCTTGGCGTTGTTCTTCTTCTCGAAATCAGGCAGGATGGAGTCGAGCAGGCCGGAGTCGGCGGTGCTGGTTGTGGTGGCAAGGATCAGCTTGGCCGGAGCCGCCTGGGCTGCAGACGCTGCGGTCGGTTCAGGCGCCTTGGTCGGCTCAGGCTGGGCCGCCGGCGGTTGGAGCGGGCGGTTGCGCCGGCGTCAAGGCGGCGGGGGCGCACGCGGACAAAACCCTCGCAAGCACAAGGAGCGCTGCGAGCATCAGAGCGGATCGACGGGGCATAGAGTTCCTCCTGCGTATACTTATAATGCAACGATTATACGCGGAGGCGGTACCCTGTCAAACACGGGTCCGATCTCGTGACAAAGGGCTGCGCTTACACCGGATAATCCTTCGGCCACGGTGAGACAGGTTCCTCATCTTCGCCGAGTGCCGGTTTCGGCGCGGGCCTGGCCCGCCCGTACACTTCGGTGATGTCCGCCAGGCGCTGCTCAAGATCTGGAGTGAGCATCTCCGGGGTGTAGCGCCAGCCCCAGTTGCCGCTGGCGCGCGACGGAAAGTTCATCCGGGCGTCTGCTCCCAGCCCAAACACATCCTGGAGGGTCGCCACTGCCAGGTCGGCCACACTTGACCAGGCGTCTGAGATGAAGTCCCAGGCGATATCGTGCGCGTCGGTCCGGAAGTAGCGGCGGATACTGTGCCGCTCCAACTCAGAGCGGTCAGCCTCCCAATAGAAGCCCACCGTCGTATTGTTGTCGTGCGTGCCCGGATAGACGACGCAGTTCCGCTCGAAGTTGTACGGGAGGTACTGCGGGTTGAGCTCCATGCCGAAGGCAAACTGGAGAACCTTCATGCCGGGCAGCCCGAACGCCAGGCGCAAGGCATCCACATCGGGGGTGATGACCCCGAGGTCCTCGGCGATCAGCGGCAGATCGCCCATCGCGTTCTGCACCGCGAGGAAGAGCTCGTGCCCCGGCGCCTTCACCCATTTGCCCTTCACTGCGGTTTCTTCCCCGGCCGGAATCTCCCACGAGGCAGCAAAGCCGCGGAAGTGGTCGATACGCAGGATGTCGACGAACTTCAGGGTCTGCCGGATGCGGTCGATCCACCACTTGAACCCATCGCGGCGCATCTGGTCCCAGTTGTAGTGGGGATTGCCCCAGCGCTGACCGGTCTGCGAGAACAGGTCGGGCGGCACCCCGGCGATGACCGTAGGATTGCCTTCTTCATCCAGCTTGAACTGTTCCGGGTTCGCCCAGACATCGGCCGAGTCCTCGGCGACGAAGATCGGCACGTCGCCGATGATCTTAATGCCTTTCTCCGCGCAATGATCCTTTAGGGCTTTCCACTGCTCCCAGAAGGCCCACTGTACGAAGACGTGGTAATCGATTTCGTCGGACAGTTCGCGCGCCAGGGGGCCGAGGGCATCGGGTTCCCGGAGCCGGATCTCGCGGGGCCAGTCGTGCCAGCTGCCACCGCCGAAATGACCCTTGATCGCCATGAAGAGAGCAAAGTCGTCGAGCCAGAGCGTGTTCTGCTCCTTGAACCACTCCAGGCCGGCGCGGTGTCCCTCGGTGCCATGGGCTTTGAAGTGAGCATAAGCCTGCCGCAGCAACCGCAGCTTGTGGGCAAAGACGGCCCCGAAGTCGACCCGATCGCGGGGGAAGTAGGGCGCGTCGTTAAGGGCGATGTGCGGCAGGAGGCCCGAGTAGGCCAGCCCCTCCGGGCTGATCAGCATGGGATTGCCGGCAAATGCGGAGAAACACTGGTAGGGCGAATCGCCATAGCCGGTGGGGCCGAGCGGCAAGACCTGCCAGAGCTGCTGCCTGGCGCCGGCCAGCCAATCAACGAAGTCCCACGCGCCCTTGCCAAGGTCTCCGATCCCGAAACGAGACGGAAACGACGTGGGGTGACAGAGGACTCCACTCGCTCTTTCGAATGGCATAGGGTTCCCCTCTTTCACGGTCATCCCCTTATCGCCTCATCGCCGTCTTCAGCGCGGGGATGAGGGGATGAGGGGAACGGTTTAGATTTTGTCGACTGCTTTTTTAGGGGTGCGCCAGAAGACGAGATCACCACCGAACATTTGCCGGAACTGGGCTTCGAACGTGGGAACGATCACCAGCAACAAAGTGAACGGTGCGAGCAGAAACCACGTGAACGCCTCTGTCAGCAAGAGGCGCGGGCGCCATCCAGGGCTTGCCCGGCGGCTCGTCACATGCTCGTACAGCCATGCGAGGAAGGTGCCGACTGCGGTAAGCCCGTTGCCGGATTGAAGCAGGAAGGTGTAGAGGCCGGGAATGGGCGCGGCGACGGCGAGCAAGCCGTGCTGCAGGATCATCACGACCGAGCCGACGCCGAGCATGAGGCCGGCGACCGTAAAGATGAAGTGGTCATGGACGATCTTCGCCAGGGCCGCGGCCTTGGGCCAGAAGGGCAGATCGGGCCAGCGGTTCCACTGCTGGAGCATGTAGCCGACGTCGGTCGATCCCCAGGCGTGGCGAAGGCGCTGCCGGTAGAAAATGCCAAATGCATCCCAAATCGTGTCGCCGGTAACCGAATCTCCGCAGGTGGGCAGGAAGATGGGCTGGAGCGTCGTGCGCCCTCCGGTGCCGCACAGGCAGCGCAGCAGGATGTGCCAGTCCTCAGCGATGACCATCTCGTCCCAATAGCCTACATCGTCCAGAAGCCGGAAGCTCAACGAGTACGTGCTCAACGGCATGTTGACCGCGAGCGGGTTGGCGAGCTCGGATACCTGGACCATGTTGTTGAGGAAACCCAACAGGCGAATCGGCGCAGGCGACCGCCAAATGTTGTTATTGAAGCGGAAGGGCGCCTGCCAAATGCGCTCGTGGCGGCGCTCGTCCGCGACGAACTGCCGGGTTAGCTCCGCAAAGTAGGCGGGGTGAATGATGGAATCGGCATCGCACGACGTCACAGTAAGCGAGTCGAGCGGGATGCGCTTGTGGTCGACCAGGTATTCCTTAGCCCGCCGGGCTGCCCACGCCTCGTTGGAACCCTTGCCAGGGGCCTCGCCCGGGAGACCGCGCGGATGCACGGTGACCAGCATGTTGGCAAAGCGGTCTGCCAAACCGCCGCTTGAGCCGTTCGCCCTTCTGCTGCGAGCCGTTCTCGGCTTCTTCCATCGCCATCACGACCGTGATCGTGTCGCGAGCGTTGGCCTGCAGGCTGAGCTTGTCGAGCGTGCGGGCCACGACCTCTTCCGGCTCCTTGAAATTCGCCAGGATGACGACGTGGTGGACCGGCGCGGTGAGCCCGGGAGGAACGGCAAGCGCCGCTTCGCGGGTGGGCGGCGGCTTGCGCTCGAGACGGTGTATTCGCCACTGGCCGATGGGGTAGAAGAGGACAACCAACAGGAAGCGAAAGAGCAGGTATAGGCCCAGCACCTGGACGACCCAAAAGACATTTCCCGGATCGTAAATGCCGATGGCCGCGAAGATCAGGAACGCGGACAGCACCAGGATGCCCGGCACCTTGTATGTCCAATGGTGCGGGTCAGTCACGGCGTCGAGCTTGAGGTGGCGCTCGCGCGCGCGCCGCGGCCTCGTCAACTTTCCACTCGATCGCGGTGACGTCTGCAAACCCTATCGGCGCAGCAGGCTGTGTATCCGTGCCGTCGCTCGCATCCTCCGTAACTGCCGGAGAGCCGACTCGCGGCCTGCCGCCATCCCACTTCGCTCGATGCATATTACGCTCGTCAATCGAATCGCGCGCGCACCCGCAGGCACGCACACCATCCCCGAGTATAGCCGAGAGGCGTGCTGCGCGCAAAAGGAGAACGAGGGAACAAGCGGGGAACGACGTTTGTGAAGCTTATGGTTTGCTTAAGCGATGGAATGGTTGGTGCGGGCGCGAGGGCGTCGCGCCCGCACCAGAACATGAGCGAGGGAAGGTCTACTTCTGGGCCGTCGCCATCAGGCGCTCGGCCGAAATCTGCGCCTGGCGCGCCAGGTCGATCGCGTTACCCAACACGCGAGCGGCTTCCTGCGGGCTGTGGAAGCCGGTCGAGTTCTCGGACATCACGAAGTCATAGCGCATGGACGCCTGGCGGTGGAAGTTCTGGGCCTCCTTGAGCTGCTCGTCGGTGAAGCCGGCCGCCTTGGCCTTGGCCAACGCGTCGATGGCAGCCTCCATCGCACCCTCGGTCGTCCGCAGCAGCTGCGCGGTGTTGTTCTGGATGATCATGATGCGATCTTTCAGCGCCTGCTCATCCTCTTTGTGGCACGTCCCGCAGGCAGCATTCACGTTTTCCAGCGGACTGCGAATCCAGTGGTCGGAGACCTTCGTGGCGCCTTCGCGCATGTACGGCATGTGGCAATCGGCACAGGAGACGCCGGAGCGGTAGTGCAGGCCGGTGGAGAACATCTCGAACTCGGGGTGCTGCATCTTGAGCATGGGCGCCCCGGTTTCCTTGTGCGTCCAGTCCTTGAAGCCGTACTCGTCGTAGTACTCGTTGATGTTTTCGATTTGCAGGCCCTTCTCCCAGGGAAAGGTCAGCTCTTTCTTGTCGCCCTTGAAGTAATACTCCACGTGGCACTGCGCGCACACGTAGGTCCGCATCTCCTGGCGGGTGGCCTTGGAGAGGTCGATCCCACGCTTTTCCATCGCATTCTTGAAGGCGGGCCGGCTGATCCACAGCTCCATCGTCTCGGGATTGTGGCAGTCGCGACAGGTGGAGGCCGTGTGGAGCTGGTCCTGCAGCTCCTTGTACGGGGTCGAGTTGAATTTCTCCCAGCCCATCGACTCGATCAGCAAGGGCGCTTCGCCGGCGTGGCAGTTAGCGCACGCGCCCGGCTGCTTGACGACTTCCTGGCGCTTCGTTTCCTTCTGATCGGTCAATGCATAGTAGTGGCCGCGTTCCTCGTTGAAATCGACGCTGAACGCGTAGCCGGCCCAGACGCGCTTGAGGATCGGATACTTGGCGAGCTTGTCGATTTTCTCCGAGCCGCCGTAGGGCGTCGCGTTCCCGTCGATCTCCGTCTTCTTGAACGAGTCATACTCGCGCGGGAAGTTCTGGCCCCAAACCGCGGGGTCGATCTCCTTGTCGCCGATCGGCGTGATCTTGACCGATGCGACAGCTTCCTCGTTCTTGTGGGTCTGGATGTTCATGAGGAGGGCTGCAATGCCCCCCATGATAACGATACCCGGCCACAAAGGCCAGGCCTATCCACAGCCATGATCGCTTGCTTTTCACGATTCCTCCTCGTTATCCTCGGGCTCAGGTGTCGTGGCCGACATCGGCATGACACTGCAGACAATCGGTGGGGTCTGCCGCGTTGGCGTGACTGATGTCGTTGGTAAGCGCGCCGTGACAGTAGATGCACGCGTTGTGCGTGATCTCGCGGTCCATCGGCAGGATCCGAATGGGCTCTTCGAAGTTGCCGGTGGTGAAGGCGTAGCTGTGGCGGAACCCGTTCAGCGCCTTCACGGCGTACTTGGAGACGATGCTGTCATGGGGCACATGACAATCGTTGCAGGTCGCGACGGTGTGGTGCGGCCCGTTGTTCCAACCGTTCCACTGGGGCGTCATGACGTGACAGTTGACGCACGCAGCGGGATCGTTGGACAGGTACGACAGGCCCGAGGCGTAGGAAAAAGTAAAGCCGCCGAGGCCGACGATGCCGCCAAACAAACCGGCGAGCGCTATCCAGGTCCACAGTGGGAAGAAGCTCAGCAGGCGGACGCCGCGGGACTGCGGCTCGCCCTGGGTGCAGGCAGGGGCGCGTTCTGCATCTGGACTCCTTCGTCGTTATACGCGATTGCGTTACGTGCAATTATACACTAGCTCGCGTGAATGCCTACAAGTTCCGAAGTCAGGGGGATATCTTTCCCGCTAAGCTGGATCGCCTGCTGAGCGATGAAGACGAGCCCGCGGCAGCAGGGAACTTCCATGTAAGCCACACGGATGCTTTGGATGTCCGACGCCTGGATCATCTGCGCGAGCTTGCGGATGTAGGCCTGCCCGTCGTCCAGCTTTGGGCATCCCACGGCAATCGCACCGTCGCGTCATGAAGTCCGCGTGCATGTTGGGCGCCGCGAACGGAACGCAGTCCGCGATCAGCGTGAGGTGGGCGCGGTGAAGGAAAGGGGCGTTGGGGGGCAACAGCGTCAGCTGCACGGGCCACTGGCGCAGCTCGGACTTGACGCGCGTCTCGCCGCCCTGATCGCCAAGAACGGGCGCGGTCCACGCGTCCATCTGAACCGACGGGCACATGGCGACCGGGGCGCGGGTTGGCTTTGACGCCGGGGGCGTATACGAAGAGGCCATGCCGTGGGCGGCGAGATGCTCGACGTGCCGCTGGACCAGATCAGGCGACTTCTGCTCCAGGTAGCCGAGGACGCCGGCCTCGTCGTAGTCGTCAACCTCGAGGTCCTGGACGGTCAGCGCGCCCTGGGGACACTCGCCCAGGCACGCGCCCAGCCCGTCGCAGTAGCTCTCCTTGACGAGCCGCGCTTTGCCATCGACGATCTGCAGCGCGCCCTCGACGCACCCGGGCACGCAGTTGCCGCAGCCATCGCACTTCTCTTCGTCGATGGTGATGATCTTCCGAAGGGTCTTGGTCATGGGGTTAATTGCTCCTGCCGGATTCCGTCAAACTGCTTTCGGCTTGCCGGTGAACTGCTGGTACATCTCCGTGCCGACGCATTGCTCCGCGTAGCGGCACCACTGGATGCACGACTGAAGGCTGTTGTAGACGACGAAGCCGCAAGCGTCACAGGCGACGCGCTTGTCGATCGAGAAGAGCTCGACGTCCGCCCCGCACTGCGGGCAGGTCTTGATGGTGAGGGTGATGTCCTTACGCAGGCTGCTGGAGCCGGGACAGAAATGCTCGAGCATGATGGGGCCTCCTTCTGGGTCAACCACTCTGATTGTAACGCGAGGAACAGGTTGTGTCAGAGACTTTTGTCGCAGAAGGGCGATGAAGTCTCCGCAGACCTGCACCACACCTCCCGTATCCCTCCATCATTCCTCCACAATCCGCGCGTTACTATCGAAGCATGAAGCCGGTGCGACGCGGAGGCGACGCACGAGGCGAAGACAATGAGAGGTTGGAGGCAAAGATGTTTTACAAGCGTTGGATCGTGGTCGCCCTGGCGGCCTTACTCGTGATCGGCGTCGTGTCCGCAGTCAGCGGCGCGGGGCAGCGGGAGGCGTGGATGCAGGGATACATGGCAGGCCGCCTGTCGACGGGAACCGACGGTGGCGCGGCGCTGGCGCCGTACATGATGCCGGGCGGTCCGATGGGCCCGCACTACGGCGGATTCGGCGGCGGGCTCTTCATCGGCTTGGGGTTGCTGGCGCTGGGGTTCTTCCTCGTCAGCCGCAGGTTGCACGGAGGGCGCTGGAATGCGGCGGGCCGACGAGTGGCACCAGCACATGCGGGAGGAAGCGCGGCGGTGGCATGAGCGGCGCCAAGGCCCTTGGGGCGCCGGGCAGGGTCAAGGCGGCCCCGGCGACGAACAGCGGATGGTTTGATCGTGGGAACGACACCTCCGAGGTTTGGCAAACCTCGGAGGTGTGGCGCGGGGTGGGAGGTGTGGCGCGGCGTGGGAGGTGTGGCGCGACGTAGGAGGTGTTGCTTGCATCTCACACGGCTGTCGTGTTACAAACGTGCGCGGAGGCGTGGGTGAACGGCACAATCCTGGTCGTGGACGACGAACCGCAGATCACGCGGCTCGCGCAGGACTACCTGGTGCGGGACGGGTTTCGGGTGCTGGTGGCCGGCGACGGGGGAACGGCGCTGGCGCTGGCCCGCCGCGAGCAGCCCGACCTGGTGGTCCTCGACCTCAACCTGCCCGGCATGGACGGGCTGGAGGTCTGCCGGACGCTGCGCCGCGCATCGGACGTGCCGATCGTCATGCTGACCGCCCGGGCCGAAGAGACGGATCGCCTGATCGGGCTGGAGCTGGGCGCGGACGACTACATCGTGAAGCCGTTCTCGCCGCGGGAGCTGGTGGCGCGGGTGCGGGCCGTGCTGCGGCGGGCGCGGGGCGAGGTGCGGCAGCCGCAGGTCATGCGGGCCGGGCCACTGGAGATCGACCTCGAGGGCCACTCGGTGCGGCGCAACGGGGAAGCGGTCCCCCTGACGCGCAGCGAATTCAGCCTGCTGGCCGTGCTGGCGCAGAACCCGGGCGCGGTGTTTTCCCGCGAGCAGCTGCTCGAGCGGATTCACGGGGTGGCGTACGACGGGTTCGACCGCAGCGTGGATTCCCACATCAAGAACCTGCGGCGGAAGATCGAGACCGACCCGCTCGACCCCGAGCTCGTCCTGACGGTGTACGGCATCGGTTACAAGTTCGCCGAAGAGGCAGGCGAGTGAACGAGCGCGAGCGCTGGCAGCGGAGAACGGGACCGTGGGCAGGCCCTGACGGCCCGTGGCGCCGCGGCTGGCCGGGCGGGAGAAGGCGGCACCGCAGGCTCTTCCTGCGGTTCCTGGGTGGACTCGTCTTCTCCGTCCTGATCTTCGTGGCATGGACGAGCGCACTGGCGTTTGTCATCGGACGTTCGGGCGGCGTCGGGCGGCGCAACGCCCTGGTGGAGCTGGCTGCTCGCGCTGCTGGTCACGCTGCTGCTGCCCGGTGCTCGCCATCGCGGCGATCCGGCTGGCGTTCCGGTCGACTGCTGGTCCCGCTCTCCGACCTGGTGAATGCGGCGGATGCGGTCGCAGGCGGCGACCTGGGCGTGCGAGTGGACGAGGCGGGGATGGGCGGGCTGCGCGCGACTGGCGCACGCGTTCAACCGGATGACGGCCGAGCTGGAGCTGGCCGACCGGCGCCGCCGCAACCTGACGGCCGACGTCGCGCACGAGCTGCGCACCCCGCTGCACGTCATCCAGGGCAACCTCGAGGGCGTGCTCGACGGCGTGTACGAACCGAGCCACGCGCACATCGAAGCGACGCTCGCCGAAACACGCCAGCTCGCCCGCCTGATCGAGGATCTGCGGGTGCTGTCGCTGGCCGAAGCGGGCGAGCTGCCGCTGGCATCCGAGCCTGTGGACGTGGTCGAGTTGTTGACGGACGTACAGACCAGCTTCAGCGGGCAGGCAGAAGTGGCGGGCATCGACCTGAGAGTCGAGGCGCCGCCGGGCAGGCTCGTCGTGCAAGGGGATGCGGGGCGGCTGGACCAGGTGTTCAGCAACCTGGTCGCCAACGCGCTGCGGTATACGCGACCTCGGGCGGGGAGGTCGTACTGGCGGCGCGGGCTGCGCCGGGGGGCGTCGAAATCTCGGTGCGCGACACGGGGCAAGGCATTCCGGCCGAGGACTTGCCCTACGTGTTCGACCGGTTTTGGCGGGGTGATTCGGCGCGCCAGCGGGGGACCGGCGGGAGCGGCCTGGGGCTGGCGATCGCTCGCCAGCTGGTGCGGGCGCACAAGGGCACGATCGAGGTGAAGAGCACGGCCGGCGAAGGGACGTGCTTTACCGTGACCCTCCCGGCGTAGATCCGAGCACGATGGCGTAGGGCAGCGCGATCGCGCCGGTGGGGCAGGCGGGCTCGCAGCTGCCGTCGTACTGGCAAAGGTCAGGGCGCGCCAGCACGGCCTTGCTATCGATGAGCGCCAGTGCGCCCGTCTCGCAAGTGCGGCAGGCAGTCGCCGCAACCATCGCAGGCGAGAAGGTCGATCTCAGGGAGGATGTCGTTCATGTGGTGGCTCCAGTGCCTGCCGTAATGCAGTGAGCAGGTAACCTGAGGATAGACCCGTTCGCCCGGCGTGTAAGTTACTTTTGTCGCTAAGACGCCGGCTCGGCGAGGTGCTACAGCCCTTCCCCAACTGCGGCCAGCCCGTCGCGATCCAGGATGACGATGCGGTGGCGGTCGAACTCGATCAGGCCGTCGTCGGCCAGCTCACGCAGCGCCCGGCCGATCATCTCGCGGACGGTGCCCAGCCGGGCCGCCATCTCGGCCTGGGTCACCATCTGGCTGCGGTCCAGCTCGCCAACCTTTGCCGCCCGATCCGCCTCGGCCAGCAGCAGGCGCGCCAGCCGCGATTTCACCGAGCGCAGCGACAGGTCCTCGACCATGGCGACGAGGTGGCGGGCGCGGCGGGCGATGCTCTCGATGAGCGCCCAGGCGAGCGCCGGGTAGGCCTGGGCCAGGCGCTGCATCTCGCTGCGGGTGATCACCCACAGGCTGGCGTCGCTGACGGCAGCCGCGCTGGCGGGGTTCGGGCCGCCGTCGAGCACCGCGACGTCGTTGAACGTGTCGCCCGGCCCCATCCGGTGGAGGATCTGCTCGCGACCCTGCGGCGAGAGCTTGAAGATCTTGACCTCGCCGGCCGAGACGATGTGCAGCCCCGCGCACGGCTCCCCTTCCAGGAAGATGACCTGCCCGCGGTCGTAGCGCCGCTCCACGCAGGCGGCGGCCAGTGCGGCCAGCACCGGCTCGGGAAGCTGGGCGAAGTACGGCACACGCCGCAGCAGGGCAGGCTCGGGGATCGCGGATTGGCTCATGCACAGGATCGCGCGGGCGTCGACCGCCACCGCGCCCTCGCCCTCCGGCAGCACCAGCAGCGGGTTCACGTCCAACTCCTGCGATCTCCTCGTGTTCGGCAGCCAGGCGGCCGATCCGGACGATGGCATCGACCAGCGCGGCCCGGTCGGCGGGGGCGCGCCGCGCAGGCCGGCGAGCAGCTTGGCCGAGCGCACCTCGTCGATCATTGCCTCGGCATCCTCGCGAGTCAGCGGCGCCAGGCGGAAGCTGACGTCGGCCAGGGCCTCGACGTAGATGCCGCCCAGGCCGAACATGACCAGCGGGCCGAAGGTGGGGTCGCGCTTGATGCCGACGATGACCTGCTGACCGCCGCGCACCATCTCCTGCACCTGCACGCCCCGGATGTGCGCGGCGGGATGCGCCGCATGCGCCCGCTGCAGGATCGCCTCGAAGCCTGCGCGCACGCCCGCCTCGTCCTCCACGCCGACGATCACGCCGCCGATGTCGGACTTGTGCAGGATGTCAGGGCTGATGATCTTGAGCACGACCGGATAGCCGATGCGCTCGGCGAAGGCGACGGCGTCGTTTGGATCGAGCGCGAGGTACTCCTGCGGCGTCCGTATGCCGTAGGCGTCGAGCAGCGAGCGGCAGTCGGCGGCATCCAGCGCCTGCTTGCCGGCCGCATGCGCCAGCATGAGCACATCCTGCGCCTTGCGGCGGCCGCGCGGCGGCGGCGCGCGCGCTCGGCGTCGGCAAGGCGGCTGCGCTTCGCTGCTGGCGCGGCCAAGCCGCGCCTCCACCTGGCGGCGCTGCCACGAGCGCGCCGAACGCGCGCACGGCGTCCTCGGGGAAGGTGTAGGCGGGGAGCTGGAGGCGGTGGGCGGTGGCGAAGGCGGCGTCGAGGCTGATGTCGCCCATGAGGCAGGCGACGACCGGCTTCTTCGCGCCTGCCTGCGCCTCGGCGGCCGCGCCGAACGCCTCGACCACGGCCACGGGGTTGACCAGGACCTGGGGGACGAGGACGGCCAGCACGCCGTCGCAGTTCGGGTCGGCCAGGACGGCATCCATCGCGGCCCGGTAGCCGTGCTCGTCCGCGCCGCCCAGCAGGTCGACGGGGCCGCCGAGCTGCGCGTCCGGCGGCGACGACGGGACGGAGCCGGTCCTGCGTGGCCTGGGTCGTGCGGGCAAGCTGCAGGCCGGCGGATTCGAGCGCGTCGGCGGCCAGGGCGGCGGGGCCGCCCGCGTTGGTCACGATCGCGATGCGGTTGCCGGCGGGCAAGCGGCTGGTAGGCAAAGGCCAGGGCAGCATCGAACAGCGCCTGCACGCTGTCGACCTCGAGCGCGCCGGCCTGCTTGCAGGCGGCACGGAACGCGGAGTGCACGCCGGCCAGCGCGCCCGTGTGCGAGGCGGTTGCGGCCTGGCCGCTGCCCGTCCGCCCGGTCTTGAGCGCGATGCACCGGCTTGACGGCGGCGGCGGCGCGGAGGGCCGACAGAAGGCGGGCCCGCCTTTCACGTCCTCCAGGTACAGCGTGATGACCCTGGTGTCGGGGTCCTCCGCCAGGAACGGGATCACGTCGGTTTCGTTGACGTCGGCCTCGTTGCCGACGCTGAGGAACCGGCTGAAGCCGATGCCCTGGCCCACGGTCCAGTCGATGATGCCGCCGCACAGCGCGCCCGACTGCGACAGGAAGGCGATGCTGCCCTTGGGCGGCATGCCCTTGACGAACGTGGTGTTCAGCGGCGTGTGGGTGTCGATGACGCCGATGCCGTTCGGACCCATGACGCGCATCCCGTAGCGCCGGGCGGTCGCGACCATCTCGCGCCTCGCGGGCCGCGCCGGATGCGCCGACCTCGCGGAAGCCGCCGGAGATCACGACCGCGGCCTTGATGCCGCGGCGGCCGCACGCCTCGATGGCGGGGGTGACGGCGCCGGCGGGGATGATCAGGACGGCCAGCTCGACCGGATCGGGGACGGCTGCGATGTCGGGATAGCAGCGGCGGCCGAGGATTTCGTCGGCCTTGGGGTTGACCGGGTAGATGGGGCCGGGGTAGCCGTGCTCCGGGTCGACCAGGTTGCGGATGACGCCGTAGCTGAGCTTGGAGGGGTCACGGCTCGCGCCGATGATCGCCACGCCGTTCGGGGTGAAGAAGGGCTGGAGCGACGAGACCTGGGCCGGTGCAGTGCTGTCTTTCATGCCGCGCTCCCCTGGATGACGCGCAGCCCGACGTCGGGCGTGTCGGTGATGATCGCGTCGACGCCCAGGCCGGCAAGCCGGCGCATGTCGTCCTCGGCGTTGACGGTCCACACCCGAACCGGCATCTTGCGGCGCGCGGGCGGCGGACATGTAGGCGGCGTCGACCATCTTCGTCTCGGGGTGCAGACCGTCGGCGCGGGAGTAACCAAGGGTGATGCCCCAACGGGTCCAGGCGGACGTTTCGAGGTCCAGCAGGAGGGCGTGCTCGATCTCCGGCCCGGCCGTCTTGGAGCGGCGGAGCTCGAAGGGATTGAACGAGCTGATGACGACTTCGTCGACCATCTTGTGCGCTGCGGACGACGGCAACGACGTCGGCGCCCAGTTGTGCCTTGGAGATGTCGAGCGACTTCAGCTCGATGTTGACGAGCAGCTTGCCCTTGCGCGAGGTCGAGCACCTCGTCGAGCGTGGGGATTTGCGTGCCGGCGAACTCGGGGCTGAAGTGCGAGCCGGCGTCGAGCTTCCGCAGGTCGTCGAAGGTGTGCGAGACGACGCGGCCCGTGCCGTTGGAGGTCTTCTCGAGGTTGAAGTCGTGGAAGATGACCAGCTTGCCGTCGGAGCTGTACTGGACGTCCAGCTCGACGCCGTCGGCGCCGAGGCGAATGGCAGCCTCAAAGGCGGGAAGCGTGTTCTCGGGCGCCACCCGCTTTGCGCCGCGGTGCGCGAAAACCAAGGGGCGGTTCGTAACGGTTCGTTTCATCGTGACCTCTTTGTCGAACATCAAGCGTCGGAAGCGACGCGCTATCTGAATCTTCGCGCCAGCTCCACGAGTCTCTGGCCGTCCCACAACTCGATCGGCTTGCCGGTGGCCCAATCGCGGGCCTGGCGGGAAATGGCGCCGGTGGTGGCAAGCCAGGCGCGGTCACCGCGCTCGTGGATGAGCGTGCCGTACAGCTCGCGGACCACCCGCTCGCCCACCGTGCCGCGGTAGCGCTTGCACTGGACGAGGCCGGTGTTGACGGGCGGCTTCGACACCTCGATGTCCACGCCGTGGTCGCCGCTGAACTGGGTGTTCCGCACCCGGTAGCCGTTGAGGCTGAACATCATCCCGATCCAAATCTCGAACTCGGCGGGCTCGAGCGCGAGCATCTCGGCGAGCGTCTGGACGCGGGCGAAGCGGCGGCGGAGCGCGGAGCGGCCGGCGTCGCGTTCGGCCAGGAGCACTGGGCCGGCGAGGACGAGCATGTGCAAGCCGGCGGCGGCGAACGGCGCCCAGAGCGGCAGCCACGCCTCGCCCCAGCCAAGTCCCAGACGGAGCGCGATGACCGCAGGCCAAATTAGCAGCCAGAGCACCGCGCCCAGCAGCCACGGCCAGGGAGTCGTTCCGGGCGCGACCATGCGGGTCGAAGCCGGCTCGCGGACGAGGGCGGCGAGGCCGCCGCGGCGCGCGAGGTCCGCGCGGGCGCGCTCGACCTCCTCGGGCGAGGGCATCCAGTCCGGCTCGCCGTAGGTTTGGCCTTCTTCGAGCGGCGTGAGCGAAGCCTGGTACTCGATCAACAAGGGTTAGCTCCGGAGAAGGAGGATGCTTCAGTTAGCACGAAAGACCTCCGGGCTCGGCCTTGTCCTGCGCCCTGCCGTGCGAGGACTTCCGGTATCAGTCGATGTTTGCCAGGTCCTTTGCCACTTTGCCGGACAGGTGCTCGACCACGATCTCGACGACGGTCACTGCCTTCCATTCGCGGGTGATCTCAGCTGCGCCTTCGTCCTGAAAGTCCGCGGAGTATTTCTGCACGAGAAGCTCCAAAGCGTGGCGCTTCACGGCGTCGTCGGCGACGATGCGGGCGGTTCCGAACACGATGGCGCTTCTGTAGAGAGTTGCGAACTTCTCCGGCAGAACCTGGTCCTGGTCGATTACGCAGAACGAGACTTTGCTGTTTCGCCGTATCCCGTCCAGTTTGTGCCCGCTGTTGGCGGAATGGAAGTACAGCTTTCCGCTCTCGTAGGCGTAGCTTATCGGGACAGCATAGGGATAGCCGTCGTCGCCGCTGACAGCCAAAACCCCGGATAGCCCCCTCTGCAGGATCTCCTCGGCGGCTTCCTTCGATATCGACTGCTTGCCTCTTCTCATATCCCGAAACAAAGCGATGTCTCCTCTCGTGGTTCGCGAGCTGCTGCCTAAATCGATTCTACCACCATTTTACGGGGGTGGGGTGATGGCGGCCGCGCAGAAGGCAGACCCTGCGCTTAGCGCTCGTAGCGGAGCACGGTGACGCGGGCGAAATCGGCGCGGGCGGTCTCGTGGGCATTGGCCTGGAACCACTGCTCGGTCAGGTTGCGCTGGTCCCACATCTCGGTTTCGGACTCGATCAGCCAGACGACGTGCGACGCGCCCAGCCGGGTCGCGATCCAGGCGTCGGCCTCGGCGGGGGTCATGCCGTAGTTGGTGTATGGCCCCTCGACGCCGGCCCAGGCCGGATCGGCCGGGTCCTGCCGGCCACTCGCATAGTATGCGAAGGTGTAGCGGTTGTACGGGATCTGGTACATGACGGCATCGCCGGGACGATACCGGGCGAGGACGTACGCCGCTGCGCCGCGAAAGTCGGCCTTGATGGGCTGCGTACCTTGAAGATACACGCTCCAGCCGTTGAGCGCAAGGATGACGGCGGCCAGGAGGATGCCGAGCGGCCGCCAGAGGCGCGCCAGCCCGACGATGCCGCAGGCGAGCAGCGCGAGGTAGGCGGGCATGGCCCAGATGGCGTACCTGTCGGTGAAGACGGGCGTGCCCAGCGACACGAGGTAGATGAGCAGGGGCGGCAGGAACGTCCAGAGGGCGAGGAGCGCCACGGACCGCCAGCGGGCCGGCGCGCCCCGGATGCGCCAGAGCCACTCGGGGCCGCGGGCCGGGCCGGACGCCGGCGGCGGGCGCGAGCAGGGGCCACAGGAAGAGGCCCGCCACGAGCGCGAGCATGTAGGGGAGCAGGGAGATGGGCTGGACGCCGAGGACGCCGCGGCTGAACGCGCCGGCGAGGATCTTAACGATGTCGGCGAGCGGGACGAACGGGTGGCCGGTCTGGTAACCCGACGCGAGGAACTGAGGCGCCCAGCGGAGGAAGGGCACGTAGGGGAGCACGAGGGCGGCGAGATAGGCCACGGCGGCGGCGATCCGGCGGGCGGGGCGGACGTCCCAGGGCAGAATCACGAGCCACAACAACTGGATGGGAACGATCAGCGCGGCGAGCAGGTGGGTGTAGACGGCGAGGCTGGTGAGCACGTAGAGGGCGACCCACGGCTGCCAGCCCCGCTTCTCGCGGAGCCAGACGATGGCGAGGAGCGACGCGGGCACGAGAACGGTGAGGAGCGCGTACATCTTGGCCTCGCCGCCGTACCAGACGCCGTAGGGCGCGGTGGCGAGGAAGAGCGCGGCGACCAGGGACGCGGGGCGATCGACAACGCGAACGAGCAGGGTATAGAACATGGGGATCGCCAGGGTACCGAAGGCCAGCGACGGGAAGCGGAGGGCGAACTCGCTGTGGCCGGCCGCGGCCAGCCAGGGACGGAGGGCCAGGAAGAACAGCGGGCCGTTCTGGCCGGGCTGGCGGAACATCTCGAGCAGCTGCGAGAGCGGCCGGGTGGCGAAGAGCAGCGCGTCGACCTCGTCGCGCCAGAGGCTCTGCGAGAGGAGGGGCACGGCCCGCAGCGCGAAGGCCAGGAAGGTTACTGCCAGGACGATGGTCCGGTCGACGGAAGGCGTCCGGCGAGTGGTCGCCTGCATGATCCTACGAACGGCGATCGCGGCGCCACAGGAGGATGATGGCGACCGCGCCGCCGACCAGGAGCATGCCGCCGCAGAGCAGCCAGAGGTAATTGAGCAGGGCGACGGCCGCGCGGACCGTCGAATTGGCGCCGGCGGGGCGGGTGGGGGTGGGAAGAGGCTCGGAGTCCCCGTCCGAACCCGATACGGGCGGCTGTGCAAGCGGCAGCGACTGGATGTCGTTCGGGTTGACGATGGTGGGCGCGGGCAGGAAGCCGGGAACGCCGGCGGTGGCGGTGGGCGCGGGCGCGGGGGGAAGCGGCACGGAGGTAGGCGGCGCAAGCGTCGGCACGATGTCTTGGGCGGGCGGAAGGGTGGTCACCTCCAGCGTCACGATGGGGACGGGCAGCTCTGGGGTGGCCAGCGGCGAGGTCTGAAGCATGGCATGCGCGGCGTCGCCTCTCGAAAAGAGGAACGAGAGGGCGAGCGCAAGTACGGCGATTGCGAATAATGCCAGGAGTGGGCGGCGCTTACTGTCCACGCTATAGGGAACCTTTGCTCCGCAGGGTACAGACCCACATTATAGCATTGGCAGGCGTGCTGAAGCTAATCAAGACGCGACGAGGCCCAGGCACCGGCGGACCAGACCGCATGAGAGCATCGAGGTATGGGTCGAACTAATAACAACGGCAAAATCCATTGGCCGTGGCAGTCTCAGCAGTCTCAAGTTTTACACATAGCTCGGACGGCCCGGACCGGGTCAGATGTGGCTAAAGGTGCTCCACAGTGACCGTCTTGTTGCGCTCGCGCAGCCTGGCGATCAGCTCGTCGAGGTACATCTCGCGCATGGGCACGCCGCGCACGACGTCGGCCAGCTGCTGCGGGTTGATGGCGTCGCCAACGATGAAATGGACTTCGTCGGCGTAGAGCAGCTCACGCACGAGCCGGGTGGCGGCGTCCTGATCGTTGGGCAGGTCGTGGACGGTCTTCACGTCGCGGAGGCGGTCGACGGCGGAGCTGAGGGTGAGGATGCCTTCGGTGACGAGGTCGACCCCTTCCAGGAGGCCCATCGGCGGGAGCTTGCGGCCGGGTCCCTTGGAGGCTGCCACGCGACGCGCAGGGGCTTGCCGAGCACGCGAGACGCCATTTGCGCGGTGGTGCCGCCGCAGATGGCCTTGACGCCCTGCGCCTCCATCAGCTTGCGCACGGCTTCGGCGTCCCGCGCCGGATCGGCGGGCGGTCCGGTGAGAACCGTGGCCTTGCGCCGGGGCCGCACCCACATGGCGACCGCCGTCGAGTCGTCGCCGGGCCGGTCGTTGGAGAGCTTCATACAGGTGCGGCCAAGCGCGCTCGCAAGCTGGTGGGCGTCGCCGTGCGTTGCCGCCCACCGCTGCGCGGCGATGCGCGATGTTGTTCCAGCCCCAACCCATGCGGTACAGGCCGCCGACCCCGGCGTGGACGTAGCCGTCGCTGACCATGACCAGGTAGTCGTCGAGGTGAAGGGTGAAATGGCCCTCGCGAATGGTGCGGCCCGCGATACAGCGCTCGCGCATGGGCGGCTCGATCACCTTGCCGCCGCGCACGAGGATGAGCGGCGGGCTGTCGTATTCGGCGAGGTAAGCCTCGCGGGCCTTGTGGATACGCATGACCGCGAAGGTGGCGTAGGCAAGGTGGCGGACCTGGCACTCGGGCAGGGTCTCGACCAGGGTTTCGACCACCTCGTCGATGCTGGCGCCCTTCTCCAGCATGTCCGCCGCGATCTCGGCCGTCAGGGTGGCGAGGATGTTGGCCTTGACGCCGCTGCCAAGCCCGTCGGAGAGCACGACGACCAGGTCTTCATCGGTCGACACGACCTTCACCCAGTCGCCGCACAGCTCCTCGCCGTGCTTGCAGAGGCTTTCCCACGCGACTTCGACGATCGGCGGCATGATGCTGGTCCCCTACGCGGCCGGCCGGCGGGCCAGGCGCAGAACGGAGAAGGCCAGCAGGCCGCCCGCGATGGCGGTGACCAACTGGGGCCAGGACATGGTGTAGACGAGGGCCGCGGGCATGGCGACCTTGCGGGCGGCGCCACTCAGCGCGAGCTCGAGCGGGCGCGCAACGAAGAACTGACCGCGGCATAGAGCAGGGCGAACTTGGCGACGGCCGCGACACCGAGCGCGAGCCAACGATTGCGCGTGCGCAGCCGGTCGTAGACGGCGACCAGGACCGCGTTGGCGGCCATGATGAAGGGCACCATGACGGCGAGCGGCAGGGGCAGGACGCCGTGGAGGAGGCCGCCGAGGGGCGTGACGAGGCCGAGGCCGATGGCAGGCCAAAGCCCGAGCGTCTCGACCGTGATGAGCAGGAGCGCGTTGACGAGCGGGCCGGTGACGGGCTGGGGCCAGGCGAGCGCAGGAATGAGCAGCGCGAGGACGAGGAACAGGCCGAACGCCGCGAGGCGGGGCCAGGATTTGGCGTTGTGAAGTTGAGCTGTGTTTGTGAACATACCTCTCCCCCAAACGACCCTCTCTCTGTGCGACCTGCAGAGTCGCACAGGAGAGGGGGAGGTGATGCGACTAGGTGTCGCGCTGGTCGCCGCGGAGCAGCTTGGAGAGCTGGGTGAGGACGACCTTGGTTTCGGCGGTGGTTTCGCCGAGCAGGCCGGCGATTTCGTGCGCGACGCGCATCTGCTTGGTGATCACTTCCTGGGTGCGCTGGAGCGTCTCGGTGCGCAAGGTTTCGAGCTCCTGGCGCTGCTGCTCGCGCTCGGTTACGTCGCGGAAGATGGCGAGCATCAGGCTCGTGGTCGCCATCCGCAGTGGAAGGACCGTCCACGGGGACGATGGTGGCTTCGACGATCAACTCGCCGGCGGCGCCGGGCAGGCGGACGATCTTGTTTTGCACGGGCTTGCCCGTGTCGCGGACCTGGACGAAATCCTGGACGACGGGGATGAGGTGCTGCAAGGGCTTGCCGCGGGTCGAAGTGCGGCTATGGCCGAACATGCGCTCGGCGGAGCTGGACATATCCTGGATGTGCAGGGCGCCGTCGACGATGATGATGGCGTTGGGCGTGACGTCCATGACGACGCTGTGGAGCGACTCGGCGCGGGCCCGCATGTAGGGGATGCACATGGTCGGCTCGGCCATGCCCTTGAGGGTGGCGATGGCCTTCTCCCGGCAGGAAGCGTAGCCGCACGAACCGCAGTTGAGTTCGTCTTCGACCGAGTACTTGCCGACCTGGCGGAGCACGGCCTGGATCTCGTCTTCTGAGAAGACGGGTTCCGGGACGCTGCGGTCAGAGTACGTGCGGAAGAGGTCGGGCCACTCGCTGCGGTCGGGAATCAGCTGCTTGCCGCGGGCGGCGGCGTAACGCTGGACGCGCTGGCGGGAGACGGCGACGCTGGGGCGGTTCTCCAGAACGGGGCCGTTGATGCAGCCGCCGGAGCAGGCCATCAATTCGACCATGGCGACCTGAAGGCCGCCGGCGCGGATGCCGTCGAGGACGTTGCGGCAGACGCCCATGCCGGAGCCGGTCAGGATGTTGGTGGAAAGGAGGTCGGTCTCGAGCCTGGCGGTGGCGAGCAGGCCGCCTTCGAGCGGGAAGAGGCGGGCGGGGGAAGGCGCGCCAGGCCGATCGGGGGAGGACGAGACCTCCGAGGTTTGCGAAACCTCGGAGGTCGTTAGGGAACCGGAGGTCAATACGGGACCGGAGGGCGGGGTGAGGGCGATGTGGCGGTCGTCGAGCCAGCGCTCGAGCTCGTCGAAGGTGAGGGCGGCGTCGACGGCGCCGGCGACGACGGTGTCGGTGGCCTCGCCCTTCTTGGCGAAGCAGGGGCCGATGAAGACGACGAAGGCGTCGGGGCCGTACTGCTGCTTGAGGTAGCGGCCGTGCGCGATCATGGGGGAGACGACCGGCGCGATGTGGTCGACGAGGTCGGGATAGACCTGCTCGACCAGGTTCACGACGACGGGGCACGACGAGGCGATGATGGGCCAGCGCTCTTCGTGGGCGAGCGCCCACTCCTTGTGGACGGGAGCGATCATCGCGGCGCCGAGCGCGGTTTCGCCGCTGCCGGCAAAGCCAAGCTCGGCCAATGCGTGCGCGACCGGCTCGAACGAGGTCAGGCCGGCCGAGGGGCTGCCGTCGACCGGGAAGTAGGCCGCGACGGAGGGGGCGACGCTCGCCACGACGGTGCGACCGGCTGCAAGCGCGGCCTTGACCGGGGCCAGGCCGTCGCGGACGACCTTGGCGTTCTGCGGGCAGGCGCGCACGCAGGAACCGCACTCGATGCACAGCTCGGGGATGACCTCGGCCTGGCCGCTCGCCACCCGCACGGCCTTGACCGGGCAGACGCGGACGCAGCGGTAGCAGTCGCGGCAGCGGGCCGCGTTGGTGCTGACCACGGGCACGAAGTGCGCGGGCAGGTTCGACGCAGGTCCCCGCGGGGTCCAGAAACCGGAGCTCAGGCCGGCGCGGGTTCCTGCAAACACGGCATCACCTCATTCTCGAAGAAGGAAAGCGCGGTGCGCGGGTCGACGCAGCGGTAGGTCCGGTCGCCGACGCGGACGGAAACGCCCATCGAACATTGGTCCATGCAGAACGCGCCGGACACTTCCACCCGCGCGGCGAGGCCGCGGGCCTTGATCAGGCTGTCGAAGGTCTCGGCGAGGCCTTCGGAGCCACGCACGTAACAGGAACTGCCGACGCAGACGACGATGGTTAGCATAGGTTCCCTTGACGCTGCGGGGATGAGGGGCTGGGGGGATTGCCTTCACGGCTTATCGTCCAGTCTATCCCCCTATCCCCTCATCCCGCAGCCGAGCTAGAAGACGGCCGACGGATAGCGACTTCTTTAGCGGTTTCTCAGGTTAGGGCCAGCTTGCGCTGGGTGATGTGATGGGACAGGGTCGCCAACTCGGCGCCCAGGTCCTCGTTCTTGACGAGCACGCCGGCCGGAACGTTGAGGCGGCAGGACGCGAAATTCCAGATCACCTCGACGCCGCCCGCGATGAGCGCGTCGGCGACGGACTGGGCGGCGGCTTCGGGCACCGTGATGATGCCGATCCGAATCTGCAGGCGGCGCACCAGGTCGGCCAGCTTTTCGACGGGGAAGACCTGGCGGCCGTCGGGCAAGCGGCCCTGCTTGGCCGGGTCGCTGTCGAAGATCGCCACGATGTGCAGGCCGTAGCGCTCGAAGCCGGGATAGTAGGCCAGCGCGCGGCCCAGGTTGCCCAGGCCGACGAGGACGGCGTCCTTGTCGTTCGCCAGGCCCAGGAATTCTTCGAGACAGGCGGCGAGCAGGCGGACGTCGTAGCCCACGCCCGGCCGGCCTTCGTAAGAGAGATAACCGAGATCCTTGCGGACCTGGGCGTCGGGCACGCCGGCGGCTTCGCCGAGCTCCCGGGATGAGACGCCGGTGCGGCCCGCGTCGAGGGCCTGCACCAGGTGACGATAGTAGACCGGCAGGCGGCGCAGGCTCGGGGCCGGGATGCCTACCGGTCGGGAATCGGTCATGGTTTGCGCTCCTTTCGTCGTCGACGAGAGCGGCAGTGATGGCAAGCGCAACGCGCGGTGCGCGATGCGACTTCGTTACTATTTGTACGAATTATAGCAGCAGGAGTTTTCGTGTCAAATATCACTAATCATATTGTGAAGAAACGAACAATTAAAAGCAGGAGGCCGCATCCTTCGACTCCGCAGCCCAAAAAACGGGCTGCTCCGCTCAGGATGCTCATGCTTGCGTGAGTTCGCGATTCCTGGATAAGAACAAGCCAATTGCAAACAGGGCGCAAGATAGCCTATAATCAAGACCGTTACGTTTAAGCTGCGCAAACGGAGGATACGCCATGAGCACGAATGGGCATGAGCCGAAGGACTTGTATGCACCCCTCCCGGACGTCGTTGCGAATGCGACGATCAAGAGTTACGAGGAGATGGCCGACTGGGCCGGCCGCGACCTGGAGGGGTTCTGGGGCGCGCAGGCGGAGGAGTTCGTCTGGTTCCAGAAGTGGGACAAGGTGCTGGACGAGTCGAACCCGCCGTTCTACAAGTGGTTTGTGGGCGGGAAGACCAACATCGTCTACAACTGCCTGGACCGGCACGTGCAGACGTGGCGGCGGAACAAGCTGGCCCTGATCTGGGAGGGCGAGAACGGCGACCTGCGCACCTTCTCCTACCACGCCTTCAACCGGGAGGTGTGCAAGTTCGCCAACGTGCTGCGCAGCATGGGCGTGAAGAAGGGGGACCGGGTCACGATCTACATGGGCCGGGTGCCCGAGCTGCCGATCGCCATGCTGGCCTGCGCGAAGATCGGCGCGGTGCATTCGGTGGTGTACGGCGGGTTCTCGGTCGAGGCGCTGCACGGCCGGATCGAAGACAGCCAGTCGACGGTCGCGATCACGTGCGACGGCAGCTACATGAACGGCAAGATCGTCGAGCTGAAGAAGATCCTGGACGAGGCGATCAAGCGCGGCGGGACGGTGGAGCACGTGATCGTCTACAAGCGGACGGGGCAGGACGTGCCGATGGAGCCGGGGCGGGACTACTGGTACCACGACCTGATGGCGCTGCCGATCTCACGGGCCGCGAGCGGCGGCAACCGGTGCGAGACCGAGGTGATGGACGCGGAGGACCCGCTGTTCATGCTCTACACGTCGGGCACGACGGGGAAGCCCAAGGCGATCCTGCACACGCACGGCGGCTACATGGTGGGGGTCGCGACGACGCTGAAGTGGGTGTTCGACCTGAAGGAGGACGACCGGTACTGGTGCGCGGCCGACCCCGGGTGGGTCACGGGCCATTCGTACATCGTGTACGGCCCGCTGCTGCTGGGCGCGACGAGCTTCATGTACGAGGGCGCGCCGACGTTCCCCTACCCGAACCGCTGGTGGAGCATGGTGGAGAAGTACGGGATCAACGTGCTGTACATGGCGCCGACCGCGATCCGGGGGCTGATGCGCTTTGGCGAGGCGTGGCCGAACCGGCACGATATGTCGTCGCTGCGGCTGCTGGGGAGCGTGGGCGAGCCGATCAACCCGGAGGCGTGGCGCTGGTATCACCGGGTGATCGGCAAGGAGCGGTGCCCGATCATGGACACCTGGTGGCAGACCGAGACGGGGATGTTCATGATCACGCCGCTGCCCGTCATGGACCTCAAGCCCGGCAGCGCGACCCGGCCCGTTCCCGGGCATCGAGGCGGACATCTGGACGAAGCGGGCAACCCGGTGGGACGGGCGAGGAAGGGTACCTGGTGCTGACGAAGCCGTGGCCGGCGATGCTGCGGACGATCTACAAAGACCCGGAGCGCTACGTGAGCCAGTACTGGAGCAAGTATCCCGGGCGTGTATTTCACCGGCGACTCGGCGACGGCGAGGATGCGGACGGCTATTTCTGGATCATCGGCCGGGTGGACGACGTGATCAAGGTGTCGGGGTACCGGCTGGGGACGGCGGAAATCGAGAGCGCGCTGGTGAGCCACCCGGCGGTGGCGGAGGCGGCGGCGATCGGCCTGCCGCACGAGATCAAGGGGAACGCGATCCACACGTGGGTGATCCTGAAGGCGGGGAACGAGGCGAGCGAGCAGTTGATGGAGGAGCTCAAGGCGCACGTCGGGCACGAGCTGGGGCCGATCGCCAAGCCGGAGAAGATCACGATCGTGCCGCAGCTGCCGAAGACGCGGAGCGGGAAGATCATGCGCCGGGTGCTGCGGGCGCGGGCGCTGGGGCTGCCGGAAGGGGATGTGACGACGCTGGAGGAGTAGGGGGTGGGTTGGGGCCCGGCGGTCCGCGTACGCAACTTCTCGGGTTCTTGTGGTAAAATTCGCCCATGGAACCTGAACTGGCTCGCTATGCGCGGCAGACGATTTTTCCCGGGATCGGCGAGGCGGGGCAGCGGCAGCTGCTCGGACGCGCACGTTACGATCATCGGGGTGGGCGCGACGGGGTCGGTGCTGGCAAACCACCTGGCGCGGGCGGGGGTGGGGCACCTGCGGATCGTGGACCGGGACTTCGTCGAGCTGAACAACCTGCAGCGGCAGCTGGTGTACGACGAGGACGACGTGGCCCAGGTGCTGCCCAAGGCGGCGGCGGCGGCGGCGAAGCTGCGGCGCATCAACAGCACGATCGAGATCGAAGACATCGTCGCGGACGTCAACCCGGCAACATCCTGGGGCTGATCGCGGATGCGGACGTGGTGCTCGACGGGACGGACAACTTCGCACGCGCTACCTGCTCAACGACGCGTGCGTCAAGCTGGGGAAGCCGTGGGTGTACTGCGGCGTGCTGGCGACGTATGGGATGACGCACACGGTGCAGCCGGGCGTGACGCCGTGCCTGCGGTGCATCATGGGCGAGCTGCCCGCGCCGGGGACGGTCGCCACGTGTGACACGGCGGGGATCATCGGGCCGATCGTGGCGCTGATGGGCTCGATCGCGGCGGCCGAGGCGCTGAAACTCCTGGTGGGCACGGGCGAGGTGAACACCGGGATGGTACACGTCGACCTGTGGGACGGCTCGTTCGACAAGTTCGAGCTGGGGGCGCCGCGGCCCGACTGTCCGACCTGCGGCGCACACCGGTTCGAGTTCCTCGATGCCCAGGCCGGGGCGCGGACCACGTCGCTGTGCGGGCGGGACGCGGTGCAGGTGTCGGTGGCGGGGAGCCGGGGCGAAGGGATGTCGCTGGAGGCGCTGGCCGAGCGGCTGCAGGCTGGGCGGCGCGAGCGACGTGCGGTGAAACCCGTTCCTGCTGCGGGCGACGGTCGACGGCCACGAGTTCACCGTGTTTCCCGACGGCCGCGCGATCATCAAGGGGACGCACGACGAGGCCGAGGCCGCGACGCTTTACGCACGTTATATAGGGGCCTGACCGTGAGCACTGCCAGCATCAGCACGAACGGGGTGCAGGTCGAGACGCCCGTCAAGCTGCGGCACTTCACGCCGGCGCAGCTGCCCGCACTGATTGCGTTCCTGAACGAGGCGTTTGCGGGGCACCGGCACTACGCGGCGATCACCGAGGCTGACTTTGCGGAGCGGGTGCTGGTGCAGCCCGATTTCGACGCGCGGGGCCTGATCCTCGGAATGGACGGCGACCGGCTGGCGGGCGCGGTGCATGCGATCAAGCCGCCGAGCGCGATGCCGGCGAACCGGTCGGCCGAGCCGCGGCACCACGTCGCGTGGCTGGCGGTGTCGCCGCAGTATCGCAAGCAGCGGCTGGGGACCCGGCTGCTCAATGCGGCGGAGAACTACCTCTATTACTGCCCGATGTACTTCGCCGCGCAGAACGCGCCGTTCTACGGGATCATGGAGCGGCTGTGGGCGCCGTGGTACGGCTCGACGGAGAGCATGGCGATCAGCGCGGTACACGACCGGGACCTGGTGGCATGGCTGAACAAGCGGGGGTACCAGGTGAGCAGCCCGGGCGACGTGACCCTGTCGGCCTCGCTGCACGACCGCGAGCGGCCGGAGGATCCGGGGCTGGGGCAACGCGACCTGCGGCTGGTGATGATCGACGAGCGGTCGCCGTGGCAGGGCGACGAGCCGGTGTACCAGCTGCGGGCGTGGGGGAACAATGCCGGACGGCAGTACCAGGGGCTGGTGGTGGCGGACGGCAACCGGGCGGTGGGCAGCGTGGTCTGGTATCCCATGCCCGACCCGACGATCGCGGCGCTGGCGTGGATCGGGCTGGAGCGCCAGTACCGGGGGCTGCGGTTCGGCTCGTTCCTGCTGGACCGGGCGCTTTCGGAGATGGCGAACCGGGGGTATGTCTCGGTCGAGGTACACTGCCACACGAAAGATAACGCGGAGGCGTTCTCGCTGTTCAGGCGGCGCGGGTTCCAGGTGATCGACTACTGGGTGAACCTGGTCAAGACCTGAATGCTGCGGAACAGCCGGCTGGTCGAGCCGGTGGAGTGAAGGGTCAGCGGGGTTTTCGCGATTTGACAGGTGGGCGTCAGCCGTTATAATCGCTTCAACTTTCGATACGTAAAGCGTCGATCGGGACGAGTAGGTGACGAAAGGATGCCAGAGACGGCGGGCCGTGCGGCAGTGAGCCGCCGGCTGGAAGCCCGCCCCATCCGGCTAGCACCGAAAACCACCCGAGAGCGAGCGCCTGAAATCCGGCCGACGGCCCCTGACGACGATGGCCGACCGGGGAGTGTATGGCGTTCCGGGCGGCCACGTTACGGCCTTCAAGATGCTCGTCCGCGTGCCGACCTCAGGCGTGGGAGCGGACAGGCTAATATTGGGTGGAACCGCGAAGCCCCTCGCCCCAAAAGCGAGGGGCTTTTTATATGCAGCGGGGAGAAGGAAAGATGCAAGTCCTCAAGTTCGGCGGCACATCCGTCAACGACGCGAAGGCGATTTCACAGGTCGTCGCTATCGTTTCGGACCAGCGGCGCAGCGACCGGCAGGTGGTGGCGGTCACGTCGGCCATGCGGGGGGTCACGGACCTGTTGATCAACTCGGCGAACGCGGCGGCGCGGGGCGACCGGCAGGCGTACCGGGATGCGCGGCAGACGCTGATCGCGCGGCACCGGGACGCGGCCGAGGCGCTGGTGCATGACCTGGACGACCTGGCGATGATCCAGGCGCAGACGGACGAGCGGGTGCGGGAGTTCGAGCGCCTGTGCATGGCGGTCGCGATCCTGGGCGAGCTGACGGAGCGCGGGCTGGCAGTGATCTCCGGGCTGGGCGAACGGCTGATGGCGCCGATCCTGGCCGCGGCCATGCGGGAGCGCGGGCTGGAGGCGGAGGCGGTCGACGCGGGCGAGCTGATCGTGACCGACGAGAATTATGCGTCGGCCGCGCCCGACATGGAGGCGACGCGGCAGGCGACGCGCGACCGGCTGCTGCCGCTGCTCCAGAAGGGCGTCGTCCCGGTGGTGACCGGCTTCGTGGCCGCGACGCCGGGCGGCACGCCGACCGTGCTGGGCCGGGGCGGTTCGGACTACTCGGCGGCGATCCTGGGCGCGGCGCTCGACGCGGACGAGATCCAGATCTGGACGGACGTGGACGGGGTGCTGACCGCGGACCCGCGCATCGTGAAGGACGCGCGGCCGCTGGCAGAGCTGACTTATGGGGAGGCGGCCGAGCTGGCTTACTTCGGGGCGAAGGTGCTGCACCCGAAGACGATGCTGCCGGCGATCGACCGGGGGATCGTGATCAGCGTGCGGAACACGTTCAACCCGGGCTTCCCGGGCACGCGGGTGGTGCCGAAGTCGTCGAACGGGGGGACGGTGAAGGCGCTGACCGTGATTCGCGGGCTGGCGCTGGTGACCGTGGCGGGCCGGGGCATGATGGGGGTGCCGGGCATCGCCGCGCGGACGTTTGCCGCGGTGGCGCAGCGGGGGGCGAACGTGCTGATGATCTCGCAGGCTTCGTCGGAGCAGAGCATCTGCTTCGTCGTGCCGGACGCGGACGCGGAGCCGGTGTGCGACGCGCTCGAGCGGGCATTCGGCGAGGAGATCAAGCGGCGGCTGATCGACCGGGTGGCGATCGAGCCGGACATCGTGATCGTGGCGATCGTGGGCGAGGGGATGCGGGGCACGCCGGGCATTGCGGCGCGGCTCTTCTCGGCCCTGGGCGAGAAGCGCGTGAACGTGATTGCGGTCGCGCAAGGCTCCTCGGAGACGAATATCTCGCTGGCGCTGGCGGCCGGCGACGCGGATGCGGGGATCCGGTACATCCACGAAGCCTTCCGGCTCAGCGGCGAACCGGCGATTGCGGGTGAGGCATGAAGCGAGTACCTCTGATCATCTTCGGCGCGGGCAAGGTGGGCCGCGCGCTGGTGCGGCAGATCCTGGACTCGGCGGGGCTGCATGCGGAACGGGATGGGATCGCGCTGCGGGTGGCGGCGTGGTGTGACCGGGACGGCGCGCTGGTCGACGAAAAGGGGCTGTGGCCGGAGGCGCTGCGAGCGGCGCTGTCGTCCAAGGAGGCAGGCGAGCCGTTTGCCAACAGCGAGTACGGGTCGCCCCAGCAGGACCTTTCGGCGATCGTCGACGTGGCCGGGCAGGACGGCGCGATCGTCGTGGACGTGACGGCGAGCGAAGCGACCGTGCCGGCGCTGCAGCTGGCGATCCAGCGGGGCTACGGTGGGGTCACGGCGAACAAGATCCCGCTGACGGGCCGCAGGCCGTCTTCAACTCGCTGGCAGGGAGCGGCCGGTTCCGGTACGAGTCGACGGTCGGGATCGGCGGTGCCGATCATCGAGGCGACGCTGGGGCTGATGCGCGCGAACGACGAAATCCGCTCGGTCCAGGGGGTGTTGAGCGGGACGCTCGGCTTCATCTTTACCGGGCTGCAAATGGGGCGGCCGCTCTCGGGGCTGGTGCGCGAGGCGATGTCCAGGGGGTACACCGAGCCGGACCCGCGGATCGACCTGGGGGGACTGGACGTGGCGCGCAAGGCCCTGATCCTGGCGCGGACGATCGGCTGGAACCTGGAGCTGCTCGAAGTGGGCGTGCAATCGCTCGTGCCGCCGGCGCTCAGCGGGCTGTCGCTGGCCGATTTCCTCGGGCGGCTGACGGAGCTGGACGAGGCGCTGTCGGGGCAGGCCGGGAAGCCGCGGACGCGGGCGAGACGCTGCGCTACGTGGCCGCACTGCATGACGGGCGGGCGACGGTCGGCGTGCGGGCGGTCCCGCTGGAGAGTGCGCTGGGGGCGCTGCGCGGAAACGATAACCTGGTGGCGTTCAGCACGCGCTACTACCCCGACACGCCGCTGGTGCTGCAGGGCCGGGGCGCGGGGGTGGACGCGGCAGCAGCAGGCGTCCACTCGGACATCGTCGCGCTGGCGCGGACGGTTGGAGGTTGAGATGAGTGCAGTGGAGAGACCAACGGCCCAGGCGGCCGCACAACGAGTCAGCGCACCGGAGCCGAGGATCAAGGTCGGCATCCTGGGGGCGACCGGCGCAGTGGGGCAGCGCTTCATCCAGCTGCTGGCCGACCATCCGTGGTTCGAGGTCGCGTGCCTGACCGCTTCGGACCGGTCGGCGGGCAAGCGGTACGGGGACGCGGCGAAGTGGCTCATCCGGGGGGGAATGCCGGCGAGCGTGGCCGACATGGTGCTGGTTCCGACGGACCCGGGCGCGATCGGCGGGGAGGTAAAGCTCCTCTTCTCGGCAATCCCGGGGGGCGCGGCGGGGCAGGTGGAGACCGAGCTGGCGGATGCGGGCTTCGCGGTCTGTTCGAATGCCTCGGCGCACCGGATGGACCCGGACGCGCCGCTGCTGATCCCCGACGTGAACCCCGAGCACACGGCCCTGATCCACGCGCAGCGGCGGCGGCGGCTGGCGCTGGGCAAGAAGGCGGGCTTCATCGTGACCAACCCGAACTGCTCGAGCACGCACCTGGTGTGCGCGCTGAAGCCGCTGCACGACGCGTTCGGGCTGGAAGCGGTCAACGTGGTGACGATGCAGGCGCTGTCGGGCGCGGGGTATCCGGGCGTCGCGTCGCTGGACATCCTGGACAACGTCGTGCCCTACATCGGCGGCGAGGAAGAGAAGATCGAGGCCGAGCCGCGCAAGCTGCTGGGGCGGGTGAACGGCGACGCGATCGAGTTCGCCGACTTCGTGGTGAGCGCGCAGGCGAACCGGGTGGCGGTGCGGAACGGTCACCTGGAGGCGGTGAGCGTGAAGCTGAAGCGGAAGGCGGCGATCGAAGAGGTGGCGAGCGCGTTCACCGGCTACGCCGGGGACCCGCAGCGGATGGGGCTGCCGACCGCACCGAATCCGGCGATCATCCTGCACAGCGAGCCGGACCGGCCCCAGCCGCGGCTCGACCGGCTGGCGGGAAACGGCATGGCGACGAGCGTCGGGGCGGCTGCGGCCGGACCCGATCTTCGACTACAAGTTCCTGGTCCTCGGCCACAACACGATCCGAGGTGCGGCGGGCGGCGCGCTGTTGAATGCGGAGCTGCTGTGCGCGCAGGGGTGGCTATAGCGCCGCGGCCAGACCTCCGAGGCTGTCGTCGTGCGGAAACCTCGGAGGTCTCGGCGTCTTTGGGTTGGAATGGAGTCGTTACATGGAAGTTCGCCGCGCTGGCCGATATTTTCGGCGACCTGGTGATTTATCGCGACCTGAACGGAGTGGACCTCCGCCTGCCGCGGTATGCGGAGATCTGGCACGAGATCGGCATGAGCGGGCCGATCCCGCCGCGCAAGCTGGACATGGCCTACGCGAGGGCGCTGGCGCGGCTGCTGACGCGGTCGCAGGAGATCGAGCACCCGCACGGGCCCGCGCTGAGCGAAATCCTGTACCTGGGGGATAACCTGTCGAGCGACGGCGGCGCGTTCCAGAACGTCCGGACGCTGACGGGCTGGCCGGGGTGGTGCTTCATCGGTGCGGAGAAGGACGGCCTGCCGGGGGATGGCGCGCAGATGACCGAGCAGGACGGGCTGTACCAGGCGAACCGCTGGGTGGCGCTGGCGGCCTTCCTCAAGAAAGCGCAGGCGGATGGGGCGGCGCTGGACGCGCGGACGGTCGTGATCGTCGACATCGACAAGACCGCGATCGGGGCGCGGGGGCGCAACGACAAGGCGATCGACCGCGCGCGGGTGGCGGCCATCGAGACGACGCTGCGGGAGGCGCTGGGCTCGGGATTCGACGCGGAGGAGTTCCGCCGCGCCTACGCCGCGTTCAATACGGCGAAGTACCATCCCTTCACCGCGGACAACCAGGACAACGTGGCGTATGTCTGCCTGATGATCGGGGCGGGGCTGGCCGAAACGGAAGAGCTGGCCGCGCAGATCGCGGACGGCCGGGTGCGTGACTTCCGGGACTTTATGGCGCAGATCGACGCGCGCTGTCGACGAGCTGGCGCCGGGGGTCCGGAAGCTGCACGAGGACATCTACGGCCGGACGCTGGCGGGGGACCTGACGCCGTTCAAGGAGTTCCGTCGGCAGGAGTACCGCGAGACGGTCTTGCGGATGGGTCATCTGCCGGGCGACGAGCACCTGGCGCAGCGGCTGGTGGAAGAAATCTGCATCACCAGAGAGGTGCTGGAGGCGTGCGAATGGCTGAAGGGCCGGGGATGCCTGATGGTGGCGCTGTCGGACAAGCCGGATGAGGCGACCGCGCCGACGGCGGAACTCGCCGGCCAGGGCTTCCTGCCGCTGCACCGCACGCCGACGCATGTCGTGGGCCAACCCCTGGAGTAGCGCGACTTGGGGTCCAAGATTCACCACAAAGGATCAAAGAGACGAAGGCGCACAAAGGCTTAGAAGGCTTGGTGAAGCTTCGTGTCTTTGGTCCTTGGTGGTAAGCCTCCGACTGACCTCTGTGGCAATTAGCGCGCGTTATCAGTTCCGGTTATAATCGGGGCATCAGATTCCCCGGAGGAACTGTTGGATCACTCCTTCCCTCAGTTGCGCTGCAGCGTCGGCGTGACGGCCTACAACGAAGAAGCCAACATCGGGCGGCTGCTGGATGCACTGCTGAACCAGAACCTGCGGCAGGTCTACATCAGCGAGATCATCGTCGTCGCGAGCGGCTGCACGGATGACACGGTTCCCATCGTCGAACGTTACGTTGCGGCCAACCCGTGCATCAGGCTGTTCGTGCAGCCGAAGCGTGAGGGCAAGACGGCCGCGATCAACGTCTTCCTGACCAACGCGGTGGAAGACATCTGCGTGCTGGAAAGCGGCGACACGCTGCCCCACGAGGACGCGGTCGAGCACCTGGTGCGGATGTTCCAGGACCCGACGGTGGGCATGACCGGGCGCGCACAAGACGCCGGTCAACACCCCGGATCACCTCGCCGGCCTGTTCACGCACCTGCGACTCCGGCTGGAACACCAACTCTGCCTGGAAATCCCGCGGCTCGGCGAGATGATCGCGTTCCGCAAGGTATTCGACCGGATCCCGCCGGACGTTGCGATGGATGAGGCGTTCGTCGAGGCGCTCGTCGTCAAGCGCGGGATGCAAGTGCGCTACGCGCCCGATGCGATCGTCTACAATACAGGCCCGGACAGCATCAGGGACTTCGTGCGCCAACGGCGCCGCAACCATGCGGGCCATCTCTACCTCAAGTCCAAGTACGGCTACGCGGTGTCGAGCATCCAAAACACGCGGGTTGCCAAGGTTGCGCTCAAGGAAGTCTGGGGTGTGGTCCGCCTTCTCTGGACGCTCGTCCTGCTCGCGGTGCTGGAGCTCTGGTCGCGCTTGCTGGGGTGGTACGATTCGCGATCAAGAAGGACCGGCACGTCGTGTGGGACATGGCGTGGTCGCAGAAGGCCGACGTGGAAGCGGAGCGCACCGAAAACGCAGCCAAAGATGACCGCCGGCCTACTGCAGTAGCAGGTCCTCGTGCGCGATAAACTCACAACCGTCCTCAAGATCGTGGTCAGCCTGGGCCTGATCGCGCTCGCCTTCAGCAAGGTCGATTTTCCGCAGGTGGCGGCGCAGCTTGCCCGGGCCAAGCCGCTCTACTTCATCCTGGCGCTGCTGCTCTACATGCTCGCCATCACCATCAACGGCGCGAAGTGGCAGGTGCTGATGCGCGCGCAGGGCGTGATCGTGCCGTTCGGCGCGGTGCTGCGCTTTATCTTCGCGGGTTTCTTCTTCAACAACTTCCTGCCGGCAAACGTGGGCGGCGACGTGGTGCGGGGGTTCAGCCTGGCGCGGTACACGGACCGGGGGGCGGACGCCGCGGTGTCGGTGATCGTCGACCGGGTGATCGGCCTGATGGCGTACATGACCACGGCGGCCTTCGCGGCGTTCATCGCCGTCAACCTGACGGGGCACAGCGAGCTCCAGCAGGTGGAATGGGTGGCCGCGGTGGCGCTGGTGGTGCTGGTCGTCGGGTTCGCGCTGCTGCTCAGCCGGCGGCTGCGCGACCTGATCACGCGCATCTTCCAGATTCGCTTCCTCCGGCCGCTGGCGCCGTTGTGGGGGCGCATTTCGGACGCCTTCGGCGCGTACGTTTTCGCTATCGGACGCTGCGCCGCGGCGTTCGGCATCGGCCTCCTCGGCATCGCATGCACGACGCTCGTCAACTGGATCCTCTCGCAGTCGATGGGCGGGGGCATGGGGCTGGCGGCGATCGCGCTGTTCAACCCACTCATCGCGCTGGTGGGGATGATCCCGGTGTCGATCGGCGGGATCGGGGTGAATCAGACCGCGTACCCGTTCTTCTACGGGCTGGCGGGGGTGCCGGCGGCCCACGCGCTGGCGGTGTCGATCCTCATGCAGGCGATCATGTTCCTGGGCAGCCTCCCCGGCGGCGTGCTGTGGCTCACAGGACGACGCGATCCTGAGCTAACCACAAGGAACCAAAGAACCGAAGAGTCACAAAGCTTTTCTAAGCCCTCGTAAACCCTTGCGCCTTCGCGCCTTCCTGTGAGGATCGTGGCTCCATGAAAGACATCATCACGATTGAAACCGCGCGGTCGCTGTACGAGGCGGGGGGCGGGGGGCACGACTTCGACCACGTGCTGCGGGTGACGGCGCTGGCGGAACGGATCGGGCGGGCGGAGGGCGCGGACCTGGAGGTGGTGCGAACGGCGGCGCTGCTGCACGACGTGGCGGAGAGCGCGGACCGCGACAGGCACCACCTGCTGGGCGCCCAGCGCGGCACGGGAAATCCTGGCGGGAGAGCGGCCGGAGTTCGTCGAGGCGGTCTGCCACGCGATCGAGGCGCATCGCTTCCGGCACGATCCGCAGCCCCAGACGCTGGAGGCGTGGGTGTTGTCCGACGCGGACAAGCTGGATTCGATCGGCGCGATTGGGGTGGGACGGGCGTTTGCGTACGCAGGGGCGGTTGGGACCGCCTTGTGGCGGCAGACGCTCGCCGAGATCAGGGCGGAGGGCGGGGACGCGCGGCGGGGGCCGAAGGAGCTTGGGGAGGGCTACACGCCGTCGCACGAGTACGTGCTGAAGCTGGACCTGATCCCCGAGCGGCTCCATACGGGGATGGCGCGCGAGATCGCGGAAGAGCGGCGGCGATTTATGGCCGTGTTTTTCGAGCGGATGGATCGGGAGGCGGTGGGGGAGGCGTGATGGGACTTGAGGGTCTCTGGAACATGAAGGCGCGAAGGGTCTGGACCACGAAGTCGCGAAGGTGACGGAGGACGCGAAGCGCGAAGGATACGAAACGCGAAGGGCGCGAAGAAGTGGGCGGCGATCTGGTGGCGGCTGGATTTTGACACGGGCGGGGTGATGTGCTAGACTCGACCGGTCAAAAGATGGGGCGTGGTTCTGCGAATCGCGCTTCCAGAAGCATACCGAAACGTTCGGAGTTACAGTGGCTTTTAGCCTTCGCTTCCCTCGTCGTCGTAGCCTTATGAGAGCGGGTTAGCACCCGGTCCGCAGGAGCGCGCGAGCCGAACGTCTACGACAGATACTAGGCAAACCAGCACCCAGGCCCGGGTGCTGGTTTTTTGTTGCTTCGAATTTAGCGTGGTGGAGTTCGTCATGGTCAAAATCGGCGTCATCGGTGCAACCGGGTACACGGGGCTCGAGCTCCTCAAAATCCTGGCGCGGCATTGCGCGTCGGAGATCGCGTGGCTGACCTCTGAGAATTCGGCGGGGCAGCGCTTCGGCGACGTGTTTCCCGTCCCGCCGTTCATGGGCGACGAAGTCCTGATCCGGGCCGAAGACGCGGACCTGGGGGCGGCGGACGTGGTCTTCTGCTGCCTGCCGCATGTGGCGGCACAGGGGCCGGTGGCGGCTGCGCGGCGGGCAGGGGCGCGGGTGATCGACCTGAGCGCGGATTACCGGATCCACGATGCGCGGGCGTACGAGGCGTGGTACGGGCATCCGCACATGGAGCCGGAGGCGCTGGCGGAGGCGGTGTACGGGCTGCCCGAGCTGCACCGGGAAGAGATCAGCCAAACGAACCTGGTCGCGAACCCGGGCTGCTACCCTACCAGCATCATCCTGGGGCTGGCGCCGCTGGCGATGGAGGGCTGGCTGGGGGGGACCGTGATCGCGGACAGCAAGTCGGGCGTGTCGGGGGCGGGCCGCGGGCTCTCACTCAAGTCGCACTTCGTCGAAGCGAACGAGAACATGAGCCCGTACAGCATCGGGCGGACGCACCGGCACCTGGCGGAAATGGAACAGGAGCTTGGACTCCTGGTCGATTCGGCCAGCGGCGGCGCCAGCGCACCTCAAATCGTCTTCTCCCCGCACCTGCTCCCCGTCAACCGGGGCATCCTCTCCACCATCTACGTCAACCTGCCGGCGGGCGTGTCGGAAGCGCAGGTGCGCGAGGCGTATCTCGAAGCCTATACGTGCGAGCCGTTCGTCCACCTGCTCAAGCCGGGCCAGGTCGCGACGCTGAGCCACGCAGTGCACACGAATTTCTGCGCCATTGGGCTGACGTTTGTGGCGGGGACGAATATGCTGATCGTTACGGCCGCGATCGACAATTTGATCAAGGGCGCGTCGGGGCAGGCGGTGCAGAACATGAATATCATGTTGGGGTGCGACGAGAAGCTGGGGCTGCTGTAGGGGCGACCGGCCGGTCGCCCGTACCGGAGCGGGGGAGCGAGGAAATATGGCGAGCGACAGGCACGTGGTGGTCCTGAAGATCGGGGGGAACCAGGTTGAGGATGAGGGTTTCCTCGGGGGGTTCGTCGCGGCGGTGAAGGGGCTGCTCGGCCGAGCACGCGGTGATCGTGGTGCACGGCGGGGGCAAGGAGATCGCGGAGCTGCACGGGCAACTCGGGGTCGAGCTTTGAGACGGTCGAAGGGCTGCGGGCGACGTCGGAAGAGAGCTTGCGGCTGGTCGAAATGGTGCTGAATGGCGTGGTCAATACGCGGCTCGTGCGGCACCTGGTGAACGGCGGGGTGGATGCGGTGGGGCTGTCGGGCGTGGACATGGGGCTGGTGCGGGTCACGCCGCTGTCGGTGAATGGCCGGGAGCTGGGCCGGGTGGGCGCGGTGCAGGCCGTCAACGGGGAAGCGCTGCTGCAGCTGCTCGATCTGGGGCTGACCCCGGTTATTTCGCCGGTGTCGCTGGGGGAAGACGGGCTGGCGTATAACGTCAATGCGGACCACGTGGCGGCGGGCGTGGCGAAGGCAGTGGAGGCGATCAAGCTGGTGTTTGTGAGCAACGTGCCGGGGGTGCAGGTGACGAGCCGGACGATGCGGGCGCTGACCGTCGAGCAGATCGACGGGCTGATCGCGGACGGGCACATCACGGGCGGGATGATCCCGAAGGTGCGGTCGGCGACGGAAGCGGTGTCGAGCGGGGTACACCAGGCGGTGATTACGGACCTGGCGGGGCTGGCCAATGATGGCGGCACGGCGGTGATAAAGGGATAGTGTACGGAGAAACCAGGTTTCTGGAAACTGGTTTTTGGGCAATGGGAAAACGCGAAAACCGGCGAAACCACGAAACACGAAAGGACGAAAGCCGCATCGAGGTTTCGCGCGGCAGAAGGACAGAGCCATGACTCATACAAACAGTACAATTGAACTCGAACAGAACTACGTGCTGCAGACGTACGCGAGGCCGCCGTTTGTGCTGGACCACGGGCGCGGGTGCTGGGTGTATGACACCGAGGGCAACGCGTACCTGGACTGCGTGGCGGGGATTGCGGTGAATGCGCTGGGACACGCACACCCGGACCTGGTGGCCGCGCTGACGGAGCAGGCCGGGAAGCTGTGGCACGTGTCTAACCTGTACCACAGCGCGCCGCAGGCGGAACTGGCCGCGGCGCTGTGCCGGACGAGCTTTGCGGACCGGGTGTTCTTCTGCAACTCGGGCGCGGAGGCGAACGAGGGCGCGCTGAAGTTTGCGCGCAAGTGGGCGTATGACCGTGCCGGTCATTCGGACTGCTTCGGGCCGGAGAAGCACGGCATCGTCGCGTTCAGCAACGCGTTCCACGGGCGCACGTTCGGCGCGCTGGCCGCGACGCCGCGGGAGAAGTACCAGGCGGCATTCCGGCCGCTGCTGCCCGGCGTGCGCTTCGCGGAGTTCAACGACCTGGAGAGCGCGGAGCAGGTTATCGGCGACGACGTGTGCGCGGTGATCGTCGAGCCCGTGCAGGGGGAGGGCGGGGTCCACCTGGCCACTGCGGAATTCTTGCAGGGGCTGCGGGCGCTGTGCGACAAGCACAACGCGCTGCTGATCTTCGACGAGGTGCAGTGCGGGCTGGGGCGGACGGGAACGCTGTGGGCGCACCAGGGGTACGGGGTGACGCCGGACCTGCTGACCAGCGCGAAGCCGCTGGCGGGCGGGCTGCCGATGGGCGCGGTGCTGATGACGCAGCGGGTTGCGGACGTGATGCACCCGGGCGATCACGGCAGCACGTTCGCCGCGTCGCCGCTCGTCGCCGCGGTGGCTCACGTCGCGCTCCAGACGATCAGCGAGCCCGAGTTCCTGGCGAGCGTGGCGCAGAAAGGCGCGTACCTGAAGGAACGGCTCGAAGAGCTGAACTCGCCCTGTATCGTCGAGGTGCGGGGCAAAGGGTTGATGATCGGCGCGGACCTCACGATCCCGGCGAACGACGTGGTCCAGGCGGGCTACAAGCACGGACTGCTGCTCGTCAACGCGGGGCCGAACACCCTGCGGCTCGTGCCGCCGCTCATCATCAGCGTGCCGGAAATCGACCTGCTGATCGAGCGGCTGACGGCGATCTTTGCCGAGCTTTAGAGACACGGTGAGATGATGGACATCCACATTCGCGGCGGCGAAGGAAAGCGACATCGAAGGCATCCTGGCGCTGGTGAACGGGTATGCGGCCCAAAACCTGATGCTCCCGCGCACGGTGGAGCAGTTACGGCGGGCGCTGCCGGGCTTCCTTGTGGCGACGAGCGGAACGAAGGTGGTGGGGTGCGGGTCGAACGTGCCGCTGACCCCCCGGCTGACCGAGCTGCGCTCGCTGGCGGTGGCGCCGGAGACGCGCGGGACGGGGCTGGGGAAGCGGCTGGTCGAAGCGCTGGTCATCGCGGCGCGCGATGCGGGGTACGAGAAGATCTGCGCGCTGACGCTGAACGAAGGGTTCTTCCACGCGTGCGGCTTCGCGACGGTCGACCGGTGGGCGCTGACGCCGAAGATCTGGCAGGAGTGCATCTACTGCTCGAAGTTCGACAAGTGCGACGAGATCGCGGTGCTGATGAACCTGCGCGAGCCCGAGGCGGAGACGGTGGGGATGATCGCGCTCCGGCCGGCTTTCGCGATCAGGGGATAGGGGATTTAACACAAAGGCACGAAGACACAAGGTTGCATAAGCTCTTCTGAAGGGCTTTGTGTCTTTGTGCTTTGATGGTCAGATAGGAGTTGCAGATGAAGCGGGTGCGCGTGGCGCTGGTGGGGGTGGGGAACGTCGGCAGGGCGTTCCTGCAGTTGATGGTGGAGAAGGGGCCGCTGCTGGCGGAGAGGCACGGGCTCGAGCTGGTGCTGAACGGGGCGGCGGACTCTTCGGGCGGGGTGGTCCATCCGGGAGGCATGGACCCGCAGGCACTGCTGGCGCACAAGCAGAGCGGGAAGGGCGTGGCTTCCTTTCCGGGCGCCCACCCGGTCGAATCGGCGGTCGAGGTGGTCGAACGGGCCGAGGCCGACCTGCTGCTCGAAGCGTCGCCGGTGAACCTGAAGACGGGCGAGCCGGGGTTGACGTGCGTGCGGACGGCGATCGTGAACGGGATGGGCGTCGTGCTGGCAAACAAGGCGCCGCTCGTGCTCGCTTTCCGTGAGCTGACCGGGGCTGCAGAGGTTGCCCGGTCCGGCTTCGCGTACAGCGCGACGGTGTGCGGCGCGCTGCCGGTGGTGAATATCGGGCAGCGCGACCTGGTGGGCTGCGACATCAGGGGGCTGCGCGGGATCTTCAACTCGACCAGCAACTCGATCCTCGAGGCGATGAGCCTGGGCGGCACGTACGGCAAGGCGCTCAAGCAGGCGCAGATCGACGGCATCGCGGAGGCCGATCCATCGCTGGACGTGGAGGGCTGGGACACGGCGAACAAGCTCGTCATCATCGCCAACAGCATCCTGGGCGTGCCCGCCACGCTCGCCGACGTGCAGCCGGTCGAAGGGATCACGCACATCACGCCCGAGCAAATCGTGGAAGCCGCCGCGAAGGGGAAGGTGGTCAAGCTGGTGGCGACGGCTGCGAAGGAGGGCGACGGGTTCCGCTTCTCGGTGGAGCCGAAGTGGCTGCCGAAGGATGATTTCCTGGCCCAGGTGTCGGGCTGGGAGATGGGAATCGTGTTCGACACGGACATCATGGGGCTGCAGCAGTTCAAGGTGGACGAGCGCGGCCCGGTCCCGACCGCGGCAGCGATGCTGCGGGACGTCATCAATCTATCCCGTTAAGGACACTCTTACCACAAAGACGACTCCAAGGTTGACAAACCTCAGAACCTTGGTGAAACTTGGCGTCTTGACGTCTTTGTGGTTAGCTATTATCAAAAGGAGAACACCCATGTCCGCTGCAAAGAAGTCCGCATCCAAGGTCGTGCTCGCCTATTCGGGCGGGCTCGACACGTCGTGCATCGTGCCGTGGCTCGTCGAGAACTACGGGTGCGAGGTGATCTGTTTCTGTGCCAATCTGGGGCAGGAAGAGGAACTGTCGGGGCTCGAGGCCAAGGCGCTTGCGTCGGGGGCCAGCAAGCTCTACATCGAAGACCTGCGCGAGGAATTCATTACCGAGTACATCTACCCGACCCTCAAGGCGGGCGCGATCTACGAACGGGACTACCTGCTCGGGCACGTCATTTGCCCGGCCGCTGATTGCCAAGAAGATGGTCGAAATCGCGGCGATGGAAGGCGCGGACGCGGTGGCGCACGGCGCGACGGGCAAGGGGAACGACCAGGTACGGTTCGAGCTAACTGTGATGGGGCTCAACCCGAAGCTGAAGATCATCGCGCCGTGGCGCGAGTGGCACATCCGCAGCCGGGAGGACGCGCTGAAGTACGCGGCGGAGCATCACGTGCCCGTCACCCAGACGATCAAGTCAATCTACAGCCGCGACCGGAACCTGTGGCACCTGAGCCACGAGGGCGGCGGGCTGGAAGACCCGTGGAACGAGCCGAAAGAGGAGATGTTCCAGATCAGCCAAAGCCCCGAGTGCGCGCCGGACGAGGCGGAGTACGTCGAGATCTATTTCGACCAGGGCGTGCCCAAGCGGATCAACGGGGAGGCGATGGGGCCGATCGACCTGATCGCAAAGCTGAACGAGATCGGCGGCAAGCACGGCGTGGGCCGGGTGGACATCGTCGAGAACCGGCTGGTGGGGATGAAGTCGCGCGGCGTGTACGAGACGCCGGGCGGCACGATCCTGTACCGGGCGCACGAGGGGCTGGAGCAAATCTGCCTGGACAAGCAGACGCTGCAGTACAAGCAGATGCTGGGGCTGAAGTACGCGGAGCTGGTGTACAACGGGCAGTGGTTCACGCCGCTGCGCGAGGCGCTGGATGCGTTCGTCGACGTCACCCAGAAGCGGCTGACCGGCGTGTCACGGCTCAAGCTGTACAAGGGCAACGTGAGCCTGGTGGGCAGGAAGTCGCCCTACAGCCTGTACCGGGAGGACTATGCTACGTTCGGCGAAGAGGACGTGTACAACCAGAAGGACGCCGAGGGCTTCATCAAGCTGTTCGGGCTGCCGATGAAGGTCGAGGCGATGCTGGACGTGGAAGGCACGGGCAAGAGCAAGCACCAGGCGCCGGATTACTCCGCGTTCAAGCGGGACTGAGCGCGGGCGGAGGGGGAGACGTTACCACAAAGACACGATGACACGAAGGACTCAAAGTTTGCGATCGTCCTTTGCGGACCTTTGTGCGTCGTGCCTTGTGGTAAAGCCTGCCTGGCACGCGCGGCTGTTGACATTTGCGGAGGCGGCATTGGATTACCTCCTTCCTAAAGGATTTGGCTTCGCCGGCGTTGCGGCGGGCATCAAGAAGAACGGCGCGGCGGACTTTGCGGCGGTGGTCAGCGACCGGGCGGCGACGGCCGCGGCGACGTTCACGCGGAACGCGTTTCCGGCCGCGCCGGTGTTGTACGACCGCGAGCTGTTGGCGGGGAACCCGGCCGGGCTGCGCGGGGTCGTGATCAACTCGGGGTGCGCGAATGCCTGCACCGGGGAAGACGGGATGGCGGACGCGGCCGAGATGGCGCGGCTGGCGGAGGCGGCGTTCGGCGTGCCTGCGCGGTCCGTCGCGGTCATGTCGACCGGCGTGATCGGGCCGCGGCTGCCGATGGACCGGATCGAGGCGGGGGCGCGGGCGGCGGCGGACGCGCTCGCGGCCGATGGGGCCGCGCGCGCGGCGCGGGCGATCATGACGACCGATACCCGGCCAAAGGTCGCGTACCGGCAGGTCGAAGGGGCCGTGCTGTGGGGGATGGCGAAGGGCGCGGGGATGATCCACCCGAACATGGCGACCATGCTGAGCGTGATCGCCACGGACGCGGCGGTCTCGCCGCGGGCGCTCGATGCCATGCTCAGGGCGGCCGTGGACGTCAGCTTCAACTGCATCAGCGTCGACGGCGACATGAGCACGAACGACACGGTGCTGGCGCTGGCGAACGGCGCGGCCGGGCCGGTGGACCAGCACGCGTTTGCGGTGGCGCTGACGGAGCTATGCACCGACCTCAGCCAGCAGATCGTGCGGGACGGCGAAGGCGCGACGAAGTTCATCACGATCCGGGTGCTGGGCGCCGCGAACGACGCGGATGCCCGGGCGGCCGCGAAGGCGATCGCCAACTCGCCGCTGGTCAAGACGGCGTTTTATGGGGGCGACGCGAACTGGGGCCGGATCCTGGCGGCGGTGGGGTACTCGGGGCGCGGGTCAACGCGGCGGAGGCGGACTTGTGGATCGCACCGGGGACGGGGCCGGCGACGGTCAGCGCAGAGCGGGTGCAATTGGTGGAGAACGGCGGGCCCTTGAACTACTCTGAGGCAGCCGCGACGGCGATTTTCGCGGGCGCGGAGATCGCGGTGTCGGTGGACCTGGGGGTGGGTGGGGCGAACGCGACCGTGTGGACGTGCGACCTGAGCCACGAGTACGTGGATATCAACGGGCATTACCGGACTTAATGGCCGGAGAAACCCGGTTTCTTCAGAAACCGTGGTTTCGGTTTTTAAGAGGGAGTGATGTGATGGAGTATCGCAGGTTGGGGCGAACGGGGTTGAAGGTTTCCGAGCTGTGCTTGGGGACGATGCAGTGGGGGTGGACCGCGGACGAGGGGGCGGCGTTTGCGGTGATGGACGCGTTCGTGGAGGGCGGGGGCAACTTCATCGACACGGCGGATGTCTACAGCCGGTGGGTGGAAGGGAACCCGGGCGGGGTGTCGGAAGAGATCATCGGGCGGTGGATGAAGGCGCGCGGGAACCGGCAAGATGTCGTGCTGGCGACGAAGGCGCGCGGGCGGATGTGGGAAGGGCCGAACGGCGAGGGGTTGAGCCGGGCGCACCTGATGCGGGCGATCGACGATTCGCTGCGGCGGCTGCAGACGGACTACATCGACCTCTACCAGACGCACGCGGACGACCGCGAGACGCCGTTCGACGAGACGCTGCGGGCGCTGGACGACATGGTGCGCGCGGGCAAGGTGCGCTATATCGGGGCGTCGAACATCCAGGCATGGCGGCTGTGCGGCGCGCTGTGGACGAGCGAGAAGCACGGGCTGGCGCGGTATGACTCGCTGCAGCCGCACTACAACCTGGCGCACCGGGCGGAGTTCGAGCGGGAGCTGATGCCGCTGTGCAAGGACCAGGGGATCGGCGTCATCCCGTACAGCCCGCTGGCTGCCGGGTTCCTGACGGGCAAGTACCAGCGCGGCGCGGAGACGCAGAGCGCGCGGGCCGAGGGCATCAAGAACCGCTACTTCAACGACCGGGGCTGGGGGATCCTGGACAAGCTGCAGGAGGTGGCCCGTGGGCGCAACCTGACCCCGACGCAAGCCGCACTGGCATGGCTGCTGACGCAGCCCGTCATCACCTCGCCGATCATCGGCGCGAACAGCGTGGAGCAACTCCGCGAGAACCTGGGCGCGGCGGGCGTGCGGCTGTCGGACGAAGAGATGGCCGCGCTGAACGAAGCGAGCAAGTGGGAGTAAAACTCCTTTGACAAACTGCGCTTCTTGTCTTACAATTAGCCTCAAGAAGTAAGACGGAGGCGATGATGACGATTGAAGTACGCTTATCTTCCAAGGGACAGTTGGTGATCCCGGGGGGCGTTCGCCGTTCCCTGCGCCTCGAACCTGGCGCGCGTCTACAACTGGAAGTCGTGGGGAGGAAGATCGTTCTTGAGCCGATGACCGATCCGTCCCCAATCGATGCCCTGTACGGGATGTTCGAGGGAGTAGATTTTCTGGGCGATCTTGAACACGAGCATCGCGAGGAGATCGAACGTGACTGACACCTACGTCTTCGATGCGTGGGCGCTCCTGGCGATGTTGCAGCGGGAAGAACCGCAGCCACACGCGTCCGTGAGTTGCTGGTGCTGGGGGAGCAACAGGAGGCGGTCCTGCTGCTCTCCATCATTAAATCTTGGAGAGGTTTATTACCGTCTTGGGAAACAGGTCGGCCGGCAGCGTGCGGAGAAGGTGCTTGCTACCATCCGTAGTCTGCCGCTTTCGGTCGTTTCAGCCTCAGACGACCTGGTTCTTCAAGCCGCAAGTCTCAAGATGGAGCATACAATTTCGTATGCGGACGCTTTTGCCGCTGCGCTAGCGATTTCCCGGCAGGGGCGCCTGGTTAGTGGTGACCCGGAGTGCGATTCGCTGGCGAGTGACATGTGCTAGAAAAGCTGCAACGCACCAACTGAGGTGGCTACTTGGAGAGCCTGCGATCTACCATGCCTGATCCTCCGTGCAACTCTGGGGCGGCCGCTTTTCGGGCCGCATGGATGCCTTCATGGCGCGGTTCAACGCGTCGCTGCCCTTCGACTGGCGGCTGTGGGACGCGGACATCACCGGCTCGGTCGCGTGGGCGAAGGCGATTGCGGGGGCCGGGCTGTTGAGCGAGGACGAACGCGCGGCGATCGTCGAGGGGCTGCAAGGGCTGCGGGCGGAGATAGCCGCCGACCCGGAGGCGGCCTTTTCCGGCGTACCCGACGAGGACATCCATAGTTATGTCGAGCGGCGGCTGACGGAGCGGATCGGGCCGGTGGCGGGCAAGCTGCACACGGGCCGGAGCCGGAACGACCAGGTGGCGACGGACGTGCGGCTGTGGCTGAAGGGCGAGGCGCGGGCGCTGGCGGAGGGTCTGGAAGGGCTGATCGCGGCGGCGGCGGGCCGGGCGGCGGCCGAGATCGACGTGCTGATGCCGGGCTACACGCACGTCCAGCCCGCGCAGCCGGTGCGGTGGAGCCACTGGCTGCTGAGCCACGCGTGGCCGTGGCGCCGCGACGCGGACCGGCTGCGCGGAGCTGCTGCGCCGAGTGGACGTGCTCCCGCTCGGGTCGGGCGCGCTGGCGGGGTGCCCTTTCCCGATCGACCGGGCGGCGCTGGCGGCGGACCTGGGCTTCGCCGCGGTGAGCCCGAACAGCATGGACGCGGTGAGCGACCGGGATTTCGTCGCGGAGTTTCTGTTCTGGGCGAGCCTGACCGGGATCCACCTGAGCCGGTTTGCAGAGGACCTCGTGTTTTGGAGCAGCCGGGAGTTCGGCTTCGTGGTGATGGACGACGCGTACAGCACGGGGTCGAGCCTGATGCCGCAGAAGAAGAACCCGGACGCGCTCGAACTGCTGCGCGGCAAGTCGGGGCGGCTGGTGGGGGACCTGACGGGGGTGCTGACCCTGCTCAAGGGGCTGCCGAGCTCGTACGACAAGGACCTGCAGGAAGACAAGGAGCCGCTGTTCGACGCAGTGGACACGCTGGCGGTCGCGCTCCCGGTGGCGACGGGCGTGCTGCAGACGCTGACGATTCGCCCGGAGCGGATGGCGGCTTCGCTCGGAGACGAGCTGCTGGCTACCGACCTGGCCGAGCTGCTCGTCCGCCGGGGGGTCCCGTTCCGGGAGAGCCATCACATCGTCGGCCGAGTGGTGCGGCGAGCGGAGGAGCTGGGGTGCGGCTTACGGGAGCTGACGGACGGCGATCTGTGCGCGATCGACGAACGGCTGGCGGGGAGCCGGGAGGTCTGGGATTTCGAGCGGTCGGTGGAGCAGCGGGCGGCCGTGGGGGGAACTGCGAGGGCCGCGGTGCTGGCGCAAATTGAGGAGCTGCGAGGCAGCTTACCAGGCAACGGATGAAGGAACGGAGAAACGGATGTCGTGGGGGAGTGCTATGGGCTACCCGATATCCGTTGCTCCGTTGGGGTTATCCGCTGCGGCGCTGATTGAGGGGCTGCGGCGCAACGGATGAGGGAACGGAGAAACGGATAACGGATAGTAGTGCTGCGTGGTAGCCGTCGCTCGGTTAGGGTTATCCGCTGCGGCGGTGATTGTGGGGCTGCGGCGCAACGGATGAACGAACGGAGAAACGGATAACGGATAGTAGTGCTACGTGATATCCGTTGCTCCGTTGGGGTCATCCGCTGCGGCGCAGCTTCATGTGCTGCCACCAGACGGGGCGCTCGGTTTTGCTCCAGAGGTTGAAGAACGAAGACCATTGGTCGGGATGGGCGCGAATGATGGCTTCCAACTCGGGAACGGAGCGGGCCATCAGCTCCTCTTCGCTCTCCCCGGGTTGAGGGATGATCGGCGGCCGAATCTCCACGACAATGCGGTGGTCACGGGTGCGATAGGTCAGCCCAGGTATGATCCATGCGCCCGTGCGCGCCGCGATCACCGCGTGACCTGTCGGCAGGGTCGTTTCCTCGCCGAAGAACCGCACTTTCATCCCCGAGCCCTTTACATCCCTGTCGGACACCAGGCCAACGAACCGGCCGCGCGCCACGGCGGCCTCGAGCTTAGCGAGAGCGCCTCCCAGCGGCACCTCCTCGATCTGGCCGCGTTTCCTGATGCCGGCGAAAATCGCGTCGATCCGGGGGTCGGCGTGTTTCAAGACTGCGGCTGTCAGCGGGATCCCGAGCTGGCCCAAGGCCGAGCCGGCCAACTCCCAACTGCCCATGTGCACGGTCATGATGATGCCGCCTTTGCCGGCCTTGCGGCACGCTTCGAGGGTTTCTATGCCGTCAATCGAGGCGACGTAGTCAGTCAGGTTCTCAAGCGTCAGGCCCGGGATGAGGAAGATATCGATGATGGAGTAGGCGAAGTGACGGAAGGCCGACCGTCCGTAGCGCCAGCGGGTGAAGCGGCTTACACTTTTCCCAAGAACGTGATCCAGGTTCGCGTACACGCCGAGCCGGCCGGTGCGATTAAAGCCGAAGTTCAGCTCGGCGATGACGCCGGCAACGAAATAGAGGAACCCGCGCGGCAGGCGCTGTACGAGCCAGATGGCGAGCTTGTACAGCTGATAGTTTTCGAATGCCATGAGCTAGATTTTAGCGGATACTGATCCGTAGGATAAATATGAGCAAGATGAAAAGGAAGCTCAAGAGATAGAAGATGAACGCGGCCTTGTGCTTCTGCACATCGGTGGCGGCCTTACGTGAGCGGCTGCGGCCGACGTGGGCGAGGACCAGGGCGACGAGCATCAGGAGCGGGTGTTCGATCAGGTAGAATCGGGCAAGCTCGTTCGACATGAGCGCGCCGGCGTTGGTGAGCTTGAACGGGCCGGTAAACCAGAGGATCAGGCCGAGAAGAAACTGGATGTCTACGGTGAGCGTGTAGAGCATGCCGAGCTGGTCGTCCAGCTTGCTCCACGGCCGCTTGCCGGTCCAGCCGACGAGCGCCTTGACGATGGTGACGAGCGCGACGGCAAGCATTACCCAGCGCCATACCGTGTGGACGTCGAGCCAGAAATTGCCGGTAAAGCCCACGTTGGCCTCCTGTTCGAGTCGAAGCAGTCAATTGAGCGGAGGATCACAAACCGTGGTGATGATACTTGGGAGGCAGCCCGCTGTCAAGACGGAACGGGCTGGCAGGAAGCGCATGTATGACGCATCCTCGCTTGCTCCCCTCGAGCGAAACGGCGAAGGGAATACTAAGGCGAAAGATGCCTGACGCTCTCGATACAGTGGCAGGCTGACGGCGGAAGGTCGGCCATCGACGATGGCTCCTACGCCGTCCGTGGCTTGGCCTGCATCGCAACGTTCACAATAGCGTCCAGCTTCTCGACGACTTTGGGTTCAATCTCTTGCGGGACACAGAGATGCCAGAATATGGTAGTGGTCTTTAGTAGGAGGTTGGGGAGGCCGAGCTTGGCGAAGTAGGTGCGAAAGGGGCGATCTAGGGATTCGTCGCTGGCCTTAATATCTGGTGACCAGGGACTTGGTTGCGCAGGGTTCGCAAGGCCGCTCCGACCTCAGCAATGGATTCCGCGCATGGCTGATTCCCTGCGATCAGCTTCTGTGGCGCCGAAAAGATCATCCGGCAACTCATGTCGGGCATAACGTAGCAGTACAGGCTCCTGGCACAGGTAGTTCTCGATCTCTAGACGCCGCCAAGTGAACTGAAGAAGGGGTCCGCCCTCCTGCAGTTTCTTGTCTAGGCGATCAAACAGGGCGAGACCCACAAGATCGGCTTTCGCCTCACGCAAGCCCAGAAATGATCGCGAGCACGCTGAGGCAAATTGGTGGGGACATAGTTCACGAACACGCGGTCAAGAAGCTGAACGGCGGGATGTTTCGAGTGGCAGCGAACTTCTTAAGGATAGCAAGATCAATTGAGCCCTCAACGTACAGCACCGAGCCAGTTTCTTCTGCCTGGTAATACTGCTCGAAGCCCAGATCGGTCGAGCCTTAGAACCTGGCTCCCGCGATCATGAATGCGATGCGGCTTGCCCACAAAGCAATTACGATGTCGCGATCCGCGGCCTCGTTCAAGACAATCTCCGAATGGCTGGCCGCGACGATCTGGGAACCTTGTCGATCGGCCAACTGCGTCAAGAACTGGTAGATCTGTCGTTGACGAAGCACTTCCAAGTGAGGTCGGCCTCATCGAGGAGCATGACGGTCTGTGGGTTTGCGTACAGGTACGCGAGCAGAAGAAGCGTCTGATGGAGGCCTCGCCCTGCCGACGACAGATCCAATCGTGTTCCGCCCGGTACCGTATATGACATGGTAATCTCGCTCCGCTCTTTGACATATGTTGGGGGCTGGATTATCACCCGAATAGTCGCTTAATGTGCTTGGTCAGTTCCTTCCATTCCGGCGAACCGTTGAACGCCGGCTTCTGCGATCCGTATTGGGACCGGATTCTCTCAATTGAGATGTTTCGTATGTAAGGGCGTCCAGTTCGCCGTATATTTGGTAGCACAGGTTGCGAAGCACCTGCGCAGTTTGCCCTTGCCCAATAAGGACGCCTACCTCTCCGGCCTGTTTGATGAATTCCCGGTCAACCAAGCCAGACATTGGAGGAAGGAATGCAACCCTAGCTGTGGCCGCCTCTGCAGGCACCGCCATCCGTTGCGGCGGATTCTCATTGTCGATACGCAACGGCCTGCAGTAGAAGGACTCCTCATTAGCGTAGTCAAACTCCAGCCCACAGGTCCAAGCGTGGCCGGCCGTGACGCCATCTACCACGATCTCGATGCGGATGTTTTGGGTTTTCTGCTGGCCCGAGCCACGCCCTGCAATGCTACGGACTTGGAGATCGCGCCACAACAGGTTAGCGTCGGGAATCGGGATTGCGATCAGGTCGCGTCGGTTGATTGTCACGCCCGGCCGCTCCTCAGGCGAAACCTTGCTGCCTCGCTTCTCGTTCCATCGCCGGAGACCAACCTCCCATAATGCTAATGCCTGCAACGCAGTCGTCTTGCCTGAGTTGTTCGGTCCGATCAAGACGACGGACTTCCCGAGCTCGAAGCTTACATCTTCCAGCTTCTTGAAGTTGCGAATGTGGATCTGGGTCAGCATGTCCTTACTCTCCCTGCGAACGATCAGCCCCGGATCGGATTCTCCGCATCTCACGGATCCACAACATCGATCGGCCTCCCGGCGTTCGAATGCGCATGTTGGTCAACTTGAAACGTCTGCGAAAAGGTATTGACTTCAAGAGTGACACGATTTTTCGATGACAACCCAGCTCACGTGCATCTTGCCCCCGCAAGTCGCTGTATTGACTTCCTCGACGGTCGACAAAATCAAAAAGACCGCGTCCGCCGGTAGACGCGACCGCGGCCCGAATTGCAATGCACTAGCCACAAGGCCGACATGGCGCGGCATGACGCCGCGAATCGCGCCGAATGGCTCTTCACTGTGGTATGTTTCGCCTATTATAACCGGGCGACTAGGGCGAGCAAGCTGTGATGGCCGCGATATTTGACACTTTCGCCCTATCTGCGTATACTCACGCTTACCTGTCGGGGGCTGTAGCTCATCTGGGAGAGCGCTACAATCGCACTGTAGAGGCAAGGGGTTCGAGTCCCCTCAGCTCCACTCGCACAGCAGACTGGAAACTGAAATGCTTACGACCGATCACCTTCGAAAGGAAGGTTTGCCTACCTAGGAACGAAGGTCGGCGATAATGGGCCTGTAGCTCAATTGGGAGAGCGCTTGAATGGCATTCAAGAGGCAAGGGGTTCGAATCCCCTCAGGTCCACTACCGGCTACCAGTTTGGTGCGTACAAGTCCCCTTCGTCCTAGATGGCGAAGGGGACTTTTCGTTTGTGTTTTCAGCTAGTGTGTGGCGCAGGCCGCACACGACAGACCAGAATTACAGGGGGAGCATATGAACACGAAGTACATTCCGCAGGAAATCGAACCGAAGTGGCACACGCTGTGGGCCGAAAGCGGCCTGTATGTGACGCGCGAGGTTACCGACCGGCAGAAATGGTACTTCCTTACCATGCTCCCCTACCCGTCCGGCGACCTGCACATCGGCCACTGGTACGCGATGACCCCGTCGGACGCGGGCGCGCGGTACAAGCGGATGCGGGGGTACAACGTCTTCTTCCCGATCGGGTTCGACGCGTTCGGCCTGCCCGCGGAAAACGCGGCGATCCGCCACGGCACGCACCCGTACGGCTGGACGATGCAGAACATCCAGCGGATGCGCGGGCAGCTGCGGAGCATGGGCGCAATGTGGTCGTGGGAGCACGAGGCGGTCTCGTGCGACCCGGAGTACTACAAGTGGTCGCAGTGGTTCTTCCTGAAGCTGTACGACCACGGCCTGGCGTACCGCAAGGAAAGCCCGGTCGACTTCTGCCCGAAGTGCAACACGACGCTGGCCCGCGAGCAGGTGGTGGGCGACGACCGGCGGTGCGAGCGCTGCGACACGCAGGTGGAGCGGCGGCTGCTGGAGCAGTGGTACTTCAAGATCACCGACTATGCGGAAGAGCTGAAGCGGTTCGACGGGATCGAATGGCCCGAGCGCATCCGGCAGGCGCAGATCAACTGGATCGGCGAGCGCAGCGAAGGCGCCGAGGTGGTCTTCAAGAGCGAGCAGGGGGACGACCTGGTCGTGTTCACGACCCGGCCCGACACGCTGTGGGGCGCGACGTTCATGGTGCTGGCGCCCGAGCACCCGCTGGTCGACAAGCTGACGCCGGAGTCGCACCGGGCGGGAGTGCGCGGCGTACCAGCTGCAGACGGGCATGCAGACGGAGATCGAGCGCGGCGACGGCCGAGCGCGAGAAGACCGGCGTGGCGACCGGCGCGTATGCGATCAACCCCGTTAACGGCAAGCGGGTCCCGATCTGGATCGCGGACTACGTGATGATGTCGTATGGGACGGGCGCGATCATGGGCGTGCCGGCGCACGACGACCGGGACTTTGCATTCGCGATGAAGTTCGGGCTGCCGATCATCCCGGTGATCGAGCGAAACGACGGCAGGGCGAAGAGCGCGGTGTGGACGGGCTCGGTCGAAGACGGTTTCGGCGCCGCACTGGACGCAGCCAATCTGCGGCGGTCAGCCATCACCATCCCGGAGCGCGGGGAGTTTGTCGCCGTCGAGCTGGAGGGCGAGGCGCAGGTAGACGTCTATCGCGACCTGCTGCTGCAATACCTGAAACCGGGCCACTGGGCCGACATCGTCGGGATGGGCTGGCAGGTGGTCTTCAAGGACGGCGCGATGACCTTGAACTCGGTCGAGGCGGACGCGGAGATCATGGCGCGCTGCCACGCAGGGTACGAATACATGCGGCAGTTCCGGACGACGATGGAGATGTGGTATGCGGTCGAGTGGTATCGCGACGTGCTGTACCACCACGACTACGGAACGATGATCAACTCCGGCGAGTTCACGGGCACGCCGGGCGACGTGGCGAAGGCCAAGGTGACCGGGTGGCTGCAGGAGCACGGCATCGGCAGGTTCGACGTCCAGTACCGGCTGCACGACTGGCTGATTAGCCGGCAGCGCTACTGGGGCGCGCCCATCCCGATGATCTACTGCGAGAACTGCGGCGTCGTGCCCGAGAAGTATGAGAACCTGCCCGTGATCCTGCCGACGGATGCGAAGGTGCCGCCGACCGGCGAGAACGCGCTGAAGTTCCATGAGGGGTTCCTGAACACGACGTGCCCGCAGTGCGGCGGGCCGGCGCGGCGCGAGACCGACACGATGGACACCTTCATGTGCTCGTCGTGGTACCAGTACGCGTATGTCTCGCCCTACTGGAAGAGCGGCGAGAAGCTGAGCCCCGACGACACCCCGTGGGACCCGGAGAAGGGCAAGTACTGGCTGCCGGTGGACCAGTATACGGGCGGGCACGAGCACGCGACGATGCACCTGATGTACACGCGCTTCTTCACGAAGGCGATGGCGGACATGGGCATCGTGGACTTCCGCGAGCCGATGCTGCGCCTGTTCAACCAGGGCATCATCCTGGGGCCCGACGGGCTGCGGATGAGCAAGAGCCGCGGCAACGTGGTGGCGCCCGACAGCTACGTGGAGAAGTACGGCGCGGACACGGTGCGGGCGTACCTGATGTTCATCGGGCCGTGGGACGCAGGCGGGCCGTGGAACTTCACGGGCATCGAGGGCGTGAAGCGGTTCCTGGAGCGGGTGTGGGCGGTGGTGGCTGAGCCGCGGCAAGCGGCGGCGTCCGGGGATGGCGCGGATGGACTGATCCGCGAGCTGCGGCACATGACGCACAAGACGCTGCAGAAGGTCACCGAAGACGTCGACGCGTTCAAGTGGAATACCGTAATCTCGGCGCTGATGGAGTTCAATAATTACCTGATCAAGGCGCGCGAGACAGCCGTGGCTGGGACGTGGGCGTGGGACGAGGCGATCGACTCGCTGCTGCTGATGATGGCGCCCGCCATGCCCCACATCGCCGAAGAGCTGTGGCAGGAACGACACGGCAACGGCGGCGCGTTCAGCGCCGGAGAAGAGCATCCACGTCCACCCGTGGCCGGAGTACGATGCGGAGCTGGCGAAGGCCGACGTGGTGACGCTGGTGGTGCAGGTGAACGGCAAGGTGCGGGACCGCATCGAGGCGCCGGCGGGCATCTCAGAAGACCAGGCGCGCGAGCTGGCGCTGGCGAGTCCCTCGGTGCAGCGGTGGTTCGAGGGCAAACAGGTCCGCAAGGTGATCTTTGCGGGCGGGAAGCTCATTAACATTGTAGTTGGATAGACCGAGGACGAGACCTCCGAGGTTTTCCAAACCTCGGAGGTCGGATTGCAAACTCAATGGGGAGGGATCCATGGGGGAGATCATCAGTACATCGGCCGCGCCGGCGGCGATCGGGCCGTACAGCCAGGCTGTAAGGGCGGGGGACTTCGTCTTCACTTCGGGCCAGATCGGGCTCGAGCCGGAAACGGGCAAGATGGCGGAGGGCGTGGAGGAGCAGACGCGCCGGGTGCTGGCTAACCTGCGGGCTGTGCTGGCTGCAGCGGGCGCGGGCTTCGGGCAGGTCGTGAAGACGACGATCTTCCTGGCCGACATGGCGGACTTCCAGACGGTCAACACGATCTACGCAGCGGAGTTCGCCGCGGAGCCGCCCGCCCGGTCCACCGTCCAGGTGGCGGCGCTGCCGCGCAAGGCGCTGGTCGAAATCGAGATGGTCGCGTTCGTGCCCCAGCAAGGCTAACGCCACGACGGTAGAGATTGCCAGCAAAAGTTTCCACCACAGGCAGACAGAAGCAGCCGCGCCAGGCGAGAAGGTGCGCTTCTCACGCGCACTCTACTTGCGTGTTCGTTTCAACTCCGGTATAATCTCACGCAGTCTTTGTTGGAGGGGGAGCCATCATTCTCATGAAGACGAACAAGGCCCTGCAATCCGCCCAGTTTGCAGCCGAGCCGAACCCCATGGAAGCCCTGTCGTTAGATCTCTTGACTTTCTCGCAATTGCGCCAGGGCGACACGGTCGAAGGCACCATCGTCAGCATCAGCCCCAATCAAGTCCTCGTAGGTATTCCGTACAAGGCCGATGCCATCGTCGATCCCCGAGAGTTGGAACGCTTGGGGAAGGAGTTCCTTGAGAGCATCGCGGTCGGCGATCCCATCAGCGCCGTCGTCGTGCAGCCGGAGGACCGCGACGGAAACGTCGTGATCTCGCTGGCGCGTGCGCAACAGGAACAGGACTGGCGTCAGGCTGAGGAACTATTCCAGTCGCAGGACGTCTTTGAGGGCGTGGTCACCGGGTACAACCGGGGTGGCGTGATCGTCCGGGTGGGACGGGTGCGGGGCTTTGTCCCGGCTTCGCAGCTTTCCGCCCGCTGGCAGGTGCAGCAAGACGCCGAGGGTGATGCGGAACAACGCTGGGCGCGCCTTGTCGGCCAGGTCATGCAACTCAAGGTCGTCGAGATGGACCGGCAGCGCAACCGGCTGATCCTGTCCGAACGGGCGGCCATGCGTGACTGGCGCAAGAACCAGAAGGACCGGCTGCTGTCGACCCTCAACAAGGGGGACGTGCTGAAAGGCATCGTCACCAGCATCGCGGACTTCGGAGCGTTCGTCGACCTGGGCGGGGCCGATGGCCTCATCCATCTTTCGGAGCTGGCCTGGCACCGGGTGGAGCACCCGCGCGAGATCCTGAGAGTCGGCCAGGAAGTGGAAGTCTACGTGATGAACGTGGACGAGGAGCGCAAGCGCATCGGCCTGAGCCTGCGCCGGCTGTCACCGAACCCTGGAGCATCGTGGCGGACCGGTACCAGGTGGGACAGGTGGTGACGGCGACGATCACCCGGCTAGCGGCGTTCGGTGCGTTTGCGAAGATGGACGATGCGATCGAAGGCTTGATCCACATTTCGGAGATGGCAGACTACCGCATCAACCATCCGAAGGAGATCGTACAGGAAGGCGACGTGGTGCAGGTAAGGGTCATTCGGATCGACCCACAGCATCGGCGCATCGGGCTAAGCCTGCGGCAGGCCTCGGACGACAATTACGTCGACTGGCAGGCTGACGCGGATGAGGAAGTAGGTAGCGTGCTGGACATGCCGGCGGAGGCGCTTCCGGTAGAGCAAGTGTAGCGACCCGCGCGGCAACGCAGAGCGCACAATCATATCTACTTGCTATCCCAAGGGGGCGGAAGCACGAGGCGTGCACCGCCCCCACTTTTTCGCCCGGCGGCGGACGGTTATGGTAACCAAAGTCACGGGACCATACTCTAAGTTATAAGATTCGCCAATTGGTGCAGCATCAGGGGAGAAAAGTCACAGGAACGCGGCTTACGACACCCCCTTTTGCTTATGCTATAATCATTTGTGACCGGAGCCACCCGGACCGTCAAGCGGGAACCGTGGCGAGGTCAGGAACGTATGGTGTAACGAATGGCACGCAGCAATGCGTGATCGCGCACCGGCCATTATCGCGAACCCAGTGGTCGACCCGAGCTCCGGCTCGGACCCGAACACCGGTTCGGCACGAGCGATGCTCGTGGAGGATGAGGATACTATGTCGGACAAATTGGACCGATTCACGAAACATGCACGACAGGTGCTGCAGATCGCCCAGGAAGAGGCCATGCGCCTCAACCACAACTATGTGGGCACGGAGCACCTGCTGCTGGGTCTGGCAAAAGAAGAGAACGGGCTGGCATCGAAGGTCCTGCGAGAGGTCGGCGCAACCACGGCGGAAGTCGTCCGCCAGGTCGAGCGCATGGCGCCGCGCAACCCGCGGCCGCCTTTCGGCAAGCCCACGCTGACCCCGCGCACCAAGCGCGTCATCGAACTGGCCGTGGAAGAGGCCCGACAGATGGGCCATTCCTACATCGGCACCGAGCACCTGCTGCTGGGCCTTGTCCGGGAGGACGAGGGGATCGCGGCGGAAGTCCTGCGGAGTGTGGGTGCGAGCCTGGACAAGATCCGGCAGCAGACAACGCGGACCATCCTGGAGAATCAGCTGCAGGAGAAGACCACCAAGAAGCGCGAGAGCAAGACGCCGCTTACCGACCAGTTAGGGATGGACCTGACCGCCCGGGCGGAAGAAGGCAAGCTCGACCCCGTGATCGGCCGCGAGAAGGAAATCGAGCGGGTCATCCAGATCCTCAGCCGCCGCACCAAGAACAACCCGGCGCTCATCGGCGAGCCCGGCGTTGGGAAGACGGCCATCGTCGAGGGACTGGCCCAACGGATCATCGACGGCGACGTGCCCGAGACGCTCATGGACAAGCGGGTGCTGATGTTGGATGTCGGCTCGCTGGTGGCGGGCACGATGTACCGCGGCCAATTCGAGGAGCGGCTGAAGAAGGTCATCGAGGAGATCACGAACTCCGACGCGATCCTCTTCATCGACGAAGTGCACATGCTGGTGGGCGCCGGTTCGGCCGGCAGCAGCGTGGACGCGGCCAACCTGCTCAAGCCTGCGCTGGCCCGCGGCGAACTGCAATGCATCGGCGCGACGACGTTGGACGAATATCGGAAGTACATCGAAGGCGACGCCGCCCTCGAACGGCGCTTCCAGCCCATTCTCGTCGACGAGCCAACGATCGAGCAGACCATCGAGATCCTGAAGGGCGTGCGCAAGATGTACGAGGCGCACCACCAGCTCAAGATCAGCGACGAGGCGCTGAACGCGGCCGCACGCCTGTCGGCCCGCTACGTGCCTGACCGGTTTATGCCCGATAAGGCGATTGACCTGATAGACGAGGCCTCGAGCCGGGTCCGCATGTACAAGGCGCCGTATGCGAACACGCTGCGCGACACCTTCCGCGAGCTGCGCACGACGCAGAAGGCCAAGGAAGAGGCCGTCGAAGCCAAGCGCTACGACGACGCGCTCGACCTGCGCCACCGGGAGATGGACCTGGAGAAGCAGCTCGAACAGCTCCGCAAGGGCTGGGAAGACGCTGCGCCGCAGCCCGTGGTGTCGCGAAGATGACATCGCGGAAGTGGTCGGCATGTGGACGGGCATCCCCATGACCCGGCTGGTGGGCGAGGAAACCGCCCGGCTGCTGGAGATGGAGTCGTACCTGCACAAGCGGGTGGTCGGCCAGGATGAGCCGGTCAAGGCGATCTCGCGGGCCGTACGCCGCGCGCGCACCGGCCTGAAGGACCCCAAGCGGCCAATCGGCACGTTCATGTTCCTCGGCCCGACCGGCGTCGGCAAGACGCTGCTGGCGAAGAGCCTGGCGGAGTTCCTGTTCGGCTCCGAAGAGGCGCTCATCAAGATCGACATGAGCGAGTTCATGGAGCGGCACAACGTGAGCCGGCTGGTGGGCGCACCGCCCGGTTACGTGGGCTACGAGGAAGGCGGCCAGCTGAGTGAAGCGGTCCGCCGCCGCCCGTACTCGGTCGTGCTGCTGGACGAGATCGAGAAGGCCCATCCCGAGGTCTTCAACATGCTCCTCCAGATCATGGAAGACGGGAGCCTGGCCGACGCCAAGGGGCGGCGGATCGACTTCCGCAACACGATCCTGGTCATGACGTCCAATGTGGGCGCGAACCTGATCAAGCACGGCGGTGCACTGGGCTTTGCGACGTCACGCGACGACCTGGCCCGCCAGGAAGACGAGTACCAGGTGATGCGGGAACGGGTGACCGAGGCGCTGAAGCGAACCTTCCGGCCCGAGTTCCTGAACCGCCTGGACGGCACGATGGTGTTCCGCAGCCTGAGCAAGGACCAAATCCGCGATATCGTGGCGCTGGAACTGACACGGGTGAACGAGCAGCTGGTCGAGCAGTCCGTCACGCTGGACATCGCCGACGAGGTGAAGGATTTCCTGGCGGACGAGGGGTACGACGCCGAGTACGGCGCCCGCCCGCTGCGCCGGATCATCCAGGACAAGCTGGAGGACCAACTGAGCGAGGCCATGCTCACCGGAACCATCAAGCCCGGGAGCAAGGTGCGCGTCACGATGGGCGAGAACAAGGAGCTGCTGTTCGACATCGAACACATGGTAACGATTGCTCCACCTCCGCCGACGGTGACCGAAGCAACCGAAGAACTGGTGAACTAAACCGGCCATCGGGCCGTAGCGACAGCCGCTTGCAGCAACTGCAGGCGGCTGTTTGTTTTTGGCGTGTGCCGCGGCTGCTCTGCTGCGGTGGCACGTGGCGGCGAATCAGGATATAATCGCAGCTGACGACATGAAGAAAGCAATTCACCACCCCAAGTCACCGTCTCAAGCACGGATCCGGATTCGCTGGCCGCTCGTCGCGCTGCTGCTGGCGCTGGCGATGCTCGCGGTTTCGAGCTGCACGACGCCGCCGCCTGCGACGCCGCAGGCCTCACGGCCCGTCACGGCCACTCGCCCGCCGCAGCCGACGAGCCCGCCGGCGGCGGCCACCGCAGCCCCTGACGAACCACTGAGCCTGGTGTGGTGGACGCCGGAATTCCTGAGCCCGCAAGCGCCGCAGCCCGGAGGGGCGCTGCTGGCAGAGCAACTGGCCGCGTTCAGCGAGGCGCAAGGGGGCAAGGTCAACGTGCAGGCGGTCCGGAAGGCCCGCTACGGCAAGGGTGGGCTGCTGGATACCCTGCGCACGGCCGCGCCGATCGCACCGGCCACCCTGCCGGACATCGTCGCGCTCGACGTAGCCGAGGTGGAAAAGGCGGTGGAGGCCGGGCTGCTGCAGCCCCTGGACAGCCTGCTCAATGCCGGCGTGACGGAGAAGCTGTACCCGTTTGCCACGGAGGCGGGCCGGTTCGGCGAGAGCCTGTACGCGGTCCAGTACCTCGCAGACGCAGGGCACACGGCATTCCTGCCGGCCCAAGTGCCGCAAGCGCCGGACACCTGGGCAAAGCTGATCGAAGCCGGCGTTCCGTACCTCTTCCCTATGGCGCAGCCGCAGGCGGGGAGTCCGCAAGGCAGCGGCGGGCCGTCCGTCGAGGGGCTTTCGCAGGCAGTCCTCGCGCAATATCTCTCGGCGGGCGCGACGCTGGGGGCGGACCGCAAGCTGATGCTGGAGCCGCAGCCGCTGCTCAAACTGCTGACCTTCTACCAGGACGCAAGCAAGGCGGGGGTGCTGCCGCCCGCAGCGCTCGAGCTGGCCGACGGCGAAGCGGTGTGGAACGTCTTCTCGCAGGGCCAGACACCGCAGGCCTACGTGAGCGCGCGGCGCTACAAGACCGGGGGCGTGGAGGCGGGATATGCAGCCGCGCCTGGAGAAGCCGGTCCGACGACTGGGGTGACCAGCGGGTGGGCGCTGGCGATCGTCACGCCGGACCCCAAGAGGCAGCAGGCGGCGGCAGAGCTGATCGCGTGGCTGCTGAAGCCGGAAAATGCCGGCGAGTGGGCTGCGCGTGCGGGCTGGCTGCCCACGTCGCCGGACGCGCTGAAGACGCAAGGAAGCGACCCGTATTGGGGCTTCGTCGACGCGGAGCTGGCGAAGAGCCGAAGCGCGCCGGTGGGCCAGGACTACCCGGCCACGGCAGCCCGGATCCAGGCGGCCATCGAGGCGGTTGTGCGCGACGGGACGGAGGCGGCGAAGGCGACTGAGGCCGCGGTCAACGGGCAGCCTTAGCGACTGCGTGCGCTGCGACAGGAGCGTCGAGATGCCACCAGACAGCCCCCTTTCACAATCGTCGATCCGCGCCGACGTGCTTGCCGTCCTGCAAGCAGGCATCGCTGCGGTCGACCCGCACCAGGCGATCCTGGACAACGTCTCGCTCGAGGGCGACGCGCTGCGGGTGGGCGGCAAGCGGTACCGGCTCGCGGACCTGGGGCGTATCGTCGTGGTGGGCGGCGGCAAGGCGGGGACGCCGATGGCGGCGGCGGTGTACGAGGTGCTCGGCAACCGCATTGCGGCCGGCTCGGTAAACGTGAAGTACGGGCACACGGCGGCCGCCGGGGGGTGGAAGGTCGGCTACGGGCGGGGCGGCGAGGAACACGCGAGTCCCGGCCGGGCGGAGACAGGCCCGATCACGATCATGGAGGCGGGGCACCCCGTGCCTGACGAAGCCGGGCTGCGCGGCGCAGAGCGGATCGCGGGGCTGCTGGCGGGGTTGAGCGAACGCGACCTGGTGATCGTGCTGATCTCGGGCGGCGGCTCGGCGCTGCTGCCGCTGCCGGTAGAGGGGATCAGCCTCGAAGATTACCAGAAGCTGACGAACCTGATGCTGCGGTCGGGCGCGGATATCACCGAGATCAACGTGCTGCGAAAGCACTGCTCCCGGCTGCAGGGCGGGCAACTGGCGCGGCTGGCGGGGCCGGCGCAAGTAGCGGCGCTGATCCTGTCGGACGTGGTGGGCACGCCGCTGGATGCGATTGCCTCCGGACCGACCGTGCCGGATCGCAGCAGCTTTGCGGACGCGTGGGGCGTGCTGGAGCGCTACAAGATCGTGGACCAGGCGGCGAAGAGCGTCGTCGAGCACCTGCGGCGCGGGGCGGCGGGCGACATACCGGACACGCCGAAGCCAGGCGACCCACTTTTCGAGCGGGTCAGTACGGTGGTGGTGGGGGATAACGCGATCGCCGGGCGTGCGGCCGTGGCGGCGGCGAGCAAGCTCGGGTATCACAGCACTCTTCTGACGACCTTCGTCCAGGGCGAGGCGCGCGAGGTGGGCCGGGTGGCGGCGGGGCTGGCCCAGGGGATCGCAGCGGGGCAGTCGGATTACCAAAAGCCGGCGTGCCTGGTGTTCGGCGGCGAAACGACCGTGACGATCAAGGGATCGGGCCGGGGCGGGCGGAACCAGGAGCTGGCGCTGAGCGCGGCGCTCGCGCTGGACGGTTACCCGCTACCCGAAGGCGCGGAAGTGGCGGTGGCGAGCCTGGGGACGGACGGGACGGATGGTCCGACGGACGCGGCGGGCGGCATCGCGACGATCGACACGATCAAGCGCGCCAAGGCCGCGGGGCTGGACGCCCGCGCGGCCCTGGAAAACAACGACAGCTATCACTTCCTGGGGGCGCTCGGCGATCTCCTGATCACCGGCCCGACCCAGACGAACGTCAACGACCTGATCCTCGTGGTCGTCCGGTAGCTTGCCGGCTCCGCTGCCGGCCGCTAGGCGCTGAAGGCGGGCACGACGTCGGTTCGGGCCAGGCCGCGGGCGTCCTGGTAGGTCACTTCCCAACTGGGCGTCCAGGCTAGAGCGACGAGGCGGACGTCGATATCGCTCTTCCTCGGCGTAACTTTGGCCTCCTGGACGTCCTCGGCCGCCTTCGTCCACTCGCCGGTCACCGCGCTCATTTCGGCTTCCATGTCACTCTTGAGGTCCGCCAGGTCCGTTTCCATGCGCTTAATCGAGGCAACCGACTCGTCGATGTCTGATTGGGCGGACGCGGTCATGCGGCGCTTCGACGCCACGCGGGACAAGCCGCCCAGGCTCTTGCGGCGACGGGAGCCGAACAAGCCGAACATCCCTGCGACGCTGTCGAGGCCCGAGAGGATCTCCTCGCCCACCCGGCCCTGAAGCTGGGCCTTGTCGTCGGCCAGCTCCTGCTCCTCCTTCGCCTTCTGTTCGGTCAGACGCTGCAGCTTGGTTTCGTATTTCGAGCGGACATCATCCACGGCCTTGTCGCGCTCCTCGCGGGCGGCCTGTTGGCAGCGCGCCCGGAAGTCACGCTCGTTCTCGCCGGGCTTGGCGTAGATCTTGAGCGTCGGGTTGTGAAGCAGCGTGAAGGCCTGGTTGCGGTAGAGATGATCGGCAAGGTCGCGGCCAAGCTGAGTGAGGGCGCGGGCGCTGCTCAAGGCGGACGGTACGCCGCCACTGAACAACGCTTCGCGCGGGGGCTGCGTGTCGAGGTCACGTTCCTGAACGCCGACCGGCTGAGCTTCGCGCCAGTCGAGGAGCCGGGCGTCGGGGTCGACGGGCAACATGAGCGCCATGTCTTGCGTCTCGTCGAGGCCGAGCTTGCGGTCGGTGAAGTTGATGGCGGCCAGGCCGACGACGGCGGGCTGGAAGACGACCTGCTGGGCGGTGGGCGTCACCTTGCCGCCGGCATTCGAGGCCACCGTGCGGATGGCGTCGTTTTCGCGGACGGTGACCGGCAGGAAGACCTGGTTGACGCCGGGAGGAGCCGCGGGCGGGACGGTTGACAGGCCACCGGCGGCTGCAGCGGCAGCTGCAGGCGCAGCGGCGGCGGCGGCCCGAGGCGCGGCAGCAGCCAGCGGTGGTGGCGGCGGCTTCAGCGGGCTTGCGGGCAGGTTGCGCCGCGGGCGCGGGCTTGCGGCCGGCCATCAGCTGCTTGACCTGCTGGCGAGTGAGAGGGCCGCGCAGGTAGCTCATGGCCCAGCGGGTCTGGAACACGACGGGGCCGCGCTGGTTGACGTTGTGCATGAGGAACGCCCGGCTTTCGAGCGCCGAGATGGTCTTGTCGAGGACGCGGACGTCGGAGAGCGAGCCGGCGTCGGCCATGACGCCTTCGAGGCCGTCGAGGAGCCGAGCCTTGTCGCGTTCGGCCTGCAGCTTGCCGATGAACCAGGTGCCGGCATTGGTCAGGCCCTTGTAATCGAGGTCAACCGGGTTCTGGGTCGTGAGCACCATGCCGCAGCCGAACGCGCGCGCCTGCTTCATGCAGGGTGAGCATGGGGCGCTTGCTGGGCGGGTTGGCGGTAGGGCGGGAAGTAGCCGAACACCTCGTCCATGTAGACGAGGGCGCGCAGGGAGGTGGTGCCGGGCTGGCTGCGCATCCAGCTGATGAACGACTCGAGCAGGATGGTGACGAAGAACATCCGCTCGGCGTCGCTGAGGTGCGCGATGTAGAAAATGCTGTGGCGCGGCTTGCCCTGGGGCGTGTAGAGCAGGCTCGGGATGTCGAGCGGTTCACCCTTGAGCCAGGCGGCGAAGCTGGGGGAGGCGATGATGTTGTTGAGCGCCATCGCCAGCCCGAAGCGATCCTTCTCGGGGTAGAAGGCCTCGAGATTGAGCACGCCGACCTGCTGGAACGGCGGCTTCTGCACGCTCATGATCAGCTTGGCGAGGTCCATCGGCTCGCCCTTGCGCCAGGCATTCTCGAGCAAGGTGGAGAGCAGGATGTGCTCGCGGCTGCGGACGGGGTCGGCGTCGATGCCGGCGAGGCCGAGCAGGGCCGAAACGGTGCCCTGGATGCGCTCGCGCAGGGCCTCGTCGTCCGTGTCCCAATCCAGGTCGGGCTTGTTGAAGCTGCTGATGATGCTGACCGGCAGACCGGCCTCGGAGCCGGGGGTGTAGATGGCGAAATCGACCGCAGTCCTTCAACGCACGGATGCGCTCAGGCCCCTGGTCCCAGCCGGCAAGGCCGTCGCGCCACTGCTTCGCCTGCGCCGCCGCGAAGTCCTCGGGCGTGATGCCCTTGCGGCGGGCATCGTCCGGGTTGATCCAGGGCAGGAAGTCTTCGGGCAGCAGGTCGGGGAAGGTCAGCAGGAGGTTGGTGATGTCGCCTTTCGGGTCGATGAGCAACGCGGGCACCCCGTCGAGCGCCGCCTCCTCGAGCAGGTCGATGCAGAGGCCCGTCTTGCCGCTGCCGGTCATGCCGACGCATACGGCGTGCGTGGTCAGATCGCGAGCATCGTAGTTGACCAGCGCGTCCAACAGCTTCTTGTTGGCGAGGTCGTATTCCTTGCCGAGGTAAAAACTGCCGAGTTTTTCGATCAGGGCCATACCTTTACCGCTCCTTTAGTCGCGAACCAAACTTGCGTCGATCGCCTCGATAGATGCGCTGCGGGCGGCCTGGGTCGCACGACGCCAGGATAACACACGCGGCAAGCCGAGCAAACCGGCTGCTTGTCCCCGCAAGCGGGCGCGGGCGGCAGCTCCCCGCCAGGCCTTCAGTGCGTCGCGGGTGACCCGCCACTGGCTGCGGAGGATGCGGCCAAAATGCCGGCGCACGAGCGGGCCGGGCATGTCCTTGGCGATGACCCACAGCGTGTTGCGGCCGGTATAGTAACTGGCGAGCGTCCCGCCGCCGGTCGCGCTCAGATGGTGATACAGGCGGGCGTCGGGCGCAAAGACGGCCTCCCAGCCCAGCAACTGCAGCCGCCAGGCGAGGTCCACGTCCTCCAGGTACATGAACAGCCGCTCGTCAAACCCGCCCGCGGCCTGCCATGCGGCGCGGCGATACGCGACACCGCCACCGCAGCCCCCAAAGACGCACGTATCCGCGTCGAACTGGCCGCGATCGACCTGCCAGACCCCGCGGTTGCGCGGGATGCCGTCGGCGCCCATCAGGTCGCCCGCATTGTGGAGCGTGTCGCGGCGGTCGAAGAGCAGCATCTTGCTGGCGATGGCGCCCGCGGCCGGGTGGGCTTCGGCGGATGCGATCAGCGCGGCGAGCCAGCCCGGCTCGACTTCCGTATCGTTGTTGAGCATGACCAGCAGATCGCCGCCCGCCGCGCGCGCGCCGGCGTTGCAGGCAACTGCCAGACCGCTGTTACGGTCTAGCACGACGACCTTAACTTCCCCATAACGCTCGCGCACGTAGGCGACGGAGTCGTCGGTGGACGCGTCGTCGACGAGGATGACTTCGGTCAATTCGCGCGGGTAGGTCTGGCGGGCAACCGCGCCGAGGCACGGATCCAGGAAACGCTTGCCGTTGTAGTTGGGGATGATGATGCTCGCGCGCACGTTACCGGCCTCAAGCGTTCGAGCGAAGGGCCGTGACGTACTCGGCCAGTGCCTCTTGCCAAGGGCGCAGCGTGATCCCCAGGCAAGCTGCGGCGGAATTGAGGAGCACGGCATGGAGCGGCGGCTTCGACGGCCGCGGCCAGTCGGCGCTCATGATCGGGGTGATCGGGAGAGCGGGCTTGCCGGCCAGGCGCATGATCTCGGCGGCGAACTCGTAGCGCGAGCAGAAGCCGCTGTTGGTGAGATGGTAGATGCCGTAGTGACCCGTCTCCGCGAGCCGGGCCATGGCGCGGGCGGCATCGGGCGCGTAGGTGGGATTGCCGAACTCGTCGGCTGCGACGCGCAACTCGCCGTACTTCTCCGCGCCGGCCAGGATCTTGGTGATGAAGTTGTTGCCGCCCGGGCCGAACAGCCACGCGACCCGCGCGATGTAGACACGGGGGGTCAGCGTGAGCGCAATGCGCTCGGCTGCAGCCTTGCTGCGGGCGTAGGTGCTGATGGGGTTGATGGCATCCCACTCACGGTAGGGCTCGCGCTGGCTGCCGTCAAAGACCTCGTTGGTACTAATAAGCAGGAGCGCCGCGCCGGAAGCCTGGCTTGCCAATGCCATGTTCTGCGTGCCGAAGGCGTTCGCGCGGAAGGCCAGCTCGGGGTCCTTCTCGGCGCCGTCGACGTCGGTGTACGCGGCGGCATGCACGACCAGGTCGGGCCGGAACGCGGCGATGCGGCCGACGATCCGCGGGTCGGCGATGTCGTCGGCCGGAAGGTCAAGCGTCAGGAGCTCATGGCCGGAGAAGGCCGCCATCAACTGGCGGCCGAGCCGACCGTTATGCCCCGTGATTACAACCCGCATGCAATCCAACTCCCACCTGCAAGCTTTGGCCCGCGGTACGGTTTCAGCTCCCCGCGTTCCAAACCCAACTTCTCTAATTGCGCGCGAATGTCCGACCTGCCCGGCGTCCTCGGGGATCGGGGGTGCGCTGTGAATCAGCGGCACGAACCGGACCTCACCGAGCTTTTCGGCGCGCAGGCGGCCGTCGTCGTCCTTCTCGATGCGCCACAGGTTCTGAGCCCACTGGCTCTCGCCGAACGGAATCACGAGCCTGCCGCCCGGGGCAAGCTGCTGCACGAGCGGCGGCGGGACCTCGACCGGCGCGGCGGTGACGACGATGGCGTCGTAGGGCGCGTGTTCGGGCCAGCCGAGCCGGCCGTCGCCCGTCTTAACGATCACCCCGTAGCCAAGCCGCGCCAGCCGCGCACGGGCCGCTTCGGCGAGGACCGGCAGGGCTTCGACGCTCCACACGTGGCGCGAGATGTGCGCGAGAATGGCGGCCTGGTAGCCCGACCCGGTGCCGACCTCGAGCACGCGGCTCTCGGGCGTCAAGCGCAGCGCCTGCGTCATCAGCGCGACGATGAACGGCTGCGAGATGGTCTGGTTGAAACCAATGGGCAGCGGCGCGTCCTCGTAGGCCTGGTCCTGATACTCCGGCGGCACGAACTCGCGGCGCGGAACTGAGGCCAGGGCATCGAGCACGAGCGGATCAGTGATCTCGGGCCAGGCAGGCGGCCAGCGGGAATGAGCAGCGCACATGGTCGAACAAGGGCATTTTAGCATCGAGGGACGTGAGGGGCAAGCGATACGAGAGGATGTGCGGTTGGGGGTACGCAAAGGCTCGAGACAGACCTAGCAGGGCGGTTGGATCAAGGCTGCGGCCTGCTGCAAGTCTGGGAAAGCAAAGCCCTCGGTGAAGCGGGCGTAAATGCTGCTGAGGACGGCGCGCGCCTCGGCGAGCTGAGCGGCGGTTGCGGCGTCGGGCCGATGGGCGTAAACACGGGCATGAAGGCGCACGACGCTCATCGCAGCGCGCAGCTCCCACGCGAGCGCGCCCTTCTCGCGTCCGCACGCCAGCGCCCGTTCGAGACACGCGAGCGCCTCGTCGCGCCGCAGCCAGGCCGTCGCGCGCCAGCAGTAGCTCGCCGCGCATGCGATATAGCTCGGCCTGGTAGCAGTGCCCGCACATGCTGTCGGGTGCGAGCGCGGCGTCGATCGCGGTCAGGGCCTCTGCGAGCAGACCGGCGCGGCCGACATCCCCAAGCGGATCGGCAGGGCCGCGCCGGTGCTTTCCCTCCGGAGACCCCCGCGGGGGCGGACGGACCGCCTCCAGGCACGCATCCGCCAGGAGGATAGCCAGGCTGTCCGTGCCGAGCAACATGCCGGTTGCCTGCCACGCAGCGATGGCGCCGTGGATATCATCGATGCCCTTCTCCGGCTCGCCGCGCTTGACGGTCAGCCAACCGAGAAAGGCGGTTGCGTAATACTGCCACCAGGCAAAACCGTGCTTCTCGCAGTGCCGGCAGCACAGCTCGCTGCGTTCCTGCAGCGCCTGTCGATCGTTCCGCAGCAGAAAGAGTGTCATCGAACCGACCGCCGAGGCGAATGCCAGGCCGTACTGGTCCTCCAGTTCCCGAGCAATAGTCACCGCCCGGGAACTGCGCGCGAGCGCCTCCTCTGAATATCCCAGTGAGAGCTTGTTGATGGCCGAGATCGCGAGCGAGTGTGGCAAGAGGTCGAAACCGATCAGGCCGCGCAGCTCGGCCCACCGGCCAGGGGTGTGGCGGGCGAAGATCCACTCGAAATAGTCATCTGCCTGCCGGAGTTCGCCGAGCAAGTGGTAGGTGAAGCCGAACCAGAAATGGGCGAGGGCCGCAAAGGCTTCGTCGCCGCATTGCGTCGCCAGGTCGAGGATCCGCTGCGCGACGTGCAGGACTTCCTCGAATTGACCCCGGGCAATCAGGTGATCTCCTTCTGAGGATAGGGCTGCCAGCTGGGTCCGACCCTGCACGCCGTCCACTCCGGCTTCGATCACCTGCGCAAGTGCGCCTTCCAGCTCCTTGTCGCCCGACCCACTGAGGGTGCGCTGGGGGACCAACCGCGCGATCTGCAGGAGCCGCTGGAGTTCGACCTGCTGCGCAGGCGCGGCGGGCGTGCTGCCTGCCGGTCGAGCGGCGTCCACCTGATGAAGGAGCGCAAGCCCATGATCGAACAAGTTGAGCGCCTCGCGAAAGGCCGACACGACAGTGGCCTGCCGGCCCGCGTCCAGGAGCGCGCGGGCGGCCTGGATGGGCATGCCGGCAGATTCGTAATGCCAGCCGAGCTGGGCGCCCAAGCGTTCCCGCCTTCGGGGGTCCTCCCCGATCTCGCGCTCGAGGCTGGAAGCCACCACAGCGTGCCACCGGGCGCGTTCGACCGGGTCAAGCTCGTCGTAAAGGTACTTCTGGAAGAGATGATGCCTGAAACGGTACACCGAACGAACCCGCGGCGGGGCCGAAGGTTTCGGCCCCGCCAAAGAGGGCTGGGCGGCACCCGGTGCGGCGGGCGCGCGCTGCAGCCCTTCGGATCGCACCAGATAGTGCTGGCGCGCCAGGCTGCCGCTCAGCGCCGCAATGACTTCATCTATCGGAGCGCCGGTCAATTCTGCGACGAGCTCTGCGGTAAAGTCGTCGCCCTGCACACTGGCGGCGGCGAGGAAGCGCCGGCTGGTTTCGGGCAGGCGCTCGATGCGCTCGGCGATCGCAGCCTCTACGCGGGCGGGCAGGGCGCCCCAGTCAAGTGACTCGCGCGCGACCCAGCGGTCCGCCTCGTCCTTGAAAAGCTCCCCGCGCTCCTGCAAGTTGCGCAGTGTCTCGACGGTGAAGAGCGCGTGGCCGCCGGTGTGGGCGTAGAGGGCATTCCGGAAACGCGACCCGAGACGATTGGGCTCGGTATCCACGTACGCCTCGACAAAAGCCTGGCCGTCCGCCCGATCCAACTCGATCAAGATGTCGCCCTTCGTGCGGCGCAGCTCGTTCACGACCGCGGCGAGCGGGTGGCGCGTCATTTCGCCCGTGCGGTCGTCGCGACGACCCAGACTGAGGGTCGCGGTGCGATACGCACCGACAACGAGCAAACGGCTGCAGCTGAGCTCTCGACCAAGGTGGGCGAGAAAGGTGGCGCTCGCGTCGTCTACCCAGTGCAGGTCATCGAAGAGGAGGAGCAAGGGCCGCTCCCGGCAGATTTCAGCCAGCGTCCGCAGCAACTGGTCGAACAGCGCGCCCTGCGAAAGCGCCGCTGATCCCGGCTGGCCGATCGGGAAGGTGGGCGGTCCGGATCGACCGGCCCTCCGGGAAATCGAGGCAGGGGGAACGAGGGCTTCTACCAGTCCATCGCCGTGCGCGGCAAGCGCGGTCAACACAAGTGTCGTGGCATCCTGCAGGCGGCCGGCCAGGTCGCGGCCGAGCAGCGGCCAGGCGATCTCGCTGGTGAGATCGCCGAAGAGCATCTCGGCAAGCCGGTGCAGAGGCGCGAAGGGTTCGCGTTCGCCGCCCGGGCTGCAGCGTGCGCCAGCCACCAACAAATCCGACCGCCGTGCCATTGCGTATGCGGCAAAGGCCTCGAGAAGCAGGGTCTTGCCGCTGCCCGCATCCCCACTGACGAACGCCACCGACGGTTCACCTGCCAGCGCTTCTTCGAAATAGCGTGCAAGCCGACTCAGTTCGTCCTGGCGCGCAACCAAGGCGGCGAGCGGTTTCTCCTGAACGAAGGGGAGGGCTCGCGCGGGCGGCGAGATTTGCAGCTGCCTGGCCGGACGCGCGAGCTGCGGCGCTGGGAGGAGCCGGCCCGCGCGTATACTGGCACACAGCGCCTCCGTGGCCGGCGCGGGGCCGGCTCCCAACTCGGCCTCAAGCGCGAGACGGCACAGCTCGTACTGGTGGAGCGCCTCGTCGCGACGGCCGGCCAGCGCGAGGCCGCGCATGCAACGCCGGTGCGCCTCCTCCAGCCAGGGCTCCATGCGGAGCTGCAGCCGGGCAGCGGCCACCGCATGCTCGAAGTCGCCTGCCGACTCGAAGGCCGCATTCTGTGCCTCGAGAATGTCGAGCGCCAAACGGTGACAGTGCTCTTGCCGGTTGAGCACCCAGGCCTGGAAGGTCTCGCTTTCGGGGATAGCAAAGCCGGCAAGGAAGTCTGCGCAGAGCACCTCGGGGAGCAGCTGCAGGCGCGGCAGCGGTCCGCCAGCCTGGGGCCGCGTGAACGCCTCCAGCTGCGCTACGTCGAGCGCGTAATCGCTGGCGGCATTGAACTGCACGTCGGTACGTGTGACGAAGAGAAACGGCGGGGGCCGACGAGCCTCCACGTGGTTGGCAGGCGCGGGGTGGTGCTGTGCTTGATCGCGCTGCGACACATCGTCTCCCAGCGCCCGCCGCAGCCGGACGAGCGCCTGCCGGAGGTTCGCGCGTGCGACCGTGTCGGGGCGATCGGGCCAGAGGAGGCCGGCGAGAGTCTCACGGCGGTGCGGACGATCGGCTTCGACGATCAGGAAGCTGAAGAGAGCGCGGGCCTTATCCGTCTCGAAGCCGTAGACCGGTTCTCCGTCCGCTTCGACACGGAACCCGCCCAGGAGGCGCACGACGAGCCTTGTCATAGGGGACTGCTCCGCGCGGCATCCGCGCCGTAAGATGCCCTCAGAACGCGCGATGACCGGATTATACCAGATTCCACATGCGTTGCCAAGGAGTTCGCGTGAAATCAGCAATCTGTGGTCACGTCTTTGTGACGGCGCCGTCACGGCGGTGTGATACATGGTTACGCAGGCGAGAGCATATGGCGAGTGGAGGCGAGAATGGGCGCCGGGGAAAGAGCGGATCGGAGCGACAAACGGCAACCCTACCGGTGCTTCCTGATTCGCTGCAGGCTGGAAGAAGGCGCAGGACCGGAGGGTGCTTCAGCCTGGCGCTTCACCGTTCAGCAGGCAGATGCCAATGCACCCCGCCGTACGTGCATCTCGCTTGCGGAGGTTACGGCCCAGATTGAATCGGAACTCGAGTCGTGCGCACTGGCGGCCGGCGGTAGTCAACGACTAACTAGGTCACGCCGAAAGAAAACTCCTTGAAAGCACAGGAAGGACGTCCCAAATGCAAGCCCGTACATGTCTCAGTCTCCTCGTGATGCTGTTCCTCGCAGCCGCCTGCGCGCCTCTGCCACCACTGAGCCCGCCGACGACCGTTCCGGCGGCGGGCGCGGCACCTACCGCCTGGCAGACGTACACTAACCCGGCCGGCTTCAGCATTCAGTATCCGTCGGGCTGGAAGCAGGCAGAGCTTCCGCCGGCTGCAACGGCCCAGGGCGCCGGTCTGGACGGCCCGGAAGGCACAGTCGAGCTGTGGTGGGGGACAGGCTTCGGCGGCGCCTGCCCCGAAGGATACGGCACGGTCAAGGTGGCGCAGGGCGAGCTGCCCGCGTGCCACACCGTCGGGGCTGACGGTATCAACCACTGGGAACAGATCAACAAGGAGCTCGCTGCGACTTCGTTCAGCGGCCGGGCGTACACCAAGGATGCGGCACAAGCCAGCGCGGACGCGGTGCTGGCCGTCCTCGCTACGCTGACGTTTGATGCGCCAGCAGCAGTTACGGCTCCGGCCTTGGTGCAAGGCGTTGCGCCGGCGCCCGCGCCGAAGTCCAACCCGGCCGCCACGAACTGCATCAACGTGGGGGGCACGCCGAAAACCGAGACCCGGCCCGACGGCGGGCAGTACGGTGTGTGCTACTTCGGGGATAACTACGTGTGCGAGCAGTGGGCGCTGCTGCACGGGGAGTGCCCGGTTGGCGGCGTGAAAGTGGCCGGGTACACGACGGCCGCCGCGCGCTACTGTGCCATCACAGGCGGCCAGTATGCGGCGATGGGGACGACGCCCGGTGGGCAAGAGGACGGGAAGTGTTACCTGCCAGGTGGCGAGGTCTGCGGCGTCTGGCAGTACTACAACGGTGCGTGCCCCTCCTCCAACCCGCCTCCGGCGCCAACTGCCACTTCCACGCCCATCGGGAAGCCGAACCCCGCTTCGCAGTACTGCACCTCCGTGGGCGGCAGCCTGAAGATCGAGCAACGCGATGACGTCGGGCAGATGGGCGTCTGCTACTTCCCCGACAACAGGCAGTGCGAGGAGTGGGCGCTGGAGCAGGGCTATTGCCCGGTGGGCGGCGTAAAGGTGACCGGCTACAGCACTGAGGCCGCCCGCTACTGTGCCATCTCGGGTGGCAAGTATACGCCCACCGGCACGACGCCCGATGGGCAAGAGGACGGGGACTGCCGGCTGCCAAACGGAGAGGTCTGCGGCGCCTGGCAATACTACAACGGATACTGCGGGACGAGTTCCTGATCCAGCAGGGCTCGATCAGGCCCGCTTTCACAAGAATGGAGAAACCATCATGAGCACCCAGGGCGAACCATGCCGGCTGGCTGAGAAGCCGGAAGACTACGCGGCCTTGAAGCTTGACGGACGCCACATCCAACAGTGGGAGGACGGACAGCGTGTCGACGCCGGCGCACCGTTCATCGAGTGGTGGTACTGCGACGCCGACCTGGACGACGGCGCCAAGCTCGCCGTCATTTTCTGCACGAAGGACACCTCGCGGCCCAACCAGCCGCTCGAGCCGTTGATCGAGATTGATCTGGACCTTCCGGACGGCCGCAGGATGATGAAGTACGGTTACTTCAAAGCCGAGGAGTTCAGCGCGTCCAAGGATGGCTGCGACGTGCGAATCGGGCCGTACCGCTTCACGGGCAACCTGCACGAGTACACGATCACGGGCGCGGCCGAGGATCTCTCGGCCGAGGTGAAGCTCGAGGGTCTGACCGAATCATGGCGCCCGGAGACAGGCCACCTCTTCTTTGGTCCCAAGGATGAAGCGTTTTTTGCCTGGTCCCCGTTCGTGCCTTTCGGCAAGGTGACGGCCACCTACAAAATCGGCGATGAGATCCACGAGTCCACGGGCACGGGTTATCACGACCACAACTGGATGAACGTAGAAATGTCGCACCTCCTCGACCACTGGTGGTGGGCGCGAGGGGATGTCGGTCCCTACTCGTTCATCATGGCCCATCTCGTGGCGGCCAAGAAGTACGACTTCACGCCGTTTCACTGGTACATGCTTGCCCGCGACGGCAAGCCGGTCGCGGACGATGGGTCCAAGGTGACCTTCACTACGACCGGCAGCGACATCGATGAACACACTGGCAAGCCCGTCCCGCGGGTGATCTGCTTTGACTATCGGGACGGGGACACGCGCTACGAATTGACCCTCACGCGCCAGAAGACGCTCGTCACTCAGAAGATGCTTGATTACACCAAGGGCTGGCAGAAGGTGGTGGCCGAGCTGATCCGGTACCCTGGCGGGTACTTGCGCTTCTCGGCGCATGTGGACTTCAAGCACTACGAGGGAGGCGAGCTCGTCGAGCACCTCGAGAAGGCCGGGGTGTTCGAGCAGATGTACTTTGCGCGCAAGATCCACGAAGAGTCGCTGCAGCACGAGGTGGCGCGAGGGTAACCTCACCCCCCGGCCCCCTCCCCTGTTGCGACAGGAGAGGGGGAGGTTGGCGGATCTGGCAATGGAGGCATAATGATCGACCCTGAAGTAAAACCGAGACGGTATCTGGGGCTGCTGCTCCTGGTTGGCCTCATGGGCATCATCAGCGCGCTGGTTACCTTTGTCTTCATGATCTGCGTCAACCGGGGCATCGCCCTGATCTGGGAGCAGGCTGCGCTCGCGATCGGGCTGGACCCGCGGCTGTTTACCTTGCTCATTTGCACAGTAGGCGGCCTGCTGGTCGGCCTGCTGGTCAAGCTCTTCGGGGATCACAATGCAATCTTCTCCGAGATCATGGTGGAGTTCGGAAAGACCGGCCGCTTCGACTATCGCAACGCCCCGGGCATTGTGGTCACGGCCCTCGTGTCGCTCATTTCGGGTGCGAGCCTAGGACCCGAAGCGCCGCTGGCCGACGCGTGCGGCGGCATCGGCACGTGGCTTTCGGACCGTTTCAAGCTGAAGGAGAACGAGAACCGAGCGATGGGTTTCAGCGGCTTCAGCGGCATGCTGGCCGCGATGATCACCAATCCCTTCAGCGGCGCGCTCCTGACCCTTGAGAGCGCTCAAGGCGGCACGTCGGCGGGACCCCTCTACCTGTGGGGCTTCATCCCCAGCCTGCTCGCCTCGGCGACCGCAACCGTCGTCTTTGTTGGGCTGACCGGGCGCTTCTTCGAGACGCTCTACGCCTTCCCCAACTATGTACCCCACCTGGTAGATCTGGCGTGGGCGATTCCGTTTGGCCTGGCCGGCGCCCTGGTCGGCATCTTGTTTATGCTCGGGCTCCGGTGGCTGAGAAAGCTGGTGCTGCCGCTGAGGGGGCACCTGGTGTGGCGCGGGCTGATCGGCGGGCTGGCCATGGGCATCATCGGCGCGCTGCTGCCGTTGACCCTCTTCTCCGGCGAAAAGGAGACGCTTGACCTGATCAGCCAGGCGACTCAATTAGGCTTCCTCATGCTCATCGTGCTGGGTGTCGCTAAGCTCTTCGCGACCGCGCTCCTGCTGGCCACCGGCTGGAAAGGCGGCTACATCTTCCCGGTCATGTTCGCCGGCATCGCCATCGGCATGGCCGGCAAGGTGCTGTTTCCCGCTGTTCCCACCGCGGTGCCGGTGGCTGCGGTGCTGGCCGGCGCGCTGGCCGCGGCTTTCAGGGCGCCGCTGTTTGCCGCGCTCTTCACCCTGACCATGGTGCAGGCGGAGACCGCGCCGGTGGTCACCGTTGCCGTGCTGATCGGCTTCGTCCTGAGCGTGCTTCTCGGCCAGCGAGCGGGCCGCCGCGCTGCGGCTGCAGAGACGCCGCCTCCCGCGTCGCAAACCCCCCAGTTACAGGGTTAAGGTGGAGGCGCCCGATGGCCGTCATTGCGGAGCCTATTTCGAAACCGAAGCCAAAGTCGCTGGCCAGGTTCCTGCCGATCCTTGCGTGGCTGCCGTCGTACGGTCGGACTGCCGGCTTTGTCGGCGAGGGCCGGAGTTTTCCCACCGATGCGGCCGTACGCGGGAAAGACTGGTTACAGAGGAGTAAGAACCATGACAACCCGAGACAGAATCCAACGCGAGATCCTTCCGATCCCCGACATTCCACCCGTCGGGCTGACGACGTACGACGCCAAGGACGCGGATACGAAGTATGCGCCGATCGTGCCGCTGCGGACCGCCCGCGGGCGCGCCCAACGTGCTCATCATCCTCATCGACGACTGCGGCTTTGGCGCCTCGTCGGCCTTCGGCGGACCCGTGAACATGCCGACGGCCGAGCGCCTGGCGGCCGAGGGGCTCAAGTACAACCGCTTCCACACCACGGCCCTGTGCTCGCCCACCCGGCAGGCGCTGATGACCGGCCGCAACCACCACAGCGCGGGCATGGGCTGCATCACGGAACTGGCCACCTCGGCGCCGGGCTACACCTCGATGCGGCCCAACACCTGCGCGCCGCTGGCCGAGACGCTGAAGCTGAACGGCTACTCGACGGCCCAGTTCGGCAAGTGCCACGAGGTGCCGGTGTGGGAGACCAGCCCGATGGGGCCGTTCGACCACTGGCCCAGCCCCGGCGGCGGCTTCGAATACTTCTACGGCTTCATCGGCGGCGAGACGAACCAGTACTACCCCGGCATCTACGAAGGCACCCATCCGCTCGAGCCGGAAAAGACGCCCGAAGAAGGCTATCACTTCACGGAGGACATGACCGACAAGGCGATCAACTGGGTGCGGCAGCAGAAGGCGCTCATGCCCGACAAGCCGTTCTTCGTCTACTTCGCCCCGGCGCGACCCATGCCCCGCACCAGGCGCCGCCGGAGTGGTCGCGAAGTACAAGGGCCAGTTCGATCAGGGCTGGGACAAGGTGCGCGAGGAAACGTTCGCGCGCCAGCAGGCATTGGGGGTGATCCCGCCCGAGGCCGAGCTGACGAAGCGGCCGCCGCAGATCCCCGGCTGGGAGGACATGCCGGTCGAGACGAGGCCCATCCTCGCCCGCCAGATGGAGGTGTACGCTGGGTTCCTGGAGCACACCGACTACCACGCCGGCCGGCTGATCGACGCGCTGGAGGACCTGGAAATCCTGGACGATACGCTGATCTATTACATCATCGGCGACAACGGGGCCAGCGCCGAGGGCACGCCCGAGGGCAGCTTCAACGAGCTGATCACGCTCAACAGCGCCACGCCGGAAATCGTGGCATTGATGGGACCCGAGTACGTGGCCGAGCACATCGACGAATTCGGCACGCCGAAAGCCTACAACCACTATGCGGTCGGCTGGGCGCACGCCATGGACACGCCCTACCAGTGGACCAAGCAGGTGGCGTCGCACTGGGGCGGCACCCGTAATGGCACGATCGTCCACTGGCCGAACGGCATCCAGGCGCACGGCGAGATCCGCAGCCAGTTCCATCACGTCATCGACGTCGCGCCGACGGTGCTCGAGGCCGCCGGGCTGCCCGAGCCGGTGATAGTGAACGGCGTAATGCAGAGGCCGTACGAGGGCGTCAGCATGGCCTACTCGTTCGACGATGCCAACGTCCCCGAGCGGCACGAGACACAGTACTTCGAGATGTTCGTCAACCGGGGCATCTATCACAAGGGGTGGACCGCGGTTACCCGGCACAGCCTGCCGTGGGTGAAGGTCCAGCTGCCGGCCTTCGACGACGATGTATGGGAGCTCTACGCGCCGGACGACTGGACGCAGGCGCACGACCTGTCCAAGGAAAACCCGCAGAAGCTGCACGATCTGCAGCGCCTGTTCCTGATCGAGGCGGTCAAGTACAACGTGCTGCCGCTTGACGACCGGCAGGTCGAACGCTTCAGCCCCGATCTCGCGGGCCGGCCGGAGCTGATCAAGGGCAACTCGCAGCTGCTGTTCGCCGGCATGGGCCGCCTGACCGAGAACAGCGTGCTCAACCTGAAGAACAAGTCGCACGCGGTGACGGCCGAGGTGGTGCTGCCCGGACGGCGGGGCCAACGGGACCATCGTCGCGCAGGGCGGCGCGTTCGGCGGCTGGTCGCTGTACACGCGGGACGGGCGGCTCAAGTACTGCTATAACCTGCTGGGCATCAACCGTTACTACGTCGAATCCGATTCCGTGCTGCCCGCGGGGAAACACGAGGTGCGCATGGAGTTTACTTATGACGGCGGCGGGCTGGGCAAGGGTGGAAGCGCCACGCTCTACCTGGACGGGAGCCCAATTGGCGCGGGCGCATCGGCCCGACGCAGCCCTTGATCTACTCGATGGACGAGACGACCGACGTCGGCTGCGAGACCGGCACGACGGTTGCCGAGGATTACGACGCCCGGGGCAGCAAGTTCAACGGCCGGATCAACTGGGTGCAGTTGGACAAGGGCCTGAACGACTGCGACCACCTGATCACGCCGGAGGAACGGCTGAAAGTAGCGATGGCGCGCCAGTGACCCGGCGCGGCGGTGATTGGCGGGACGGACGGCGCCCCGCCAATGACCTGACTTGCACGAGAGGAGCATCCCATGTCCGTCCGACGCATCTTCTGGCTTCTATCACTTGCGCTGCTGGCCGCAGGACTCGCCGCGTGCATGTCTGCGCCGCCCGCGCCGCCGGCGCCCGCGCCCCCCAGCGTGGAGCCGGCCAAGCCCCCCGCAGCACCAACCGCCGCTGCCGCTACGCCGGAGGTCCCGGCCGCGCCCACTGCCGCGCCCATCGCGGCCGACGATGCGTGGAGCCGCATCCAGAAGTCCGGGGTGATCCGGGTCGGCTCGCCGCTCGACAACCCGCCATTCAACATGCGCAACGACGAGTTCCAGCCCGACGGCTTCGACGTCGCCTTGATGAACGAGCTGGCGGCGCAGCTCGGCCTGAAAGCCCAATTCGACGACTACGGCTTTGACGGGCTGCTCGGCGCGCTGCAGCTGGACCAGATCGACGCCGCGATCGCGGCGATGGCGATCACGCCGGCGCGCCAGGAGGTTGCGGACTTCACGAGCGCGTATTACGTGGGGGAGGACATCGTGCTCGCCGCGGTCGGACTCACCCATCACCCAGATCGCCGACGCCGCCGACATTGCGACGCGCCGGGTGGGCGTGCAGCGCGGGACGGTCTACGAAACCTGGCTGCTCAACAACCTGGTTGCGACCCAGCTCATGCCCAGGGAGAACGTCAAGGCCTACGCTGCCCCGGGCGACGCGGTCGCCGCGTTGGGGAAGGGCCAGGTGGACCTGGTCGTCATGGATCGCGAAGCCGGGCTCTCGGTCGTCGAGCGAGGGCAAGGCCAAAGAGGTGGGCAAGAGCCTGTACCAGCAGGACTACGCCATCGCCGTGCCCAAGGGCTCGAGCCTGGCGCCGCAACTGAACCGGGCGCTGGCCAAGCTCCTCGTCGACGGCACGGTCGCGCGGCTGGCGGAGCAGTACCTGCGCGTCCCAGCGGACCAGTTCACGCCCGCGCCGCCCCCGCCCACTGAGGAGCCACAGCCGACGGCTGCGCCTACCCCGCAGCCGACGCCGACGCGCGCGCCTTACGACGACATGGCGTATGTGGACGATCTGAGCTACGACGACACGAACGGGGCGCCGGTCGTGCAGCCCGGGCAGGCGTTCAAGAAGGGCTGGCGGATCAGGAACAGCGGGACGACGACGTGGAGCCCGGACTACCAGCTGGCGTATGCCAAGGGGAGCCCGTCGTCCGCGGCGCAGATGGGCGGGAAGCCGGCGACGATGGGGAAGCCGGTGGCGCCCGGGGAGACTATCGACATTTATGTCAATCTCATTGCGCCACAAACGCCCGGAACGTACCAGGCGTGGTGGCAGATGAAGAACGCGGCCGGCAAAGACTTCGGCAAGCAAATCTGGGTGAAGGTGCAAGTGCCGGCGCCGGCGCCGCCGCCCACAGCCACCCCGTCGGCCTCCATCAAGTTCTGGGCCGACAAGAACCAGCTGGCCGCGGGCGAGTGCACCTACCTCCACTGGCGCGTCACGAACGTCAGGGCCGTCTACCTGTGCCCGCCCGGCCAGGGGTGCCGCGGCGTGGGCGGCGAGGGAGACGAGAAGGTGTGCCCGCCCTCGGGGACGGCGACGTACCAGTTGAACGTCGAGAAACAGGACGGCAAGATCGAGTCGGCGTACCAGACGTTCCAGGTGGCGGCGCCGGTGAACACGGCGAGCATCGTGAGCTTCGACGCCGATCCGCAGAGCATCCTCCCCGGCGGCGGGGTGAACCTGTGGTGGCGCCTGCAGGGCAACCCGGGCCGGGTGGCGCTGCTGCGGAACGGCGCGTTGCTGGCCGATTGGGCGCCGGGGGACAGCTACTTCGACCAGCCGCCGGGCAGCAACCAGCAGGCCGTGTACGAGCTGCAGGTGTGGGCCGCGGGCAACGACAAGGGTCAGCCGGACAAGCGGCAACGAGCGGTGTGGATCGAGGCGAATCCGGCGCCGCCGCCGCCCGAAATCCGGCAGCTGTACCGGGACGCGTGCATGTCGTACCAGACCCTGCGAGCGGGCGACACGCTGCGGATCACGCTGGACGGCCAGGGCGGAACCGGCTACGCGTGGCAGGAGGATCCCGACTACAACGGCTCGGTGCTGCAGGGTTCGGGCCAGCCTGAGATGGGAGGCGGGGGTGCGCCCGGCGCCCCGGTGAGCTACACCTTCTCCTACCGGGCCTGGCCCGGCCAAACCACGCTTGACCCTGCGCTATGCCGACCCGCAAGGGAATGTGGGGTCGACCGAGGATGTGTGCGCCATCACGGTGACCGTGCAGTGACCGACAGGAGCTCGGCCTCATCGTCGAGCTCCTGTTCAGCAGGATGCGGAAAACGCTCTTTGCCACAGAGGGCACAGAGGAAACAGAGGGGGTTGGAGAGGAGAAGAGCTTCTCAGCCTCTCATCAACGCCCCTCTGCGCTCGCTGCGTCCTCTGCGGCAAGATGGGCTTCTGGCCCATCCGACAGAATCAATGTGGTCGTAGTTAGTACGCCCGGGCGAAGATCGCGACGCGATCTGTGCGCCGGCCGGTGTAGAAGCAGACGCCTTCGCCTTCCGGCTTCTCCAACGGGAAGCAGCGGATGGTGGCCTTGGTCTCTTCCTTGATCTTGTCCTCGTCTTCCCCGGTTCCCGCCCAGTGGACCCGGATAAAGCCGCCCGATCCTTCGAGGATCTGCTTGAACTCGTCGTAGCTGGACGCGGTGCGGGTGTTGGCATCCCGGAACGCGGTCGCGCGGGCCAGCATGTTGGCCTGGATCGTCGCCAGCATGGCCTTTGTCGCCTCGGCCAGGCCGTCGACGCTGCACGCCGAACGTCTTGCCTTCCTTGCCGGGGATGTCACGGCGGGCAAAGACGACGGCGTTCTGCTCGACGTCGCGGGCCGATCTCGATGCGCAGCGGCACGCCGCGCATCTCCCAGTCGTTGAACTTGAAGCCCGCGTTGAACTCGTCGCGGCTGTCCAGCTTGACCCGGATTCCGGCCGCCTTGAGCATCTCGAACACCCGGTCGCGCGTACTCGAGCACGGCCGTGCGCTCCGCATCCTTGCGCCAGATGGGCACGATGACGGCCTGGAACGGCGCAAGCTGCGGCGGGAGCATGAGGCCCTGGTCGTCGCCGTGCGCCATGATGATGGCGCCCACCATGCGCGTGCTCACGCCCCAGCTCGTGGTCCAGCCAGGTCGAGCTCGTTGTTCTGGTTGAGGAACTTGATGTCGAACGCCTTGGCGAAGTTCTGGCCCAGGAAATGGCTGGTGCCCGACTGCAGCGCCCAGCCGTTGCCCATCATCGCCTCGATCGTGTAGCTGTCGACCGCGCCCGCGAACTTCTCCCGCTCGCTCTTCTTGCCCTGCACGACCGGGATGGCCGCCTCGTTGACGGCGAAGTCCGCGTAGACGCCGAGCATGCGGAGCGTCTCCTCGACCGCCTCCTGCTCGGTGGCGTGCGCGGTGTGGCCCTCCTGCCAGAGGAACTCGGTCGTGCGCAGGAACAGGCGCGTGCGCATTTCCCAGCGCACCACGTTGGCCCACTGGTTGATCAGCACCGGCAGGTCGCGGTACGAGCGCACCCACTGGCTGTACATGTGGCCGATGATGGTCTCGGACGTCGGGCGGACCACCAGCGGCTCTTCCAGCTCCTTGCCGCCGCCGTGGGTCACCACGGCCAACTCGGGCGCAGAAGCCCTCGAACGTGCTCGGCTTCCTTCTGCAGGAAGCTCATCGGGATGAGGAGCGGGAAATAGGCATTGACGTGCCCGGTTTCCTTGAACCGCCGGTCGAGCGCATCCCGGATGTTCTCCCACAGCGTATAGCCGTAGGGCCGGATGACCATGCAGCCCTTGACCGGCGAATAGTCGGCCAGCTCGGCCTTCTGCACGACGTCGGTATACCAACGCGAGTAATCCTCCGCCCGCGGAGTGACGCCTTTTTCAGCCATGTGAATCTCCTATTGAAGTACGACGGAACCACAAAGAAACAAAGGACCTAAGGTTCACAAAGGCTCTCTGGTTGAAGCCTTGTGTCGCTTTGCGTCTTTGGTTCCTGGTGGTAAATAGGCTTTCGCATTCGACGCAAACCGGGGAAACTTGCCTCGTTCGCCCTCCTGCCCCGGGCCGGTTACCCGATGGGCGGAGGGCCGAGAGGTGTTGGGGGCGCTTCGAGCGCGGAGGGAACCTGGGCCGGCGTGTCGACGATCGCGGCCAGGCTTGCGATGGAACTGCCCAGATCAGTACGGAGCTTCAGCGTGTCCACGACGGGGCGCCACTCGGACCCGAGCAGCACGAGCGCCTTGCCCTGCAGCTCGCGGGTCTGGAGCAGGCTCCAGACGAGGGTCATCTCGGACAGGGTGCCGATGCCGCCGCGCAGCGCGACGAAGCCGTCGGCGCGCTCGATCATGGCGGCCATGCGGGCCATGAGCGTCGGGGCCTTGATTTCCTCGGTCACCCACGGGTTGCACGGCCGGGGGTCGAAGATGGCGCAGGTGACGCCGACGACTTTACCGCCGCACTCGGCCGCGCCGCGGCTGACCGCGGCCATGCTGCCGTCGTAGCCGCCCGAGAGGACGGCGTAACCGGCGGACGCGAGCACGCGGCCGAGCTCGTGGGCCTCGGCCCAATACGGGCTCGTCTCGTCCCGACGAGAGCTTCCGAATACGGCGATCGTTTTCATTCGCCCCTATAGCTCGACCGGCTGCGCCGGCGCTCTGTTACCGGCTGCTGCTGGCCAACTGCCAGCGTTCGCCGGCCTGCACCAGCTCGATCACGCGATACCCATACGTGTTCAGCACGCGCGTACCTCTCGTACGTGGTTTCGGTCGCCAGGTTGCGGTTGTACACGTGCTGGTGACCGTGAATCAACAGCAGCGGCCGGTACGTCCGCATGAAACCGAGATAACTCTCGAACCCCTGGTGCGGCAGATCCTCGTCGTCGTGGATGCCGCGGGGCGGTGCATGCGTGATCAATACGTCGACATAGCGGCCGCGCCGCACTTTGTTTGCCAGCAGTTTCAGCCCCAGCCGCATGGCGTGCAGCCGCATCTCGCTTTCCGAGTACTGGAAAGGACGGTCGGGCGAATAGCGCCGGCAGCCCTCCAGGCCCGCGAGCAGCAGCCCGTCGTACTCGGCCGTCCGAGCATGCAGGTTGACTGCCCAGCTCACGGTGTCGTCCGCCGAAGGCACGCCGTGCTTGTTCGGCGGCACCGGCCGATCGTGGTTGCCGTGGACGTAATACAGCGGCACGTCAAGCAGGCCCACGATGTATTCCAGGTAGTAATACGGCAAGTCGCCGCACGCCAGGATCAGGTCGACCTGGCCCACCCGCTCGCGGATGTACGGGCCATACAGGACCGGCTCAACCTTATCACTGACGGTCAGGATGCGCATGCTCGCTCAAGGCCGGCGCGTGCTGATGTGGCGGCGTCGACACTCGCTTGTCAAGTGCACTTGCCCGGCAACTGCGCTAGTATAGCATGGGCCGCCGCGGTGCGTCAACGAAAAGACGCACCATCCGCTATTCCCCCCAATCCCCCCAAAACATCCCGGCCAGGTAGCCATATGCTTCGTCCGACTGCACGACGAGGCTGACCTCGCGGTTCACCTTTGCGGAAGCCTCGCCGCCGTTGAGGCTGCCCACCATCGCCCAGCCCTTGCCCCCGATCTCGGGCCAGCACCATCTTGTTGTGCAAGCCAAGGCCGGGCGGGTTGCCGCGGCGCACCTGCAGGTCGAGCCCCTCGGCCCGACTGACGGCCGACAGGTACTCTTCGGTGCGCAGGTTGCTCCGGGTGCTCGCCAGGTCGTCGAAGTACGAATCGAGCAGGAGGCGGACGGTCGCGCCGCGGCGGGCTGCGGCCAGGTACGCCTGGAGGCGGGGATTCGGATCGGTTTCGACTGTGCCTTCAGCGGGTCCCCAGAACGGCGGCTCGGACAGTTGGGAGATGAGCAGCACGTCGCCCAGGCCGGCCTTCGCGACGAGGCCCAGGAGGCAGTCGCTCGTGCGGAGCGAGTGCTCGGGCGCCTGGCAGACCTCGAAGTGGTAGCGGCCGGCGACGGACAGCGGCCGGGAGATGCGGACGGGGTACTGGCTGCCGCCGCTGGTCAGGATCGGGACGAAGCCGGCGGGCGGGACTCCGAGGTCAGGGTCGGCGGGGTCATAGGGCCAGATGTCGGAGTGGGCCGGGTCCATGTCCACCGCCATGATGTCCCGCACCCGGCCCACCACGCCCGGAGCATCCGTTGCCGCATAGACCCCGCGGCGGCCGATGGTCCCATCGCGCTTGTCGTCGTCGGGGAAGGAATCGGGGCTCGGGTTCTCGCTGCCGATGAGGGCCAGGCGGTCGTCGATCAGCCAGATCTTGGCGTGCTGGTTGGTGTAGCGGTCGTGGATGCCGGACGCGCTGCCGGTTCGCATGTAGACCACGCGGGCGCCGGCCTGGTAAAGCTGGTAGATCACCCAGCGCTGCTGGTCGGAGACGCCGCCCGGCGGCGCGCCCTCGAGCGAGAGACTAATCTAGCACCCCCGAGCGCGCACGCTCGGCCAGGAGCAGGCCGAGCGGCGCACTCTCGAACGTGTAGCCCTCGAAGGAGACGCTCCGGGTGGCGGTGCGTAGGTGCGCCGCGAGCGCTTCGTAGGCGTGGTCGGGGGTGACGAAGACCTCGAGGGACGCGACCTCCTCGGTCACGAGCGGGAAGAAGAAGCGCTCGAGCGACCAGCCGGGATACCGGACGCGGCGCCCGGCCAGCACGTCCGCGGGGTCGCTGGCCCAATCCGACGCCGCGTCCGTGTCGGCGAGCGGGCGGCCGGAGGCCTCGTCGAGCTTGCGGTACAGGATTTGGCCCCGCTCGTGCAAGGTGGACGTCGGCGCGTAGGGCACGACGGCGGGGCCGCGCCAGCCGCCTTCGGCGGGGACCGCGCCGGCCTTGTAGACCAGCACGTCGCTCGCGCTGCCGTCTGGCCGGAGCAGGACGAGCGCGCCGCCTGTGTTCGCGAAGCGCCAGCGCGCCGCCTTGAAGATTCGGCACGGCCGGGTCGGTGTCCCCACCCCACTCGCAGTCGGGAAGGCGGCCGAAGGATTGGCGGAAGGCGGTGGCTTCCCGCCCGCACCAGAGGGTCCCGCCCGGGCGGGAGCGCCAGGCCGACGGGGAATGTGGCCGTCCGGCTCCCGCTGCGGACTTGCCAGCCGTCCAGCCGGACCGGCGCTGGCTCGGGATTGTAAAGCTGGAAAGACTCGTCGCCCTCGCCGGTGACGATGCCGTCGTAGAGCAGGGCGGAGATGCGGAGAACCATGGGCGGAGAAGCGATCAGCGGCAGATGAATGCGGTGCGGTGAGCCCGAGAGGGCTGGATCAGCCCTGGCCGGCGCGCCGTGGGTCGAGGCACCGTCAAGGAGCAGGCAACCGAGCAGGGCAGCGATGGGGACGAACGCGAGCCGGCGGGTCATTGGCGGCCTCCATGAGTGCGTATGGGCGCAGTATAGCACCGGCGGGCGCACGTGTTTCGCCTCTCCTTATACGAGACATGATGGTCATCATTGTGATCATTATTGGCGCGATTTATAGTGTCGGTCGACGCTCCGTCTATTCCTTCGCCGAGGCCCCATCTTGATCAACCTTCACGAGCTCAACGTCTTCGTCGAGGCCGCGCTTGCCCAGAATTTCTCGGTCGCCGCCCGACGCCTGTACCTCAGCCAACCCGCAGTCAGCCTGCACATCGGCAACCTGGAGAAGCAGCTGGGCCTGGAACTGTTCCACCGGAACGGCCGGACGATCCAGCTGAGCGACGCGGGCCGGGTGCTGCTCCCCCTCGCCCAGGAGGCGCTGCGACACGGCAAGCGCATCGAGGAAACGATGTCGAGCCTGCGGGGGGTGATGATCGGCGAGCTGGCGATCGCCTCCAGCACGACGGTGGGGAAGTACATCCTGCCGCGTGTCGTCGGCGAGTTCAGACGCTGCTACCCCCAGGTGCGGGTTTCGATCACGGTGTCGAGCCGGCGCTCGGCGATCGACGGGCTCCTCGCGGGACGCGCACAGCTTGCCGTCGTCTCCGCCCGGCTGAACCACGCGGAGCTCGAATACCATGGCTTTGCGCGCGACGATATCATCCTGATCGTCGCGCCCGATCATCCGTGGGCCGACGGCCGGACCATTGCGGCCGAAGACCTGCTGAAGCAGCCGTTCGTTGGCAGGGAGACGACCGCGGGCGCGTACGAGGTGCTGGCCGCCGGGCTCGCGACGCAGGGGGTCGACATCGAGCAACTGCAGACGGTGATCACCCTCGCCAATGCCGAAGCAATCGAGATGTCGGTCGAAGCGGGGATCGGGGTGGCGTTCGTATCGAAGCTGGCCGCGGCGAGTGGGCTGGCGCTGGGGCGGGTGGTGGAAGTGCCGGTGGGGGGCCTGGACCTGACGCGCGAGATTTACCTGGTGCGCCACCAGCGGCGAGCGTCCACGCCCCTGTTACAAGCATTCTGGGATTTTGCGCTGGCGGGCGGCCCGCATGGGGAACGACGGGGCGCCACCGCTCCGCCCGCTTAAGGGGCCGCTTCGCCGGCCGTCCCGGGCCGCTCCTCCATGATCAACAGACGCGCCGTGCGGACAGGAGGGGATGCAAGCCTTGCAGCCCAGGCAGCGGGCAGCGTCGACTGCGGGAAGCTCGCCCCGATCCATCTGGAGGATCGCGCGGGGCCGGCATGCGCGGCGGGCGGAGCAGGACGAGCAGGTTTTGCAGAGGGCAGGATCTACATAGAGCGTCGGGCGCATGATTCACTCCCCGAACAATTATAGATCAAGCCTGGTGCAAGGCACAAGACTGACGACCGGGCGAAACGGCCGGAACGACACTCTCACGCCGCCCGGATGGACACCAGCGCCACGTCGTCGGCCTGCAGCGCGCCCTCGCAGTACGCGGCAAGCTCGCGCGAGATTTCCTCGCAGAAGGCCTGGGCGCTGCCCATCCGGGCCGCCGCGCAGACGGTCTCCTGCAAATGCTCCATGCCATAAAAGACATCGCCGGAATCTGTGATGTCCGTGGCCCCATCGGTATAAAGCAGCAAGGTGTCGCGCGGCGACAGGCGGATGACCTGCTCGTCCAGGGCAACACGGGAGAACAGCCCAAGCGGGTTGCCGACACCCTGCACGGCGAGGGTGGCCTGGAACCGTGCGCTGCCGGCCGGCCCTTGAGGGCCAGGACGAGCGTCGGCAGGGGCAGTGACGAGCAGCGGGAGCTCGTGGCCGGCACGGGCGTACGCGAAGGTGCCCGCCCGTGCGTCAAGGATGCCGTAGAGGAGCGTGACGAACATTCCGGCGTCGTTCATGTCCAACAGCAGGCTGTTCACCCGCTCGAGCGCCTGGCGGGGCGACGGGACGGGGGACTGGCTGCGGGTGGCCTCGGCGCGCAAGAGGCTGCGGGTGAGGGCCATGAAGATGGCGGCGGGCACGCCCTTGTCCGAGACGTCGCCGACGGCAATGCCCATGCGGCCCTCGTCGAGCGGAATGAAATCGTACAGGTCGCCGCCGACGCTCCGGGCCGGCATGATGAGCGCGCCGAAGTCGTACCCGGGCAGGCGGGGCAGCTCGGTGGGCAGGATGCTCTGCTGGATCCGGTGGGCGGTGCGCAGCTCTTGCTCGAGCTTCTCCTTCTCGATCAGCTGCGCCTGGGCGGCCTTCAACTCGGCGTAGGCGACCGAGAGGTCGTGGTTCTTGCGCCGCAGGTCGGATATGATGGCGTTGTTACTGTCGCGGAGCTGCAGCGTCAGGACGCGCACCATTTCGTATGCCAGGCTCGGGCTGGGTCTGGAGCAGCTGCAGGAAGTCCTGGCGGCTGAGGGAAAGCAAGCGGGTGGATACAGGAGTGCGGGCGGTTGCGGTGCGCCCGCCCGCCGGATCGAGCAGGCTCATTTCGCCGAAGTAATCGCCGGGGCCGCGGATCGAGAGCACCCGTTCCTCTTCCGTGCCAAGCGCCTTGACGATCTCGACGTGCCCCTCCCAGACCGCAAAGAACCGGTCGCCGACCTCGCCTTCGAGGAAGAGAACCTCGCCCGGGCGGGTACGGATCTCCTCCATCGCCGAGCCGAGCCGAGCGGCTTCCTCATCCGAAAGCGAAGCGAAAACGCGTGCCCGCTTGATGACCTGAGCCGGGATTGAGGTCATGTCGTCCTCCTCAAGGCAGCCCTTGTATGCGGATGGTGGTAAGCGAGTCGTTGGCTGGCGAACCGCTCGCTGTGGGATCTCAGAAGCTGCCGACGGCCTCCGTGTCAGTGTCGAAGCACTTGAAGTAGACGTCGAAGCTCGTCAGTTCCAGCACCCGCGCGACCTGTTCGGAGACCTCAGACAAGCGCACGTCGCCGCCCTGCTTCTTGGCCGCTTGCAGCGCGGACAGCAGGGCGCGCAGGCCGGCGCTGCTGAGGAAGGGCACGTCCTTCATGTTGAGGACGAGATTGTGGCGACCGCGTTTCAGGAGGCCGTTGAGATGCTCCTGCATCTCGGGTGCGGTGCTGCTGTCGACCCGGCCGCCGATGTACACAAGCTCGCATCGCTTCATCTCTTTGGACGAGAATTCCATACCGGTCTCCTTCCACCGCAGCGGGCTGTTGGGGATTCGGTCTGTTACTGATGGCGGGATTATAGCAGCGCGAGACTCGGGGTCAAGCAACCTGGACGGTTGGGTGTGGTTCGCGTTTTTCGCGACGGGTGGTTTGGAAGGCGAAAGGCGAAAGCTGGGGAAACCACGAAAACCGAAAGGCGAAACGGCGAACCCCCCACCACCTGACGGCAGCGGCTTTCGGGGGCTTTGACGGGGCCGCGTGCGGCGTGCTATATTGCAGATGCGAGCCCGCGTTCGTGCGCGAACCTGAGCGCTTCCGCTGGCTAATCCGAAGGAGGCTTATGGAAAACCTCGTTCCCCACTTCATCGAGCTCATCCGCCGCGCGTCGACCGACCTGCCAGCCGACATCGAGGCCGCGCTGCACAAGGCCCGCGCCGCCGAGGAAGAGGGCTCGGCCGCGCAGACCGCGTTCGACTCGATCCTCGAAAACGTGCGCATGTCGCGAGCCGGCTCGACGCCCATCTGCCAGGACACCGGCACCCCGATCTTTTACGTCTACTATCCGACGGGGTGGTCGACCCTGGCGTTGAAGAAGCAAATCCGGGAGGCCGTGGAGACGGCAACGGCAAAGTCGTATCTGCGGCCGAACTCCGTCGACACGCTGACCGGCAAGAACCCGGGCAACAACCTCGGCGACGACTTCCCCTACTTCCACTTCGAGGAGTGGGAGGAGCCGTACCTGCAGGTGGACCTGATGTTGAAGGGCGGCGGCTGCGAGAACGTCGGCGCGCAGTACAGCCTGCCGGACGACCGGCTCGACGCGGGGCGCGACCTGGAGGGGGTGCGCCGGGCCGTGCTGGATGCCGTACACCAGGCCCAGGGCATGGGGTGCGCGCCGGCCGTGATCGGCGTGGCCGTCGGCGGCGACCGGGGCTCGAGCTACATCAAGTCGAAGGAGCAGTTCTACCGGCCGCTCGACGACGTGAACGCCGATCCGAAGCTGGCTGCGCTGGAGCAGCGGCTGGCGCAGGAGGCGAACACGCTCGGCATCGGCCCGATGGGCTTTGGCGGGAAGACGACGGTGCTGTCGGTGAAGATCGACTCGCTCGAACGGCTGCCGGCCTCCTATTTCGTCACCGCATCCTACATGTGCTGGGCCGACCGCCGGCGGACGCTCGTCTACCGGGACGGCCAGGTAACCATCGAGTGAGGCGTCCCATGGCAAGCTACGATCTGCAAATCCCGATCAGCGAAGAGGCGATCCGCAGCCTGCACGTGGGCGACCAGGTGCGGCTTTACGGCACGATGATTACGGCGCGCGACGCGGCGCACAAGTACATCAAGGACACGTTTTTCAAGGGCGCCGCGCGATCCGTCCAGAGGCCGACCAGCAGGTGCACGACGAGCTGGCCCGGCTGTGGCAGGGCGGGGTGATGTACCACTGCGGGCCGGTGGTCAGCCGGGATGCCGCAGGAAACTGGCACTTCGTTTCCGCGGGGCCGACCACGAGCATCCGCGAGGAGCCCTACGAGGCCGACATGATCAGGCACTTCGGGCTGCGGGCGGTGATCGGCAAGGGGGGCATGGGGCCGAAGACGCTGGCGGCGTGCCAGGAGTACGGCGCGGTGTACCTCCATGCGGTCGGCGGGGCGGCTACGCTCATTGCGAGCTACGTCAAAGAGGTGACGGCCGTCTACAAGAAAGAGGAGCTCGGCGTGCCCGAGGCGTTCTGGGTGGTGCGGGTCGAAGGGTTCCCGGCCGTGGTGACGATGGACGCGCACGGGGTCAGCCTGCACGAGAAGCTGCTGGAAGAGTCCCGCGAACGGCTCAACGCGCTGCTGTAGAGCAATTGAAGCATTGAAGATTACAGATTACAAACCGGGTATGAGCCGGTCCGAGACACAGTCCAGTTCGAATTGGTGTCTGTAGTCTTTATGTCTGTGCAACCTGCGTTAGTTCATGCCCGGCAGCTTGTCCGGGTCGCCGCAGTGGCGGCGCTCGATTTCCTGCACCTTACGCCGCAGGCGCCGCACGAAATCCAAGGCGGCCGCCTCGTCCTCGTCCTGCACGATCATCTTCAGCTCGACAACCTCTTCTGCCGAGAACGAAACGCCGATGTTCAGCTGCTTGCCGCTGGTCGTCGCCATGCACCCTCACTATTTGACATTCTGCGCGAATGAATATACTATACCGGAGTATAGTAGCAACGATACAGCGTGTCAAGTTGAGACGAGGGCTTATGGAATTACGATCGTCCGAGGTGAAGGCCGATCTGATCTCGCGGCTGCACCGCATCGAAGGGCAGGTGCGCGGGGTCGAGAAGATGGTCCAGGAAGAGCGCGACTGCGGGGCCATCCTGCAGCAGATGTCGGCCATCCGCTCGGCGATGCACCATGCGAGCCTGGTGCTGGCCCGGGCGTACGCCGAGCGCTGCATGCTCGAGCCGGGCAACGGCGATGTGGACGCGGTGCTGGACCAACTCATGGCAACTTTCAAGAAGCTCGAATAGTCAGACGAGAGGAGCAACAGCATGGACTTGTTCAAGCGGATCATGGGCGGCGAGAAGGAAGCGACGCCGGCAGCGGATAGCAAGCCGGCAGCGGCCGAACCGGTACACGTGACAGGCGAGGAATTCGAGCAGCAGGTGCTGCAGGCCGAGCAGCCGGTGCTGGTCGATTTCTGGGCCGAGTGGTGCGGGCCGTGCCATGCGATCGCGCCGTCCGTGGCGAAGCTGGCCGACGAATACGCCGGCCGCGCACTGGTTGCCAAGGTGGACGCCGACGAGGCGCCGGAGATCCTCTCGCAGTATGGCATCATGGGCATCCCGACGCTGATCTATTTCAAGGGCGGCCAGGAGATGGACCGGGTCGTGGGGGTCACGCCCTACGGCACGCTGAAGACGAAGATGGAGCGGCTGGTCGGCTGAGCTGCGGCAAGAAGAGTCTTTAACACAAGGACACCAAGGCACAAAGACGACTTAGCTTTGTGCCTTGGTGTCTTTGTGTTAACCGAAGGATTTGCCGCTTCGGGTCTTTTCACGTAACCTGCAATCTGAACCGGGCATCGAAAGGAGCGTACTACGGCTACTGTCTACCGCGACGAAGAAGAACTGGTGGCAGCCGCTAAGGCGGGCAGGCAGGACGCGTTTGCCGAGATCGTGGAGCGGCACTCGCCGGTCGTGTACAACCTGGCCTTGCGCCTGGTCAAGGACCCGCACGAGGCCGAAGAGGTGCTGCAGGAGACATTCATCAGCGCGTTCAGGGCGCTGCCGAAGTTCGAAGGCCGCAGCCAGCTGGGCACCTGGTTATACCGCATCGGCTACAACGCCGCGCTGATGCACCTGCGGAAGCGCCGGCCGCCAGCCGACTCGCTCGACGAGCCGGTGACGACGGAGGACGGCGACAGCCTGCCGAGGGAGCTCGTCGATTGGGGCTCGATCCCGGATGACCTGCTGCTGAACCGGGAGCTCCGCACCGTGCTGGATGCGGCGCTGGAGACGCTGCCCGAGTCGCTGCGTTCGGTCTTCGTGCTGCGGGACATCGAAGGGCTGTCGACGGCGGAGACGGCGGCGGCGCTTGGCCTGACCGAGACGAACGCCAAGGTGCGCCTGCACAGGGCCAGGCTGGCGCTGCGCGAGCGGCTGACGGGCTACTTCGCTCACGGCGAAAACGGACACGACAGCAGCGCGGGCAAGGGCATCGTGCGGGGCGAGGTCGCGGAGGACGGGCGGGGCGGGAAGAAGAGGGAGGGGCGTTGAGATGGCATGCAGAGAGATGTTGGGCAACCTATCCGATTACATCGACGGCGAGCTGGAGGCGGAGCTGTGCGCCGAAATCGAGCAGCACCTGGCGGGCTGCGTCAACTGCCAGATCATGGTGGACACGCTGACCCGGACCGTCACCCTCTACCACGACCACTGCCACGAGCCGCTGCCTGAGGATGTGAAGAGCCGGCTGCTGCAGGCACTGAACCTCGACGTGCCGGCCGGCGCTGCGTGAATATTGGCCCCTGATTTGCGTAAAGCAGGGGGCGCCGGTATAATGTCAAACCGTTCGGGCGGTTAGCTCAGTTGGCTAGAGCGCAGCGTTGACATCGCTGAGGTCAGAGGTTCAAGCCCTCTACCGCCCATGCAGGCAGCCAGTCGCGACGACTGGCTGCTTTTGCTTCCCAATCTTGCGGCGGCGTCTTGACAAAACATCGTGACGACGTATAATACCGCCAAGATACAAAAGCGATGACCGGGACGAGTACGTCGAGCGCTGACACCAGAGAGGGCGGGTCAATGGCTGCGAGCCAGCCCTGTACGGCACGACAGAAAACCACCCGGGAGCGGAATCCGGAACTGAGAGTATGGATTCACGGGCAGCCCCGTTACAGGCAGCATGAGATGACGCGCGGCGCGGAGCCGGCGTTAACTTGGGTGGAACCACGAGGCCCCTCGTCCCAAATGACGAGGGGCCTTTTCTATTGCGTTATGCCTCCCGATCTGAATCGCTCCATGAGGAGACCTTCAGAGGGTGAGGGAAATCGTCGGAGGGAGTTCTGCCCTTGTCCGCCCAGGCGGGGGGCGCGTCGCCCGGCGCATAGCGTTGCGCGTATGAACGGTTCTTGACATTGAATGGGTCGCTGTAGACAGGGACTCCACGGCGCTGCAGGAGATATTCGGCCCAGTTGGCCTGACGCTCCTTCACGCAGAAGAAGTACTCGTCGCCGAGGAAGCCCCGGTCCCAGAGGACGACCCCGTACTTGCCAAGGAAGTTCTCGATGTCGATGCCGCTCCAGCCAGCGTCGCGCGCAACCCAGAACCGGTGCTTGTTTGCGCCTGTCGCGGTCCGGAGGAATTCGCTCGCGATGCCGCCTGTGCCTCCCGATTTTGAGGCGCCTTTCCAGTCGGCGTAGATGAAGCTGGAGATCAAACCCTCCAGCCGGTTTAGCAGGTCGATGCCCGTGATGAACTCGTACCAAGCTGCCACTGCGGCTCTCCATTCAGGGATGACTGCAGTATAGCACAGGCGAGCTACAGAACGCAAGTTCTTGCATAGGCGGTGCGATGATGCTACCTTTCCCTATGGACTGGCCTTCCTTTGTTGCAGGTTTTTTGACTGCGGTTGTGATCGCCGCGATTGTTACGGCGATTGGGTGGGCCGGGCGCCAGATGGGTGCGCCTATGAGGCCAATGACGGTGGTGCTGACCACGAACCGTACGCCTTGGCAGGTATCGATGGGTAGTACGTCGGCGACCCTTCTCGTGATCGCAGTTGCGGTGCTGGTGGGCGTGGCAGTCGGCGTGGTTTTCTTGGGAGCGAGCCTCGCCGAGCTCTGGTGGGCCCTCTTGATTGCGGCCGCAGCGTTTGCGTTGGGACTGCTCGACGCGTGCGATGGCCTGACCATCTGGGTCGGACAGCACGGTCGTTTGTCTCTTCACATGGAGTAGGGAGGTCAATATGGCTGGCAACAACGGGCAACAAGGTAATGAGGAGTTCCTCCACCGGCTGCGCCACTCGGCGGCGCACGTGATGGCGGAAGCGGTGCTGCAATTGTACCCGGACGCGAAGATCGCGATCGGTCCGGCGATCGATACTGGGTTCTACTACGATTTCGACCTGGGCAAGGACGAGCACGGACGTCCGAAGACGTTCACGCCCGAGGACCTGGCGGAGATCGAGAAGCGGATGCGGCAGTCGATCGCGGCCAAGAAGCCGTTCCAGTACCGGCAGGTGTCGGCGGACGAGGCGCGCGAGCTGTTCAAGGGCCAGCCGTACAAGGAAGAGCTGATCGACGGGCTGGCGAAGGGCGGGCTGGACGATAACGGCAACGAAATCGAGGGGCCGGTGACGATCAGCACGTATCGTCATGGGGCGTTCGAGGACCTGTGCCGCGGGCCGCACCTGGAGAACACAGGGCAGATCCCGCCCGACGCGTTCAAGCTGATGACGGTGGCGGGCGCGTACTGGCGGGGCGACGAGCACAACCCGATGCTGCAGCGCATCTACGGGACGGCGTGGCGCAACAAGGGCGAGCTCCAGCAGTACGTGACGATGCTGGAAGAAGCCAAGAAGCGCGACCATCGCATCCTGGGGCAGCAGCTCGGCATCTTCATCTTCGACCAGGAAGTGGGGCCGGGGTTGCCGCTGTGGCTGCCGAATGGCGCCATCATGATCGAGGAGCTGGAGACGCTGGCGAAGGAGACGGAAGAGAAGGCCGGCTACAAGCGGGTGCGCACGCCGCACCTGTCGAAGGAGGACATATTCCTGCGCAGCGGACATCTGCCCTACTATGCGGAGAGCATGTATCCGCCGATGGAGCTGGAAGGCGTCAAGTATTACGTCAAGCCAATGAACTGCCCGATGCATCACAAGCTGTTCGCGGCGCAGCCGCACTCGTATCGCGACATGCCGCAGCGGTTTGCGGAGTACGGGACGTGCTACCGGTATGAGAAGAGCGGCGAGCTGTTCGGGCTGATGCGGGTGCGCTCGATGCAGATGAACGACGCGGACATCTACTGCACGGAAGAGCAGTTCGAGCAGGAGTTCATGGCCGTCATCGACCTGTACCTGTATTACTTCAAGCTCTTCAACATCGACCGCTATGTGATGCGCTTCAGCACGCACCACAAGAAGGGGCTGGGCAAGAAGTACATCGACAACGAGCGGCTGTGGCTCAAGACGGAGGACATGGTGCGCCGGGCGATGCAGAACGGCGGCATCCCGTTCGTCGAGCAGGCGGACGAGGCGGCGTTCTACGGGCCGAAGATCGACGTGCAGGTGTGGAGCGCGATCGGCAAGGAGTTCACGCTGGCGACGAACCAGGTGGACTTCGCGCAGCCGGAGCGCTTCGACCTGAAGTACATCAACAAGGACGGCCAGGAAGAGACGCCGCTGTGCATCCACCGGGCGCCGCTGAGCACGCACGAGCGGTTCATCGGGTTCCTGATCGAGCACTACGCCGGCAACTTCCCGGTGTGGATCGCGCCGGAGCAGGTGCGGGTGATCCCGATCACGGACGCGCACGTGCCGTATGCGGAGCAGATCAACGGCCGGCTGATGGAGCTGGGCGTGCGGTCGAAGGTGGACGCGGCGGCCGAGCGGATGAACGCGAAGATCCGCAGCGCGCAGCTGATGAAGGTGCCGTACATGCTGGTCGTCGGGGAGCAGGAAGCAGCGAACCAGACGGTGTCGCTGCGGAAGCGGGACGGCAGCCGGCAGGATGGCATGGGGGTCGACGCGTTCGTGGACCTGGTGGCGGCGCGGATCAAGACGCGGGCCGGCGAGCTATAGTTCTGTCGAGAGGAAGGCAGGGACGCGGTCGCCGTGGAACGCGGCGTCCCTGCCACTGTGACGCACGGGCCGGTTGTGATTACCCCGCCGCGAGCGCGGCCGGCCCGGCGACCTGGCCCTCGGGGGCCTCGGTCCGCAGCTCGCGGATCACCCGCTGATCCAGGCCGGCGAGGCGCGGCAGCGCAGTGGTCTCCATACGCTGCAGGCGCTCATAATACTTCTGATGCACCACGCGGCTGACCTCGATGTTGGTCATCAGCTGGCGGAATTCAGCCGCTGGCACCCTCAGCATCGTGAGCGCGTCGTCGGCGGCCACATCTGCGGTACGTTTCCCTCCGGTCAGCGCCCCGATCTCGCCGAAGAAATCGCCGGGGAACATGGTTTCCAGTGAGCGGTACGCGCCGCCCGGGTCGGAGATGCCCGCCACCGCGCGCCCCGCCAGGATGAAATAAGCGCTATCGCCCGGGTCGCCGCGCTTGATCACCTGCGTGCCTGTCGTCGCTTCCACCACGGTGGCATGACCCAGCATGACCCGGCGTTCACGGCCAGAGAGGCCGAGCAGGGCCGGCTGCTTCGTCGCCAGGAACTCGAAATCAGCCTGGGTGGCCGCCCGGCCGGCGCCCGCGGGCACGGCTTGACCCGATGTCAGCAGTTGCAGCGTCCGGCGCCACTCGGCGGCCGGCTGTCCCAGCCCGGGCAGCCGCAGCGCCAGCAGCCCCGGCACCAGGCACAGCGCTCCGGCCAGCAGCATCATCCAGCGGACGCCGACGATGTCGGCCAGGCCGGCGATGGCCATGCCGAAAATGAAAACCACATTACGCATGACCATGTAGACGCTGTTGACGCGGCCGCGCACCTCACGGGGGGTGTTGCGCTGCACCAGGATGGCTCGTGCGATGTTTCCCGGCGCCTGGACGAACCCCGTGAGGGCAACGACGACGATGGCGAGCGGCACCGAAACCATCAAGCCATATACGACGCTCAGGATCCCCATGACGATAAAGCTCAGCGTCAACCACTCCCCCTCGCGCAGCCGGTTGGCGACGCTCACCATGAGCAGACTGCCAATGACGAAGCTCAGGGAAGTCACGCCTTCCTGCATCCCGTACTCGAACTCGGTCGCGCCAAGCGCCTGGCTTGCGAAAGGGAGCAGCAGTGTGTTCCAGAGGCCGAATGCGATGTACGTGGCAATGATCATGTAGAAGATCGAGCGCAGGATCGGGGTCTGCCAGAGGAAATCGATCCCGCCCTGCATGTTGCGGACGATCGCACTGACGCTGCTATCCTCCGTGGGCGCCGTGTGGGGCATGCTTATCCGCCAGATGCAGAAGGCAGACGCCAGAAACGACACGGCGTCGATGTAGAACGCCCACTTGATGTCAAACGCCGAGGCGAGCAGGCCCGACGCAGCGAACCCCACTGCGGTGGAGCCGAACGAGCTGATTTCCATGAGCGAGTTGGCCGCGGCAAGCTCCTCATCCGTTGCGGTCTCGGGGAGAAGGCTGGCGTGGGCCGGTGCGAAGAACTGCGTGACACAACTCGATAGCGCGATGAGCACGTAAAGCCAGCCCATGTTGAGCGGCACGACGAAGGGAATAGCGAATGACAGCACCGCCCGGATGAGGTCCGAGGCGATCATGATGTGGCGCCGGTTGTACCGGTCCACCAGGACGCCGGCAACCAGGCCCAGGACAAGGCTCGGCAGCGCCGTCGCGATCAGCATCAAGCCGACGCTGAGCGCGGAGTGGGTCATGCGGTAGACGAGGATGGATGCTGCGATCGAGGTGAGGCTGCTGCCGATGGTCGAGATGAGCTGCCCGGTCCACAGCCAGGTGAAGTTGGGCCTGCGAAATACGGCGAACGGGGATGGCGTGGCGAGGGCGACGGCAGTCATGGTTCCCCCTTTGCTGCCATGAGCCGGCGAGCGGGCCGCTACTCGCCGGGGACGCACTTCAGGACCGAACGGAATACACGTGGACCTGTTGGGCCTTACCTTTCAGCTCGGCGAAACCTTCGTCCTCCAACGTGAACGCGCTGCCCACGGCCTGGGCCACGCACTCCTCAATCAAGATAGGTTTGCCGACTACCCTCGTGTGTGCCTCGAGCCGGGCCGCGAGGTTGACCGTATCGCCGACGCAGGTGTAGGTGGCCCGGCGCTGCGTGCCGGTGTAGCCGGCAATGACCTGCCCGGCAGCGATGCCGATGCCGATACGAATCGGCGGGCGGCCCAGCGCCTGGCGCTCCACCGCATAGCCCGCGATCAGCTCGACCATCTGGATCGCTGCGGCCACGGCACGAGTGGCATGATCGGGGCGCGGCAGCGGCGCGCCGAAAACGGACATCAGTCCATCGCCGATCATCTGATTGACAATGCCGCCTTCGCTGCCGATCGCGTCCATCGTGAGCGTATAGTAGTCGTTCAGCAGCTCGATGGTCTCTGAGGGCGACTGCGCTTCACAGATGCTGGTGAACCCGACGGATGTCGGCGAACAAGCACGCTCACTTCGACCACTTTGCCGCCGAGAGAAAACCCCGACTCGAGCAGTTCATCCGCCACCTCGTCGGTCGCGAACTTTCGAATCAGCTCCCGCTGCATATCGCGCAGGCGTTTCTTTTCGAGGCTGGCATTCACGCGCGCCTTGAGCAGCACCGGGTTGATCGGCTTATGAAGGTAGTCCTCCGCGCCCATCTCGATGCATTGGACTATGCTCGCGATGGCCTCGACGCTCGAGATCATGACGACGGGGATGTGGCGTAGCGCGGGATCAGCGACTATCTGTGTCAGGGTCTGGAGGCCGTCCATCTCGGGCATCTCGATGTCGAGCAGCACGAGGTCGCAAGGTTGGCCGGCCAGCCAGTTGAGCGCCTGGCGGCCGTTCTCAGCATACGCAACTCTGTGCCCCAGCTGCTCCAGGTTGCGCCCGATCAGCAGGCGATTCACCTTGCTGTCGTCGACGACGAGCAAGCGCCCAGGCTCGTTGGTCATTCGCGTACTCCCTTATTCGCCCGGCCTCAGCCGCTCGAGCTCAGCGACCACCAGGCTGTACGCCTCTTCGAGGGGAGGCAGTTTATCCGCCGCGCCCTCCAGCGATCCGGCACGCGCTAGCATCTCGAGCTCTTTCGCGAGGGCAGAAAGCTTCATCGCGCCCAGGTTCGCGCTGTTGCTCTTGAGGGAGTGCGCCGCCCGCCGGAAACTATCGAGGTCACCAGCAGACAACGAGGCACGGATCCCGGCCACGAGCTGGATGGCGTCGGCCAGGTAGGTGTCGATCAGCAGGGACAGAAACTCCGCGTCGTTTCCCGTGCTGTTGCGCAGCTCGCCGAAAACCGCCGGATCGATGGGTCTCTCGTCGGTCAGGCTCCCCGCAGTTTCGTCCCCGTCGCCGCTGGACGGCCCAGGCTCCGCGGAGCGCGGCTCGGACGCCTGAGGCAGCGGGGCCGGCTCGCCCTGGCGGCTCGGAGCACATGCCAGCGCGTCGGCCAGCTCGGCCTGCCGCACCGGCTTGCTGATATAGTCGTCCATACCGGCCTGCAGGCACACCTCGCGGTCGCCCTGCATGGCATTCGCGGTCATGGCGATGACGTGCGGCCTGCGAGCGTCAAGCCCGCCGGGCCAGCGCGCCCGGATTTGCCGGGTGGCCTCCAGGCCGTCCATCTCCGGCATCTGCACGTCCATCAACACCACGTCGTAGGGTGCCACCGCCTGGGTCCGTTCGAGCGCCTGGAGCACTTCCAGGCCGTTGCCCGCCACATCCGCCCGATAGCTCATCAGGCTCATCAGGCGGAGCGCCACCTTCTGATTGGTGGCGTTATCCTCGGCCAACAGGATGCGCAGGGGGTGACGCAGACCCAAGTCGCTGCTCGCCGCCGGGTCGGCGCGATAGACCGGCCTCGCCGCAGGGGCCCGGCCGGAACAGAGCTCCATCAACAGATCGAAGAGCGTCGACGGCCGAAGCGGCTTCAGTAGGGTGGCCGCGAAGAGCTCCCCCGTCCGGCTGCTCTCAGCCGCGAGCGACGAAGCCAACACAAGAGGCAGCGCTGCTGCGGGGCGATAGTGGCGGAGTTGAGCGCCTAGCTCGATGCCGTCCATGTCGGGCATCTGCAGGTCAAGGATAGCAACGTCGAAGGGATCGCCGTCCACGATCCACCCGAGCGCCTCGATTGGGTTGGCCGTAGCGCGGCGGCAGCATGCCCCACCCGCGGGTCTGCAAAACCAGGATGCGCCGGTTGGTCTCGTTGTCGTCGACTACCAACACGCGCTTGCCCTGTAGCAGTGGCTGCTCGCCCTGCATGTGCGGACGTGCCTTCAGCTGGGGCGTGGCTTGCGCTTGAATCACGCAGTGGAAGGTGCAGCCCTGGCCGGGAACGCCCGTGCTCTCGCCCCACAGCGTGCCGCCCATCATCTCGGCCAGGCGCTTGCTGATCGCGAGGCCGAGCCCGGTCCCGCCGTAGCGCCGGCTGGTCGAGGCGTCGGCCTGGGTGAAGGCCTGGAACAGCCGGGCCATGCGCTCGGGCAAGATGCCGATCCCGGTGTCGCGCACGGCGAAATGGAGACCAGCGGGGACGGCACCCGCAGCGGTCGTCACGGTCAGCACCACCTCACCCTGCTCGGTGAACTTTACGGCGTTGCTCAGCAGGTTGACCAGGATCTGCCGGACGCGGGTCACGTCGCCGCGGACGGCGGGCGGGACGTCCGGCTCGATCTCGCACGCCAGCTCGATGCTGCTTCTCTGCGGCCTTCAAGCGGACCAGGTCGAGGCAGCCTTCGACGCAGTCGCGAATGTCGAACGGCTGCTCTTCCAGGGCCAGCTTGCCCGCCTCGATCTTCGAGAAGTCCAGGATGTCGTTTATGATGGTAAGGAGCGCATCGCCGCTGTTGCGGATCGTTTCGGCGAAATCCTGCTGTTCCGCGGTTAGGGGCGTGTCCATCAGCAGCCCACTCATCCCGATGATGGCATTCATGGGGGTGCGGATCTCGTGGCTCATCATCGCCAGGAAGGAACTCTTGGCCTGGGTCGCGGCCTCGGCTTCGGCCTTGGCCTGGCGTAGTTCCTCGAAGAGCCGGACGTTCTCCAACGCCACGCCCAGGCTTCCGGCCAGTGTCGTGAGCAATCGCACGGCGGACTCGCTGAACGCGTTCTCGCGGTGGTAATCCGATGCGGTGATCAAGCCAATCGGCTGGCTGCCGGCCATGATGGGAGCTGCCACCAACGATTTGTCGTCCTGCGTGCCCGCGATCGTCGGCATGTTCAGTTCGGCTGCCCGCTGCTCCATGTTCTCGTTGATCAGCAGTGGCTGGCACGTGCTCAGGATGTGCGCGGACAAGCCGAACGGCGCGGAGGTCGGCAAAGTCAGCCGCCGGCCTCCCTCGAGTTTGTAGGGCCAGGAAACCAGGTTCGCCGCGCGGTCGTAGAGACGGATGCTGAGCGCGTCTGTGCCGAGCACCTCGCTCAGCTTGTCGCCGACCAGGTCGATGATCGCCTGCATCTCCAGCTCCGACGCCAGCCCCAGTTGCACGCTGTTGATGACGGCGAGCTCGCCAGCCCGCTGTTCCATCTCCTTCAGCAGGCGGCGCGTTGCTCGAGCAGCCGCACGTTCTCCAGGGCCACGCCCAGGCTCCCGGCAATGGTGGTCAGCATCCGGATGTCCGCCTCGGCGAAGGCGTTCTCGCGCTCGTAGTCGCAGACCGAGACCAGGCCCAGCGCCTGCCCGCTGCCGATGATGGGTACCCAGACGGCGGACTTCTCCATGTCGGTTCCCGCCAGCGGAACGGAGCCATGCTGAGTGTAGAACCCTTCCATGTTCGCGTTGACAATGAGGGGCTCGCGGGTCGTGAGCACCTGCCTCGCCACGTAGTTTGGCGGTTGCGCCGCACACTGCAGCCTGCGGCCCTGATCAAGGAGGTACGGGAAGGTGACCAGGTCGGTCTGCGGGTCGTACAAGCGGATGAGGAGGTCCTGCGTCCGAAGCACCTCGCACAGCTTGTCGCCCACGAGGTCGACGATCGCCCGCTCCTCCAGCTGCGATGCCAGGGCCTGCCGTACGCTGCTGATCACGGCCAGCTCGCCCGCCCGCTGTTCCGTCTCGGCCAGCAGGCCCCTGGTCTGCTCGAACAGCCGTACGTTCTCCAACGCGACGCTCAGACTGGCTGCGAGCGTCATGAGCATGCGGACGTCCGACTCGCTGAGAGCGTTCTCACGTTCATAATTCGACACCGAGATGAGCCCGACGGGCTGGCCACCGGTCATAATGGGCACTGCCGCCAAGGCTCTTTCGTCCTGGGTGCCCGGGAGTGTCGGCATGTTCAACTCGGCGAAGCGAGCTTCTGAATTCTCGTTGATCAACAGCGGCTGGCACGTGCGCAGAATGTAAGCTGAAAGGCCGGACGGCGCCATGGGCGACATCGGCACCCTGCGGCCCTCCTCGACCATGTAGGGAAAGGAGACCAGATCCGTCTGGGGGTCATAAAGACGGACGGTCAGCGAATCCGTGCCCAGCACCTCGCACAGCTTGTCGCCCACCAGGTCGATGATCGCCTGCATGTCCAGCTTCGAGGCCAGGCCTTGCTGCACCGCGCTAATCACCGCCTGCTCCGCGGCTCGCTGATCGATCTCGGCCTGCAGGCGGCGCGTCTCCTCGAGCAGCCGGTCGTTCTCGCGCGTCAAGGTGGCTACTTGCTGCTCCAAGGGGCGCCTTTCGGCCAGATCGTCGCCGGCGAGATCCAGGCCGGCGCGGGACGGCTGCTGCAGAAGGGGATCCCGGTGTTCCGGGCGGGTGGCTGCGAGACCGGGCGCAGAGACGTGCGCCTGAGGTTGGGCGGTTGAGGCTCGCTTGCGGCTATGGGAGGACATAATGAGCCCGCCTCCTGCTGGGAGCGACACAAGAGCGACGTGCGGCGAACGAGGAAGGTGCTGTTACTCGGGCAATGGAATGATAACACCGTGTCAGGGTGGAGTCAATGGCAGCGGGACGAATCGTGCGAGCGACGGGCTGCGGGACCAGCATGCCGATCGGCATCATTTTTTTGACACCCCTCCCCCGTTATGTTATAGTTGCGTTTCGTCGCTGTTGCGCGCATTAAGGCGCAAGGTGACGACGCGCGTCTTGTCCCGGCCGCCCGTGCGGCCCCAGTTTATCTGAGGTGTGTTCGTATCACTACCGTAACAACCAAATCCACTCGCGTTAATCAGCAGATTCGGGTCCGCGAGGTGCGGGTCATCGACGAAGAGGGCAACCAGCTCGGCGTCTTCCCGATCCAGGAGGCGCTCCGGTTGGCCTTCGACCGCGGTTTGGACCTGGTTGAGGTCGCGCCCAATGCCGTGCCGCCTGTCTGCCGCTTGCTCGACTTTGGCAAATACCAGTTCGACAAGCAGAAGAAGGAACGCGAGGCGCGAAAGGCGCAAAAGGTTATCGAGATCAAGGAGATCCGCCTGCGACCGCGGACGGGCGAGCATGACCTCGACACCAAGGTGCGCCAGGCGCTGTCGTTTCTGGATGAGGGCAGCAAGGTGAAGGTGACGGTCCGCTTCCGCGGCCGCGAAATCACCCATCCGGAGATTCGCGCGCGATCAACTCGAAGAATTCGCCCAAAAGGTCGGCGCGGCTGCGGTCATCGAAGCGACGCCCCTGTTGGAAGGCAAGAACCTGTTTATGATGCTCGGCCCCAACCCGGCTATCAAAAAGCCGGAAAAACCGGCGGTCGAGTGATATTTCGGAGGAAGTGCTGTGCCTAAGATCAAGACCCACAAGAGCACCGCGAAGCGGTTCCGCCGCACCGGTACTGGCAAGTTGGTTGCCATGCACCAGGGCCGCGGTCACCTGCGGCGCCGCAAGGCCCCACGCACGCTACGCAAGTATCGCGTGACCAAGGTCATCGAGGCGAGCGCGGCATCCACGCGCGTCGAGAAGCTCGCGCCGTACATCGGCTGAGTCATCATGACCGAACCGGCAGCAATCCGGTTCGGTATGGCGGGCCATCACGGCCCTGCCAGATGGCCACTACAAAGTGCCGGCTGACCGGCCGCCATTCAGAGGGAGATATTTTCAATGCCTCGAGCTAAGGGTGGAGTGGTTCTCCGCCGACGTCACAACAAGATCCTGAAACTGACCAAGGGCCAGCGCATGTCGCGGCATCTTCTGTTCCATCGCGCGAACGAAGCCATGCTCAAATCGCTGTTCTATGCCACGCGCGATCGCCGCAACAAGAAGCGCGACATCCGCCGCTTGTGGATTGCCCGCATCAACGCCGCGGCCCGGCTGAACGGCATCACCTACAGCCGCCTGCAGCACACGCTCAAGGTCGCCAACATCGAGTTGGACCGCAAGGTGCTGGCCGAGCTGGCCGTGCGCGATCCGCAAGCATTTGCCCGGGTTGTCGAGGTCGCCAAGACCGCCGTCGCGTAGTTTTGTGAACGCAGCAGACCTCCGAGGTTTTTGATAACCTCGGAGGTCTTTTCTTTGGCGGGACGCATGATCACAAGTCCGGATAATCCGACCGTCAAGCAGGCCCGGGCGCTGCTCGAGCCGAAGGGCCGGCGCGAACAGGGGCGCGGCCTGGTGGAGGGCGTGCGTCTGGTGGAAGAAGCGATGAGAGCGGGAAGCGTCCCCGCTCTCGTTTTATTCGTCGCCCAGGCGCGCGATAACCGCCGAGCGGCCGCATTGCTTTCGGAAGCGAGCGACCGGGGCGCGCAACTGCTCGAGCTCAGCCCGAAGCTGTTCGAAACGCTGACCGATACGGTCACCTCGCAGGGCGTGATCGCGGTGGTCCCGCAGACGGCCGTAACTCCAGCGGCGGCTGTTTCGTTTGTCCTGTTGTTGGACCAGCTGCGCGACCCTGGCAACCTGGGCACGATCCTGCGCGGTGCGGAGGCGGCCGGCGTACAGCAGGTCGTGTTGGCGCCGGGCTGCGTGGACCCGTGGAACCCGAAGGTGGTGCGGAGCGGGATGGGCGCGCATTTCCGGCTTCCCGTCGTGAGCGCCGGCCGGTGGGAAGAGGTGGACAACGCCTTGCGAGGGCTGCCCCTGTGGCTGGCCGAGGCGCAGGGCGCGCAGGCGTACGACGAGGTCGACTGGACCCAGCCTTCCGCGGTCGGGGTGGGCGGCGAGGCGGCGGGGTTCAGCCAGGAAGCGAGGCGGCGAGGCGCGGGTCGGGTCATGATCCCGATGGCCGGGCCGGTCGAGTCGCTGAACGCGGCGATGGCAGCGACCGTGTTGATGTTCGAAGTGGCGCGACAGCGCGGGCGCAGGGGTCGAAATCAGCCTTAAATCCCATTGCAAAGCGTGCGTGATGCGTGTATCATATAACTCTCATAGAACGCCGCCCGATCGTTATTCTATTTGAAGGAGGGGTCATTCTCACGCCCGACTGATTGACCGTGTCGTTCTCTAACCGAATAAGGAGGTGAGCCCAGATGGCTGCCGAGATTATTGTTCGCATCCTCGGATTTATTGTTTTTGGCATCATCGGCTGGCTGGCAGGCACAGCATGGGCGGACACCGCAGTCTTGACCGCAGCATCGTTGCGGTACATTCTGCCTCTGACCGTCATTGGCGCCGTGATCGGCGCAATCGTCGCGCCCTGGCTGACGACGCGACCTGCAGCCTGGGCCAGGCGCGTTATCAACGAACTGACCGTCACGCAATTACTCGCGGGAAGCATCGGCCTGATCATTGGCCTCGCGATCGGTGCGCTGCTCGCGTTTCCGCTTTCCTTTCTTCCGCCGCCATTCAGCAGCATCCTTCCGACGATTGCCGCCATTGTCTTCGGCTACCTCGGCATCACGGTGATGGTGCTGCGGCAGCGCGAGATCTTCGCGCTCTTCCGCCGGCGTGAGGCGGGAGAAGGCGAGGCGGACGTCAAGGCCGGGTCGAAGAACGGCGCGACGCCCGCGGAAGAGACGATGCTCCTGGATACAAGCGTGATCATCGACGGCCGGATCGCCGACGTCGCGCACACCGGGTTCATACGCGCCACGATGCTGGTGCCGCGTTTCGTGCTGGCGGAGCTGCAATACATTGCAGACTCGGCTGACTCGCTGCGCCGCAACCGGGGCCGGCGGGGGCTGGAGATGCTGAACCGGATGCAGAAGGACTCCCCGGTGCCGGTCAGGATCATCGACCAGGACGTGGACGGGGTGCGCCAGGTGGACGCGAAGCTGGTGCAACTGGCGCGGCAGCTGAACGCGCCGATCGTCACGAACGACTACAACCTGAACCGGGTGGCGGGGTTGCAGGGCGTCCAGGTGCTCAACATCAACGAGCTGAGCAACGCCGTGAAGTCAGTCGTGCTGCCCGGCGAGGCGATGATCGTCCACGTGATCCAGGAAGGCAAGGAGATCAACCAAGGCATCGCATACCTGGACGACGGGACGATGGTGGTGATCGAAAATGGCCGGCGGTACATCGACACGGACCTGGACGTGCTGGTCACGAAGGTCCTGCAGACGAACGCCGGCCGCATGATATTTGCCGCTCCGAATCGCTGAGTGACCTATGATCCTCACCGTATCGCGTCAATTAGGCAGTGACGGGGAAACCGTCGCGCGATCGGTCGCCGAGTCGCTGGGCCTGGCCGTGGTAAACCGCGACACGATTCGCGAGGCGGCGCTGAAGGCGGGAGTGCCGCCGGAGCTGCTGCAACGCCTGATGTATTCGGGGCAGCGCACGGTGGCCGGCGAGATCATCCAGGGATTAGGCAGCCCGACGCCGGGATTTGCGGCGGCGAGCGCGGCTAACCCGCTGCTGAGCCTGTTTGCGCCGTCGACGACGTCCACCGACATCATCAGCCTCGAAGAGGCGGTCCGGGCGATCGGGGGGATCATCCGGGGTATTGCGGCGCGCGACAACGTCATGATCATGGGCCAGGGCGGGCAGGCGCTGCTGGCGGGCCAGCCCGGCGCGTGCCACGTGCTGTTCGTCGCGCCGCTCGAAAAGCGGATCGCTAACGTGGCGCAATGGCATAACGTGTCGGCAAGCGAAGCCCGGCGCCGCGTCCGGGGAATGGACGAGTCACGGCGCGACTACCTGGCCCGTTATTACAATGTCCGGTGGCTCGATCCGCTGCTGTACCACCTGGTGATCAACACCGGCCTGATCGCGGCCGGCGATGCCGCGGCCCTCGTGATTCAAGCGGCGCGAGGCGTGGCGAATCCCGGCGCTCAGGCGCCGGCCGAAGCCGCCTGACCGGCCTTCAATATCCTGGAGCAAGAGAGCATGTCGCTGGTTGTCTTCAATACGCTTACCCGCACGACCGAACCGTTTGAGACGCTCGAACCCGGCAAGGTCCGCATGTACGTGTGTGGGCCGACGGTCTATTCCGAAGCCCACGTCGGCCATGCGATGTCGTCCATCGTTTTCGATTTCATCCGCCGCTACCTGGAGTACAAGGGCTACTCGGTCAACCACGTGATGAACTTCACGGACGTCGACGACAAGATCATTGCGCGGGCGGCGAAGGGCGGCGAGGACCCGTCGGCATTGGCAAACCGGTACGCGACCAAGTACCAGCAGCAGCTGCTGGCACTCAACGTCATGCCGCCGACGGCGCTGCCGCGCGTGTCGCAGACCATCCCCGAGATCGTCGAGATGATTCAGGGGCTCATCGACAAAGGCTACGCCTATCCTGTGCCGGGCGGCGACGTGTACTTCCGCGTCCATGCAGACAAGGACTACGGCAAGCTCTCGCGACGCAAGCTGGAGGAAGCGGTGTCGGGCACCCGGGTTGCGGTGAGCGATGCGAAGGTCGAGGAGGGCGATTTCGCGCTGTGGAAGGCGGCGAAGCCGGGCGAGCCGAAGTGGCCGAGCCCGTGGGGTGAGGGGCGGCCGGGCTGGCATATCGAGTGCTCGGCCATGAACCTGGCCTACCTGGGCGAGCAGATCGACATCCACGGCGGGGGGAACGACTTGATCTTCCCGCATCACGAGAACGAGATCGCGCAGACCGAGTGCTACACGGGCAAGCCCTTCGCGCGCTACTGGATCCACAACGGGATGCTACAGCTCAAGGGCGAGAAGATGTCCAAGAGCCTGGGCAACCTGGTGACGATCGACGAGTTCCTGGCCGAGCATGGGCCGGACGTGCTGCGGCTGGTGATCGCGAACAGCGGCTATCGCAAACCGCTCATCTTCAACGAGGATGTGATCGCGGACGGGGAACGGGCGCTGGAGCGGCTGCGCTCGGCGCTGCGCCCGGCAGCGGGCCCGGTGACGGATGGGCCGGCCGTGGAGAACCTGGCGGGCCAGGTGACGCAGGCGCGGACGGCCTTCGAAGCCGCAATGGACAACGACTTCAGCACGGCGGGCGGACTGGCGGCGATCTTCGACCTGGTACGCGCAATCAACGGGGCGCGCGATGCGGGCGTAGGGGGGCAGCCCTTCGCCGACGCGCAGGCGGCCTTCCGCTCGCTGACGGAGGTGCTGGGCCTGCAGCTGGAGAGCGCGAAGAACGCCGGGCAAGACATCGCGCCGTTCGTCGACCTGCTGCTGACCGTGCGGCAAGACCTGCGCAAGGCGAAGCAGTGGGCGCTGAGCGATAAGATCAGGGACGAACTGAAGGCGCTGGGGGTCATCGTCGAGGATTCGGCGCAGGGCAGCACCTGGCGGTTAGGATAGAAGCGCGTGGCGAGCCAGAGACCATCTTCCCCGAAGAAGCCTGCCGGGGGTGACAAGAAGCCTGCAGCGCCCCGCAAGCCGTCCGATAAGCCTCGGCGGGAGCCTGGACGTCCGCCGGATGCGGGGGCGCCGAAGCGCCAGCAGCGGCGGACGCCGGCCGGGAAGGGGACGGCGCGCCCCCAGCCCAGCGACGGCCACGGGAGCCGCGCGAGAGCAGCGCGCCGGGGCCGCGCGAAGGGCGGCTGGCGGCCGGCCACGAGGAAGACCTGCTGTACGGCCGGCACACGGTTGCAGAAGCGCTGCGGGCCGGGCGGCGCCACGTCCGGCGCATCTTCCTCGCCCAGGGCGTCGACCGCACGGGGGTCCTGTCCGAGATCGTCGCGAAAGCGCGGCTGATCGGATGCCCGGTCATCGAAACGCCGCGCGAGCGGCTTGACGATGCGGTGGGCGGCAACCACCAGGGCGTGGTCGCGCAAGCAGCGGAATACCCGTACGTCGAGCTGGACGAGCTGCTCGACTCGCGCCGGGCGCGGCCATGCCCGACCGGCTGTACCTGGCGCTGGATCACCTGCAGGACGTGCAGAACCTGGGGACGCTGCTGCGAACGGCAGAGGCGATGGGCGTGACTGGCGTGGTGCTGCCGGGCAGGCGCTCGGCCGGCGTAACCCCTGCGGTCGTCAACGTCTCGGCGGGCGCGGTCGAGCACCTGAAGATCGCGCTCGTGAGCAACCTGGTGCAGGCGCTGGAGGCGCTGAAGGAAAGCGGCGCGTGGGTGGCCGGCCTGGACGCGGCGCCGGACGCCAAGCCGTTCGCCGACGTCGAACTGACCGGGCCGCTCGTCCTGGTCGTCGGGGCCGAAGGGGCGGGGCTTTCCCGCCTCGTGCGCGAGCGGTGCGACTGGCTGGTCGAAATCCCGATGGTCGGGAAGGTGGAGTCGCTGAACGCGGCGGTCGCCGGCTCGGTGGTGCTGGTCGCGGCGCGGCAGGCGCGGCTGCGGGCGCGGGCAGAGGCGCCGGTCGCGCCGGCGGAATGAAACGAAGATGAGGGCTGCGGCCGCCGTGGAGCACCACGGCGGCCGCAGCAGAGAGCGAACCCCTCGAGCGCGAAACCTCCGAGGTCTCCGTGACCTCGGAGGTTGGGATGTAGTTTTCGACGTGGAATGGGTTTAGGAATCGTTGGCCTCGTCGACCACACACTTGATGTCGAGCACGGGCGTACCGTCAATCGCCTCCATCGGGCCGATCACGAGGGTAGCTCCCTGTTTCTCCAGCACGCGGGTGCGATGCAAACCGATCGGATTCGGCCGGTCGGGAGAACGGGTCAGGAAGACGCCGGTCAGCGGTCGGGTGAGATCGCCCTGCGGGTGGACCTTGAGCACGTCGCGGCGGGCGAGGTGCAGCCAGGTCGAGCACGATGATCTCGTCGCCGGGCTCGATCCGATCGAGGGCGTCGACCAGAGCAGGGTCGACTTCGATCCTGCGCATTCGGCGCTCCCCGCGTGTAGAACGAGGGCGCATCCTCGCGTGGTCTTGAGCTCCGATCGGATGAAGCCGATGGCCCGGACTGCGTATTCAGGCATGACACCCACCCCCTTTTGGGCTTATGTATAGCTCGTGGTATCATATATCAGAGTTGTTCTCCAGCGCAGAATGATAGCCACTCGAGATGGGTCTACGCGGCGCTTGGCGTGTGAATGTTTGCGCGCGATAGGGCCTGATATTTGACTTTTAGGCTTTCAACACCTATACTGGTGCTTCGCAGCGCCGGGAAATAGCATGCTTCGCTGGGGCTATGGCTGCGTGAGGCAAGCGTATCGCCTGCAGGCAAACGTTTCGCCATAGGCGAACTCGCCGACGTAGCTCAATCGGCAGAGCATCGACCTTGTAAGTCGAGGGTTGCCGGTTCGATTCCGGCCGTCGGCTTTGCGGAAGTAGATCTCGCACAAGATGTCACAATTGATAACAAATGGGCAGGTATCCAAGCGGCCAAAGGAAGCTGACTGTAAATCAGATGGGTTACACCCTTCGGAGGTTCGATTCCTTCCCTGCCCATGGGGGATTGAAGCTTGCAGATTGAAGATTGAAGAGGGCCCAAACGAGTCTTCAATCTTCAATCTTGAATCTTTCGTCTTCAATCTTGTCGGCTGCCCACGTAGCTCAGTCGGTAGAGCACGTTCTTGGTAAGAACGGGGTCATCAGTTCAAATCTGATCGTGGGCTTACCTGGTCTTCGGGACTTTATCGCCGCCACACTTGCGCTCGGCGCTCAGCGCCACAGGCGCGTGTTTGGCGGCGACTTATCGCTCGCAGGTCACTCATCGTGGGAGGTTGCCACTCATGGCGAAGGAAGTCTTTCAGCGCACGAAGCCCCATGTGAACGTGGGGACGATCGGGCACATTGATCATGGCAAGACGACGCTGACGGCAGCGATCACCAAGCTGCTGTCGTTCAAGGGCTGGGCCAGCTTCCGGTCGTTCGATTCGATCGACAATGCGCCGGAGGAAAAGGCGCGGCGGGATCACGATTGCGATTGCGCACGTCGAGTACCAGACCGAGAAGCGGCACTATGCGCACGTGGACTGCCCGGGGCATGCGGACTACATCAAGAACATGATCACGGGTGCGGCGCAGATGGACGGCGCGATCCTGGTGGTGGCGGCGCCGGAAGGGCCGATGCCGCAGACGCGCGAGCACGTGCTGCTGGCGCGGCAGGTGGAAGTGCCGGCCATGGTGGTGTTCCTGAACAAGGTCGACCAGATGGAGGACGAGGAGCTGCTGGAGCTGGTGGAGCTGGAGCTGCGCGAGCTGCTGACGAGCTACAAGTTCCCGGGCGACGACATCCCGATCGTGCGCGGCTCGGCGCTGAAGGCGTTGGAATCGACGTCGAAGGACCTCGAGGCGCCGGAGTACAAGTGCATCTGGGAGCTGCTGCATGCGGTGGACGAGTACATCCCGACGCCCGAGCGGGCGACGGATAAGCCGTTCCTGATGCCGGTGGAAGACGTGTTCGGCATCAAGGGCCGCGGCACGGTGGTGACGGGCCGCATCGAGCGCGGCAAGGTCAAGGTCGGCGAGACGATCGAGATCATCGGTCTGCGGGAGACCCGCGCGACGGTGGTGACCGGCGTCGAGATGTTCCGCAAGATCCTGCAGGAAGGCATCGCCGGCGACAACGTGGGCTGCCTGCTGCGCGGCATCGAGCGCACGGACGTGGAGCGCGGGCAGGTGTTGGCCGCGCCGAAGTCGATCACGCCGCACACGACGTTCCAGGCCGAGGTGTACATCCTGAAGAAGGAAGAGGGCGGGCGGCACACGCCGTTCTTCAACGGCTACCGGCCGCAGTTCTACATCCGGACGATGGACGTGACGGGCGAGAGCGAGCTGCCGGCGGGCGTCGAGATGGTCATGCCGGGCGACAATGTCAACCTGAAGATCAAGCTGATCGTGCCGGTGGCACTGGAAATCGGCTCCCGCTTCGCGATCCGCGAAGGCGGCCGCACCGTCGGCTCGGGCGTCATCACCAAGATCGTGGAATAACAAACGTTGTAGGGGCGACCGGCCGGTCGCCCCTACATGAGGGAATACGATGGCAACTGCAAAGAAAGCAAACCGGTTGACGATCACGCTCGCTTGCACGGAGTGCAAGGAGCGGACGTACACGACCGAGAAGAATCGGAAGAACACCCAGGGTCGCCTGGAAATCATGAAGTACTGCCCGCGCTGCCGCAAGCATCAGCAGCATCGCGAGACCCGGTAGAAGAATGGTTCCGCCTGCGGAATGCAGGCTGCTTAGGCGTGTAGCTCAATTGGCAGAGCACCGCTCTCCAAAAGCGGGGGTTGCGGGTTCAAGTCCTGCCACGCCTGTCTAAACATACGGTTCCAACATCAAGACACCGTCACGGTGCGGCTTTCTGGATGCGGTTGAACAGACGGCCGACAAACCGGAACGGTGTCTTGAGTGTCAAGGGCCTGTGGAGGGATCGTGAGCAAAGAACTGACTCAGTCGACGAAGCCGAACGTTTTCAGGCGGACGGTCGACCGGACTACCGAGTACCTCAAGGATACGCGCGGCGAGCTCCGCAAGACGAGCTGGCCCACGCGCGAGCAGGCGACCAACCTGACCTTGATCGTGTTGGCAGTGACGATCGTGATGGCGGCGTTCCTGGGCGCACTGGACTTTGTGTTCGCACAGGTCGTCCGGCTGATCGTTAGCATCTAGCTGGGACCAACACGAAGGATTCGTGAAGGGACAATCGCGTGGCGCCAAGCATGCACGAGGATTTCGTGAACGACGGTTTCGCGGGCGAAAGCACCGGCTCTGAGTACGACGACCTGGACCGAGGCTCAATCGGGCCGGTCGATTACGACGCGCCCGAGCCCGGCCTCGGCGCGGATGAGCCGTACGAGGACCAGGCGCCAGAGGAAGAGGGGACCGAGCCTGAAGGGACCGGTGAGTCCAAGCCGGCGTGGTACGTTGTCCACTGCTATTCGGGCTACGAGAACAAGGTCAAAAAGAACCTCGAGCATCGGGCCGAATCGATGGGCATGACGACCCACATCCTCGAAGTGATCGTGCCGACCGAAGAACAGGTCGAGTTGAAAGAAGGCCAGCGCCGCGTAGTCGAGCGCCGGATTTACCCGGGCTACGTGCTGGTCAAAATGATCCTCGACGAAGAATCGTGGTATGTGGTCCGCAACACGCCTGGCGTAACGGGTTTTGTGGGCATCGGCAACAAGCCGACCCCCCTGCGCCAGGAAGAAGTCGATCGCATCATGCGCCGCATGGAAGCCGAAGAGCCGGTCGCGCAGGTCAAGGTCAAGGTCGGCGACAAGGTCCGCATTGTCGAAGGCAATTTCCTGGATTTCACGGGCACGGTCGACGAGGTTTACCCGGACAAGGGCAAAGCGCGCGTACTGGTGTCGTTCTTCAATCGCGAGACGCCGGTCGAGGTCGACCTGCTGCAAGTCGAACGGCTGTAGAAACCTGGTTTCTTAACGGACCCAGTGAAACCGAGTAGGAGTCATTTTCATGGCGAAGAAAGTAAAGGCAATCGTCAAATTGCAGATCATAGCCGGGAAAGCCAATCCTGCCCCGCCGGTTGGTCCGGCGTTGGGTCAGCACGGCGTCAACATCATGGCTTTCTGCAAGGAGTACAATGCCAGGACGGCGAACCAGGCCGGTCAGGTGATCCCGGTGGAAATCACCATCTTCACCGACCAGTCGTTTACGTTCGTCACCAAGACCCCGCCGGCCCCGGACCTCATCAAGGCGGCCGCCGGTGTGCCGAAGGGTTCCGGCAAGCCGAACTCGGAGAAGATCGGCAAGCTGACCCGGAAGCAGGTGCGCGAGATCGCCGAGCTGAAGCTCAAGGACCTCAACGCCTACGACGTTGACATGGCGATGCGCATGGTAGAGGGCACTGCACGGAGCATGGGCATTACCGTTACCGACTAACGGGACGGGTGCGGCGCTGTTAGCGCCTACGGTCCGGACGGACCGGTGGTCCGCAAGACCTCGCCCGCTTTGGGAGGATGGGCTTACAGGGGTAAGCCGTCCGCTACCACCAGGCCCGGCCGAAGCGCCGGGTAAAGGGAGTCACAATGGCAAAGCACGGTAAGAAGTACACCGACGCCGCCAAGCTGGTCGACCGCACGAAGTACTACGGGCCGACCGAGGCGGTGGACCTGCTGAAGCAGGTCTCGTACACTAAGTTCAACAACACAATTGAGGTCCATTTCCACTTGGGCGTCGATCCGCGGCATGCGGATCAGCAGGTGCGCAGCACCGTTCTGCTGCCGGCAGGCCTGGGCAAGACCGTTCGCATCCTCGTGTTCGCGGAAGGCGACGGCGCACGGCTGGCGGAGCAGGCGGGGGCGGATTTCGTGGGCCTGGACGACATGATCGCGAAGATCCAGGGTGGCTGGCTCGATTTCGACATGGCGATCGCCACGCCGCAGGTGATGGGCAAGGTCGGGCGCCTCGGCCGGATCCTGGGCACCCGGGGCCTGATGCCGAACCCGAAGGCCGGCACGATCGTGCAGCCCGACGACCTGCCCCGCGCGATCAAGGAAGCGCGACAGGGCCGTGTGGAGTTCAAGGTCGACAAGACCGGCAACCTCCACGTCCCGATCGGGAAGGTCGAGTTCACGCAGCAGCAGATCCTGGATAACCTGGCGGCGCTGATGGACGCGGTGAACCGGGCGAAGCCGAGCGGCGCGAAGGGCATTTACATCAAGCGGGTCACCCTGACCAGCACGATGGCGCCGGGCATCCGGCTCGACAACCTGGCCGCATCGGCGTTGAAACCGACGGCCGCGTAAAGCGCCGCAAAGAAACCAGGTTTCTCGTAGAAACCTGGTTTCTACAGCACACTTCACAATCGAAAAACGCTCGAACCGCTGAAGACAGCAGGTGTCTGGATCAGACCTAATCCATACGGCATGTATGGGCCTGCCGAGGCTGGGTAGATGAGTGCTTTGGGTGTATTTCAAAGCCTCCGCGCCTGCCTGTCGACAGCGCGGAGGCTTTTTTGTTTCTCTCGTTCTGGTGCTGGGACCATGCGTGGCCTGGTCGCAGAACCAGATAAGGATCTTATGAAGGGAGGAATGTCGCTTGGCAATCACACGCGAAAAGAAAGAGACGATCGTCAACGAGTACGTCGAGAAGTTGCGGCGTAGCCAGGCGGTCATCGTCAGCGAGTATCGCGGACTGAGCACGAAGCAGATGCAGAACCTGCGCCGGGATCTGCGCGGGGCTCAGAGCGAGCTGGCGGTGTCGAAGAACACCCTCATCGCCCGCGCACTCACCGAGGTCGGGATGCCGGCTCCGGATGAGCTGCTGACGGGCCCGGTTGCGGTTGCCTTCTGCTATGACGAGGTGGCTGCGCCGGCCAAGGTGCTCACCAAGTTCGCCAAGGACAGCAAGATTCTCGTGCTGCGCGGCGGCTTGATGGGCCAGTCGGTGTTCAATGAGACGGGTGTCCAGAGCCTGACGGAGCTGCCCAGCAAGGAGCAGCTGCGGGCCCAGGTCGTCGGCACCCTGCAGTCCCCGATGAGCGGGCTGGTCAACGTGTTGGCCGGCAATCTCCGCGGGTTGATGAACGTGCTCAATGCGCGCGCGGCGCAGCTCGAGCAACCGTCGGCATAACTTACTCAGAAATCACTTACTTTACCTGGAGGATAACTCATGTCTAGCGAAGAATTGATGGCAGCCCTCGATACGATGAGCGTGCTCGAGCTTTCCCAGCTCGTTAAGGCATTGGAAGCCCGCTGGGGCGTCACCGCCGCAGCTCCGATGGTCATGGGCGCGATGCCCGCCGGCGCCGGTGGCGCTGCTGCGGAAGCCCCGGCTCCCGTCGAAGAGCAGACCGAGTTCGACGTCGTGCTGAAGAGCTTCGGCGCCAACAAGATCAACGTCATCAAGGCCGTCCGCGCACTGACCAACCTGGGGCTGAAGGAAGCCAAGGACCTGGTCGAGGGCGCGCCCGCGCCGGTGCTGACCGCAGTGACCAAGGCCGCTGCCGCCGATGCAAAGGCGAAGCTCGAGGCCGAGGGCGCCGAGGTCGAGGTCAAGTAAGCACGACCTTGCCGGCGGCGATTGCAGGCTGAGCGTCTGGACCACGAACGGTCTGGACCACGAAGACGCGAAGCCTGCGAAGAACGCGAAGCGCGAAGTCCGCGAAGGAGCTCGCCACAAGCGAGAGCTTCGTGAACTTCGCGCTTCGCGTTCTTCGTCACCTTCGCCCCTTCGTGGTCCAGACCGTTCGTGGTCCAGACAGTCCTCCCGCTTGTCAAGTAATTCTCACTTTGATACAATAAATCCCTAGAAACGGCCAGCCTACGCCCGCACTGCCTGCAACGATTCGGCGGGGTGGGACGTCCAGGGAACGTTATGAACAATACTCCGATGCCTAAGCGGCAACCCCGCCTGGGTTGTCTCTTTCCGTTGGCGATGACCGCCGGCCTGCTGCTGCTGGCCGCGGTGAGCCTGCTTGCCTGGTACCAGTGGCAGTACAACGACAAGATTTACCCGGGCGTGAGCGTGGCGGGGGTGCCGCTCGGCGGGCTCACGGTTACCGAGGCCGAGTCCGCGATCAAGGATGCGCTCACCCCTTACCCTGGGCCCGACGTGACACTGCGGTTTGGCGACCGGCGGTGGGTGCTGTCGGCGAGCGACCTGGGCGTGGCGGTGGATGCGAGCGCGACGGCCAGCCAGGCGTTCGCAGTCGGCAGGCATGGGCTGGCCGGCAGCGGGACGGCTTCGGTCGCGGACATGCTGGGCGGGCTGGAACAGGACATGTTCGACCAATGGGAGGCGATGCGCGACGGGGTGTCGGTCCTGCCGGCGCTGACCCGCGACGAAGATCTGCAGGCGCAGGTCGTCGCGCGCATCGGCGAGGAGGTCAACGTCCTGCCGGTCGAGGGCAAGCTGAGCATCGACGGCTTGCAGGTGACGGGAACGCCGGGGCGCATGGGCCGGGCGATGGATGTAGAAGCGACCCGGACTGCCTTGGCCCAGGCCGTGCGGAGCGGAGCGGGGACCGTCATCGACGTGCCGTGGCAGGAACGCCGGCCGGCGATCCTGTCGGTGGACGCCGCGGTCGCCAAGGCCAAGACGGTGCTCGGCCGTTCGCTCGTGCTGAACGCCGACACCCTCAGCGGCCCGCAGAGTTTTTCGGCGGATCCCGCGCAGGTGCGAGGCTGGTTCACGCTCACCCCTGCCGTTGCACCGGATGGCTCTGTGGACCTGGACATCAAGCTGGACGAGGAGCAGGTCAAGGCGTTCGTCGGAGGCATTGCCAAGCAGCTGGATCGGAAGGCATTCGACGGGAGCATCGACTTTGATACCAAGGCCGGCAAGGTCGTGGTCTTGCAGGAGAGCAAGCGGGGACAGAAGGTCGGTGTGGATGAAGGCGTTAAGGCAGTTACCGAAGCGCTGTCGGCGCCGGTAACTGCGACCGAGAACGGGACGCCTGCGCCGCAGACGGTGGCGCTGCCGATCGCGGTGGTCCAGCCGAAGATCGACACGAGCCGGGTGGCCGAGATGGGCATCGTGGAGCTGGTCAGCGAGGGCACGAGCAGCTACAAGGGGTCGCCGTCAGAGCGGGTTCACAACATCGTGAACGCGGCGAGCAAGTTCGACCACGTGGTGGTGGCGCCGGGCGAGGAGTTCTCGTTCAACCACAATGTGGGGGACGTCATCGCGGCGAACGGGTTCATCGACGCGCTGGTGATTGCGGGCGACCGCACGGCGGTGGGCATCGGCGGCGGGGTGTGCCAGGTATCGACGACGGCGTTCCGAGCGGCTTACAATGGGGGCTTTCCGATCGTGGAGCGCTGGGCGCACGGGTACGTGGTCGGGTGGTACGGCAAGCCTGGGCTAGACGCGAGCATCTTCACGCCGAATGTCGACTTCCGATTCAAGAACGACACGGGGCACTACATCCTGGTGAAGTCGAGCTGGAACGAAGCCAAGGGGACGATCACCTTCTCGATTTACGGGACGAAGCCGGACCGCACGATCGAGATTGCGGAACCGGTGATCAGCAACCGGCAGCCGGCTCCGCCGCCCGCTTATCAAGAGGATAAATCGCTGAAGTCCGGGCAGATCAAGCAGGTGGACTGGGCCAAGGAAGGCATGGACGCGGTGGTGACCCGGACGATCCGTTATGGGGACGGCACGGTCAAGCAGGACAAGCTGGTGAGCAAGTACCGGCCGTGGCAGGCGATCTACCTGTATGGGCCGGGGACGAACGTGCCGCGGAAAACGAGCGCCGCGGCGCCGTGAGCTTCGTGTGACGGCGAGAGCAGGTCCAGAAACCGGGTTTCTGGCGTAAACCCGGTTTCTTTTAGTAGGCCCCGATCTCGTGGAGGCGGTCGTCGTCGATGCCGAAGTGGTGGGCGAGCTCGTGGAGCACGACGCGATGCACGAGATCGCGAACTTGATCCGGCGTGGTACACTGCGCCTCGATGGGCTTCTGATAGATGCTGATCTTGTCGGGCGACACCAGGTTATATCCCGATGTCCGCTCGGTGAGGGGCACCCCGTGGTAGAACCCCAATAACCCGTACTTGGAGCGCACGCGGGCCATGCGCATGGTGTTCCATGAAGGCCATTCTTCGACCACGATGTCCACGTTATCGAGGGCCTCGCGGAACTGTTCGGGCATGGTTTCCAGCGCTTCCAGGACAAGCGCCTCAAACTGTTCGTCTTCCATGGTTGCAGTATAACATCCCTTAGGGTAAAATCGGATGGTTGAGGTTTACCTTCCTACATGACTTTGACTGACTATCGGGACCGCGCCAGCGTCATGATCTGGGTCGTCCTCATGGGCCTGGCGGCGCAGCGGTTCCTCGTCCTGCCTGAACGCGCTTTCACCACTCAAATCTTCGGCTCGCCGATCACGCTGACGGTGACGGCAAACACCATCCTTGCCGCGCTCCTGACGGGCCTGGTGGCAACCGGTACGGAAGCCGTGGTCCGCGCGCACCCCAAGGGCGAACCGCCATCGGCGGGACGCGCTCGCCGGCGGCAGCACGTCAGCCTGGCCACGCCCGTCCGTTCCGCGCCGCTTAGCCCGCTCGAACGGGCCGGCCTGGTCAACCCGAGCCACTGGGTCTACTGGGGCGCGCCGGTCTCCCTGATCCTCGTCGCGATCCTGCTGCTGCCCCTCGCGCCCTCTGCGGCGTACTGGGTGTTGGGGCTGATCGCGGCAGGGGTGACGCTCGGGGTCGCGCTGGCGGGGGTCTACTACACCATCGATCCGTTCCAGACCGGCTACCGGCGCGCCCGGCTGGGGATGAACGCGCTGACGTACGCGCTCGCGCTCCTGCTGTTCCTCGTGGTGTACCGGACCCGAAGCCGGAGCGTGCTGTCGGCAACCGAAGTGCTGCTGGTGAGCAGCCTGCTGGCAATGGAGCTGCTGCGGAGCAGTGGGCGGCCGACGATCCTGGTGGCGCTGTACGCAGCGATTACGGGCCTGGTGCTCGGGCAGGCCACCTGGGCGCTGAACTATTGGCGGCTGGACAGCCTGACCGGCGGGCTGGTGCTGCTCGTGCTCTTCTATGACGTCGTCGGCATTTCGCAGCATGCGCTGCAGGGCCGGGTGCGGCGGCGGATCGTGCTGGAGTACGCGCTGATCACGATTGCGGCTATCGCGTTCATCTGGGAATTCGCGCCTTGATCCGCGCACAAGAGTGAATAACAAGCAAGGGAGCTCGCCTCATGCCTTCCCCGAAACTCCTGTACCTGTCCCGCGCCGACGTGGAGTCGGTCGGGGTGACCATGCCGGAAATCATCGACGCGTTGAGCCTGGCCTTCCAGGAGCATGGGCTGGGGCACGCGCAGATGCCGCCGAAGCCGGGCGTACACCCGCAGGAGGACTCGTTCATCCATGCCATGCCCGCGTACATCCCGGCGCTGCATGCGGTGGGCATCAAATGGGTGAGCGGCTTCCCGAAGAACCAGGCAAAGGGCCTGCCCTACATCACGGGGCTGCTGGTCCTGAATGACGAGGAAACGGGCATCCCGCTGGCGGTCATGGACTGCACGTGGATTACAGGGATGCGAACGGGCGCGGCGACCGCGCTTGCGGCGCGCTACCTGGCGAGGCCGGAGTCTGTCCACCGTGGGCATCCTCGGATGCGGCGTGCAGGGGCGCACGAACCTCGAAGCGCTGAAGGCGCTGTTCCCGGTCAAGCAGGTGATGGCATACGACGCGAGGCCGGAAAACGCGGCGCGGTATGCGCAGGAAATGGGGGAGCGGCTGGGTGTGAAGGTGACCGCGGTCAGCGAGCCGCGGGAGGCGGTGAGCGGCTGCGACATGGTCGTGACGGCAGGGCCCATCGTCCGGCCGCCGCATGGGACGATCAAGGCGGGCTGGCTCGAGCCCGGCGCGTTCGCGTCGCTGGTCGACTACGATTCGTATTGGGACGGCGCGGCGCTGCAGGAAGTTGACAAGTTCTGCACCGACGACGTGCCGCAGCTGGAGTACACCAAGACCCTTGGGTACTTCCAATCCATTCCGCCGATCTACGCCAGCCTGGGCGAGCTGGTGACGGGCCAGAAGCCGGGCCGGCAGTCGGCCGCGGAGCGCACTATCGCCTGCAACCTCGGGCTGGCGCTGGACGACATGGCGACAGCACCGATCCTGTACCGCCGCGCACTCGAGCGCGGCATCGGGACCTGGCTGGAGCTCTGAGAGGTAGAACGAAGCTGCGGGGATGAGGGGATGGGGGGATCATCTAGAGTAAATCCCCTCATCCCCCCATCCCCGCAGTTTTATTACCGGGAGGAGGCTCAGCCTTCGCCGAGGTAGGCTTTGCGGACTCGCTCGTCGGCGAGGAGCTGCTGGGCCGGACCGGAGAGGACGATCGTGCCGGTCTCCAGGACGTAACCGCTGGTGGCGAGCTTGAGGGCCGCGCGGGCGTTTTGCTCCACGAGCAGGACGGTGACGCCGGACCGGTTGATCTCGCGAACGGTGTCGAAGATCGTCTTCACCAGCAGCGGCGCCAGGCCCAGGGACGGCTCGTCGAGCAGGAGCAACTTGGGGTCGCACATGAGGGCCCGGCCGATCGCAAGCATCTGCTGCTCGCCGCCAGACAGCGTGCCCGCAAGCTGGCCGCGGCGCTCCTTCAGCCGGGGAAACAGGGTGAATACCCTTTCGCGGTGCTCTTCGATGCGGTCCTTTGCGCCGCCGAGCGAGTAGGCGCCCATGTTCAGGTTCTCGTTAACGCTGAGGGTCGAGAAGATCTTGCGGCCCTCGGGCGCATGAGACACGCCCAGGTACACGATCTGGTGCGCGGACAGACCCGCGACGGGCTTCCCCATGATGCTGATTTCGCCCTGCTTCGGCTTGATGAGGCCGCTGATCGTGCGCAGCGCGGTGCTCTTCCCGGCCCCGTTGGCGCCGATCAAGGCAACCATCTCGCCCGGCGCAACCGACAGCGAGATGCCCTTCAGCGCGTGAACGTGGCCGTAATAGGTGTGGACGTCGCGGACTTCGAGGATCGGTTGGGAGACGTTCGGAACCACCATGCGGCTACGCCTCCTCCTCTTCACGGCCCAGGTACGCCTCGATGACCCGTTGATCGGCCTGCACTTCAACCGGGGTGCCCTCCGCGATCTTCCTGCCGTTCTCCAGCACCATCACCCGGTCAGAAACACCCATGACGACCTTCATATCGTGCTCGATCAGGAAGACCGTGACGCCCATGTCCCGGATGCCGCGGATGAGGGCCATAAGCTCCGCGCTTTCCTGCTCGTTGAGGCCAGCGGCCGGCTCGTCGAGGATGAGCAGCTTGGGATCGGTCGCGAGCGCCCGGGCGATCTCGACCCGGCGCTGGTCACCGTAGGGCAGGTTCTTCGCCAGCTCGTTGCGGAAGTGCCAGATGTTCATAAACTTCAGGTGCCGTTCGGCTTCCTGACGGATGGCCTGCTCCTCGGCCCGCTGGCCGCGCGGGCGGAAGATGGCGCCCACAGCGCCCGCTTTGCTGCGGCAGTGGCGGCCGGACATGACGTTTTCGAGCACGGTCATGTTCGGAAACAGGCGGATGGTCTGGAAGGTGCGCGCCATGCCTGATGCGGCGATGGCGTGAGGCTTCAGGCCAACGAGTCCGCGTCCGTCGAAAACAACCGTGCCTTTGTCCGGGCGATAAATGCCGGTAAGCAGATTGAACACCGTCGTCTTGCCGGCCCCGTTCGGGCCGATCATCCCCAGTACTTCCCCGCGCTCGATTCGTAGGTCGACGGACGACACGGCCATCAACCCGCCAAAGGATCGCGTAAGGCCACTCACTTCAAGCAACGCCATGCTTACTCCTTAGGCAGCCCCGGACTGCTTCACGGCCGCTTCCTGCGTCTCGAGTTCCTCTACGACCCTGCGGCTGGGCAAGAGGCCGGCCGGGCGGAAGATCATCATCAGAACCATCGCCAGACCCACGAAGCCGTCGCGCCAGTCCTTAACGAAGCGGAAGACCTCGGGCAGCCCGATCATGCCGATCGCGCCGACGATGACGCCGGGGATCGAGCCAACGCCGCCCAGCACGACGATGGAAAACATGATGACCGATTCGAGAAAGCTGCCAAGTTCGGGCGAGATCGAACCGATCCGGCTGGCGTACAGGACGCCGGCGAGGCCGGCCCATGCGGAGCCGAGCACGAACGCCACGGCCTTCACATGCACGGTGTCAATGCCCATCGCCTCGGCCGCCGCCTCATCCTCGCGCACGTACATCCACGCCCGCCCCAGGCGCGAGTTCTCCAGCCTGTTTACGGCGAAGATCGTGATCACCACGAAGAAGAGGACCAGGTAGTAATTGCTGAGAATAGAATCAAAGCTGTAATCCGAAAATCTGGACGGAGTCGATGCCGAACAAGCCGTTTGAGCCGCCGGTTACGCCGCCTACATTGTTCACCAGCAACATGCGCAGGATCTCGCCGAACGCGATGGTGACGATCGCAAGGTAGTCGCCGCGCAGGTGCAGGATCGGGCGACTGATGACGAAGCCGACCGCGCCCGCGACGATCATCGCGATCGGCATGGTCACGAGGACCGGGATGCCGAGCTTGATGTTGAGCAAGGTGGCAGTGTAGGCGCCGATCGCGTAGAACGCGGCATGACCCAGTTGGAACAGGCCCGCGTAACCGACGATGATGTTGAGGCCCAAGCCGAGCAGCACGTAGATGCCGATCAGCCAAAATACCGAGCGAATATAGTCGTTAAGCGGCAGCGGCAACAAGAGGGCGACCGCCAGGGCGGCCAACGCCCAATAGAGGGGCTTTACGCGCCGCAGCGCCTTGGTACGCAGTGACAGTTGCGTCAAATTCCCTCCCGACCGGGACTCGTGGGATTCGAGGATTTACCCGATTGGCCGGCGATCCGTTTGCCAGATCAAGTGAATCGCTGAATCCCGTAAATCCTGGTTATAGTTTCTCTGCAACGCGCTCGCCCAGGATGCCGGTGGGGCGAACAATGAGGATGAGGGCCAGGAGCACGTAAGCGATGACGTCTTTCCACTGCGAGCCCAGATAGACTGCGCCTAAGCTCTCTACGGTGCCCAGCAGAATGCCACCCAGCATGGCCCCAGGGATATTGCCAATGCCGCCCAGGATGGCGGCGATGAAGGCCTTCAGGCCGAACGTCCAACCGAGGGTGAAATTGAACGAGCCATAGTGCAAGGCCACCAACATACCTGCGGCGCCACCCAGCGCCGGGCCGATGAAGAAGACGATGCCGATAATCCGATTGACGTCGACGCCCATGAGCCGGGATGTGTCATGGTCCAGCGACACCGCGCGCATGGCCGTGCCGGTCCGCGTATAATTGACAAAGACATATAACAAGCCCATGAGCACGATCGAAGCGATGAGCACGAGACCCTGGGTGAAGCTGCCTGTCACGCTCCCAATGATTCCGAACCGCCCCGGCACGGTGACGCTCTGGGGGTATACCTGGATGGTGGCGCCGTAGAGATTCCGGGCGGCGCTCTCGAGGATGAAGGCTGCGCCGAGAGCGGAAATGATGGGCGGAAGGCGCCCGGCGCCGCGGAGGGGCCGATAGGCCACGCGCTCGAGCAGGACGCCCAGGAGGCCGACTGTGATCATGACGAAGATCACCGTGGGCACGAGCGCCCACGGCCCGGTCCGTGCGAACACGAATGCCAGCAGGCTGAGGAATGTCCAACCCAGGTAGGCGCCCCACATGAACAGGTCGCCGTGGGCGAAGTTGATCAGCTTGAGGACACCATAGACCATGGTATAACCAAGCGCGACCAGTGCGTAGAACGAACCGATCGTCAGGCCGTTCAGCAGGTTCTGAGCCAATAGCTCCATACACTCGTCCTTTTGCCGCGAATTACGCGAATTTCAACGAACTCATGCAAGTCGTGTCCATTCGCGTAATTCACGACGGCTCTCGTTATTGCGCCGCAGGCTGCTTCGGATAGAGCTTGATGTCGCCTGAATCGGTGATCACATAGGCCCTGTGGATGCTGCCTAAGCGGTCGCCCTTCTCATCGAAGCCGAGGATCGGGCCGGTGATCCCCGGGAAGTTCTTGAAGTCTTTGTGGAGATACTCGGCCAGCTTGGTCGTGTCGGTGCTCTTGGTCTGCTCCATGGCGTTCTTGATGACGCGGAACGCGTCGGCCGCCATGACCGTCCAGACCGTGGGCGGATCCTCGTTATACTTAGCCTTGTAGTCGGCGATGAACTGCTTCGCCTCGGGGCTGTCAAGGTCCTGGGGCAGTGGCTCGGAGGTGAACATCATGCCCTTGGCGGCGTCGACGCCGGCGATGTTGACGACCTCTTTGTTATTCGACGAGTTCCCGCCCAGCCACTGGATCTCGAGTCCGACATCCTTAGACTGCTTGAGCAACTGGCCGGCCTGGGCGTAATAGCCGGTGAAGTACACCGTTTCGGCGCCCGCGCCTTTCAGCTTTGTCAAAACCGGGGTGAAGTCCTGATCCTTGGGATTGATCGCATCGTAGAAGACGATGTTCAACCCCTGCTGCTCGGCGTACTTCTTGGTGTCCTCGGCGAGGCCCTGGGCGTAAGTCGAGTTGTCGTGCAGGATCGCGATGTTCTTGTTGCCGAGGATTTCCTTCATGAACCGGGCGGCGAAGAGGCCCTGCCGGTCGTCGAGGAAGCAGGTGCGGAAGAACTGGTTGTAGCCCTTGCTGGTAAGGCTGGTGCGCGTAGAAGAGGGGGTAACGTGGAGGATGTTGTTCTTGTTGTAAATGGCCGAGATGGGTTCGGTTGCAGTGGAGTTATAGGCGCCGATGACGGCCGCGACCTTGCTGGAGACCATGCGGTCGGCGACGAGGGCAGCTTCTTTCGGGTCGCCCTTGTCGTCCTCGATGATGAGCTCCACCTTCTTGCCGTTGATGCCGCCGGCGGCGTTGGTCTGGTCGGCGAGCAACTGCACGGCGGTCTTGAAACCCTTGCCTTCAAGCGCCATGTCGCCGGTGATTGGGCCTTGAACACCGATCTTGATGGTGTCGCCGCCGCCTGTGCTGGCGCCTGGCGCCGCGCACGCTGCAATGCTTGACGCGAAAATCGCAACAAGCAACAGGATGAACACACGCTTCATAGGTTTCATTCCTCCTTGGGATTGGGCGTTCCCGTCCGGACGTTTGTCGCACGGGACCTGTGGGTTAAATGGATAACGCGAGAGTACGAGAGCCGAAAGAGTCGACCGAGAGCGCAGGTGCGTTGCGGAGCGTCACCCCCTTTTGCGCTGTCGTAGTGCGCCGACGACCATAGGGGCCCTCAGGTTGGGTCTCGGGTGCCGCCGGCGACGAAAAGCGGGTTTGCTATCAGCCTTTGGAATTGACGCAAGGCTAGACCGGAAGATGCGGCGATTATACAGGCATTCTTTCGGCACGTCAATGCGGCAAAACCGCAGAACGAACAGGCGAAACCGTGTGGCACGCTACGGCGTTTGATGCTATCATAGTGCATCGAAGGGCAATATGCTGACGCGTCACTTTTTACCCAATTTACGCACACGCCTGGTGGCGGTGATCTTCGTGGCGCTCTTGCCCGCCTTCGTCCTCGTCCTGTCGCTAGCCGCGCTGCGAACGCGGCGCGCGCCGAGGAAAGCGCCAGGCTGGAAAGCATGGCCCTCGCCGAGTTGCTCCGCAACCAGTACGAAGAAGTCATCAGCAACACGCAAACCTCGCTCCAGTGGCTGGTTCAACTGCCCGAGATTACCGGTGGGGATGCCAACGCCTGCGAAATCCGCCTGCAGCAGCTGGCTGCGGCGAGTCCGCAGCTGCTGCGCCTCTCGGTGGCCAGAGCGGACGGCGGGGTGTGGTGCGCGTCGCCAAGCGGCCCGGCGCCAGAGGACGCGACGAACGCAAGACGGCAGTTCTACCGGGATGCCGCTGCCAAACAGAGATTTGCAGTGGGCGAAGTGCAGCCGGCGACGCTTCCGGCAAGGCCCAGCCTGGTCCTCGCCTTACCCGTCAGCGATCGAAACGGCACAGTGACGACGGTCGTCGCCGCCGACTTGAATCTCGATCTGCTGAGCCAGCGCATCGCGACCAACTCCTTCTATCAATATGCTTCGCTCATCGTGATCGACCGCAACGGCACTGTCGTCTTGCGACATCCTGACAATGAGCGGTTCGTCGGAAAGAGCGTTGAGGATAGCGAGATCTTTCGTGCAGCGCGGGCGAACGGGCAGGGCTGGATCGAGGCCCCGGGCCTAGCGGGGAACCGGCGGCTGTTCGCATTCACCGGGCTGGGGCGCCAGGAAGCGCCGGATCTGTACGCATTTGCCGGGCTGAGCACGGATTACATCTACTCGGGCGTCAATCGCATGATGCGGCTGAGCCTCGGCGGGCTTGGCTGTGATCGGGATGGCGGCACTCGCGTCGGCCTGGATCAGCGCGGAGGTGATGATCGTCCGGCGGACCGAGCGGGTGGTAGATGCCGCGCTGCGGATGCGGGCCGGCGATTTCTCCGCGCGGGTCGGGCTGTTGGGCGACAGCAGCGAGATGGGACAACTGGCCCAGACCTTCGACTCGATGGCCGCGGCGCTGCAGGAACGGGATGAGGAAAACGCGCGCCTGATCGCCCAGATGCAGGGGCTGAACGCCGAGCTCGAAAGCCGGGTGATCAAGCGCACCGAACAGCTGCAGATCAGCAACACGAAGCTGCTGGAGACGCAGGCCGACCTGAGGCGGCTCTCCGAGGAACTGATGCGGACGACGGAGCAGGAGCGGACGCGCATCTCCCGCGAGATACACGACCAACTCGGCCAGCTGCTGACCGCGATCAAGATGGAGCTGAAAACGATCGAGCGGCTGGCGCTGCGCGATCCGGCAAAGGTGCGGGAGCGGCTGGTCGAAACGTTCGAGCTGGTCGACGAAACGATCAAGACGATCCGCCGCATCTCGTCGGACCTGCGGCCGGGCATCCTCGACGACTTCGGCCTGGAGGCGGCGGTCGAGTGGCAGCTGCAGCAGTTTCGCGAGCGCACGGGCGTGTCCGTGGACCTCGAAGCCGAGCTAGCCGAAGAGCGCCTGTCCAAGGACATGAGCACGGCGGCATTCCGGGTGCTGCAGGAGGCGCTGACGAACGTCGCGCGGCACGCCGACGCGAGCCACGTCGAGGTTGCGATGCGAACAACAGAGGATGAGCTGCTGGTACGGGTGCAGGATAACGGCAAGGGCCTGCACGTAGACCCGAACCGGCGGTCGCTGGGCCTGGTTGGGATGCGGGAACGCGCGCGGCAGCTGGGCGGCTCGGTGAGCATTGCCAACGGGCGGGAGCACGGGGTGACGGTAGAGATGCGCGTGCCGCTGCGCCAGTACGGGGTCGAAGGGCCGCCAACGGCGCGGGCGCAGGGGACAACCTGAGCACGGGCGCGTGCTTTGTCGGACAAACGCTTACAACCCAATGGGAGGAGGGATGATTGCCTTGTCAGACTTCTTCTGCTACTTAGTTAAAGGTGTTGGACTTATTATTTATGTATGATGGGTTTTAGTGATCGCATGTCTAAACGCTTCACCGTGCTCGTTATGGACGATGCAGCTGTCGTGCGCAGCCTGCTCGCGGCCATGCTTGCGGAGATCGACACTGTCGAGAACGTAATCCAGGCAGAGGACGCGGCTTCGGCATTGCGTCTCGTCGACGAGCACGATCCGGACATTGCGATTCTCGACATCAAGGTGCCCGGTGCGGGCGTGGTGCAGAACGGGATCGACGTTCTCCGCCAGGTGAAAGGCTCGCACCCGGAAACCAAGGTGATCATGCTGACCAATCACGCGACGGAGCGTTACCGGTCGGAGTGCCAGAAGGCCGGCGCGGATTACTTTTACGACAAGTCGAGCGAATTCGAGCAATTACTCGACCGGGTTGCGGAGTACGGTACGCACGCGTAGCCGCTAAGTGGGAGCGGAGTGCAAATGACCGGCCGTGCAGGCCGGTCGTTTGATTTAAGGGCCTGACTGTAGGATTTGTCTTACACCTCCGTAGGCGCAATGCCGATGGAACACTACGGCTTTTGCCGATACCCAAACTCAGCCGCACCTGGTATATTGGTGGCATGAGCTTGAGCAAAGCAAGATGAGTGACCTCAAGCGTGTGCAGTGGACACACTAATGCAAGGAGAGTAGACAGAACATGATTAACTTCATCGTATGGATTATCGTAGGCGGTCTGTTGGGCTGGATTGCCAGCATGATCATGCGCACCGACTCGCAGCAGGGTCCCCTGCTGAACATCATCGTCGGCATCGTCGGCGCCTTCCTGGCCGGTTTGGTCATCACCCCGCTGTTGGGCGGCGGCACGATCAACCAGGGCGACTTCAGCCTTTCCGGGCTGCTGATCTCCCTTCTTGGCGCCATCGTTCTGCTTGGCTATCGTCAACCTGCTGCGCCGGGGCTCAGTGCGCTAACCGGGACTCAGTCCCGCCGGCTGCTCCCCGCTCAACTGTTGCGGGGAGCAGCCTTCAGATCACCTGGCCCGGGCAGTCGGCCCGAAACTCGTAACGAATTGTATCGAATGAAGCCGTAAGTGGGACGAATTTAGCGTTCATCGATTGTAATGGTCGCCGTAACGGATGCAGGCGTAAGTGGGTTGTGATGGGTGGATCATTCTGAGCGGCGCAGGCGTCTGTGAGTGTAGTGGTGTAGGCGGTATGTGGGTCGGATCGGCTATTTTGGAATGATGTGGACGGACCAGGTACGGATTGAGGGGTTGGATCGGTAAAGGTTTGAGGGGTTGAGGAAGGGTCAAGTTTAGGCCGGGGAGACCATGGGGGTGGGCTCTCCGGCCTAGACTTTTAATCGGCGCCGGCGGCGCTAAGCTAAAGCCTGGCATAGGGCAGCAGCGCATCCGCTATGCCCAGCTTGCCCGTCCAGTAGACCAGCTTGTTGATCGCGCCGGGGACGACACAGCGGACTGGCGGCGGTCGAATGCGGACAGCGATGCGTGCGACGACGCTGCCCGCGCTGCCCCAGAGGAACGCCGGTCCGCGGCCCTCGAATCGCCCGGTTTGAGGGTTGTTGTGCATCGGCGTGACCGTGAAGCCGGGGCACAGGGCCTGCACCGTTACGCCTTTGCGGCGCACCTCGCCGTGCACGGCGCGGGAGAAGCGCACGAGGTAAGCCTTGGTCGCGCTGTAGTTGGCATTGCCGGGGATCGAGAAGAATGCGGCAAGCGAGGCCACGTTGATGACGCCGCCCGAACGCCGCTCGATCATGCCGGGCAGGGCAGCATGCATCAGGCGCATGGGGGCGATCATGTGCACGGAGAGCATCGCCTGCTGGCCGGACAGATCCGCCTTGGCAAAGGTCTTGGCGATGCCAAAGCCGGCGTTGTTCACCAGGAGGTGGACGTCTCCTGCCGCAAGCCGCGCTTCGACCGTCGCGATGCCGTCCGGCGACGGCCAGGTCGGCGGCGAGCGTCTCGACATGGACGCCGTGTTTCGCCGCCAGGTCGGTTGCCAGCGCGGCGAGCAACTCGCCACGCCGCGCGCTGAGGATCAAATCGTATCCGCGGGCGGCGAGCCGGCGGCCGAACTCCTCGCCGATGCCGCTGGATGCGCCGGTGATCAGGGCCACTTTCGACATGAGTTACCTTCCGGAAGGTGCGTGAGGGGCGGGCCACATGGGCGACTTGTGGCAGTGGACGAGCTGCCAGCCGCCCGGCCGGCGGTGGAAAACGCGGGTCTCGTTGTGCTCGGTGTGGCGCACGCCGTCCGAGGTCGTGTAGCGCATGAGCAGCGTGAAGGTGATGATCGCGATGTCGCCGTACACCTGCACCTTCGGCTGAAGCACTTCGTGCTCGACCTCGTAGCGCTGGCCCGAACGGCGGCGGTCTTCGGCCGCCCGGAAATTGGCAGCGGTCTCGCGGAGGTGGAAATCGAGCCCGTCGATCCGCTGCGTGCTGATGTACCACTCGTAGAAGGTCACGTCTTCGGCCGTGGTGGCCCGATAGGTTTCGAGATCGCCGCCCCAGATGCTTTTCAAGGTGCGCGTCGAGCACCGCCAACAGTTCCTCTTCCATGCTCCCTCCTGATGGTCACATTCTACCACGGCTGAGGTTGCTGGGACTGCGCGCGGAATCTGTTGGCTTGAATGCTGATGTCCGTCATTGCGTAAGTCTTGTGACAAGTGGCATAATGTGCTAGAGTAAGTGTGGCTCCCGGAGCCGCACACGCAACGTTGCAAGGAGCATGCCAGTGACGTCTTCTGCCAGAATCCTCGTTGTTGATGACGACCCCGACTTCGTCGAGATCATGCGGACGATCCTCGAATCCAATGATTACCAGGTCGTCACCGCAGCCAACGGCAACCAGGCGCTCAGCCAGGTGAAGGCGGAGCGGCCGGATCTGATGATCCTCGACATTATGATGTCTACGGTGCTCGATGGGCTGGACGTCAGCGAAAAGCTATCGCAGGACCCTGACGCCCGCTACATGCCTGTCATCATGGTGTCGTCGATCGCGGACACGCCCTATGCCCACGTCTTCCCGATGGAACAGCAGCCGCACATGGACGCGTGGCTGTCGAAGCCCGTCGACCCCAAGGTATTGCTGAACAAGGTCGCCGAGCTGCTGAACTAGCGCTTACGGAGCTGACCGTGTCCGGGTTGACGCAGTCCAGGCCGACGCAATCAGCCCATGTCGTCATCGTCGATGACGATCCGGACTTTCGTGAGTTCGTCCATATCGTGCTCGAAGCGCACGGCTACGAGGTACACGAGGCCCGCAATGCGATGGAAGGCCTCGCGCTCATGCGCTCGACCGCGCCTGATCTCCTGCTGCTCGATGCCATGATGTCGTACGAGCTGGCGGGAGTCGACATGATCCGCACGGTGCGCGCAGACCCGCAACTGGCGCGCACGCCCCTCATCCTGATTTCCGCCGTCCTCAGCGAAGATGAAGACCGCTTTCTGCCTGCGGACGAGCGGGCCATGGTCGACCGCTTTCTCAGCAAGCCAATCAGCCCGGACGTGCTGCTGGCAGAGGTGCACAGCACGCTGAACAGCGCCGCATCCGGGCAGGATGCAAACGACAACTCACCGCCGTAACCCCTGATCCGCAGGCATGCGCCGCCCGACCGGCACCTGAACGCGAACGCGACGGCGGCGCCCGGCCAGGCGCAGGCAGCTCGCATGGAGGAGTGCAGATGAACGGGGAGACCCACGCCCGACAGGTAGGCTCCGCGATTGTCGATCCCGGCAAGCAGTCGGTGCTGCTTGCTGCGCTCTACATCGCACAGGAGCAAAAAGGTTACCTGACGAAGGAGGCCATCGAACGCGTGGCGAAGCGCCTGGGGCTGCGGCCGGGCGACGTATACAGCACCGCAAGCTTCTACACGCTCTTCCGCACGGAGCCGGTCGGCCGCTACGTCATCCAGGTGTGCGACGGCCTGTCCTGCTACCTCTGCGACGGCGCGGATCGGATTGCCGATTACGTCGGCACAAAGCTCAACCTGGACCCCGGCGAAACCTCGACGGACGGGCGCTTCACGCTGGAGATGGTGCAGTGCCTGGCGTCGTGCGGGACGGCCCCGGCCATGCGGGTCAACGACCAGCTTTATGAGAACCTCACGCCCGCGACCATCGACGCAATCCTCGAACGGCTGATGGGGGAGGTGTGACATGACCGAGTGGACCCCTGTGCTCCTCTCACGCGTGACCCGGCCCAATTCGGAAAAGATTACCAGCTACCTGCAGAGCGGCGGATACGAGGCGCTGCGCAAGGCGCTGACCATGTCACCCGAGCAGGTCATTGCGGAGGTGAAGGCCTCCGGGCTGCGCGGCCGCGGCGGTGCGGGCTTTCCGACGGGCATGAAGTGGGGCTTCATCCCGCGGGATGCGCCGGTCAAATACCTGGCGGTGAACACCGACGAGGGCGAGCCGGGCACGTTCAAGGACCGCCTGATCGTGGAGCGCGATCCGCACTCGATCCTCGAAGGCGTGATCATTGCCGCCTACGCCATCGGCGCGCACCGGGCGTTTGTCTACATCCGCGGCGAGTTCTTCCTGGGGGTCAAGCGCTGGATCAAGGCGATTGCCGACGCGTACCAGCATGGGTTCCTGGGCAAGAACATCCTGGGCAGCGGGTTCGACCTGGACGTGTCGGTACACCGGGGTGCGGGCGCGTACATCTGCGGCGAAGAAACCGCGATGATCGAGTCGCTGGAGGGTCACCGCGGGCCAGCCGCGGCTCAAGCCGCCGTATCCGGCGCAAACCGGCCTGTGGGGGCAGCCGACGCTCGTGCAGAACGTCGAAACCCTCGCCAACATCCCGCACATCATCCAGTGCGGGGCGGAATGGTACTCGTCCATCGGGACGAGCCAGAGCAAGGGACCAAAGATCTTCTGCATCAGCGGCCACGTGAACCGGCCGGGCAACTACGAGCTGCCGCTCGGGGTGACGCTGCGCGAGCTGATTTACGGGTATGCGGGCGGCGTGCGGCTGGGCCGGAAGGTCAAGGCGGTCATTCCTGGCGGCGCTTCGACGCCGATCATGACAGGGGACCAACTGGACACGCCGATGGCGTTCGAAACGCTCCAGGCGGCGGGGTCGGCGCTGGGGACCGGCGCGGTTATCGTCATGGACGAGACGACCGACATGGTAGAGGTGGCGCGCCGGATCACCAGCTTCTTCGTACACGAGTCGTGCGGCGGATGCACGCCCTGCCGGGTGGGGGGTGAGCAGCTCTTGCGAACCCTGGAAACCGTGGCCGCGGGACGCGGCACGAGCCGCGACCTGACCAAACTCGAAGAGCTGACGCAGGGCATCACCGGCGTCACTTTCTGCCCGATGGGCACCGGCATGTGTGAGCCGGTGAGCTCGGGCCTGAATCGCTTCCGCAGCGAGTTCGTGGCGCGCATCGGCGACAATTGATTCGCCCGGTCGCGCGGTTCGGATACGGGGGTATGACAGCCATGCCGAAAGCAAAGATCCTCATCGTGGACGACGACCCGGACTTCGTGGAATATTCGCGCGCCGTGCTCGAAAAAGCCGACTACCAGGTCGTGAGCGCCGGGAACAGCGACCAGGGGATGCTGGTATTGAATCGGGAGAAGCCTGACCTGGTCGTGCTCGACGTGATCATGTCCTCCGTGCTCGACGGCCTCAGCATGAGCCAGCGGATGGCGGAGGACCCGGACCTGAAGCACGTTCCGGTGGTGATGGTGACCTCCATCGCGAACACCGACTACCTGGCACTGTTCCCGACCGACGAGAGCATCCACATCGATGCGTTCCTGACGAAGCCGATCGCACCCGCGGAGCTGCTCCGCCAAATTGACCGCCTGCTTTCACCCGCGACAGCGTAGCATGTTGCGGCCGAGGACAAAGAGGACGGATAAGGTAACATGACCGAGAAGATAAAGGTGGGTGGGGTCATCCAGAACGACCAGCTGGCAAGCATCAGCGTGCTGGCGGTCAAAGACCGGCCGGGCATCGCGGCCGCCGTGCTCGACGCGCTCGGCGAGCGGGGCCTGAACGTCCAGTTTGTGGTGCAGGTAATCGATCACCAGCAGCACGACCAGATGGTGCTGTGCGTCGATCGCCAGGACCTGCCGAACGCGCTGGCGGCAGTGGAGGCGCTGCGGCCGGAAATGCAGCCGGCCGCGGTCGAGCCGAGGGCGGAAGTGGCATCCATCGCGATCTTCGGGCCCGACTTCCGCGAGCGGCCCGGGATTGCCGGGCGCATGTTTCGCACGCTGGCAGGCCATGCGATCAATATCCTGGCGATCAGCACATCGATCTCGACCGTCAATTGCATCATCGCCTCTGCTGACCTGAAGGAGGCGTACGCCGCCCTCTGCGAGCAGTTCGACGTACCATGATGGCGGCCCTCCGGCCATGGTGAACCCGGCAACCCGATCCTTAACCCGAAGCGGCGCACCCGCAGTGCCCGAGGGCGCGGCTGCGCTGGCTGGCTACCGCGCGCCTCGTGGTGCTGGCCGGCGCGCTGATCCTCACGCTCATCGTCGCGAGGTTCTCGTCGAGCCTCGCGGTAGGCGCCCCTGCTGGTCACGCTGGTGGGTCTGGCGCTCCTCAGCCTGGGGATCCTCGCATACTTACGCGCCTACCAGACGAGCGATCCGCCGCACGAGCCGCCGGCCGCTGCCCGCCAGCGCCTGGTCGCCGTACAGGTGCTGACAGACATCGTTGGCCTGACCCTGGTGATCCATTTCGCCGGGGGCGCCGAAAACCCCTTCTATCCCCTCTACGCCTTTCCGATCATCGTAGCCGCAGTGCTCATCGGCCGGTTCGCCGCGCTGGGCGCCGCGGTTCTCTCCACCGTGCTCTATTCGGTCGTGCTGGCCGGCGAGTGGCTGCAATGGCTGCCGCATTTCCACGTTCTGCCCGCGTCCGCAAGACCTGGCGCAGGCGGGGGTCTACGTCCTCGCGCAGTGTGTTGCAGTTGCAGTCACTGCCTTTATTGCGGCCGAAGGGACGAGCGCGCTCGTCGGTATGCTGCACGCACGCACCCGCGACCTGGAGCTGAACCAGGCGCGGGCGGAAGAGCGCGCAGCGGAGATGCGCGGGCTGAACGAGCAACTCCAGGCTGCCAACGAAGAGCTGCAGCACAGCAGATCGCACCTGGACGCGGCTTATGCGGAATTGCAGACCGCCTACGACCGGCTGCAGATCCGCTCGAGCCACATGAGCGAGCTAAACGAGCAGCTGCGGGTGGCGAATGCGGAGTGCAAAGCGCGGCGCGAGGAACTGGCGCAGGTCAACGCGCGGCTGCGGGAGGCGCTGGACCGGCTGGAGACGCGCAGCGTTCACATGGCGGACCTGAACGAGCTACTGCGAGCCGCGAATGCAGAGTGCAGCGCGCGGCGGCACGAGCTCGAGCGGCTGAACGACGAGCTCGCAACGGCGAACCGCAAGCTGCGCGAGCTGGAGGATGTCCGCGCGCAGTTCACGCTGCTGACCACGCACGAACTTCGCGCGCCGGTGGCGGCGATCCAGAGTTATCTGAAGCTGATCCTCGAGGGCTACGTGCCGCAGGCCAAGGTGCGCGAGACGCTGGAGAAAGCCGAGCGCCGCGCGATGGAACAGCTGGCGCTGATCGCGGACCTGCTCGAGCTCGGCCGCATCGGTTCGGCGGACGCCCGCGGGCTGGTGCAACCCGTTCAGGTCGAACAACTGCTGTGCGAGCAGATCGAGCTGCTGGCGGGCAGCGCGAAGGAACGCGGGATCACCATCGAGACACACATCGGCCGCCCGCTGCCGCCGGTGCTGGCGAACCCGGACCAGGTCAGGAGCCTGTGGAACAACCTGGTGAGCAACGCCATCAAGTACAACCGCGACGGCGGCAAGGTGACCGCGACGGTGGTGCGAGAGGGCGACCGGCTGATTGCGAGCGTGGCTGACACGGGCATCGGCATTCCGAAGGAAGCCATGACGCGCCTGTTCTCCGAATTCTTCCGGGCAGACAATGCCAAGTCGGTGTCGCGGATGGGCACCGGGCTGGGCCTCTCGATCGTCAAGGAGATCGTCGAGCGGGCCGGCGGGCAGATCACGGTCGAGTCGGAGCTGGACAAGGGAACGACGTTCCACCTGTGGCTGCCAGTGCTCCAGCCCCCGGAGCCCAGCGTAGCCGCCTGACCCCTCATGCCGCCATCACGGCGAGAAACTGGGCTACATCCTGGTAGGCCGCCTGCGCGGCGGGCGAGATATAGGGTGCGGCGAGGTCGAACGCGTGGTCGACCCAGGGCAGCTCCAGGTACACGGCGGGCACGTGGCAGTCGCGAAGCGCGGCATAGAGGGTGCGGGGATCCTCGACCGGGATGAGGCCATCGTGCGTACCGTAGATCATGAGCGTCGGGGGACACTCCGGCGAGACGTACGTGATGGGCGACAGGAGCGCCGCCTGTTCGCGCGCCTCGCGAATCGGCGCCCCTAACAGCTTCCGCTCCAGCTCGGCCCAGCTCAGGTGGTGATGCGAGTGAAACATCCCCAGACGGTCGGCCACGCGCACGAACAAGGGCCAGTCGCGCGGGAAACGCTCGCCGGAATAGCGGGTCAGGTCGGCGGGCGCGTACCACGCGATCACCCCCCGCACCGACGGATCGGGACTGTCCAGGCCGGGCGGGGTCAGGGCGGCAATATGCGGCGTGTACGCGGCAAGGAGGGCAAGGTGCCCGCCGGCCGAGGCCCCCGCCAGAACGACCCGCTGCGGGTCCGCGCCGTACTCGCACGCGTGCTTGCGCATCCACCCCACAGCATGCTTGACGTCGCCGACCATGCCGAGCAAGTCGGTTTCGGGACAGAGGCGATAGGAAATGTCCATCACGACGTGACCGTGGGCTGCGAGCCGGGTGAAGAACGGGCGAGTCCCGGCGTCCTTGTCCATGCTTTGCCAGCCGCCGCCGTGGACGTAGACCATGGCGACACCTGAAGCCGGCACGCCCGCAGCAGGCTGCCACACGTCGCACAGAAGCTGCCGACCGCCCGGGAGGGTCACATAAGGGATATCCCGATGGACGACGGCGCCGGAAGCCGGTTGCAGGTAGCCATTCCAGCGGCGCGGCAGGCCGGCCCGGCGAGCCGGGGGAATGTGGGAATCCCAGGTCGGGACCGAAAGCCTGCTCGAAGCCGTGATGCGGAGCCAGCACTCGCCGCATCGTGTCTGCGACGATGGCGGCGCCCAACATCCCGCCCAGCACCGCGCCGCGGTCGCCGGAGAACAGGCCAATCAGCGCCGCCGCCGCGCCGGCGGTCGTCCAGACGGGCGAGAACGCCTGGGCGATGAGCTTTGCGACGTAGGGCAGCAAACTGGGATCGAGGCTGCCCCATTTCACCCGCCGCCGGGCCGTCAGCGCCATCCCCAACGACAAAACTGCCAGAAACCGCCCAACTGTCCGCATCTCCCTCACATCCCCTGCCATGTGAGAACGCCTTGGCGCGAGCACTGGTTCCCGCTGCCCGGCGCGACGCCTCGACGCGACATTTGTCGTCTTGCTTTATTTGTAAGTCTATTGTAGAATGGTTGTGTTGTACTAGAATCGTGAAGGTTCACACATGCGATGTTGCTGCGTGCGAGCGAACGCTGGAACTCCGCCCGCACGCATGCGGGTGCTCGGCGAATGAGCAAGGAGGCAAAGCCGTGAATAAGATCAAGGATCTGTTGCGCTACAAGTCAGCGGATGTGTGGACGATCAGCCCGCGCGTCACGGTTTACGAGGCGTTGGAGCTGATGGCCGAGAAGAACGTCGGCGCGCTTCCCGTGGTGGATGGAGGGCGGCTGGTCGGCATCTTCTCGGAACGTGACTACGCCCGCAAATGCATCCTCATGGGACGCCACTCCCGGGACACGCGGTGTCCGAGCTCATGAGCTCTCCCGTCACGACGATCGACTCGAGCTTCACGTATCGAGCAGTGTCTCGAAATGATGACCGAGCGCCAGTTCCGGCACCTGCCCGTCCTTGAGGGAGATCGCCTGACAGGCATCGTCAGCATCGGCGATATCGGCAAGTGGGTTATCTCGGAGCAGCGAACGGCGATCCACGACCTGGAAGGCTATATCACCGGCAACGGTTACGCGCATTGAGCTTCTGATCACCACAAGGCAACTCGGTTTCACTCGAGCGTCGCCGGAGGCGGCCTGGCACTCGGGTTTCAGGAACCCGGTGCTTCGCGCTATAATCATGGCGATGCATGAGTTACCGATCACCGAGGGCATCCTGAAGATTGCGACTGAAGCCGCGGGCGGGCGGCCGATCACCACGATCCACCTGGTCGTGGGAGAGCTGAGCAGCATCGTGGACGACTCGGTGCAGTTCTATTTCGACATGCTAAGCAAGGGCACGCTGGCCGAAGGCGCAATGCTTGACTTCGAGCGGCGGCCGGCCACCGTGATGTGCCGGGACTGCGGCCAGAGTTTCGAGGTGCGGCCGCCCCTGCCGTCGACCTGTCCCAACTGCGGGGGCATCAGGCTGCAGGTGACAGGCGGCCGGGAGCTCCGGGTGGACAGCATCGAGGTGAGCGATCATGGCGGAGATTAGCGTCCAGAAGCGAATCCTGAGCGCAAACGACGAAGTGGCGGCAGAGAACCGGAGCGTCTTTCAAGAGCACGGCATCCTGGCCGTCAACGTCATGGCGTCGCCGGGGGCGGGCAAGACCAGCGTGATCCTCGCTACGTCGGAAAGGCTGCCGGCAGGGCATGCGGCCCGGGGTGATCGAGGGGGACCTGGCGTCGAGCATCGACACGGAGAAGGTGCTGGCTGCGGGCATCCCGGCCGTGCAAGATCAACACCGGGGGCAACTGCCACCTGGATGCGCCCATGATCCGCTCGGCGCTGCCGAGCCTTCCCCTCGATCGAATCGACCTGCTCTTCATCGAAAATGTCGGCAACCTGGTCTGCCCCGCGGAGTTCGACCTGGGCGCAGCGCTGGCGGTGGTCGTCGCAAGCGTGCCGGAAGGGCATGACAAGCCGTACAAGTACCCGGGCATGTTTGCCGCCGGCGATGCGGTCCTCCTGAACAAGGCCGACCTTGCCGCGTACTTTGACTTCGACGTGGAGTACTTCCGCCGAGGGGTGGCGATGGTCAACCCCGATGCGCCGCTGTTCGTCGTCTCCTGCCGCACCGGCGAAGGGCTGGGGGAGTGGGTGGACTGGCTTACGGGCCAGCGACCCCGCTAAGCCCGCGCTACCCTGCTTGCCATAACGCTAGTTTTGTGCTATAATGCACATTATGTCAGACCGTGTTACCCCCGCGACCCTTCAGACGTGACACTCTCCAGGCTCAGCGTCGAAATCCACGGTGCCGTGCAAGGCGTGGGCTTCCGGCCGTTTGTTTACCGGCTGGCGGCGGAGCTCGGGCTGCGCGGCTGGGTCATTAACGATGCGCGGGGGGTGTTTATCGAGGTTGAAGGGCCCGCGTGAAACGGCAGAGCGCTTCCTCGCGCGTCTGCCCGAGGAGATGCCGCCGCGCGCGATCGTGCAGTCGCTGGATCACGCCTGGCTGCCGCCCTGCCGACTACGAGCAGTTCGAGATCCGCCACAGCCAGGACGGCGGCGCGAAGACCGCGCTGATCCTGCCCGACATCGCCACCTGTCCCGGACTGCCTGGCCGAGATCCTCGACCCTGCCGACCGGCGCTACGGTTACCCGTTCACCAACTGCACGAACTGCGGCCCGCGATTCACGATCATCCAGGCGCTGCCCTACGACCGGCCCAACTACGACCATGCGCCGCTTCGTGATGTGCCCGCAGTGCCAACAGCGAGTACGAAGACCCGCTGGACCGCCGTTTCCACGCGCAGCCGAACGCGTGCCCGGCGTGTGGGCCGCAGATCGAGTATCTGGACAACGAAGGCGCGAAGGCGGGCGAAGGCACGAAGCGCGAAGGTGGCGAAGCTGCAGGCCGGACGCGCGCTCCTCAAGGCGGCGGACGGCGATCCGCGGGGGCAAGGTCGTGGCGGTGAAGGGCCTGGGTGGGTTCCACCTGATGTGCGACGCGCGGAACGATGCGGCGGTGGCCGCGCTCGCGCGAGCGAAAGCCGCGGCCCGACCGGCCCTTTGCGATCATGGCGCCGAATCTCGAGTGGGTGAAGGAACATTGCGAGGTCGGAGCCGAGGCGGAGGCGCTGCTGGCGTCGCCCGAGGCGCCCATCGTGCTGTACCTCACCGCCCGGCCCCCTCGCCTGAGACAAACGGCCGCGTCAGGAGAGGGGAGGGGGGGTCAGCCTCGCCTCGTCGCCCCGGACAACCCGACCCTCGGCGTCATGCTGCCCTACACGCCGCTGCACCACCTGCTCATGCGCGAGCTCGGCTTCCCGGTCGTCGCCACGAGCGGCAACCTGAGCGACGAGCCGATCTGCACGGACGAGAACGACGCGGTGGAGCGGCTCGGCCACATGGTCGACGGCTTCCTGGTCCACGACCGGCCGATCCAGCGCCACGCGGACGACAGCATTGCCTGGGTCGCGGCAGGCGCGCCCCGGCTGCTGCGCCGGGCGCGCGGCTACGCGCCGCTGCCGGTGCTGCTGAAGGACGCGGTCCCGCCGATCCTGGCGGTGGGCCCGCACCTGAAGAACACGGTCAGCCTGAGCGTGGGGCGGCAGGCGTTCATCAGCCAGCACATCGGGGATCTGGAGACGCCCGAGGCGCTGGCCGCGTTCGATAATGTGATCGCGGACTTCCTGCGGCTCTACGAGGTAACGCCGCAAGCGATCGCGCACGACCTGCACCCCGACTACGCGTCCACCCGGTGGGCGCGGGAGCAGGACCGGTTCGACGTACCGCTGATCGCGGTCCAGCACCACCACGCGCACCTGGCCGCATGCCTGGCCGAGAACCAGGTGGACGGGCCGGCGCTCGGGGTCGTGTGGGACGGCACGGGCTTCGGCACGGACGGCACGATCTGGGGCGGCGAGTTCCTGCTGGGCGACGCGGGCGGCTACGAGCGAGTGGCCCACCTGCGGCCCTTCACCCTGCCCGGCGGCGACGCTGCCGTACACGAGCCGCGCCGGGTGGCGCTGGCCCTGCTCTTCGAGGTATTCGGCGACGCAGCGTTCGACGATGGACCTTGCGCCGGTGCGCGATTTCAGCGAGCGGCGAGCTGCGCTTGCTCGGGCAGATGCTCGAACGGAGGGTCAACTCGCCGGCGACCACGAGCATGGGGCGGCTGTTCGACGGCGTCGCCAGCCTGGCCGGGCTGCCGCAGCGGGTAACGTTCGAGGGCCAGGCGGCGATCCGGCTGGAGCATATCGCGGAATTTATCCGAGCGAGGGGCATACCCCTTCGGCCTGAACGAAGAAGCGGTAACCGGCCGGGCCGGGACAGGACGGTCGGCGTTCGTTCTGGACTGGGAGCCGCTGCTGTCGAGCTGTCATCGACGATGTGCGACGGGCGACGCCCGCGCCGGTGATCGCGGCCCGCTTCCACAACGGGCTGGTTCGTGCTATCGTTGACGTGGCGCGGGCGGCCGGCGAGCCCGCGCGTCGCGCTGACGGGCGGCTGCTTCCAGAACCGGCTGCTGACCGAACGCGCGGCGGAGGCGCTGGGAGCCGCCGGTTTCGAGGTGCTGCTGCACCGGCAAACGCCCCCGAACGACGGCTGCGTGAGCCTGGGGCAGGTTGCGGTCGCAGCGGCCCGATTATGCGGAGATGTACCATGTGTTTAGGTGTCCCTGGAAAGGTCCTCGAGATAACCGCCGGCCCGGCGGGCATGACGATGGGCAAGGTGAGCTTTGGCGGCGTGGCCAAGGAAGTTTGCCTGGCCTACACGCCCGAGGTCGAGGTGGGGGATTATGTCATCGTGCATGCGGGCTTTGCGCTGAACAAGCTGGACGAGCAGGAAGCGCAGGAAGTGTTCGCACTGCTGGCCGAGATGGGCGAGTTGAGCGGGACGGAGACCTCCGAGGTCTTCGAGACCTCGGAGGTCCCAAGAATGAATTCCGAAGGTCAGGCGCGATGAAGTTCGTCGACGAGTACCGCCGCGAGGCGGACGCGCAGGTGCTGCTGCGCGCGATCGAGCGGAAGGTGACCCGGCCGTGGACGATCATGGAGATCTGCGGCGGGCAGACGCACACGCTGATCAGGTCGGGCATCGACCGGATGCTGCCCGAGAGCATCACGCTGGTACACGGACCCGGATGCCCGGTCTGCGTGACGCCGCTGGAGATGATCGACAAGGCGCTGGCGATTGCCCGGCAGCCGGGCGTGATCTTCACCTCGTTCGGCGACATGCTGCGCGTCCCGGGCTCGACCACGGATCTGCTCAGCGTGAAGGCGCAGGGCGGGGACGTGCGGATGGTCTACTCGCCGCTCGACGCGCTCGAAGCTGGCGCAAAAGCACCCGGACAAGCAGGTGGTGTTCTTCGCCGTTGGCTTCGAGACGACTGCGCCGGGCAACGCGATGGCAGTGCACCAGGCGCGACAGTTGGGACTGACCAACTTCTCGGCGCTGGTGTCGCATGTCCTCGTGCCGCCCGCAATGGAGGCGATCCTGGGGGCGCCGGACAACCAGGTGCAGGCGTTCCTGGCCGCGGGCCACGTCTGCACGGTGATGGGCTACTGGGAATACGAGCCGATCGCAGAACGCTACCGGGTGCCGATCGTCGTGACGGGCTTCGAGCCGCTGGACCTGCTGCAGGGGATCTACATGGCAGTGGACGCGCTCGAAGCAGGCCGCTGTGACGTGACCAACCAGTACAGCCGGCTGGTGACGCGCGAGGGCAACGCCGCCGCGCAGCGCATCCTGGCCGAGGTGTTCGAGACCAGCGACCGGCAGTGGCGTGGGATCGGGACCATTCCGATGAGCGGGTACCGGCTGCGCGAGGCGTATGCGGCGTTCGACGCGGAGCGGCGCTTCGGCGTGACCGAGATTACGGCCGCAGAGTCAGCCGCGTGCATTGCGGGCGAAATCCTGCGCGGGCAGAAGAAGCCGCACCAGTGCAGCGCGTTCGGCCATGAGTGCACGCCGGATCACCCGCTCGGCGCGCCGATGGTGTCGAGCGAAGGCGCGTGCGCCGCCTACTATGCGTACGGACGGACGGCATGACCCAACCAACCTCGTTTACCCTGCAGTGCCCCATCCCGATCAGCGAATACCCGACGGTGACGCTTGCGCACGGCGGCGGCGGGCGGCTGACGCAGATGCTGATCGAGAAGATGTTCGTGCCGGCGTTTCGGAATGAGAAGTTGGAGCGCCCCGGGGACGGGGGTTTGCACGATGGGGCGGTGATTGACCTCTCCCCCGTTGACCTCACCCCCGACCCCTCTCCTACTGCGGTAGGAGAGGGGGGACGCGCACACCTCCCCTCTCCTGCCGGGGCAGGAGAGGGGCTGGGGGTGAGGTTGGCTTTCTCCACCGACTCCTTCGTCATCAGCCCGCGCTTCTTTCCCGGCGGGGATATCGGGTCGCTGGCGGTGCATGGGACGGTGAACGACCTGGCGATGTGCGGCGCGCAGCCGCTGGCGCTGTCGGTAGGGTTCATCCTCGAGGAAGGGCTCCCGATGGACGAGCTGTGGCGGATCGTCCGGTCGCTGGCAGGAGCCGCGCGGGAGGTGGGCGTGCCGGTGGCGACCGGCGACACCAAGGTGGTGGACCGCGGCAAGGGCGACGGGATCTATATCAACACGACCGGCGTGGGGCTTATCCCCGATGGCGTCAGCATTTCGCCGCTCAGAGCCCAGCCGGGGACAAAGTGCTGATCTCCGGCCGCATCGCGGAGCACGGCATGGCGATCATGTCGGTGCGCGAGGGGCTGGCGTTCGAAACGGAACTGGTGAGCGACTCCGCGGCGCTGAACACGCTCGTGGCCGCGGTCTTGAACGCTGCGGGCGAGCACGTGCACGTCCTGCGGGACCCGACGCGCGGGGGCGTATCGAGCGCGCTCAACGAGATCGCGCAGGCGGCGAAGAGTGGGCATCCGGCTGGTCGAAACGGCCATTCCGCTGGGCGACGCGGTGCGCGGCGCGTGCGAAATCCTCGGGCTGGACCCGCTCTACGTGGCGAACGAAGGCAAGGCGATTGCCATCGTCGGGCCGGACTACGCGGACGCGGCGCTCGCCGCGATGCGCGGCCATCCGCTCGGCCGGGATGCGGCGATCATCGGCGAAGTGGTGGCCGACCACCCGCGACGGGTCATGCTGCGGTCCCGCATCGGCGGGCAGCGCATCGTCGACATGCTGAGCGGCGAACAACTTCCTCGGATTTGTTAGGGAGCTTTCACACCAAATCTAAACCCAGGCGCGATAATCCGGCCCGACGGAGGGATAGCTATGAAACCTGTGCTTCCTTTGGACTCCGTGGCCGAAGACGCTGCGCGCCTCAGCCTACGAGTGCTCGATGATGTGTTTGCGGGAGCGCCGACCGCGGCCGCCGGTTTCCGCGCCTGGGATGGCACGTGTTGGCCGGACGACCGGCCGCGCGCGGCCACCGTCGTGCTGAACCATCCGGGCGCGCTTCGGGCCATGCTGCTGCCCGGTAACGAGCTCGGGTTGGCCGAGGCCTACCTCTACAACGACTGCGACATCGAAGGCGAGATCGAGCGGGTCTTCGACCTGATCGAGCCGGTTGCCCAGGCGACCGATGGCTGGCGCAAGAAACTGCGCGTCGGCAAGGACTTGCTGAGCCTCCCCGCTTCACACAACGGGCGAGGAAACGGCAGTGGCGTCGCGAGCCTGAGCGGCGAACGTCACTCGATCGAGCGCGACCGCCAGGCCGTCACCTACCACTACGACGTCTCCAACGATTTCTACCGCCTCTGGCTGGACCGCCGCATGATGTACTCGTGCGCGTACTTCATAAGCGAGGACCAGGACCTCGATACGGCGCAGGAGCAGAAGCTGGACCACATCTGCCGGAAACTGCGGCTGGAGCCGGGTCAGCGGCTGCTGGACATCGGCTGCGGGTGGGGCGGGCTGGTCATACATGCCGCGGAACGTTACGGCGTCGACGCGACCGGCATCACGCTGAGCAAGCCGCAAGCCGAGCTGGCAAACGAACGGATCGAAGCCGCGGGGCTGGCGGACCGCGCGGGTGCTCGTCCGGGATTACCGCGAGGTCGATGCCGGCGAGGGCTACGATCGGCTGGTCAGCGTGGGCATGTTCGAGCACGTCGGCGCCGCGCTGCTGCCGCCCTATTTCACGCAGGCATTCCGGCTGCTCCGTCCGACGAGGCGTCTTTCTGAACCACGGCATCGCAAGCAGCGCGAACATCCGGCCTCCGCACGGCCCCAACTTCAACGACGCGTACGTGTTCCCCGATGGGGAACTGGCGCCGATCAGCACCACGCTGCGGGCCGCAGAGGGCGCGGGGTTCGAGGTGCGGGATGTCGAGAGCCTGCGCGAGCACTACGCGCTCGACGCTGCGGCACTGGGTGCGCCGGCTGGAAGCGGCACGGGAGGCGGCGGTGGCCGAGGTGGGCGAGGTTAAGTACCGGGTGTGGCGGCTGTTCATGTCGGGATCGGCGCACGGCTTCGAGCACGGGCGGATGAACGTATACCAGTCGCTACTAGTCAAACCGGACGGCCTGGGGCACAGCGGTCTGCCGCTAACGCGGCGCGACTGGTATCAGGCGTCCTGAAACCTGACGCGAAAGAGCGAAGGCGACCACGCGAGGACACAAGCGCCTTCGCTCCTGCTGTCCGGGTACGGTCACCCGCATGCGGCGAGCTGCACCCGCGCGAAGCCCAGGCGCTCGGCAAGCGCGGCGGCGACCTGGCGCATGACCGTGTAACCCAGGTGGCAGTCCACTTCGGACATGGCCCGGAGCGCGGCCGCGTCGATCGCGATCGTCTTGACTGCGCCGTGCGCGTGGCCCGTGGCGGTGAAGAGGTACGGGTCGAGGAAGGCCGAAAGGCCGAACGGCTCACCCGTATTGATCGAGCCGACATACGAGGTGTCGACCCCGCCCGGGCGATGGATCTCGTAGACCAGGTCGACCGTGCCGGCGGTCAGGATGTAGAGGTGAGCGGCGCGCTCCCCCTCGCGGAAGATGGTTGCACCATCGCCGAACGCGCACTCCTCCGCAATCATCGCGATGCCCGTAAGCTCGTCGTCGCGCAAGCCGCCAAAGAAGCGATGGCGGCGAAGCAGCTCGGGTGAAACCATGCTCTTCCTCCTCAGCCGTCTACGATAGGGCCGCCAGGACTGCGCTAGCTGCGATGGGCACGGCAGCCTCAACGGGCGGCGACAGCGTTTCTCCGAAGTCCAGCACGTCGACTGCTTCGACGGCGATGATCACGATCCCGCTGGGAAGCCGCGCGCCCAGACTCCGGCCAAGCTCCAACGCGGCCTTCAGCGACGCGTCGTGGACGGCGTCGGCATGCAGGGTCGGCAGGTCGTCGAGGCCCAGGCGATAGACCGCGCCAGGGACGCCGCCGTCGGTCTGTATGGCGTCCACGAGGATGGCCCGATCATAGCCGACGAGGCGTTCCATCAGGGCCAGTCCGCCGAGCGCGACGCAGTCGAACTCGGCGGCATCCGGCGCGGCACAGCCTTGTAAGGCCTCGACCACCCGCCAGCCGACTCCGTCATCCCTCAGGATGGGGTTGCCCAGGCCGAGGACCAGGCACGACGGTCTAGCCACAGAGGACACCGAGGGCTCAGAGGGGGCTAGAGGAAGGACGAGGATCTTCTCGCCTCCACCAGCCTCTGCTGCCTCTGTGCCCTCTGTGGCTAAGGACACCTTCATCAGCGGCGCAGCTCAGCCACGACGTCACCGCCGGCGTTTCGGATGGTCAGCTCGAGCGGCATCTGGCCCGGCAGGCTGTGGGTCGCGCAGCCGAAGCACGGGTCGTAGGCGCGGAAGGCCATCTCGACCCGGTTGAGGAGGCCCTCCGTGACCACCGTGCCCTGCTTGATGAATGCGCTGGCCGCTTTCGAGATCGACATCGAGATCGGGCGCGTAGTTGTTCGTGGTGCCGACGACGAGGTTGGCCTTCGTCACCACGCCGCGCTCGTCGGTCCAGTAGTGGTGGGTCAGGGTGCCGCGGGGCGCCTCCACGATGCCCACGCCTTCGGTGGGCGTCGCGGTCGGAACCGTCCGCACGTCGGGCGAGGTGATCTCCGGGATCGGTCGCCAGCTCGACCCAGCGCTCGGCCGCGTAGAGCAGCTCGACCAGGCGGGCCCAGTGGATCGCAAGCCGGTGGTGAACGGGCTTGCCGCCGAGCGTGGCGTAGAAGCGCTCGTATTCGCCCTGCGCGCACGGGGTCGCCATGCCGTCCGACGCGTTCAGGCGGGACAGCGGGGTCGCCATGTAGACGCCGGAGTCCGGCCCGTCGACAAACCCCTTCCAGCCGACCTTCTTCAGGTATGGGAACTTCAGGTAGGTCCACGGCTCGACGTGCTCGGCGATCCAGTCGGTGTACTCCGCCGGCGCATACTTGCCGATGCGCACGCCGTTCGGGTCCACCACGCTGACCTTGCCGTCGTAGAAGTTGACCTTGTTGTTGTCGTCGACGAGGCCGATCGAGTAGGTGCGGTGCAGGTAGGCGTCGCCCAGGATCAGGTCGCGATAGGCTTCGTTGGCGAGCACGATGTCGTCGAAGATCTGCAGCGAGAACCGGGCGAAGTCGATGGCCCAGCGGCCCATCGCCTCGATCTCGCGGCGCTGCTCCTCGGTGATGCCGTGGCTGACGCCGCCCGGGATGGAGGTGCACGGGTGGACCTTGCGCCCGCCGATCATCTCCACGACCGTGTGGCCGTACTTCCGCATCTGGATGACCTTGCCGCCGATCTCCAGCCCTACCTTGTGGATCACGCCGAGGATGTTGCGCTCGGCGACCGGCGCGTCCGGCCCCATGATGAAGTCCGGGCCGCCCAGGGCGTAGAAGTGGGTGGTGTGGTCGGTGCAGTAGAACGCGCTGTAGAGCAGCTCGCGGCAGCATGCGGCCGGGGCGGGGCGGCGTGACGTGATAGACGGCGTCTGCAGCCTTCGCCGCGGCCATGTGGTGCGCCTCGGGGCAGACGCCGCAGATGCGGTTGGTGATCACCGCCATTTCTTCGACCGGCCGGCCCACCGCGAACTGCTCGAAACCGCGCAGCTCGGGGATCTGGAAGTAGGTGTTCGCGACGTTGCCGTCGTCGTCGAGGAAGATGGTGATCTTGCCGTGGCCTTCAAGCCGGGTAATGGGATCAATCGTAATGCGTTGCATCTGGCCACCTACACTTTCGCATGCCGCAGCAGCGACGACGGCAGGCTGAAGCGGTAGAACGTGCCCGCGGGGTCCACGATGCCGCTCATGATCGCCCGGATCTCCTTCGGATCGTTGCTGCCGATGACCGAAGCCACCGCGCTCATCATGCGCGCGCCCTGGTCCGCCACGCCGGCGGCCGGACCGTAGCAGCCGATGCACGGCATGTTGGCGGTGGGGCAGCGGGCCGTGCAGCCCGACCGGGTTGCCATCCCCGAGCACAGGATGCCCTGTTCGAGCAGGCACTGCACCGGGTCCGGCTGGTAGGTGGCCATGCGCCGGAACTCGTTGATCGTCTTCTCCGAACGCGTCCGCTGGCACTCGTCGCACACCGTGCTGTTGCCCGCGCCGATGACGGAGCCCGGCGGGGGCAGTGCGGCTCTGCCATGGAGCGCATCGATCACCAGGCCGACGACTGCCGCGATCTGGTCGCTCTCGGGTGGGCAGCCGGGCATGGAGTAGTCGACGCGCACGACCTGGTCCAAGGTGCGGACGGAGTCGTAGATGTAGGGGATTTCGATCTTGCCCTCGGGCATGTCGTATGCGATGACCGGCCGCAGGCCCTGCGGGTTGTCGGTGGTGACGGTGCTGAAGGCCGTGTCGATCATGGCCTGCTTGCTGTACAGGTTGGCGAGGCCGGGGATGCAACCTTCGCAGGCGCAGGAGCCGAACGCCACGAGCAGCTTCGACTTGCGGCGCAGCAGGTGGGCCATCTCCTCGTTTTCGTCGTTGCGGATCGCGCCGTTGAAGAGGCAGAGGGTGATGGAGCCGTCTTCCATCGCCTCGACATCCTTGTATTTGGCGTCCATCGCGACGGGCCAGAAGACGACGTCGAAGTTGGCGTCGACCTCGAGAATCAACTCGTGGGTATTGAGCACCGCGATCTCGCAACCGCCGCAGGAGGCCGCCCAGTACATCGCGAACTTGGGTTTAGTGCCGTTACCCGCCATTCTTGCCTCCCGGCCAGTTCAATGGCCCCAGCGCCTTGACCTCGGCCACCATGTGATCGATTTCCTCGGCAAGGATGGCGCCCTCGGCCGCGGACGCCCAGACCAGCTTCACCCGGCCGTCTTCGATGCCGAGGGCGGCCAGCGTCTTCTTGAGCATTTCGTAACGGCGGATCGTCTTGTAGTTCTGCTCGAGGTAGTGGCAGTCGCCCGGATGGCAGCCGCTGATGAGCACTGCGTCCGCGCCCTCGGCGAACGCTTTCAGCACGAACTGCGGGTCCCAGCGGCCCGAGCACATCAAGCGGATGAGACGCACGTTGGGCGCGTACTTGATGCGCGCCATGCCTGCGGAGTCGGCGGCCCGGTAGGAGCACCAGTTGCAGGTGAACCCGACGATGACGGGCTCAAAGGGTGCGGAGAAACCAGGTTTCTGACAGAAACCTGGTTTGTGTCGTTCTCAGGCATAAGCCACCTCCTTCTCGGCGGCAGGGTGGCCGTTGCCGGCCCTGGCATTGCGCAGGAGCACGCCTTCGATCTGCGCCATGATCTGCTCGTCGCTGAAGTGGGTGCCGCGGATCGCGCCGGCGGGGCAGGCCGAGACGCAGGTGCCGCAGCCCTGGCACAAGGCGGGATTGATCTCCGTGACCATGCGGTCCTCATGGAACGAGATGGCGTTGAAGGGGCACATCGTGTTGCAGATGCGGCAGCCCGAGCACTTGGCCTCGTCGACCTTGGCGCGCACCGGTTCGAGCGTGATCTCCTGCTGGCTGATCAGCCCCAGCACGCGGGCAGCGGCCGCCGCGCCCTGGGATACGGACGCGGGAATGTCCTTCGGGCCCTGGCACGCGCCGGCGATGAAGATGCCGTCGGTCATGGTGGCGACCGGGTCGAGCTTCGGGTGGCGCTCGATGAACCAGCCGTCCATGCTGCACGAGATGCCGAAACGCTTGCCGACCTCCTTTGCGTCGAAGCGCGGCTCGAGGCCTGCTGAAAGGATCACCATGTCCACGGGGATGCGGCGCTGCTTGCCCACCAGGGTGTCTTCCACCTGGACGATGAGCTTGCCTTCTTCGCCGGGCAGCCGGGCGGCGTCGGTCACCTCGGCAACCTTGCCGCGCACGAAGATGATCCCCTCCTCGATGACGTGCTGGTAGAACTCGTCGTAGGCCTTCGCCGGGGTGCGGATGTCGATGTAGCAGTTGTAGACGCGCGCGCCGGTGCGCTCCTTGACCAGGTGCGCGAACTTGAGCGACTGCATGCAGCAGATCGCGGAGCAGTACTTGTTATAGTTGCGGTCGCGGCTGCCCGCGCAGTGGATGATGCAGACGCTCTTGGGCGTGGTCACCCCGTCGCGCAGCACCACCTTGCCGCCGGTCGGGCCGGCTGCGTTCGAAAGCCGCTCGAACTCCAGGCTGGTGAAGACGTTGGCGAGGCGGCCGTAGCCGTACTGGGGGATGCGCCGGCAGTCGAACAGGTCGAAACCGGTCGCCAGGATGATGTTCCCGACGCTGACCTCGATGATCTCGTCTTCTTGCTTGAAGTCGATGGCGCCCGTGGGGCAGAACTTCTGGCACGCCTTGCAGGTGCCGCGCTGGTAGAAGGTGCAGTTCTCCGTGTCGATGACGGGGTACTTGGGCACGGCCTGCGGGAAGGGGCGGTAGATCGCCTTGCGGTAGCCCAGGCCGGCCTCGAAGACCTCGTCCACGACCTTCTTCGGGCACTTCTCCTCGCACAGGCCGCAGCCGGTACACAGCTCGGTGTCGATCTTGCGCGCCCGCTTGCGGATGCGGACGGTGAAGTTGCCGATGTAGCCGTCGACCTTCTCGACCTCGCTGTACGTCAGAAGCGTGATGTTCTTGTGGTTTCCCGCGGTGAACATCTTCGGCGTCAGGATGCAGGCCGAGCAGTCGAGCGTGGGGAAGGTCTTGTCGAACTGGGCCATGTGGCCGCCCAGGCTCGGCTCGCGTTCGACCAGGTAGACGTGGATACCCGGCGTCGGCGATCTCGAGCGCGGCCTGGATGCCGGCGATGCCGCCGCCGACGACCAGGACGTTGGGATCGATGTGGACGGTGATCGGGTCGAGCGGCTCGTTGTGCGCGACCCGGCGCACGCCGCCCGAGATCAGCGCCTTGGCCTTCGCCGTGGCAATCGCCTGGTCTTTCGCCACCCAGGACACCTGCTCGCGAATGGACACCATGTCGAACAGGAACGGGTTCAGCCCCGCGCGCTGGCAGGCGCCGCGGAACGTGGCCTCGTGCAGATGGGGCGAGCAGGCCGCAACCACGACCCGGTTCAGGCCGAGCTCGTGGATGTCCTTCTCGATCATCTCCTGGCCGAGGCTGGAGCACATGAACTTGTTGTCGCGGGCGACGACGACGTTGGGCAGGTTCTCGTTCGCCCAGGCTGCCACCCCAGGGCAGTCCACCATCCCCGCGATATTGCTGCCGCAGTGACAGACGTACACGCCGATGCGGGGAGTATCGTCACCGGCAGGTAGGTTCGCGCTCATCGCCGGGCCTCCTCTCCACTGCCAGCCGGTTCACGCGGCGCGTCATGCGCCGCCGCGTCGTCGGCCGCGGCATCTTGGGCATCGGCAGCGACTTGTCATCACGCTTGCGCTTTGGCGCCTCGGCTTCAAGGGGCGGGGGCAACTCCACCCCGATCTTCGCCAGCGCGGGGCGGGCATCGACCAGCTCCGCGCCGATCCCGAGCTCCTCGGCGCCCAGCCCGAACGCCAGGCCCATCATCTGGGTGAAGTAGAGCACCGGCATGTGATAGGCGGTCTTGAAGTAACGGTTCATCGCGCCCTGGAACGCGTCCAGGTTGAGCTGGCACATGGGGCACACCGTGACGATCATGTCGGCCTGGTAGTCTGCGGCGCCCTTGACCAGCCGGCGGATCAGCTCGAAGCCGGTTGCTTCGGAGATCTGCGTCATGTGGCCGCCGCAGCAGTGGGTCTTGAGCGGGAAGTCGACGACCTGCGCGCCCAGGCAGCCCAGCAGCTCGTCGAGGATCACGGGATACTCGGGGTTGTGCTCGTCGACGCGCAGCCCCGGCCGGGAGATCAGGCAGCCGTAGTACGGGGCGACCCGCAGCCCCTGCAGGGGACGGGTGACGCGAGAGCCGAGGCCCTCGCACCCGACGTCTTCCATCACCACGTCCAACAGGTGGCGGACGTGAATGGAGCCGGGCTTGTAAGACAGACCGCCGGCCGCCAGCGCGAGATTGACCCGCTCGGCCAACACGGCGTCGGTCCGCATGTACTTATCGCACTTCTTGAGGTTGAGATAACACGCGCTGCACGGCGCCACGAGGTCGCGGCCTCCGTCGATGCGTGCGGCCTGGGCGAGGTTCCGGGCGATCAGCGAATACGACGCCAGCATGTGGAGCGAGACGTACTCGGTTGCCCCGCAGCAGTTCCAGTCGTCAATTTCGTTGAACCGCATACCCAAGGCTTCGGTCGCCGCCAGGGAGCTCTTGTGGTAGGCTTCGGCGTTGCGCTCGAGCGAGCAGCCGGGGAAGTAGTTGTAGACCAGCCGGGGCTGGGTCGGCAGGGGCCGATAGGTCAGGCATGGGTCGCCTCCAGCTCTTTGGCGCGAGCGATGATCGCCTTGAGACCCTGAATGCCGCGAATGCGCTTCGGGGTAAACGCCATGCGGCCCTTGGTGACCATGCCGAAGCCCATCTCGGCGATCTTGAAGACGCCGAGCGGATTGTGCCTGAGCATGTGTTGAGACATCAGGCCGAGCTCGAAGGCGCGGCCGTAATTCTCGACCCAATTGATGAAGACTTTGGAGAAGTCGGGGGCGGCCGGTTCTTCGTACAGGCGCGCTTCGACGGCCATGCGCTTCAGGGTGTACATGATGTCGGTGATGTGGACGTCCTGGGGGCAGCGGACAGTGCAGTAATAGCAGGAGACGCAATACCAGGGCGTATTGCTGCGCAGCACTTCTTCGCGCATGTTCGCCCGGATCATGGCGAAGATGGCGCGCGGAGTGTTCTCCATGTCGGCGCCGGAGGGGCAGGAACCGCCGCACGTGCCGCACTGAATGCACATGAGGAGGCGAGATTCGCCGGGCGTACGTGCCTGGACCTCGTCGAGAAAGTCGAACTGCTCGAGGATCGGAGGGGAAGCATCGATCATGTGCGAGCTCCTTCGCTGGCAACCAGAGAGACCGGCCGGACGAGTTGTTAAGAGGATTCCACTAAGTGAAGTCTATTACAAAGCGTATGAGGCGTCAAGAGGCAAAAGCGGAAGCGAATTACGGCGCGAGGTCGATGGCGGCGGGGCATCGTGCGCGCCGCCGCCAACCGAGGGAGAATAAAGGTCCGGCCAGCGTCAGCGAAACAGCGCGATGACCTTGTAAACGGTGGCGCCGATCAGCGCGGATATCGGAATGGTGAGCAACCAGGCCCACACGATCTGCCCGGCAACACCCCAGCGCACGGCGCGCCTGCGGCGGATCGATCCGACGCCGACGATCGCGCCGGTGATGACGTGCGTGGTGGAGACCGGGATGCCGAGGGCGGTCGACGCGAAGATCGTGACGGCGCCCGCGGTCTCTGCTGCGAACCCACCCATCGGCACCAGCTTGGTGATCTTGCTGCCCATCGTGTGGATGATGCGCCAGCCGCCGGAGAGCGTGCCCAGCGCGATGGCGGCATTCGCCATAAGGATGATCCAGGGCGGGATGACCAGCGCGCCGCTTGCGTCTGTCACGAGGTGCTGGTACTGCGGCACCGTATAGAGCAGCCCGGCGATGATGCCCATCGTCTTCTGCGCGTCGTTACCGCCGTGGCCCAGGCTGTACAGGCCCGCGGAGACCAACTGCCCGCGGCGGAAGAAGCGATCTGCGCTCGCCGGACTCGACTTGCGGAAGAGCCACAGAACGATAAACATGAATGCGCTGCCGAGCGCCCAGCCGAGAAGGGGCGCGATCACGATGAAGGCGATGGTTTTGATCCAGCCGCTGGGGATCAGCACCTGCCACCCGGCCATTGCCACGGCCGCGCCGCCGTAGGCCCCGATGAGCGCATGAGACGAGCTTACGGGCAGGCCATAGTACCAGGTAATGAGGTCCCACGTGATCGCGCCGACTAAGCCGGCCAGGATTGCGTAGATATCGACTTCGTTGACATCCACGAGTCCGGCGCCAACCGTTTGAGCCACGGCGGTGCCGAAGATGAACGCGGCAAAGAAGTTGAAGAAGGCGGCCCAACTCACGCCCTGCAGCGGCGTGAGCACGCGCGTCGATACGACCGTTGCGATGGAGTTAGCGGCGTCATGAAAGCCGTTGATGAAATCGAAGGACAGCGCCAGGATGACGGTGAAGATCACCAGGGCTTGGGTGGCCTCAGGCATTGGCGATCATGATCCTCTGAATGACGTCGCCGGCATCTTCGAGGCGATCGGTGGCCTGCTCCAGCAACTCGTAGATCTCTTTCCAGCGGATCAGATCGAACAGGTCGTCACGGCGCTCGACGAGGGTGCGCAGCCCATCCTCGAGGATCCGATCGCCCGTGTTTTCGAGGGTGTTGATCTGGACGATGCGCTCTTTGACCTGCGGGTATTGGTTCTTGTCTTGCAGGCCCTGGACGGCCGCCTCCAGCTCGGTGGCGCCCTCTACGATGAGCTTTGCTAGGCGTTTGGCCGGCTTCTTGATCTCGACCACCTGGTAAATCGCCAGGCGGCCGACGGCCGCGTGGATCGTGTCCAGGGTATCGTCGATGGCGTCGATGATCCCCTTAATGTCATGAGGATCGAACGGCGTAATCAGGGTGCGGGGCAGGAGGTTGGTGGCTTCGTGGACGATGAAGTCGCCTTTGTGCTCGAGCTCGGTCATCTGCGCGACCGCGTCCTCGACGTCGTGGTAGTCCTCAAAAGTGCGCTGCAGCAGCCGGGCGGCGTCGAGAAGATTAGCCGTGGCCGCGGCAAAATGATCGAAAAACTTCCCTTCGACGGGCAAAAACGAGAATTTCACACATGCCTCCAGCGGCATCAAAGCGATGCCCGGCGCGGATCATAACAAAGCGGCCGCCCGGTGTCAAAGCACAGGCGAAGATACCCCTCGTTGCAGCAGGAGAACGAATGACAAAGACGAGCGGAGCATGGGGGGAGATGGGACATGCAGGGGCAGGATGCTCCGGCATGTCCCAGCGTGAGTCAGCCGGTAATCGACACGGTGAGTGAATAGTGCGTCAGGGGAGTGCCAGCCGGCACTCCTACACAGAGCGTGTAGTCGCCGCTCTCCGGCAGGTAGACGCTATAGTACGGCGGGCCGTTTTCGACGCGCTTGAGCGGGCTTCCGCCCGGCGAGACGAGCGAGAAGTTGGCGACGTTGGACGGGGACGAGACCTGGGCGGTCATAAGCTGGCCGGAGCGAGCGCCCAGGACATAGCACTGGCGGCCGTTGTTCGCCACCGAACTCGAGACAGTGGCCGACGTGCCCCCGGCCGGGAACCGAATGCGGGTGGTAGGCGGGGGGCCGGGCATGGCCGGGATCGAAACCGACAGGTTGTAGTTGACGGCGCCCCAAGCGGTTGCGACGCAGATGAGGTAGTCGCCGCTTGTGGGCAGCATGCCCGTCCAGCTGCGGTCCTCGTTCTCTAGCCGTTTGAGCGGCTGGCCGTCGGGCGACGTGACGAGGAAGTTGGCTGCCTGACCCGGCGAGGTGACCCGGACGGTCATCTGCTGGCCCGCGCGAGCCCCGGCGACATAGCAGAACCGGTTTGGAAACGTAACCGCCCCGGAAACCGTCGCCGCGGTGCCGCCTGCGGGAAATGTAATGCGAACGGGGTTGTTCGGCGTACCCGTGCCGCCGCCGGTTGGTGCGGGCACGCGGAGCCGCTGCCCGGCGTAGATGCGATCCGGGTTGCTGATGCCATTGAGTTGCATGAGCGCGTAGACGCTCGTATTGAAACGCCGCGCGATCGAGCTGAGCGTGTCGCCGCGGCGGACGACGTAAATGGTCGTGCCGGTGAAGCTCTGCTGCCCGATCGAGGTCGCAGCCGCTGCTTCTGCCCGCGGGCCGGACCCTACCAACGCCGGCAGCGCAGCGAACACCAGGGCAAGCAACAGTGCGAGGTATAACACGCGCCTGCCGAAGAAAGAAGCCGGTGTAGACATGGACTTACCCCTCCCCGAGCTGATCTATCCTGCGGGTTGGCAGCAACCGTAGGAGGTGCGGGGAACGCGCTCTCAACGTTCCTAACCGTGAGACGCACTTGGCACGGGAATGGTTTCAGTGGCTAACGTCACCGGTCTGCCACCGCGCTGTGGTAGAATCTGCCCCAAAGCGAACACCGGTCAAGGTGAAAAGGAGCCTTCATGCTGACATCCATTCGGATTTCCGACGACGAGCACCGCGCCCGCTGCAAGACGCTTGCCGAGCAACTGGCCGGCAGCGGACTCTCGGGCGCGGTCCTGTTCGATAATTACTACATCCTCTACTATACGGGCTTCGCGTTTACGCCGACGGAGCGGCCCATGGCCCTCCTGCTCAACGCGGCAGGCGAGACGGCGTTGTTCGTGCCCCGGCTCGAACTGGAGCACGCGCAGGCGAATGCGGTTATCGACCACGTCGCCTCGTACCCGGAGTATCCGGGCAACCCGCATCCCATGACAGTGCTGCTCGACCTGATGCACGGGCAAGGCATCGCCACGGACGGCAAGCCCTTCGGCGCGGACCAGGACGGGTATCCCTGGGTGTGGGGCTACAAGGGGCCGTCGCTGACCGAGCTGAGCGGGGTGACGCCGCAGCGAGTGACGGAAACCGTCGAGCGCCAGATGATGGTCAAATCGCCGGCCGAGGTTGCGCTGATCCGGGAGGCGAATCACTGGGGCAACCTGTCGCTGACGCTGCTGCAGCGCTACACCCGGCCGGGCGCAACCGAGAACGAGGTTTCGATGCGGGCGAGCATGGAAGCCGCACTGGCAATGTTCGACGCGATCGGCCCCATCTACCGGCCGCAAAGCCCGATCTACACCGGACCGTCGGCCAACTACCGCGGGCAGATCGGACGCAACTCCGCCATCCCGCATGCGCTGGCGAACAACATCACGTTCCGCCGCGGCGACGTGCTGGGCGCGAGCGGCGACTGCGCGGCCTGGGGTTACAACTCGGAGCTCGAGCGAACGCTGATCCTCGGGGAGCCGACGGACGAGCAGCGGCGCCTGTTCGAGCACATGCTGGCGCTGCAGGAGACCGCGTTCGCGGCGCTGCGGCCGGGGGTTCGGTGCTGCGACGTGGACGGCGCGGTGCGCGGCTATTACCGGGACCACGGGCTGGAGGCTTACTGGAAGCATCACACGGGGCACGCCATCGGCCTCCGCTTCCACGAAGGGCCGTTCCTGGACGTGGACGACGCGACCGAAATCGTGCCGGGCATGGTGTTCACGATCGAACCGGGGATTTACGCGCCGAGCATCGGGGGGTTCAGACATTCGGACACGGTGCTGGTGACCGAAACGGGGAATGAGATATTGACTTACTATCCTCGGGACCTGGAAAGCCTCACGCTACCGGTATAGGTACACAAAGAGACCTCCGAGGTTTGCGAAACCTCGGAGGTCGGTGTGCGGGAGAGGTTTGCGAAACCTCGGAGGTCGGCGCGGGGGCTACGCGGGCTCTTTGCTCATCTTCACGGCGCAGACCTTGAACTCCGGGATCTTCGCCGTGGGGTCGAGCGCGGCGATGGTCAGGAAGTTCGCGGCGGACTCGGGGAAGTGGAACGTGGCGAAGACCAGGCCCGCGCCGACGCGCGTCGTGACCTGCGCCTTCGCGACGATCTCTCCGCGCCGGGATTCGAGCTTGATGAGGTCGCCGTCGACCACGCCGGCCGCCTGGGCGTCTTTCGGGCTGACTTCGATGAGCGCCTCGGGGTAGACCTTGTTCAGGCCCGCCGCGCGGCGGGTCATCTCTGCGCCATGCCAGTGGTAGATCACCCGGCCGGTGGTGAGCAGCAGCGGGTAGTCGGCGTCGGGCAGCTCGGCGGGCGGGATGTGCTCGGCGGCGACGAACCGGCCGAGGCCCCGGCTGAACTGGCCCACGTGGAGCACGGGCGTCCCAGGATGGTCCTTGCCACGCACCGGCCACTGAAGCTGGCTGCCGTTCTCGATCCGCTCGTAGGCGACGCCGGCATAGATCGGCGTGAGCGCGTTGATCTCGGCCATGACGTCCTGCAGCGTGGCGTACTCCCAATCCTGCCAGGGCGCATCCGGATCGACTGTGGCGGCGCCGAGCGCCAGCATCCGCTTCGCCAGCTGCGTCACGATCCAGCTGTCGAGGCGGGCCTCGCCGGGCGGGGGAACCGCCTTGCGCACGCGCTGGATGCGCCGCTCGGTGTTCGTGAAGGTGCCTTCCTTCTCGGCCCAGCTGGCTGCGGGCAGGACGACGTCCGCGTACTGAGCGGTCTCGCTGGGGAAAATCTCCTGCAGGACCATGAACTCGGACTGGCGCAGCGCATGCCGGACGTGGTTGAGGTCGGGATCGGAGGTCATCGGGTTCTCGCCGATGACGTACAGGCAGCGGACCTCCCCGCTCTCGATGCCCTTCAGCATCTCGGTGACCGTCAGGCCGACCTTGCCCACCGCGGGCGCACCCCAGGCCTTCTCGAACTTCTCCTGCGCGGCCGCGTCGGTGACGTGCTGGTAGCCCGGATAGTAGTTGGGCAGGCCGCCCATGTCGCACGCGCCCTGCACGTTGTTCTGGCCGCGGAGCGGATTGACGCCGCCGCCCGGCACGCCCATGTTGCCGAGGAGCATCTGCAGGTTGGCGCAGGAGACGACGTTCTGCACGCCGACGATGTGCTGGGTGATGCCCATCGCGTAGAGCAGGCTGCCCGGATGGTTCTCGCCGAGCATCTGCGCGGCCTGCTCCAGCTGGCTGACCGGCACCCCGGTGATCTCGCTCGTCAGCTCGGGCGTGTACTTCGCCACCGTCTCAGCGAAGGCCTCGAAGCCCTCGGTGCGGTTGGCGATGAAGTCCTTGTCTTCCCAGCCCTCCCGCAGGATGATGTGCATGAGGCCGTTGAGCAGCGCGATGTCGGTGCCCGGCTTGTGGCGGAGGTGCAAGTCCGCGTAGCGGGCGATGTCGATCCGCCGCGGGTCGGCGACGATCAGCTTCGCGCCGCGAATCCGCTTTGCCCGGCGGATCTTGATGCCGATCACCGGGTGCTGCTCGGTCGTGTTCGAGCCGATGATGAAGATGACTTTGCTGTTTTCGGCGATGTCGCGGATGGAGTTGGTCATCGCACCGCTGCCGAAGCTGGTCGCCAGACCGGCGACAGTTGCGCTGTGTCACAACCGGGCGCAGTGGTCGATGCTGTTGCTCCCCAGCACCTGCCGCGTGAGCTTGTTGACCAGGAAGTTCTCTTCGTTCGTACACTTGGCCGACGTCAGGACGGCGAAGGCGCTCGCCGCCGCTTTCCGCCTTCACTTGCGCCCACTTGCGCGTGACGACGTCGAGCGCCGTGTCCCAGTCGACTTCGACGAAATCAGCCGCACCGAGACCTCCGAGGTTTTCGGAACCTCGGAGGTCTTGATTCGCCGAGGAGGTCTGCTTCGCGCTTGTCTTTGCCCTTGCGCTTCCTCGGCTCGGGCGCGGCGATGGGCTTCGTGCGCCAGTCGCCGCTCGCCAGCTTTTCGGCGACCTGGGCGGGATCGAGCCACTTGGCCCGGACGAGGGGGCGGGTCAGCCGGTCAGGGTGGTGGACGTAGTCGTAGCCGTAGCGGCCCTTGACGCACAGCGCCCGGCCGTTGACCGGCGCGTCGCTGGCGCTGGTCACCCGGACGATGCGGCCGTTGCGGACGTTCAGGTCATAGTTGCAGCCGACGCCGCAGTACGAGCAGGTCGTGCGGACCTTCGTAACCTGGGTCGGGCCGGCCCTTGCCGACGCTCATCTTGTCGTACAGGGCGCCAACCGGGCAGTAGGAGACGCACTGGCCGCAGCTTTCGCATGAGGCGTCGAGCAGGTTCTGGTCCGCGCCGGCGACCAGCTTGCTCTTGAAGCCGCGGCTGGCGATGGCCCAGACGTCGCGGTTCTGAATCTCCGCGCAGGCCCGGACGCAGCGGGTGCAGAGGATGCACTTGTTGCGGTCGATGAAGATGAACGGGTTGGGGTCGGGGTCGACGGGGTACTCGTGCCGGGCGCCGTCGTGGACGGGCCACTCGACGTCGTACTCGTAGACCAGGTCCTGCAGCTCGCACGCGCCGTTCACCTCGCAGCGCATGCAGTCGTTCGGGTGGTCGGTGAGCAGGGTGTTGAGCACGAACTTGCGGGTTGCCCGGGCGTCCTCGCTCTCGGTGTTGACCACCATGCCCTCGAGGACGGGGGTGGTGCAGGCGGTCTGCAGTCCGCGTGCTCGCTCGACGGACACGACGCACAGCCGGCACGCGCCGACGTTGCTGAGGTCGGGGTGGTGGCACAGCGTGGGGATGCGGATGCCGTTACTCGCGCGCCGCCTCCAGGATCGTGCTGCCGTCCGCGGCAGTCACCCGCTGCCCGTTTATCGTCAAAGTTACTGTCATGTACGACACCTTCAGAAACCAGGTTATCATGAGCCAGAACGAAGCTGCACAAGTCTGGTGACTTTAGTTCTTTGTCTTGTAGGCTACAGACCAACGGCTCGCCGATGCGCTCGAGCCATTCGAGGTCGCAGCGGAGGCAGCGCTTGCACTCTTCCTGGACGACGCGCTCGGGGAGGCACTGCTCGACCTCGCCGAAGCGGCCGCCGGGCGCGTGCCGTGCCTCGGGGTCCAGCATGATCGGCTGCGGGCGGCGGGCGTCCGCGTAGTCGTCCAGGTTGTAGAGCTGCGGGATGTCGTGGCGGACCGGCTTGACGGCCACCTCGGTCAGCTCGCCGGTGGTCAGGTACGCGTCGACCGCCTTCGCGACCAGGTTGCCGTGGCCGACCGACTGCACGACCGTGCCCGGCCCGCCGACCGCATCGCCGGCAGCGAAGACGCCCGGGACGTTAAGCTCGAACGCCTTGCCGACGTCGAAGGTCGCGGCGCGGTGGATGCCGAGGCTCTCGTCCTGCACCCACGTGATCTGCCCGATGCGCGGGGATCAGGAGGTCGCAGGGCATGTCGAACTCGGCGCCGGGGACCGGGACCGGCTTGCGGCGGCCGCTCGAATCGTACTCGCCGAGGCGCTGGCGCTGCAGGCGGATGCCCGACACGTGCTCGTCGCCGAGGACCGCAACCGGGTTGACGAGGAAGTGGAACTTCACCCCTTCTTCCATCGCACCCTCGACCTCTTCGGGGGTGGCCGGCATGTCGCCGCGGTCGCGGCGGTAGACGACGTGCACCTCGCTGGCGCCCAGGCGCCACGCGGAGCGGGCCGCATCCATCGCGGTGTCGCCGCCGCCGACGACGACCACCCGCTTGCGGCGGAGGTCGGGCGGCTCGTCGGACGCAATGTCCCGGAGCATCTGGACCGCGTGGTAGACGCCCTTCTTGTCCTCGCCCTTGACGCCGAGATTGCGGCTGCGGTGCGCGCCCAGCGCCAGCACAATCGCCTGGTACCCCTCGGACTTGAGGCTCTTGATCGTGAAGTCGGCGCCCAGCTCCATGTTGCACCGGAACTCGACGCCCGCGCGCCAGATGTGCTCGATCTCGGCGAAGAGGGCCTCGCGGGGCAGGCGGTAGGCGGGGATGCCGTAGGTCATCATGCCGCCGGGCAGGGGCATGCGCTCGAAGACCGTGACCTGGTAGCCGCGCTGGACGAGGCGCAGGGCCGCGGTCAGGCCGCAGGGACCGGCGCCGATCACCGCCACCTTGATCCCCTTGCTCGGGGCCGTCTTGGGCGGCGTCCAGGGGACGTCGAACTCGTGGTCGGCCATGAAGCGCTTGGCCTGGCGGATAGCGATCGGCTCGTCGATGTCGCCGCGGCGGCAGCGCTTCTCGCAGAAGGCGGGGCAGACGCGGCCGCAGATGGAGGGGAAGGGGTTCGAGTCGCGGTGGACGTCGAGCGCCTCGGCGTAGCGGCCCTGGGCGATGAGCGAGAGGTAGGCGGGCACGTCGACGTTGGCGGGGCAGGCGCTGACGCAGCGGGCGCGCACGAGCATCTGGCAGCCGGCCGCGGGGCAGCGGGCCTCCTTGATGTGGGTGAGGAACTCGTCCTCGAAGTGGCGCAGCGCAGACAGGACGGGCGACGGCGCAAGCTGGCCGAGCGCGCACAGCGAGCCCTTCTGCATGCCGTCGGCCCAATACTTCAGCCTGTCGATGTCGGCCAGCTCGCCCTTGCCCACGCTGATGCGCTCGAGGATCTCCAACATGCGGGTGCTGCCGATGCGGCAGGGCGGGCACTTGCCGCAGCTCTCGTCCACCACGAACTTCATGAAGTACTTGGAGAACTCGACCATGCAGGTGGTCTCGTCGGCGACGATCATGCCGCCCGAGCCCATGACCGCACCCGCGGCCCGCAGGGAGTCGAAGTCGACGGGCGTGTCGAGGTACGCCTCGGGGAGGCAGCCGCCGAGCGGGCCGCCCGTCTGCACGGCCTTGAACTTGCGGCCGTCGGGCACGCCGCCGCCGACCTCGTAGATGATCTCGCCCAGCGTGACGCCCATGGGGATTTCGATGAGGCCGGTGCGGTTGACCATGCCGCTGAGGGCGAACACGGCCGTGCCGGGGCTGCCCTCGCGTGCCGAGCGACTTGAACCAGTCGGCGCCCAGGCGGATGATGCGGGGCGCGTAGGCGTAGCTCTTGACGTTGTTGACGTTGGAGGGCTGGCCCCAGAGGCCGGCGACCGCCGGGTAGGGCGGGCGGGGCCACGGCTGGCCGCGCTCGCCCTGGATGGAGGCCATCAGCGCGGTCTCTTCGCCGCAGACGAACGCGCCCGCGCCTTCTTTGACCTGGATATCGAAGGAGAAGTCCGTGCCGAGGATGCGATCGCCGAGCAGGCCGAGCTCGCGCGCCTGCCCGAGCGCGAGCTCCAGGCGGCGGATCGCCAGCGGGTACTCGGCGCGGCAGTAGATGTAGCCCATCTGCGCGCCGATGGCGTAGCCGGCGAGGATCATGCCCTCGACCAGGGAATGGGGGTCGCCCTCGAGCGTCGAACGGTCCATGAACGCGCCGGGGTCGCCCTCGTCCGCGTTGCAGATGACGTACTTGGGCCAGCGCTGCGTCTGCCGGGCCAGCTTCCACTTCGTGCCGGTGGAGAAGCCGCCGCCGCCGCGGCCGCGCAGCCCGGAGCGAACCAGCTCGTCGATCACGCCCTCGGGGGTCATCTCGCAGAGCGCCTTCTCGAGACCGCTGTAGCCGTCCATCGCGAGGTAGTCGTCGAGCGACTCGGGGTCGATGAGGCCGCAGTTGGAGAGGACGACGCGGAGCTGCTTCTGCTGGAAGGGGATGCGGTCGTGCTGCTTGGGGTGGACGAAGGCGAGGGTGTTGAGCAGGTGGCCCGCATGCACCGTTGCATCCGGAACCACCTCACCAACTACGACGGCGTTCGCCAGGGGCGCTCCGTCATAGTAGGCTGCAAAGATTTCGGGGATGTTGTCGGCCGTGGCCTGGCCGTAGTTCATGCGGCCCCGGTCGTGGGCCTGCAGCTCGATCATCGGCTCGTAGGAGCACATGCCGACACAGCCGACGCGGCCGATCTCGGCGTTAAGGCCGCGGCGGGCGGCTTCCTGCCGGATCGCCTCCACGGCCTCGTCCGCGCCGGCGGCGAGGCCGCACGTGCCCATGCCGACGGTGACGTACAGGTCGGCACCGATGGTGCGGTTCTGCCAGCGCTCCCTGGCGGCCGCGCGGCGGGCGGCTAAGGCTTGCAGTTTGTCCATTATCCCTCCGCCTGGGCCGCGGCCACTGGCGGTCAAGCTCGACCTGCCGCTCGAGCTGGCGCAGCAAGGTCTCGCGCTTCACCCGGCCCACGACCTGGCCGTCGAGGACGGCGACCGGGGCAAGCGCACAGGAGCCCATGCAGTAGACGATCTCCAGGGTGAGCTGCCCGTCTTCGGTGGTCGCGTCAGGCTCGATGCCGTAGGTCTCCTCGATCGCGCCCATCAGCGCGGGCGCGCCCTTCACATGGCAGGCAGTGCCGTCGCAGACGCGAAGCACGTGACGGCCGCGCTTCTCGAGGTAGAACTGGGCGTAGAAAGTGGCGACGCCGTAGACCTTGCCAAGCGACAGGTTGAGGCGGTCGGCGATGAACTGGAGCACCTCAGGGGGGAGATAGCCGTATGCCGCCTGCGCGGCCTGCAGGATGGGGATCAAACCGCCGGCCGCGGCGGTCCCGGTGCTGCCCTGGACGCGATCGAGGATCGCCTCGAGCGGGGCCAGGTCGAGTAAATCAGGAACAGGAGCGACAGCCATTCATACCCTCGGGAGAGACGGGCAAGCCGAAGCTTGCCCTGCACTTTGCACAGAAAGCGGCCAATGGTGGAAGCCGGCGCCGCATCAGACGACCGAACTGTCTCAATAGTCTCAATTGTGTCAGGTTACAGACATAGCCAAGTGTGGGTTCGCTGAGACAGTTCGCACGCGCGAATGCGCGGGAAAGTAATAGAGGGAGGGTACCAATTCCGGGGGAAACGGACAATGACACGCGTCACACTGTACGAGTATCGTGCAAAACGGGGCAAAGCGCCGTGACCCGGCTAGGACAGGCCGGGTGACGACGAGAACGGACCTATTCGTACCGCAAGCGCGTCGATGGGGTTGAGGTGGGCGGCGCGGCGGGCGGGATAGATGCCGAAGAAGAGGCCGACGGCCATGGAGAAGCCAACGGCCAGGATGATGGAGCCGGGGCTGACCACGGGGGTCAGGATGCCGAGCACGCCGATCAACACGGCGAACGAGATGCCGAGGGTCAGGCCGATGAGGCCGCCAAGCAGGCTGATGACCAGCGCCTCGACGATGAACTGCATGAGGATGTCGTGCGCGCTGGGCGCCGACGGCCTTGCGGAGGCCGATCTCGCGGGTGCGCTCGGTGACGCTGACGAGCATGATGTTCATGATGCCGATGCCGCCGACGACCAGCGAGATGGCCGCGATGGCGGCCAGGAAGGTCGTCAGCAGGCCCGTGATGTTGTTGAGGATGCTGACAAACGACGCCTGGTTGAAGATGCGGAAGTCGTCTTCGCTGCCGTCCGCGTCAAGACGGTGCCGCTCGCGCAGCAGCACGGTGATGCGGTCCTGGATGGCGTGAATGTCGGCCGCATTTTTCGCCGAGATCAGGACGATGGCGACGCGGAAGCTGTTGCCGTCGGGCGTGCGGGCGCTGAAGAGGCGCGTCTGGGCGAGGGAGATGGGCACGAAGGCCTGGCTGTCCATCGAACCGAAGCCGCCGCCGCCCTTTCTCCGCAAGCACGCCGATCACGCGCAGGACGGTGTCCTTGACCCGGACGCTCTGCCCGACCGCTTGCCCATCGCCGAAGAGGTCCTTCGCGAGGTTGGCGCCCAACACGACGACCAGGTCACCGTTCCGGTCCTGCGCCTCGGTGAACACCGTGCCCTGCGCGGCGCGGAGGTCGTTCATCTCGAAGTAAGCGGCGTTGGCGCCGGCGATCTGCGTGAAGGTGCTGGCGGAGGGCGCGATCATCTCGGCCGCCGCCGCTGAAGTGGAGAGCTGATGCTGTTGACCGGCAGGCGGAGCGCCTCGATGGCCTTCGCATCGTCCACTGTCAGCGTCTGGGGTGCCGTGTTCGTCATCATGGCCTGGCCGCGGCCCTGAGCGTTGTTGGTCGGCGCGCTGGGCATGACGAAGATGAGGTTGGTCCCCGCGCTTTCGACCTGGCCGGTGATCTCCGCGCTCGGCGCCGTTGCCGAGCGCCATGAGCGCGACGACGGACGCGACGCCGATGATCACGCCGAGCATGGTAAGGAGGGCGCGGCCCTTGTTCGCCAGCAGGCTCTCGAGCGATTCCCGGACGAGAACGCCCATTCCCAAGCCGCCGGCGTGGTCGGGATTCAGCGGCGGGAGCACCATGTCGCGGGCGACGTTGGCGGCCGCGTTGAGCGACTTCATATCAGCAGTCGTGGTCATGCCCCTGCTCCTTCCGCGGCAACCGCGGGTGCGATCTCAGGGCTACGCGGCGTACGCCGGGCATCGCCGACGAGGGCGCCGTCGCGGAGCGTGATGCACCCGGCCGGCATAGGCGGCAATGTCGGACTCGTGCGTCACGACGACGACCGTCATGCCCTGATTGCGGTTGAGATTCGTCAGGATGTCCATGATCTCGACGCTCGTGCGGGTGTCCAGTGCGCCGGTCGGCTCGTCGGCAAGGATTACCGACGGGCTGCCGACGAGCGAGCGGGCGATGGCAACGCGCTGCTGCTGGCCGCCGCTGAGCTGGCTTGGGCGGTGATGCATGCGGTCGCCCATCCCGACCATCCGGAGCGCGATTTCGGCGCGCTGGTGGCGCTCGGCCGCGGAGATGCCCCGGTAGATCAGCGGCATTTCCACGTTCCGCAGCGCTGACTGACGGGGCAGCAGGTTGTACTGCTGAAACACGAAGCCGAGACGTGTGCTGCGGACGAGCGCAAGGTCGTCGTCGCTGAGGCTCTGGGTCTCGACGCCGTCCAGGCTGTACAGCGCCGCTCGTCGGCGTATCCAGGCAGCCGAGCAGGTTCATCAGGGTGCTCTTGCCGCTGCCGCTGTGACCGATGATCGCGACGAATTCCCCGCGAGTTATGTCAAAGGATACCCCACACAGGGCCGGCACTTCGACGTCGCCCATGTGGTAGACCTTGCACAGGTCGCGCACCGAGATCATGTTGTCCGCTGAGGTTGGTGCTGTCTGCGTTCATCCGCCGAAGAACCCCATGTTGTTGCTGCGCGACGCGCCGTTGCTGGGCAGCGTGACGACCTGCTGGCCTTCCTGGAGGCCGCTCGTGATCTCGGTCAGGTCGCCGTCGGTCAGGCCGGTCTGGACGTCGACCTCCTGCGTGCCCGGCCGGCCCTTGGCGTCGGTGGTCGGGATCTGGACGGCCCGGCCGCTGCCCTTGGGCAGCAGCGCGGTGTTGGGCACCAGCAGGACGTTGTCCTTGACCGCAGTCACGATCTTGAGGTCGGCGGTCATGCCGACCTTGACCGCGAGGCTCGTTGTCAGAGAACGAGACGCGCACGGGATAGGTAACGAGGCCGCTGTTGTTGTCCGCGGCGGGCGCGATGTAGCTCACCTTGCCCTTGGTGCTCCAGTCGCCCAGGGACTGAATCGTCAGCTGCACATCCTGGCCGAGCTGCACCTGCGCCACGTCGTTCTCGCTCAGGCGAAGGTCGACGTGCAGGGGGTTGCGGTTGATGAGGCGCAGCGCGGAGGTGGCCGCGTTGGCCGCGCTGCCCTCCACGACGTTGACCTGGGCCACGACGCCGTCGAACGGAGCCTTCAGCAGGGTGTTGTCGAGCGCCAACTCCGCCTGCTTGAGCGAGGCCTCGGCCTGGCTGACCGCGGCCTGCGCGATCTTCTGATCGAGGCCGGTCGCGGGGGCCGTCAGCTTGGCGACGGTGGCCTTGGCCTGGTCGAGGTTCGCCTGCGCCGCAGCCAGGTCCTCTGCGCTGGGCGTCAGCTTATTCAGGTTGGCCCTGGCCTGTGACAAGCTGCGCGGCCGCGGAAGCAATGCGGGCCTGGGCGTCGGTGCCGGCGGTGTTGTTCAGGGCATCGTAGTTTGCCTGCGCCTGGGCATGGTCGACCGTGGCATTTTGCAGGGCCAGCGACTCGGGACGGCGGCCGATGTCGGGCGCGTCCGCAACGCGGTCGTAATTGGCCTGCGCCTGGCGGAGGGCGTTCTCGGTCTTGACGAGCGCCGGCGAGCGCCGCCTCAAGCTGCGACGAGGACGAGCCGGCCGTCTTGACGGCCGCGTCGTAGGCAGCCTGCGCGCTCTTCACGGCAGCTTGCGCGGCCGCGCGGTCGGCAGCAGTACCGCCCCTGGCCGCCTTGTCATAGTTGGCCTGGGCCGCGGCAAGCTGCGCGTTGGCGGCAGAGAGGTCCTCGGCGCGGGCATTGCCCTGCTGCGCCTGCTCGAGCCGCGCCATGGCGCTGTCGAGGTTGCTGCGGGCTGAGGTGACCTGGAGCTGCGCGGCGCGGTCGTCGAGCCGGACCAGGAGCTGGCCCGCCTTAACCGAATCCCCATCCTTAACCAGCACTTCGGTGACCGTGCCGGAAGAAGCAAACGGCAGGTTGATGGTCTGCTCGGCCGCCACCGAGCCGCTGCCCGCGACCGTGGCGGTGAGCGCACCGCGGGTGACGGTCGTCGTGGCGGGCGCGTCCGTCGCTGCGCGGCTGGACGTACCGCGCACGAAAAGCGCGGCGACGACGACGATGATGACGGCGAGGATCGCGAATACGATCCAACGGCGGGAGGACCGCCGCCGCAGCGTTGTGGATGAAGTTGCCATTCGTGCTTATATCCCTTCGAGCCAATAGCCCGGCCCACGTGGGGCCGCATCCCTGGATTGTATGCGCTTTCGTTGCATTCGTCAACTATGGCAGGTGCAATGATTGGCAAGGCAATCGTTGCGACTGCAATAATTGACCTTTCCGCCTACTCCTGCTATAGTTACTATACGTGGTCAGCGCCGCGGGGTTTCACGAAGGGGTTACATGAATCAGGTAGATAGGATGTCGCATTCGGGGTCTCTGCCGCCGGCCGGCTGGAATGACTCGATCCTCCTGGCACTCGCCGTCACAGGGCATGTGCTACGCACCGCGTTCGAGCGTTTCGTCGGCGTGGCAATGTCCCGGCTGCGGCTGCTCTCCATGATGTACGCCGCGGGGGAGCTGAGCCAGGCGGACCTGCAACGGCACCTCGAAGTGGACGGTGCGACGGTCACGCGCCAGGTCAAGCAGCTGGAAGCGGAAGGGCTGCTGCAGCGCCGCGTCGATCCGAAGGACAACCGGTTCACGCTCGTCGCGCTGACCCCTGCGGGCCGGGAGATGGTGGAGACCCTGGTCAGCCGCGGGCGCGAGTTTCAGCAGCTCGCGGTGCGCGACATCGGGGACGAACAGCTCGCGGCGGCGGTAGAGGCGCTGGCGAAGATGCGGTGCAACCTGCAGGAGCTGGCGGGCGGGGATTACTGCGAAGGCGGCGGGGAGCGCGACGCGAAGGCGTGAGACAGAAGCGCCGGGCGCAGCCCGTCAAGTCGGAAGATGCAAAGAGGTCGGGGATGTACCCCGACCTCTTACTTTATACGCGAGTGCGAGACGGTAATCGGACCCTTAGCGGCCCGGCTTGGCGGCTATTTGAGGCGTACGCCCGCATCGACGCCGCCGGAGCCGGGTGCGGCGGGTGCCGAAGACGCCTTGGGCCGGAGGTAGGCGAACCAGTAGGCCAGGCCGACCATGACGGCGCCGCCGATGATATTCCCGATGGTCACCGGGAGCAGGTTCTTGACGAAGAAGTTCGCCCAGGTGAGGTTGGCGAAATCCGCCGGGAGCTTTGTTGATCGCGGCCCAGAACGACGCCGGGGCGTAGTTCTTGATGAACAGGCCGATGGGGATGAAGTACATATTCGCGACGCTGTGCTCGAACCCGCAGGCGACGAACGCGGTGATGGGGAAGATGATCGACAGGATTTTGTCGGTCGTGCTGCGGGCGCTGTAGCAGAGCCAAACGGCGATGCAGACGAGCGCATTGCAGAGGATGCCGAGGGCGATGGCCTGCACGAAATCGAGGCCCGTCTTGCTGTTCGCAGTGTTCAAGGCATTGAGGCCGACGGCGCCGCCGCCGAAGGTGTACTGTTTAGAGACGAAAACGATGACGGCAGTCGCGATCGCGCCGATGAGATTGCCGACCCAGACCACACCCCAGTTGCGGACGAGCTGCAGCGAGGTGACCTTCCGGTCGGCCCAGGCCATGACGATCAGGTTGTTGCCCGTGAAGAGCTCGGCGCCGGCGACGACGACCATGATGAGGCCCAGGCAGAAAGCGCCGCCCGCGATGAGGCGGATGAGGCCGTAGGGCACGACGCCCGCCATGCCCGCCGTGACGGTCGTGGAGAAGAAGGCGCCGGCGCCGATAAAAGCGCCTGCCAGGACCGCCAACTCCAGCATGGACAGAAACGGCATAGCCGCTTTGCGAATACCGATGGCCTCTGCTCGCGCCGCCATTTCGGGTGGGAGGAGGGCATCCACACTGACTTCAGGGTTAGCCATAGGGAACCTCGCGTGGGAAGTAGATTTTCGCTCAGCCGCCAAAGCGGGCGGCGAGTTCCTCGACGACTTGTGCAACGCCTTCGGCCGTTTGAGGGCTCAGCTGGGATGTGAAGTCGAAGGCGTATCCGCGCACCGAGATGAGCTCACCGGTCGGCGCGCGGCCGTACAGCTGGTGCGCCAGTGCCAACAACGTGCCGGGCTTGAAGTGATGCGAGACGATGGCGGCTTCGGCCTGGGCGTCGAGGTCGGCGTGGTGCACCAACTCGGGATAGATGCCGAAGTGGGCATCGACCAGCACCACGTGATCGTAATCGATCAGCGTCTCGGCCAGCTCAGGGCTGAGCTGCTGCAGGAAAAGCGTATCGAGTTGGCGGCCGAGGTCGTTGAAGCCGTCGTCCCCTTCGTCCAGCGGCGCCTGGCCCGCGCGCATGCGCAGCCCATTCACCACTGCCAGCCCGACCCCGTCGTCCTGCCGGCTTGGGTTGCCGTAACCGATGACCAGAACCCGCATTGTGCCGTCCAACGGGTGAAATGTACCACAAGCGCCGCGAAGGAACAATGACGCAAATCACACGTCTATCCACACGCTTGCCGAAACTTGCCGTGAGGCGATGCGTATAGTGGGTGTCGGAAGTAATGTGCGCGCGAAACGCGCCAGGGAGAGGAAGTATGAACAATCAACTTCGAAGGCAGAACGGGATCGTAGCGGGCGTGTGCGGCGGGCTTGGGGGCGTTTTTCGGGCTCAGCCCGTGGGTGTTCCGGATCATATTCCTGCTCTTGTTCATGCCGGGCGGGCTGCCGGGGCTGCTGCCCTACCTGCTGCTGTGGCTGATCATCCCGGCCAGGCGTTGAATTGGGCGGATAGAACGGGTTTTGCCACACAGATCACAGAGGGAACAGAGGCGACCGGCCTAACTGATCAGCATGGGCAGGTAGAGCCGGATGGGACCCGCGGTCGAGGCAAACGTTGCCACGGGCAGCGGGGTGAGGTCTGACGTGGGCGTTGGCGTAGACGTTGATGTAGCGGTTGGGGTAGACGTCGGTGTGAAGGTGGCGGTAGGAGAGGGCGTCGGAGTGCGGGGCCTGACGCCCTCGTTTAGCACGGATGAATACGGCTTTAGCTGCACTCCCTCGCGTTCGAGCAAGCCGGTGGAATAGTCGCCGCTGCCCGAATGCACAGTCCAACCTGAAAGAACCAGCCCCTCCAGGTCGGTATACGCGCCGTTATACAGCAGGCTGAAGTGGACGTGCGGGCCGGACGCGGAGCCGCCGACACAGGTCTCGCAGCCGAGCGTGCCAATAATGCCGTTCGCAGTGACCGGCCCATTTGGCACCACGTTCCGCAGATGGTAGTAGCTGGTAATCCAACCACCACCGTGATCGATGCGGTACCAGCAAAGCGCGCCACCGGGGTGCGAGCCGATGCCTCCGGCCGCAGCCACCGCCCAATCGCCGGCGGGGGGAGCGGAGCAGCTGTTGGCCGACGTGAAGAAATCCATCGAAGAATAGGGCTTCCCGTAGGTTACGCCGCTGCCGTTCCAGTTGTGCGCGCCGTTGAACCACCACTTCTGACCGACGGGAAACGGGAACTGCAAGAGGTCGGGGGGCGGCAGGCCCTCGGGCGTAATCGAGATGCTTGTGTCCAGGGGATCGGTCGCGGGGAAGAGGCGCGCCCAGGTGGCGTGAAAGCCGCCGGGCGCGTCGGGATCGAGCAAGCGCTGAAGCTGCTCGTCCGTGAGGGACGGCGCGAGGGTGTCGAGGACGGCGAAGCTGCCCGAGGAGGCAGAGGCCGGCGGCTGGAAGGCGCAGCCATCCGCAAGCCGGATCAGCGGGCGCGGGGCGAGGCGGGCCCCGGCCGGCGCACGCTCACCCCAGCGATAGAGGTGGTCGTAGAAGCTGCGGGCTAAACCGGTTACCATGTCGAGAACCACAGCTTCGCGCTGCTCGGGGGGAGGGCGCTGCGCCAACCCTGCGTCACCTGCCGGCCGTCGAACTCGAGCAGGGTGAGCACGAGCTGCGGGTTGACGCTGGCGTAGGCGCAGGCGGCTTCGATGAGGGCGGCGTCGGGCAGCAGCGGGCTGTTGCGATGCTGCAGGTACGCTGCGGCGTCGAAGTCGAGCGCGCGGGGACCGAGGACGAACCGGCCGTTGGAAACGAGATCGGAAGGCGCGAGCACCTGGCTTGCCGGCTGAGGCTGGGCTGACGAATGGGCCAGGCTGAAGGTGGGCGGAAGGATCAGGAGCAGTAAAAGCGACGCGCCGATTGACCACGCGTGCGCGAAGCGGACAGCGAGACGCACCTGCCGGCTCCTTTCGACCAAATGCAAGGGACGGAAAGAGAGGCTCGACAAACGGCGGCCCCGGGGGTCGGCGCGGCAGCGATAAGTCGTCAATGGCCCTTTTGTCATCCGCAATAGTACACCTACCCGTGTAGAAGTCAAGAGCCACTGCGTTTGGAGCAATCAAAAAGCGGAACACATCGCACGTTGCAATGTTGTTCCGCTTTCTGCTATTATGTGATTAAGTTGACAAGCCGGGATGCGCCGGCGGCGGGTTACTACCCGCGGATGACCCGGTTGACCTCGTCGCCGCCGGCGTCGTACACCACGACCTCGAGCGGCATCTGGCCCAGGGCGTGGGTCGAGCACGACAGGCAGGGATCGTAGGCCCGGATGGCGGCTTCGATGCGGTTGAGCTGGCCCTCGGTGACGTTCTTGCCGTCCACGTAGGTCTTCGCAACCGAATCGACGGCCTTGCTCATGGCCCAGTTGTTGTTGCCGGTGGCGACGATCAGGTTGACCTTCTCGAGCTTGCCGTGCTCGTCGACCCAGTAATGGTGCCAGAGCGTGCCGCGGGGCGCCTCGATGACGCCCACGCCCTCGGCATTGGTCACAGGGCGGTTGTCCTGGATGTCGGTGCTGAGCACGTCCGGGTCGAGCAGGATTTCCTTGGCGCGCTCGGCCGCGTACAGGTCCTCGATCATGCGGGCGTAGTGGTAGTAGAGGGTGCCCTCGACCACCTGGCCGCCGCGCACCTGCTGGAAGATCTCGTATTCGGCCTGGGCCAGCGGCGTCGCCATGCGCTCGGCCGCGTTGAGGCGGCCCAGCGGCCCGACGCGATAGACGCCGTCCGGCCAACCCAGCGACTTGTAGAACGGGAACTTGAGGTAGGTCCAGGGCTCCACGCGCTCGGCGATGTAGTCCAGGTACTCGCCGGCCGTCGAAGCTGTTGATGAACTGCCGCTGCTTGTCGACGATGCGGATCTCGCCGTCGTAGAGCTGCACGGCGTTGTTCGGATCGACCATGCCCAGGTAGTTGGTCGAGAAGACGCCGAACTTGTCCAGATCCTCCACGTTGGCCTCCACCCAGCCCTTGATGATGCCCAGGCCGATCTGGATGTCGGCGATGATGCCGTCGATGCCGCCGAGCAGCGCATCGCGGTCGGCGACGGATAGGGCCTGGTTGACGCCGCCCGGCACCGCGAAGTTCGGGTGCACGCGGCGGCCGCCCAGCCGGGCGATGATGTCCTGGCCGTACTTGCGGAGCCCGATCGCCTTGACGGTCAGCTCGGGGTTCGCGCCGTACAGCCCGACCACATTGCGGACCGCCGGGTCGCAGTCGAAGCCCAGCAGCAGGTCAGGCCCGGCCAGCTCGAAGACGTGCATCGAGTGGGACTGGATGATCTGGCCCATGTGCATCGAGCTCGCGCAGCAGGCTGGCGGGCCGGGGCACGTCGGCGCCGACGATCTGCGTCGCACGCCTTGGCGCTGGCGAGGTGATGGCTCACCGGGCAGATGCCGCAGATGCGCTCGGTGATGAGCGGCATCTCGAAGAACATGCGGCCTTCGCAGAACTTCTCGAAGCCGCGGAACTCGTTGACGTGAAAGACCGCCTTTTCCACCTGGCCCTGGTCGTCCAGGTACACGCCGACCTTGGCGTGCCCCTCGATGCGGGTTACGGGCTCAATCATGATTTTCTGTGCCATACGTCCCCCTCAATGCCAGTCCAGGAATTTGCCCTTGACCTCGGGCATGCGTCCGTTTGCCAACTCGAAGAGCACGTGGAAGATCGCGTCCGCGCTGGGCGCGCAGCCGGGCAGGTAGATGTCGACCGGCACGACCGCGTCGATGGGCCGCGTCTCCTGCATGACCGCGATGTCCGGGTGGCTCGGGATCTGGCCGTCCACCGTGCTCTCGCTGTCGACGTACGCGCGCTGCAGCGCTTCCTGGATGCCGCAGGCGTTGCGCATGGCCGGCACGCCGCCGAACACAGCGCAGTCGCCAAGGGCGATCAGGATCTTCGAGCGGGCGCGCATCATCTTGGCGACTTCCTCGGTCGTGGAGTTGTTGATGCCACCCTCGAGGATGCCGACCGTCACGCCTTCTTCCGGCGGATGCTTGAGGTCGGTGATCGGCGTCGACCACAGCGTCGCAGCCGTCACGATATCGACGATGCGCTCGTCCATGTCCAGCAGGGACATGTGGCAGCCCGCACAGCCTGTCAGCCATTCACTGGCTACCGTAGGCTTTCCATTCTCAGCCATTCGGCTCTCCTTCCTCGTCTACGCCGGGCCGCAGCCGGGTCGCCAGGGCGCCCAGGGTCGCGACGTCCGCCTGCACGCCGGCGGGCGGCTGCAGGAAAGGCTGAACTGGCAGGCTCAAGCCTTCCATGTTGATGACGTGCCCCTGCTGCTCGGTCCAGATCCAGGGCCGGCAGCACGACGTCCGCCTGCTCCGCGGTCGGCGTCCAGTAGGCCGCCTGCACGACGGTGAAGGCCGCCTCGGGGAGCTGGTGGCCGTCCTTGACCTCGTCCGCGGCCAGGACGTACAGCGCGTCGCCTGACACGGCGCGGGTCTTGATGCCCATCTGCGCCGCGCCGAGCGCGTTGGCGCCCTCGACCAGCGGCAGGTAGCGGGTCTTCTCGGGCAGCGTGCGCAGGAACGCATACGCATCCGAGGGCAGGAACGCGGCGTAGAGCACGACGGGGCGGACGGCTGCCGCGACCAGGGTTGCGACCTCGCTGAGCTCGCTCATGGGCAGGTGCTTCTGCGCCCAGGGATCGAGCGTGTTCGGCCCGTCCGCGACGATGGTCAGCGCGGCGCCCAGGTCGACGGCCCGCTTGACCTTGTAGCCCAGCACCTTCTGACCACGACCCCGTGGTCGTCCAGCGGATCACCGCCGACGAGGATGATGCAATCCGCACCCGCCACGGCCTCGAGGCTGGCCTTCGGGCCAAGGTCCTGCGGCGCCGCGCCGTAGAGCAGGCCGATCTGGTCCGTATGGAGGACGTCGGCCAGGAGGTGCTTGAACACGCCGAGCGATTCGACGGTGGATCGAGGTGAGACGAGGCCGGCGACCTTGTTGGCGGCCTTCAGCTTGCCGGCCACCAGCTCGAGTCGCCTCGGCCCAGTCGCCTTGACCCACTCGCCGTCGCCGCTTGATCATGGGGCTGGTCACGCGCTTGGGCTTCGGCTCCGCGGTCTCGAAGCGGCCCTTGACGCAGAGGAGGCCGCCGTTCGGCGCGTCCCACACGCCCTCGACCCGCAGGAGCTGGTTGCTGCGATAGACGGCCTCGACCGTGCAGCCGACCGAGCACGCGGTGCAGGTCGTCTGCTTGCGCTGGAGCTCGCCGGTGCCGCCCATGTAGGCGGAGCGCCGGTCGATCAGCGCGCCGGTCGGGCAGACCTGCAGGCAGGTGCCGCACGACACGCAGCTGGACTCGCCCAGCGGCACGTCGACGTCGGCGATGACCATCGTCTTCGCGCCGCGCTCGCGCACGCCCAGGGTGTGATTGGCCGCGATCTCGTCGCAGGCGCGGATGCAGCGGCGGCAGAGGATGCAGCGGCTGTGATCCATGAAGAAGTACTTGCGCGAGCCGTCGACCGGCCACGGATGGCTGGTGTTCGGGCTCGTAGCGCCAGTGGGTCAGGCCGTGCTCGTAGGCCAGCGCCTGGAGCTCGCACTGCGGTCGTGCCCTCGTTGCCGCTCATCGCGCAGTACATGCAGTAGTGCATGCGCTCGGAGAAGAGCAGTTCGAGCACGAACTTGCGGGCCGCCACGACGCGGTCGCTGTGCGTGGTGACGACCATGCCCTCGCTGACGGGGAACGTGCACGCCGGCTGGAGGCCGCGCTGCTTCTCGATCTCCACCAGGCACATGCGGCAGCCGCCCCAGGGGGTGACCGCCGGGTGGTCGCACAGGGTCGGGATGTCGATGCCGTTGGCCCGGGCCACCTGCAACACCGTCTGCCCCGCCTGGCACTGTAGCTTCTGACCGTTGATGGTGATGTTTACGAGTGCCATTGTCGTGAAGCGGCCTCCCTTCTAAACCCCTGCCAGGGGCACCCCTGCCAGCGGGCGCCTCTTCGGCCACCGGCTCGGCACCGGGCGCGGTAGCTTCATGTAGTCGAGCCATTCGAGGTCACAGCGCAGGCAGCGCCGCGCTTCTTCGCGCGCCGTGTGCTCGTCGTAGCCGAGCTCAACTTCCTTGAACGAGCCGGCCCGGTTGGCGAGCGCCAGCTCGGGGACGTGCGGCCGGACGCGCGTTGGCGTAGTCGTCCAGGTTGTAAAGCTGGGCGACGTCCTGCCGCGGGGTCTCGTAGTTCGGCCGCTTGTACTCGCCGGTCTTGCAGCCAGTGATCGACGGCGACGGCGACCAGGTTGCCCTGGGCCACGGCCTCGATGACCGTCGCCGGGCCCGCTGACGGCGTCGCCGCAGGCGAAGACGCCGCCGCGGCGATGTCTGCAGCGCATCGCCGACCACAAAGGTGCTGCCGCGGTCGCCTGGATGCCGGCCTTCTGCATCCACGACATGTCGGTCGTCTGGCCGATGGCCGGGACGATCATGTCGACGTGGCAGGACGAAGGTGTCGCCCTCGATCGGGACGGGCCGGCGGCGGCCGCCCTGGTCGAACTCGCCCAGGCGCTGGCGCTGGACCACGACGCCGGTGACTTTGCCGTCGCCGAGCGACTTCGACCGGGTTGGCCAGGAAGTGGAACTGGATGCCTTCCTCGACCGCGGCCTTGACCTCTTCCGCGATACGCGGGCATGTCGGCTCGTCGTGCGGCGGTAGATCACATGGACTTCGCTCGGCGCCCAGGCGCCAGGCCGTGCGGGCCGCATCGAGGGCCACGTTGCCGCCGCCGACGACCGCGACCTTCTTGCCCGCGACGTCCGGCAGCTGCGCTGCCGTCGCCTGCGCCGCGCTGGCACCAGGCCGACCTCGCGCAGGAAGTCGGTGCCGTGGAGGACGCCGGCCTTTTCCTCGCCGGGGATGCCCAGCTTGCGGCTCTTGTGCGCGCCGATGGCCAGGACGATCGCGTTGCAGTCTTCCTTCTCGAAGAGGTCGTCCAGGGTGAAGTCGGTCCCGAGCGACGTGCCGCACCGGATTTCGACGCCGGCCCGCATGATGTTCTGGATCTCGGCCAAGAGCGCTTCGGTGGGCAGGCGGTAGTCGGGGATGCCGACGGCCATCATGCCGCCCGGGATGGGCAGCTTCTCGTAAGACCGTGACCTTGTAGCCCTTCTGCGCCAGGCGCAGGGCTGCGGTCAGGCCGCCGGGGCCGCCGCCGACGACGCCCACCTTGAGCGGCTTCTCGGCCTCGCTCTTTGCCGGGACCCAGGGGTTCTCGAACTCGTGGTCGGCCATGAAGCGCTTGACCAGCCGGATGCTGATCGGCTTCGTCGATCTCGCCGCGGCGGCACTTCTGCTCGCAGAAGGCGGGGCAGACCCGGCCGCAGATCGAGGCGAAGGGGTTGCGCTGGCGGTGGACCTCAAGGCCCTCGGCGTAGCGGCCCTGTGCGACGAGGGCCAGGTAGGTCGGGCTTTCGACGCCGGCCGGGCAGGCGTTGATGCACTTCGCGCGCACCAGCGCCTTGCACTGGCCCGCGGGGCAGTTCTGGTTCTCGATGTGTTCGCGGAACTCGCTCTCGAAGAAGCGCAGGGCCGACATGACCGGGCCCGGGGTCAGCTGGCCCAGGGAGCACAGCGAGGCGTCCCGCATGTTGGCGGAGATGTACTTGATGTCCTCGACGTCCTGCTGGGTGCCGTTGCCCTCGCTGATGCGGGTCAGCACCTCGAGCAGGCGCATGCCGCCGACGCGGCAGGGAACGCACTTGCCGCACGACTCGGCGGTGGCGAACTGCAGGAAGTACTTGGCGAACTCGACCATGCAGGTGTCGTCGTCGACGACGATCATGCCGCCCGAGCCCATCGTAGCGCCGGCCGCGGTCAGCGAGTCGAAGTCGACCGGCGTGTTCAGCGCCGAGGCCGGCAGGCAGCCGCCCAGCGGGCCGCCGGTCTGCACGGCTTTGAACGGCTTGCCGTTGGGGATGCCGCCACCGACGTCGAAGATGATCTCGCCCAGGGAGATGCCCATCGGCACCTCGATCAGGCCGGTGTTGTTGATCTTGCCGGTCAGGGCGAAGATGGCGGTGCCGGGCGACTTCTCGGGGCCGATCGCCTTGAACCACTCGGCGCCCTTCAGGATGATCTGGGGCGACATGGCGTAGGACTTGACGTTGTTGACGTTCGACGGCTTGGCCCAGAGGCCGGCGACCGCGGGGAACGGCGGGCGGGGCCGCGGCTCGCCGCGCTTGCCTTCGATGGAGGCCATGAGCGCGGTTTCTTCGCCGCAGACGAACGCGCCGGCGCCTTCCTTGACCCGGAGGTCGAAGGAGAAGCCGGAGTCCAGGATGTTCTCGCCCAGCAGGCCGTACTCGTGCGCCTGCTTGATCGCCGTCTTGAGGCGCTGGATCGCGAGCGGATACTCGGCGCGGCAGTAGATGTAGCCCTGGCTGGCGCCGATGGCGTACCCGGCGATGATCATGCCTTCCATGAGGCTGTGCGGATCGCCTTCGAGGATCGAGCGGTCCATGAACGCGCCCGGGTCGCCCTCGTCCGCGTTGCAGATGACGTACTTCGGGAAGTTCTGGCTGCGGCGGGCAAATTCCCACTTCAGGCCGGTCAGGAAGCCCGCGCCGCCGCGGCCGCGGAGGCCCGAGTCCTTCATCTCGCGGAGCACGTCTTCGGGCGTCATGGTCGACAGGACCTTGCCCAGGGCCGCAGTAGCCGTCGTGCGCGATGTACTCGTCGATGACTCCGGGATTGATCAGGCCGCAGTTGCGCAGCGCGATGCGGATCTGCTTCCCATAGAAGGGGATGTCGTGGTAGAAGGGCAGGGCCTTGTGCTGGTTCGGCTCCTGGTAGGCCAGGCGCGCGACCTGGCGGCCCTTCAGCAGGGTCTCTTCGACGATCTCAGGGACATCCGACGCCTGGACCTGGCAATAGAGGATGCCTTCCGGGTAGATCATCATGACGGGGCCCATGGAGCAGAAGCCGCGGCAGCCCGTGGGCACGACCCGCACTTCGCCGTCCAGCCCGCGGCGGGCCACTTCCGCCTGCATCGCCGTCGATCACGTCGTGCGAGTTCGAGGAATGGCAGCCCGTGCCGCCGCAAATCAGCACTTCGGCGCGCAGCAGCTCACCTTGCTGCGGCAAGCCGGCGGAAGCGACGGACTCAGGGTTTATAACGAGGTTGCTATCCATGCATTAAAAGTCCTTGTAAACGACCTCTTCGTACGTCTTTTCGAGGACGTACTTGTGCCGCAGCTCTTCCTGGGCGAGCATCTCGAACAGGTTCTGGGTGAGCTTGTCTTCGATCATCTCGCCCATGGCCTTGTAAAAGTCATGCGCGGCCTTTTCGCGGCGGCGCGGCAAAGAGCAACACGTCCTGGTAGTCGGCATTGGGATCCAGCGACCCGCCGACCAGGTGGTCGCTCAGGCGCAGGTCGGTGACCGGCTCGGCCTTGGAGCGCCGGATGGCCCAGCGCACGTTGCCCGCCAGCGACATCCTCCAGCTTCGCCTTGTGGCCCCGCTCCTGCGCCGCCATCTCCTCCAGCCGCTGGCGCACCGCGTCATCCTTGACGGACTGGCCGCCGCTGCTGTACAGGGTCATCGATTCGTCTTCAATCTGGATGGCCCGCTTCAGGATCGCTTCGATCGTTGTGTATTGTTCCATGGCTGCCGCTCCGTCTAGTTCGTTTCCAGCCGGCCGACGACCCATTCCTCGACCGGCCGGTTGTTGATCAGGTGCTCCTCGATCAGGCGGGGCACCATGTCGGGCTTCACGTTGGCGTAGGTGATGCGCGGCTGGCCGGCCTGCTCGATATCGACCAGCGGTTCCTTGACGCACTGGCCGATGCAGCCGACCGTGGTAACGTGGGCGTCGATGTTGCGCGGCGGCCAGCTCGGCCAGGATCGCGTGCATGGTGTCGCGCGCGCCGGCGGCGATGCCGCACGTGCCCATGCCCACAATGATGGTCGTGCCGGTGTCCAGTCGCGTCTTCAGGGCCTGCTGCGCCTCGTCGCGGACGCGCTTCAGGTCATCCAGGGATTTGAGCTTGGGCATATTTCTCTACCTCAGAAATCGAATGTCGATAGAGTGTCTGCTTCGCCTTCGGCGATGAAATCGGCCAGCCACTGCGCCACGAGAGGCTCGTTCAGCGGAACGCCGTCGAACTCGGCACGAATGGCGGCAGGTGTCAAATGTGAATTCGTACGCTTCAGAAACCAGGTTTCTGGCAGAAACCTGGTTTCACCGGTCGCACGGCGATCCGGTGCGTATACACCAGCTCCGGCGCCTGCTCGGACAGCAGGAAGGCCAGCAGCGTTCCGGCCATGTCGCCGAGCGGCTGGCGGTCCGGGTGGCTGAGGTCGAAGACGGCCTCGACCGTCGTGCCCCGGCCGGGCTGCGAGCGGATCGTCAGGCCGCCGCCGGCGGTTTCCGCAGCCGCCGCAAAGAGCGGCAAGCCCAAGGCCCGACATGACGGGTCGTCCGGGTCGTGTAGAAACGGGTCCAGGACCCGCCGTAGCCGTTTGCTCGTCCATGCCCCGGCCGTCGTCGGTCACGGTGATGGTCAGCCGATCGGCCGGCTCATCCTCCACGATGGTCGAGGGAGACGTGGGTTGCGCCCGCCTCGACGGTGTTGCGGAGGATATCCAGGACGTGCAGGGCCAGTTCGAGCATACTGATTGAGTCCCGAAACCTCCGAGGTTTGCGAAACCTCGGAGGTTTATCTGCGGGCCCGATTACCCCAGCGTCTCGAGCTGCTCGACCAGGATGTTGGGCGTGAGCCGGCCGTAGACCTTGTCGTCGACGACCGCGACGGGGCGAGGCCGCAGGAGCCCAGGCAGTACACGATTTCCATCGTGTATTCGTAGTCCTCGGATGTGCCGCCCGCGGGCACGCCTAACTGCTTTTCCACCGTCTCGATGCACTTGGACGCGCCGCGCACGTGGCAGGCGGTGCCATCGCAAACGCGAATCAGGTGCTTGCCGCGGCGGCTCAGGCGGAACTGTGCGTAGAAAGTCGCGACACCGATGAGGTTGCTGAGCGGGATATGGGTCCGCTTGGAGATCTCTTGCAAGACCTCGCGCGGAAGATACCCGTAAGCTTCCTGAGCGTGCTGCAGGATCGGGATGACTGCGCCTTTCTGTCCGGCGTACTCCTCGAGGATGGCATCCAGGGGAGCGAAATCAAGTGTGCTGAGGTCTTCAATCATAAGTGGCATCGTCCGTATGTGAAATATCCCACGTAGCCAATTGTGCAGTATAACACACAAGCGGTCTGACTAAAATGACGCGGGTCATAAGGGAGGGATTCAGTGCGAGGCAGCGATGGCGTGGCGCAACGGATGACCTGCGACGCAACGGATGGCCTCCGGCCGAAACGGAGAAACGGATGACGGGGGCAGCAGATGGCCTCGAGGATGCCCGGATCACCTTTCGAGGAGCGTAATCCGGTTCGCAGCGATGGCCTGGGCGAGTGCTTGGTAGCTTGGGGCGTTGGCCTCGAACGCGAGGGACCGGCGCATGTCGCTCAACTGGTGGGCGTCGCTGTCGCGGACGAGGGGGTAGGGGGCGATTTCGGGGTGCTGCTGCGAGCAGATGGGCAGGGTCGGTCAGGCGGAAGATCTCCAGGGCGGGAACGGGGAGGCCGGGCGGGACGAAGCCGAGGTTGGCGAAGAGGCTGAACATCGAGCGGTCGATGTGGGCGGGGATTGGGAGGCCGCCGAGCGCGAGGACGCGGCGGGCGGCCTCCTCGACGCTGAGGTCGGTGGAGGTGGCGAGGAGGCGGCCCTCGGTGCGGACGTAGTCGCCGTCGCGGTCGACGACGTACTGACCGCCGAAGCGGTCCTCGTCGTTCCGCAGGTCGGGCAGGTGGTCGAAGACGGTCCCCTGCCAGGTGAGCGCCTGCTCGACCGTCTCGAACAGGCACAGCATGTGGACTTCCTCGGCGGTCTGGACTTCCATGCCGGGGAGGACGACCAGGCCGGTGCCCTCGGCCGCGGCGATGACCGCGGCGCAGTTCGCGGCCGCGTTGTGGTCGGTCACTGCGAGCAGGTTGAGGCCGAGCTCGAGCGCGCGGCGGACGATCAGCGGAGGGATCATCTCGACCTCCGCGCAGGCGGAGTGGACCGTGTGCAGGTGCAGATCGGCGTAGATCGTGGGCATGAGCCTTCTAGTCCAGAGGTCGAAGGAAGAAAGGCCACTGGGTTTCATGGTCACTCGAAACCTAGGTTCTTCGTGTCTTTGGGACCCGTACTCACGACCCGAGTCCCAGAGGCGGCCGACGACCTGGTAGGAGGTCAGGGGGGTTTGGAGGAGGACGACGCCCTCTTCTTCGGCCTTGCCGGCGGTCTCGGCAGCGATGGGCTTGCCTTCGGTTACGATCACGGCGGCGAGCTCGTTGAGGCTTGCCACTGCGACCACGTTCAGGTGGCCCTGCAGGGTGACCCAGACGTTGCCCTTCGCGGCGCCGGCCATCGCACAGCTCAACAGGTCGGACGTGTAGCCGCCCGTCACTTCCGTCTCCAGGCGCTCCGTGCCTGCGATTACCCGCAGCGCGAGCGCGTCAACGATTGCTTTCAGATTCATGGCCCGTCTTGCCCTCCCCGGGTTTCAAGTGTATGACTGCTTCGAGCTTCGTGCCCTTGCGCGGCCACGAATCGAGATACATCTCGTCGGCCGTTGCTTTTATGTTGACCAGCCCCATCCCCGCGCCGAAGCCCATCTCGCGGATCCAATCGGGCGCGGTGCTCCAGCCCGGCTGCATGGCGGCCTGCGTATCCTCGATGCCGGGTCCCGAGTCGTACGCCACGATGGCGATGAGCTCGGGGTTGATCTCGGCCACGAGGTGACCGCCGGCGTCGCTGTGGATCACGACATTCATCTCGGCCTCGTACGAGACGATCGCGACGCGGCGGACGATGCGCGGATCGATGCCCAGGCGCACGAGCGTTTGCTTGAGCTGGCTCGACGCGCGGCCGGCCTTGTTGAAATCGCGGACCGCGATCTCGTAGCGCAGGATCAGGCTGGTGCGGTCGGACTTGATGTCCTCGAAGACGTGCCGCACGCGGTACTTGCGGATCTCTTCCTCGTGGTAGGCTCGCTCGAGCGCACGCAGCACGCCGCGGGTAATGTCGCCCGGGGTCAGGATGCCCACAAGCCGGCCATCGTCGTCAACCACGGGGAGCCGGCCGACCGCGGCCCGGCCGAACACATTCAGCGCGCGGACCGCAGACTCGCCCTCGCCAATGGTGTAACAGGAGCGTCGACATGTAATTGTTGACCGGCGCATCGAGGTCGTTGGCTTCGAGCGCGCGGATCAGGTTCTCGATGCTGACGATGCCCACGAGGTGACCATCCCGCATGACGGGCAAGCCGGAAATGCGGTGGTCGCGCAGCACCTGCTTGACCTCGCGCATGGTCGTCTCGGGCACGGCCGTGATCAGGGCGCGCGTCATGATGTCGCCGATTTTCAGCTCGTAGACGAGCTCCTGCGCCTTGAAGACTTCGGACGGGGACATCAGGCGCCGTACAGGCGTTTGCAGGCGGGCAGACCCGCGCAGAACAGCCGGCCGCACGACTCGAACATCGTAAGCTCGGTGCTGAGGAAGGGGATGCCGATCTCTTCGGCGAGGTCCAGCGTGTCGGCCGGGGGGGTCTTCCCGCGAACCATGAGGATGGCAGCGACGTCGGCCATTTCCGCCGTGCGCACAACCTGGGGGTTGGCGAGACCCGACACGAGCAGCGCCTGGGAGAGATCGTAGCGGAGCGCATCGCTCATCAGATCGGCTGCGAAACCGGCGCGAATCTCAATGGTGGGATCGCAATGGGAAGAAACGAGGCGCGCGCCCAGCGTCGGCCATGACGTCACGAAGCTGCATACACCGGCCCTTAAAATAAAGTACCCTCGTGATATCACACGAGGGTGCTTCCTGCAATGACCGCAATCATAGATGTGCAAAAATGCACTTTTCCCTTACGGGCGCAGCTTGGCGGTTTCCCCGGACGATTGGTCGCTGCCCACGATCACGACGATGTCCTTGTCGGACGCCGCGGGCTGCGTGCTCACCCGGTCCTCGGAGATGCCAAACCAATTGATCAGCGCGTCGACGGTCGCTTGCTTGGGTTCACCGTAGATGATCAGTGTGCTCGCCGCGTAGTCGGCGCGATCCGCGTTGCCCACGGTGATGACGTCGAAGCCCTGGGTGACGAGCTTGGCCTGCACCCTCGAGGCGAGACCCTTCTCCTGCGTGCCGTTGAGCAGCACGATTTTGGCTGCTTCGGCCTGGACGGTCTGGCGCTGCACCTCTTCGGGCGTCGGCCCGGTCGACTTGTCAGCGAACACGGCATCCGCGGCCGCGCGCACCTTCGTGACGTCGGGGATCAGGGTATAGCCGAGGGCCGGATCATTCGGGATGACCTGGCCCATCTTCTGGTTGATGACCACCCGCGCAATGTTGTTCAGGTCCATCTTGTCGACGACGCCGCGCCAGGGTGAGCGCCTTGTCGATCGGCATGTCGGTCTGGACCGAGTTCGCCATGGCGACGGCGAGGCCGGGCAGCCGGGGCAGCAAGGCGGCCATCTGGCCCTGGGACGTCACCTTGTCCTTGATTGCCATGATGACCTGCTGCTGGCGGCCGGCCCGGGCGTAGTCGTTGTCTGCATGGCGGGTGCGCGCGTACTTGAGCGCGGTGTCGCCGTCCATGTGCTGCTTGCCGGGCAGGAAATGGATGGGCGGCAGGTAACCGTAGTTGTCGTCGGGATACTTATCGTCGTAGATCTCGTACGGCACGGTGATGTCGACGCCGCCGATCAGGTCGATGATCTGCTTGAAGCCCTCGAAGTTGACGATGACATAGTGGTCGATGGGGTAGCCGAGCAAGCTCGTCGATCGTCTGCTCGAGCAGGGCCGCGCCGCCCCCGGGATAGCCGACGGCTTCGCCCGCCGGGTAGACGGACGTGATCTTCATGTCGCGGTTGAGCGACGAGGGCCGGACCTTCAGGTCGCGGGGAATCGACAACATGCCCGCGGAGTTGGTCTCGGGGTTGAAGGTCAGCAGGATGATCGAGTCGGTGCGGGCGATCTTCTGGCCGGGCCGGGCGTCGACGCCGAGCACCAGGATGGTGGTCCGCTTGACCGCGGGAGTGGTCTCCTCCTGCTGCGCCGCGCGGCCGACCTGCCGGAAGAACGGCAGCTGGGCGGACGCGGGCTGAGTGTTCTGCTCGGAAGCCGGGCGGACGATCTTCGGCAGCGCCAGAGGCGGGAGCTCGGGCGCCTGCTGCGCGGCGGCCTGGCCCCAGGAAAGGAACAGGAAGGCGACGTACGCCAGCATGGCAACGAAAACGGTCAGCAACCCGCCGAGCAGGAGGCCCGACAGGAGCGAACGACGGCCGGGGGAAGGCCGAGAAGCGGGTGTGTTTTCTGACATAGCCTGTAATTATAACCCTCAGCGCGCACATGACCAAAGAAAGCGGGCGGCGAGGCGCGCAAATAAAAGCGCCGCCTCGAACTGAGACGGCGCCAGGGTGCTGTGGGTTCCAGAGGGGCTACTGGGTCGGCCCCCGGCTGGGGCACGCTCGCTTTGTAGAGCTGGTCGCCGGTGACGATGTAGAAGAAGCCCTTGGCTTCGTCCAGGTATAGGTCGCGGACGTTGCGGAGGAGGTCGCCTTCGCGCGCCTTGAACTGGCGCAGGAACTTGCCGTCCTTCGTCGCCTCGACGATGCGGGCGTTGCCCGGGTCCGCAACGTACAGGCGGTCGCCCTCCTGGGAGACGGCGAGCGCGGTCGGGCCGTTCAGGGGATCGGGCAGGTCGGTCCAGGTGAAGGGCTGCTGCTCGCCGCTGAGGAACTTGAGCAGCCGGCCGTCGGAGTACAGCATCCAGATGCGGCCGTCGATGCCCAGGTCGACCAGGTTTGCCATGTCGGGCGCTTTGCCCGCCTGGAACCAGCCGGACGGCTCGCCTTCGTAGCCGTTGGCGGTTGGCGCGTAGCGCCAAATCTGGTCCGCGCCCGGGTCGGCCACGTAGAGGTTGCCGTTGTATCCGGCGACCACCTGCGGGGTTACCCACTTGGAGCGGTTGATCTGCAGGACCTTCGGGCCGTAGACCTCGTCGTAGGCGATCGAGCGAACCGGGCACGTCGAGCGTGTAGAGCATGCTGCGCTGGTTCGCGGTGGCGGCCTCGATCCAGCTCATGTCCAGCAGGTCGCCGACCGTCTTGTCGCCGGCCGGATCGCCCTTGCGCACCACCGGCTTGTCGCTCGCGGGCTTGACGCTGTCGCCGAGGGAAGACCGGATGAAGCGCCAGACGTCCTGCGGCCCTTTGTCGAGCACGAAGACCGACTCGCCGCTGACCACGACGCGGGCGAGCTGGTGCCCGGTCTCGGGCTGGAACGGCCAGAGCGGGACGATGCCGTAGAGCGGGGTAACCTTCTCCACCCGCATGACCAGGTTGTCGTAGCGGGTCTGCAGCTCCTTCAGCTTCGGATCGTCGGGGCGCAGCGCGCTCGGCCTGGTCGAGGAACTCCTTGGCGCTGCCCAGCCGCTGGGATGCGCCCGCGTCGTCGGCGCCCTCAGCCTGGGTGATGGCGTCCTGCGCGCCGGCCACGACGGTCTGCGAACTGCTTGTCCGCCGCTTCCGTCCGAACATACAGCATCGCCACGATGACGCCGACGATAAGGAGCGGGATCAGCACGACGGCCACGACCAAAGCCCATGCGCTCCGCCTGCGCGGGGGCGGCGGCACGGGCACGACCGGCTCCGGCTCGTACGTCTCTTCGGGGACGGGAAGCGGCGGGGCGACCGGCGCCGCCACTGCAGCCGCGGCGGCCGGGACGGCAAGCGGCGGGGGCATCGCCATCCGCTCCTCGCGGGCGACGGCGGCCTTCCACTCCTCGGGCGACGGCGGCGGCTCGGCGGGACGGGCCGGTGGAGGGGCCACGGGCGGGGCCGTGGTCACGGCGCGGGCCGGCGGGAGGAGGTCCTCAGGCTCGGCAAACTCCTCTTCAGGCTCGGGTGCGATTGCTTCTTCCGCGGCCGGCTCGGCACGGTCCGCGACGGCCTTTTTGGCGAACAGCCCGGCGAACAGGCCCTTGCCCTGCGGCTTGGGCGGCTCGGACTCGGCTTCGGCGGCTGCGACGACGCCGGTCGGGCCGCCGGCCGGCAAAGGCTTGATCCCCGCGCTCTCTTCCCTAACCGAGGGGATGTCGTAATCGAAGCCGATGAGCAGCGCGGTGAGATCGGCCTTGCCCGCAAGCTGGCCCAGGTACTGGGTGGCGGCGTTGACGTTGGCCGCGGCCGCGGCGACGGCGAGCGCTTCCAGCCGGACCTGGCCGGTCCAGTTGCTCTGGGCGAGCAGGACGATACTGCTGGGCTCGAGCGTGGTGTCGTAGATGAAGACTTCGGGTCGCTCGGCGCCGCCTAAGGCAGGGCCGGAATCGCCGGGTTTCTCCGGATAGACGTTGACGGTCTTGGGATGGCTGACGAGCAACAGTGCGGGCCCGGCCTGGCCGATGATCAGGTGGTTGCCGTAGCGAACGACCATCGTCATGCCGGCGCGCCACTGCGCCTCGGGAAGCGCCTCGTTTGCACGGCGCAGGATGGCCTGCACCTCGCGCACGGACTGGCGCAGGGCCACTTCGACGGCCTCGCCGATTTCATAGTAGGCCGTCTGGGCGGCATTGAGCATCTGGCGGTACAGCGCCGCGTTGCCGCCGCCCGCGCCGGTGACTTCGATGAGCAGGTAGAGGCTGCCCCGTTCCGCTCGCGGATGGTCGGCGGCCGGCTCGACGGCGCGCACGTTGGCAGCGCGCGGCTGCCAGCGCCCGGCCGAGCTGCTGAACTGCCCCACTGTCGCGCGGAGAGATTCGGCCATGGGGACCCTCCTTAGGTGTCTCAAAAACCTATATAGCAATTCTAAGTCGACGCGCCGGATTTGTCAATGACTTGCCCGAATGCATTGGGCTTGCTATAATGGCATTGCGAATATACGTTCGAGTGTAACCACCAAGAACCAAAGGTACGAAGACGCACGAAGTTCTTGGTGGACTTTGTGCCCTTGTGGTAACGGACGGCTCAGGAGCGTAGAAGTGACGCTGGAATTGAACCGGTTAACCGCGGCAGGTTAACGCGATGGGCTCGGCCATCGTCGACCGCCAGAGCAAGCTCAAGGGCGATATAGCGAACGCCCAGGCGCGCTTGCGCACGCAGGGAACCGTTACCGAGGACCTGCTCGCGAAAATCAAGCGCGCTCAAGAAACGGACGCATGGCGCAGAGGAGCTGTTCCACTTGGTGACAGGCTTGACGATGCAAGAGAGGCGGCTGCCGATGTGACGCGCGCGGTTTTGATCGCGGCCGATGGAAGCCAGATCTTCCCCGACCGCGATGCCGCCGCGCTCTATTTCGTGATCAACATCGGGACGATCGTGTTCCGGGTTGGAAGCGGCGGAGGCGCCGGCCGTCACCAGCCGGCCAGAGCTCTTCTATAAAGAAGAAGACATTTACAACGCGAGTGGGCAGCTCCGATCAGACGAAGAAATCGGCGCGGAGCGCGGGCGCCGCGAGCTCCGGGCGTTGGCGGATTTGGTCGAGGACGAGCGGGCGGCGATGGGAGGCGACACCGTCGGTCCCGATTATCGCCCTCACCGACGGGCCGCTGCTGCCGTGGATCGGCTCGGCAAACGAACAGTCAGCCGCGCTGAACGAGGAAATGGACGGTTTCGTGGAGCAGATGATCCGCCTGCGCCGCGCCGGCGCAATCCCGATCGGGTACACGGACCGTCCCAGGAGCGCGTACGTCCTCAGGATACTGGAACTCATCTCGATGCAGATGGAGCAGATTACGCGTGATTCGCTGCGAAAGGGAGACTTCATCAGCCTTACCGACCGGCAGCTGTTTTCGACGCTGAAGCCATACGAACGAAGCGCCTTGTTTGTGCCGACGACTGCCAGCAACGATCGTTACGAAGAACGGTCGTCTGGGCGTGACGGCAGGGGCGATCGCATCGCGTTCTTCTATGCGAACGTCGCACGACCGGGACGCGGCGACGCTCCCGTCATTGCGCGCTTCGAAGTTCCCGGGTGGGTTGCGTGTGACCCCGAACGCCTGGCTATCGCCCAGTCGGTCGTCACGTCGAACTGCGAACCCCTGCCCTATCCCTACGTCCTGGCAAGGGCGCACGAACTGGCGGTGGTCACCGAGGACGAAAAAGCGTCTCTGAACCAGTTTCTGACCCAGATCATGTGGAAGAACGGCATTGCTCCAGAGACCTCGTTCAAGTCCCAAAGCAAAATGCTCACAAGCGCGCGGAGGAAATGACGTGGCTGACAGTATCAAAGTAGGGCGTGTGCTTCGCTCCACGACGGCCAACTTCACGGTTGGGTGCCAGCAGCTCATTGCGGACCAAGACAACCTGACGCCGCAACTCGGGGCCTTGCTGCGAGCCGACGGGCGCGGGGGAGAAGTCATATACGGCATGACATTCAACGTGACGATCGAAGACGACGCGTTCGTCCGGCAGCTGGTGGCGGCCGGCGAGGACCGGCCTGAATACATCGAAGATCAGAGACAGAGACGCCAGGTTCCCGTCGTGATTGACGTGCAGACAGTCGGGTTCGGCAAAGATGGGAAGATATTTCATCGTCTGCCGCCCCAGCCGCCGCGCACGCTGGATGTGATCTATACCTGCAACGGCAGCGATACCGTTCGCTTCACCGAGCGGCAGGACTGGCTGCGGCTGATCATCTCATCGCTCAGCCCAAATGTCGATCAGGTGATCGTCGCGGCGCTGCGGGCCGCGAGCGAGGCCCGGCCCACGAACGTCGAGCGCGAGCAGTACCTGGTGAGCGCGGGGCGGGAGCTGGCAAAGCTGCTGGCGTTGGACTTATCTCGCCTGGACGGTATACTGACGCAGCTGCGATAGACGTACATGTACGGGCGACCGGCCGGTCGCCCGTACGGGAGAGAAAGTGGGCGAGGGTCACAGAGAAGAGGAGCAAGAGGCATGCCATCATTGTCGATCAAGGGCCAGACTGTCCTGGTCACGGGCGCGAGCTCGGGGATTGGCGCCGCCACGGCCGCCGCACTCGCCGCCGAGGGCGCGCGGCTGATCCTGTCGGCCCGGCGGGCGGAACGCCTGGAGGAACTGGCGGCCGGGCTGAAGGAACGACACGGAACTGAAACGCTGTTGATTCCTCTCGACGTGCGGCGGCAGGCGGACGTGGCGGACAAGCTCGGCAACCTGCCCGCGGAGTGGCAGGCGGTCGATATCCTGGTCAACAACGCGGGCTTATCGCGGGGAATGGCGCCGCTGCACGAGGGATCGACCGACGACTGGGACGAGATGATCGATACCAACGTGAAGGGACTGCTGTATGTCACGCGGGCGGTGCTGCCGGGCATGGTCCAGCGGAAGCGCGGGCACGTGGTGAACATTGGCTCGGTGGCCGGGCGTGACCCGTACGCGGGCGGGGCCGTCTACTGCGGGTCGAAGGCGGCGGTGGCAATCATCAGCCGGTCGTCTGAAGATCGACTTGCTGGGTTCGGGCATCCGGGTGACGAACGTCGAGCCGGGGATGGTGGAGACGGAATTCAGCCTCGTGCGATTCCACGGCGACGAAGCGCGGGCAAAGAAGGTTTACCACGGCCTGCACCCGCTGTCGCCGGAAGACGTCGCGGATTCGATCCTCTGGGCGGTGACCCGGCCGCTGCACGTCAACGTGCAGGATATCCTGCTGCTGGCGACCGCGCAGGCCACGGCCACCCTGGCGCACCGGGAGGCAAAATGACCGTCGAGACGAAACTGGCAGAGCTGAAGGCGCATTATGCGGAGTACGCCGACCTGGCGCTGGCCGGCGCGCTCCTGGATTGGGACCAGCAGACGCAAATGCCGGCGGGAGGCGGGCCGGCACGCGCGCGGCAGCTTGCGCTTCTCGGGCGGCTGGCGCACGAACGGCTGACGGACCCCGCATTCGGCCGGCTCCTCGACGACGTGCAGGCTTACGCGGAAGGGCTGCCCTACGACCACGACGATGCTGCGCTCGTGCGGGTGGCCCGGCGGGAGTACGAGCGGGCGGTCAAGGTGCCGTCCGACTTCGTCGCGGAGATGTACGAGCACGCGAACCGAACCTTCCAGGCATGGGAGAAGGCCAGGCCGGAGAACAATTTCGCCGCGGTGCGGCCGATGCTGGAGAAGACGCTCGATCTCACCCGACGCTACGCGGACTTTTCCGCACCGTACCAGCACATCATGGACCCGCTGATCGAGGAAAGCGATTACGGCATGAGCGTGGCGACGATCCGGCCGCTGTTCGAACAGCTGCGGCGCGAGCTGGTGCCGCTGGTCGAGAGCGTGACGTCGGCGGAGCCGGTGGACGATGCGTGTCTGAAGCAGACCTTCCCCGACGCGGACCAGTGGCGCTTCGGGCTCGAGGTGGCGCGGGGGATCGGGTACGACTTCGAGCGCGGGCGGCTGGACCGGGCCGCGCACCCGTTCACCACGAAGTTCTCACTGGGCGACGTGCGGATCACGACGCGCGTCAAGGAACGCGACCTGGGCGACGCGCTCTTCAGCACGGTCCACGAATGCGGGCATGCGATGTACGAGCAGGGGATCAACCCGGCGTACGAGGCGACGCCGCTCGGGTCGGGGACGTCGTCGGGCGTACACGAAAGCCAGTCGCGGCTGTGGGAGAATCTCGTGGGCCGGAGCCGCGAGTTCTGGCAGTTCTATTACCCCCGGCTGCAGCAGGTGTTCCCGCAGCAACTTGACGGCGTCCCCGGGGAGGTCTTCTACCGGGCGATCAACAACGTGCAGCGGTCGCTGATCCGGACGGACGCGGACGAGCTGACGTATAACCTGCACGTGATGATCCGCTTCGGGCTGGAGGCGGACATGCTGGAAGGCCGGCTGGCCGTCAGGGACCTGCCGGACGCGTGGAATGCCGCGTACAAGCGAGGACCTGGGCATCGAGCCGCCCGACGACAGGGACGGCTGCCTGCAAGACGTCCACTGGTATGCGTTCCGGATCGGCGGGGTGTTCCAGGGGTACACGCTGGGGAACATCATGAGCGCGCTGTTCTTCGACGCCGCGCTCAAAGCGCACCCGGAAATCCCACGGCAGATGAGCGAGGGGCGGTTTGACACCCTGCTGGGCTGGCTGCGGGAGAACATCTACCAGTACGGGTCGAAGTTCACGGCGGCCGAGCTGGTGCAGCGAGTTACGGGCGGGGAGCTGACGATCGAACCTTACATCAACTACCTGAGGACGAAGTACTCGGGCGCATGACGCGGCAAAGGGGCAGTGATGTTCGCAGACCTTGAGCTGGCCCGCCGTCTGGAAGCGGCCGAGACCGCGAAGTACGCGGACTATGCCCGGGCGCGGCCGTGCGTGATGCCCGAGGTGAATCCGGCCGTGCTGGCAGTGGCCGGCGGGGCGGCGGTATACGCCGGCCCCAACTCGCCGTTCAACCGGGCGGTAGGGATCGGACTGCACGGGCCGGTTTCGGAGGCGGAATTCGCGGAGCTGGAGGCGTTCTTCAGGAACTATCGTGTGGCGGCGCAGGTGAGCTTGTGCCCGCTGGCCGACCCCTCGCTGCTCGAGCTGCTCGGCGGCGGGTACCGGATGGACATGTTCATGCACACGTGGGTGCGGGAGATCAGCCCGACGGAGGATTTCCACCTGCCCAAGGGCATCGTGATTTGCCCGGCGAACTACGACGAAGCCACACTGTGGGCGAGGGTGGCGTTCAAGGGCGGGCTGGACAGCGAAGAGGCCGAGCCCGGGCGGTCGGCGGTGATCGCGGCCTATCCTTACATGGCGCACACCACCTGCTACCTGGCCTGGATCGAAGGCGAGGCGGCGGGCGCGGGGACACTGTCGATCCACGAAGGCGCCGCGGAGTTGTTCGGGGCAAGCACGCGGCCCCTGTTTCGCAATCGGGGCGTTCAGAGCGCGCTGCTGGCGAGCCGGCTGGCCGAGGCGCAGAGGCTGGGCTGCGACCTGGCGATCGTCCATACGGAGCCGGGCAGCGCGTCGCAGCGCAACGTCGAGCGGCTGGGGTTCCGGCTGGCGTACACAAAGGTCCACCTGGTAAAGGTCGCGGAAGAGAATGAATGACGTCATGGATGACAATTCATTCGACAGCCTGAAGTCGCGGAACGAAGAGGTGGCCGAGCGGCAGGCGAGCGTCGAGGCGCGCGATCAGCTCGGCGTGGTGATTGGCGGCTCGCTGTCCGAGGGGCTGGCGGTCAAGCTGGACCGCGCCATCTCGATCGAGGACCTGGCGGTGGGGCGGTACGTCGTCGCGCGGGGCGCGCCCGGCGCTTCTTCTGCATGGTCACGGACGTGGCGCTCGACGCGACCAACCCGGAGATCACCAAGCAGCCGCCCAACTACGCGGATCCGTTCATCGCCGACATCTACCGCGGCACGACGACCTTCGGGACGGTTCACCTGAGCCCGCTCCTGATCCTGGACAACGATGCCGCGGAGCCTAAGCCGGTCAAGACCGTGCCGGAGCACTTCACCCCAGTGTCGACCGCCAGCCAGGGCGAGGTCGACCAGGTGTTTGGGCCGGAGGGCGAGCGCAAGGTGGGGACGAAGGACGTCCACTTCTTCCATATCGGCGCGCCGCTGGATATGGAAGGCGTGAAGGTGACCCTGAACCTCGAGCGGCTGGTCGAGCGGTCGTCGGGCGTGTTCGGGAAGTCGGGCACGGGCAAGACGTTCCTCTCCCGGCTGCTGCTCGCCGGCGCGATCCGCGAGGATGTGGCGGTCAACCTGATCTTCGACATGCACAACGAGTACGGCTGGGAAGGCTCGTCCGAGGACATCAACCGGGTCAAGGGGCTGAAGCAGATTTTCCCGGGCAAGATCAGCATCTTCACGCTCGACGACGAATCGTCGCGGCGGCGCAAGTCGAACCCGGACTATACGGTCACCATCGGCTACGACCAGGTGGTGCCCGAGGACCTGGAGATGCTGGCGGGCATCCTCAACCTGAGCGAGCCGCAGGTGGGCGCGGTGTATGCGATGTACCGGAAGTTCGGCAGGGACTGGCTGAAGGACTTCCTGGACGACGAGTGGGTCGACGCCTACGGCGATTTCGACGCGGACACCGGCAAGGAAACCAAGGGGCTGAAGGCGCTGGCCGAAGACCTGGGGCAGGGCCAGCAGACGCTGGCGGCGCTCCGCCGGCGGTTCGAGCGGATGCGCAACTACTCGTTCCTCAAGCCCAAGGCGCACGACAACTCGGTCGGGCGCATCCTGGACTACCTGGAACAGGGGAAGAGCGTCGTGCTGGAGTTCGGGCGGTACGGGTCGGACCTGAGCGCGTACATCTTCGTCGCGAACTTCCTGACCCGGCGGATCCACCAGCAGTACGTGAAGAAGAAGGAAGAGGCGTTCGGAGACTCGGCGAAGGAGCCGAAGCCGCTCGTCATCACGATCGAGGAGGCGCACAAGTTCCTCGACCCCGCGATCGCGAGCAACACCATCTTCGGCACGATCGCACGCGAGCTGCGTAAGTACAACGTGACGCTCTTCATCGTGGACCAGCGGCCGTCGGGGATCGACCCGGAGGTCATGTCGCAGATCGGCACGCGGGTGACCATGCTGCTGGACGACGAGAGCGACATCAAGGCGGTGCTGTCGGGCGTGAGCGGGGCCGGCGGGCTGAAGGAAGTGCTGGCCCGCCTGGACACCCGGGAGCAGGCGCTGATCCTCGGCCACGCGGTCCCGATGCCGGTCGTCGTCCAGACGCGGCGGTACGACCTGGACTTTTACCGGGCGATGGGCTTCCGGGATGCGGAGGAGCGGGCCGTCGAGCTGGTGACGCTGGATAAGCTGACGGGGCGGAATCCGGGTTTTGCGGGATTTGATTAGGGATGAAACCAATTAAGCTCTTGCACACGGCCGACCTGCACATCGGCATGGAGAACTACGGCCGGATGGACCCGGAGACGGGGATTCACGGCCGGGTGATGGACTTCCTGCGCCGGCTGACCGATATGGCGGACTATGCGATCGACGAAGGGGTGGACATCTTTGTCTTTGCTGGCGACGCGTACAAGATGCGGGACCCGAACCCGACGTTCCAGCGGGAATTCGCGCGGCGGATCAAGCGGGTGGCGGATGCCGGGATACCGGTGGTGCTGCTGGTCGGGCAACCATGACTTGCCGCCTGTGCAGCGCCGCGCGACGTCCATCAGCATATTCGACACGCTGCAGGTGCGGAACGTCTACGTTGGCGCGGACTATGCGGTCATGCCGATCAAGTGCCGGCGGGGCCAGATGCTCCAGGTGGCCACCGCACCCTATCCGCTGCGCCAGGACCACATCGCGCGGGAGGACGGCGAGGGCAAGAGCGTCGAAGAGCTGGACCGGCTGCTGAGCCGGCGGCTGACCGACCGCATCATGGACCTCGCGCACCGCGTCCGGCAGGATGCGGATACGCCGGCCATCCTCGCGGGGCACTTCAGCGTGGACGAGGCGGCGCACGGCTCGGAGCGCAACATCATGGTGGGGCGCGACGTGGCGGTGGACCGCAGCGCCGCGCTGGCCGACCCGGCGTGGCGGTACGTGGCGCTGGGCCACATCCACAAGCACCAGAGCCTGAACCACGACGAGCAGCCGCCAATCATCTTCAGCGGCAGCCCGGAGCGGATCGACTTCGGCGAGGAGCGGGAACCGAAGGGCTGGGTGGTGGCAACCATCGGAGAAGGGCAGACGACCTGGAAGTTTGAGGAACAATATCACAAGGCGCCACGTTCCTTCTTGACGATCAGGGCAGACGCGCGCGAGACGGAGGATCCTGACGGCCGCGGTCGTGAGACGGATCGAGGAGTCTGGAGACCTTTCACAAACGGTCGTGCGGCTGCAGATCGCGATCGACGAAGCGCAGGAGGCGCGGCTGGTCGACCGGGATATCAAGCTGGCGCTGAAGGACGCGTACGACGTGGCCTCGATCCAGCGGGACGTGCAGCGGCAGGTGCGCGACCGGCTGGGCGGCGTCTCGGTCGAGGCGCTGACGCCGGTGCAGATGCTGGACCGCTTCCTGGACACCCGGCAAGTGGCCGAGACGCGCAAGAAGCTGCTGCTGGAGTACGCCGAAGGGCTGATCCGGGAGGCCGACAGCCAACTGACTTAGGCGTTTGGGCAGGGCGGACAGCCGGCACGCGGTGGTAGCCGAGGGTTGAGCATGGAATGGACGCAGATGGCGGCTGTCAATACGAACGACCTGGTCAAGCTCGTCGCTGCCTTCCTCGCGGGCCTCGCACTGGGCGCGGAGCGGGAGTACCGCGACAAGTCCGCCGGGATGCGGACGATCATCCTCATCTGCGTCGGCTCGTGCCTGTTCACCATCTTCTCAATCCAGATTGCGCATCCCGGAGATGCCGGCCGCATAGCAGCTCAGATCGTGTCGGGCATCGGGTTCCTGGGCGCGGGCGTGATCATCGTGCGGCGGGGACAGGTGCTCGGGCTGACCACGGCATCGACGATCTGGGTTGCAGCCGGTCTCGGGATCGGGATGGGCGTGGGCCGCATCGTGTTCACGCTGATTGCGACTGCGCTCGTGATCTTCGTGCTCAGCATCCTGCCTTCGTTCGAGCGTGTCTTCCAGCGCGCCAACGCCTTCAAGTCATACAAGATCACCGTGACGGGCGACCCGGGCAAGCCCGACCGGCTGATGAAGGCCTTTGAGGATGCGGGACTGAGCGTACGCGAAGAAAGCCGGACCAAGGGCAAGGACTGCCTGGTTCTCCTGTGGCAGGTGGCAGGAAAACCGTCGGTACACCGCCAGGTGGCCGAGGCGATGATCAGGGACCCCGAGGTGAAGGAGTTCGAGCACTAACCCGGATTGGATTCAGACATGGCCGTAGCGCAAGTTGGCAACTTGCGCTACAACAACCGCAGGACCTGGACCAACACCTGGGCCACGAGGATCTTGAAGATCAGGACGACGGGGTAGGCGCTGGCGTAGGTCACCGCGGGGACGTCGGTGGACGTCTGCTGGACGGCGGCGGCGAGCGCGGGTGGATTCGTCATCACGCCGCTGGTCAGGCCGAGCACCGATAACAGGTTCATCCGATAGATGAGATGCGTCACGATCACCGTGACGAGGACCGCAACGACCGTAATCCCCGCGCCCGCCAGGAACATCCCGCCGCCCTGCTCCTGCACCACTTTCACCAACTGCGTGCCCGCATTGGCCCCGGCGCCGCCGAGGAACAGCATCAGGCCCAGCTCGCGGGAGATGTTGCGGGCGGCCACGGGGACGTAGAGCGGGAAGGGCCCGATCCGGCCGAAGTGCCCGACCAGGAGGCTGACCAGGAGCGCGCCGCCCGCGGCGCCGAGCTTGATCGAGAGGCCGTTGGGCAGCGGGATCGGGATCAGCCCGACGAGGATGCCGAGCAGGATGCCGATGAGAAACGGCACCATGTTGGTCTCGTCGATCTTGCGGGTGTTGCCGCCGACCAGGCGGTTGAACTCGTTCAGCGCCGCGTCGTCGCCCACCACCCGCAGCGTGTCGCCAAGCTCCAGCGTGCTGGTGCCGACCGGCGTGATCTCGACGCCGGCCCGGCGGATGCGGGTGACGATCACCGCGTAGCGGTCCCACACGTGCAGGTCCATGAGCCGCTTGCCGGCCAGCTTCTCCTCGGTAACGAACATCTCGCGGCTGACCGTGCGGGCGCTGGCCGGCATTTCCACCAGCACCTCCTGCCCGACCAGGAGCCGCAGCTTCTCCAGCTCTTCATCCGTGCCCACGGCGAGCAGCACGTCGCCGACGTGCAGGACGACGTCGGGCGTGCCCGTGACCACCTCGCCCTCGTGCTGGATGCGCGAGATGTTGACCTGGCTCAGCCGGTGCGTGTCGAGCTCGCCGAGGCGCTTGCCCTCCAGGTTGGCATTGATGACCTGGAACTGCTTCTTGCTGAGGCTCGTGCGCTCGCCCGCCTGGCTGCTGCGCCAGTCGCGCTCCGCGTCGTCGATCCTGCGGCCGAGCAGCTTCGGCAGAACGGGGATCAAGAGGGTGACGGCGACGATGCTGAAGGGGTAGGCGATGCCGTAGCCGACCAGGACCGCGGCGGCCTGGTTCGGGTCGAGGCGGCCGACGGCGTCGGCGGTGCTGGCGAGCGCGGGGGTGTTGGTGAGCGCGCCCGTGAACATGCCCGCGGCGAGCGCCCAGGTCATGCCGAAGACCTTCGCCATCAGGACCGTCATGATGCCCGCGGCGAGGATCGCGGCGGCCGCGACGATGACGAACTCGCGGCCCTGGCGGCGGAAGGTGCGGAAGAAGCGGGGACCGGCCTGGAGCCCGACCGCGTAGACGAAGAGCAGCAGGCCGAGATCCATGACCGGGCGGGGGACGGTCAAGCCGAAGTGGCCGAAAGCGAGGCCGACGAAGAAGACGGCCGCGGTGCCCAGGGAAACGCCGCGATAAGAGAGGCTGCCGAGCCAGGAGCCAATGGCAAGGATGGCGAACAGGATCAGCATTTGCTCGGTAAGAAGGGCGCTCACGGCTGGCTCCTTGGTAGGGCGCGGACGAAGCGGGTGATAGGACGGATGGAGGCGATTATAGCACGCTCCAGGCGCTCCGCGATATGGTCCGCTGTGGTAAAATAGAACCAATTATCTAAACTCGTTCCATAGTGGGAACTGCATACGAACACCTCCGAGGTCTGCGAGACCTCGGAGGTGTGGCTGCGGTTCTCATCTTGGAATCGGTATCGGGAGATGACGACCCGTTTGAGGGTGCTCGAACGGCGTCAGAGCGGAATGACCTTCGATCCGTCGCAGTTTCTCGACAACCTGCGCCACAGTAAAGGGTATGCCGGGCAGATCGTACACGTGCAGACCCTGCCGCCGCGCGCGCCGCGTTACGGGCAGCTGCGCGGGCGGCTCAGCCCGCCGGTGCAGCGCGCGCTGAACGCGAGCGGCGCGGAGCGGCTGTACGCGCACCAGGCGGAGGCGATCAATGCGGTGCTCGACGGCCATAACGTCGTCGTCGCCACCTCGACCGCGTCGGGCAAGACGCTCGCCTTCAACATCCCGGTGCTCGAAGCCCTGGCCCGCGATCCCCTGGCGCGCGCACTGTACCTGTACCCGACCAAGGCGCTTGGCGCAGGATCAGCTCGGGAAATGGCAGGGGCTGGTCAAGGCCGCGGGGGAAGGGATCATCAACCCGCTCGCCGCGACGTACGACGGCGACACGCCCCAGGCCGCGCGGGCGCGCGTCCGCAAGCAGGCGCGCGTCCTGCTCACGAACCCGGACATGCTCCACGCGGGCATCCTGCCCAATCACCCGCTGTGGGCCGAGTTCTTCAGGCACCTGAAGTACGTGGTGATCGACGAGGCGCACACGTACCGGGGCGTGTTCGGGTCGCAGGTGGCTTGCGTGCTGCGGCGGCTGCGCCGGGTGTGCGCGATCTACCAGGGGGATGGGTCGGCGCGGCGGACCCGGGCGTCGGTCATCCGGAGCGCGGGCACGGGCCGGAGGCGACCGAACGGCAGGCGAGCGGGCAGTCGTTGGCGTTTCCGCCGCACCGGGCGTCGGGCCGCAGTTCATCGCCACCTCCGCGACCATCGCCAACCCGGCCGAGCACTTCAACCTGCTCACCGGACTGCCGGTCACGGTGATCGGCGACGACGGCTCGCCGCACGGGCCGCGGACCTTTGCCTTGTGGAACCCGCCTTTCATCGACAAGGCGCGCACGGCGCGGCGCAGCGCAAACCACGAGGCCGCGGAGCTGTTCACGCAGCTGGTGTCGGCGGACGTCCGCACGATCGCCTTCGCCCGCGCGCGGGTGGTCGCGGAGCTGCTGCTGCGCTATTCGCGCCAGCACCTGAGCAAGACCCGACCGGAGCTGGTCGACAAGGTCGCGGCGTACCGGGCCGGGTACATGGCCGAGGAGCGGCGCCGGATCGAGCGGGAGCTGTTCGGGGGCCGGCTGACCGGCGTGACGGCCACGTCGGCGCTGGAACTGGGCATCGACGTCGGCGGGCTGGACGCGTCGCTGCTGGTGGGATATCCGGGGACGATCGCGTCGATGTGGCAGCAGGCGGGGCGGGCGGGCCGCGGGTCCGACCCCGCGCTCTCCATGCTCATCGCGCTCGACAACCCGCTCGACCAGTATTACATGCGGCATGCGGACGTGCTGCTGGGCAAGCCGAGCGAGAACGCGCTGCTCGACCCGGACAACGTGTACATCCTGCAGCGCCACCTGCCGTGCGCGGCGCACGAATCGCCGCTGCGGGCGGACGAGGGCGGGCAGGACGACGAGGCGCTGTTCGGGCCGGGCTTCGTCGACGCGATGGTGGAGCTGGAGCGGGCGGGGACGCTGGAGTACACGGGCGAGAAGTGGGTCTACCGGGCGAGCGATTACCCCGCGCAGGACGTGAGCCTGCGGGACGCGGAGGGCGACCGCTTTGCGGTGCTGGACGCGAACAACACCTACAAGATGATCGAAGAGATCAGCGCGTCCACCGCGCCGCAGCGCGTACACCCGGGCGCGGTCTACCTGCACCAGGGCGAGTCGTACCTCGTGACCGAGTTCAACTACGACCTGCGGCACGCGATCGTCGAGCAGGCGCCGGTGGACTACTACACCCAGCCGCGGGAGCTGAACGACGTGCGGATCGTGCGCTCGACGCGGCACCGGGAGACGCCCGCAGGGCTGCTCGCGTATCTCGGCCGGGTAAGGGTGCGCTCGCAGGTCATCGGCTACCGGCGCATCCAGCACTTCAGCGAGACGGTGCTGGGCGAAGAGGGGCTGGACATGCCGCTGACCGAGTACGAGACGGTGGCGATGTGGTGGGACCTGCCGCCGGAGCTGCCCCCGCTGCTCGCGGCGCGCGGGCTGGATTTCCTCGGCGGAATCCATGCGGCGGAGCACGCGGCGATCGGGATTCTGCCGCTGTTCGCGATGTGCGACCGGTGGGACATCGGCGGGCTGTCCACGCCGCGGCACCCGGACACGGACGCGGCGCAGATCTTCATCTACGACGGCTTCCCGGGCGGGGTGGGGATCGCGGAAAAGGGTTTCCACCTGCTGCCCGAGCTGTGGGCCGCGACGCTCGACGTGATCAAGGCGTGCCCGTGTTCGGGGGGCTGCCCAAGCTGCGTGCAGAGCCCGAAGTGCGGCAACTTCAACCAACCGCTCGACAAGGAAGCGGCGGCGGTCATCCTGGGGTGGCTGTTGGGGCGAAGTCGACGGTATCCACAAAGAACAAAGAAACCAGAGTTTACGAATGCGTTTTTGCTATACTTGGTGGATGCTTAGTGTCTTGGTTCCTTTGTGGTTCGTTTTGTCTTCACGGACCGGTTAGCCGGTGTTACGAAGTCCTGCCGCAACCCCGTTCACACTCAAGAGGACGGACTCGCGCAGCGCGTCGGCCTCGGCGCCTTGGGCCTCGCGCCAGCGGCGGAGGAGCGCGACCTGCAGGTAGTTCATCGGATCGATGTACGGGTTGCGAAGCTGGATGGAGCGCTTCAGCCAGGGCTCGTTGTCCAGCAGCTCGGCCTGATCGGTAAGCTTGAGGATGCACGCCTCGGTCCGGCGGTACTCCTCCAGGATGGCAGGAAAGACCGCCCCCCGCACCTCTTCCTCGGCCAGGGCCGAATAGATCTCCGCGATCCCCATGTCGGCCTGGCGCAAGGAAAGCTGCGCGTTGTCGATCAACGCGCGGAAGAAGGGCCAGTCGCGGTACATCCCGCGGAGCTCCTCCAGCTTGGCCTTCGTCCCCGGAGATGTAGCCCTCCAGCCCACTGCCCAGGCCATACCAGCCCGGCAACCCGGCGCGGCTCTGGGCCCAGGCGAAGACCCAGGGGATGGCCCGCAGGTCGGAGATCGACCCGCCGGCCTTGCGCTTGCTCGGCCGGCTGCCGATGTTCAGGCGGCCGATCGCGTCGATCGGGGTGGCCTGGTAGAAATACCGGACGGTTCGCTCTGACTCGTGGACAAAGCCCCGGTAGGCCTTGCGGCCGTACTCCGACAACTGCGCCATGACCTCGTCGCAGCGATCCCCGGCGCCTCCGGCTTCATGCGTCTCCGGCTGTGACCCGGTGCGCTCGCCGGGCAGCACGCTCTGCAGCAGGACGGCGTGCAGAAGCTGGTCCAGGTGGCGGCGGGCGAGCTCGGGGTTGGCGTAGCGGTTGGTGATCGTTTCGCCCTGTTCGGTCAGGCGGATGCGGCCGTGGACCGACTCGGGCGGCTGCGCGAGGATGGCCCGGTTGGTGGGACCGCCCCCGCGGCCGACGGTGCCGCCCCGGCCGTGAAAGAGGGTCAGGCGGACGCGGTGGTGATCGCAGACCGCGGGGACGGCGCGCTGCGCTGCGCGCAGCTCCCAGTTAGCCGTCAGGTAGCCGGTGTCCTTGTTCGAGTCCGAATAGCCGAGCATAACCAGCTGGCTGTTCTCACGCTGGGCCAGGTGCGCCAGGTACGCCTCGTTGCCGAAAAGCTGCTCCATGATCTGCGGCGCGGCCTGGAGGTCCTGGAGGGTCTCGAACAGGGGCGCGATGTCGAGCCGGCTGCTGACGCCCGCGTCCTGGGCCATGAGGAGCACCGCCAGCACGTCGGACGGGCCCGTCGTCATGCTGATGATGAAGTTCTGGATGGCGTCGGGACCGACGCGCTCGTGGGCCTTGCGGACCAGCCGGAAGAGGTCGAGCGTCTCGTTGGTCTCCGCGCTGAAGTCGAGCTGGGCGGGCGTGAGCGGCCGGCGGCCGAGGAGCTCGCGGGTGAGCAACAATTCCTTGTCCTGCTCGGGCAGCGCGCCGTAATCCTCGCTCAGGCCGTAGCGGCGAAACACTTCGGTCAGGGCGCTGCGAAGCTGGTCCGCGTGCTGGCGGAGGTCCAGCGCGGCCAGGTGGAAGCCGAAGATCTCCGCCTGGCGGATCAGGGTGCCCAGGCGGCCGTTCGCCAGGCGCTCCCCCTTGTGCTGCCGCAGGCTGTCCTGCATCAGGCGCAAGTCGGCGATGAATTCGTCCACGCCGTGGTATGTGTTTGGAAGGGGCAGATGATCCGCCCGCCACGGGCGCTGGTTCGCCTCCAACGTCGCGGCGAGCTTGCGATAGATGTAGGCGCCCTTGTGCCGGTACGGCTGCATGGGGTAGCGCGACTGGACCCGCAACGCCTCCTCGGGGAAAAGCTCGGCGTCGCGTTCCAGGCTCTCGGAGAGCGCCGGCGAGATGCCGTAGCGGGCCGACGCGCTGAGGTGGCCGTGCATCCGGTCGAGGCTGCGCTGGTACAGCCGCAGCACCGTCGCCTTGTGCTCGCGGAGCGTCTCTTCGGTGACCGCGACGGTCACGAAGGGGTTGCCGTCGCGATCGCCGCCGATCCAGCTGCCGAAGGAGAGGAAGGGCGGGATGGTGAAGCTGCTGGCCGGGATAGGACTCGGCGAGCGCGTCCTCGAGGCTGCGGTACAGGACGGGCACGAGGTCGAAGAGGACCTCGTCGAAGAAGTAGAGTCCGTTGCGGACCTCGTCGAGCACGGTGGGCTGGCGGAGCCGGGTCTCGTCGGACTGCCACAGCGCGACGATCTCTTCGCCCACCCTTTCCAAGGCATCGCGTTCTTCCTCGGGCGTGAGCGCGCTGAAGTCCAAGACGGGCGAGTGCGTTGGCGATGCGGCGCAGCTTGGCAAGGATCGTGCGGCGCTTGGCCTCGGTCGGGTGCGCGGTGAAGACGGGCTGGACGTACAGGCGGTCGAGGACGGCCTGCATTTGCCCGGGCGTCACCCCGTCGCCGGCAAGCTGGCGGACCGCAGCGCCCACGCTCTCCCCGATGGGGCGCGCCTCCGATGCGGCCTGGAAAGCGCGTTCGTGGAGCACACGCACGCGCTCCTGCTCCTCGGCGAGGTTGACGAGCTGGAAGTAAGTGGTGAAGGCCTTAACCACGCCGCGGGCCTCGGGCAGGGAGAGGCGCTGGGCCAGGCTCAGCAGCTGCTGCGCGGCGCCGTGCTCGCCGGCGCGGCTGCTCTTCGCCAGCGCCCGGGCTTCCTCGACGCGCTCGAGGAGCGCGTGGCCCTCCTGCTCGACGATCGTGCGCCCGAGCAGGTCGCCAAGAAGATGGATCTGTTCGCTAAGCGGCTCGACCGGTGTGCTCACGTCGTACTCCCCGGGTCTCAGGCGCAGATCAAGCGCTGCACAAGCATGATAGCATAGAAAGTGAGACGCTGATAGCCAAAAAAGTCCGCGATGCAGAGCAACCTTCGAGGACGTCGGGTGTTATATTTCTCACAACGAGCACCATTCCGGTTCTCGCCAAGCTGAAAAGAGCAGACTGATGAATGACACTGATGAATTGACCAGGACACCTTCCTTCTTTGAGCGGCCAGGCGTCGAGGTAGAGATGATCGCAGTGGGGCCGGGCGTGCCCCTGGGGATCGAGCATGTGACCAATGCGAGCCTGGGCCTGGGCGGGGCCTACGGCACCTGGGGCGAATGTCTCGACAACAGCGCACTGCCGGGAATTGTCGAGCACATCCTGGGGCATCCGCTGGACAGCGGACCGCTGAACGTCGGCGACTTTGGCTTCTTCTACCGCCACCACGTTCCAGATTTGTCCCATGCGGAACATGAAGAGGTGGAGCTTCAGGCAGGGACTCGCTTCATCATCGAAGCATGCCACGCCGCGGGCTGGGAGCCGGGCGAGGTCGACGCGGTGCTGATCGGGATCACGACGCCGGTGGTGCCGGACTACGTGGAACAGATTGCAGCACGCGCGGGCATCCCCGAGCGCAGCCTGAAGGTCAGCGTACACAAGGCCTGCGACGGCTCGGTCGCTGCGCTGAACCTGGCGCTGAACCCGGCACTGCCCGGCAGCCTTCTACACCATAACCTGGCGCAAGAGCTCCAGGGCAAGAAGGTCCTGGTGGGCGGCATCGAGGGCCTGAGCCGGGTCATGCACGAGACCCAGGACCCGCAGGCGTTGCAGCTTTTCGGCAACGGCGCCGGTATCTTCGGGTTGATTCCGGGCGAGACGATGCGTTTCATCGCAGGCGAGTCGCAGGAGGTCTACGACACAGAGGGCTTGCTGCAGGTGCGCATGACCTACCCGCACTCCGCGGTCCTCGCTGCTCGAGATCCAGGAGACGGGCGAGCACTCGCTGCGGTTTGCGGGCCTGCAGCACGAACCGGCGGTGGGCGCCGGGCCGGTGGTGATGGCCGGGCCGATGGGCATGGTCAAGCTCTTCGTGCGGAGCGGCGTGGGCGCGGTCCGGTCGGCGTACGGCCTACCGCGACCGGATGGCTCGCATGGGGATGCCCGGGAAGGACATCGCCATCGCGTTCGTTCACCACGCGAACCTGAAGATCAACCTGCTGAAGGTCAAGCAGCTGCAGAAGGAGGGGGTGAGCATTCCGATGCCATGGCTGCTCAACGACTTCGGCAACGTCAGCGCGGCATCCACGATGATCGCCTTCCTGCGAAAGCTCCGCGACCTGCGCAAGGGCGACCATGTCATGTTTGACGGGTTCGGCGCGGGCACCTATTACGACGTGGTGGCCGTAGAAGTCGGAAAGCGATAAGTTCCGGCGAACACACCTCCGAGGTTTTTCAAACCTCGGAGGTGTTTTTGTGTCCTTTAACGCTCGTCTACCCAGCTCTTTGCGGCCTGGGGAAGGTTCATCAGCGGGGCCTGCATGACCGTGCATTCGGGGAGGCTCTCGAGGAAGAGCTTGCCGTAGGCCTTCGACGTCACCCGCTTGTCCATCACCACGACGACGCCCCGGTCGGTCTTGCTGCGGATCAGGCGGCCAAAGCCCTGGCGGAACTTCAGGATCGCGTCGGGCACCTGGTACTGGTAGAAGGGATCGTCCACGGTCTCAGACCGGGCGGCGACGATCGGGTCGCTGGGCACCGCGAACGGCAGGCGCACGATCATCAGCGCGCTCAGCGCGGAGCCGACCACGTCCACCCCCTCCCAGAAACTCCGGGTGCCTAGCAGGACCGTGCGCTCGCTCGTCCTGAACGTTTCCAGCAATTGGTGGCGCGAGCCGCCTGCCGCCTGGCTCAGCGCGGTGATGTGCGCCTGGGTCAGCGCGGGGCCGATCGGCGCCGGCGGTGCGGCGCAGCTGCGCGTAGCTGGTGAAGAGGGCGAGCGTCCGCCCGTCCAGCGCCTTGGCGAGGCCGATGAGCGCCTGGTCGACCGCGGCCTGGAACGTCGGCGCGTTCGGCTCGGGCAGGTCGGTGGGCAGGTAGAGGAGCGTGCAGGCCTTGTAGTCGAACGGCGAGCCGACGTAGGCAGTGTCCGCAGCGTCCGCGCCGAGCCGCTCGCGCATGTAGTCGAACGAGCCGGCCGTGCGGAGCGTGGCGGACGTCAGGATCACCGTGTCGTTCCGGAACAGGATTTTATCCTGCACGAGCTCGCCCACGTAGACCGGGGCCATGCGCAGGATCGGGCGTTTCGAGGGGATTTGGATGCCGTTCTGCACCTCGACCCAGTAGACCTGCTTCTCGTCGGGCCGCATGACCCAGCGCTCGAGTATGTCGGCCGTTTCGCTCAGCTTGTCGAACGAGCCGGTCAGCTCGCCGACGAGGCGCTCGAGTTCCTCCCCGAAGCGCGGGTCTTGCACGAACCCCGGGGTTTGAGCCGCTTCGAGCACGTCACGCAGGGCGGCAAGCAGCGCGTCAAGGTGGTCCACGAGGCGCACCCAGAGCACGCCCAGGTTGTCCCAGGCCACCTCGATATCGACCCAAAGCGGTTGGGCGCGGACCGCAGCGGTCACCCGAAGGCGCGATTCGTACTCGTCGCGTTCGCTCCGCGGCAGCATCTCGCGGACGAACTCCTCGATGACCTGCCAGAAGTTGTCCAGCCGGGCGCGGGCCGCCTCGACGTCGCCTTGCGTCTGGACGATCGCGTTCTGCAGCGGCGCGAAGACGTGCTCGGGAACGGCAGGGCGCAGGAGCGCGGAGACGTCGCCCAGCAAGTCCCGTACGGGCCTTGGCGCCGCGGCGTCCCTGGCGCCGCTCCCCGCGCCGACCCCGGCGCCCCGCTTGAACAGGACGTCGAACAGGCCGTTGAGCGTGAAGCCGTCGGCCCGGAAGGAGAGCTGATCGGTGACGGCGTTCTCCAGGTGATGCGCCTCGTCGACGATCAGCCGGTGGTATTCGGGCAGGACGCGGTTCTGGGTTGCGGCGTCGGCCATGAGGAGCGCGTGATTGACGACGATGACGTGCGCGGCCTCGGCCGCCTTGCGCGCCCGGTAGAAGTAGCAGCGCCCGCCCAGCTCGCGGCGCGCAGCGGTCGAGCGAACAGCCCTCGCCGGCGGCAGAGACAGAGGCCCACACCGCGCGGTCGCCCTGCCAGGGCAGCGAAAGCTCCGCCTGGTCGCCCGTCCGCGTCTGCCCAAGCCAGCAAAGGATACGGGCGAGGCCGCGCATCTCGTCAATCGTCGCCGGACCGCGGGCGCGCAGCGCCGCGAACCGCTTCGTACACAGGTAGTTCGAGCGGCCTTTGAGCAAGACGGCCCGGAACGGCTCCGAGCGGCCCCAGACCCGCTGAAAGGCCCGGGCCAGGTCGGGCAGGTCCTTCTGGAAGAGCTGATCCTGCAGGTTAATGGTGTTCGTGCTGATCACGGTCCGCTCGCCGTTCTGGACCGCGTGGGCAATGGCCGGGAGCAGGTAGGCGAGGGACTTGCCGGTGCCGGTGCCGGCCTCGGCCATCAGGTGGTGCTGGCTGTTGAAGGCATCCGCGACGGCGCACAGCATTTCGACCTGCTGGGGCCGGTGCTCATAGCCCGCAAAGAGGTCGGCGAACACGCCACCCGGCTCGAGCATCGCCGAGAGATCGCCGAGATCGACGGGCAGCGGGTCCTCACGCGGCTGAAGAGGCTCGGCACACTCCCACCGCTCGAAAAGGGAGCAATTCGGAACGACCTGCTCGAGCGGGGGGACCGGCGCGTGAGAAGCGGGAGACCTCTGAGAGGCTGCTTCGCCATCCGCAAACACGGTCCGCAAGGGCCAGTCGACGCCGGCCAGGCGCAGCATTTCCGCCAGGCGGAGGATTTCCGCCGCGATGCGCCGGGGCAGCATGGCCGCGTGCTCGCACAGAACGCCGAACAACTGCCCGGTGGCCTGCGCGTCGTTGAGCGCGCGATGCTGCTCGGGCGAGGGGATGCCGAAGTGGGCGACCAGGCTGGCGAGGCTGTAGGACGGCCGGGACGGGATCAGGACCGATGCAAGCTCCCAGGTGTCGAGGCCCGGGTTTTCGAGGAACAGGCCGCGGTGGCGGAGAAAGCCCAGATCGAACTGGACGTTGTGGCCGACGATGGGCAGGCTGCCGACAAATCGTTGGAGCGGGCCGGCGAGCTCCTCGAACCTGGGCTTGCCGATGACATCCTCGTTGCGGATGCCGGTCAGCAGGGTGATTTCATAGGGGACGGGCCGGCCGGGGTTGACGAGCGCGGCGAGGGTCTCGACAGGCTCTCCATCACGGTATTTGACGGCGCCAACCTCGATGATCGCGTCCTTTTCAGCACTCAGCCCGGTCGTTTCCAGGTCCAACGCAACGTAGATGCGCGGCAACAATTTTGCTCCGATAATTGATTGACAAGCCGCGGCATTATAGCACGTCCGGCGGCGATCGGTGATTTTGAGCCGGAGGGTTAAATGCCACGGGCGCCAGCACGGCGCCCGTTACGCGTTGACCCTGGAACACACTCGCCGGAGAGCCCAACGTCCCGCGCCAACCGTAGAACATATATACCACAGAACAAACGTGCGTGTCAAATTGAGGTTGAAAGCTCTTGCGCGCCCGGTCGAAGGTATGCTATAATTTTCACAAGAAGGGACGCGCGGATGCGTCCCGGTAAGGGAACCATGTCGCGCTTTGGGTTTGACCCCGGCCTCAACCACGTCACGCTGCCGAACCTGCGAGTCTACTTGCTGGGGCCCGCCTGGATTGAATGGGAGGGAGCGGCTCTTTCGATCGGGCGGAGGCAAACGCGGGCGCTCCTTTATTGCCTGGCCGCGAAGCGACACCCGGTTGCGCGCGAAGAGCTGTGTTTCGGGTTCTGGCCCGACCGCGCCGACGCCATGGCGCACCGCCAGCTAAGCCACCTCATTAGCCACCTGCGAACTGCCCTGCCCGATCCCGCGCTCGTGCAAAGCGTTAACGACACGCTCGAACTCGATTGGGGGCGGGTGTGGTGCGATGCTTCCGCCCTGCGCCAGGCCTGCGCGACGCTCGAACCCGAGAACGCCGGCGCGCTGGAACAGGCGGTCCGCCATTACCGCGGCCCGTTCCTCTCGGGCTTCTCCCTGCCGGCGGCCCCCGAGTTCGAGCTGTGGGTGAGCGAGCAGCGGACGCTGCACGAACGGCTCTACCTCGATGCGCTGCGCGTGCTCGTGCGGCACGAGGCAACCGGGCTGGACTATGCCCGCGCCATCAAGTACGCCGCGCATGTACCTGCAGGTTGACGAGATGGCCGAAGATATCCATCGCGAGCTGATGGTGCTGCACGTCATGTCGGGCGACCGGCCTGCTGCGATCCAACAGTACAAGCGCTGCGCCGCCATCCTCCAGCGGGAGCTGGGCGTCGAACCCCTGCCCGAAACCCGCGCCATCTACAAAGCAATCCTCCAAAACAACTAACGGACAGACGCTTTCTGCGGGGATGGGGGGATGAGGGGATAAGCTTATGCTATCCCCCAATCCCCTCATCCCCGCAGTTTGTATTCACGGCGTAGATGATTTGTGGACACGCTGTCGCGCCGGCGTAGCAAGGACGTAGCGCGCGCGGGATCATTTCGTAACCGCTTCGTAGCAACCGTGGCACGGTTTCGCAGATGTCTTGTAGCCTCCGTGATGAGAGACTGGGACAGATTCGCTGCACAAACAGTGATCTGACGCAGGTCTCACGGAGGCGACAATGCGACAACATCTGGCCTGGCCTCACTTCCATCTACGCCACAGGGCGCCCGCATCGAAGCCGCGGCGTCTCCGTAGTTGGGCGACGCCACCTCACGCTCCATCCCCAAGGTGAACGCTGGCAGGAGTTCAAGGACAAGCTCGCCGTGGCGGCCGTGCTGATCCTCGTCCTCGCAACCGCCACCGTCTTCGTGCTTTACCTCGTGCAGCAGGCGCCCCACTTCGGGGCCGGCGAGCTCACCGGCTTCGCTACGCCGGCGCCCGGCATGGCTCAAGCGGGCGCTGCTGTGACCGGCGCGAGCGACGGGCGCAGCGGGCGCGGGGCTCGGGCGCATTCCCCTCATCCTCATCTCGACCGTGGTCGAGATGGCGATCTTCGTGGCGCTCGGGTTGTACCTGCGCCACGATATGAACCGGAAGCCCTGACATGCTGGACTCTGCGCCATGCCTGCGGGTCTTCCTGCTCGGCCCTGCGTTCGTGGAGTGGCAGGGGCAGCGCCTCCCGATCGCGAGGCGGCAGGCCCGGGCGCTCCTCTACCGCCTGGCCGCGCAGGTGGAGCCGGTCCCGCGTGAGGAGCTGAGCTTCACCTTCTGGCCCGACGAACCGGAAGCCGACGGGCACCGGCACCTCAGCCACCTGCTCAGCCAACTGCGCCAGTCGCTGCCGCTGCCGGCCGTGGTGCGCACGAAGAACGAGCTCGTCGACCTGGACCGCCATCTGATCTGGTCCGACTCGGCGTTCTTCTGGGCCGCGTGCGCTCGGGACGGCGAAGACGTGCGGCTGCTGAAGCAGGCGCTCGAGCTCTACCGCGGCCCGTTCATGCACGGCTTTTCGCTGCACACCTGCCCCGAGTTCGACAATTGGGTGGCGGCCCAGCGGACCCACTATCAGCGACTCTACCTCGACGCGCTCACGGCCATCATCGACCTCGAGTCGAGGCAAGCCAATTACAACCGGGCGATCTTCTACGCACGCCGCTACCTCCGCGTGAACGAGCTCGCCGAAGACGTACACCGGCAGCTGATGATGCTGCACCTGAGGTCCGGCGACCGGCCGGGCGCACTGCAGCAGTACGAGCGCTGCGTTTACGTGCTCAAGCGCGAGCTTGGGATCGAGCCTCTCCCTGAAACCCGCGCCGTTTACCGGGCGATCATGGACCATCGGACTACCAGCATAACGAGGATGCACCGATGTCACACGAAAGCACACACGACCTGCATTTGTCGCGCCGGCGTTTCCTGCAGCTTTGCGCGCCGGCCCTCGGCGGCCTCGCCCTCCTGGGCGCCACTCACAACCACGCAAGCGCCAGCGCGGAGACGGACCCGGCAGAGGCGCCGGCGATCCTGATCGACGTCAGCCGCTGCCAGGGCTGCGGAAACTGCCAGCGGTGCTGCGACACGGCGAACGGACTGCCGAACGTCGAGCAGACGGTATTGAACGCCGAGACCTACACGGTCGTCCAGGAATGCCAGCCGGCCCCCGGGGAAACCCGGTTCGTGAAGCGGGCTTGCATGCACTGCCTCCATCCCGGCTGCGCGTCGGCTTGCCCGGTCGCTGCGCTGCACAAGACGCCGGAAGGCCTCGTCGTCGCGGACACGAGCAAGTGCATCGGCTGCCGCTACTGCCAGTACGCCTGCCCGTTCGGCGTGCCCAAGTTCGAGTGGGAAAACACGCTCGGGGTGATGCGCAAGTGCACGGGATGCAAGGACCGCATCGCGGAGGGCCAGTCGCCGGCTTGCACGGCCGGCTGCCCCACCGGGGCGCTGAAGGCGGGAACACGGGGCGACGCTGTTGGCCGACGCGCACGCCGCATCGCGGCCCAGCCCGGACGCTACATCAACAAGGTTTACGGTGAGTTCGAAGCGGGAGGCACCAGCCGCCTTTACCTCAGCGACGTTCCGTTTGAAGAGCTCGGGCTGCCGTCGGTCGCCGCAACGCCCGTGCCGGTCTACGCCGAACAGGTCATGACCAAGACGCCGACGATTGCGCTGAGCGTCGCAGCCGTGAGCACCGTGACCTACGCCGTCCTGCGCCGCCGGGAACGCGGGCTGGAACACGAAACCATCGAGATCGAGGAGAAATAGCGATGGGCATCTCTACTCTCACATCGAAGCGCTCTTCTCAACTCGTCGAGCAGCGCGAGCTGGCTTTCAAGTTTACGATCGGCTTTTTGGCGCTGCTGGTGGCGATGGGGGTCATCGCCGGCCTCTGGCGCATGGCGACCGGCCTCGGCGCGTCGACGGCGCTGACCGACAACGTGCCGTGGGGCATTTGGATCGGTTTCGATTTCAGCCTGATTGCCTTCTCGGGCGCGGCGTTTACCATGGCAGGACTCGTTTATATCCTGCGCCGGCAGGAATTCCGCCCGGCCCTGCGGACCGCAGTGCTGACCGGCCTGCTCGGCTACACGGCCGTGCTGGCGCTGCTCGTGCTCGACCTGGGGCGGTCGGACCGGTTCTACCACTTCATCATCTTCTGGAACATGCACTCGCCGCTGTTCGAAATCTGCTGGTGCGTCTTGCTGTATACGACCGTGCTCGTGGTCGAGGTCAGCCCGCAAATCCTGGAAAAGCTGCACCGGGAGAAACTGGCGCACACGATCCACAACATAATCGTCCCGTTTGCGATCGCGGCGGTGACGCTGTCGTCCTTGCACCAGTCCACGCTGGGGACGCTCTACCTCAACATGCCGCACCGGCTGGACGCGCTGTGGTTCTCGCCCGTCCTGCCCATCCTGTTCTTCGTGTCCGCGGTCATGGTGGGGCTCTCTGTGGCAGCGCTGGGCTATCGCCTGGCGACCCGGCTGCGGGGCGTCCCGACCGAACGCCGGGTGTTCCAGGGGCTGGCGCACATCGCAGGCTGGGTCGCGGTCGCGTACCTCGCTGCTGAAATTCGCGGACTGGGCGACGGCAGGCGAGCTGGGCGTCCTGTTCGGCTTCGGTCCCATGAGCCGGTTGATGTGGGTGGAGCTGGGGCTGATCATCGCAGGGATCGTGCTGGTGGAAGCGCCGCGGCTCCGCAACGACGACCGGTCGCTGACCGTGGGGCTGGGGCTGCTGGTTGCGGGCGCGTTCATGAATCGTTTCAGCGCAACGCTGTTTGCCCAGGTTGCGGCGGGGGGCGCGTATACGCCGCACATCGCGGAATGGCTGACCACCCTCGGCGTCATCGCCGCCGCATTCCTGGCCTGGCTCCTGGCCGTGCGCTACCTGACGGTCTTCGAACCCAAGGCCCACAAGCTGAAGGCCCGCAAGCCGCAAGCCGAGGTCACGAAAGGTTCCTGAACCACTCCGCGGCCTGAGCGATATCGACGTTGCCGCCGCTGATCACCACGCCCACCCGTTTTCCCTGGAGAGGGTAGCGATGGTTGTAGGCGGCGGCAAGCCCGAGCACCCCCGTTGGCTCCACCACCAGCTTCATCCGCGTCCACACGAAGTACATCGTTCGCACCAGGTCCTCGTCGCTCACCGTCATCATGTCGTCGACGTACTGCTGAACGAGCGGGAAAGTGATCTTCCCGAGGTAGGGCGTGCGCGCGCCGTCCGCGATCGTCTGCGGGTTGTGGACCGTGTGGAGCTCGCCCGTCTTGAACGAGCGGGTCGCGTCGTCGCCCGCGGCTGGCTCCACGCCGATCACCGCGCAGCGGGGCGACATGGCCTTCGCCGCAATCGCGCAGCCGCTGAGGAGCCCGGCGCCGCCGCACGGCACGAGGAGGTAATCCAGCTCGCCCACGTCCTGAAACAGTTCGAGCGCGGCCGTGCCCTGGCCTGCAACGATGTGCGGATGGTCGTAAGGCGGAACGAGGGTGTAACCGTGCTCGGCAGCGAGGCGGGCGGAGATGGCCTCGCGCGTCTCGGTGACCGGATCATAGACGACGATCTCCGCGCCGTAGTCGCGGGTGGCGGCGAGCTTCATCGCGGGCGCGTCCTGTGGCATGACGATCGTGGCCTTGACGTCGAGGAGATGGCACACGAGGGCCAGCGCCTGGGCGTGGTTGCCTGAGGAGTGCGTGATGACGCCGCGGGCCCGCTGTTCGTCGGTCAGCCGGCTCACCGCGTTGTATGCGCCCCGAAACTTAAACGCGCCCACCCGCTGCAAGTTTTCGCACTTGAGGAAGAGCTCCGCGCCGCAGACCTCGTTCAGCAGGCGCGATGTTACGACGGGCGTCCGATGAGCAACGCCGGCGATCCGTTCGGCCGCAGATTGTACGTCTTCGAAATTCACCAAGGCAGCACCTCGACTGATTGCTAATACGTGAACGAAGCTGAAGCCGGGCAATGTGGCTTTGCGGGGATGAGGGGATTAGGGGATCGTTCTCTTGATATCCCCCCATCCCCTCATCCCCGCAATTTCAGGCTACCGACACCCGCGAACCGGTGATCTCCTTGACCACGTCGATGCGGGCGCCGAACTGGTCCTTCAATTCCTCGATGTGGCTGATCACGACGATCAGCTGGAAGTCGTCCTTGATCGAGTTGATGGTTTCCACGACGAGACCGAGGCTGCGGGCGTCCTGCGAGCCGAACCCCTCGTCGATGATCAGGGTCTGCAGCTGCGCGCCGGCGCGGCGGGCGAGCAGCTTGCTGAGCGCGATGCGGAGGGCCAGGTTGGCGCGGAACGACTCGCCGCCCGAGAACATCTCGTAAGGCCGCTCGCCCAGCTCGTCGGCGATGATGATGTCGAGGGTCTCGGCTACCCCGCCGGTCACCTTCTCACGCTGGGTCTCGAGGCGCAGGTTCATGCGGCCCTCGCTCATGCGCTGCAGCAGGCGATTGGCCTCGACCTCCATCTCGGGGATGGCGCTCTCGATGATCATCGCCTGGATGCCCTTTTTCCCGAACGCATCGCGCAACTCGGCGAAGATGCTCAACTCGGCGTTCACGGCATCCAGGTCTGCCCGGAGCTTCGTGCGCCGCGCGTCCAACTGCTCGAGCACGGCCAACTGCTGAAGCGCGGCGCCCTCCCGGCCTTGAGCCCGGCGGGAGGCCAATTCCGCTTCCTGACGCGCCTGCTCAGACTGCCGCAGCTGCGCGTTGAGCGCGGGCAGCCCGGCGAGCTGCCGCTTCCAACTCCGACCGCCGCGTTTCGTCCTCGCGCACCGCCTCTTCGTCGCGCCGGATCTGCTCCGCGAGCGCCGCGCACCGGGCCTCCGCGTCCGGCAGGCCGTCCAGCGCGCGCAGGAGCTCGCGCTGGTAGCGGGCGTCGAACGGCTGCAGCCGCTGGATGTCCCGCTGCGTTTGCTCGTGCGCGGCCCGATCGTAGCCGGCCTCTGCGATCTCGGTGCGAATGCGCTCGAGGTCCGCGCGGGCCTCGCCGCCGAAGTCATCCTGCTCAATGCGGAGGCTAACCGCGGCCAGCTGTTCGGCGACGGCTTCCTGCTCAGCGGCCGCGGCCTCACAGTCGGCAATGAGGGCCTCGGTCTGGGCCAGCTGGCGCTGGCGGGCGTCGCGGCTGTGCAGGGCCTGGGCCAGCTGCCTGTCTTCGGCCTCGAGGCTGCCCTTGCGCTCGTTGAGACGCTTGATCTCGGCGTTGCCCGTCACGAAGCGGCCGGCCAGCGCGTCGCGCTCGGCGGTCAGCTCGGACCGCGACGCGGTCACGGTGCTCGGGGCTGAGCGGCTGGTCGCAGACGGGGCAGGTGGCCGCCTCGGCCTCCTGCAGCAGCGTGAGGCGCTCCTTGACCGCCTGACCCTCGGACTTGACCCGGCTCATCTCGTGCGCGAGGCCGCCGCCCAACTCGCTGATTTCGCGCAACTCGGCGGTAATGGCCTCCCTGCGCGCTGCCTGCACCGCCATGTCAGCCAGCAGCGCCTGGGTCTGCGCGAGGGTCTTGCGGTGCTGGTCGACCGCGGCGGCCTTCTGGGCCAGTTCCTTAGCCCGCGCTTGCAGGCGGCGCTGCTCGGCAACAAGGTCGGCGCGGGCCTGGTCGACCCGGCGCTGCGCGTGGTTCAGGCGCTCCTGGAGCTCGTTGTGCCGGTGCATGCGCTTGCCCCAGGCGACCTCGGCGGCGCGGGCCGCTTCGAGCGCGTGCCAGCCTGCCTCGATCTCCTCGCGCTGCGCCAGCACGGCCTCGATGGCCGCGAGGCGGGCCTGCTCGGCCTTCGAGCGGTTCCGCGTTTCGGCGAGATCTCGTTCGCTGCGAGCCATGCGCGCCAGCAGTTCCTTCAGCTGCTGCTCCTGGACGCGCAGCGCCTCGGCGCGCGCCCGGGCCGCCGCTTCCTGCGCCTGGGCCAACTGCAGCGAGGCGGTCGCGCTTTCCAGGACCCGGCGGGCTTCGGCCAGGCTTTGCTCGAACTCGTCGCGGCGCGCCAGCTCGGCGTCGATGGTCTTCAGCTCCGCGTCGATGCCGATGACGCGTTCCTTGCGGGCTTGGACCAGCCCCTTGGCGCGCTCCTCGTAGGCGTCGTAGCGGCTCAGGCCAAGGATGTCGGCGAGGATCTGCTTGCGCTCGGACGGCGTCTTGACGGTGAACGAGTCGGCGCGGTTCTGAAGGAGGAAGGCGGAGTTGACGAACGTCTCGTAGTCGAGCCGGAGGGTGCGGGTGATCTGCGCCTGGCGCTGGGCCAGGTTGCCTTCGTCCAGCAGCTGCCAGTCGGAGAGCGCGGCGCTCCAGATGTAGAAATGAAGGTCGCTCTGGCCGCGGCCCTTCTTGCTGCGCTGGCGCGAGACCCGGTACATCTGCGGGCCGAGGGCGAACTCCAGGTCGACCCACATATCGTTCTCGCCGAGGGTGATCAGCTCGTCGTCGCGGCGCGCGCGGGCCTTGCCCCACAGCGCCCAGGTGATGGCATCCAGCAGCGCCGATTTCCCGTGCCCGTTATCACCCGTGAGGCTGGTCATGTGCATGCCGGCAAAGTCGAGGGTCTGTTCCTCGCGGTAGCACATGAAGCTGCGAAGATGGAGTTTACGTGGAATCATCTCTACTCAGCCTAGAACCCCTGCAGCTGGCTCAGGTCGGCGATGCCGTTGGCCAGCGCGGCGACACGCTGGACGAGGCCGAGGCGCGCCTGGCGGACCGCGGGATCGTCGGCCATGACGAGCACGTCGGTGAAGAACCGGTTGACCGGCGCCTGCAGGTCGCGGAGCACCTCGCCCAGCAACTCCACGTCGTGGACGCCGCCGGGCTGGGCCATGCGGGCCTCGGCCGCCTGCAGCGCCTCGTACAGGCCGCGGGTCGCCGGCTCGGTGTAGTGCTCCGGCGCGAGCGGGTGGGTCTCGGGCAGGCTGCGAACGATGCGCTTGCAGCGGGCGTAGGCGGTCAGGATGTCATTCCAATCGGGCGCCTGGACCAGCGCAGCGAGCTCGCGGGCCGCAGTGGCGGCGAGGTACGGGTCGTAGCTGCGCTCGGCGAGGACCGCGCCGACCACGTCGTGCGGCAAGCCCTGATCGCGCAGCCAGACGAAGAGGCGGTCGCGGATGAAGCTCATCACGTCGGTCAGGACCTGGGGCGCGACCGGCACGGGCATCTCGGCGGCGGCGGTCTGCAGCGCCAGTTGCAGGCCGAACGACTGCCTGCAGCCGACGAGCGCGCCGACGAGGCCGAGCGCATCGCGGCGGAGGCCGAACGGATCGGCGGTGCTGGTGGGCGCAAGCCCGACGGCGAAGAGGCCGACCAGCGAATCCAGCCGGTTGGCGATGCCGAGCAGCAGCCCGGGCTTCGACGCGGGCGGCGCGTCGCCCTGGAAACGGGGGAGGTAGTGCTCGTAGATCGCGTTCGCGACGTCCTGCGGCTCGCCCGAAATCAGGGCGTACTCGCGGCCCATGATGCCCTGGAGCGAGGTCAGCTCGACGACCATCTGGGTCGCCAGGTCGCTCTTGAACAGCGCCGCAGCGCGCTGCGCGATCGCGCGGTCGCCCTCGTCAAGGCCGAGCTGGTCGGCAAGGGGACTGACCACCCGCTGCACCCGGTGGACCTTGTCGAGCATCGAGCCGAGCTTCTCCTGGAACGTCAGGGTGGCCAGGCGCGGGGTGAACGCTTCGAGCGGCCTGGACGTGTCGGCCCGGAAGAAGTAATCAGCATCGGCGTAGCGCGCCCGGATCACGCCCTCGTTCCCCTCGCGCACGCTGTCGATGAACTCGGCCGGCCCGTTGCGGACCGTGATGAAGTACGGCAGGAGCCGGCCGCCCTCCCGAACCACGGGGAAATAGCGCTGGTGCTTCTTCATCACCGTGATGAGCACTTCCTTGGGCAGCCGCAGGTACTCCTCCGCGAAGCTGCCCCGCAGCGCGGTCGGCTGCTCGACCAGGTCGGTGACCTCGTCCAGCAGGGCCGGGTCGTCGGGCGTCCGGCCGTCGACCTCGGCAGCCAGCTCGGCCACCTGGGCCGCGATCGCCTCGCGGCGAGCCGCCCGGTCGACCATCACCGCGTGCCCGGCCATCAGCGGCAGGTATGCGTCCGCGCTCGTCACCTCCAGCTCGGGCGAGCCTTCCGACCGCGGGCCGCGGGTGGTCCGGCCGGCGACGAGGCCGGCGTACTGTGAACGGGACGACCGTGTCGCCCCAGAGCGAGACGAACCAGCGGATCGGCCGCGAGAAGGCGACGTTGGTCGCGTTCCAGCGCATGGTCTTGCCGAACTTGATGCCCGCGACCAGCCCTGCCAGCGCGGCGGGCAGCACTTCGGCGCGTGGACCGCCCTTCGCTGCGGACGACGGCGAAGACGTAGCGCCCGTTACCCTCGGGCCGCACCTCGAGCGACTCCACGGGCACGCCGTTCTTCCTGGCGAAGCCGACCGCAGCCGGGGTTGCGGCGCCTGAGGCGTCGAACGCGCGCTCGGCGGGCGGCCCCTTCACCAGCGACTCCTGGTTGGCCTGGCGGCCGGCCAGCGCTTCGATCAAGACGACGAGCCGCCGCGGGCTCGCGTAGACGCGGATGCCGCCGTGCGCCAGCCGCAGGTCGTCGAGCAGCTTCGGCACGGCCGGTCTTGAGCTGCGCCAGCGCGTCGACGAGGTCGCCGGGGGGCAATTCTTCGACGCCGATCTCGAGCAGGTAGGGGGCGGCGGATTCCAGGTTGAAGGTTGAAGGTTGGAGGTTGGAGGTTGCGGCCTCACGCATCCTCAGTCCTCGGTTCTGCCATCTTCAATCCACGGGAATTCCTCGTGCTGGCGCTGCTCGACGTAGGCCTCGGAGACCTGGCGGGCGAGGTCGCGCATGCGGGCGAAGAAATAGGCCGCGTTCGGTGACGCCGATCGCGCCGCGGGCGTCGAGCAGGTTGAAGGTGTGCGAGCAGCGCAGGACATAATCGTGCGCGGGGATGACCAGCTTGTGCGCCAGGCAGCTCTTGGCCTCGGCCTCGAACAGGTCGTACATCTGCTTGAGCCGGTCGACGTCCGCGACCTCGAAGTCGTACTTGCAGTGCTCGATCTCCGGGGTCTTCAGCACGTCGCCGTACGTGCGGCGGCCATCCCAGTCGATCTGCCAGACCTCTTTCACGCTCTGCAGGAACATCACGATGCGTTCGAGGCCGTAGGTGTACTCGATCGGCACTGGCTCCAGCGGGAACCCGCCGGCCTGCTGGAAGTACGTGTACTGCGTGATTTCCAGCCCGTCGAGCCAGACTTCCCAGCCCAGCCCCCAGGCGCCCAGCGCGGGCGACTCCCAGTTGTCTTCCACGAAGCGGATGTCGTGCTTGCGGCGGTCGATGCCGATCGCTTCCAGGCTGCGCAGGTACAGCTCCTGGGAGTTCTCGGGCGCGGGCTTCAGGATGACCTGGAACTGCGTGTGCATCTGCATGCGGTTGGGGTTTTCGGCGTAGCGGCCGTCGTCCGGCCGGTAGCTCGGCTCCGCATACGCCACGTTCCACGGCTCGGGACCCAGGACGCGCAGCACGGTCGCCGGGTTCGCGGTGCCCGCGCCGACCTTCTCGCTGTACGGCTGCCAGATGAGGCAGCCCTGCTCGGCCCAGTAGGCCTGCAGGCGCATGATGACTTCCTGGAAAGACAACGGCTTGGAACTCATACAACACTCTCCGATGATTCGCCGGCGGGATGTGGGGCGTCACGCGACTCGTCGCGCGTGATCGCATCGATCAGCTCAACCTGGCGCGCATGATAGCGGTCGAGCATGGCCCGCGCCTGGGCCAGGTCCTCGTACCGGCCCTCCGCCTTGGCCTGGCCGCGGGTCAGGGCGGCTTCCACATCCACGCCCAATTGATAAGCAAGCTTGAACAAGAACACGAAGACGTCCGAAAGCTCCTCTTCCAGCTCGCGGTGCAGCTGCTCGGGGCTGGCGGCGTCCTTGTAGCCTTCCCACTGCAGGATGAGCCGGCTGACCTCGCCGAGCTCCTCCATCGCGTGGACGAGCGTGTGGGACGGCGAGACGCGGTCCCAGCCGCGCGCCTGGTCCTACGCCTCCAGCCACTGCTGGTATGCGTTGATCTCCATCATGGTCAACCTTGTTCCAAATGCAGCCCGGTTTCTATCTACCACAAAGACGCCAAGGCACAAAGCTACACGAAGCTTCGCAAGCCGTCGTGTCTTCGTGCCTTTGTGGTAAGGATCCGCTATCCCTGCGGCGCCATCGTCGTGCGGCGCAGCCTGTCGAGGAACACCGGCGCCCGAAGCGTGCGCTCGAGGTGGTAGACGATGTAGCGGGCAAGCAGGGCCTCGACCTGCCCCAGCACCTCGGGCCGCAGCTGCAGCACGGCCACCTGCTCCCACTCCCGGCTCTGCAGGTAGCGCATGACCTTCAGCACCTCGAGCGGCAGCGCAACGGTGCCCGGCGCGTTGGCGCCGTGCTTCGGGCAGAGGCAGCCGCCGCGCTCGAAGCTCAGGAAGTTCACTTCCTGCTGCAGCGGCTGGCCGCACTGGACGCAGTGGAAGAGCTGCGGCTGGTAGCCGGCCAGGTCGAGCATGTGCAGCTCGTAATAGCGCACCGCGAGCGTCGTCGAGCGGCCGGCGTCGAGCCGGCCCAGCGTCTCGAGGAGCAGGTCAAACAGCAGCGAGTTCGGGTCTTCGTCCTGGGTGAATGCATCCGCCAGTTCAACTATGTAATACGCCAGGCTGCTGAGCCACAGGTCCTCGCGCACATGGCGGTGCGCGGCGATGGTTTCGGCCTGGGTCACCAGGTCGAGGTTCGCGCCCTTGGCGACGAGCAGGTCGGTGTAGGTGAAGGGCTCGAGGTGCCCGGCCTTGCGGCTGGCGGCCCTGCGCACGCCCTTCGCCAACAAGGTGACCTTGCCCCGGTCGCGGGTGAACACGGTCAGCAAGCGGTCGGCCTCGCCCATGTCTCTCCGCCGCATGACGATCGCCTGCAGGCGGTACAACCTCTGTCGCTTGGCCTGTGCAGTCTCATCCATAACCGTGTTATTATACCATCAGTTGTGCAGACCCTGTATTGTACATGAAGGAGGGACATTCGTGAGCGAGCTATCAGCCCAGGAACGTTTCAAGCGCGGCGCGGTCGACGCCCCCCGCTACTTCCGCTTCATGGCCGATTTCGTCGGGTTCACCCCGGAAGACGCGCAGACGATCCGGGAGACCCGGCTGGTCGTCGAAAAGCATCTGCCGGCGATCATCGGGGAGTTCTACGCGCAGCTCCTGCGCTTCCCGGCCACCCGCAAGGTCTTCCTCAAGAAGGACGGCAGCCTCGACCAGGACTACCTCGAGCTGCGGATGCAGCACCAGGCCAACTTCTGGCGGCGGACGATGACCGGCGTGTTTGACGAGGACTACGCGCGCTTCGTGGATTACGTGGGGCGGGCGCACACTTCCCAGGGCGCGGACCCGCGCATCTATATCTCCGAGCGCTACGTCATTGGCATGGTCGGCTTCATGCAGCAGCGGATCGCGGAGGCGCTGGCCGCGGAGCTGCACGCGATCAACCCCGACCTGGAGAGCCGGGGGCTGAAGGCGTGGAGCGCGCTGCTCACCGTGCTGACCGAGCAGCTGTCGCGGGTGTATGGCGAGGGGAAGGAACCCGAAACCTACCAACCGCAGGAGGAGCTCAACGAGGCGCCCTTGCACGAGATGGCCGAGGACTCGTACGAGCGCGCCAGCGGCCTGCTCAAGCCGGCCCGGTATCACCGGGTGGCGGTGGGGCCGGTCGACAGCATCCCGGAGGGAGAGCGCAAGATCGTCGACGCGGAAGGGCATTCGGTCGGGGTGTTTCACCACAACGGCCGGTGGTACGCGCTGAGCAACAGCTGCCTGCACCGGGGCGGCCCGGTCTGCACCGGCACGCTCGAAGGCGACGTGATCACCTGCCCGTGGCACGGCTACCAGTACGATATCACCACGGGCGAGCTGCTGCTCGACCACGCGACCTGCCTGCCGACCTACAAGGTGACGATCGAGCAGGACCAGGTGTACGTGGAGGCGCCAGTCTATGCGCGAGGAGGACAACGAGGTTTCGCTGGCCGATCTTTTCGGGAGCGCGGCCCGCGCCGCGACGAAGGAAGCCCTGCCCCCGAACGCGTTCCGCGTCGCGGATCTCCGGCCCGGCCGGGCCGCGCTCGTTGTGGTGGACGGCGAGGACGTGGCAGTGTTCAACGTCGATGGGCGGTTCTATGCGACGCAGAACGCGTGCACCCATGCCGACGGCCCCTTGAACGAAGGCGACTTGGACGGCTGCCGGGTGACGTGCCCCGTGGCATGCGTCGGTCTTCGACGTTTGCGATGGCAGCGTGATCGCGGGGCCGGCGTCCGATCCCCTGCGAACCTACCGGGTAACCGTCGAGGGGGAGGTCGGCCGGGTCAGCAGGTAAGAAGGTCGGGCTGGGATCGACCTGCGGGCGCTGCACGCGTACTCGCGGACCGAGTAAGCGCAGAGCGAGGCCGCTGGCGCGGCCAGGCGCGTGCGCCGACCAGACACCCAGTTCCAGGAACGAGGGGCCGGTACGGCAGGCGTTGAGACCACCTGCCGTACCGGCCCTGGCATAAGCGCTACATACCCGCGGCTGTTGGTTCGCTAGAGTGTACGTGAGCATCGTATGGGAGTGTGAGATGGCGGAGCGAGCACGGCGCGGGAGCGATCGGGTCGATGACGAGGGCCGGCTGAAGGCCGAGGCGAAGCCGCCGGAAGCCACAGGCATGAACGTGCAAGGGCGAGAGACAATGCACCCGAACAAGGGCTTCGGGCGGCTCTGGCGTAAGACCTATTTGGTGCGCCTCGACGGCAAGAACCTGTCGCCCGAGCAGGTTGTCGGGGACTGGAAGGAGCGGCTGCCGGAGTACATGCCGAGCCACAGCAAGTTCTACCCCACCCTGCACGGGATCCAAGCGGGCCAGCTTGTCTACATCGACGCGAAGATGCCGCCGGCAGTGCCCGTTTCGACCGGCGTCCTCGTGCTCGAGGTCGGCGACACGCATTTCACCCTGGTCACTCCCCAGGGGCACCCGGAGTCCGGCTACAACACATTCAGCGCCTTCCAGGACCGCGGCGCCACCGTGGCCCAGATCCAATCGCTGGCCCGCGCCGCTGATCCCGTCTACGAGTTCGGGTACCGGTTCCTGGGCGGCATGAAGCACCAGGAGAACATCTGGCGGCACGTGCTCACGTCGCTGGCGCGGCAGCACGGGGTGCGCTCGCCGAGAGTCGAGATGCGCCGTGAGTTGCTGGACGGCCACGTCCAGTGGTCCAGGGCGCTCAACCTCTGGCACAACGCGTTGATCCGGACGACGCTGCATGCGCCGGTGCGTGCCGTCCAGAAGCTGACGGGAAAACGCGATGAGTAGCGGAGGGGACGAAACGATCGTCGTCGGCTCGGGACCGAACGGACTGGCCGCCGCGATCACCCTGGCGCAGGCCGGACAGAACGTGCGCGTGCTGGAGGGCAAGGACCAGGATCGGCGGCGGGCTGCGGTCCTCGGATCAGCTGACGCTGCCCGGCTTCATCCACGACCCGTGCGCTGCGATTCATCCCTTCGGAATCGGCTCGCCGTTCTTCCGCAAGCTGCCGCTGCGGGAGCTGGGCCTGCGCTGGGTTTTCCCACCCTACGCGGCGGCGCACCCGTTCGACGACGGGACGGCCGTGCTGATCGGCGGGCGGGTGGAGACAACCGCGGCGCAGTTCGGCCGCGATGCGGGCGCGTACCGGCTGCTCATGGGACCGGTCGTGGAGCACTGGAAGGTTATCCTCGACGAGTTCCTGCGGCCCTTTGCGCCTGCCGCGCCATCCCGTGCCCCTGGCCAGGTTCGGCGCATTCGCGCTGCTGCCGGCAACGACCCTCGCGCGGCTGCTGTTCCGGGAGGAACGGGCGCGGGCCGTGTTCGCCGGCATGTCGGCGCACTCGATCATGCCGCTCGAGTGGCCGGCTACCTCGGCGTTCGGAATGATGCTGGCGATGGTGGCCCATGCCATCGGGTGGCCGATGGCGCAAGGTGGATCGCAGCAAATCGCCGCGGTGCTTGCCGAGCAGCTGCGCCGCGCTGGGCGGCAAGATCGAGACGGGCCGGGAGGTGCTGAGCGCCGAGGAGTTTGCGAAAGACCAGACGGTGCTGTTCGACGTCACCCCGCGCCAGCTGCTGCGGATCGCGGGGAGCCGGCTGCCGGAGGAATACCGGCGCCGCCTGTCGGGGTACCGCTACGGCTGGGGGGTCTTCAAGATCGACTACGCGCTCGACGGCCCGATCCCGTGGCGGGCAACGGAGTGCCTGAAGGCAGGGACGGTGCACGTGGGCGGCACGCTGGACGAGATCGCCGCGTCGGAAGCAGCGGTGGGGCGAGGCGAGCTTTCCGAGAAGCCTTTCCTGATCGTCGTGCAGCAGAGCCTCTTCGACCCGACCCGGGCGCCGGAGGGCAAGCACACGGCCTGGACCTACTGCCACACGCCGAACGGCTCGACGGTGGACATGACCGAGCGGATCGAGGCGCAGATCGAACGCTTCGCGCCCGGGTTCCGCAACCGGATCCTGGCCCGCGCGACCCGCAACGCGATGGAGATGGAGCGGTACAACCCGAACTACATCGGGGGGGACATCAACGGGGGCATCCAGGACCTGGGACAGCTGTTTACCCGGCCGGTGGCGAAGATCGACCCGTACGCGACGCCGACGCCGGGCCTGTACCTGTGTTCTTCGTCGACGCCGCCGGGGGGCGGCGTGCATGGCATGTGCGGCTACTTTGCGGCCCAGTCAGCGCTGAAGGGGCTCAGGGCTTGATCCTTCGACGGCAGTTGGTCCGGGGTAAATGCGCCGGGAAGTAAGTCCTGCAGCGAATAGATGCGGCGATTGCCGGCCGTGTCTGCGACGACGACCGTCATGTGCGGCCCGAACTCGGCGAGCACCTGGCGGCATGCGCCACACGGCGTGACGCCATTCTCGGTGACGACCGCGACCGCATCGAAATCGCCGCGCGCCTTCAGCCACCGCATGGACGACCGCGTTGCGCTCCGCGCAGATGGTCAGGCCGAAAGAAGCATTCTCGACGTTGCAGCCGGTGTAGATCGTCCCGTCCTCGGCGCGCAGGGCCGCGCCGACGGCGAAATGCGAATATGGCACGTAGGCCGCTTCGCGCGCCTCCGCGGCCAGGTCGAGCAAGCGCTCGATTTCGTGTGACGTCAATGTCATCTGTCCACCTACAGTAGATTCAGAAAGTTCAGGATGCCCGCCCCCCGGCTGTTGCTGCGCCCCTCGTGGCGGCCTTCGCCGGCGCTGTCATCCTCGCGCACGCGCGGCCTGGCGCTCGGACGCGGAGCCGCCGCCGTCCTCATTATCGGGCGGGATGACCACTGCCCTGACCTGCTTGATGCGCCGGCCATTGACCGAGAGCACCTCGATCGTGATGTTCTCGTATTCCACCCGGTCGCCCAGCGCGGGCACCTTGCCCAGCTGGCTGTAGATGAAGCCGCCCAGGGTATCGCCGCCCTCATCGGGCAGCTCGACGCCCAGCAGCTTGTTCACCTCGTCGATCGGAACGCGCGCATCAAACAGGTACTCGTAGCTGTTGACCGCCTCGACGGTCGGCTCTTCCGCGTCGTATTCGTCCTGGATTTCGCCGACGATCTCCTCGAGCAGGTCCTCGATCGTCACCAGGCCCGCGGTCCCGCCGTATTCATCCACGACCACAGCCATGTGGACCTTGCGCTGCTGCAGCTCCTGCAGCAGCTCGTCGACCTTCTTGGACTCGGGGATGAAGTACGCGGGCCGGGTAATCCGGCTGATCGGCGTGTCGGTGCGTCCGTCGCGCAGGTACTTCAGCAGGTCCTTGGCGTACAGGATGCCCTGGATGTTGTCGATCGAGTCGCGGTAGACGGGGATGCGGGAGTGACCGGCCTTGAGGATGATCTCCAGCGCCTCGACCATGGGCGCCTCACAGGAGACGGCCCGGACGTCGATGCGCGGCACCATGACCTCGCGCACCAGCTTGTCGCTGAACTCGAAGATGGACGCGATCATCTCCTTTTCTTCATCCTCGATGATCGCTTCCTCATCCGATACGTTGAGGAGGAACCGGAGGCCGTCTTCGCTGAGGAAGACGCTCTCGGGCGCGGCGCCCTTGGGCACGGCGCCGCCGCCGATGCGCCGAGCACGGCGGTAATCGGGGTCAGGAGGAGGGCCAGCACGCGCACCGGTGAGGCGAGCGCCACGGCTGACCGGTTCTTCTCGATTGACCACCCATGCCCGGCCGAGGATCTGCACGAGCGAGGAGCAAGAGCGACGCCGCCGGCCAGCCACCAACCGAGCCACTGGCCATCGCCGTACGCGCGCGCCAGGAAGGTTACGCCGACGATGACCGCAGCTGCTGGCCAGCACCTTGGTCACCATCAGGGTCGAGAGGAGGCGCGCGGGCTCGGTCAGCAGGCTTTCGGCCAGCTTGCCGCGCGCGCTGTTCGGCGGCCATCTGCCGCAGCTCGTTTCTGTTAAGGGATGCGAAGGCCATTTCGGCCGCCGCGGCCAAGTCCAAGGAACACGATACCCAGGACTACCGGTGCGAACATCAGTAGTCCGCTGAGTAACCAACCACTGCTACTACTATCACCGTCCAAAAGGACAACTCCTACGTCTCAAATCAGTCAACAATTATACCACAAATCCATGCTTGCCGGCCAAAAGCAAACGGCCTCCCCGTAATGCTGGGGAGGCCGTTGCAGGATGAAAAGGGTGGATAAATGGGAAATGAGCTATCGGAACATTTGATAAAGAGAAAGAAGCTCTGTTGGCAATGACCTACTCTCGCAGGAGCTTGCGCTCCAACTACCATCGGCGTTGAAGGGCTTAACTGCCGGGTTCGGGATGGGACCGGGTGTTTCCCCTTCGCTATCGTCACCACCAGAGCTTCTGTCTACACTTGTCAAGCGCAACGGCCGCGCCGTTGCGTGGCCACGACCCGGCCGAGCGTTAGCCGCCACGCCACGCGCCGGGCACCTGCCCAACTGAGCGGAATAGAAGTCTATCAAGTCCTGCCTTCTCACGTGAACTAAGCCTCTCGTGCATTAGTACGGCTTGGCTCAACACATTGCTGTGCGTACACCTGCCGCCTATCAAGCTGGTCGTCTTCCAGCGCACTTAGTTCGAAACGGGGGATCTCATCTTGGGGCAAGTTTCCCACTTAGATGCTTTCAGCGGTTATCTCTGCCCAACTTAGCTACCCAGCGATGCCTCTGGCGAGACAACTGGCACACCAGCGGTTGGTCCACTCCGGTCCTCTCGTACTAGGAGCAGCTCCCCTCAAATCCCCTACGCCCACAGCGGATAGAGACCGACCTGTCTCACGACGGTCTGAACCCAGCTCGCGTACCGCTTTAATGGGCGAACAGCCCAACCCTTGGGAGTTACTTCACCCCCAGGATGCGACGAGCCGACATCGAGGTGCCGAGCGGTGCCGTCGATGTGAACTCTTGGGCACCACCAGCCTGTTATCCCCGGGGTAGCTTTTGTCCGTTAAGCCACGGCCCTTCCACTCGGAGCCGTAGGATCACTAAGCCCGACTTTCGTCTCTGCTCGACTTGTAGGTCTCGCAGTCAAGCTCCCTTATGCCTTTACACTCTACGGCTGGTTTCCATTCAGCCTGAGGGAACCTTTGGGCGCCTCCGTTACCTTTTAGGAGGCGACCGCCCCAGTCAAACTGCCCACCTGGTACTGTCCCCACGCCCGATTAGGGTCGCAGGTTAGGGTCAAAGCTGAATCAGGCTGGTATTCCAACGACGACTCCACCGAGGCTAGCGCCCCAGTTTCCCAGTCTCCCAGCTATCCTACACAGATTCAGCCCTAACACAATGCCAGGCTGCAGTAAAGCTCCACGGGGTCTTTTTGTCCTGCTGCGGGTAAGACGCATCTTCACGCCTATTTCAATTTCACCGGGTCCTTCGTCGAGACAGTGCCCCACTCGTTACGCCATTCGTGCGGGTCGGAACTTACCCGACAAGGAATTTCGCTACCTTAGGACCGTTATAGTTACGGCCGCCGTTCACCGGGGCTTCAGTTCAAAGCTTCGCTTGCGCTAACCTCTCCCTTTAACCTTCCGGCACTGGGCAGGCGTCAGCCCCTATACTTCCGCTTGCGCGTTGGCAGAGACCTGTGATTTTGGTAAACAGTCGGTAGGGCCACTTCTCTGCGGCCGTCTCGAGCTCGCTACCGTTAGATAACTTACTCTACTGCGGCACTCCTTATCCCGAAGTTACGGAGTCATGTTGCCTAATTCCTTAACGAAGG
>CAWDBO010000030.1:345000-347500 GCA_963800615.1 uncultured Chloroflexia bacterium
CAGTCAAGCTCCCTTATGCCTTTACACTCTACGGCTGGTTTCCATTCAGCCTGAGGGAACCTTTGGGCGCCTCCGTTACCTTTTAGGAGGCGACCGCCCCAGTCAAACTGCCCACCTGGTACTGTCCCCACGCCCGATCAGGGTCGCAGGTTAGGGTCAAAGCTGAATCAGGCTGGTATTCCAACGACGACTCCACCGAGGCTAGCGCCCCAGCTTCCCAGTCTCCCAGCTATCCTACACAGATTCAGCCCTAACACAATGCCAGGCTGCAGTAAAGCTCCACGGGGTCTTTTTGTCCTGCTGCGGGTAAGACGCATCTTCACGCCTATTTCAATTTCACCGGGTCCTTCGTCGAGACAGTGCCCCACTCGTTACGCCATTCGTGCGGGTCGGAACTTACCCGACAAGGAATTTCGCTACCTTAGGACCGTTATAGTTACGGCCGCCGTTCACCGGGGCTTCAGTTCAAAGCTTCGCTTGCGCTAACCTCTCCCTTTAACCTTCCGGCACTGGGCAGGCGTCAGCCCCTATACTTCCGCTTGCGCGTTAGCAGAGACCTGTGATTTTGGTAAACAGTCGGTAGGGCCACTTCTCTGCGGCCGTCTCGAGCTCGCTACCGTTAGATAACTCACTCTACTGCGGCACTCCTTATCCCGAAGTTACGGAGTCATGTTGCCTAATTCCTTAACGAAGGTTCTCCCGATCCCCTTGGTATTCTCTACCCGTCCACCTGTGTCGGTTTGCGGTACGGTCACCTAAACATCAACGCTTAGAGGCTTTTCTTGACAGTATGGGCTCAGTCACTTTTGGGCCTTACGGCCACCGCCCACCCCTCAGGATCAAGCTCCGGATTTGCCTGAAGCTCTCATCTCCCTACGGGCTTAGCACCTCAATCCACTAAGAGGCTGACCTACCCTCCTGCGTCCCCCCTTCGCTCCGCTTAGGTGGTACAGGAATATTGACCTGTTGTCCATCGCTTACGCCCTGCGGCCTGGGCTTAGGACCGACTAACCCGACGCGGATTAACCTTCCGTCGGAAACCTCGGACTTACGGGGTGCATGGTTCTCACATGCATTACGCTACTCATGCCGGCATTCTCACTTCTGCTGACTCCACCAGTCCTCACGGTCTGGCTTCTACGTCGCAGAACGCTCCCCTACCACTACGTCCCGAAGGACGCAATCCATAGCTTCGGTGACAAGCTTGAGCCCCGATATATTTTCGGCGCAGAATCACTAGACCAGTGAGCTATTACGCACTCTTTAAAGGATGGCTGCTTCTAAGCCAACCTCCTGGCTGTCCCAGTAACCCCACATCCTTTGCCACTTAGCTTGTACTTAAGGACCTTAGCTGATGATCTGGGCTGTTTCCCTTTCGTCGATGAAACTCATCTCCCACCGACCGACTGCCACGTTCTGGAGTAACGGCATTCGGAGTTTGGTTTGGTTCGGTAAGCTATACGCCCCCTAGCCAATCCAGTGCTCTACCTCCGTTACTGAACACGTGACGCTAGCCCTAGAGCTATTTCGGGGAGAACCAGCTATCTCCGGGTTCGTTTGGCATATCACCCCTACCCACAGCTCATCCCCTAATTTTGCAATATTAGTGAGTTCGGCCCTCCACGAGGCATTACCCCCGCTTCAGCCTGGCCATGGGTAGCTCACCCGGTTTCGGGTCTACTCCGTGCGACTACGCTTCCCGAAGGAAGCTCCGCCCTATTCAGACTCGCTTTCGCTGCGGCTCCGCCTGTCACTGGCTTAACCTCGCCACACAAAGTAACTCGCCGGCTCATTCTCCAAGAGGCACGCCATCAGGCCTTGGCCAAGCAAGCTTGACCCATTGCCCTCTGACTGCTTGTAGGCATGCGGTTTCAGGTTCTTTTAACTCCCCTCACCGGGGTGCTTTTCACCTTTCCCTCACGGTACTTGTTCACTATCGGTCGCCAAGAGTATTTAGCCTTGGGAAGTGGACTTCCCTGCTTCCCGCAGGATTAGCGTGCCCCGCGGTACTCAAGGTCACGGCCAGAGTCTAACAGCTTTCGCCTACGAGGGTCTCACTCCCTATGCCCACGCTTTCCAACGTGTTCGACTAGCCATTAGATTTATAACTCTGTCGAGGCTCTGCAAAACCCCCCGCCGTGCCTGTCGACCCCCACCCTGCAACGCGTGCAGGCTATCACACAGAGTGGGTTTAGGCTCTTCCCATTTCGCTCGCCACTACTTTGGGAATCCTTCTCTTTTCCTGGGGGTACTTAGATGTTTCAGTTCCCCCCGTGCCCTCCAACTGGCCTATGTGTTCAACCAGTGGTGACCGAGTATTGCTCGGCCGGGTTCCCCCATTCGGGTACCTCCGGTTCGTCGGTCGATGACACCTCCCCGGAGCTTATCGCAGCCATCCGCGCCCTTCTTCGGCCCTTGGCGCCAAGGCATCCACCGCATGCCCTTAGTAGCTTAATTCACGTGAGACGGCAACACTTGATTTTGAAACATCGCGCCCCAT
>CAWDBO010000030.1:350000-390018 GCA_963800615.1 uncultured Chloroflexia bacterium
CAAGCGCCTTTCCAGGCGCATCCCTCTCGACGAGGGCTCCACCCGAGGTAACCGGTGGAGAATCGCCGCCGCAGAAACCGGCGACGAGGTTTGCCGCTTCACAGCGGAGGCCGTTTCCAGCCTGCTGTTTCCAGGGCAACGGTCGGGTACTCTATCACAGCGCTTGCACGCCGTCAAATATCGCCCCACCGTTTTTGCGCCCGCCATGCCGGCGAGCGGGTGGCCTTTCGGCCGGCCGTTTGCGACCAGTCCAGCCGCTCCGACGTACTGTTACTGGCGTGCCGCTACTGGCGCAACGATCCGCAATCTTACCGCAAGCCTCTCAACCTGTCAAATTCGACCGGCATCGTTCTTGCGGCTGACTCTTCGGGCCTTTTGCTTTTCAAGCCGCTGCGCCCTCGGCGTGCCGGCGGAGCGTGGCCGCTCCAAGCGCAACGAGGGTCGAATTTACCACAGGCGGCATGCCGTGTCAAATCCGGCCCCTCGCGTTCCAGGAAGCCCACCCCGCAGGCGGCCCGACCGCCTACATCGAGCGCCGGCCTTCCAGTGCGCGAGACAGCGTCACCTCGTCCGCGTACTCCAGGTCGCCGCCCATCGGGAGGCCGCGCGCCAGGCGGGTGACCGGCACATCCAGGCTGCCAAGTTGCTGGAAGATGTAGGCGGCGGTGTTCTCGCCTTCGAGGCTCGGGTTGGTGGCCAGGATCACCTCGCGCGGACGGCTGCCGCGCACCCGCTCGACCAGCTCGGCGATGCGCAGCTTCTCCGGGTACACCCCGTCGATCGGCGAAAGCGCGCCGTGGAGCACGTGGTACACCCCGCGGAAGGACCCCGTGCGCTCGATCGCCAGCAGGTCCATCGGTTCTTCGACCACGCAGATCAGGGCCTGGTCCCGGCCGGCGTCGGAGCAGATCGCACACGGGCTTTGCTCCGCGATGTTGAAGCACTGCTCGCACTCCACCGTGCCGGTGCTAAGCGCGGCCAGCGCTTCGGCCAGCGCGTCGGCCAGGCCGTTAGGCTCGCGTAGCAGGTAAAAGGTCAGCCGCGAGGCGGTCTTCGGGCCGACGCCCGGCAGCCGCGCCAGCAGGTCGATCAAATTGGCGACCGGACGCGCCAGGGTTTGCGCCATCCCCGTCCCCCTATGCTAGCCGGCCGCTAGAGCAGACCGGGAATATTGAGGCCGCCGGTCAGGCCCTGCATCTGCTGCGCGGCCAGGCCCTGCGATTGTTCCACGGCCTCGTTAACCGCCGCGATGACCATGTCCTGCAGCATTTCGACGTCTTCCGGATCGACGACGTCGGGCGAGATAGTGATCGACAGGAGCTTCTGGTGGCCGTTCATGACCGCCTTCACCGCGCCACCGCCCACCGTCACCTCGACGCTCTGCTCGCCCAGCTTCTCCTGCGTGCGAGCGAACTCTTCCTGCAGCTTCTGCAGCTGCCCGGCCATCCCGCCGCCTCCGCCACCCCCACCGCCGCCACCCCCGGAACTTTGCTTCGGGCGGATGCCGTATGCGGGCCGTGCTTTTCCCTTCGCCATGCGCTTGCCTCCATTCACACTACCCCGTAAGACCTCCGAGGTTCCATAAACCTCGGAGGTTGTTCCGAGTTCTAATACGCCCCAGACCTCCGAGGTTTTCCGAAACCTCGGAGGTCGCTGTTGGTCTAGCTGTCCAACTGCCTCACGACTGCCCCGCGGCGTTTGGCATCCTCCAGGAGGGCGTCGCCGCCGGAGCTGCCCGACTCGTCGCGTTTCTCGCCGCCCTTCGAGCCAGATGCCGTCGTGCCTTGCAGGACGCAGCGGATGCTGACCGCTTCGCCCAGCACCTGGCGCCAGGTGTTTTCGACCTGGGCCTTCACCTTCGGGTCCTCGATCATCTCGCGTGCGAAGCCATACGACGGCGCGAAATGAAACTCGAGCGTGCGGCCGGAGACCGAGACTTCCTTCACGCTCTTGAGCGCGGCCTGGATCTTCACGCCGCACGCCGTGCGCGCCGCGGCCATGAACCGGTCCCAGTTCGCATCGACGCGCGCCTGCAAGTCGCCTGCCTCAGGCGGGGGCTGCGACGGCGGGTGAGGCGGGGGTTGCGGCACGAGCCACAGGTGCAGGCGCGGGTGCCTGGCTTGGTCCCGGCGCAGAGGGTGAGGCGGAGGCCGGTGCGGACGGCCCGGGCTTCGCTGCGCTTTCCGGGGGCTTGCTCTGAGCCGAAGGCGCCTCGGCCGGCCGGGCCGCCGTGACCGCCGCTTGGGCTTGCGGCGCGACCGCGGCCGGTCCCGGCGCAGCGGCCCCGGCCGAACGGAGGAACGCCAGCTCGAGCGGCAGCTGAGGCACGCCAGGCACCTGGTCGCGGAGCGCGCCACGGGCCTCCGTCCACTCCCTGACCGCGGCCAAGAGCATCGGCACGGCCATGCGTTGGGCCTGCTTCGCCATCTGGCCGCGGACGTCCTGGGGCAGGTCCAGCAGGTCGACCGATCCTGCGACCCGCGCCACCATCACCGCGCGCAGGTAGGCAACGACCTGGTCGGCCAGCTGGCCGAGTTCAACGCCCTCGGTCACGAGGTCATTCAGCAGCGCCAGACCCTGCGAAGCGTCGCCGGCGGCCATGTGGTCGACGAGCTTGCCGATCGTCGCCTGGTTGACCAGGCCGAGCACGTTCTCGACCCGGGCGAGCGTCAGGACTTCGTCGCCATACGACAGCAGCTGATCGAGCAGGGAAATCGAATCGCGCATGCTGCCCGTGCTGCGCCGGGCAATGGCGGCGAGCGCCTCAGGCTCCGCAGCCCGGCCCTCCCGTTGTACCAGGTCGTTCAGGTGCTTGACGATGTCGTTCGTCCCGATGCGGCGGAAGTCGAAGCGTTGGCAGCGGGAACGGACGGTCTCGGGCACACGATCGGGCTCGGTGGTGGCGAGGACGAACACGGCATGCGGCGGCGGCTCTTCCAGCGTCTTGAGGAGCGCGTTGAACGCTTCCTTGGTCAGCATGTGGACTTCGTCGATGATGTAGACCTTGTAGCGCGCCTCGTTGGGCCGGAATTGGATCTTCTCTCGCAGGTCACGCATCTCGTCGATGCCGCGGTTCGACGCCGCATCGATCTCGATCAGGTCGAGCAGCCGGCCTTCGGTAATCGCCTGGCAGATCGAGCAGTGGTTGCACGGCCGCTTCGCCGGATCCTCTTCCAGGCAGTCGATCGCCTTGGCGAGGATGCGGGCGGTGCTGGTTTTGCCGGTGCCGCGCGGGCCGGTGAACAGGTAGGCGTGCGACATGCGGCCGTCCCGCAGCGCGTTGCGCAGGGTCAACGTGACGTGGTCCTGCCCGATCACCGTCTCGAACGCCTGCGAACGCCATTTACGATATAGGGCCTGGCTGGCCATCACGCCTCCTGGTCGTTACCGAAACCGCTCGCAAAAATGCACAACGATTTCTGTGAGCTGAGGATATTATACAACTACCCCCAAAGTCGCGCCGGATACACGCCGGCGTCGACGAGCGACTGCAACGCGGCCTTCACCTGCGGCTTGTCGTCCGCGTAGGTCACGCCGTACCACTTCTCGTGCGTCGGGAGGACCTTGCAGCGGGCGCGGCCGGTGCGGATCATCTCCGTCACGAAGTTGGGGATGTAGAACTCGGCCTTCTCGATGTTGGCCTTGTTAGCTTCGAGAAAACGCGGGAACTCGGCCGCGAGGTCGTCGTAGACCACGGGCGTGAAGCCCCAGATGTTCATCGAGACGAGTGCGTCGGCGGGCATCGGGAGCCAGTGCTCGCCGTCCTCGGTATACTTGCCGCGCCGCCATCAGCGCGGGCGATCTTGGTGCGCTCGATCGCAGTGTCCAGGTAGCCGTTCTCGTCAACCTGGCACTCGGCGCGGGCGACGGTGCCGTGCTCGGTCAGCGTGTTGCTCACCCGGTAGCCGACCATGCAGTAATCGGGGATGCCGCCCTTGCCCGCCGTGGCCCGGAGATAATCGGCCACGCTTTGATACGACGTGCGGCCGTAGTAGTCGTCCGCGTTGATGGCCGCAAATGGGCTGTCGACCGCACTGCCGCTGGTCAGCACCGCGTGGGCCGTGCCCCACGGCTTCTTGCGCCCCTCGGGGACCGTGAAGCCGGGCGGGAGGTCGTCGACGCGCTGGAAGACGTAGGCCGTGTCGACCTGCTTCTCGATCGTCCGGCCGATGCGCTCGCGGAACGCGTCCTCGATCGCCTTGGAGATCACGAAAACGACCTTGTTGAAGCCGGCCCGCAGCGCGTCGTAAACCGAGTAATCGAGGATGATCTCGCCGCTGGGACCCATCGGGTCGATTTGCTTCAGCCCACCGTACCGGCTCCCGATGCCGGCCGCCAGGACGACCAGGGTCAGGTTGTCGCTCATGCCTGCTCTTCTTCCCCTTTACTATGCCCGGCCAGCTTGCGCTCGATTCGCGCCAGGCGATGCCGCAATTCTGCCATAGCGCCGTCACGGTCGAAGCCGGGCGGCCAACTTTCCGCAATTCGCAGCGCCCAGGCGGCCCAGCCGCGGGCCGCAGGCAGGTTGCCCGTGTGCCACTCGTGATGTTTGGCCAGCTCCACGTACGGGGTGAGGTCCTCGCCGGCGACCGTGCCGACCCATTCTTCCCACAACTCAGCCGCCTGCTCGCGCCATTCGAGCCGCTTGTAGAGCAGGCTCAGCTCGCGCAACGCTAGGACCTGGTTGTCGCGCCCGCCGGCCCGCTGCAGCGCCAGCCGGTAGCAGCGGACGCTCGCTTCCACCCAGCCCAGCGCATCGTAGCACCGGCCCAGGCTCACGCACTCCAGCGGATCGAGCTCGTCCTGCTGCAGGTCCAGGGCGTCCCGCTCAAAGCGGCGGGCCATGCGAGCGGCCAGCAGCGACATGGACGCGACGTCCTGCAGGTTGTGGTAGAAGACCCGGGCCAGCATCTCGGTTGCCACGCCCGTGAGATAGTACTGGCGGTAGATGTCCGGGATGAGGTACCCGGGCACGTCCTCCGTCGTCCGCTGCAGGCCGAGCACGTTGCGCTCCAGGTCGCCCAGCCTGCAGGAACCCCAGCGCATCTTCCAAAGCCGGCGGGCGGGCGGCAGCAAGTCGAGGTGGGGCGCGCCGACGAGGGGCGGGGGCATGGACGCCAGGACGAACCGGTTGTAGATCAGCGGCATGTCGAAGCCGCGGCCGTTGAACGAGACGATCCCCGACGCGCCGCCGATCGCTTCCTCGACCAGGTGCAGCTGGGCGCGCTCCTCGCCCGGGTGGCGCATGAAATACTGGCGCACGACGAACGCGCCGCTTTCGCCGCCCACTGCATCCGCGTCCTCGACGGCCGGAAGTTCGTACTTGCCGACGCCGATGAGGAACGTATAGGTGCCTGCGCCAAGAGAAAGGCCGGTGGTCTCTGTGTCGATGAAGACCGCGCCCGCTGGGACGAGATCGAGCAGGAGATCGGTCCGATCGAGCGCCGCGAGGGTTTCCGGAGAAACGCGCAGCCACGCCGCGAGCGCCGGATGCTCGGCCAGCGGGTAGCGGGCCTCGCGCACCCACGCGGGGCCGAAGGGCGTGTCGACCTCTTGGCCGGGGAGGAAAGGATCGGCCGGGGGCTCCACGGGCGGAGCAGGCCGGGAGTCAGGGCGCGCAAGTCCCTGGACGCCCCTGTGGACGCCCAACTTGCGCAGCCGCTCCAGGCGCTGCAGCCGGTGCTGGTCCTGTCCCGTGATCATCGTCCTCTTTCCCGATTAGATCGAACGCGTTCCGAGTTTAGCCCAAGTCGGCGTTCGCGCCAAGTCGTTTGCCCGGCCGATACCGACGCAACGCGCCCGCCTGAGCGGCCGGGCGACGGCCATATCAGCAGCCGAACAAATGTATTATACGAGGCGAGCGCATGCTGCTGTCAAGACTTTCACGCCGCCGGATTTTGCGCTTCGCAAGGTTCTGGTCGCGCGACGGTAGCGGACGATGCGGGCGATCAGGTCGTAGGGAATGGGCCGGTCCAGGGGGAATTGCACGGCGCCCTTGGAGCGCTTGTAGGAGGCAAGCTCCTCGTCGAAAGGCGCGAGGTCGGCGGCGTCGGATAGAGGCCGATATGGCGCTTGAACGCGGCGAAGTAGACCAGCGGGCCGTTGAGGTAGTAGCCGGGCATCTGATAGCCGATGCGCTCTTCAGCCTGGGGCGCCTCTTCCCTCACTAGCGCGCGGAGCCTGAACAGGATCTGTTGGATATCCGCGGGGAATTGCGCGATGTACTGGTCCACGGTTGTCGGCACAGTTGGTTTCGTTTCCATAAGTCACCCTCCCGATTCTGCCGGCAGGCTGGGGCGATTATAGCTTACCTTGGCTCGCCTGTCTGCTGCATTCAGCGCGATCGGGATCGAGCAGGCCGCTACCGCATCGCCAACGCAGGCACGATAGCGCCGAACAGCGCGTACACGGCGAGCAGGGGCAGAAGCGCAAACGGCAGCGCGTAAGCCCAGCGGCGGCCGCGCTCGGGCAGTAGGCCGGCGACCACCAGCGCGGCGGCAAAGGCGACCGTGATGGCGATGGGCCACTTCGGCAGGCCGTGACCCGTGGCGAGGCCCCACGCGGCCAGCAAGACCGCCCAGGCGACCAGGACGGCGGCTGTGACCCGGCCGGCAAGGGGCTGGAGCGCCGCGTGCCAACCGAGCGCGAGGAAGATGGCGATGGGGATGAGCGCGGTGAAGAGATAGCGGCCCTGGTGCTGCAGGAAGGTGATGTTGTAATAGATGTACGTTAGCAGCGTCAGCAGGACGGACGCGGCCAAAAACGCGAAGAGGCGCGGCGCGCGCCTCTTCGCTCGGCGCCGCCTGGCGCCGGCCCGTGCGCCTCAGGATCGAGCTCGCCAGCCAGGCGACGAGGGGTGTGGCGAGCCAAAGGCCCAGCAGGTAGTAAACGCGGCTGTCGAGCCACACGCCCATCCAACCGAACACCCCCACGAAGCTCTTGAAGGTCCACTCGAACGTCCGCCCCCAGTAGGCATTCCAGCCGTTCTGGCCGATGAAGTCGGCGGTGCGCGTCTGGCCCACCACGATCTGCTCGTGTCGGATCAGGCCGAGGAAATCGGGCCAGCCGTAGACGTAGACGTCGCGCAGGTACCAGGGCAGGGCGATGAACGCGGCGGGCAAGATGACCGCCAGGGCTTCGAGGGCGAGGCGGCGGAAAGGCGGCTTTTCCTTCAACCAGCGCCAGGCAACCACGCCGAGCGCGAGCGGAACGGCGACGTACGCCGTCGTCTTCGTGATGAGTATCAGCCCGAGCAGCACACCGAGAAGCAGATGGGCGCGCGGGAAAGACCTGGGAGCGTCCCGAAACCTGTCAGGTTCTCGGCAAACCTGACAGGTTGAGCGAGCATGCCGACCGAGATAAAGAGGACGGCCGCGAGCAGCAGCTCCGCGAGGACGTCGTTGCCGACCTGCGACACGGTCGCGAGGTGTTGGGGCAGGAAGGCGACGATCGCCGCAGCGCCCAAGGCCACGGCCTGGACGGCGGGAACGGCGCGGCGGGCGATGCCGTATGCGAACAGCACGATGCCCGCGCCGAGCAGCACGGACAGCAGGCGCAGCGCGGCCAGGTCTCCGCCGGTGAACGAGAAGACGGGCGCGGCGAGCAGGTAGTACAGGGGCGGCTGGTGCGCCTCGTACCAGATCGACGTGATGGGCATGTCGGGGGGGAAGCCGGCGGCCTTGATTTGCTCGAGATAACCGTGCGGGTAGTCGCCGGGGTGCAGCACCGGGAACGAGCCGTTCTGCGCCACGTAGGCGACGTAGTTGTAGTGCGCGGGTTCGTCCGGCGCCTGCCAGGCGGGCGTGTTCAGCGCGAACAGCGCGCCAGGATGAAATAGCCGACGAGGATCAGCGCGAGGATCAGGCGACGCGTCATGGGACTCTCACGGGGTAGGCGCTAGACCTCCGAGGTTTTCGAAACCTCGGAGGTGTCGTAGATATGACTACTGATTGTTGGGCGGCAGCACGTCTCGGCCGCGGGTGCCGCCTTGCTCGGGACCGATGATGCCGTCGGCCTCCATCTGGTCGATCAGGCGGGCGGCGCGGGAGTAGCCGATGCGCAGGCGGCGCTGGAGCAGCGAGATGCTGGCCTTGCCGGACTTGCGCACCTCTTCGACGGCCTGGCGGTACAGGTCGTCCTTCCCCTCGGCGGCAGCTTCCGCCGCTGCCACATCGTTCCAGAGCGGCTGCTGGAGCGTTTCCTGGCCGGGCAGCCACGGCGGCTGGCTCAGGTCCTCCTGCGCGGGCTGCGAAGACCCGTTCGATTCCACCTGGCCGCGCGCCGCGTCCGCTTCCGCACCCTTCACCAGCGGGCTTTCGCCTTCCATCAGGTCGCTCGGCTCGTTCAGCGAGCGCATCCCGCGCCAGAAGTTCACCAGGCGGGCGGTCTCGCGGTCCGAGACGAAGCAGCCCTGGAGGCGCTGGAGCTTCGACTGGTCGGGCGCCATGAAGAGCATGTCGCCCCGGCCCAGCAGTTGCTCGGCGCCGGGCGTGTCCAGGATCACGCGGCTGTCGACCTGGGAGGTGACGGCGAAGGCGATGCGGGCCGGGAAGTTGGCCTTGATCAGGCCGGTCACGACGTCGACCGAGGGCCGCTGCGTCGCGAGCACGAGGTGCATGCCCGTGGCGCGCGCCATCTGCGCGATGCGGCAGATGTAGCGCTCGACCTCTTCCGGTGCGGAGAGCATCAGGTCCGCCAACTCGTCGATGATGATGACGATGTAGGGCAGGGTCTGCTCGCCGCGCGCCTGGAGCTTCTCGTTGTAGGCCTCGATGTTGCGCGCGCCCAGCTTGGCGAACAGCTTGTAGCGCCGCTCCATCTCCTTGGTGGCCCACTGCAGCACGGGCACCGCCCGCTCGACGTCGACCACGACCGGCGCGATCAGGTGCGGGATGCCGTTGTAGACGGTCAGCTCGACGCGCTTCGGGTCGACCATGAGGAAGCGCAGGGTGTCGGGCGTGTGGGTGAGCAGCAGCGACGTGATGATGGCGTTGACGCAGACCGACTTGCCCGAGCCGGTGGCGCCGGCGATCAGCATGTGGGGCATGCGCGCCAGGTCGGCCACCGACGCCTGGCCCGAGACGTCACGGCCCAGGCCGAACCTGCAGCACGCCCTTGGTCGCGGGCCACTCCTCCGACTCCATCACGCCGCGCAGCGACACCAGCGAAATCTGGACGTTGGGCACTTCGACGCCGACGAAGTCGCGGCCGGGCACCGGCGCCTCGATGCGGATCGGCGAGGCGGCGAGCGCAAGCGACAGGTCGTTCGAGAGCGCCTGGATCTGCGAAACGCGCACCTTGACGTGCTTCTCTTCGCCCTTGCGGTCCTTGCGCACGATCACGCCCGGGCGGAGGCCGAACTGGGTCACGGCCGGGCCCTGGTTGACCTCGACCACGCTGACCGGCACGCCGAACCCGGCGAGCGTCTGCTCGATGATCTGGACCCGGCGGCGGAGGTCCTCCTGCTGGATGTCGGCGTCGGTGACGTCGTCGAGGATGTCGCCGAAGACCGGAATCCGGTAGGTCTGCCCGGTCCCGCCGATGATGCGGGGCTGGGCAGGGCCGGCCTGGCCTTGTGCGGGCGTGATGCCCCGATTCTGCGGCTCCGCGGCCGCACGCCCGTTGCTACCCGGCGCAGGAGCCGGCTGGCTCGCGCCGCCCGGCGTTCCGGCCTGCCCGGTCCGGCCGCCGTTGATGACCGGCCCACGGCTGCCCATCGGCGGATCCCAGGGCGGCAGCAGATTATCGTCCTTCTGCGGCACGAGCTTGTGCCAAAGCCGCAGGAAGGGGTTGGGTTCCCGCGGCTCGCCAAGCGGAAGCGGCGGGGTGCCGCGAGCCGTTCAGCCCGCGGCAGGCTTGCCGGGGCCGGCGCGGCCGGCTTGCGAAAGAGGCGCGCCCAGAATGACCTCAGCCCGTCGCTGACGTCGGCGAGCGACCGGCCAAGCAGCGCCAGGATCGACAGCACGAGGATGACGAACAGCAGCACGCCCGCGACGATGGGGCCGAGGCCCCCGACGAGGGTGCCGCTCAGCAGCCAGCCGGTGATGCCGCCCCCGCGGCCTTCATATTGAGGCAGCGTAGCGTCGGGGAGGCCGGCAAAGAGATGCGCGAAGCCGACGAACGCGAGGAACAGGCCGAACCCGCCCAGCATCCGCCAGCCCGACCAGGGCTCGCCCTCCGCGACGTCACGCAGCGCGAGCCAGACGCCGAAGCCGCCCAGGAGGAACGGGACGAGCCACATGCCGATCCCGAAGAGGGATGCCAGCCCGCCGATCGCCGCGCCGGTCAGCTCGCCGCGACTGGGCGACAGCAGGCTGAGGAAGATGAGAATCGCCAGGAGCACCAGGATGCTTCCGGCGATTTCACCCCTCAAGAACTGCCCAAGCGACGGGCCGGACTTACCCTTTTTCGGACTGCTGCGTGTGCGTTTCCTAGTTGCCATAATAACCAGTGCAAATGTTCGTTATGGCTAGAGTATACCATGACTCGCCGCCAATGTCACTGTGAGGGCGCGCGATCGCTTACCACCAAGAATCAAAGGACCGAAGGTTCACGAAGTTCTTAAGCGCTTGGTGTACCTTCGGGGCTTTGATTCTTGGCGGTAGAAAGCCCCTCAGTGGCGTATAGCGCGATGATGGGGAGAGGCTGCGGGAGCTCGGAGAGGCGTTCGGGGCCGAGGTCCAGGGCGAGGTCGTGTACGCCGCGGGCGCCTCGTGCCAGTTCCGCGACCAGGACGCCCTGGCACACCTCGGGCAAGGCCCGCAGCCGGGGCAGGCCGCGGCGGAACATCTTCATCGCGCCGGGGAAGTTGTTGTTCTGCAGGTGGTGAAAGGCCACCCCTACCTGCAGGATGCCCTGGTACAGGTCGCGCACCTCGCGGGGCTCGGCAATCCACAGCGCTTCGAGCGTCTCGTGGCACTCCCAGTATTCGCCGGCGTTGAACTGCTCGATCGCCGCGCAGCGAGCGCGGCGGGCGGGGGCTCGTCCCAACCGGCAACGAACCGGGTGGCTGGATGCAGCGAGTCCTTGAGCAGACGGGGCAGCTCTTCGAAGAAGCGCGAGCGGGCCCAGGCGTGATCGCAGCCGGCTTGCCGGGCCGCGGCCAGCAGCGCGGTGTCGACATGGGAGCCGAACGCGACGATCGGGATGGCGCGGGTCTGGGGAAGCGTCTTGGCCCGGCGGACAGGCTCCTCCCAACCCGGGGTCGACAGGTCGATCAGCACGAGCTCGGGCCAGCGCTCGATCGCGTCCCAGAGCGCGGGGCCGGAATCCACCGTCCGCGCCTCGGCGCCCGCTGCCCGGATCGCGGACTCGATGCGAGTGGCGACAAACAGGTCGGCGGCGAGGGCGGCGACGAACATGGGTTATTCTACGCAGACAACCAGGTTTCTCCGAAGGAACCTGGTTTGTCTGCGCCGATCCGGTACGCGCACATCAGGTCGCCGCCCATCATGTGATGCTCGCGGGTCACTTCAGCGTCAGGCAAGCACGGCCTGGAGGAAGGTCAGCTCGGAGCCGCACGCGGCCCGGAACTGCTGCGCGACGTCGTGCACCGCGCAGTTGTGCTCGCTGAGGAAGTAGGTGTCCTCGTCAAGCTGCTCCCATTCGGCCAGGTAACCCTCGTCGTGCAGGATCTGCGCCAGGCCGGCCACCCGCTCGCCAAGCGACTGCCCGTCGAGGCGGGCCTGCGCCTGCCGGATGCGCCGCTGCGCGCGCTGGTCAAACAGCTCGATCACCTGGTCGCCGTCTTCGGCTGCAAGGTAGCCGAGCAGCTCCGTCGCCAGGGCCGCGTAGTTCTTGGGGAACAGGTGCTCGGCCTCGCTGCTGAGGACATAGACGTACGAGGGCCGGCCCTTGCCGCGCTGCACCAGCTCGTAGCGCACCAGGCGGTCGCGCTCCAGCATCGTCAGGTGCCGGCGGACGCCCATGCTGGTGATGCCCAGCAGGTCGGCCAGCTCGGCCGCGGTCATGCCGCCGCGCTGCTTGAGCGCGAGGATGATCTTCCGGCGGGTCGGCTGCAGCTGATCGCCGACCGCCGAATTGAGCTCTGTGTCCCCCATCACCCTACTCCTCATGGTGCGCACGAGGCTGACATCTACAGCGGGTCATCTTAACCCGGAACGGCGGTGAATGCAACTTTATAAACTCGTAAGTTGCTAATACTGGACGTGCGGCGGTTTGGCGCAGCGCCATCCGGGCGGTAAACTTATAGGCCCACTGGTTCTCGCTCGACAACGAGGAAGACGCATGAACAGCAACAGCGGCAAGGGCGAAATCATCGCCCTCATCCCGGCATACAACGAAGCACGCTTTATCGGAGACGTCGTCAAAGGCGCGGCGAGGCACATCCCCGTCGTCGTCATCGACGACGGCTCCTCTGACGGCACGGGCGGCGTCGGCCGCGCTGGCCGGCGCCAAGGTCCTCGCGCACACCCGCAACCAGGGCAAGGGCAAGGCCTTGCTGACCGGCTTCGATTATGCGATCGACCGCGGGGTGGACGCAGCGATCACGCTCGACGCGGACGGCCAGCACGACCCGGACGAAATCCCGCTCTTCATCGACGCGTTCCGGGCCGGCAAGGGCGACATCATCATCGGCCAGCGGCAGTACAGCCAGATGCCCACCAAGAGCCGGTTCGGCAACCGCATCGGCTCCTTCTTCCTGCGCCTGGCGATGGGCAGGCCGATCCCGGACAACCAGAGCGGCTACCGGCTGTTCAGCCTGGCCGCGATGCAGCAAGTGCGGCCGACGAGCACCCGGTTCGAGGCGGAGGTCGAGATGCTCCTGCGGGCGGATTTCGCGGGGCTGACGGTCGGCTGGGTGCCGATCAAGACCATTTACAACGAGAAGAAGAGCCACTTCCGGCCCGTGCAAGACAGCCTCCTCTTTTTCAAGATGACGTGGCGCATCTGGCGGGCGCGCATGCGGGGGAGCTTCGACTGATGGAGAAGCTGGCGGGGGTGCTGGTGCTGCTGGCGGGCGTGATCTTCCCGATGGTCATGCTCGGCTGGCTGGCCCTGCGGATGAACCGGAAGCCCAGCGCTCCCGCCAAACGACATGGGCCTGATCCTGGCGTTCAACGGCGTGCTGCCGGTGGGGCTGGTGCTGCTGGGATTTGGCCTGCTGTCGCCAGGCTTCGGCGCGCAGACCTGGGTCCGGGTCGGGTGGATGGTTGCGCTGGCGGCAGCGGCTTTCGTGCTGATTGCCCTGGGGGTTTCCCGTGGCCGACGAACTGGTTAGCAAGGTCTTCGAGGTCGACGGCTGGGGCTGGATCGGCCTGGTCGCATCCGAGCGCGGGCTGCGCGCGCTCTTCCTGCCCCGGCCGACGGAGGCCGACACCCTGGCAGACCTGCGGAAGCACTATCCGAATGCCGTCCAGTCCGACGAACACGCCTTCCTGGCCGAGGCGCAGCGGCAGGTGACCGCTTACCTCAGGGGGAACCTGCGCGAGTTCGCCGTGCCGGTGGACTTGCGGGGCAATACGTCCTTCGCGCTCTCCGTCTGGTCGGCGGCCACCCGGATCGGCTACGGCGAGACGCGCGCGTACCGGTGGATCGCGGACCAGATCGGCGGAGGCGGCGCGGGGATCTACCAGGCGGTAGGCACCGCGCTCGGCTCAAACCCCGTACCCCTGATCATCCCCTGCCACCGGGTCGTCGGGTCCGACGGCTCGCTCCATGGCTATGCCGGCGGGCTGGACATGAAGCTGCGCCTGCTCAGCCTGGAAAGCGGCCAGGGCACCCTGGCATTCTAGCCATGCCGACCTCCCCATGCGTATAGCCGTCCTCGGCGACATCCACGGTAACCTGTTCGGCCTGCAGGCAGTGCTGGCGGATCTCCGCGCCCAATCGCCCGACGCGCTGGTCGTGTCCGGCGACCTCGTCTACAAGTTCCCCTGGGGCGCCGAGGTCGTCGACCTGCTTGCCGGCCTGCCGTGCCAGCCGATCCTGGGCAACGCCGAGCTGTACGTCCTGCTCTGGGGGACGGCGCTGTGGCCGGCCCACTGGCAAGAGCCGCTCATGATCGAGGTGGTGCAAGTGGGAGCGGGAGCAGCTCGGCCCGGCGCGGCTCAGGTGGCTGGCGGAGCTGCCCGAGCACGTCGCGCTCAGCGCCGGGCGGCTGGAAGACCTGTTGATCGTACACGGCGTGCCGGGGAACCCGTTCCTCCCGTTCCTGGCCCGGCCCGGGGAAGATCGCTCGCCGTGGGTGCAGACCGACGAGCGGGTGCGCCAACTGCTCGGCGGCGCGGACGCCGACGTGGTCATGTGCGGCCACACGCACTCGGTTCTGGAGCGCCGCGTACCGCGGCCGGGCGGCGGCGAGACGCTGATCGTCAGTCCGGGCACGGTCAGCTACGGCCGCGGGCCGCAAAAAGAAGCGGGGCGTGCGGACTATGCGCTGCTGGACTGGGGCCACCGGACAGGGTGGCAGGTGCACCTGCACGGCGGTGCGCTACGACACCCGGCCCGTGTACGAGGGGCTGCTGGCGCTGGAGGACAGCTTCCCGATCGCCGCGAACATGGCGAACCGGCTGCGCCCGCCCGGCGTCGGCGAGATCCCCGAGCCGCGGCCCGACTTCATCCGGTGGCGCTGGGGCGACGCGCCCCTGTGGTGGGACGAGCGCGACGATCTGCCGGAGTGGCGCAGGCTGCGCGGAATGGATGAGACAAGTCTCTAGCAATTCCTGACCCTGTCGGCCAATCGGATTGCATCTTGCCGACCGCCGAGCACCAGCTCGGCAAGGTTGTGCGGGCCACGCGCGACCGGCCGGGTTGTGCGGGCTGAGCTGGGAATCGCCCGCTCCCAAACTGGCAGAAGGCCGCATCCTCGACTATAAGTGGCGATAATCACCATCCATCAAAGTCGCGGGAAACATCCAAAGGAGGAATCATGGGACAACTGCGCGTGATTGCGGAGTTGATGGCCGTGGCAGCGCGAACTGCGCCGAAAGCGAAGGGCGAGGACTGCCTCGTCATGTGCATCGTCGAGGGGCCGGATCTGCAGCTCCTGGGCCAGAAGATGGCCGAATACGGCGTCAGGTCGGGGAAGAAGAACTTCGACCGGGACGGCCGCAACGTGGCCGCTTCCGACTCGATGCTGCTGGTCGGGATCAAGAACGGACCGACGGCGGGCTTGAACTGCGGCGCATGCGGCGTGGAGATCTGCGAGCTGCTGCCGGTCAACTCGGTCGAAGGCGAGTTCCGCGGGCCGAACTGCGCGTACCGGCTGCTCGACCTGGGCATCGCGCTCGGCTCGGCGGCAAAGACCGCCGGACTGCTCAATGCGGACAGCCGGATCATGTATCGGGCCGGCGTCGTGGCCCGCGAGCTGGGCATGATCGATGCGGACTTCGTCATGGGCATCCCGATTTCGTCGACGGGCAAGAGCATCTACTTCGATCGTTAGCCTCGGCGATTGCCGCCGGCTGCGGCAAGCGGCGGGCGGTAGTTTTCCGCTTATGCAAAGTCTATGCTAGAATGCCGCCTCAACAGGTTGCGCGCAACCAACACAGCGAGCATCCCGATGTCCCGGGTTGCAAGGGAGACCTCGTCTTATGGACGCCAACATCCAGGAGTTCTCGAACCATCTCGAGACTGAGAAGGGCAGTTCCGAAAACACCGTTGCCGCGTATCGGAACGACCTGAATCAGTTTAACGAGTTCCTGACGAAGGAGGGCGGCCTGCCCGAGGGCGCCTGGGGCGATCTGAGCCGGGACCAACTGATCAACTACATCCTCTGGCTGAAAGAGCGTGAGTACGCGTCGGCCACCGTGGCGCGTAAGGTCGCGGCAATGAAGTCCTTCTGCGGCTTCCTGGTCCGCTCCGGCGCGGTGGAGGACAACCCCGCCGACGAGCTGGATTCCCCGAAGGTCAAGAAGCAGCTGCCGACGACGTTGACCCCCGACGAGGTGGAGAAGCTCCTCGCGCTCCCCGCGCACGGCAACGGCTCGCCGAAGGCGCTGCGCGACACTGCGCTGCTCGAGGTGCTGTACGCCACGGGGATGCGCGTGAGCGAGGTTGCGAACCTGACGCTCGACGATCTCGACCTGGCGGCGGGCACGGTCCGCTGCGTCGGCAAGGGCAACAAGGAACGGGTGATGCCGTTGTACGCCGAGGCTTGCAGCGCGGTTCGGCGCGTATCTCGAAAAGGGCCGGCCGGCGCTGTGCGGCTCGAACGCCGGGGAGCGCACGCTGTTCCTCAACCCGCGGGGCGAGAAGCTGACGCGCCAGGGCCTGTGGTTGATCATCAAGGCGTATGCGCGGCAGCTCGGCCTCGAAGATCGGGTCACCCCGCACACGCTGCGCCACTCGTTCGCCACGCACATGCTCAACGGCGGGGCCGGGCTGCGCGAGGTGCAGAAGCTGCTGGGCCACGCCAACATCTCCACCACCCAGGTCTACACCCACATCAGCCGGGAGCGCCTGCGCGAAGTCTACGACGGCGCGCATCCAAGGGCGTAAGCTGCGGGGATGAGGGGGACGGGCCAAGTAAGCATCGCCAAATCCCCTCACTCGCCTCATCGCCGCTACGGTCTTCAGGCAGAGGAATATGGAGCACGAAGTTTTCACGCGGCAGCAGTACGGCGAGATCGCTGATTTCCTGCGGGCACGGACGGCGCACCGTCCTACGGTCGGGTTGATCCTCGGCTCCGGGTTGAACGCGCTCGGCGGACGACGTCCCGGACGCTGACCGGATCCCCTATCGCGGACATACCCGGCTTTGTCGCGCCGACGGTGCAAGGCCACCAGGGACAACTGGTTTTTGGGAACCTTGCCGGGCACGAAGCAGTCATTATGCAGGGGCGCATGCACGCGTACGAGGGCCACTCGATGCAGCGCGTGACCCTGCCCGGTGCGGGTCATGGCCGAACTGGGCGTGCGCACCCTCATCGTCACCAATGCGGCGGGCGGCATCAACCGTGACTTCAAAGCCGGGGACCTGATGCTGATTACCGATCACCTGGGCCTGTTTGCGCTGGTGGGCGGCAACCCGCTGTGGGGTCCAAACGACGAGACGCTGGGACCCCGCTTCCTGGCGCTCAACAACGCTTACGATCGTGAGCTGCGGCGGCTCGCCCTGCAGGTGGCGGCCGATCTCGGCATCGAGCTGCGGCAGGGCGTGTACGCCGGGCTGGGCGGGCCAACTTTCGAGACGCCGGCCGAGGTCCGTTTCCTCCGGCTGGCCGGGGCCGACGCCACGGGCATGAGCACCGTACATGAGGTGATCGTCGCGCGGCACATGGGGCTGCGCGTGTTGGGTTTGAGCGGCATCAGTAACGCCACCATTGATGACCCGGACGCGGAAGAAGCAGGCAAACCACGAAGAAGTCCTGGCTGCCGGCCGCGTCATAGCGCCGAAACTCATGGCGTTGATTCGTGGGGTGTTGGAGAGATTAGGGGACTAGCGGCAAAAACATGGCCGTTGTCATCGATATCATACGGGAGTTCTCTCCCTGGATCTACGGCGCATGCGCCGTGGCTGCGCTATGGTACCTGCGCGTCGTCCTCGTCGCGCGGCACGAGCGCCGCTACGCCGTCTTCTCGCTCGAACGCGAACAGGCGCTCAACCGGGTCTACGGCGCATGGGGCGCAGCTTTCGGCATCATCCTCGTCATGGGCGCGGTCTACGCCCTGAGCACCGTGGTCTTCAAGGCCGTCGAGCCGCAGCTGGTGGCAGACCGGCCCACGCCGACACCGTTCATGGTCGTCGATTGGGGGCACGCCGAGCGCAACGCCGACGCTCCCCGAGCCCGACGTCACCGCGACCCCCGCCCCGACCGAGAAACCGGCAAAGCCGACCCCGCGGCCCACCCGTACGCCGGGACCCGAACAGCCGACCTCGGCCGCGCCGACCGAGCCCGCAGTGCAGCGGCCGCGCTGCCCGACCGGGCAGGCCGTGATCACACAGCCGGGAAATGGGCAGGCGTTCACCGGGCCGGTGACGGTGATCGGGACCGCAGCGCACGACAACTTCGACTATTACAAGCTGGAATACGGCGCAGGCGCGAACCCCTCCGTCTGGTCCTACTTTGCCGGGGGCGAGGCGCCCGTCGTCGGGGGCCGGCTGGGCACGCTCAACGTGCTCCCTCCCGGCGCGTACAGCATTCGGATCGTCGTGGTGGACAAGAGCGGGAACTTCCCGCCGCCCTGCCAGACGACCATCACATTCCGGTAAGATCATCATGACACTTGACACCGAACAGGGGCCAGCGGCGGCGCTGATGGAACGGGCGCGCCGCACCTGGTTCAACTTAACCGCCCCGATCTTGGCGTGGCGCGAGCGGACCGAGGGCGTCAGCGAGGAATCCTACGTGGCCGACCTTGCCACGGAATCCCCGCTTACCCGCTGGCATGCAGCCGCGACGTTGCGCCGCAACCCGCTCCTGGGCGCAGGAGGCCGTTGCGGCCCTCGTCGAGCGCGCTGGGCGACGAGGAAGAATTCGTGGCGTGGCAGGCCGCAGAGGCGCTTGCGGCCCAGGAGCCGGGACGGGTGTTCGGGGCGCTCGAAGCAGCCCTCGGCGATCCCGATCCCTGCCGGCGGGCCGGCGCCGCTCAGGCCCTGGGCAAGCTGGGCGGCGATGCAGCCGTGACCGCGCTCCGCCAACACGTCGACGATCCCGAGCCCCGCGTGCGGACCGCGGTGGCCGAGGCGCTCGGCCGCATGAACGACCCGGCCCTGGCCGAGATCCTCCTTCCGCTGCTCGACGACCCGAACGCCGAGGCGGTGCGCGCGGCCGCGCGGGCGCTCGGCCATATCGGGAACACGATTGCGGCCTGCCCCATGGCGGCGGCGCTCGTGCAACCCGGGCAGGACCTGCTCGTCCGCCGCGCCCTGGCAGCCGGCCTCGCGCACATCCCGCATCCCGACGCCCAAGAGCCGCTGCTGGCGGCCCTGGCCGACCCCGACCCGCAGGTGCGCGCGTACGCGGCATCGGCGCTGGGGCAGGTGGGCAGCGAAGAGGCGCACGCCGCGCTGCAGGACCTGACGAACGACAAGAGCCGGTTAATCAAGGGCACGGTCAGCGACCAGGCGAAGCGGGCCGTGGAGCTGCTGGAAAGACGGGGCCGAAGACAGCACGCCGGGTAGGCAGAGCATTGTTCCGCCTGGCAGACAAGCCACAGCGTGCGGTGCATCTACTGCATCTACCGGTTCCGCATCCGCCAAGTGCAACCTGCAACCTGTAACCTGTAACCTGTGACCTCGTTCGCGAGTCTTATTACGTTGGAACGAATTCGCGGCGCAGGAGTGGATAGATGGCGGCGTGTACGTACCAGGTCGGGCGGGTCAAGGTCCATTTGGTCAGCGATGGCGTCTTTTGGACGGACGGCGGGGCCAATTTCGGCGTCGTCCCGAAGACGCTGTGGGGCAAGGTGATCCAGGCGGACGAGCTTAACCGCATCCCCATGCAGCTCCGGTGCCTGCTGATCGAATCCGAGGCGGGCTTGATCCTGGTGGACACGGGCTACGGCGACAAGCTCGACGTCCAAGCAGCAGGCGACAGCTGAACCTGCACGGCCAGTTCCGGCTGGGGAGCGACCTGGCGAGCCTCGGCTACAAGCCGGAGGACGTCGCGATCGTCCTCGACACGCACCTGCACGGGGACCACTGCGGGCGGCAACACGAAGTTCGCGGACGGCGGGCCGGATCAGGCCGCATCGTGCCGGCCTTTCCCAACGCCACCTACATGGCGCAGCGGCTGGAGCTGGCCGACGCGACGTACCCGAACGAGCGCACCCGCAACGCCTATTTCCCAGAGAACTTCCTGCCGCTGGGCAACCTGTGCAAGGGCAACCCGGACGCGCGTGCTGCAGGTAATGAACGGCGACACGCAGGTCACGAGCGAAGTGCGGACGCTGACCACGCCCGGCCACACCCGAGCCCACCAGGCGGTCATCGTCGAGAGCGCAGGCGAGAGCGCCATCTTCCTGGCGGACGCCGTGCCGTGGGCCGTGACGTTCGAGAAGCTGGCCTGGGTGGCGGCGTTCGACGTCGAGCCGCTGATCAGCATGGAGACAAAGCGCTCGCTGCGCGACTGGGCCTGGCGCAAGGAGGCGCTGCTCTTCTTCCAGCATGACCCGACGATGGGTGCGGGGCGGCTCGTCCGCGAAGGCAACGAGTTGTCGAGTGGCAAAGGATACGATTCAGAAAGGCCAAGGCAGTTCATGACCACACCCGCCCATCGCCCGACGCTGTCGGTCGTGGCGCCCGTCTTCAATGAGGAAGCGATCCTGCACGAGCTGTACCAGCCGGCTGAGCGCGGTGCTCGACGGTGCAGGGCTGGATCTGGGAGCTGGTGCTGATCAACGACGGCAGCCGCGACCGCTCGCCGGAGATCATGCGCGAGCTGCACGCGGCCGACCCCCGGGTCAAGGTGATCAACTTCGCGCGGAACTTCGGCCACCAGGTCGCGATCACCGCCGGCGCGGACTACGCCAGCGGCGACGCGGTTGTCATCATCGACGCCGACCTGCAGGACCCCCCCGAGGTCATCCTCGACCTGCTGGCCAAGTGGCGCGAGGGCTACGAGGTGGTCTATGCCGTGCGCTCGGAGCGCAAGGGCGAGACCTGGTTCAAGGAATTCACGGCCAAGGCTTTCTACCGCATCATCTACAGGATCACGGACATCAACATCCCGATGGACACGGGCGACTTCCGCCTGATGGACCGCAAGGTGGTCGAGGCGCTGAGCACGATGCGCGAGAAGCACCGCTTCATGCGCGGCATGTCGGTCTGGGTGGGTTTCAAGCAGACGGGCGTCCATTACGTGCGCGCCGAGCGCTATGCCGGCGAGACCAAGTACCCGCTCAAGAAGATGCTCAAGTTCGCGCTGGACGGGATCACCTCGTTCTCCTACCTGCCGCTGCAGCTGGCCACCTACGTCGGGTTTCGTCTCGGCCGCGCTGGCCGTGCTGGGCATCCTCGCTCACGGTCATCCTGCGCCTGAGCGGGCAGCCAGGCCTTCTACGGGCAGGCCACCACGCTGGTGGCGGTGCTCTTCCTGGGCGGCGTGCAGCTGATCTCGCTCGGCATCATCGGCGAGTACCTGGGCCGCATCTACGACGAGGTCAAGGGCCGGCCGCTGTACATCGTGCGCGAGGCGCTGGGGTTCGACGAGAAGACGGCCGAGAAGGTGGCGGTGCGCTAGAGAATCGCGGCTCCGAGGGTGGGACGTCACCACAAAGAACCCAAGGACCAAAGTCCCACGAAGAACTTCGTGCGCCTTTGTGTTTTGTTCTTGGTGGTGAGGTCCCAACCTCGGATTTACCTGGCCCATTGACAAAACGCGCGGCGGGCGCGAAAGTAAATCTGCGTTAGTTACCCGGCCGGATTTCCTGGGACGCTCCCGTGGAGGTCAGCATGCAGTCTCAGGTGCTTCCGCAACCCGCCGCCGGCAGCGCCTCTTCCCAAGGCCGCGCCTCTACTACCTCGACTGGCTGCGCGTCATCGCGATCGCCGCGGTCTTCCTCGCCCACGTCAGCCGACGTCTTCAACACCGTCGGCTTCGAGATCAAGAACGCCGAACAAAGCCTTGCCATCACGATCGTCGAGGGCTTCGCCTTCCCGTGGGCCATGCCCTTGTTCTTCCTGATCGCGGGCGCGGGCAGCTATTTCGCGCTGCGCCACCGCTCGGCGGGCGAGTTCACCAAGGAGCGTACGCTCCGGCTGCTCGTCCCCTTCTTCACCGGCACTCTCCTCCTTGGCCCCATCCAGATCTACGTCTCATGGCGGCACAGGATTGAGACGGGCGTCACGGAGTGGACCTTGGGCCAGTTCGTGGCAGAGCGCTTCTGGCATCCCGGCCCGAAGTGGTTCGGGGCCATCGGGTATCACATGTGGTTCCTGGGGTACCTGTTCGCCTTCTCGCTGATCGCGCTGCCGCTGTTCCTGTGGCTGAGGAGTGACGCCGGGCGGCGGGCGGTTTCACGGCTGGCAGGGCTGTGCAGCCATCGAGGGGGCATCCTGCTTTTCGCTATCCCGCTCATCGGGGTGCGGCTGCTTCTCCAACCCTTCTTTCCCGTAGAGCACGACTGGGCGGACTTCGTCTGCGTTCGGCGCCTTCTACGTCCTCGGCTACCTCGTGTTTTGTCGACGAGCGCTTCACCCGGGCCATCCGCCGCGACTGGGCGATCTTGCTGGGCGGCCTGCTCGCGAGCTCGCTGGCGTTCGGTTACCTCGCCTTGTCGCTCCAGCTCGACCTCGGCAAGGCTCGCCGCGAGCCTCGCGGCATTCCTCCTGTGGGCGTGCTTCATGGTTGCGGGCTGGTGCGGGACGGCGTTCATGCTGTTCGTCGGCATGCGCTTCCTGGACTTCGCGAACCGGGGCCTGGCCTACTGCCTGGACGTCCTGCTGCCGTTCTTCGTGCTGCACCAGCCGGTCATCCTGGTCATTGCTTACTTCGTCGTCCAGTGGGACATGGCGCTGCTCCCGAAGCTCCTGACCGTCGCGATCGGCTCGTTTGCGGTCACGCTGGCGATTTGCGAGTTCGTGATCAAGCGGGTGGGCGTGCTGCGTCTCCTGTTTGGGATGAAGCCTGCCCCTGCCAGGGAGGAGCAGGTGCTGCCGGCGCTCGCGGCCTTGAGCTCGCCTATGACCGGATGAAGTGGGGCATCTCGTCGGGATTGGGCAGCGCCAGCTCGATGAACCCGATCTGCATACGGTCGACCCAGCACGGCGCACCCGATTGACAAGGACAGGACAACCGTGATACAAGTCAGATGAGCTTGCCTGGCCGCCGCGATCATGTGTCTGCCAACCGCCCGGCCGGCAAGGATAGGCGCGATGGAAGACGTCGGCTACCTCGACTTCGATCTCCAGATCGAGCGGGCGGGGCAGGGTTACCGGGTGAGGGTTCTTGGTTCGCCCGCAGGCCAGGCCTCGAGCGACTTCGTGCTGCCCTTTTCCGACCTGGAACTCGAGAACTTCGTATTGCGCATGAGCCGCACCCACAGTGGGACGCGGCGATTGGGCACCCCCGAGTTCGAGGCGGCCCGGTCGTTCGGCGGCAGGCTGTTCGAAGCGGTCTTTGCCGGCGAGGTGCGGGGCTGCCTGCGCAGCAGTCTCGATGCCGCCTCTCGAGAGGGCCGGGGTCTGCGCCTGCGCCTGCACCTCACAGAGACCCCCGAGCTGGTGGATCTCCCCTGGGAATACCTCTACAACCCGGCCCTGAACCGCTTCTTCGTCCTCAGCAGCGCAACGCCGGTCGTGCGCTATCTCGATCTGCCGGAACGCGTGCCGCCGCTCACCGTCCACCCGCCCTTGCGCCTGCTGGCAATGATCGCCAGCCCGCGCGACTACCCGGCCCTTGACGTCGAACGGGAGTGGGAGAAGCTGCGGGGCGCGCTCAAGGAACTGGAGGAGGCGGGCTTGGTCGCGCTGGAGCGGCTCCAACCGCCGACGCTCAACGCGCTGCAGCGGAGGCTGCGGGCGGGACCGTGCCACATCCTGCATTTCATCGGCCACGGGGCGTTTGACGAATCGACGCAAGACGGGGTGCTGCTGCTCGAGGACCACGACGGCCTCGGCCGGGTAGTAAGCTCGCAAGATCTCGGCGTGCTGCTGCACGACCACGCCAGCATGCGGCTCGTCGTGCTCAACTCCTGCGAGGGCGCCCGCACGTCCCGCACCGACCCCTTCGCGGGCGCGGCGCAGAGCCTGGTGCAACAGGGCATGCCGGCCGTGCTCGCAATGCAGTTCGAGATCAGCGACGAAGCGGCCATCGTGATCAGCCACGAGTTCTACGCGGCGCTGGCCGGCGGCTATCCCGTCGACGCCGCGCTGGCCGAGGCGCGCAAGGCCGCATTCACCAGCGGCAGCGGCGCGGAGTGGGGCACGCCCGTGCTGTACCTCCGGGCCGCGGACGGGCGCATCTTCGGGGTGGAGCCGCGAGCGGAGCCGGTACAGCGTGTGCCGGCTCCGCTCGTGCGCGAGACGTTGCCCGAACCAGAAACACCAGTCGCAGCCGCGAGCGCAGCCAGGGATGCGGGCGATCGAACGGCGCCGGCAGCGTCACCAGAAGCTCCGCAACCCGCAGCCCTTGCCACCCCGGTGGCAGAGCCGGAAGGTGGCACAGCAGCGGAAAGAAAAGGCGGACTTAGCGGCAGCCTGCGGTGGGTCCTGCTCGGCGTCGTGGCTTTCCTGGCGTTGGTATTCGGTGCTTCCCGGCTGATCCCGAACCTCTCCGGCGTGGCGACACAGTCGCGGACCACACCGGGAGGCGCGGCGTCGACGACAACCGTGGGAGCGCAGGCGGGACCGGCCGAAACACGGGTTCTGCCGCCCGGCTCCCCGGCGCCGGCCGCGCCATCTCCCGCAAACCAAACGCCGGCCAGCGGCGTGACCGGCGCCAGCGCATCGATCGACCGGCTGCTGACGGCCGCGCCACGCGTCTTCAGCACCACCGCCTTGATCCTGGACCTGATTCCCCAGGATGACGGGGTCTGGGCGGCCACGAGCGGCGGGCTGGTGCGCTGGAGATGGGGCGGCGCTGAGGGCGCCGTTGCCAGCGAGCCGTTCGACGTGAGCGATGGGCTGCCGTTCAACCGCACCTACTCCATGCTCGCCATGCCCGACGGTAGCCTGTGGGCGGCCAGCCAGGGCGCGGCCGCGGACTTCACGCCCACCGGCGACGGGTTGGGCCCGATAACGAAGTACTCGGAGGCGGAAGGCGTTAACGTCGGCCAGTCGCCCAGCTTGATGCTGGACGGCGACGGGTCGATCTGGCTTGCATCGATGTACACGGACACGCCGGTTCAGCGCTTTGACGGATCCCTCTGGCGGCCGCCGGCGATCCCTACCGACGACCCGGCGCTCAGCAACCTTAATGCGCAGGTAACGGCCATCATGCGGGCAAAGGACGGCGCGGCGTGGATCGGCACGGACGCCGCAGGCATCCTCCGGTGGGATGGCAAGGCGTGGACCGTATTCGGTGCAAAGCAGGGCGTGCCGAGCGAGCACATCAACCGGGTGTTCGAGGACAGCAGCGGAACGCTGTGGGCGGCCGCGGGCGAGGGAGGCCTGCTGCAGTTCAAGCCCGACGACGGCAGCTGGCAGCGGGTCGAGTTCCAGCGCCCAGACGCGCCCGTCTATTGGGTCGGGGAGCTCGACAAAAGCCTTTGGGCCTCGGGCGACAATTTCATCGCCAGGAGCGACGACGGCGGGCAGCGGTGGAGCCTGGTGGCGACGCCGGACGACGGCCTCGACCACCCCACGAAGATCGTGAAGGACGGCGCAGGACGCATCTGGGCGGCAACGCAGCAGGGCATTGCTACTTACGAGGATGGGCAGTGGCGCCGCTGGCAGCGACCCGGGGAGGTGTCCTGGTATGCGATGGGCCAAATCGTCGCGGACCCCGGTGGCAAATTGTGGGTGAGACCGGAATACGGTGGAGATCCCTCCGTCATCGATCCGGCCAGCGGGCAAGTCAACCGCGCCGCCGCAGTGGCCCCAAGAACGGCCCAACGTCATTTCGCTGGCATTCGAGGGCGACACGATCTGGGCCGGCACGACGGGCGGGCTGCTGCAGCTTCAGGGCGGCAAGCGGCGACTATGGACAACTGCCGATGGCCTGCCCGACAACCAGGCTACGGCCCTGGCGGTGACTCCCGGCACGCTCTGGGTCGGCACGCATGCCGGCCTCGCCACGCTCGATCTCGCCGCCGGCCGGGTGACGGGCACCGTCGGCCGCTCGTGGCAGACCATTACGTCGACCGGCTACTGGTCGCGCCTGACGGAGCCGTTTGGGCCGGCGCGCACTGGGGCGCAGACGGGGAGAACTCCGCCGTGGTCCGCCTTGCCGGGGCCGAGCACCAGGCGTGGCAGAGCCCCGAGGCGCCGCTGACCGGAGTCAAAGACTGGGTGAACGCGTTGGCTGCGGACGACTCCGGCGGTATCTGGGTCGCTTCTGGCACCGGCGTGTCCCGATGGGATGGGAAGAGGTGGGATGGCTGGAGCTCCGGTCAAGCCGGCCCGGCGAGCGAGGTCTTTGCTTTCTTGCCGGAGGGCAGCGCAATGTGGGCAGCCGGCCACAGCAACGTGATCGACCGCTGGGATGGAAGCAATGGCTGGCAGCATTTCCGCGCGAAAGGCTTGAGCGGCGACGTTCTCGACATGCACACCAGCGCTGACGGCGCCTTGTGGCTGGCAACACAGGATGGCGTCTTGCGCTACGGCCCATAACGCATCCACAGAATAGCCACGTGAATTGTGTGTGACGCCCTGATCCCGCCTCTATGACGGAAGTATATACACAGCCTTGTAGAAGTGCCATACACATCATACACATCATACACATCCGGCGGTCGATGGAACGTGTAAGAAGTGTCGTCCGCACCTTACGTTTCGTTCACCTCCGCCGGTGGCAGGAAGGTGGTAATGTGTATGATGTGTATGGCACTTCTGCTGGGAACATAACTGGCGGTCATACGTTAACATCGGCCACACACGGAGGTGACGCATGGCCGGTCAGCCCTTCAACTTCGACGCCGAATTCGGCGCGCGCTACGACCAGTTCGTCCGCACCACGATCTTCGGCTACGACTCGCTCTTCAAGATGATCCTGGCGCTCTTCCAGACCCGGCTCGGTGCCGAGGCGCGTGTGCTGGACGTGGGCTGCGGGACGGGCAGCGCCATGCTTGCCTGGGGGCAAGCCATGCCGGGGTGGACCTTCACCGGCGTCGACCCGTCGGCCCAGATGCTGCAGCAATGCCGCGCCAAGCTGGAGCAAGCCGGGCTGAGCGACCGGGTCGAGCTGCGGCACGGCTACGCCGGCGACCTGCCGGCGGGCGAGCAGTATGACGCGGCGGCCATGGTCCTCGTCATGCACTTTATCCCCGACAACGGTGCGAAGCTCGCCCTGCTGCACGCCATCGGCCAGCGGCTCAAACCGGGCGGGAGCTTGGTCCTGATCGATCACCACGGGGACACCGGCTCCGCAACCTTCCAGCACCTGATGTCCGCCTGGATCAACTACGACATCCTCATGGGCCTGCCGCCCGACCGGGCGCGCACGATTCCCGTGGAGGCCAGCACCTCGCACCACTTCATTACCGAGGCGCGCACGCTGCAGTTGCTGTCGCAGGCCGGCTTTGAAGAAGTCGAGCGCTTCTACGGCGCGTTCGTCACCGGCGGCTGGCTGGCGCGCAAACGGTGAGTTTTCCGCTGCCCTTTGCGCGGCTTTGTGTCTTTGATACTTTGTGGTGACACCCCGGCTTGCACGACGCTTGCCCGCGCGATACCGGAGGGTGTAAGATTGACGTCGGCGGTCCGATCCGGCAAATGAGGAGCGCACATGATCTGCCCCGGGTGCCGGCAGCCCTGTCCTCCTGACTTCGCGTTCTGCCCCCACTGCGGGGCCGCGCTGGAGAGCGCGAACGCGGCCACGGCCCGCCCTGCATCAGGCAACCCTCTGCCCGCCTCGCCCTCCGACCCGGAACGCAGGGTCATCACCATCCTGTTCTGCGACGTCGTCGGCTCCGTCGCACTCGAAGAGCACCTCGATCCGGAAGAAGCCCTGGAGGTCATGAACGGCGCGTTCGCCGCGCTTGCTCCCCTCCATTTCGAAGCATGAAGGGATTGTCGCCCGCTTGATGGGCGACGCGCTCCTGGCCTTTTTCGGCGTGCCGGTCGCGCATGAGGATGACCCCGAGCGGGCGGTGCGCGCCGGCCTCGACATGGTGGAGCAGGCGGGCCTTTACGCCGCATGGCTCGCCCGCGAGCGCGGCATCGAAGGCTTCGCGGTGCGGGTGGGCATCAACACGGGGCTCGTCGTCGTCGGCGCGGTTGGCAGCACTCCGCGCAGCGAGTACACCGCGATGGGCGACACCGTCAACGTCGCCGCCCGGATGCAAGCCGCCGCGCCGCCCGGCGGAGTGCTGATCACTCACGATACCTACCGCCAGGTGCGGGGCCGCTTCGACGTCGCGCCCCAGCCGCTGCTGGCGGTCAAGGGCCATTCCGAGCCGGTCCAGGCTTATCTCGTCAAGCGGGCCAAGCTGCAGCCCTTCCCCACCCGGGATCGCGGCGTCGAGGGGGTGGCGACCCGCATGGTCGGCCGGGATGCGGAGCTGGCCTTGCTGCAGAACGCGTACCTGGACGCCAGCGAGGGCCGCCAGACCCGGGTGGTCACCGTCCTGGGCGAAGCGGGGATCGGTAAGAGCCGGCTGCTAGACGAGTTCTTCACCTGGATCGACCTGCGGCGCCGAATACGTGTATACGTGGCGAGGCCGCGCGACCCGCGCCACGCAGCTGACCCCCTACGGGTTGCTGCGCGACCTGTTCGCCCGGCGCTTCGGCATCCTCGACAGCGACAGCGCGGCCCAGGCGCTCGCCCGCTTCCGCCAGGGCATGGCGGGCATCCTCGAAGGGAGCCAGGCCGACCTCGCGGGCCACCTCGCCGGCTTCGACTTCTCGTCCAGCCCGCCGGTGCGCGCGCTCCGGCGCAGCCCCGAATTCGGGCAGATCGCCGCCGCCGCTCTCCGCCAGGCCCTGCACGCGCTCTGGCGCCTGCCGGTCAAGGAAACGCGGGCGCGGGCTGCGCCAGGGACCGGTTCCGGGCAAGGGAAGAGCGACGCGAACGGCGGCGAAGACCCGGCGCTCCTGCTCCTCGAAGACCTGCATTGGGCCGACGACGCTTCCCTGGACCTCATCGCCGGCCTGGTGAGCGAGTCGCCGCGCGGGCGGCTTCTTGTCGTCGCCGCCGCCCGGCCCGAGCTGCTCGAACGGCGTCCCAGCTGGGGGGAAGGCCAGGAGGCGTACAGCCGCCTCGAGCTGCGGCCGCTCTCCCGGCGCAACAGCCGGGCGCTCGTCGGCGAAATCCTGCAGCGCGTGGCCGAGGTGCCCGAGGAGCTGGCCGAGCGGCTGGTGGAGGGTGCGGAAGGCAATCCGTTCTTCCTGGAAGAGCTGGTCAAGATGCTCATCGAGGACGGCGCGATCGAGCCGGGCGCGGAGCAGTGGCGCGTCGTCGGCGCCAGGGTCGGACAGGTGCGCCTACCTCCCACACTGACCGCCGTGCTCCAGGCCCGGTTGGACGCCCTGCCGCCCGACCAGCGGCTGGTGCTGCAGCGCGCCTCCGTCGTCGGCCGCCAGTTTTGGGACAGCCTGGTCGCCGAGCTCGCGCCCGAGGTGGCGGATGTCGGCCCCGTGCTCGCCGCGCTGCGGGCACGCGAGCTGGTGTTCAAACACGAGCAGTCCGCCTTCGCCGGGGTCCAGGAATACACGTTCAAGCATGCGATCCTGCGGGAGGTCACATACGAGAGCGTGCGGCTCCAGGTGCGCCGCCAATGCCACGCGCAGGTTGCAGCCTGGCTCGAGTCACGGGCGGGGCAACGGCTTGGCGAGTACACTTCGCTCGTCGCCGCGCACTACCGGTTGGCCGGCAGGAACCGTGAGGCGGCCGATTGGTACATGGAGGCGGGCGAGCGGGCGGCCAGCCTGGGCGCAAACGGCGAGGCGCGGGGCTTCTTCGACACGGCGCTCGAGCTGGCGCCGCCCAGCGACCTGGAGCGGCGCTGGCGATGCCTGGCGGGACGCGATGCGGTGCTGGGGGTGCTCGGCGAGCGGGAAGCGCGGGAGGCCGACGACGCAGCCCTGCTCGCGCTCGCCCGGGCGATCGGGGATGACGACCGGCTCGCCGAGGCGCACTACCGCCGCGGCCATTACCTGGGCGTCCTCAGCCGCTACCCCGAGGCGGTCGAGGCGCTGGACGCGGCGATTGAACGCGGCCGGCCGCAGCGGGAACACCCGGGTTCGGGCGAGCGCACTCTCCCTGAAAGTGCTCGACATGGCCCGCATGGGCCAGACCGGCGACGCGTGCCAGCTTGCCGGGGAAGCCCTGGCCTGCGCCGAAGACCTGGGCGAGCCGGAGATACTGGCCCGCACGCTGAGCAACGTGTCGCTGTGTTACGCGGCTGCCGGCGACCTTGCACGGCGAGCCAGCTGCTGACGCGGCAAACGGAGATCATGCGGCAGGCCGGCAACTTGGTGGGCCAGGCGATCAGCCTGGGCAATCTCGGCTATTCCTACCTGCTGCTTGGCCTCTACGAGCGCAGCCGGGCGGCTCTCGAGCAGGCGCTGGACCTGACGGGGCGCACCGGCGCGCGGCGCGAGCGCCTGTACGACCAGGTGAACCTCGGGCTCGTCTGCTGGCGCATGGGCGATGCGGAAACCGCCCGCCGGCTGCTGGAGGAGGCCATCGCCGAGCTGGAGGCATTGGGCGATACGTTCGCGCGGGCCTCCGGCCAGAACTACCTGGGGCTGGTGCTAGAAAGCTGCTGCGACGCTTCTGCCGCCGCCGCGGCCTTCTCGGAAGCCCAGCGGAGCCTGGTCGGAGATCGGGGTGCCGGGCGGCGCGACCGACGCACTGGCCGGCCTGCTGCGCTGCCGCATGGCGGGACACAACCCGGAGGCGGTACGAGAGGAGGTCGAAGCGGTGTGGTCATACGTGGCGCACGGCGCGGCAGGCATGGAGTTCCCGCTGCTCGCCTTCGCAACTTGCGCGGCCGCGTTTGAGATGGTGGGCGAGCCTGAGCGCGCAGCGGTCGCAGCCGCCGAGGGCTACGCCGCGCTCACCCAGCAGGCAAACAAGATCAGCGACTCGGCCGCTCGCCGGTCGTTTCTCGAAGACATTCCCGAGCATCGCGCCTTGATCGAACGGCACGCAGCTTCTGCAGCCGAAGCGTGACCAGGCTTGAGTCGGATCGCAAGTTTTGACCCAGGGCACCGACAGAAGGAGGACGTATGGCAATCCAGGAGGGTTACAAAGTCACAGCGTTCGAGGCAGAGGGGCTGTGGGTGGCCGCACCTGCCGGGCTCGTGGTCTCCCTCAGGCCGCCCATTGGCTTCACAGAAGTCATGGCGACCCAGGACGACTTTCAGCCGCTGCGCATGATCGGCACCCTCAAGTTCCAGGACCCGGAAGAGCCCGACCAGGCGGAGTTCACCTTCTCGCCGCCCGTAACGTTGCAAGTCCGCTTCACCGGGCGGGACCAATCTCGTTCCGAGACGCGGGGGAAACCGCTTTCCTTTGCGTGGTGGAATGGGAATGCATGGGTGCGGTTCGCGCCAGGCGAGGGAGGACCGATCGTCGACCGGGCCGCCAAGTCCGGTGGGTTCCGCGTTTTTGAGATCGGAGCGATCAGCGATCCGGGGATCTCCTGGGGCACCTGAGCTTAATCGTCGTTCCCGGGCGTCCTGGCGATGGGGCTGCGCCGCCGGGACGCCGCGCCTGCACCGCTCCTAAACCAATTGCAGCCTGCAAGTGCGGCCAGACCTCGACCTCCGAGGTCTTTGGTCAGCATTTCCACGTTGCGAGGAGTTTAGGCGTTATGGCAACGGTTGTGTGGTAAAATTCGCCTAAGCACATGACCACACTCCGTGCTGCGAAGGGAAAAACCCGCCCATGAAGATCGTTACCGATTGCGCCGCGGACATGCCTGCCGCCGAGTTGGCCGAGCTGGGGATCCTGGAGGCCCCGCTGTATATCCAGTTCCCCGAAGGCGAAGTAAATTCGACCGACCTCTCGCCGGACGCAGTTCTATGACCGGCTGGATGCCATGCGGCCCGCCATCCCCACGACGGCCATGCCGTCCAGCGGCATGTTTGCCGAGATGTACAAGACTGCTGAGCCGGCGGCGAAGACATCTTCTCGCTGCATATCTCCTCGGGCTTGAGCGGCACCCCGGCCGCGCGCCCGGCTCGGTTGCGAGTTGGCAGGCGCCGAAGGACAGCGTGTCGATCTGGGACACGATGACCCTTTCCGGGGGTGAGCGCTTCCAGGTGCTGGCCGCGGCGCTGGGCCGCCAGGGCCGGCTGGACGATGCGGCCAATCCAGGAGCGGCTGGCGAAGATCCGCGAGAAGACCGAAGTGATCTACACGCTGGAGACGCTGGAGTACCTGGCCCGCGGCGGGCGCATCGGACGCGTGCAGGCCATGGCCGGCACGCTCCTGCACCTCAAGCCGGTCATCCGCGTGGATACGGACGGGAAGTACACCACCGTCACCAAGGCGCGCACCGTTGCGCAGGGCCTCTCGGCGATCACCGATCATCTGCAAGCCAAGTATGCCCAGGCGCCGGTGTGGGCCACGATGCTGCACGGCCGCTTTGCGGAGCAGGCCGACGCGCTGGCCGAGGGGCTGAAGGCGAAGTTGAACATCGGCAAGCTGGAAGTCATGCGCATCTCGCCCGTGCTGGGTGTGCACACCGGGCCGGGCGATCGGTGGGCGCGGCCGTCGTACCCATGCGGTTGCTGCAGGATTTGATCTAGCAGCTGCCTTTGCTGAAACGAATGCCGGCCCGGGTTGGGCCGGCAAGAGCGCGGGTGCTCCATCATACTTAAGTTGGAGCCGCCCGCCTCGCACGTTAGTCAGTATCACCACTTATTTCCACGATACCAAAGGGTGTTTGCAGTCCGCAACGCTTGCTGTATAATCAGTCACAAATAGATCACCTGCGGCCGCATGGCGCGTTACTTCTCCCGCCGTCGGTCAGAACCTGCGTTGGCGCTCGAAGGGCGCGGTGTCCCCACACCTCACCTCCTTCGAACCTGGCTGCCGACTGCGCTCCGCGTGCTGTTTTGTGAGTAAGGCGAAGGAGTCCGCCGCCAAGCCCGCCGGACCCCAGCGCTTTTGGTTGTTATTCGCCACGGAGGCCCTTTATGTCCCTCAGTCGTCGCGCGTTTATCAAGTACATCGGCGGTGCAACAGCAGCCTGGGTTCTCGTCGCCCCTAATCTGCACCGCCGCCGAGGCAGCCGGTTCCGCCGCGCCTGCCCCCGACGTCCCGGCCGCACCTGCGGCGGCCCTGTCCCGGTCAGCGAGCGGGCCGGACCTATTTCGCGATCCCAGGCGGCACCCTCGATCCGAACAGCGTTCCCAAGTATTCGACCCCGCTGCTGATCCCGCCCGTCATGCCCAAGGCGGGGACGGTCAAGCTCAAGGGCGGCAAGAACGCCGACTACTACGAGATCTCGATGAGGCAGATCACGCAGCAGATCCTGCCCGCCGGGCTTGCCGCCGACCACCGTCTGGGGCTACGGCGCGGTCAAGTCGGCCAGCAAGAACGGCCTGCTGATCCACAACGCGCCTTCGCTGACCATCGAGGCGCAGGCGAACCGGCCGGTGCGGGTCAAGTGGATCAACGACCTGAAGGATGCGAACGGCAACTACCTGCCGCACCTGCTGCCGGTCGATCCGACGCTGCACTGGGCGAACCCGCCCGGCGGGATGATGGGCCGCGACACCCGCCCGACCTTCGACGCGACACCCGGCCGTACACCGGCCCGGTGCCGATGGTGCACCCACGTGCACGGCGCGGTCGGCGTCGGCGACGACAGCGACGGCTACGCCGAGGCATGGTACCTGCCGGCGGCGAACAACATCCCGGCCGGTTACGCCGACCGAGGGCACCTGGTACGACTTCTTCAAGGGCAAGGCGGCGGCAAGCTACGGCGCCACCTGGGGGCCCGGCTTCGCGACCTTCCAGTACCCGAACCTCAACCGCGCCTCCACGATCTGGTATCACGACCACACGCTGGGCATGACCCGCCTCAACGTCTATGCCGGGTCCGGCCGGCTTCTACATCATCCGCGGCGGACCTGACGGCGACGCGCGGTGCTGGACAGCGCGCACCGGCACCCTGCCGTGCTGCCCGGCCCGGCGCCGAAGGAAGGCGACAAGTTCCCGCCGAACAAGACCTACTACGAGATCCCGATCGCCATCCAGGACCGCGCGTTCAACGCCGACGGCTCGCTGTTCTATCCCGACTCGCGCGCGTTCTTCGACGGCATCGTCGGGCCCGTACATCCCGGAGACGATCACGATGTCTCGCCGATCTGGAACCCGGAGTTCTTCGGCAACTGCATCATGGTCAACGGCAACACCTGGCCGTTCCAGACCGTCGAGCAGCGCCGCTATCGCTTCCGCTTCCTCAACGGCTGCCAGTCGCGCTTCCTGATCCTCGACTTCGCCATATCCCCGGCGTGGAGGTGTGGCAGATCGGCAACGAGGGCGGGTTCCTGGCCGCGCCGGTCAACCTCACGGCGGTCAACGGCAACAAGCTGCTCATGGGCCTGGCCGAGCGCGCCGACGTGATCGTCGACTTCACCAATGTGCCCGTCGGGCAACTACGTGCTGGGCAACCTCGGTCCCGACGAGCCGTTTGGCGGCGGCGTCCCGGGCGTCGATTTCGACGGCGCCGACCCGGCCACCACCGGCCAGATCCTGCAGTTCCGGGTCGTGCCGGCGCTGGCGCCGATCCCACCACGCCGCCGCAGTTCCTGCAACTGCCCGCGATCGTCCCGCTGCCCGCCGCGACCGTCACCCGGCCGCTGGCGCTGATGGAGAAGATGGGTATGGGTACGATGCTGACGGGAGATGGTGGACGGGCCGGTCGGAGGCGCTGCTCGGCACGGTCGATGGCGCGGCGATAGCCGTGCGAAACGCATGTGGATGGAGCCGGTCACCGAGAACCCCGCAGTGGGCGCCACCGAGGTGTGGGAGATCTACAACACCACCGCCGACGCCCACCCGATGCACATCCACGAAGTGGTGTTCGAGGTCGTGAACCGTGAAGGGATTAGTACTCGATCGATGAACGGAGGAGGTGGTCGCAGCCGCTGCAACTGGACGGCGACCTCACGTCCGCCGGAACCCTGGGAGACCGGGTTCAAGGACACGGTCGTCGCCTACCCGGGCCAGGTGACACGCATTCGGGCGCAGTTCGACAACCCGGGCCAGTTCGTCTGGCACTGCCACATCGTCGAGCACGAGGACAACGAGATGATGCGCGCCGTTCCGCATCGGGCCGGAGCAACCCGGGCAGCCGATGCCGATGGCCTAACGCAACTGGGTAGATAGCCGGCACACGCAAGAAGCCCTCCGGATCGCACGACCCGGAGGGCTTCTTGTTGTTAGCCGGCAGTGCCCTCGGCGCCGGAGGTCGCGTCTGCAGCACCGAGAGGGCCGCTCCGGAGGGTGTCGCCGACCTCCGGATCGCTAGAGCGTTACTTCGGGTTCGCGATGATGCACTGCGCGTCGGCGATCAACAGGTCGGCGGCAGCCTTGGTGATGTGCTTACCGCTCTGCGACCCAACCTGGTTGATGAACGCCTTCAGCTGGCGTTCTTCGCCGCCTTGGCGTTGCCTGCATCGAGCGCCATCTGCGCCTGCATCAGCTTGTCCAGCAGGGCGTCGCGGATGCCGGCGTTGTCGATCGTGCCTTCCGCATAGAAGCGGTTGACCATCGCCTTCAGCGAGCTCGACGCTGATGACGACTGTGAACGCAGCCGACTTGGTCCTGGTATAGCCGTCGTCGTCGGTGGCGGTGACGGTCAGCGTTGTGGTTGCCCTCTGCCACGGTCAACAGGTCCAGCTTCTGACCGTTGGTCACCGGCGTGCCATCCCAGACCCCGACGAGGGTCTTGACAGCGACATCATCCGTCACGGAGAAGTCGAGCGTCAGGAATTCGGGATGCGGGTAGGTGGCGCCGTCACGGGCACGTTGATCGTGATGACTGGCGCCACGGTGTCGCCGAACAGCAGCCGGCCTTCGACTTCGGGGGAGACGGTGCCCATGGGGCTGATGTAGTCGATCACGGCGTCGCGCACGTAGTACTGCGTGTCGTGACGATCTGGTCCAGCGGCCACAGGCTGACGCCGGCATCGTTGAAGTTGCAGGAGCCGGCTGCCAGGTAGTTGACCGTCGACACGTTGTAGTAGGTGGTCGGCGTCGGTGAAGTCAATCGGCCTTGCCATCGAACGTCAGCGAGACCACGACGTTGTTGCCGTTCGGCAGGGCCGGGGTACAGATCGTTGTAGATGATCTGGCCTACCGGCAGTTGGTGTCGAGCATGCAGGTGGTGTAGTAGGAGTAGCCGCCGTAGCCGGGGACATACTTGTAGTAGTAGTAGTTGCGGTAGGCGCGCTCCAGCACCGCCTTGAGCTGCGGGCCGTTCATCTCGAGCACCACGAGCGAGTTCTCGTAGGGCATGAGCGGTGAACATATCGCGAGACCTTCAGGGTGACCGGGGCAGCCGGGCGTGGCGGCAGTCGGCGATCAGCTTGGTTGGTCATCGCGCCGGAGAGGTGGAAGTCCACACGGTGATGCCGTGTCTTCCAGCTCCTAGACCGAGGCATCGGCCTGCAGGTTGGCGCCGTTGGTCTCCTGGGTGAAGGCCTGCAGGGCGTCGATCGGCGCCGGTGGTCTGGCCGACCACCTTGTTGTTGTAGGCGGTCAGCAGGGCCACATACGGATCGACGATCGCCTTGATCGCCGCGATCTTCCGCGGTCGCTGCATGCGCACCGAGATGTACCGCCCGGCTCGGCTGACCACCTCGTAGCCGCCGCCGGCTTTGGCGCGCAGGCCAATGCACGACCTCGCCCAGGGTGTTGTTGTAGCGGTAGGCCTGGTTGACCATCACCGGCTTGTTGTTCGGCCCGGCGACGATGGTCGGCAGGTACTTGTAGGCGCCGAAGCCGTGGCCGGGTTGGTGTGGCTGTGCCCGCCGATGATGGCATCGATGCCGGTGACCTGGCGGCCAGGTTGGTATCGACGTTGTTATCGACTTCGACGCTCGTCGGGTTCTCGGTGAAGCCGATGTGGGTCAGGGCGATCACCACGTCGTTGGTCGGCGCGCAGCTGGTCGGACAGCTCCTGCGCCTTGCGATCGGGTCGCTGAAGGTCAGGCCGGGGATATTGCTGGGCAGCTCGTAGTTGGGCACGCGGTGGTTGCCGATGCCCAGGATGGCGACCTTGATGCCTTCGGGCCAACGTCTTCTCGACGTAGGGCTCGAACCGCCGCACGTCGGCCAGGCCGTACGCGCCCGTCGTCGGTGACATTGGCCTGCAGGATCGGGAAGTTGGCCTGCTCAAGGGCTGGTGAAGATCTCGCTGCCGAAGTTGAACTCGTGGTTGCCCAGGGTCATGGCGTCATAGCTCATGGCGTTGAAGGCTGTGATCAGCGGGTTGATCTGCAGATCGGCAGGCAGGGCGTGCCGTCGCGGCGTAACCCAGGCCGGCGCGACTTGAAGTAGTACATCATCGCGTCGCCCTGGATGTTGTCGCCCCGTTGAGCAGCAGGGTGCGGGTCGGGTTGTGCAGCCGTTCCTGCTTGATCAGGGTGGCCAGCTGGGTGTAGCCAACATAGGTGCCCTTGACCAGGTTGCCGTGCGAGTCGTTGTGATGCAGGATGGTGAGCGGGACGATGCTGCCGCCGTAGCATCGTGCCGTCGCGGAGTGATGCGCCCGTCCAGCGTGCCATCGCCGTTCGGGCCCTTGTAGGCGGTCGCCGACGTGCCGTAGTGCGCCGTGACATAGGCATTGACCGCGTTGAGCATGTCGCCCCAGTAGGTGATATTGGTCATGTACTTGAAGGCGTATAGCCGTCACCGCCGGCCGGGGCCAGGAACTCATTGGTGCCGACCCGGTAGGTCTTGTTCAGGTCCAGCGGCTCCCAGGCGCCTGGTGCCTTGTTACAGCACCGTCGACATCATACGCGCCCCAGGCCTAGGGCTGCGGGCCGGGAAGTGGCATCGCGTATAGCGTAGAATACTTGTACCTGATGCCGGCCGGCTGGATGGCGCCCGACCACGTTGGGGCCGTGGTTGAGCAGTTCCAGGATCTGGGCGCCGGTCATGTCGCCGACACGGTGGCGTTGCCAAACGGCAGGATGGTGAACATGTGCCCGTAGGTCAGCAGCGTCGGGCGCAGTGCGTACCTGGCAACGCAGCCGGTGCTTGATCCAGGTCCAGCTGCCGTTCCATCGCACCAGTCGGTGCGGATGCCGCCGGCGTTGTTGAAGAACATGTCGACATCGTTGGCCGGTTCGCCATCGGTGTTCAGGTAGTTGTAGATGGCATCGTCGATGAACGTGCCCATCATGTTGTCGCCGTTGTAGCTCGCGCAGCAGGTCGACCTGCGAATAGCCGATCGGCTGGTTGATCAGGCCAGGTAAGCGGGATCGTTGGCATAGGTGGTGATCAGCGCCTCGATCGTCGGGATCCTTGGCGCCGGTGGTGATAGCCGGTGAGTCTGCTGACCAGATCAACGCTGACACGGCGCCGTCGGTGTCGACAGTGACATCCGCCCGGCCAACCTTGCGGCCGTTGTAGTAGGCCTGGACAACGGTGGTCGTTGCCGACCACCGTGCGCGGCAGCCAGATTGGTGTGGCTGTGCCCGCCGATGATCAGGTTGACCGGCTTGCCGGCAGTGTTCAGCTTGGCGGCCAGGGTCTGGTCGCCATAGACCGGGAAGCCATAGCCATAGCCGCCATCGGTATAACCCAGGTGGCTGAGGACGACGATCACGTCGCGCCTGGCGCCTTCATCTCATCGTAGTAGTGCAGGATCGAATCGGCCGGATCCTTGAAGCACAGACCGGCGGTGGCTGAGGCGATGGTGATGGTGGGGGTCTCGGTGGTGGTCACGCCGATGAAGCCCACCTTGACCGTGTTCGGCGCAGTCCCAACCGTCATGATCTCGTAGGGCGCATCGGCAAAAGCCGGCGTGGTCCAGCCGGCGGTGGCGCAGTTGCCGGTGTCATTCATGACGATATTGGCGGTGACGTAGGGATAGTCGGCCTCGGTCGGTGCGATTGCCCAGATTAACCTGGCCCCAGTCGAACTCGTGGTTGCCAAAGGTGGCCACATCGTAGCCCATCGCATTAAGTAGCGATGGTCGGCATACCCTTGCCGGTGGCCGTACCGTGCCAGGTTGGAGAGCAGGCTGCCCTGCATCTCGTCGCCGGCATCGACCAGGAGCACATTGGCCGCGCCGACCGCTGTGCGCACCTCGTTGACTGACGGTCGCGACGCGCGCCAGGCCCGGGTTGCTGCCCGAAGCAGGCTTCAGCTGCCCGTGGAAGTCGTTGGTGTGCAGGATGGTGAAGGTAACCGGCACCGACGGCGCGGCCGAAACCGGCAGTGCGCCGAGCAGGCTCACCAGGACCGCGAGAACGAGAAGGGCTGGACAGGAACTTGGGGTTCTTCTGCATGGTGCTTCCTCCCTGAAGCATGAGTTGGAAACTTGCTAACTGAACGAACTGGTGGAAGGTAAAACGGTGCTCGCTGCCTGCTTCACCTCCTTGGCCCGCGAGGGACCGAAGGGCTGGGTGGGATCAATGTTGGACCGGTGTGATCCAAAAGTGACGGGAGCAAACTAAGCGGAGTATACACAGCAATGTGGGAAAACCCGAAGCACACAGAGCCCGCGACTTCGTTTCCAACGCGGACGAGGCTGAACGCTCCCGCCGGCAGCATGGTCTGCCGCACAACATCCCAACACTTTGCCCGCGACTATCATTACCCGGATAACATGCGCTATAATTCCACAATCGTTTGGCAGAATTTGCACACACGGTGCGAGCGCAGACGCTCCGCGCAAGGAGGGTCATCGGTGGCCAAAGAGCTATCCAAAGAAGAGCTTCTCCGTCTTTACCGGGAGATGGTGCTGATCCGGCGTTTCGAGGAGAAGTCGGCGGAACTGTACGCCGAGGGCAAAATCGGTGGGTTCCTGCACCTGTATATCGGCAAGGAGGCGATCGCGACGGGCGCGTGCCAGGCGCTGCTCGATGAGGACCATCTGCTGACGGCTTATCGCGATCACGGCTGGGCCATCGCGGGTCTGGATCCGAAGGCGGTGATGGCCGAGTTGCTGGGCGAAGCAACAGGGTGTGTCGGGCGGCAAGGGCGGTTCCATGCACCTCGCCGACGCGGAGCGCCACTATTGGGGCGGTCACGCCATCGTCGGCGGCCACCTGCCGCTCGCAACGGGTGTCGGCCTGGCCGTGCAGTACAACGGCAAGAGGCCGCGGTCCTCTGCGTCCTGGGCGAAGGCACCACCAACATCGGCTATTTCCACGAGTCGGTCAACCTGGCTGCGGTTTGGAAGCTCCCCGTCGTGTACCTCGTCGAAAACAACCAGTACGGCATGGGCACCGAGGTCGGGCGGGCATCGGCGGTCACCGACATCTTCCAGAAGGGTTGCGCGTACGACATCCCCAACAAACAGTTCAACGGCCAGGACATTT
>CAWDBO010000031.1:0-55134 GCA_963800615.1 uncultured Chloroflexia bacterium
TGCAGTTGGCGTACTCGCACCGCTGCGCGGGCTCTGCGAACTCGGGGTAGAACTTGGCGAGCTCTGGCTTCTGCAGTCCGGCCAGCCCGAACTCACGGATGCCGGGCGTATCGACGACGAATCCGCCCGCGGCGAGCGGGTGCAGGCTGACTTGCGTGGTGGTGTGCCGCCCCTCTTGCCGGCGCTCGCTCACCTCGCCGATCTTCAGGTTCAATCCCGGCTCGACGGCGCTCAGCAGAGAGGACTTGCCCACGCCGGACAGCCCGGCCAGCGCGGTCGTCCGCCCCACCATCACGCCGCGCAGTTCGTCCAGGCCAAGGACTTGCACCGCGCTCGTGAGGATGACCGGCACCCGGTCAGCCGGTAGGCCTGCGCGACCCCGTCCAGGTCCCAGCGGTCCTCGGCCAGGTCGACCTTGTTGATCGCCAGGATCGGCGCCAGGTTGTGGCGCAGCGCCGCGATTAGGTACCGGTCGACCAGCTCGGGCCAGAACCCGGGATTGCGCCAGGCGGCCACGATGAGCAGTTGATCGACGTTGGCGACGATGACCTGCTGCTTGTAAACGTTGAACGGATCGGGTCGGGCCGAGCGCGCTGCGCCGCGGCAGGATCTCGTCCACGATGCCCTGCTTGTGGCCGTTGTGCGACACGACCACGTGGTCGCCGACCGCCAGCATGTTGCTGTACCCGCTGTGCTCGACGCGGAGCGCCTTGCGCAGGGTGCAGACGTACCGGCCCGCCGGCGTCTCGACCGTGTACAGCCCGGTCGCAACCTCGACGACCGTGCCGTCGGTCCGCGTAAAAGCCGGTCGGGCTTGCCTGTGGGGCCTCGTCCGCACCCGGCGGCTCCTTGGCCGGCGCCACCAATACCTTCGTGCAGCGGCGAGCGGATGACCTTTGCCTGCCGCCATTCGGTCTCGCCTTCCGGCATGACGCGCTCGCGCGTCTCGATATCAAGATCGTCGTACCCCTCGGGGTCACTAAGGTAGACCTCGGCCCACCGCCGCGGCCGCACCTTGCCCGACTTGTCGGACTTCTTCTGTGTTTGCTTGGCCGGCGCCTGCCCGGCGCCCGATTCCTGCCGGGCGGCCCTTTCGTCCATCCACCGCTGGATGGCCTTCTCCTGGTGCTTGCTGGTTGCCAACTCTTGGTTCTCCCATTGCGTTAAATGTAAAGGCCATGAGCGCAAATGGCGATCCGGGATCGCAGATTGCGCGGTCATGGCCTGTTTTCGGCGCCTCGGGTTAGCTAGCCGGGGCAACAAAAAGGCCATGAGCGACGCTGTTGCTTGCTCTGCAAGCGCGCTCATGGCCTATAACGTCAAGGGGAAGCCGTTGTCTGGCTTAGGCTCCTTCGGTCAGGCGAGCGCTAGCGCCGCAAGCGTGAACTTGCGCAAGAGCAGTCTTATTAGACATAACACTCGCCTCCTTTCGGGATGTTTGATTGGCCGTACTATACCCTAATACGCAGGAATGTCAAAGTGGTCGCGCCCACAATGCAAGATTCGTGTGGGTCATTCCTTGAAGGGCACCGGCTGGCGGCGATGGCTGCCGTCACAAAGCGGCTTGCACTTCGACTTCCCGCAGTTGCACAGGGTGACCCGGTTGCGCGTCTCGAGCGGTTGGCCGTCGGAACGCACGACGGGAATGCCGCCGGTCACCCAGAGCGGGCCGCGGATGGCGCCCTCGTCCGTGACTTCGATGGTCAGGGCGATCTGCTGCGGGAGGTCCGGCTCGATGTCCGTGTCCCCGTGCCGCAGCTTGTACATGAACGAGCCGGAAGGGCAGCGTTCGATCATGGCGATGACCAGGCTGCGGATCGTGCTGTCGTCGGTCGAATGCGTCATGTCTTCGACGTTGCCCAGCCGGTTGCCGCAGAACCCCGCCTCAGTGCAGAGCGAGTAGTCACGATACACTACGATATTCGTGCCGCCCTCGATTTCGACGCGGCGCTCCTCGACCGTGTTCGGCTCGGCGGATTCGGCGCCGTCGAAGCAGACCTCCTGGTGGGTCATGTCGCAGAACGGCCACGCGCCCGACTCGCCGCAGCGGCAAAGCTCGTACGTCTCGCCCGTGGCGAAGGTCGCGGTCCTTCCGCCAGGTCAGCGGCTCGCCGTGCTCTGATACGACCTGCACCTTCCGCACGAACGGGACCGGCCCGTGTACGATGTACCGTCCATCGGCCTCAACCTCGATCCAGACTTTGCGAATCGACTCAGGATCGTTTTCCATTCCTTCCCCCTGCCACCTCATCCCAATCGAGTCATTACTTTGCGAACGATAGTATACACCGAATGTGGTTATCTACCACCAAGCACCGAAGAGCCGAAGGGGCACGAAGCTCTTCCGGACTTCGTGAGCCTTGGTTTCTTTGATCCTCGGTGGTGACCGTTAAGGCCGGCGACGCCGACGGTGCGGGCTGCATGCCCGTGCGCAGCGTCATCAGTGCGGCCAGGCCGATGAGGTACACAGCCAGCGTGATGCCGAGCACCGCAGTGAAGCCGAGCGACTGTGCCAGCATGACGGACAGGATCGAGCCGAGCACCGACGCGCAGCCGTTGACGCCCCAGGCCCAGGGCACGAGCGGCTCGTTCGTCGCAGCCACCAGCCGTATCCCCAGCGGGAAGGGCATGCCCATGAGCAGGCCCAACGGCGCGAGGAACACGACGCTCAGCAGCACGCGGGGGAGCAGGTCCCAGCCGAGGGCGGCACGGAACAGGGGCGGCAGCGCGAGCATGTAGGCCAGCACCAGCAGCGCAAGCCCTGGGATCACGAACCGCAGCACCCGGCGGGTGTCGGTGCCGGGCGGCGCGAGCTTCCCGGTGAGGAAGCTGCCGATGCCGGAGAAGGTGAGCAGCGCAAACAGGACGACCGACAGCGCAAAGGTGGGGTGGCCCAGGAACAGGATGAACCGCTGCATCAACCCGATTTCGATGAAGATGAACCCGATGCCCAGCGCGGCGAAGTAGACCATGAACCGCCGGGTTCCGACCGTGCTCACGTTGCCCTTGCGGAACCGCCACAGCGGCCAGAGGATCAGGGCCAGGGCCAGGACCGCGGCCTGGATCAGCAGGATGGTCAGGGTGAGCTTGCCGCTGCGGAACGTGCCGAAGTTGGTCCAGCCGTAGTACTCAAAGAAGAACGGCCGGTCGTCGGTGGTCGGGCTGACGTCGAGCGGGTAGCGGGCGTAGAAGGCCTGCTTGTCGGTCGAGCGGAAGAAATCGGCGAAGTGGTTCCCTTCCTGGCCCACCATGTCCGGCGCGTAGAGGACGGTGAAGAAGAGCGGGTCGGCGGCCGCGGCGCACGGCTGCGACCTCCTCGGGCGTGAAGGGCGACTTCTTCATGAACATATTGGCCGTGTCGCCCGCCCGCACCACGATGAAGTGCTGCGACGGATCGGCCGCCCCGATGCTCTTGAGCGCTTCGTTGCCGATCGTCACGAGCCGCAGTGCCTGGCCGGGCGGCTCGAAGTGCCAGCGCCCGATGGCAAGCATCCCGTCCGGGTTGAGATGGTTGAGATATTCCTTGTACGCGTCGAGGGTGTAGAGATAGTTTTCCGTCAGGCTGTACGCGCCCGCGGCGGCGGCCGCCCAGGTGTCTACCTGGGAGAACTGGATCACGTCGTACTTCTCGGGCGAGCGGGCCACGAAGTTGCGGCCCTCGGCCACCTGCACGTCGATCTGCGGGATGTCGGAGTACAGGCCGCCCGAGTACTCGCGGTACTTGTTGCGCATGAGGTCGACGATCCGGGGATTGATCTCCGCGGCCGTGACCTTTTTCGCGTCGTTCGCCCAGGCCACCAGTACGTCGATGCCGCCGCCCGGCCCGATCAGCAGCACGCTTGGGTTACGGGTGAGGCGGTAGACGAGGCTGGAGGGCAGCGCGTTGACCCAGTCGAGCTTGGCTTTGTCGCCGTCCCACTGGTTGATCGCGGTCATGGCCGCCGCGTCGATGGCGATGAAGCGCTGCTCGGGCAGCTCACCCTTGTAGGCGCCGCTGAGACCCCACGCCTGGCCCTTCATCCCCGGCTGCCACATCACGTCGATCCGGCTGAACGGCGTCCAACCTGTGTACTCGAGCTGGATGTCCGGGTAATTCTTCTTGTCATAAGCGATGCTGAGCGGCTTGGAGGGCGGGATGTAGAGATTGAAGATGGTGGCGGCATTGGGCAGCAGGAACGCGATCAGGACCAGCGTGTACAGGCCCAGGCCCCATGGTGCCAGCGAACGTCGGGCCGGTTTGCCTTCAGGGATCTCGCTGCCGGGCCTCCCGATCGGCGCAAGGCTGAACGCGAGCGCACCCAGGGCCGCGCCCATGCTCGCGAGCACGACGACGCCCTGCCCGGATAGCGCATACAACGCAAACACGACGCTCAGCGCGCCCAGCCCTGCGCCGACCAGGTCGGCAAAGTAGAGCGAGCCGATTTCCCTGGCCCAGGCAGACAGCGCGGTCCCGATGGTTAAGCCGGCAAAGAAGAACGGCACGACAATGATGGCGTAGTACAGCACCATCCACCCGATCAGCTCGATGGTGGCGGCCACGGGATTGGCGACGCCCGGTGTGACGGGTTTCAGCGGGTCGAGCGGGATGCGCGTCATCAGCGCAAACGCGACCAGGACCGAGATGCTGAAGAGCGTCGCGCTCGTCGCGAGCTTCTTGCGCAGGTCGCCGGTCAGCGCGCCCTTCTTTACGGCCAGGTACGTGCCGCTGGCGCCGAAGCCGAGCAGCGCGGTGCTGATGATCATGAAGCCAAACTGGTACCAGAGCGAAACGCTAAAGACGCGGGTTAACGAGGTTTCGAGCATGGTGGTGCTGGCTGATACCAGGAATACGCCCAGGTAGAGGGGCCAATTTCGCCGAAGGGTCACGATTTGCTCCTGAGTGGGTGATGCATGCGCGCCGAGGTGACGGGACACAAGATTGCATTCTAGGTTACAGGCAGGTTATTGTCAATGCGCGCCGCTGAGATCCACTCATAAATGAGCAGGCTTTGGCGCAGTCGGTTGTGAGGCTACGGTGAGGCTCGCGCCAGTTCGCTAAGATCGGGCCATCATGCCGCGGGAGGTCGATGCGATGGTCTGGGAACCGAGCTGGGAGAGTCCGTTTGCGGGGTATCTGAGCAGCTTCAATGAACTGATTGGCGACCGCCGGACGGGTTTCACATTTCGCGAGACGATCAAGGGGATCATCGCCAGTGGCAGCCTGATTTGCCAGCGCATTGCGGGGCACTCGCAACTGGCGGCGGGGACGACGAAAGGCAGTCAGCGGGTCATTCGCCTCGTGAAAGGTGAAAGCACGAAGCGTTCGCAGTTGGATGCGGCCAGTCTGACCGAGCGCTTGCGGAGCCGCGGCCTGGCTGAACTCGCCGAGTCGGATACGGACGAGTTGTGGTTAATGTGCGATGGTTCGGATCTGCGGAAGCCCTACGCTGAGATGATGCCCGACCTGCTGCAGGTCAAGGCTCTGGATGGTGAACTCGTGCCGGGTTATCGGACGCTGAACATCCTGGGTGTGACGCCCAAACGGCGCGGCATCCTGTACCATCGCCTATTCTCTAGCACGGAGGCCGCTTTCGTGAGCGAACCGGCGGAAGTCCAACGGGCCTTGCAGACGGTGCATCGGGCGCTCGCGGCACAAGCCCACTTTCGGAGCGTGACGTGGGTGATGGACCGCGGCTTTGATGATGTGGCGGCGTGGCGGACCATCTGGGAACAGCCGGAGCATGTGGTCTGCCGCGTCAAGCACACCGACCGCTTGCTCGACTACCAGCGGGTCAGCGGCGAGTGGCAGGCGGGCGATATTGCGGCGGCGCGGGGCGAACTACGGCCGTATGCCACGGTGCAAACCGAGATGGTCGTGGCGCGCGGGCGCCAGCGGCGCCCCAAAGCGCAACTGATTACGGCCGACATCCGAGCCTGTCCCCTGCGCCTCAGCTATGATGCGAACGTGCGTCGCGAGGGCGATGCCGACCCGCGGCAGCAGGATGTCTGGCTGGTCGAGGTGCAGTTGGCGGGCGTCCGCATGGAACCCTGGCTGCTGCTCACCGACTGGCCGGTGACCGATGCCGACAGCGCCCTGTGCAGCTTCCGCATGTACCGCCAACGCTGGAGCGTGGAAGATGCCTTCAAGTTCACCAAAGAATGCCTCGGCTGGGAGGACGTCCAACTACTGGACCTCACCGGCATTCGGACCTTGGTGGCACTTTCCTGGGTCACTGCCGGCTTTCTCTATGAACTCGGCGTGACCCTCGACTGGCCTGAAGTCCAGTTGGTGGCCCAACTCGGCAGTTGGGAGCCGCACAAAGGCCGTAAGCCGGGCAAGATCACCCTCACCCGCGGCTTGCACCGCATCATGGACATGCTGACCACCGAGGCGTTCTTGACGGCCTACATCCAGGAGCACGGTGCTTTGCCACCGCGCATCGCGGCTTTGCTTCGCGACTGGTCCCCACCCAAGTTATGAGTGGATCTCAGGCGCCGCGGAACCGCGCGTTACAGATTAGGCGTTACATACGTTGGACAGGCGCGGCGTCATAATGACGCCGTGTGTGATGCGTATTGGCAGTGCAGCGTTGGAGGCCAGTGATGGGTTGCCTTTTCAGGCTGGTCAGTGGATTGGTACGGACGGTCATCGTAATCGTGCTGGTGGCGGTCGTCCTGCTGGTCGGCCTTTATTATCTCGATAGCACCGGTATTTCGACGGGCAAGGTGAACAGTGTCCTTGCGGACACGGTCGGTCCGCGCGTCGCGACGGCGGTTGAGAGCGGAGGGCAAAGCCTCCTCAGCAGGGGCGCGGACCTCGTGCGCGGGCTGCTCAGCCAGGCGGATGTCGCGCTCGGCGACCGGGTGTTTGCCATCAGCACGCCGCAGGCGCAGCCTGCCGCGGGCGAGTCGTCCGAGGCGGACAGCCGCCGGCTGCTCGACATGATCAACCAGTACCGCCAGACAAAGGGGTTGGACCCGTGGCGGTGGGATGCGCGGCTGGCCGACTTCGCGCAGGGACGGGCGGACGACATGATCGCCCGCAATTACTTCAGCCACAACGATCCGCAGACGGGCGAAATCGAGCTCTCGAAGCTCCCTACGTTGGTATCCGTGGGGGAGAACCTGTTCCAGGTTTCCGGGCCCGCGGTTCGCTTCATGGAGCACATCGATGACGAGGTGCTCAAAGGGTGGCAGAACAGCCCGAGCCATAACGAGCTGCTCCTCGCCCCCAACATGAGCCGGGGCGGCATCGCGTTCGCCCGCACGGATACCCGCATCGTCTGCGTCCTGATTGCCGCGGAATAACGAGGGCTTGCGGGGATGGGGGGATGAGGGGATTGACGAAGGTCGACTCGTCAATCCCCTCATCCCCCCATCCCCGCAGCCAGTTACTTGAGGTAGTAGCGGTAGACGTTGGTTTCGCGGCGTTCGAAGCCGACTCGTTGATACAGGCGGTTCGCGGCTTCGCGCGAGGGGCGCGACGTCAGGTCGACGGTGGTCGCGCCGGCATCCTTTGCCACCTGCAGCGCATGACGGGTTAGCGCCTCGCCCACGCCTTTGCCGCGCTGGCTGCCATCCACGATCACATCCTCGATCCAGGCCCGCAGCGCAGTCGGGATGCGGAACATGGCGAGCGTCAGGCTGCCGACGATCGCGCCTGCGTCGTCCCGGGCGATTAGCAGCGTGATCGCGGGCGACCCGACCATTTCCTGGAGTTCCTCGCGGGTGGGTGGAGGGTTGGAAGCGGATAGCTGTGGGATGAGCCGCGCCATGGCGGCGACGAGTTCCCCGGTGACCTCGGTGGCTGTTTCGATGCGCATGTGCTCTCCTTTTTGGGCATCCCTGGCCGCAAGTATAGCACACGGTTTACCACCAAGAACCAAAGAAACCAAGGTACACGAAGGTTGAGAGGACTTCGTGTGCCTTGATTTCTTTGGTTCTTGGTGGTGAGCGCCGGTCTCAGGCGCGCCTTACGTATGGGAGTCGGCCGGCGGCTCCTCGGGCGCGGCTAACAGCAGCTCTTCGATCACCTGGATGGCGCCGCTGATGCGCAGCAGGGTTTGCCGCAGCTGGGCGGCCTGGGCCTCCAACTCGGTCAGCCGGCTCTGGCCGGTCTCGAATTCCTGCCGTAACACCTGCAGGCGGTCTTCCATCTGTTTACGCATGGCGTGATCCTTCCGCATTGGCGGCGGGACAGGCAATTTTGCCCCACGGCTGCCCGTCCCGCCGCAGGCTCATTGATGAAGGACGATCACGGGGATCTTGCCCCGGCCCGACTCGAGACTGCCAAGCGCCTTGGCGATGATGGCGCCGGTAGCCTGCGCCCGGTCGAGCACCTTCTGGGCGTGGCCCCGGGTGGGGCTGGTCGTCAGCAGGTCTCCGACCGCCACCGGTGCAATGTCGGCATCGACCTTGCAGAACCCGTAGGCCCCGAGGGTGACCATCCAACCGACCTCGTCGGACCCCACGCGGCCAGCCTCGTGCTGCGCCGACTCCTCGACGGTTAGCTGCCGCGCCTGGACGGGACCCGCGAGGGCGGCCGGCTTCTTGCCGCGGGCCTTGCGGCCCGGCTGCTGGGATACCGCCGGCTGCTGGGCTGCCGCCTGGCCCTCGCCCGTGCTCGCCGGCTCCAGCTTGCCTTGAATCTCATGGACGATGCCGCACACCCGCGTATCGTACGCCGCCTGCGCGAGGTCCACCTCGGGGATGGGTATTTGGTTGTTGACGCCGTACGCCAGGGCGGACTGGTTCTCGCCGATCACGACGACGTCCCCCTGCTCGAGGTCCTCGCCCAGGCGGTTGACGAACTGGTCCATGACAAAGCCGCCCTTGCCGGCCCTGGCCCCGAGTGCGCCCGACAGCATGTTGACCGTGAAGACCCAACCCAGGTTCTGGCTCCAGACGCCCCACTGGTTGTCGTCCACCATCCCCATGAAGGCGCGATCGGCATTGGGCGCGGCCTGGAACAGCCAGATCCCTGCCGGAGCCGTTCGGCCCCTGGCGCAGGCGCACGCGGTCCGCGACATCCAGGCGCATGTTGGTTCCCATCACGCCAATTGACGAGCGCGCCGTTGGCCCCGACCCACCAGACGTCGCCCGCGACCTCCGAGAAAAAGCGGGCGGCGCCGTCCGGATTGTACCACACGAAACGGTCGCCCTGAGCGGGGCTTGCGGCCCATGCAGCGAGGGTCCGCCGGGCGAAGCCGATCTCGGCCCCTGGCCCCGTGGCCATCAAGCGTCCGGGCGCCGTCGGGCCTGCGGTGTACGCGCCGACGTACAGGTTGGCGCGCACCTGCATGACGCCGTCGTTGCTCCAGCTCAGAGCCAGCCTCTGCCCGCCGTTCAGCGACCCCAGGCCGCCGCCCGTCCACCCGTATAGCACGGGGCCGTCGATATTGGCGTTCGCAAACAGCTTGGTCCCCCCATACCAACCGACGCCGTGGTTGTCGTCAGTGCCGCCCCGGAACACGATGTCGAAATCGTTGAGCCGGATGCTGCCGGCGACGTCAAGCCGTTCCGTCGCACCGAATTTCCCGATGCCGACGTTGCCGTTCGCATTCCAGGAAAGGGCGATCGACTGCGCGCCGGCGTTGGTGACACCCAGCGCGCCGCCTGAATTGCCGTAGACGACCGGCCCGTCGATGTTGTTAGTGGCAAACAGCTTCCCCGCGCCGTACCACCCGATCCCGTGGAGCGTGTCGGTGCCCCCCCGTAAGCGGAGGTCGGCGTCGTTAATCCGCATGTCGCCCGCGACGTCGAGGCGGACGGTTGGCTGCTTGCCGATGCCGATGTTTCCATTGCCTCCGATGCTGAACAGTTCCGTGCCGTCCGGTGCATCGAGGAAGGCAAAACGGGCGCTGGGGTCGGGGAGGTGCAGGCGGAACTGGCGTGTCTGCACGCCCAGACCGTACAGGCTCCCGCCGCCTCCTTCAAACAGCGCCAGCTTGGTGTTGCCCATGTCGCCGCCCAGCGTGACCTTCGCAGTCGGGCTCGGCTGCGCTCCCACTGCGAGCTTGCCGCCGGCGGTCAGGTTTTGGGAAACGGCGAGGCTTGCGGTCACGGAGAGCGCGCCCGTGAACTGTGCGACATTGGCAGCCGAGATGGTGAGGCGGACATCCCCCGCGGCGGGTGCATCCGGGATGGACAGGGTCAGGCTGCGTACTTCCAGGTCCGTCTCCGGGGCAATCCGGCTGCTGATCGACCTCCGGCCGGTTGCATCCACCGCCTGGATGTTGCCGCTGCCGTCCATGGTCAGCATCGCCAGGAAGATCACCGAACCGTCGCCCGGGGGGAGAGCAGGGCTCACCGTGAGCCTCGGCCGTTCGGTCGTCCGCTTGTAGTTGTCCACCGACCCCGAGACGTAGTGGTCGGCTTCGTCCTGCACGTCGTCGTACGCGATGATTGCGTAGGCCTTTATGCCGGCCCCAACCTCGGCCGGAAGATTGTAAGTGAGCGGGTCGAGGAGCCGGATCTCTTGTCCCTGCGCGTCGATCGCCATGCCGGGGCTCACCGTGACCTGCCGGTCCAACGACTTGGTCACCTGGAGGCCATAGGCGATGCCCCAACCGTGTACGTTCCGGTTGTGCGCGTGCCGCATCTCCCGGTGATACTTCTGCTCGTCCTGGAAGTCCACGTCGACCAGGAACTGGTGGTTGAAGTAGTTCAAGCGCTTGATTTCTGCCATGCCTGCCTCCGGTCCTTACGCATCGGAACGCCAGCCGCCGGTTACCCGGTGGCGGCGCCCAGCAGAGTGTCGACGCCCACGGTGGACGAATCAAAGATTTGCATGCTCGGGTAGATGATTGCGAGATCGTAGAAGGTGTGCGCCGGTTTCTCCAGCTCGATCAGCGACCGCGCGATCTTGTCCTGCCGGTCCTGGACCTCCCTCGGCCCGCGCGGCAGCCGGACCGTCACCTTGAAGAAGTGTGGCGGTCCGCCGGCCAGGTAGGTGTCCTCGCCGATGGTCGAATGGTCGCCCAGCTGCATCTCGTCCGGGTCGGCCTCCTCGACGCTGGGCAGGCCGACCGTGAAGATCGACAGCAGCTCTTGCAGGTTCTGTCGTGTGCCCCGGCGGCGGTAGAGCTGGCTGATGTTGGCGATGAACCGCCGCTGCTTCGCCACGTCGTCCAGGTCGGCCCGCAGCGTGAACGCGGTCCAGCCGGCCAGCCACTCCAGGAACTCCTGGGGCGCCTGGAGCGGGTCGAACAGGGCCGCCATGCCGGCGATGCTCTGCTCGAGCCCCGGGCGGGAAGCCGGCGCGACGTTGTCGTCGATGCCGAGGAGGATCTTTTCGAAGGCGAGCAGGAACTCGCCCAGGAACGGGTCCTCCCGGTAGACGCCGGGGAGGTAATCCAGCAACCGGCTTGGCGAGGGTGCCTCGGCCATGCTCCTCCTAGATTCGGGCTATTCAGCTCATACGTGAGTTTTACTCACACGTGAGTTTCACTCGCACGTGATCATCCCCGCGTCGACGTCGGGCATCACCAACTCGTCGTCCCGCACCACGACCCCGATGAGCTCGTGCCGGTCGTTGTATGCCAGGCGGGCCGGGTCCGCGGTGACCAGCTCATCCTCGTCTCCCGTACGCGTGACATAATCTACGCCCGGGAGCAGGTCGAGCAGGCCGTAGACCTCCGAGACGTACACGTCGCGGCCGAAAGGCCAGCCCAGGCCGTCGCGGCCGCCGGTCAGCGGGTGCAGAAAGCGCCGCAGGGCGGATACGGCTTCGCCCCGCACCGTATCGGGGACGGCATCGCGCTTAAGGGTGAGCGTGACCCGAACGCCGACCGGCAGGTAACGGGGACCGACGACGTGCACACGTGTCGTCAGCAGCCGGCGAGGCTCCAGGTAGTCTTTCACCCTGGTGAGCAAGTCCGCATCCGGTTCGGGCGCATCGGGCGGCGAACCGCCCATCGCGTCTCCCGGCACGATGACCACGCTGACGTGGCCCGCTTTCTCCAGCCCCCGCACGTTCGGGTCTTCAGAGTCAAAGTTGCGCCGCGCCACGCACCGCGCACGCGCCACCTGGGGGTCGGCTGCGAGGCCGAGCTTCTCGAAGTCGTCGCAGGTTACCGCCCGGCTGGTTTCACGCAGGCCGGCCATGGTGTCGCGGATGTCGTCGTTGAGGGCTCTCCCCGACGTGGGCTGCCAGGACGGGCCGTTGAGCAGGCGCAGGAACGCGTAAATGTTCGCATCGGTGACCCGGTTCAGGCGATAGATCAGCATCTCGGCCAGGAACGCGAACATCTCGACCAGCGTGATGCCCGGGTCCGCCGCGTTGTGGTTCGTCCACTCGGGCGCGTAGGCGGGGATCATCGCCCGGGCCTCGGCCACCAGGTCGGCGTACGTCCGGTCATCCAGGTCCGGCAGGGTCAATGGCATGGCCTCGCCCCTTCAAGAACTTCCTAGACCTGACAGGTTGCTGCCGCAGCAGGGTCGGAACCTGTCAGGCCGGTCAGCCGCCCTCGTAAATCAGCGTGATGACCGGCTCGCCCCCATACACCAGGAAGCGGCCGGTCCGGTCCGCGCCGGGGCGGTCGGGCACCAGGTCGAGGGCCAGCGAGCGGACGTGGTCGACGCCGGGCAGCGCCTCGATCACGCGATACAGGTCCGAGCGTTGGGGCAGGCGGCCGAAGGCCCATCCGGCGCCTTCGGGGCCGCCCGTCAGTGGGTGCAGGTAGGCGCTGATTGCCTCCGCGACGGCCCGCTCAGTCCGGCTCACGCCTTCGAGCGATGCCAGCACCACCTCGCCGCTGACGTCGACGCGGACGTAATCCGGCCCCACGACGATCAGGTCCGCCGTCGGAATCCGCCGGCGGTCGAGATAGTCCTGCACCTGGTTCAGCAATTCGGTCGTCGGCAGCGGTCTGCCGCCGCTCTGGGCGAGCGCGCCCGCGTCGGGCACGATGATCAGGCTCACCGCGCCTGCCACGAAGCGCGTGCCGTCGGGGTCGGCTGCGAGGTCATAGTTGGGCACGCAGAGCGCACGAGCGACCGCTGGCGAGGCCAGGTGGGCCAGGTCTTCGTAGTCCTCACGCGTCACAGCCTGCCCGCGGTGCCGCATCGTGCACGGCGCGCGGTCGACCAGCTCGGGAATGGTTTCGGCATCAGCGCCGCCTGCGGCCGGTTCCACGTTCGTCACCGCATCTACGTACGGGACCGTGGTCTTCAACTGCACGATCGCGCCGGCGGGCTGGTTGCCGGCCGCGCCGCCTCCGCTCCGGTAGCGGGACATGCGGATATTGCTGGCGCCCACCGGCGGGATGAGGCCGTTGAGGCCGTCGCCGAACCGCACTTCGCCAGTCAGGTGATCGAGCGTGTAGTGCCGGTCGCGCGGACCCGATGCGTAGAAGTCGGGAACCTCGTGCCAGCGCACGGGAATCCCGGCCGGGCGGTCGACCGGTTCTTCGTCCAGCGGGAGTGCGTCCGGCCCTTCGGCTGCCCGGATCAGCAACTGCTCGCCGACCGGGGGCATTTCCGCCTCGATCACGACGAGCTGCTGGCCCGCCAGGATGGGTGCGCGGGCGGTCCGGTAGCGCTGGTTTTGCCTGCGTCGCTCGACCCGAGGATCTCGTCGGTGAACGTCACCGTCTGTAGCCCGTGGGTCGTGTTCGGGAGCACCCGGCGCAGCCGCGGTTCATGCGCGTACACCCCCTGCGTCCACCCCACTCGCAGCCAGTAGCCGGTCCAGCCGAACTCCGTGTGCGGCGCCATGTCGGGCGGCGGCAGGAATTCCAGCAGGCCCGAGCGCGTCAGGTTCGCCGTCTCGTCGTTCACCGCCAACGTCGACCACCCCCGGTCGCCCCAGTACTCCCAGGTCAGCTTGAGTCGGTCTGGTGCGGGAGATTCGCCGGTGTAGGTCACCATCTCGGCCGCGGCCTCCCACGGCTCGTCGCCCACCGCGCGCACCCGGAGGAACCCTGCATCGGACGTCCCTGCCGTCGCCTCGGGATCGACGGTGACCTGCGCGCTCAGCTGTCGGGCCTCGCCGGGGCCGAGCGTCGCGCGGTCCGGCTGCACGCTGCCGGCCCACCCCGTCCCCAGCACCGCAAACTCGAAATCCGCCGCCTGCAGGCCCGGGTTGGTGACCAGGAACGTGTGGGTCGCCGCCAGCCCGGGATTCGCGGACTGCACGCTGCGGCCGGGCCAGAGCGGCGCGCTGACCTCGCCGTAGTGCACGTCCTCCAGCCGGAGGAAGATGCTGATTGGCTGCGTGGGCATGGCGGTCCGCCCGGGCGGGAGCGCCAGGCCGAAATACATGCCCGGGCAGCCTGCCGGCCCGCACGGGGCGGTGGAGGCGGGCGGCGCGGGGACGAACGGCGCGTAGGTGAGGCACCGGCGTCGCGCGGTGTCGGGGTCAGGTCGGCGAAGGCCCGGTTGTTGAGCGTAAACACCGCTTCGGGCGGCCCGCCCAACTCCTGCTGGTAGCCGATCCTGAGGCTGCTGATGACCGGCGGGCGGTAGCTCTCCGGCAGCAACAGGAAACCGTCCTCGGGTTTCGCGGCGTTCTTGAGCCTGTAGCCTGCCTGGACGCCGTAGTCGCCCTTTTCGAGCCGCACGCGCAGCCAGTAGTTCTCCTGGCCGTTAACCACTGCTTTGGCGGTCACATCCGGGACGTTGAGCGTCACGGTTCCGCTCTGCGTCAGGCCGTACGTACCGTCTGAGAATCCTCCAGCCCTCGGGGGCTGCGGGGCGGTCCGGCTCGCCGCGAACACCGCAGCCGTCTGTGTGCCGTTGTTCGCGTCGAGCCCTTCGATAAGGATCGCGGTGCGGCCCGGCGGCAGCGCGACCGTAACCGGCTTGCCCTGGTCGACCGTCTGGCTCGTTCCATCGCTGCCGCTCGTGATCCTGATGCTGCGCACGATCCCGCGGGGATCAGTCGGGACCTTGGCAGCGATATCGATCTTGTCCTGCTCCGGCTTGACCGGCATCGCGGGCGCGCTGACCTCCAACTGTAGGGGAGAAATCGTGTCACCCGTGACCCGATAGGTCACGGCCCAGGCCTTGGCGCCGCTCTTCGGCGTAGAGACTGCCAGCACATTCATGCCCGGAACGAGGTCACACTGCACGGCAAAGCGGCGGTTGTCGCCGGCAACGGTCGTGACCGGCCCCCTGGCGCGGTCTGGAGGCGGGCTGACCACGATCACGGTTCCCTGGGACGCGGTCCCCTGCACCACGGCTTGGGCGTCGCCGGTGAGCATCGGGAGAGGGTCGACTTCGACGACGGTGAGCCAATCGGGGTCCGTGCTCGTGCCCACCCGCTCCCACGCCGCGCCGTTCCAGCACTCCCACGCCAGCTGCAGGTCGCGCGACGGCCTGACGCTGTCGGGGGTGGCGAGCAAGTGCGGCCTGGCGACCTCGATGCCGAGAGATACCGCAGCCCCGTCGGCTGCCAGCCCCCCGGCGCGGTCTTTCGACAAAGCCTCGGCGCTGGCGATGTAGAGCGTGTCGTTGACGTGCGGCCTGGCGCCGAACGGCCAGATCTGCTTGCCCTGCTCGACGGCCTCCGCATTCACGAAGACCGCATCGGGCGCGAGGCCCGGGTTGGAGGGGCAATTGACGGTCACGAGCAGCGCAGGGCCCTGCACCTGGGGAAGTTGAGACCGCGCGGACCATGCCCTGGCGGGGTTCGGATGCAGGCGTAACCGGCGTCGCCAGGGTGGCGCGCAGCCAGCGGTTCGCCTGCCCATTCACAGTAACCAGCGGCACCGCGCCAACGGGGCCCAGATCGACCAGTCTCGATCCCGTCGCGCCGAAGGGGTTCGCGTTGGCAGTCACGTCCTGCCCGGCTGCGCCGTCCCAAATCTGCCAGGCGATCTCAGCATCATCACCCAGCGGCGAGAGCACATTGAATGCAGCGCGCACCCGGGTGATGCGCGACATCCCCAGCAGCTTGCTGTGGCCGAAATAGAGGCTGTGCTCGATCGGGTGGTTCCCGCGAAACACGGGCGCGCCCGGCGTGAACGGCGAGGTGACCAGCCCAGTGTAGTCGCCGTCCGTATCCCGGCCGGGGTCCTGCGCGTAGATCCGTGCGAGCGCGGCCGCGGTGACAAGGAGGTCATGGGCCGTCTCGAAAACCACCGGCTCCGACTGCCCCGGTCCCGGCGGCGCGGCCACCTGGGTTCCTGCCGGCACGAAGCCGTCGCTTGGGCTGCCCGACGCCAGCGAAAAGGTCAACGGCGCGGCGGCGGGCAGGGGCGGGAGCCGGGCCGCGCCCAGCAGGTCGAGAAACGCGAGGAAGTTCTTGTCGGGGGCCCGGTTCAGCCGCTGGATGATGAGCTCGCAATAGCGCGCGAAGATCTCGATCAGCGCCGCGCTCGGACCCGTCAGCTGGCCGGTGGCCGGATCATAGCCGCGCCACGCACGGCGCGTACACGGCCAGCAGCGCGCGCACCTGCTGCGCGATGTCGTCGCCGTCGCGCGGGTCGATGAGGGGCGCGGAGGAGGCCATCACGCCGCCGTCCTTTCCAGGTAGAAGGGATAGACCAGGTTGAAAACGTTGTTCGTCGTTCGCACCAGGTAGTCGATGCTGATGAGCAGCACCGCGCCGTCGTCGGGCGCGGTGGTGACCGCCACGTTCTGGACCTCGATGCGCGGCTCCCAGCGCAGCAGCGACTGGCGCACCGCGGCCGCGACCTGGCCGGCCGTCCCGGCACTGTTCGGCGCAAACACGAGGTCGTAGATGCCGCAGCCGAAGTCCGGCCGCATCACCCGCTCGCCCTGCGCGGTGCTCAGGATGATCCAGATGGACTGGCGGACGCTTTCCTCGTAGCGCGCCAGCGCGATATCACCGCTGCTGTCGACGGTGACCGGGAAATTCCAGCCCACACCCAGGAACTTGCTGCTCATGCACTCCTCCGCCAGCCCGTCAGCCGATCAACACCGTGCCCGCTGCGACCACCGTGCCGACCGGCATATCGGCCGGGTCGTTGCACGTCTTGGCCGTGTCCCCCGCCCGCGCCGCCGCCTTGCCGTTGATCTTGACCGTCTGGCTGCCCATCTTGATCGTGCCCTTGTTCGCCGGCGGCTTCTGAAACGTCGTCCCCGGCGGCGTCGGGATGTGCGCCGGGGTGTTGTCCGCGGTGCTGTCGACCGTCGCGGCCGGCTTGCCCATGATCTTGACGTCGCTGCTCAGCCCGCCGTTGATCATGCCGACGAACGGGTGCGGCAGCGGCGTCGGCACCGGGCTCGGCGCCGCCGGGACCATGACGATGTGCGTGTCGGTGGCGACGATCTGGTCGCCTTGCTTTGCTGCCGGTTGCCCCATGCCTGCCTCGCTCAGTTGATGTTGACCGTCGCCCCCTTCAGGGTGCTTTGCCCGCCGGCCTTGAGCTCCATGTTGCCCGACGCCTCGACCTTGACGTCGGCCTGCGACTTGATTTCGACGCCCTGGCCCTTCAGGATCACCTTGCCGTTGCCCGACTCGATCGTGATGTCGGCGTCGGCCTTGATGGTGATCTTGTTGTCCGAGGTCGTGATCACGATGCTGTTCTTGCCCGTCTTGTCGACGATCTCGATCTTCTCGCTGCCGTCGGTGTCGTCGAGCCGGATGATATGCCCGCTGCGCGACTTGATCGTGCGCATGTTGTTCTTGCCGTCGCCGTTCGATTCGGGCGGCGCGTCCTTGCCGTTCCACAGCGCGCCGAGCACGTAGGGGAATTCGATCTGCCCGTGCTCGAACGCGACCAGCACCTCGTCGTCGACCTCCGGCAGGAAATACGCGCCCCGGTCTTTGCCCGCCATGGGCGCGGCCACCCGCGCCCACGCGCTTTCGTGCTGGTCGGAAAGCCAGGGCAGGCTCACTTTGACCCGCCCCATCCCGTCGGGGTCCTGGTTGTTGGTGACCACGCCCACCGTGACGCCGAAAAAGCGGTCGCGCTGGCGGGCGTCGGGCAGGAGCCCGGAGAAGAAATCCGGTTCCATCAGGTTGCATTCCTCTTCACGGTGAAACTCGTCCGGTAGCCGCGCTCGGCGGTGTAGGAATGGGTCGCCGAGACGACGTAATACAGGCCGCTGAAGCGCCGGCCCAGGCCCGTCATCTTGACGACAATGCCGGCCACGATATCGGCCCGGCCCACGCACTGCCCCTGCCCGGTGATGAAGCCCAGCGCACGGCGGTTGACCTCCCCCTCGGCCATCGCGTCGGCCTCGGCCTGGCTCGATGGCGGCGAGCTGACCCGCACCGCGCTCGGCCGCACCGAACGCGGTGTCCGCTGCCGCCAGGCCCACCTTCGACCCCCCCATCGTCGAGTTGACCTGGGAAGACGTGGCCTTGCCTGCCAGGGCTTTCTTTTGGGCCGGGTCCCACCCCAGCACCTGGACGCCGCCCGGCAGGCCCACCGCGCTCATGCGCGGGTAGAACTCGAGCAGATCATCCGGGTATTTCAGGGTGACGGCTTCGGCCTGCGCGTTCTGCTGCGGCCGGAACTGGAGCTTGTCCTTCTCGAAGGCCACCTCATAGCCGATGCGGTGCGCCCGCTCCTGCAGAAACTCCATGTCGGTCTGGCTGTGCTGCATCACGTAGGGCAGCTCGACCTTGGAGTCGACCACGTCGACGGGCAGGCCGGCTTCGCCTGCGATCTTCTGCGCGATTGCGCTGTCCTTCATCTTGACGAAGGTGCGGGTCTTGCGGCCGCGCAGCAGCCGGTGGCGCTTGTCATAGCCCCGGACAACAACGACCGGCCGCTCGTCGGCCGAAAACTCCGGCTCCAGCCCCGTGATCTCACCCGATAGCAGCGTGACGAGCTTGTTGACGTAGCCCATTTGCACGGTCACCGGCTTCCCCAGGTCGAACAGCGCGTCGTCGATCCAGGTGATTCGCAGGTTGCTCATGTCCCAGCTCGCCAGCCGCACCTCGAACATGCCCGGCGCCGCCACGTCAAGGTGCACGCTCACCGACAGCGTGTCGGCGGCCGCGGCCGGCGGCAGCGCGCTGCCGTTGACCAGCACGCGATATTCCGGTACGAGCGTATCGGTCGGGGGCACGCGCCTGAACCTCCCCTCGACTCGCCGGGCGTCAGCGACGGGATCATCAGCACCTGGCCGGGCGTGAGCGTGCGCGGGTCGTCCAGGTGATTAGCCTCCGCGATCGGACGCCAGAGGCTGGGATCGTGATACTCCTCGCCGGCCAGGCTGCTCAACGTGTCGCCGCGCTTCACCGTCCGGGTCTTGGTCACGTCGACCGACTGGCGGCCCTGCTGGCGCTGCTCGTCGTCGCGCGAAACCCACTGCTGGAACACGCAGGTCAGCGTGGCGCGCACGGCCGTGCCATCGCCGAGGAAGAGCGTGAAGCGCTGCGTCAGGTTCTGCAGCACGCCCTGAAAGAACTGCTCCTGCCTGCCCCAGGTGAGCTGGCAGATGGGCGGGCGGTGCAGCGCGCCGTGCGTTGCGACGGTGGTGAGGTCCGCGACCCGGCGGGTATATCGCCGGACGTCCTCGCGCGCCTCGTAAGTGTCGAAGAGCAGGTTCACGGTGAGCGTGGCCGGCTCGCCGTGGGTGAACTGCAGCGCGCCGACGTCGTTCTCCGCCGAGGGCATGGACCGCCAGGTTACCGACTTCACGACGCTCAGTTCGTTCGGGTTATACAGCGCGACGATCGGGTTCTGCGCGTCGAACGAAAATGGCTGGCTGCTCCGTTCCACGACGATCTTGAGCTTCTCGGGCAAGGTCATTGTCCCAACCCCCTCCGCTCGCGCTCGATGCTCAGGCGCTGCTGGAGCTTGCGAAGCACGCGCTCGGTAAGCGCGTCCACATCGATGCTTCTGCCCGGTGCGTCAGCCGCCGGGGCGCTCACCTCCCGATCGGCCTGGATCAGCGGCCGGACGGTCGACGTCGGCGGGATTCTGGGCGGGCGCCGCCTGGATCGACGGCGGCTGCGGGGCGGGGGCGCGCTGCAGAACCAGCGGCGATCTCCCGCCGCTTGTCGCAGCCGGTCCTGCCGGCCCCACCCGCACGAGCGGCCGTGATAGAGCCGGCCGGTAGGGTGAATCGGCTGGCGCGGAGGCGCGACGCGGGGACGCGGCGGCGGGTACAGGACCCGCCCCTACGGCGCGTCGCGCGAGAACGGCCCCACCAGCCACCAGCGGCAGTTCCCCTACGGGGGCTGGGACGGGGGCGGGACAAGACCCACCGCCCCCGTGGCGCGAGCAAAGGCTCGGCTGTCGCATCCCGCTGCGGCGCGCTGGCTGCGCTGGCAACCGATTCGACCGGGCGATGCACGGCGGCGGGAGCGGCAGCGATGGGATGGCGGCGGACGACGACCAGCGCTCCCGCATCGGTCCCAACTCCGGCTGCTGCACCCTGCGGCGCCGCTGCACCCTCTGGAACCCGGAGGGCCTTCTCGACCCCCTTCAGTTCCGCGGGGATGGAGCCCGCACGACTGGCACATCCCGCTGACTCTGCGCTGGTTCGACCGAGGCGCCGGCTGCCCCGCGCGCCGGCTGGCGCTGTACGGCAGAAGCGCGCGGTCGCGGTCAAACCCGTTGGTGGGACCGGTGAGACCGACGCCACGACCGCGCCCGCTCGGACCACGGGGAGGCTGGGTCGGTAGTCGAGGCCTGCGTCAACTCGGCCCTCAGCCACAACGAACGGTGCTTCGCCCGCCGACCGGGAGGTCGAGCGAAGTGTTTGGACCGGGAGCGTTTGGACCACGAAGTCGCGAAGTCTGCGAAGGACGCGAAGCGCGAAGTTCACGAAGGACGCTTCGCGAACTTCGCGCTTCGTGTCCTTCGGCCTCTTCGTGGCTTCGTGGTCCAGGCGTTTCCTGGCTTCGTGGTCCAAACGCTCCCGTCAGGCGCCGCCGCGTGCCGCGTAGCGTACACGATCGGAACGGTCGGGATGACTCGCTGGCCCTCCGGCCGGAGGCGCGACATGACCTCGCCGAGCAGGGGCAGCCGGTTCGCCATTCGCTCCGTGCGCGTCAGGATGCCATCCGCCAGGTCCGACCGGATGACGCCCGGCTGCACCAGGGGCCGGATCAGCCGGGCGACAAGCGCCGCGTCGAGTCCGTCCTGCCAGCCCCCAGTGTCCGGCGCTTGCTGTTCGTCAATCACGCGTTCCCCGAACGCGGTCACAATAAGTTCCCGGCCGCCCCCGCCATCCCGCGGGCGATCGACAGCGCCTGGCTCGCGGCCGGCTTGCTGATCCCCCGGTGCACGAGTTCGACGGTCTCGACCGCCACCGTCGTCGACTGGGCGTTCAGCGTTGGCCCGATCCACTTGACCGGGTACGCCTCGCGGAAATCCCACCACATGGCCGGCATGCTTGCCTGGTCGAGCAGGTAGATTGAGCCGTTGCTGCGCTTGATCTTGCCCTGGATCACATCCTGGTGCCATGACCACAGCGAGTCGATGTCGGTCAGTCCGTGCTTGAGGACCAGGTGCTCCGGGTAGCGCGTCGGCCGGGCAGCTTGTGGACGTACTCGTTCACGCCGCCTTCCCGAAAGTCCTCGGTCTCGGTCTCCACCGTCAGGCCGGTGACCTCTGTGAAGCCGCCAACGAGCAGCCCCTCGATCTCGACCAGGAAGTTGAAGGGCATGTACGGATCGTTGCGGATCCCCAGCAGGCGCTGCGCGGCCATCGCCGCCGCTGCCGAAGCCAAAGCTTGGCAAGTCTTACCCTCCTACGCTTCCGCGTTCAGCCGTTCGTTGATGTGCGCGATCTCGGCAACCCACCGCTGCCGCTCGCGGTGCTCCAGCGCCATGACCTGCTCGTAGGGCCAGTGGAAGTGATACGCGATGTAGGCTACCTCCTCGAAGAGCTGCTCCGAGGGGTAGCCGATCACCCCCCCAGGCTGGCAATCTCCACTTCGAATTCCCCTTCGCAGTGCGGGCAGGTCACCGCGACCCGGTTGTGGCCGTTCTCGTTGAGCCGCCGGTAGAGGTCCTGCAGGTACGCCAGGTCGGCGGCGAACAAGGCCCTCGATCACCTTCGGGTTGATCTGCTCCAGCGCGCCCAGCCGGATGATCACGCGCGAGAGCAGGATGATCACCAGGTAGCCCGGATTGGCCTGCACGCCGCGGGTCTTTGAGCGGCGCGATCTCGTCGTAGGCCGTCGCCAGCCGCATCACGCCCTCGCGGTGCAGGTCGCCGTCTCGCGTCCACGTAGCCGCGGGGCAGGGTGAACGGGAATTCGGTCTGCAGCATCATGCCTTGGTGACTCCCTCGTGCACGATCTCCAGCGTCTCGATGGCGACCTCATTGCCCGTGGCGTTGAAGCTCGGCCCGGTCCACTTGGTGGGCCAGCCCTCCCGGAAGTTCCAGCGCAACTTCTCCTGGCCCGTGTCGTCCAGCAGGACGATCGAGCCGTTCTTGCGCTCCACCTTGCCGTCCATGGCCTGTTGCGCCACTGCCACAGCTCGGTGTCGTCGGTGATGCCCCACTTCAGCGTGATGTTGGAGTACTTGACCAGGCCGGGCAGCTTGCGCTCGGTAAGCTGATCGGTGCCTTCCCGGTACTCGATCGGGTCCTGAGTCGTGTCGAGGCCGGAGACTTCGCGGAACCCGGCGCGGGTAATGCCGTCGATCTCGACGAGGAAGTTATAAGAGCGATAGGGATCTTTGCGATCTCCGACTGGCATAGGTGGTCCTCCTTCGGACGGGTCCGTACAAGATTAGCCGGGCCGCTCCGGGCCGGCGATGGTCACACCGCTGGCGCCGTGGATCAACGGACGACGACGAATTCGTCTGGCAGCGCGGGCGCAAGCCCGATCTCGGTCACGACCAGCCCCTGGTCGCGCACTTCGGGCGGGTTGGTCGTCGCGTCGCAGCTGACGTAAAATGCTTCGGCCGCGCTTGCGCCCTGCAGCGCGCCCTGCTCGTGAAGGGTCGTGAAGTAGGCGGTCAGCTCGCGGCTGATGCGCGCCCACAGCGCGCAGGTCGTTGGGCTCGAACGCAGCCGTGCTCAGGTTCCGCTCGATCCAGCGGCCGGCCGTGAGGAACAGCCGCCGCACGTTGACGTAGCGCCAGGCGGCTTCCGGGCTGAGCGTCGCGCTCCCCAGACCCGGATGCCCCGCCCCGGAAAGCTCCGCAGGCAGTTACATTCGCAGGATTCAGCGGGCCTGCTGCTGGTCCGTGAGGTTGTCGGCCAGGTCCAGCACCCCTTCCAGAACTTCGTTGGCAGGGGCCTTGTAGACGCCGACGCGCTGGTCGCTGCGGGCGTAGACGCCGGCCACGTGCCCGCACGGCGGCGCGGCGACGACCGCGTCTTGCCCGGCTGCCGCCGGCGGTCTTCTGCACGACGACCCAGGGATAGTAGAGCGCGCCGTTGTGCCCGCGCAGCCCCGCTGCCTGGGCGACCGCGCCCGCGATCGGATCGCCGGCCACTGCGTCCCAGGTGATCGGCCGGGCATCGAGGATCGCAAAGCGATCCCCCAGGGTGTCGCAGTGGTCGAGCACCGCATTCTGCAGGCGCAGGACGGTGGCCGGGTCGGGCATGGCCGAGCCTGGCCGCATGATGTCGGGCGCGCAGACCAGGTCGATCGGTCAGCGGCGCAGCAGCGCAGCCCCTCGGCCAGCGCCTCCTCCGGGCCGTCCGGTCGAGCCGGCGTCGAGCCGCACGACGTAGCACAACTCGCCGCCGTTCTCGAAGAAGCCGCGGACGGCATAGGCAAGTACGAACCGGCGAGCGGCGGGCCGAACTTCTCCGCGAACTGCGGCCAGAGGGTCAGCGGCGGATGCGGCTCGTCTCGCCAGGCCCTGGCTCGCGTCGGGTCCCCGGTGAAGCCCAGGAACGCGGGCACGCCGGTCCGCAGCACTTGCGCAGCGGGCGAAGCGAGCTCTTCCCGGTAGACTCCCGGCGTCCGGAAGTCGATTGCCATCGCGACTCAGGCTACTTGCCGGCCCCGCCCACTGGCTGATGCGGAAGATGACGAACTCGGCCGGCTTGACCACGGCCACGCCGATCTCCGTCACCACCTGGCCCAGGTCGCGCACCTCCGGCGGGTTGGTCTCGGCATCGCAGCTGACGAAGAACGCCTCCTGCGGCGTCGCTGCCGAACAGCGCGCCGGCCCGCCAGACGTTGGTCAGGAACGCGGTGACGTTGCGCGTGATCTTGGCCCACAGCGCCTGGGTCGTTCGGCTCGAACACGACCCACTGGGTGCCCTCGTCGATGGACTCGCGCAGGAAGAGGAACAGCCGCCGCACGTTGATGTACTTCCATTCGGTGTTCGCATCGCCGCCCAGCGTCCGCGCGCCCCAGACCGTGACGTTGCCGTCGAACAGCCGGATGATGTTGATGCCGTCCGGGTTCAGCCCATCCTGGTCGGCCTTGCTCAGCCGCTGGTCGACGCCGACCGCGCCCCGGATGACCTCGTTCGCCGGCGCCTTGTGCACGCCTCGCTCCGTGTCGCCCCGGGCGTAGATGCCCGCGATGTGGCCGCTGGGCGGGACAACTCGATCGTGTCCCTGCTGACCGGGTCGAAGACCTCGATCCAGGGGTAGTAGAGCGCCGCGTAGTTGCTGTTCTTGACGGTGCCCTTGATGTCGGCCGGGACCGCGCGAGTCGACGTGCTGCCCGTCCAGGATGGCGAAGCGGTCGCCCGCGGTCTCGCAGTGGTCGATGATGGCAGCCTGGATCGCCGCGTCCGGTCGCGCCCGGGACGGCCACGAGCGCGATCTCGTCGATGGCGCGGAACTGGTCGAGCGCGGCCCCCGTATTCGGTGGCGTCCAGCGCAGCCGCTGTCGCGGGTGATCCAGCAGCGGGTGCCGCCGTTGTTGAAGAAGCCGTAGACGGCCAGCGCCAGCGTGAGGTTGCCGGCCTGAAAGTCGCCGAAGTTGTTCTTGAAGGCTTCCCAGCTGGTAATGAGGTGCGGCGTGGCGGCCTCAGCCACCGTGTACGGGATAGGGACGGGCTGGTGGTCGGCGCCGAGAACCGGGTTGCCGTCGGCGCCGACCTGGAACCTGCCCGGGATCGCGGGCATATGGACGTCGTCGGCGACGAGGCCGACAAAGCCTGCCGTGCTGGTGCCGACCCCGGCAATCGGCCGGGCGCCTCCGCTCACCTCTTCAACGTAAACGCCGGGTGAGAGATATTGCGGCATGATCCGAGCTCCTTTCTAAGCTGGTTGCAGCTACCTCTGTCAGGCTGTGACCTTGGCCGCCGATCTACTTGATCAGCGTGAACTCGAGGACCTTCTCCTCCACGATCCGGGCCTCGACCGGCGCCGCGGCTTGCAGCGATATGGTGACCGTATAGTGCAGCGCGGCCCGCGGCTTCCCGCCCAGCGCCTGCCAGAACTCGGCCACGCTTTGCAGCTGCGCGGGCTGCAGGATGCCCGCGGGCAGCGGCAGCTCCTGGTCGACCAGCGTGCCCTGCAGCACGTTGGCCGGCAGGACCGGGTATTTCACGAGGGCAGCCAACACCTGGCTGAGCAGCAGGTGTTCGCTGGCGGTGTCGCCGGCCCAGGCGGTGATCAAATACGAGCAGTCGACGCGGACGGGCGGCGGAGTCTGCGTGGCGCTCGAGCCGTGCCGCTGCACGGCCCATTCGTTGCTCCGCAGGTCACGGTTCTCGCGGACGTCGTACAGGAACAGGTCCACGGCCGGCAGCGGTGGGTGGAAGTCGCGGTCCGGCGCGTCGAAGAGGACGTTCTGCGCGGCCTCGGTCAGGCCGGGCACCTCCTGCTCCAGCAGTTTCTTCAGCGTCCTGTCCAGGTCGTCGATCATCGAGGCATCCTACTGTTCGTACCGGGTGCCGACCACTTCGCCCGTTTCCGCGGATATGATGAAGTGCGGCCCGCCCCCCACCATCGTCGGGTCGGTCAACAGGTAGTCGACATACCACTGGTTCCCGCGGCGCCTGGCCTTGATCTCGTAGATCGACAAGTCACGATAGGCGGCGGAGGCGTACTCGTGCGCTATTCGGAGCGCCTCTTCTTTCGAAATCATCGCGCGTGTCCCTCTCCTGGCTTATAGATCGTCGCCCGGCCTGTCGACCGCGGCCTGGGGCGCCAGCCCGCCCCCTGCACCGGGCAAGCCCCGGTTTCCTGCCAAATGGAACCGGCGTGTACCGGTGGCGTGGTCGGTCGTGTTGGCGACGAGCGGGAATGCGCCCCGCATGAGGATCGGCACGCCGTTCGCGGCCGACCAGTTGATGTCCGCGCCGCTGAAGAAGGGCGCGCCCCAGCAGGCGCCGACGTTCGGGTGCGTGTGGTAACCGCCCACCACGATCGACTCGGCGACGAGCGGAGCATTGGCGAGCTGAAGCGCCGCCTGCCCGCCCGCCGCGACCGCACGGGCCGAGAGATCGCCGGTCACCAGGTTCATGTAGATAAAGCCGCCCTCCTCATGCGCGGCGGGGACGGGTCCGCCGGCAGGTGGGTTGCAGGGGCCGGGCGGATTTGCAGGGTTATGCGCAGGCAGGGTGATGGCCGCGTTCGATGCATTCCAGGCAACCGTTAGCGCCGCCCGGACGGCCGCGTCGACCCGCATCTCGCCGCCCGTCGGCGCTCGCCGGCCCAGCAGCTCCATGCACCGGGCAAAACTGTTCCAGGTCAGCAGCGCAAGCATCCGTCTCAGGAAGGCGTGGTCCTGGAGAACGACGTGACGCTGCACCATCGTCGCGGCCTGAATGGCGTTTCGATAGTGCGCGTAGTCCCGGTCGTTGTTGTTGACAAGGGTTTCGAGGCCGGTCTGCAGCCCGAACTCTGCGCCGAGCCGGCCCAACGGCCCGGGCCGCAGCGTCTGGGACTCGGCCACCACCTCACGCGCGAGCCGGTCGGCCGTGTCCTCGCCCAGTCTCCCATCCTGCGTCAGGCCGTACTGCGCCTGGTAGCGTGCGACGGCCAGCACGAAGTCTTCGTCGATGACGGCCGGCTCCGGACTTGTGCCCAGGATATCCCGCAGCAGCCTGATCTCGGCGGCGTCGGTGTGCCGCGCCCGGTTGAACGTAATGGCGGCTTGGATCTCTCCGGCCGAGAGCGTTCGCACGTGCCGCCGCGGGGTCGTGGGAGGCACGGCAAAATCGCGCTGGACGCTGCCGTTCCGCTTCTGTCGCACCCGTCGCTTGTCTTCGTCGCGTTCGTCGCCGTCTCGCCGTGCGCCCTGAACGCCGGCCGGCGCGCCACCGCCCGAGGTGGCCGGGCCGATACTCCGGGCTACGCGATCCGCCTCCTGCTCGTACTGATCGTCCGGCTGCCCGAGCGTCAGCTCACCCTGAGCGCGTTCCCCTCCCTGCTGCACGACGTGCGTGAGCTCGTGAGCCAGGAGTTCCCTTCCGGCGCCGCTGTCCGGGTTGTATTCGCCGTTGCGGAAGAAGATGTCCGGGCCTACCGCAAACGCGCGTGCGCTGAGGCTCTCGCTCAGCCTGTCCGCTTGAGCTCCGGTGTGTACGCGGACGCTCGAGAAGTCGGCGCCGAGCGCGCGCTCGATGCTCGCCCGCGCCCTTTCGCCAAGCGGCTGCCCGCCGCCTCGCTCGCGATCGATGCCTTCCTGTATCTCCGCCGCGACAGGCTCCTCCTGGCCGGTCAGCCCTGCGACGGCCAGCACCCGCCCCACGTAGCGGTTGCCGTACTGCCGCTGCAATCTCAGCAGAGAGGTCACTTGCTGCGGGGCCGCCTGTTGTGAACCTGCACCCTGGGGCCCGGCGACCGCGCGACGCAGCCTTGCGGCGTGGGCGCCCGCGCACGACGCATCGCCGATGCGGCAGACGACCTGGTCCATTTCGCTCGAGGCGAGCGCCGAAGGCATGACTGCCGCACGTTCGGGCGCGGCTATCGCTGCAGACGCTGAGCCCTCCGCCGACTTCTCGCTTTCCGGGTTGACCTTCCGCCCATGCATCTTGCACCTCGCCTGACCGAGAAGCTGCTAACCCTTTGCGAACTCGGCTTCTGCCGCCAGTTTCCCCATCTTCTGGTACTCGCGCCGCGTCGCGTGGAGCAGGTGCTGCATGCTCACCTCGCGGCCGTCATCCGCGGCCAGGAACGCGGCCGCCAGCGCAATGTTCCGGATGTTCCCGCCCGGCAGCTCGAAGCGCCGCGCGATCGTTCCCAGGTCGAGCTCGGCCTGCCGCGGGGTCTCGGCCGGCCAGATCTTCTCCCAGATCAGCCGCCGGTCTGCCTCGGACGGGAACGGGAACTCCACCGCAAAGTGCATGCGCCGCACGAACGCTTCGTCCAGGTTCTTGCGCAGGTTGGTCGCCAGGATCACGACCCCGTCGTACTCGTCCATCTTCTGCAGCAAGTACGCGATCTCGATGTTGGCGTAGCGGTCGTGCGCGTCGCGGACCTCGCTACGCTTCCCGAAGAGCGCATCGGCCTCGTCGAAGAAGAGGATCGCGTTCGAGGTTTCAGCTTCGGAGAAGATACGGGAGAGGTTCTTCTCGGTTTCGCCAATGTACTTACTCACCACGGTCGAGAGGTCGATCTTGTACAGGTCCAGCCCCAACTCCCCCGCGATGACGTCCGCGGCCATCGTCTTGCCGGTGCCCGACGGCCCGGCGAAGAGCACGTTCAGCCCCTTGCCCAGGCTCAGCTTGCGATCGAAGCCCCAGGCGTCGTAGACCTGCGCCCGGTGTTTTACATAATTGCGGATTTCGACGAGCTGCTGCCGCCGGTCGTCGGGCAGGACGATATCGTCCCAGTGGTAGTGTGGTGCGATCTTGACCGCCAGCTCGCCCAGCTTCCGGTTGGACTGGAGCCGGCAGGCGGCCTGCAGGTCGGCGACCGTCACCCGTGCGTCAAGAGGATCGCGCAGGACGGCGAGGCCGCGGGCCGTGGCGGCTGCGTCTCTGATCTGGCCCGGCGACATGCGGAACTTGCCTGCGAGTTCTGCCAAGGCAGTCGCCGTCGCCGAGGCTTCCGAAGGCATCGCTTCGCCGAGCGCCGTCCGCCAGAGCAGGACGCGGCCGGCCGCGGGCGGGCGGGGCAGCTCGACGCGGAGGAAGAGCACCTCCTCAGGGCAATCCTGCGGCTCCCAAGCCGTCTCGCCGGGCAGGAATGCCGGCCCGCCGTACCCCGCCGGCCCGCTCAGGGCCTGCCACAGCGCCGCGGGCCACGCCCCTGTCTCATCTGCCAGAAGCCTGTCGCTCCCGCGCCAGAACAGCGCCGCGTTCTGGAGCGCGGCCTCGCGCGCCGCCAGTTGCACCGCCTCCGCAAGGGCGAGGCCCGGGGTGGAGGCGAGGCGGGCGCCGTCGACTACCAGCAGGCGCAGCCCGAGCCGCTCGGCCAATGCCTCGGCGACAGTCTGCTTGCCGGCCCCATAGGGTCCCTGGAGGTAGAGGACCAGGGCCTGGCCCGGCTCCCGACCGTGCGCCAGAAGGCCGGCGAGCTGCGCCCGGACCTCGGGCGGCAGCAGGAGGTCGTCCAGGCTGGCGCGGGGCGTGACGATCGTCGCAAAGCCGGCGAGTCGCTCGTCGGGCGCGTCCGAGCCGAGCAAATACCCGGCAATGCGGGGATCGACCTTCAGAGAGTGGGCCAGCAGCGGGGCGTGCGGGGCGGATGCGTCAGGGTGCAGTTGGAGCAAGCCGTGGGCAAGCAGCGGCGCGCCGGCCGCCAGGCGGTCGCGGGCCGCGATCTTTTCGGGCAGGCCGGGGCAGAGCAGGTTCAGGGCCAGGTCGACGCTCGGCCACTTCCTGGTGACGTCGTCCTGCAGATAGGCGTAGATGCGCTCGTAGCGGAGGTCCAGCTCGGGCGCGAGGGCGACCAGGAGGATCGAGACGTCCAGCTCGGTCAGCGCGCACAGGTCCGCGAGGCGCAAGAGGCGGAGCTCGACGCCGTTCCGCAGCGCCTCGGCACAGGCCGCGGTATTGGCCGCCGCCATCGCATTCAGAGCGGACGCGACTGCGGGCTCCGCGCCAGGCCCGACCGCCGCGGCCCAACCGGGCAGCCCGGCCGGCCGCGCCAGCAGACCGTCGATTTCGCGCTCTGAGATATAGAGGCCCTGGAAACCGTCGTCGGGGGTTGCGTGCTCGGATCGAGCCCGTGCCACAGCCGCGCTCAGGAGAAGGTCGAGGCGCGCCAACTCTGCGAGCACATGCTCGAGTGAGGCAGCAAAGGATTGCATCCTGCTCTCGCACACAGCCCAATGGGCGCGGCTCCGGACAGCCAGGACCGCGCAGCAGGTGCCTTCGGTGGCAGTCGAACGGCACTCTGAACGTTGACCGGCCGCCCGGGCCGGGCACTGCACTACCAGCGGCGATTATTGCGAGAAAGCAAAAGACTGCACTACCTTAGCACAACAGCACCGCATTGTCAACCGGAAATTTTGAGATTCGCCTGCAAAATTGCTGGCCCGGTACGGGTTGCCCGCCAGGTTGCAGCCGCCCGGGTCGCGGCAACTGCTCGCCGATTCGGCGCCTGCCGCGCACTCGAATAGTCCCTGCACACTTGTTGCTCGGTAGGTCTGAAACCTGAGATTTCTGAGATTTGAGGGATTTGTGGAGATGCCATCTTTTGTAGCAACCGCAGCCTCCTCGACTATCGCCCGTCGCCTCTCCCGTTCCCGATTGACACCCCCGCGCGTCCTGTGCGACAATCCCCGCCGAAAGGCCACGCCATGACCACGACCCTTCACGCCCGCGTCGCCCAGATCCTCTCAGCCGGCCTCCCCGATCCGCGCCCCATCATCGCGGACGGTCGCGCCATTGCCCGCGACCTGGTGCTGGGCCGCTCGCGCTTCTGCGAGGAAATGGGGGTCGCGTCCGAGGCCGAATACAAGGCGCGCTGCAAGGCGGACCGCGTGATCATGTATCACGCGCACGTGGGGATGGACTCGTGGCCCGCCACCGCCGCCGCGCTCCGCCATCTCCACCGCGCCGCCACCGAGGGCGGCTATCGCATGGACCGGGCCGGCATCTGCCTGGACCGCCGCATGGCCGTCCCCGAAGCCAGGCGCGCCGCCATCCCCGCCGAGACCGGCCCCCTCATCACTACGGCGGCGGAGTGGCTCGAGATCGGCCAGGCGGCGCCCATCCAGCCGCACATGGGCGACTTCATGATCGGCTTCCCCGCGGCCACGGCTAACACCGTCCACGCGCTGCGGGCCGGCGTGACGACGATCGGCAACCTGTCGCAGTACTTCAGCCACGAGGCGCCCGGCTGGGACGACCCGGTCGCCACCGCCGTCGAGACGGTCCGCGCCATCGCCATCCTCGGCCAGCGCCGTGACGACGGCCTGCTGCTTCACTCCTACCTCGAGGACGGGTACGGCGCGCTGTTCTTCGACTGCGCGACCGTCGCGGGCTGGGCTTATCTCGAGCGCTACATCGTGGAGGAGCTGCTCGGCGCGCGGCTCAGCCACTGCATCGGCGGCCTCACCACCGACCCGGTCAAGCGGGCCGGCTGGGTCTTTGCCCTCGACGCCATCCACGACCACGACTGCCTCGGCTCGATGTTCTACGGCGACACGCTCTCTTACACCCGCGACTTCCCGCGCAACTGGGCCGTCGCGGCCGAATACCTGCTCTGGGACATCCTGGCGCAGCTCGAATGCCCCACCGGGCACGCGGTCCACCCCTTGCCCATTACCGAGGCCATCCGCATTCCTTCCGCGGAGGAGATCGCGGAGATCCAAACCTTCGGCCGCCAGGTCGAGAAGACCGCCCGCCGCCTGCGCGAACTGGCCCAACGAACCGGGGGCGTGGTTGACATGTCCCCAGCACGGGAGTTTGCCCGGCACGATCACGGCCGCGGGAAAGACGGTTTGCGCGGACGCGCTGGCCGGCCTCGCCGATGCGGGCGTCGACGTGTGCAACCCGCTGGAATTGCTCTTCGTCCTCAAGGCCCTTGGCCCCGTCGAGTTCGAGCGGCGTTTCGGCCAGGGCGAGCTTGTCGCGGGTGATGTCGACGAAATGACCGGGCGCCGGGAGCCACTCGTCCCCACCGATATGGGTATGCGCTCGCTCGCGCTCATCAAGGAGCACGCGGCGTTGTTCGGCAGCGTCGAGATGCGCGGGCTGCTGGGTCGGCGGAAGCTCCTGCTGGCGTCGACCGACGTTCACAGCCACGCCATCTTCGTGCTCGAGGCGCTGCTGCAGCAGTCGGGCGCGGACGTGGTCAACGCGGGCCCCGAGCAGAGCCCCGGTGCGGTGGCCGCCAAGGCAGCCGCACACGACGTGGAGGCCATCCTCCTCAGCACGCACAACGGCATGGCGCTCGAGTACGCGCAGCGACTGCAGGCGGAGCTGGCCCGCCGCGGGCTCGACGTCCCGGTGCTGATGGGCGGGGTATTGAATCAGGCCGTGCCCGACCTGCCGCTGCCGGTTGACGTAACGCACGAGCTGCGCCAACTGGGGATCCACACCGGCGCGCTGGCGGGGGGCGGCTGGCAGTTCCTGCTGCCGTCTCGTTCGGCCGCAAAAGGAGAAACATGATCGACAAGCGGCTCGCCTTTATCGGCGGCGGGCACATCACCGAGATCCTTCTGCACAACTTCCTGGGCGCGGGTGGGAGCGCCGGCAAGCTGGTTTCTCCCGACTCGGTCGTGGTGAGCGATCCGCTGGAGGAGCGCCGCGCGCAGCTCCATTCGACCTTCGGCGTCGAAACCACAGCAGACAACGTCAAGGCCGTCGCGGCCCGCGACCTCATCTTCATCAATCTCCGCCCTGAGGTCGTCGCATCCGTGATCCCCGAGCTCCAGGCCGCGGACCTCAATCGCGACCAGGTCGTCATCTCGCTGGCCGCGGGGATTCCGCTGAGCCGCTATGCCCCGCTCGGCCCGGAGCAGCCGCTCGTGCGGGCGCTGCCCAATCCACCCAGCCGGATCGGGCAGGGCGTCGCCGCGCTCGCCTGGACCCCGCAGGTCACGGGGGAGCAGCGGGCAGCGGTCCGCGCGCTGTTCGCCGGTTTGGGCCAGGTTGTCGAGGTTGGCGAGGCACACCTGAACCTGATCACCGCGCTCACGAGCCCCGCGGCCACCTATCTCTTCTTCGAGGCCCTGGTCGACGCGGGCGTGCGCGGCGGGCTGCCGCGCAAGGTCGCGACGGAGGTCGCCGGCCAGACCATCGCCGGCTCGCTCGCGGCGTGGCGCGCCCGCTCGGGCGAGGACGGGAGGATTTCCCCGGCCGACCTGATCGCCGAGGCCGCCACCCCGGGCGGCGTCTCGGTCGAGACCCTGTTTGTATTGGAGCAACACACGTTCAAGGGCGCGATCATGGAAGCCATCGCCCGAGGCGCCGAGCGGGCGGCGGCGTTGGCAACCGCGTGAAGACTGGGAAAAAGAACCGGCGTGCGGCCTCCCACCCTCGGGGACGGGCGCGGCTAGCGCTCAGGGTGAGCTTTTGGGGTCGCGCGAAGCCCTGAGGTCAGCCGCCTCGGGGCACGCGCATGACGCGCCAGGCTATCCAGTCGAGCGGCACCCTGCCGGCGTAGGTACGCGCGCTGCCCATCACCCGGTCCGGATCACCCAAGACATCCAGGGGCGCGCGCAGCAAGAAGCCCTTCGCACCGCGCACCACTTCCACTCCCGACTTGCTCAGCTTACGGGACCCGTCCCTGATCACGGTGGTGAACGTCGTCAGCACGACGCTGAGCTTGGGCATGGCCGCAAAGGGCCGGTCGGGCCGGTAGCCGAACAGGTACATCGCGGCGCCCACGTTCGGGCCCAGTGGCCTGGAGAAATCCACAGCAAGGGTGAAACAGTCGCGCTCCAGCCACACGGAACGGCGTTCCACGCCCACCCACTTACCGCGCTCCGAGTTGGTCAGCTCGCGAGCCATCCCTTCCGTGCGCGGACCGGCCGATCGCTCCGCGGACCGGTGGGCCGCGAGGCTACCTGGCTGCAGCATCGCGTCGGGGTAATCGCCGAACAACTCGTTCGCGCGTATGAACGAGTTGAGGTACGGCGCGCTCATCCTGTATTGCGTGTCGTGCTTCTGGAGCGCAGCCAGCTTGCGCTCGTTTTCAGCCGGCGTCAGGTGGCTCATGCGCCAGGTAATGCCCTCCTCCAGCCTGTCCGGCGGCTCGAGCCTCAGCTCTGGATTCAGGCCCTCGGGCTGCGGCCACTCCGGATGATGCACGAGAAACGGCAGGAGCGCAGGCTCGGTGCTTACGGCGGTGAGTTCCTTGCTCAGGTTCCACAGCGCGACCCGTGTGAACAGGTAGAGCGAGAGGTGGTCGGGGTTGTGGTCGGCCGGATGCGAGACGAAGATCTTGGTCGGCCGGAAGTCCTCCAGGATTCCCTGGATGTCAGCCAGGATTTCGTCTGCGCGATAGGGCGTGCCGGGGCGAAAGGCGTTCTCGTAAGGCACCACGTTCGTTTGCGTGAACATGCTCTGGCACGGCTCACAGTCGCCCCAGTGTTCCGCCCACATTGCGAGGGTGCGGAAATCGGGATAGCCAAGGAAGGTGACCTGTTCGGGTTGGAGCCCAAGAATGCCCGACGCAGCAAGACCCTCGCCATGCCGCACCAGCCCCATCGCCTGGACGGATTTCCCGCGCACGACCGGGCGCTTGCGATAGGCGATGAACGCTGTCTCCGCGTTGTCGCCGTACGTCAGGTAGACGAGGCGTATCGGCAAGCCCATCGCAAGGGCTTTCTGGATTACGCCGCCGGTCGCGATGGTCTCATCGTCCGGGTGCGGCGCGAGGATCAGGATCCGGTCGTTTGGGTCCAGGGTTAGTTCATTGGCTGCGACCATGGTTGTTCAATCTCCTTCGGCGCCTTTGGCTTGCTGTGGCGAGCTCCCTGATGTCGGCGAGCGGTTCCTCCACGACATCATGCGGCATGCGCTCGAAAATCACCAATCTGCCGTTGGCGTCTTCCATCGCTTGCTTGGTCTTTTTCGTCCAGAGGTTTTCGATCAGCATCAGCGCTGCCGTACCGTTGTTGTCGAGCTTCTCGGCGATCGCCTGGATGTCAGGCTCCGTGATCATGTGGCTGACCTCAGCCTTGAACGGATCGATAACGGACAGTTCCGCCGGATCGAGCTCCTACAGCTCGCGCACCTCGGCCGCAGTGGCCGTGTTTGTAGGCGCTGCCTTTCTGCTTAGGTTTTCGATAAGGATGTACACGCTTACTGCGAAAACCCACACCGGGAAAACCAGGGAGACCCAGCTAAATGAGCTAATGGTCAGCAGGAGGATCAGTGCCAACGCGTAGCCCAGGAAACCCATCCAGCGCGGCATCACGCCCGTCCGTACGAACATGGTGCAGGCGGAGATCATGAACACGCCCGCCATTCGCATCGCGTAGGTGTTCAGGGCGACATACGTGACCGCGCGTCCGAAGCCATACGCTCCACCGGCCGCCGCGTTGCTGGCACTGGCGTCATAGCTGATGATGACACCGCCGGCAAGCGCAGCCGAAGCGAACAGCATGGCGAGGAACAGCAGCCCGCTGCCGAGAAAGACCGTCGAAAAGAGCTTGTCCTCGTATTCGCCGAGCCGGTCCCGGATGACGCCGATAAACCACAGGAAGGCAATCCCTGCGAACGGCACCAGGTTCAGCGCGAGCGTGACTGTCTTCGCGCTGCCCGTCAGCCAGTGGCCGGCATCCTTTGGATCGGCAGGGACGGAAATGCGGATGAGCACCAGGGAGACGATGAGCAGGATCGAAAACAGGATGCCGGCCACGGCGGCGGCACGCGGCGTGGTCAACGGGCGCGATCCAAGGTGGGTGCTTGGTTCATGATCTCCTCCTACTGGTTCCGGTTGCTCAAAATCAGCTACCGCAACGGCGCGCCCAGCATCGACGTAGGACTGGTCTGCGCGGCGACGTCACCGGCCGGCTCACGAATGACTGCACCGCCGCGTCAACACTGGGGAACATGTGGTCTTCCCCGATATCCTCGTACAATCCGGTGACGTGCATTCGCTGCCGCACCGAGCCGCGCACCTGGGCAAAGAGCAGATCAATGCTGGTTCTGGCGAAGATCTCTGGTCAGATCGCGCAGCATGTCTGACGTGCCGATGTCGAGATCAGCGCTGGCTCCGAGATCCAGCAGAATCGCCTGCGGAGCTGGCTCGACGCCCAGTTCCGCAAGAATCTGCGTCCGCGCTACATTGGCGTTGAAGAAGTACAACGGCGCATCGAGGCGCAGGATCGCGAGGCCGGGCACCGGTTGCGCGTCCGCGTGGCGCCCCGTGTCGCCATATTCACCATTGGTTCGCTTGCCAAGAATCGCGATGTACGGGCGGCTTGCCCGATACAGCAGCATCACCAGCGAGAGCAGAACCGCAAGGATCAGGCCCGTCATGACATCCGTAGCGACAACGCCGGCCAGCGCGGTGAGCGCCAGGACGAAGTCGGTCTTGCGCTGGCGATAGTACCGCTTCAACTCGGCGACGTTGAACAGCCCCAGGATCGAAGCCAGCACGATGGCGCCCAGCACCGCGTTGGGCAGATTGCGAAGCAACGGCGCCAGGAAGATGACCACGGCCAGGATGACGGCCGCGCTGACCAACGACGAAAGCTGGCTGCGCTCCCCTGCCGCCTCGCCGCTCGCCGTGCTGGACAGGCTCATGTCAATCGTGATCCCCTGGAACAGGCCCGAGCTCACGTTCGCCGCGCCCATCGCCAACAATTCCTGGTCGGCATCGACTTCGTAACGATACTTCGCCGCAAAGGTGCGCGCAGTCCCGAGCGTTTCGCCGACCGCAAGGAATACGATGCCGGCTGCGCCGGCGATGAGGAACGCAATCGACCCCGGGTCGATCCGTGGTATCGTTGGGGACGTCATCCCCGTCGGGATGACGCCGACAACGGCGACGCCATAACGCTCGTTCAGGTTCAGCAGCGATGACAGTGCCGTTCCCACAACCAGGGCCACCAGTGCGCCGGGGATCAAGGGCTTGAAACGCTTGATCGACAGAATGATGATGATCGTGCCCACGCCCAAAGCCAGGGAGTAGACGTTGGTTTGGGGGAGCTTCGCGATAAACTGCCCGAGCTGCTCTAAGAAGCTGCCGCTGCCACCTGGGACGCCAAACACTTTGGGCAACTGGCTGATGGCGATGAGACACGCCACGCCGAAGATGTAGCCCGTCATCACCGACTTGGCCAGGAAGTCCGAGATGAAGCCGAGCTTGACGATGCCGAGGACGATCATGATGATGCCGACGGTGATCGCCAGTGCGGCCGAGAGCGCCATGAAGGTTCCGGGATCGCCGGCCGCCAGCGGCGCAACCACCGCGAGCGACATGATCGACATGGTGGAGCTGGTCGTGATCTTCAGGTGGCGGCTCGTGGCGAAAAGGGCATACGCCGTCAAGCCGGCAATGGCGGCATACAGACCTGCTTGCGGCGGCACCCCGGCCATCTCAGCATATGCCATCGCCACGGGGATCATGATTGCGCCGACGACGACGCCTGAAACCAGGTCGTCGCGCAACCACGCCCGTTGATACGATCTGATCAGGCCGATGATCGGAATGTAGCGCCCGATGCGTTTGCCCTGGAGTAGCTCGTTTAGCATGTGAGTCCTGCTCGATCATTGGCGTGGTGCGCCAGCGCCAACGCACCGGCGCAGCCACATCATTGCGCCTCCGCGCCGAATTGCGCATTATAGGCCGCCACCGCTGCGCGCACCGATGGATAGATGTGCTGCTCCTCCAGGCGTTTCACAAGCCCCGTGGCCGTCAACAGCTCGACGCAGCGGCGCATTCGCGCGCGCGATCCAGAAGTCGACGCCCCGGCGTTCCAGGTCAGAATCCAGACGTTTCCAGCGCCTCAGCCGCAGTCGAGTCGAAATCGCTGATGGCTTCCGCATCCAGCACGAAGCACCGCAAGCCCGGGCCGGCGGCTGCGAGAAGCGCTTCCACCCGCTCGACGAAGAACGCCGCGTTCGCAAACACCAGCGGCGCATCGAACCGATACACGATCAGGCCCGGTTCGGTCAGCGCGGTGGCTTTGTCGGTGACCCCGCGATACACGGTGCCGCCGCTCGCATCCACGTCATCCAGCAGCGCATCGTGCGGCCGCGCAATGCGATAGAGGATCATGATCAGCGACAGCACCACGGCGACGAGAATGCCCCACAGGACGCCGACGCAGAGCACGCCGAACGCGGTTACGAGGGCCAGCCAGAACTCGGACCGCCGCACCTGCCGCAGGAAGCGAAACGCCGCGATGTCGATCAACCCGAGCGAGGCGACGATGATGATGGCGCCGAGGGTCGCGGTGGGCAGCGGCGCCAGGAGGGGCGTGAGAAAGAGCAGGAAGACGACGACGAGCGCCGCGGCGATGAGCCCGACCCACTGCGTCTTGCCGCCCATCTGGTCGTTGACCGTCGTGCGCGATGCGCTCATTGCCGCGGGGAAGCCGGTCAGGAAACCGACGGCGATATTGGCCGCGCCGAGGGCGACGAATTCCTGGTTGGCATCGACCTTCTGGCCGTGCTTCGAGGCAAAGACGCGCGAGGTCAGGATCTCGTCCGCATAGATCAGGATCAAGAGGGCCAGGGCCGCGGGGAGCAGCGCCAGGACGTCGGAGGCCGTGAACGCGGGGACGACCACCTGCGGCAGGCCGGCTCGGCACCGGGCCGACGACCTTGACGCCTTGAGCCTCCCAGCCCAACAGGGCGGAGGCGATAATGGCAATGACGACAACGATGAGCGGGCCAGGGAGCTTGCGGTTCACGCGCCGGATGATAAGCAGCACGATCATGCGAACGGCGCCGATCGCGAAGGTGAGCAGGTGCGTTTCGTCCAGGCGGGTGATGAGCTCGACGACCTGCTGGAAGAACTTGTCGCTTGCGAGCGTGATGCCGAACATCTTGCCCAACTGGCTGCCGATAACGATCAGCGTCGCGCCGAAGATATAGCCGACCAGGACCGGCTTGGACAGCAGGTCGGTGATGAAGCCTAGTTTCGCAACGCGGGCGAGCAGCGACACGATACCGACGAGGAGCGCCAGCAGCGCGGCGAGCGCGCGCGTAGCGTGCGGCGTCGCCGCCGGCCAGCGGCGCGACGGCCGATGCGGTCATGATCGCGGCCGTCGCCTCGGGGCCCATGACGACCTGCTTCGAGGAGCCAAACAGCGCATACATGACCAGGGCGCCCAGGGCAACATACAGCCCCGCGACCGGCGTGACCCCGGCCAGGTCGCCGTAGGCCATCGCCGACGGCACGAGCACCGCAAAGACCGTGACGGCCACGACGAGTTCGGTGCGGAGCAGCGCGGGGCTGAAGCCTCTGAAGAGGGCCAGGCCCGGAATGAAGCGCACGATGCCTGTGGGCGTCGGATTGTCAGAAGTCATGAGTTACCTTTCTCGCCGTACCTGTAGATATGGATTGCACACATAGGGGCAACGAAGCGCCTGCGATTCTGCGTCGCCGGAATCGCTCGATCATCAGCCAACCAGAGCGATCTCTTCAGGGTATCGGGCCAGGCTCTCACGCCTGCCGCGCTTCAGCAGAACAAGCATGATTGTGATCGCCCCCAATCGTCCCCAGAACATCAGGACAATGATCAGCAGCCGGCCGAAGGTGTTGAGCTGCCCGGTCACTCCCAGCGAGAGGCCCGTTGTGGAAAACGCTGAGACGGCCTCGAACAAAGCTGAACTCAAGGTCAGGTCCTGGCTGAACAGAAGCAGCCAGGTGGCGATCAGGACGACGCCCAAACTGATGAGGAGCACGGTGACGGCGCGCCAAACGGTCGCCATCGAGATCTCGCGCTGACCGGCGCGCACCCTCTCGTAGCCGCGTGCCAGGCTCCACATTGCGACAACCAGCACCGAAAATGCGCCGGTGGTGATGCCACCGCCCATCGACGCGGGTGCGCTGCCAATGAACATCAGACAGATGAGCAACAACCGGCTGGTGTCGTGCAGGTTGGCAAAATCGTTCAGGCTGGCGAACCCGGCCGTACGCGCAGAAGCCGATTGAAACCAGGCTCGCAACGCTCGTTCGCCGAACGAAAGCCCCGACAGCGCTCCCGTCGTCCGATACTCGCTGATAAGAAGCCCTGCCCAACCCACCAGGATCAGGATGAACGCCGACCACAGCGCGAGTCGTGTTTGCAAGCTCAAGCGCCTGAGCCTGTCATCCTTCCTGCGGATGGACCGGCGGTGGAGCAACTCCATATATACGGGAATGCCTAGCCCCCCGACGATCACCAGCCCACCCAGCGTCAACAGGGTGATTGGGTCAGCAGGCAGGCCCCCGGGATACTGCGGCAGCCCGCCGAACAGATCAAACCCGGCGTTGCAGAACGCAGCCACGGCGTGAAAGAGAGCATAGAACATCGCATCGCCGGCGGGCACAATGCCACCTAGCTGCCAATGTAGCCAGAGGATCAATGCGCCAATCCCTTCGACCGCTAACATGAAGGCCACGGTGCGCGCCAGAACCTCCAGGATCGCTTTGGGGTTGGCCAAACCAAGCGAACTGCTGACCGCCAGGCGATCTATAAGTGAGACCCGACGCCCCAGCAGTCGCAATGTGAGAACGGTCGTCACGAGAAGGCCCAGTCCTCCAAACTGCATCAGCAACAAGATCACCCATTGGCCCAGCCGCGTAAGGGCGGTGCTGATAGTCAAGACCGATAGCCCTGTGACGGCCGAGGCCGACGTAGACGTGAACAACGCATCCAGGAAGCTGACCTGCTGTGTGGTCATCGGCGGCAAGAGCAACAGCCCAGTGCCGGCGCCGATCAGGATCGCCAACGCTGTCATCAGGCGGAGCGGTATCGGCACGAAACGCTTTCTTTGCAAGTCAAGCGTCTCCTGCACTGCCTTCGCTCCAACTGGGAGGTTGCCCGGCATGGAAGTCATGGCAAGGAGCCCACCTCGAGCAGTTTCTCGCGCCGGCCAACGATGAAAAGCGTGTCGCCCTGAGCCACCTGGATCTCGCCGCCGGGACAGGCGATAAGACTGCCCTGCCGCTGGATGAGAAGCACGGTGACGTCGTAGCGCGCCAGGTTGGATATCGGCTGCGCCGCCAGGCTCTCGGGCGCCTTCAGCTCAGCGAGGCTGTGGTCGGCATCGAGTAGCACCCGTTCGAGCAGCTTGGGAGCGGCCAGTGTTTCGGCTAGCCGCACGCCGCTGTCCTCATCAGACACGATCACCTGGTCGGCGCCGATGCGCTCCAGGATGCCCTGATGACGCCTGGTTTCGCCCAGGCAGATGACGCGAGGAATCCCCAGGCCCTTCAGATATGACGTGACCAGGGCGCTGGCTTCAAAATCGTCATCTATCGCGACGATCGCGGTGCCGAAGGAGCCGATGTCGATCTCTTGCAGGGCATTCTCGTTGGTAATATCGAGGGCAACTGCCGATGTAATGTCGTCGCTGATTGCCTGCACCTGATCTATATCGCTGTCCACGCCCAGGACCATGTGTCCCAGGGTTTCGAGCCGGCGCGCCAGGCTGGCGCCGAACCCCCCCAGGCCGATGACCGCAAACTCCTTGTTCGCCTGATCTCCGCTGCGAGTTCTCGACTTGCGAGCCATGCCGTAGCTACTCCTTCTCGACAGAGTTCGTCGCACGGTCGGTCAGCCGTGACGGTTTCGCGCACCATTCAGACGTTGATCGAGCGAACCTACGGGGAATACCGGCCGGACTGCCCATCAAGGTCCTTGATGAGCTACTCCGTTTCCGGGAGCGGCGGCGTCTGGCCTGAGGCCAAAGGCCCCCCGGCCGCGGCGCGGTGCGCCGCGCGCAACGCCAGCACCGCCGTGAGCAAGGCGGCAGCCACGACGGCCGTGGCAATCACAGCCGCGGTCTCCTTCTGCACGAGGGTCGTCGTAAACAACGCCGCAAACAGCGGCGCCTTCAACGCCGCGACCAATGCGCCCGCCATCGTCGCGGCAACGGCGACCGGGACGGGGATCGCGGGGAAGACCAAGCTCACCGCCAGGCCCAGCGCGACGCCGGAGAACATGATGGGGAAGATGTAGCCGCCTTTCCAGCCCGTGGATAACAGCAGCGAGGCGGCGAACAGCTTGACCACCGCCATCACGACCAGCATCGCTACGCCGATCTCCGCAGCATGGAGGATCAGGTCCGCGGTCTGTTCCTCACCCGAGAACAGCGTCAGCGGCAGCAGCGCGCCGATGATCCCCATGCCCAGGCCGCCGATCACCCCGCGCAGCACCACGCGGCCCTTCATCGGCTTGAAAAGGCGTTGCAGATGCCTGAGCGACCACATGAACGCCAGGCCGACTGCGCCGCCTACCAGGCCCAGCGGCACGGCGTAGATCAGGTCAGCCAGCCGGGGTGCATAGGCCGGGAATTTGTACAGCGTGTCAAAAAAGTGCCCGCTCAGAAGGACGAAGACTACCGTCGCGACCGCGGACGACAGCAGGCTGGGGAACAGCACCCAGAAGTAGGTCGTCCTGCCGCCGCCGCCGCCCTGCGCCGATTCCAGGCCCAGCAGCGCGCCGCTGAAGGGCGACGTGATGAATGCGGCCAGCATGCTGCCAACGCCGGCATAACTGAGCGAGCGCGTTTCCTGCTCGTCGAGCTTGAGCTTGTCGGCCATCAGGGTGCCCATGCCGCCGCAGGCGTCGGCCAGCGGGGCTTCGGGGCCGAGCGCGGCGCCGGCGATGAGTGAGACGAAAGCCGTGATCACGATGCCGGGTGCGTGGCGGTAGTCGAAGCGGCCGGTCTTGCCGAACTCGAGCATGAGCTCGGCAAAGATGGCGTTGTGGTCGCCGAAGAGCTTCACCAGCAGCCCGACCAGCAGCCCGCCGAGAGTACAGATCAGCAGCGTGAAGATGCGCGTGTCAACGCCCAGCGCGGCGGCCGCTTGCTCCCAAATCGCACCCGTGCCCACACTGACGAGGGCCATAAAGGCGAAGGTAACGAGGGCGCAGAGCAAGCCCAGCACGACGACGAGCGCCAAAAGCCTGGCGTATCGTCCAAGTGTGGCTTGTGGATCAATCATCGTGTGGCCTCCTTACGGGTTTGCCGGTGCTCAAACTCAGCCCTTGGGCGATGCCGCCGCGCCAGGTCTGCGTCGCGCCCCGGGTTCGACGCTGGCTATCAAGGACGAAGCGCGACGGTGTCCATACGGTTTAGCGCAGGAGTCCGACGCCGTTGCGCCGGCCGACGCCGCCGACCGGCCCAGGGGGATTCGGCCCGCGGCCCACGCCGCCAACTGGTCCGGGAGGGTTCGGCCCGCGGCCCACGCCGCCAACCGGTCCGGGAGGGTTCGGCCCGCGGCCCACGCCGCCAACCGGTCCGGGAGGGTTCGGCCCGCGGCCCACGCCACCGACCGGTCCCGGGGGATTCGGTCCTCTTCTCATGATGCTGCCTCCTGTCCTTCTTCTTCGCTTGCGAGCGCCTGTACGAACTCCTCGACGACTTCGGGAGCGATCTGTGCTCGCTCCACCAACTCGCCGCCGGCATCGACGATGGCATTGCGGAGGTTGGCGATCCACAGGTTCTCCCACAGGAAGAGCACCGCGGCCGAGCCGTTCGGGAGCTTGCCCGCGGCAATCTCCAGGTCATCGTTGGTGAACAGGCTGGAGACGTGCTCGCCCATGGGGACGAACAGCTCGTACAACTCGGGCTCGAGGTCGTTGAGCTCGAGGGTCGAGGTGGCTCCGTCTTGGTCCTTCTGGATGAAGACGATGTCGACAAAGCGGACAATCCCGCGCTCCGCCAGATCCAGGAGCTCGGGGATCACTTTGCCCGTAGGCTTCGCGTCGGGGAACGCGATCAGGGCGTATTCAAGTGGAAGGTCGAACACTGTTTCCCTCCTCTAATAGGGCCCGCAGGGTCATGTTAAACCCTGCGGGCGTCCGCCGCACGTGCCGCGCCGGCTGCTGGTGGCCCGGCGCTACTGCCGCCGCATCGCGATCTTCATCTCAGCTTCCGTATCCGGGATCAGCTGGCCCGACAGATCGATCGTGACACGCTTGATGGTCCCGGTGAAGCGGAACTCGCCGCTGTACTCTTCCGGCGCCGCCGGGTCGCCGGCGTCATAGCCGCAGGAAAGGCCCTGCGTGCCGAACATGAACAGGATCGAGTAGGGCATGTCGATGCTGGCCGCCAGCTTGCGGTTGATGTAGAGCTGGCCGCGCGCCGGCACCCCCAAGCCATTGGCCGGATCGGGCTTGCCGGTCGGCTCGAACTCGTAGCGCAGCTCGACCTCACCCGTCGGGATCGTATCGTTGGAATGCAACCAGAACCTATCGCGGCCGATGAAGTTGTACAGGAAGTGGAGCCGTTGATCCTTGACGAAGAAGACATAACCGCCGGTGCGTCCGCCTTGGGCCAGCAGCACGCCTTCTGCGCCGCCCGGCGGGATCACCACATCGGCCGTAATGCTCCAGGGACGGTTATACAGCTTAGGTGTGGCCGCGAAGGGGACCGACGACCCGCCAGGGTAAAGGACGACTTTGTCCCTGGGCTTGGCGATGGTAGGGCGTTCCACGACGAGCCGGCTGCGAACGTCGCCATCGATCGGGAGCACGTTGTACTTGCCCGCCTCGGCCCACCAGCGGCCGATCATTTCGATCAGCTTATCGCGGCGCTCGGCAGCCAGGTTGTGGCACTCGGCGTAATCCTCGTCTACGTGGTACAGCTCCCAGTCGTGAGTCTCGATGTCCCCCAACACCTCGTTGGGAATCGGGGAGCCGAACGCGCGACCCTTCTTGGCGGCCTCTGTAAAGCTGGTGCCCGGCCACGGGCAGACCGCCCGCCAGCCGTCGTGGTAGATCGAGCGGTGGCCGAACATCTCGAAGTACTGGGTGTGGTGGTTGCTCGGCGCGGCCGCATCCTCAAAGGTGTGGGCAAAGCTCACCCCATCGATCGGCGCCTGGGTTACGCCGCGGATGCTTTCCGGCGCTTCCATGCCCAACGCTTCCAGCACCGTCGGGACGAAATCGATGACGTGCCCGTAGTGCGATCGCAATTCACCGCGTGCCTGGATCCGCTTGGGCCACGACACGATGCACGGGTCGGTGGTGCCGCCGCGGTAAGTCTCGCGCTTCCAGCGGCGGAACGGCGTGTTGCCCGCGTTGGTCCAGCCCCACGCGTAGTGGTTGAGCGTCTCGACGCCGCCCAACTTGTCAATCATCGCGAGATTATCTTCCAGCGATTCCTTGACATTGTTGAAGAAGAACATCTCGTTGAGCGATCCGACGGGCCCGCCTTCGGAGCTGGCGCCGTTGTCCGAGATGAGGATGATCAGCGTGTTGTCCAGCTCACCGATCTCTCTCAGGAAATCGAGGATGCGCCCAAAGTGGTGGTCGGTGAAGCTCATGAAGCCGGCATACACCTCCATCATGCGTGCATAGAGCCGCTTCTCATCAGCCGACAACGTATCCCATACGGGCACGTCGGGGTCATGTGCGGAGAGTTCGGTCCCCGGCGGGATGATGCCCATCTCGAGCTGGCGCTGGTGGACGACCTCGCGGTACTTGTCCCAGCCCATGTCGAACTTGCCCTTGTACTTGTCGGCCCATTCCTGGGGCACGTGGTGCGGCGCATGCCCGGCGCCCGTGGCGTAATACAGGAAAAAGGGCTTGTCCGGCGCGTTGACCTGCGAATCCTGGATGAACTCGATAGCCTTGTCGGCCAGGTCGATGCTCAGGTGGTAGCCTTCTTCGGGCTGCTTCGGCTGCTGGACTTCGTGGTTGTCGTAGGTCAGCTCCGGATACCACTGGTGGGTTTCGCCGCCCAGGAAGCCGTAGAAACGCTCGAAGCCGCGGCCGAGCGGCCAGCGGTCGTAGGGGCCGGCCGGCGTGGTGTGTTCGGGGGGCGTCAGGTGCCACTTGCCGATGGCGAAGGTGTTGTAGCCCTGCTGCAGCAGCATTTCGCTGAGCATGCCCCGGTCGAAGGGCAGGATGCCGTTGTACCCGGGGTAGCCGGTGGAGGTTTCAGTGATCGAGGCCAGGCCGATCGAGTGGTGGTTGCGCCCGGTCAGGATGCAGCCGCGCGACGGTGAGCAGAGCGCGGTCGTGTGCATGTTGGTGTAGCGCAAGCCATTGGCGGCCAGGCTATCGATGACGGGTGTCTCCACCAGCCCGCCGAAGCTCGACAACTGCCCATAGCCGACGTCGTCCAACACGAAGAAGAGCACGTTGGGCGCGCCCTCCGGCGGGCGCGGCGGCTCCGGCCAGGCGGGCGACGACTCTTCGGTCGTGCGTCCGATGACGCCGGTGAACGGGGTTCCATCTTTGTAGGTCTTGATGGCCACGAGAACTCTCCTTTTCTGTCTATTTCGCCGCGCCGCGGGTCACGAACAACATGCGCTGTTCGCCGCCGGCCGTCTCCAGCGCAGCACACCCGAGAAGCCTCCCCTTATAGCCCGAAAACAGCATCCACCCTGTTTTCATCCTTCGTTGTCCTGCTCGCGGGGTGGATGTCCCAACTGATTGCACGAAGGAGTCTATATGGCAGACCTCCGAGGTCTCCCGCCAGCTGTGCTGGCGCAAGACCCCGGAGGTCTCGGGTGCAAGTTTCACCCTGGAAGCAGTTTAGGAAGCACTCTGCTCGGAGGAGTCCGCCGGCTCGTCCGCAGGCGCCTGTTCGACGGCCGTGACGGCTTGTTCGACCACTTCGTCCGAGACGTCGTGCGATTCCGGCACGCCACCCAGCTCGGCCAGCTTCGCGGCGACGGCCGCCGCCTCATCTGCGCTGGCGAGGACGGCCACAGCCGCCTTGCCGCCACTCAGGTCGCCGTCGATGCGGGCCAAGTCGTCCTTGGACATCCCCAGCCCTTTGTGGAAGAGCGAGCCCAGGATACCGCCGAGCACCGCACCGCCGAGGACGGTCATGCCGCCGCTCAAGAGGCCAACCAACCCAAAGAGCACCGCACCCGTCTTCGTCTTGCGCGCGCCCAACTTCTGGGTCTTGATCTTGCCCTTTTCATCCTTCACCAGGATGCCGATCGCACCGAGCTTGACTTCCTTGCTGGCCTTGTCCCAGCCCTTGATCTGGCTTACGGCGTAGTCAGCCTCAGCTTCGGTCGCGAAGAATGCAAGAACGAGTTGATTTCCCATTTGTCTTCTCCCTTGGACTTGATTAGGGGCCGGCACACAGTCTTTGCCTGTGTGATGGCTCCCTGGGTTATGTAGGCGTGCCTGTGCACGCTAGCTACCGGGTGTGGGTCAGCCGGCCAGGATCTTCTGCTCGGCCGCCGCGAATTCCTCGTCGTGTGCTTACGCCGAGGCAAGTGCCTTGATGTCGGACAGCGCTTCTTCCACGACCTCGTGCGGGATGCGCCAGGGTCTTACCTTGCCGGGAAGCCTCAGTTGTGGGACAGGCGCTCCAGCGAAAGCACTGAAAGATGCAGCAGAAAGAGCGTCTCGATCACACCGGCCAGCGCGGCCTGATCGGGCAGCTCACCTTCCAACACGGTCACCGGTGGGCCGGCCCCCGTCGGGCATTCCGCGACCGTCATGCCTTCCAGGCGATCGCACCATCGTAGCGGGATCCGACCTCGCACGCTGATGCGGTATGTGGCGGGACTGTCAAACCCCGAGTCGGCGGCAGGCAGTGCATCTTTCATGTTGTGAATGTACTCGCATTATCCGCGCAGTGATACGCGCCAAAAGGTGTAAATTAGGGTGTACGAGGATTGGACGGGAAAGAGCCTCTAGCGGGAGGAAGGCGGCCACGACCCGGCGGATACCATCCGGGCGGATGGTCTCAAGGGCGAAGCCTCGCCCCGCAAGGCGAAGCAGCATGGTCCGCATGGGTGATCCCAGATCGACGAAGACCCGGACGAAGCCGCCGGGCTGCGCCAGTTCCACCGCCTTCTGCAATGCCGCGAGCCCATCGGCCGTTTTCCCTTGCCTATCGAGCGCAGGTGCCCGCAGGGACAGGTCCTCGATCTGGGAGCGCACGCTGAAGGTCCGCTCGGCGCCCTCGAGCAGTACGTCCAGGATGTCGAACGCCGACTGCACGTCCACGTCCGTGCCTCTCGCAGGAGGAAGTGCTGCCCGGTTGACGACGGCGTCCCGGCGGCCGCTGGCACCGAGCTTGCCATACAGGTTGACCGTGTGACGCTTCACGGTCGTTCGTGGAAATGCACAGCTGCTTGGCGATCTCCTGGTTGCTCAAACGGTCGCGGAAAAGCGCCAGGACCTCTAGCTCGCGGCCTGAAAGGGGTTCGACGAGCGCGGCGTTGGCCGCCCGCACTTGAGACCCGGAATAGCTGGTTTCGTCTTGCGTCGGAGGCTCGGGGAAGGCGGCCACGATCCGGCGGATGGTCTCAAGGGCGAAGCCTCGCCCCGCAAGGCGAAGCAGCATGGTCCGCATGGGTGATCCCAGATCGACGAAGACCCGGACGAAGCCGCCGGGCCGCGCCAGTTCCACCGCCTTCTGCAATGCCGCGAGCCCATGGGCCGTCTTCCCCTTGCCTATCGAGCGCGAGTGCCCGCAGGGACAGGACATCGATCTGGGAGCGCACGCTGAAGGTGCGTTCGGCGCCCTCGAGCAGTACGTCCAGGATGTCAAGCGCCGACTGCACGTCCGCGTCCGTGCCTCTCGCCAGGAGGAGCTGGGCCTTCGCCAGGTGCGGGTTCTGCAGCCAGAGCAACGAGCTGGAAACCACGGGAGCGGTATAACCATCGGCCCAGCGGAAGGCCGATTCGGTGTCACCCTGGTGATACTCCAGTTGAGCGCGCAGGGAACGCGCATCCGCGCCGTCTTGTCCCAGGCGATCCAAATCAAATTGGCTGAGCAGCTCCATGACCGGCCAGGCTGCGGCCGAGATCTGCCCTGGCCACATGCACCCGCGTCAGGCCGATCATGCCATTTCGTGCGGCCTGCGTGTGGACAGAGAGACGCTGTGCGACGAGTTCCCCAAAGTGCTGCCCGGCCACATCCAGTTCATTCCGGCAGTAGCCCACGATACCGAGAAAGTAGTGGGCCATTCCCACGGCTTGTGGCAGCCGGCCGGCGGTCGCTTGGTCCAACATCACCTCGCCATACTGCTCAGCCTGCTCCAGATCGCCACTCTCGATGGCGTTGAAGCATACAGCAAACAGCAGGGGCTGCGCATACACGCCGGTTTTCTCGACCAATGCCGAGTGCTCCTCGATCAGCCGGCGCTGGGCGTCAGCGCCGTACCCGGACGCCTGCATGGCCAGGCCCCAGTACTGGACTGCAACACCGCGCGAAGTAACTCCACGAGTGCGGGAGCAGCGCAAGCGCCTCCTCAGCGACAGGCGAGAGCGCGGTCGGCACGGCCAGCGGCAAAGGCTTGCAGGGCGCGGAAGGCCGCGACGATGCCGCGCGGCACCGAGAGATCCTCCGCGCCGATCCAGCGCATCGCCTGCCCGCCGGGCCCAGGCGTGGATCCTCCCCCTCGGCCAGCAGCGCGTCGATCTGGTCCAGCGCCTTGGTAAACCCGGCGAGCTGCCAGGAAAGCTCGAATGCAAGGGCCTTGATCGTCAAGAGCCAGGGTTGACGCTGGACGAAATCATCCGGAAGCAGGCGCAGCCAGCGGTGAAAGGTGGCTGCTATCCTCCCGGTTCAGCGCATCGCACGTCCCGGCGACCATCAGTTCAGCAGCCTGGCCGATATCATTGATGGCCAGGGCGTGGCGTATGGCTTCGTCGATCAAATCCTGGCCCGCAAACCAGGCTGCCGCCCGGCGGTGGAGTTCGGCTGCCTGCTCCGGACCGGCTTCGCTCAGCAGTCTCCGCTGGAGCAGTTGCTGGAACAGGTGGTGATAACGGTACCATTGCCTATGGCTGTCCAGAGGAATCACAAAGAGGTTGTGGCGCTCGAGCCACTGCATGCAGGCCGGGACGTCGCACGCAGAACCGTCCTGGCCGGCGGCGCTGCCGAGCACATATTCGCACAGCGGGGCACAGAACCGGTCCAGGATGGAGGTCGCCAGCAGGAATCTCACGATATCAGGCGGCTGGTTGGCCATGACTTCGTCCACGAGGTAGTCGGCAATCTCGAAGTGGGTTCCCGAAAGGTCGGCCAGGTCATGCTCCGCGTTGGCCCCGGCGCCCAGCGACAAGGTCACCAGGCGCAGACCGGCGATCCAGCCCTCCAGACGCTGCTGCGAGCATGGCCAGCGTGGATTCGGCTGAGCGGCGCCCGCAGCACCTTGCCTAAGAACTCGGCCGATTCATCCGGCCTGAATCGCAGATCGTGGGTCCGGATCTCGGTGAGATGGCCTCCGGCGCGCAGCTTCGCCGACGGCAGGGGCGGATTGCTGCGCGAAATCAGCACCAGGTGCAGCTGTGGCGGCCAGTGGCGCAGCAGCGCGCTCAGGAAATCGTGCACCGCTTCGTCACTGGACGGTGTAGTAATCATCGAGGACCAGGACGCAGCGCGGCGGGCAACCGGTCAATGTCGTTACGTGAGCGCGATGACGAGTGGCATCTGAGACACCGGTTGCGGCGTTTGGAGCAACGCGAGGGTCTCGGTGCACGATTCGGGGAAGACAGTGCGGATCGCGGCAACGCAGTAACGCAGGAAGACCACCAGGTCGCTGATCGTTTTGCAGCTAATGTCTTGAAGGACTTTCCTTCAGGTCAGCGCCATGTCATGCACTTCTCCCGATCTCGCTAGTGCGCGACCAGCCGGCCATCCATTCGCCCGGCGGCCGTGTTTCGATGGGACGCCCTGCCCGACGCCAGCGGCTGTACTCGGCGGTGAACTCGGCGCCCAGCAAGAGGATCTGGCCGCTGAGATAACACCACAGCAAGAAGGCAATAATGGCTTCAACCGAACCATAGATTGCACCGTAGTCGGCAACGTTGCTCACGTACCAGGTGAAGATCTGCTTGCCCACTTCCCACACCAGGCCGGCGACCAGGCCGCCCAGCCACACCTCGCGCCACCCTACGGGGGCGCGCGGCATCGTTCGATATAGCAGGATGAAGGCACAAACTGAGAACAGCGCCGGCGCTACCGCCGTTAGCCAGCTCATTATCTGGTTTGTGTCCGGCTGGGCTGAGGGCTGCGAACCCAGCACGGCCGTCTGCCAGGCCTGCACCACGTTCACAATGGGGCTGATGGACACCGCCAGCAGCAGAAGGACCCCGACCACGAAAATCATGGCCAGGCTGTACAGCCTACCCGACAGAACGAGCGTGGGACTCTGGACGCCCCAGGCCCGGTTCACCGCCTGAAAGAGGGCGCTCGCCACCCCGGAGGCCGACCAGATGAGGCCGACCAGGGCGATCAAGCCGACCGTGCCGCTCGTTGCGAGAAGCTGCTCGAGGTTGGCCGACACGACCCCAAGTGCCATGGGCGCGTACTGTTCCACCAGGGCCAGCACCGACTCCTGAGCCTGTTCCGATCCCAGCGCGGCGCTGGCGACAACGATGAGTGCCAACATCGCCGGGAACACGGCGAACACGGCGTAGTAGGCGATGGACCGCGCCGCGAGGGGGCCATCATCCTGACCAAAGGCCAGCCCGGTCCGTACGAGCACGCTAAGCCGGCCGCCCAGGCGCCGGTCCAGCCGGGCGTACAGCTTCTCGAGGCGTGCCTGCAGGCGTTCTCGTCTCATAGTTCTTGGCTTTCCATAATCCACAGGGGGACGACCAGCGAGATCCAGCTAATGAAGCCGATGGGTTGGTTCATAGGGAATCGGAGCTTCCTGCATCAACTTGCGGGCGAGCGCAGCGGGCAACAGGAATTGCGCGGCGACTGCCGCCCAGATGGAAGGGTGTGGCCTAGGCTGCATGGAAGGTCCCCTCGGCCTGGTGTGCTGGCGGATTCATGAAGGCCTCGCGGAGCGCCGCGAGAGCGTGCAGCCGGAATTCGTGACGTCTCTCTTCCGTGGAGCGGCCGCAGACCGCTTCGGCCTTCCAATCGGTGGGCCATTCGGCGTCCACATGGACCGCACCGGCGACGCTGAAATGTTCGCAGTGCGGTAGGGCGGCGATGAGATGGCGGGCGTTTCCGTATGCATTGCACGCCGACGGTTCGGCAGTCAGTATAATGGCGCGGCACCGGACCAGCGGCGCCGCCCGCACGCCCAGGCCTTTGTGGTCAACCGGGTCCAACCCGATCCAAATAACAGGATCTGGCTGGATGGCGCTGGCCAGTAATGTGGCCAGCCCGCCCGCGGAAAATCCCAACAGCCCCACCCGCGTCGGGTCGACGTGCTGGCGCCAGGATCCGTCGGCGCAGAGATGGGCGCGCAGTTCGGCGATGAAACGGCCGTTGCGGGCGTGGTCCGACCATGCCGGCAGATTCGGCACAGCAGCCAGGAACCCCGCTTGCGCCAGATGCTGGCCCCAGCCGGCCATGTTGCGACCGCGGCGAGCGAACCCGTGCGCCACGATCACCAGAGGCACGGGCGCGGCCGCCTCCGGCCAAAAGATCGTCACGTCGCTGGCGCCTGCGGCGAGCCTCACGCGTAGGGTCTGACAAGCCGGCGCGGTGGCCGATTGGCGCGCGTCCGTGACGGTTACAAAGCTCCCGGCGCTTGCAGCTGACTCGGTCATGATCACTGGCTCCCCAAGATGATTTTACCCCACAATGCGCATCCCGATTTCGTATTCATGCGACGCCAGGCGCAGCCTTTCTGCCGAAGTTTTCGATCAGGATGTACACGCTGATCAGCAGCACCCACAGCGGGAAGACCACCGAGATCCAGCTGATGAAGCCGATGCTCAGCAGGAGGAACAACGCCAGCGCATAGCCGAGAAGCACCATCCAGCGCGGCGCAAGCTTAAGGCGTGCGAAGAGCGTGCAGCTCGAGAGCATGAAGACCCCAGCCATTTTGATCGCGTAGATATTCATCAGCTCGTAAGTGGTCACACGACCGTACTCATAAAGACCCGCATCGATAGCTCGCTGCGGCATGGTCTGGAAGGCGGAGATAATGCCGCCTGCCGATGCGGCTGAGGCGAACAGCATCGCCAGGAACAGCAGCCCGCTGCCGAGAAAGACAGTGGAAAAGAGCTTGTCTTCGTATTCGCCCAGCCGGTCCCGGATGACGCCAATAAACCAGAGGAACGCAATCCCTGCGAACGGCACCAGGTTGAGTGCAAGCGCAACAGAATTCGCGTCACTCTCAAGCCAGCCGCCGGCATCCTTTGCGTTGTCAGGGACCGAAAGCCGGATGAGCACCAGGCAGATGATTAGCAGGACCGAAAACAGGATGCCAGCGACGGCGGCGGCACGCGGCGTGGTCAAGCGCGCGCGAACCAAGGGTAGTTCTGAGTTCACGTTGATCCTCCTACCGGTTTGGTCGGACCGGCTCCGGGCACTCAAAATCGGCCACCGCGGCAGGGACGCTCAGGTAGATGCGGTTTTCACCGATCTCCGCCATGACGCCGGCCTTCCGCAACCGGTCGCGAACTTTGCCCCGCACCTGCGCGAGGAGCACGTCGACGCCCCTCTCGTCCAGTTCCCGGACCAGGTTTTTCAGCATGTCGAGGCTCGCGATATCGAGATCCGCGCTGGCGCCCAGGTCGACGAGGATGGCCGTGGGCTGCGGCCGGCCGCTGGTGACAAGGTCCAGGATCTGGCCGCGCGCCAGGTTGGCATTCAGAAAGTACAGCGGAGCGTCGAGCCGCACGATGAGCAGGTTAGGAACCTGCGCGTTCTCTGGGTGGCGGCTAATGTCCCCATAGGTTGCTACCTGGCCCGGCACTTTGCCGAGGACGGCGATATACGGCCGGCTGGCCCGGTACAGGATGATCAGCAGCGAGAGGAACACGGCGATCAGCAGGCCTGTCAGTACGTCGGTGGTCAAAACCCCGAACATCGCGACCATGGCGAGCACGAAGTCGACCCGATTCGAGGCATAGAAGCGCTTCAGCTCGCCCACGTCCATCAAGCCGATGACGGAGGCGATCACGATGGCGCCCAGAACCGCGTTGGGCAGGTTGTGGAACAGCGGCGCGAGCACCAGCAGGGTGACGATGATCAGCACGGCGGTCACGATCGACGAGAGCTGCGTGCGTGCGCCCGCCTCATCCGCGGTAGCCGAAGAGGAAAGGCTGACATCGACGGTGAAGCCCTGGAACAGGCCGGCGCTGAGGTTGGCTGCCCCCAGGGCGATCAGCTCCTGGTCGGGGTCGATCTCGTAGCGGTGCTTGGCGGCAAACGAGCGGGCGCCTCCCAGCGATTCCCCGACGGCCAGGAAGACGATGCCGAGGGCGCCCGTAAGAAGGTAGGCCAGATCGGTGAGTGAGACCTGGGGTAGGCCAGGCGTAGGCAGGCCGGTCGGGATGTCGCCGACGATGCTGACGCCGTACTCATCGAGATGGAAGATGGAGACGGCGAGGATGCCCAGCACCACGGCGACCAGCCCCGAGGGCAGGCGCGGGAAGAACCGTTTGATCAGGAAAATGAGGATCAGGGCGGCGGCGCCAACGACCAGGGTGTACGGCTTGATTTCCCCCAGACTTGGTAATGAGTTGGTAGGCTTGCTCGAAGAAGTCCCCCTGGCCGGAGGGCAGCCCCAGCAGCTTGGGGAGTTGGCCGATGGCAATGACCAGCGCCAGGCCGAAGACGAAGCCGGTGACCACCGACTTGGACAGGAAGTCCGAGATGAACCCCAGGCGGACGATACCGGCCAGGAGCAGGATCAGGCCCACGGTGAGCGCAAGCGCTGCGGTGAGCGCCGCGTATCTGGCGGGATCCCCTCCAGCAATGGCGACCACGACCGCCGCCGACATTACGGCCATCGTGGAACTCGTTGTCACCTTAAGTTGCCGGCTGGTTCCGAAGATGGCGTAGCCCAGCAGCGCCGCAAAAGCGGTGTAGAGCCCGTACTGGGGCGGCAGGCCCGCCATTTCGGCATACGCCATCGCCACCGGGACCATCACGGCCCAGACCGTGATGCCGGAGATGATGTCGGTGCGCAAGAGATCCGCGGGTAGGCAGGCAACCAGGCCGTAATCGGAACGTAACGGTTTAGTTCTTGGCGCAGCTTCTCGCGGTTCAGTTGCATGGGTTCACCTTACTGTGCAGGCGCGCCGACTTGCGCATCATAAGCCGCCACCGCTGCGCGCACCGATGGATAGATGTGCTGCTCCTCCAGGCGTTTCACAAGCCCCGTGGCCGTCAACAGCTCGCGCAGCGGCGCATTCGCGGGCGCGATCCAGAAGTCGACGCCGCGGCGTTCCAGGTCAGAATCCAACGTTTCCAGCGCCTCGGCCGCGGTCGAGTCGAAATCGCTGATGGCTTCCGCATCGAGCACGAAGCACCTCAAGCCCGGGCCGGCGTCGGCGACGAGCGCTTCCACCCGCTCGACGAAGAACGCCGCGTTCGCAAACACCAGCGGCGCATCGAAACGATAGACGATCAGGCCCGGTGCGGTCAGCGGCGGCTTTGTCGGTGACCCCGCGATAGACGGTGCCGCCGCTCGCATCCACATCGTCCAGCAGCGCATCGTGCG
>CAWDBO010000032.1:0-257339 GCA_963800615.1 uncultured Chloroflexia bacterium
TCGCTGTCGCCAAGCAGCTGGCGCCACGCCTCGACGTGCCCCTCTTTGGTCTTTGGGGGAGCCGCTAACGCCTGCTTTCAGCAGCAAGGTGTTGAGAAAGTTGGTGTTGAAGGCTTCAACGGCGTCTCGCAGGGGTGGCGGCGTCATCGTACTACCTCGATGTCCGCGTGCGACGTGCCGGTTCGCCATGCGCCGGCGTGTAATTGGCCGCCTCACAACGTCACCTTGGGCGTGTAGCCCCTGCGCCGCAGCTCGTCGACGATCCGGGCGCCTGGTCGCGATCCAGAACGAGCAGGCAGCGCGGGGCGGCTTCATAGAGCCGTGCGCCGAGCAGCCGGGCTATCACCTCGACCTCGGCCTGCGCCATGTCTTCGGCAAGCTCGATGACCGTGAGGTCGTCGTAGAGCTGATACCTGCCGTTGCGTGCCTCCCATCGCTTCAGCTTGTCGGCGCTGGCGGCAGGCAGCGGGAAGCCGTTTGCCGCCAGCTCACGGATCGGCTCGTCTGCAGCGCCACCTGCCTGCAAGAATACCCGGAAGGTCAGCGGCATCCAGCCGGTAGGTCGTACTCGCCCGATCCGGTTTCATCTCGGGCTGCGGGTCCACCTCCCTGGCGATCCGGCCCAGGATCGAGCGGACACGCGCGGCTTTCCAGCTCTTGGCGGCGATCACTGTGTCAGGAGGCACAAAGCGAAGTCGTCGCGGGGGACAGACAGAAGGTCGCCGGGCGGGACAGCCGACAGCACCTTGAACGTGGAATAGTTCCTTGCCCTTGCGGGCCACGTCGACGAAGCCGAGCCAACTCGCAGGCCCCCGCAACAAGGCGGCCAACACCCGGCCATAGGTGCCCATCCACATGTCGAATGGCATGTTTCCCGACCGCAGCACCTTTCCGCCCTCGGTCCAGGACCAGGCCCCGGACGGACCGTAGCCGAGCGGATCGTGGCTCAGCCCGCTGATCAGGCGGCAGAAGCGTTCGAAGCTGTACCAGGTGTCGGGCTGCACAGCCTGCAGGATGCTCATGACTTGGTGGCGGATGCCGACGACGGCGGTGCTGAGAGGCCCGACAGCGCTCCAATCGTACTCGGGACGAAAGTCAAAGCCGTCTATCTGGACGAGCGCCATGTCCAGCTCATTCCAGTTGTCAATGCCATATCGGACGGGATGCGCGAGCCAGGCCCCGCGAGCATTTGCAGCTGGACAACGGGCTCGCGGCGCTGCCACTCGTCGAACTTCGCTGCCACGGGAATGATGTGGGAAGTTGGGTCGACCTGGATGACCTGCATCGCCCACAGCAGCTCCGCAAGGAGAGCGCCCAGGGCCCGCCGGTCGGGCGTATCGTAACCCCACGCCGCCAGCGTGGCGCGTCCAGCAGTCCCGGGCGCGGCTGGAAGGGCTTTGCGAAGCGGTCACGGCCTTGCGGAGCGCCCGCCGCCCGAACGGACGCCGGCGGGCGATGCCGGAGGGGCTTCTCGGCCTCGATCGTCAACAGCAGGAGTTGAACCTCATCCACGATCCATTCGATAGTCATGGCTGCCGGCTGAGGCGCCGCGAACGTGTGCGCATGGCCTCGGCCTGGATCGGGGCAGCCACTCGAGATACACCGGGCTGGCTTCCAGTCCTAACTGGGCCGTTCACCAGGAGGCCGCGCTCGTGCAGGTCTCTCAGCGATGCATTGATCTCCGGCGCGGTCATCTCGATGCCGCTGCCTTCCTGCAACACGACCTGCAACCGGTTGACGAGGTCGCCGCCGGACCCCAGGCCGACGAGCCAGGACAGCAGCATGATTTGCGCGGGCGGCAACGAAGCCGTCGCAGCAGACATTAGCTCGGAATCCTGGAGGTAGCCGGTCAGTTGCTCGACCAGCTCCGCCTTGCCCGTGCCGCGCAGCCGCCAGCCCCACTTCCGGGCCGCTTCACGCAGCTCTGCAATCGTGCGGCTCTGCAGGCTCCCCCGGAGCTCGCTGACCATCCGCTCACGTTGTGCCGGATTGAAGATCCTCTCCCTTATCGCCATGCGGCAGCCGTCCTCCCGCCTTACCAGGCCGCCCCATCGCGGCCCGGATCGTAGCTGGCCAGGTCGTCGCGATAGAGAATCTCGTACTTATAGCCCTGCTCGGTCAGGAACATCTGCCGGTTGGCGGCGAACAATTGGTCGTTCGTGTCCCGCATGACGACGGCATAGAAGTGGGCTGGCCGGCCGTCCTGCTTGGGCCGGAGGATCCGGCCGAGGCGCTGCGCCTCCTCCTGGCGCGAGCCAAACGTCCCGCTGACCTGGATCGCCACGCTCACGTCGGGCAGGTCGATGGCGAAGTTAGCCACCTTGGACACGACAAGCCGCATGAGCTTGCCCGCCCGCAATTCCGGGTACAGCTTCTGCCGCTCCCGAACGGGGGTCTTGCCGGTGATCAGCGGCGCGTCGAGGGCGGCGGCGATTTCCTCGAGCTGGTCGCAGGTACGTGCCGATCACGAGCACCTGGTCGTCCGGGTGCCGCTCGAGCACCTGTCTGCACCACGGGCAGCTTCGCCGGGTCGGTGGCCGCGATGGCGTACTGCGCCTGGCTCTCGGCGAGCGCATACTCGAGGCGGCGTTCCGGCGCCATGTCCAGCCGGATCTCGTGGCAGTCGGCGGTGGCGATCCAGCCCTGGCGCTCGAGGTCCTTCCACGGCACGTCATACTTCTTGGGCCCGATCAGAGCAGAATACGTGGTCTTCCCGGCCGTCCTCGCGCACTAGCGTCGCGGTGAGGCCGAGGCGGCGGCGGGCCTGCAACTCGGCCGTCATCCGGAAGACCGGTGCGGGGAGCAGGTGCACCTCGTCGTAGACGATGAGGCCCCAGTCGCGATGGTTGAAGAGCTGGAAGTGCGGAAAATCCTCGAGCGTGGGGGCTTCCTTGCGGCCGCCCGAGAAATCATCGAACAGATCGGCGTCGTCCGCGATCTTCTGTCGGTGCTTGCGGTACGTGAGGATCTGGTAGGTCGTGACGGTCACGGGCGCGACCTGCTTCATGTCGCCGGTGTACTCGCCGACGTCGGTCGGGGTGAGGCTGGTCTTGTCCAGGAGCTCGTCGATCCACTGGCGCACGGCGACGGTGTTGGTCGTCAGGATCAGCGTGCTGCTTTGCAGGGTCGCCATCGCGCCCATCCCGACCATCGTCTTGCCCGCGCCGCAAGGGAGCACGACGACGCCGGAGCCGCCCTGGGCAGCGCCGCTCGGCGTGGAACACGTCCACCGCGTCGGACTGGTAGTGCCGGAGCGCGAACGGCTTGCTGTTGCCGCGCATCGCGGGGAGCAGCCGGATCGGCAGCGGTGCGCCCTGCACATAGCCGGCGAGATCCTCGACCGGATAGCCGACATCCACCAGCGCCTTCTTGATGTGGCCCCGAAAGGCGGGGTTCACCCGGCTGGTGCGGTTGTCGACGTCTTCCTGGATGTAGGGCGCGACCTTGCGCTGGCGGCGCACTTCCAGCATCAGCAAGGGCTCGTCCGAGATGAGGAGCAGGCCGCCGTCGTCCGCCCGGCGCAGCTTGAGCCGGCCGAACCGGCTGATGTAATCGCGCACGTCGGCGAGGATGTTGCCGGGGACGTCGTACTTGCCATAGCGCACGAGGCAGGTGACGATTGCCTCCGCATCGAGCCCGCTGGCGGCCGCGTTCCAGAGCGAGAGCGGCGAAAGGCGGTAGGTATGGATGTGCTCGGGGCTCTTTTCAAGCTCGGCGAACCGGGCGAGCGAGTCGCGCGCGTCCGCGTACAGCGGGTTGTCGACCTCGAGCAGGATCGAACGGTCGCTTTGCACCACAATGGGGTTGGTCGGATTTATCGGCATGCTCCAGACGTCCTACCGGTACGCGCATCAATGTCCCGGACGGACAAGTATACTGCGAACGGGCGAGGGTCGCAAACCGCGCGAAATTCGAGGACTCCCGTCGACGAAGATGCCGAGCATGCTCGCTGGCGCCTACACGCTCTCGTTCAGTAGCGCGCCTCCCGTTCCACGGCGCGCACGCTACTGCTGAACGGCACGCGCACCGCCGCGGCCGCACTCGGCCCGCGATTTCCGCCGAGCTGCCCACCCACCTCAGCAACTCGGCAATGCGCACCGGCTGCCCGGCAAAGCTGCGCCGGTAGCAGTGAAGCTCGCAGGCGGGTCGGCCGGACAGGCGTCCTCGCACGGCCCGCCGAACGGGCTGCCGAGGTGCAGCACACGCGCCGCGCCGGTGAAGTTGCCCGCTTCCATCCGCCGCAGCACGCCGGGGATGTCGATATGCGCCGGGCAGTCGGCCACGCAGGCCGGGTGCTGGCAGCCCTGGCACTGCGCGGCAAACCGGGCTGCGTTCTCAGGTGTGATCGGGTCGTCCGCGCTGACGGCGGGGCGGCGGTAGGGTGTCTCCACAAACCGGACGTACTGGCGTGGGAACTTCCGCGTGTCGTATTCCGGCTTGCGCAGATCGCGCAGCACCATGTTGGCCGCGCCGATGCCGGAGACGACCGTGGCGGGCGCGCCGGTCGCCATCACGGTGGAATCGCCGCACACGTACAGGTTCTTCCACTCACTGCGCGCGTGCAGGCGCTTGAGCATCTGTTGGCCCGAGGGTGTTCTTCGGGCCGCCCACCGCGCCGCCGTTCTTCAGCAGGTAGCGCTCGATGGTGGTGGGCGTGCCGACCATCAGCGTCTCGATATGGCTGCAGAAGCCGGGGAAGTGCTGCTCCATCTGGGCCAACATGCGCTGCGCCTGGGCCTTTTTCTGTTCGAAATAGGCATCCGAGTGGTACTCAGCGATCCCGGCGCGGGCCAGGGCTCCAGGTTGGGCGCGATCGCCGTGATGACCAGCTTGCCCGGCGGGCACAGCGTCTCGTCTACCAACGCGTTGACGTAGAGCGTCAGGTCAGAGCTGTCGATCACCGCCCGGTTCTCGATGAACACCTCCCAGGGCAGCACGTCCGGCGGCAGGGCCGCCGCGGTCCACCACCATGTAGAGGGTCATGCTGGGGAAGGTGGGGACCAGGTGCTGCGCCCAGGCCAGCCGTTCCGGCTGAATGTGCTCGGGGCGCACAAGCTTGCCGTACAGGTTCCACACCGTGACGTTGGCGACGACCCGCGACGCGTGGATTTCCTCGCCGGTGCTGAGGCGCACGCCGTAGGCCTGGCCGTCGCGGATCAGGATTTCGTCCACGAGCGTATGGTAGAGCACCTGCCCGCCCAGCCGCTCGAAGGCCTTCTCGAGCTTGTTCGGCAGCATCTGCGCGCCGCCGGCCGGGTAATACACCCCGCCGATGTGGTTGTCCACGAACATGGTCGCGGCCAGCACCGCCGGGGTCTCGTCGGAGGTGGTGTAGCAGTAGGCCGAACATAGCTTATCGAAGAACTGGATGACCTGCTCATTCGTGAAATAGCGGTCCAGCAGCGAGCGCACGCTCGTGTCCAGCAGCTTCTGCATCTTGAACAGCGCCAGCGGGCCGGTCAGCACGCGGCGCAGCCCTTGGCGCGGGGAGAACTCGGACGGCGGGACGATCACCTCGTTCTTGAGGACGATGTTCTCGTACATCGCGTACAGGTCCCGGTAGAACGCGCGCAGCGCATCGTGCTCGTCCGGGAAAAGGCGATCGAGCTCCTGCAAGAAACGCTCGATGTCCGGCCAGAAGGTGATCGGTTGGCCCTCGAAGGTCATGCGCGCCAGGGTGGCGTGCGCGACCACCTCGATCGGCTCCTCCAGCTCGTTGAACAGGAAGCGAAACGGCTTGAAGCCGCGCTCGCCGAAGCCGTAGAGCATGGCCGTGCCCACGTCGAAGGTGACGTCCTCGCGGCGGAAGGAGGTACACGAGCCGCCCGGCTTGCCCTGCTGCTCGATCAGCAGCACCGCGAGGCCGCGCTTTGCCAGCAGGCTGGCCGCGGTCAGCCCACCCAACCCCGCGCCCACCACGATGACGTCGTAGGCCGTGCGGGTCACGGTGTCGTTGTCTGGGTTCATTCTACGTGTTCCTCAGGACATGCTCGGCCTGCGCGGCATTGATCTCGTCGCTTAGGGCCAGCAACTCGTCGTTCGGAGGGATGTCGCTCATGCTGTGGCCGTAGTGAACATAGCGCGCCACCCCGGCCTTGTCGATCAGCACCTGGGCGGGCATGCGGCCGAGCTTGAACAGGTTCACTTCTTGTCCGTAGAGCTTCAGCACGCTCGCCGTCGGGTCGGGCAGGCCGGTGAACGGCAGCGACTCCTTGGCGAAGTAATCGGCGAATGCCTTAGCATTCTCAGGCCCGACCACCACGACCTCGATGTCGCGGGCGACGAACTGGGCATAATCTTGGCGCAACTGCGCCATGTGCGCGCGGCAGAACGGTCAGGTGAAGGTGCGATTGAAGACGAGCAGGACGTTCTTCTTCCCACACAAATCAGACAGCCGGAACGTGTTACCGCGGTAGTCGGCCAGGCTGAAGTCCGGGGCGCTTTGGTTGAGGGATACACGTGGCACGGCGATGCTCCTGGTGCGCAGGCAGTTGTACTGCAAGAACGGTGCGCTTTACAAACCGTCGAAGCGGATTATAATTTCATTATACTGTATATTTCATGAAAGTAAAGTGTCGCTGTGACAAACGATTTCGAGGCAACCGAGGCGATTCTCGACTGGTCCGCCATTTTCATGCGGCTGTCCATGAACGACTTCCTCCGCTTCTCACGCAGCGCCGGGTTCTCGTTCATGCAGATGGCGCTGTCAATGCACCTCCACTACAAAGGCCCCACCGAGGTGATGGCATGTGGCGAGCTGCTGCAGCTATCGCCGGCGGGCGCGAGCCAGATGATCGAGCGGCTGGTGCAGCAAGGGCTGGCGCAGCGCAGCGAAACGCCGGACGACCGCCGCGTGCGGTTGGTGCATCTGACTCGAGCGGGGCGGCAAATCGTAGGTGCAAGCATCGAGGCGCAGCAAGGGTGGCTTGAAGCCGCTGGTGGCTGCGCTCGCAGACGAACAACGCGTGGCGGCCACGGGGACGCTGCGCTTGCTGACGGCGCAGGCGCTGCGCCTGGAAACTACCTGACCCACTCAGAGGACAAGATGATCCGCAACCAATGGTATGCCATTCTGGAATCCAGCGAAGTTCGACGCGGCAAGCCGGTCGGCGTGACGCGCATGGGCGAGAAGCTGGTCGCCTGGCGCAACCGGAGGGCAAAGTGGCGGTGATGGCCGACCTGTGCCCGCACCGCGGGGTGGCGCTCAGCGTGGGCGAAGTTCATGGCGACTGCATCTGGTGCCCGTTCCACGGCTTCGAGTACGACGCCAGCGGCCGCTGCACCGTGATCCCGGCCAACGGCAGGGACGTCAGCCGTGCCGAAAGCATGTTCAAGGTGCAGACCTACCCAACCCACGAGGCGCACGGCTTGATCTTCATCTACTGGGGCCAGCCGGAGGGCGAAGTGGCGCCCCCGCGCTGGTTCAGCGACCTCGACGATAGCTTCAGCTACGGCATGGCGCGTGACCCGTGGAATGCGCACTACTCGCGGCGTCATCGAAAACCAGCTCGACGTGCCGCACGTGCCGTTCATCCACCACAACACCATTGGCCGCGGCGGGCGCACGGTGATGGATGGCCCGTGGGTCGAGTGGCAGGATCCCGACCGCTTCTTCGTCTGCACCGGCATGCGCCCGGAGGACGGCACGCCGGCGCGCAGCGCGAAGGAGATGCCTCCGCCGGACAAGCCGTTCCACCTGGAGTTCATCTTCCCCAACCTGTGGCAGAACTGGATCAGCGACAAGGTGCGGGTGGTGGCGGCATTCGCGCCGGTGGACGAGGAGAACACGGTGCTGTATCTGCGCTTCTACCAGAACTTCATGCGCACCCCGGGCGTGCGCAACCTCATCAACTGGTCGGCGATGATCTTCAACACGATCGTCGCACACCAGGATCGCCGGGTGGTGGTGACGCAGCGGCCGACGCGGAGCGACCTGAGGATCGGTGAGAAGTTGATTCCGGGCGATGCGCCGGTCATCGCCTATCGGCGGCGGCGGCAAGAACTGATCGCGGCGGCGCAGGGGTGGATCGGCACATGAGTTCGGCTTAACTGAAGACCTCAAGGCTTGGTGAATTGCCCAGCCGAGATGGCGCTATTCCGCGGTTAGCCGGGGAGAGAAGAGAGAACTGCCCCCAACCGGCTGGGTCACCTGCTCGCGTAGATAGGCTTGCTGCGTTCGTGATGAGACGTTTTCGCTGTCTTTGGCGGTGTAGCATGACCGAACGGCTAATGTGAGGCCGGCGCGTGGTCGAGTATCACGAGACATGAGAACCCCTCATTTCTAGCTTGTCATGCCCACTAGAATGAGGGATTCACGCCTGTTTCAAGACACTAATTACTAGACAAAGCGGGTGGCGCGATTCGAACGCGTGACATTCTGCTTGGAAGGCAGACGCTCTACCCCTGAGCTACACCCGCATGTGGCTTTAGTCTACCCGCAGCGCGGCGCCTTGTCAAAGTGTGCGGCCGGGCTTGCGTGCGATCACTCGTTCAAGCGCAGCGCACGGCGGTGCTCGGCGACGACCTGCTTGCGTAACCACGCCGGCTCGACGACGCGGACGCGGCCGCCATAGTATAGAATCCAGTTCACCATCTCGGGGGTCACGCCGACGCGGAACGTCACGCGCACGCGGCCGTCGGACAGGCTCTCGACCTGCTGGCTGCGATGCCAGTGCTCCTCGGCCACCCACCGGCCGGCCTCGGGCTCGAACTCGAGCACGACAATCTCGGGCTCGCCGGCCTCCCCTCGCATGATCCCCCACGCATCGCCCAGGTATTCCTCGATGTCGAAATCGGCGGGGACCTCGTACCGGACGTCGAGCAGGGTCGCGGCACGGACGCGGTCGACCTTGAACTGGACGACCGCCTCGCGCAGGTGGTCGTACGCCACCATCTGCCACGAACGCCCGTAGGGGATGATGGAATAGGGCTCTATCACGCGCTGGGAAATCTGGCCCGCGCGGGACGCGGTGGCATAGGAGATGCGGACCTGCCGGCGCTCGATCCACGCCCGGTGCAGGATAGCGAGCATGCGCTGGCGCTGGTCGCCCGCGGCCTGGGTGGGGAGCCGTTCGGTCGCCTCGCGCACGAGGGGACGGATCTCCTCGGGGAAGGTGTCCTCGAGCCGGGCGATGGCGGACGCCAGCTCGGCGGAGTTGACGCCGGGAATGGCCTGGGCTGCGCGGGCCGCGGTCAGGAGGGCCAGAGCCTCGGCATAGGTGTAGTCGGGATGGTTCGTGTGCGGCATAGCATGCTCACCGGAAGAGTGGATGCGCGACTCACCACAAAGGGTTGAAGAACCAAAGATTCACGAAGGCTCTGATGACTTGGTGGGACTTCATAGCTTTGGTTCTTTGTGGTGACTTCACGCCTACCATGCGCAAGGGTGAGGAAGGAGAAGCAGTCGGGGCGGGGAGATTCGAACTCCCGACCTCTTGAACCCAAATCAAGCGCGCTAACCTGGCTGCGCTACGCCCCGAACGCCGAGATTATACGCGATCGCGCCCCTTTGCGCAACTAGGGGCCGCATCCTTCGACTGCGCCGGACGAAACAGCCCGTCCGGCTCCGCTCAGGATGCTCCGGGTGTCTCGCTTACCACTGCGCCGGACGAAACAGCCCGTCCGGCGCCGCTCAGGATGCTCGTTGGCGCGATGGGCCAACGACTTATCGCAACTGCGCGGCCCCCTGCCAATCGAAGACCGTCTCCCCGCCGGCGTCGACCAGGGTCACGTGGACCTCGCCCTGAGAGGGGGCGGCGGTGGCGAGCGGGAGGTCCTGGACGAAGGGACGGTCGGGGCTGAGTTGCACGTCGAGCGTGCGCACGTCGGACGTGCCAGGTTCGTCGCCGGGCAAGGTGACGGTGAGTTGGCCGCCGATGGTCGAGGTGGGGAAGAGGCCCAGCCTCATGCCCTGCGGGCCGGGAGCGAGCGAAAGGGCCGCCCGGTCGTTGGCGAAGGTCAATCCGCCGATGCCGGCCACGGGATACCAAAACTCGCTCCAGGTCGCCTCCTCGCCGGGCCTAACTCGACCCAGTCATCGAAGTTGGGGGTCAAGCCGCCGTGCAGCTCGACGTAGGTCGAGCCGTCGTCCGTCCACAGCTTGGGCTCGAGGCCGGTTGCCCCACGGGGGGCAAAGAGCTTCACGCCCTTGGCGACCGTGGGCGGGAAGACGCGCACCACGCCCTCGTTCGCGGCCGGGTCGTAGACGCCGGCAAAGGCGCTCGTCCCGAGCGAGGCCGCAGCGGGTGCGGCGAACGCACCGAAGTAACTCGTCCAGTTGCCCAGGCGCGAGTAGTCCCGGCCGTTGATGACTGGCCAGGAGGTGGTCTGGCCGGGTTGGGGCATGGCGGGATCGCCGGCGCTGTGGACGAGGACCTGCTGCGCGGGGAAGATGAAGCGGAGGTCGGGCGAGACGCTGTTCGCCTTGCCCGGCGCAAGCATCGCGTTCTCCCAGAATTTGAACTGGAACGGGCCGCCGAGCGGGTTGACCACCCGCGGCTGGACGACAAAGTAGGCGGTGTCGGGCGGGAGGATAATATCGACCACCGCATACGGGTCCTCCGGCCCGGTCTTGGTGAACAGGGTGATCATGACCCCGCCGTCGTCCTGGGCGGCGTGGTCGAAGCCCCAGACCGTGCCAAACTCGTAGCCGTGCTCCTCGACGGGGAAACCCCACTCCAGGCCGCCCGCCGCGGGCCACCAGTTCGCACCCTTCGGGTAAGGCGGTGAGCCCGGCCCCCATTCCGTCGGCTTGATGACCGTGTTCGAGTAGAACTCGTTGGCGCCGGTCGGCTTGAAGATTAGCTCGTAGATGCGGCCGCCCAGCTCGGGGAGGATGCCCAGGCGCAGGTACTTGTTCTCAAGCACGAGGAGCTGGTACATCTTCGGCGCGGGTCGAGGGTTGGCGGCCTCGTACGCGGCGCGGTCTAAGGTCCGCACGGGGTAATCGGCCCGGTCGGGGTCCGTCGTGTCCGTGAGGTATTTCTCGTAGGGGTAGGTCGACAGGGGGATCTGGACCACCCTGTAGGTCGTCTGGCCGCGGGGCTCCGGCGTCCAGCGCCGCACCGGCGTCAGCGGCTCCCCCAATGACCGTGCGGCCGTCCGGCGTGGGCGTGGCAGTCAGTGCGGCTCCTCTCGGTCGGGGTCACGGCCTTGGGAACCGGGGAGGGAGTGGTTTCGGGGCCGACGACGATCGAGGCGCTCGCCTCGGCCTGGTTGCCCGCCATGTCGGCGGCGCGGGCGGTGAGGGTGTAGGATTTGCCGCCAGCCAGGCCGTCGATAGCGCCCGGGATGAACTCCACCTGCAGCTCTTCGCCCTGGCCGGCGCCGAGCACCTGGTCGCCGAGCACGAGCGCCACGTCCTTGATGCCGGCCGGATCGCTGGCCCGGACGACGATCGTGGCCTGCTCGTCCCAGGCGATCTTGGGCGGGTCGACGGTGATCGTGAGGGACGGCTGCGTGCGGTCGTCGGGCGGGGTGGTCGGGGAAGGCACGGCGGGCTCGGTCGGCGCGACGGCCACGGCGGCGGCTGTGGGCGAGGCCGGCGGCGGGAGGGTGGCCGCCGTCCTGAGGCGTACTGATGGCCGGGGGCGTGGGCGCGGGAATGACGGGCGGCATGCCGGAGCAGGCGCTCAAGATGAGCGCGGCAAGTACGGCGCTTGCAACGACAGAGACGGAGGCCAAAGGTCGGAACAGGAAGCTGCGCATGGAGCTACTCCCCAGTTGTGTGTCTTTGTGTCTGCTCGACGTCGATCGCCGGGAGGCGGCGAGCTGCCTGGCCGGCGCCGCGCACCAGGACCGTCAACGGAGGGCTTCCGGCCCGCTGCCGGTTGGCGACGGCAGCGGCCAGGATGTCGAGAGCTGTTGCCAGCTGCTCGGGCTGCTGACTGGAAAATGCACCGAGGCGATCGAACAGCAGCAGGTAGCCGGGTGCGGGTGGGAGCCATGAAAGGTCGGTGACAAGTTCCTCGAACGCGTCCCAGTTATGGCCGGCCCACTTGGGGAAGCCCAGGGCCTTGCCCGCTGCCGCCAGGAACTCTGACTTGCGGTCCACCTTGCTCCCGTCCACCTGGAAGAAGGCCCAGCCGGCAGCTTCGGCCACCCGGGCGACGGCTTTGGCGCCCGCCCGGCCGTCGAGTCGATAAAGGCCCGACCCGGCGCCCGGCGCAAGGCGGCTCTTGAGGTTTTCGGTCATGGGACCACCCGCTTGAACGAATCGTAATGGTCGTCGGTATAGTACAACTCGCCGCCCCGGCCCGCGATGATGCGCCGGGCGCCCCGATTCGCGCGAGCCGGGCGTGATGACGGTGTATTCCTTGTAATAACCGTTGGGGCGCTTCGGCAGCAGGCCCTCCCGGTTGCCGAAGGTAACGCCGTCCCTGTCGTAGGGGAACGGGCCGCCCTGCTGGATCAGCCGGATGGTGTCGCGGGCCTCTTTGGGGAGGCGGGCTTGAGCGATGGTAGGGAGGCCATCGGCTGCGGCCGCAGCAGGAGCAGGCGCGGCCGTGGGCGTGCGCGTGCGGGTGGGCTTGCGGGTTGGCGTGGACGTGGGCGTGAGTTTGGCCGGCTTGCGCGTCGCCGTGGATGAAGCCACCGATGCGACGGGCGTCGAGGTCGGCTGCTCCATCGAGATTGCGGTAGGAGAGGCGGCGCCGTTGGCACGCGCCGTTTGCGGCGGCGGCGAGCTGCGCGAGCTGGTCCTGGACGGACACAGTGGGGCCGGACGGCTGGGACGGTGTCGCGGGAAGGCCGCCGCAGGCTGCAGCAGCGAGCAGGACAAGGGTCGCGAGCAGGAGCAAGACGGCAGGCGAGCGCGCGGCGCGTGGGCGGTCGAACATGGTGATGAGAATAGCATATAGTTGGCAGAATGGCAACGATTTGTCCGGGCACGAGGGATACGGAGCCGGCGCAGCTACATTGCGAACTTTCGAACATTGTATGATCGCTACGTACAAACATTATACAATATGATATAGTTTGTTCAAGGTTAGCGATACGGATTGCCGAGTCGAACACACCACACAGAGAAAGGAAGCTAAGCAGAGATGTTCAAGAAGGGTCTTCTCATCGCAGTCCTGGCCGCCATGCTCGCGGTCGCCGTCGTGCCGGCAGCATTCGCCAAGGCACCCGCCAAGCCCGGTTCTATCGTCGACGTCGCGGTCGCCGCGAACGCGGCCGGCCCCTACGAGGGACAGTTTGACACCTTGATTGATCTCGTGGTTGCCAACCCGGACGTTGCCCAGATGCTGAGCAGCAAGGGCCAGTACACCGTCTTCGCCCCCACCGATGCGGCCTTCGACAAGCTCTTCGCGGCGCTCGATGCAGCCGGCGTAACCCCGGACGCGGCGACTCGCAACGCGATCCTGCGCTATCACATCGCACCCGGCGAACGCTACTCGGGTGATGTGCTCGGCAGCGAGCGGATCCGCACGTTCAACGGCGGGTTCCTGTTCCCGATGTTCAACGGCTCGACGCCGGTGCTCGGCTTCACGGACAGCTTCGGGCTGAGCAACCCGGATTATGCAGGGTTCGTGGCGACCGACATCCCGGCCAGCAACGGGGTGATCCATGCGATCGATACGGTGCTGCTGCCCTAACCGGCAGGCTTGAAGCCCCAGACCTCCGAGGTCTTTCGAGACCTCGGAGGTCGTTTCGTTTGTGCGCGCGACAAGACCTCGGAGGTTTTTCGAAACCTCCGAGGTCGTTTCATTTCCACGCGCTCCTCAATCATGTTATGATTACTCGTCTTAACCAATTGCACCCCGGGACAAAGAGATGTCTTACATCTACACAGACCTCATTCGGGCCGCGTATCGCGGCGAGATGGCCCACCGGCACGTGACCGCGATCAGCGGATTTCATCGCATCCAGGCCAGCCCGGGGTACCGGGCCGCGGCGCAGTACGTCGCCGGGCAGCTGTCGGAAGCGGGGCTGCAGGTGAACGTGCTCGGCTACCAGGCGGACGGGATCACCCGCTTCTGGACCACGCCGAGCTTCCTGGAGTGGTCGTGCGATGCGGCGACGCTGCACCTGCTGCCGTCGGACGCGGCGCGGCCAGGCGACAAGACCTCGCAGCCGGCGCTGCTGTGCGACTTCGAGGTCACGCCGACCAGCCTCATCCAGCGGAGCATCCCGGTCGACGGCGAGTTCGAGCTGGTCGGCGCCGGGCGGGAAGGGCGGGATCGACCCGGCGGACTACGAGGGGCTGGACGTGCGGGGGAAGGTGGTGCTGACCAACAAGCCGGCGGGCCGGGTGGCCGCGCTGGCGGTGCGCGCAGCTGGGCGCGGCGGGCATCCTGTTCGACGGGATGGAGGCCGGCGGGCGGACGCGAGCTGGACCTGCCCGATGCGCCGGCAGTACACGTCGTTCTGGTGGGCGGGGCAGACGCAGCCGGACGCGTGGGGGTTCGTGATCAGCCCGCGGCAGGGACGCAGCCTGCGGCAGCGGCTGGCGAAGGGCGAGACGCTGCGGGTGCGGGCGTCGATCGACAGCGAGCTGTATCCGGGCGCGATCGAGGTGGTGGAGGCGCTGCTGCCGGGCGACGAGATGGCCGACGGCGAGGAGATCCTGCTGGTGAGCCACCTGTGCCACCCGCAGCCGGGCGCGCACGACAATGCCTCGGGCGCGGCCGCGCTGCTCGAGGCCGCAGTGACGCTGGCCCAGCTGATTTCCGACGGCCGGCTGCCCGCGCCGCGGCGGGGCATCCGCTTCATCTGGCCGCCCGAGATGACCGGGCACTTTCGCGTACCTTTCGGAGAGCGCCGCGGCCGCGGGGACGTGCGACGAAGAGGACGGGGTCGACGCGCCCCGGCGGCTGGGTGGCGGGGCTGAACCTGGACATGGTGGGCGCGGACCAGGCGCAGACCGGCGGGCAGTGGGAGCTGGTGGGGCTGCCGCTGGCGGGCGCGTCGTTCGCCGATCACCTGCTGAGCTGGCTGCGCGAGCCGTTCCTGCGTAACGAGGGTTACGTGGCATCCGCCACACGGAGACTCCGTTCAGCGCGGGGTCCGACCACTACATCCTGTCCGACCCGACCGTCGGGATCCCCTCGCCGATGCTCATCCACTGGCCCGACCGGTTCTATCACACGTCGGAAGACACGCCGGACAAGGTCAGCCCCGACAGCCTGGCCCGCAGCGGCGCGCTTGGCCGCGATCTATGCGTACTGGCTGGCGACCGCGGGGAGCCAGGAGGCCGAGTGGCTGGGCCACGTGATGGTGGGGCGTTTCTCGAGCTGGGCAGGCAGGGCCGCATCCGACATCGTGGAGACGGTGCGCGGGGCCGGCACGGATGCCGAGCGGGTTGAGGCGTGGCGCAGGTACGAAAAGCTCAACAGCTTCCGGGCCGAGCGGATGAGCGCGGCATTGGCGGCAGCTGGTCAAGCTCGACCCGAGCGCGGCCGGCCACGAGGGCGTGTGGCGCGAACGGGTCATGCAGCGGGCCGCGACCGAGGCGCTGTGGGCGACGCAGGTCGCTCGGACGGGCTGGTCCATTCGGGGGCGGCCGCAGCGCAGGATGAGGCCGAGCAGGGATGGCGGGCGGAGGCCGCGGAGATCGTCCCGTGCCGGCGCGTGCCCGGGCCGATCGACGTGGGGCAGTGCCTGCATGGCCGATCACCCCGAGCTGATGCCCCGGCTGTGGGCGCTGATGGAGGCGCTCGGCCCGAGCGCGAGCGACTACACGCCGGTGCTGCAGTACTGGTCGGACGGGACGCGGAGCGCCGCCGAAATCGGCGAGCTGGCATGGCTGGAAATCGGGCGGCCGGCCGACGAGCACACCCTCGCGTACTTCAAGCTGCTGGGCGAGGCCGGGCTGATCGAGCTGCACCGCCGCGGCGAGGGCCGGCAGCACAAGAGCGTCGGAACCAGCCAAGCGTGAACCAGGTCGACCTGCACACCCATACCACAGCGTCCGACGGCTCCTTTCCGCCGGCTCAACTCGTGCAGCGCGGCGAGCCGGCTGGGGCTGAAGGTCATGGCGATCACGGACCATGACACGACGGCGGGCGTCGCCGAAGCACAGGCGGCGGGCGCCGGGCTGGGCGTCGAGGTCATCCCCGGCGTCGAGATCAACACGGACGTGCCCGGCGCCGAAGTCCACGTGCTCGGCTACTTCGTCGACCCCGGCCACGCGGAGCTGGACGTCGAAGCTGGCGCGCGCATCCGCGAGGGGCGGGTGGGCCGGGCGAAGCGGATGGCCGAGGTGCTCACCGAGATGGGCGCGCCGGTGGACTTCCAGCGCATCCTCCAGATTGCGGGCGAGGGCGCGGTGGGCCGGCCCCACGTGGCCCAGGCGCTCCTCGAGGCGGGGCACGTCACCAGCTACTCGGAAGCCTTCAACAAGTACATCGGCCGCAACAGCCCTGCTTATGTCGAGCGGATGAAGTTCACCCCTGCCGAGGCGTGCGCGCTGATCCGCCGGGCGGGCGGCCTGCCGGTGCTCGCGCATCCCGTGTTCTTCGATAAGTACGGGGCGATCAAGGCCCGGTTCGACGAGGCCGGCCTGCTGCCCGACATGCTGGCCGCGGGGCTGGCGGGGATCGAGGTGTATTACACGGGTTACGATGCGGTCACGATCGAGCGGCTGCTGGCGCTGGCGCGGCAGCACGGGCTGCTGGTGACCGGGGGACGGACTTTCACGGCATCCGGCCGGGCGAGCCGGACCTCGGGGGGGTGTACGTGCCGATGAAGGTGGTGCGGCGGTTGAAGGAACGAGCGGGCGCTGCGGAGTTGGAACACGAAGGCCAAGGTGATCGAAGCGCGAGCTGAATGCGCGGACGCAGTCACGAGAACAGGTGAATGACGGTACGGTAGATAAGCGGGCGCATTACCTGCTGCGGGATGTGGGCAGGGCGATGCGCGAGTTCGGGATGGTGCGCGAGGGCGACCGGGTGGCGGTGGCGGTGTCGGGCGGGAAGGACAGCCTGGCGCTGCTCGAGCTGCTGGAACGGTACCGGCGGACGGCGGGCGTGCGGTACGAGGTCGCGGCGGTCCACGTGCGGGGGGACGCGACGGGGATCACTGCGGCGCACCAGCCGTTGGAGGATTGGCTGGCGGGAACGGGGCTGCCGTACAGGGTTGTCGAGCCGGAGCTGAATGAGGACGACCGGGGGGCGCTGGCGGACGGCGGGCGGCTGGAGTGCCAGCGGTGTACGTGGCTGCGGCGGAAGGCGCTGTTCATCGCGGCGGACGAGCTGGGGTGCAACGTGCTGGCGTACGCGCACCATGCGGACGACGTCGCACAGACAACGCTTGTTGAACGTCCTATACACCGGCGCCGTCCGGTCTTTGGCGCCCGTTGGCGATTATTTCGACGGCCGGTTCCGGCTGATCCGCCCGCTGGTGTACGTGCCGGAGCGGGAGCTGGCCGCGTTCGGGCGGGCGTGCGGATTTCCGCCGCCACCGCCCGCGTGCCCGAGAGGCGCGGACTCGCGGCGGGCGACGGTCAAGGAGATGCTGCGGCTGCTCGGGCCGGATTACGCGCGGCAGGTGCGCGGGAATTTGATGCGATTGGGACTGTGAGAGACCCGAGCGGAGGGCGTGAGAGACGAAAGTGAAATTGGATAACGAGCATCTCGACTTTGCCATCGACCTCGCGCAGCGGGCGGGGGAGATCCTGTTGAACATCCGCGAGCGCGGGCTGAACCCGGAATCGATCCGGGCCAAGCTCGGGCACTTCGACATCGTGACCGAGGCCGACGTCGCGGCGGAGCGGTTCATCCTGTCGGAGATGCGGGCGGCGTATCCGACCTACGGCATCATCTCGGAGGAGACGCACCAGCGGATTCTCCGACGCAGAGTGGGTGTGGATCGTGGACCCGCTGGATGGGACGACGAACTACAGCCACGGGCTGCCGATCTACGGGGTGAACATCGCGCTGGCGCACAACGGATACCCGATCCTGGGCGTGACCTACGAGCCGGCGAACAACCGGACCTACTGGGCGGTGCGAGGTCGCGGAGCGTGGGCGCGATCTGGCGCACCGCCGGAGCGGGAGGGAACGGAGAGACCCGGTTGCACGTCTCGGAGGTGAACGAGCTGAAACGCGCCATCCTCGCGACCGGCTTCCAGTATTCGCGCATCGACGCGGGCCGCGTGCGACACACGGAGTTTGCCATCCTTGATAACCAGACCCAATCGGTCCGCCGCCTGGGGTCCGCGTCCATGACCATGGTGTGGGTGGCCTCGGGGCACCTCGAGGCATATTGGGAGAGCGGGCTGAAGCCGTGGGATATCGCGCCGGGCTGGGTGATAATCGAGGAGGCCGGGGGGCACCTGGTGGACTACGACGGGAAGCCGGCCCAGCTCACGACGAACCACCTCATCATGAGCAACGGCCAGCCGGTCATCGACGGCGCGATCATGCAGACTGTGGCCGAGGTTGCCGAGCGGTTCGCGGCTGAGGACCCGCAGCGTGCGGATGCGGCGCGGCGGCCGCAGGCGGGCAGGCGGAGTAGCGGGATGTACATCGACCGCCGGTACAAGGGGCGCAAGCGCCGGTCGCCGTGGCCGTTCATCATCCTGATCGCGATCATCCTGATCCCGGGCGTTTACTTCCTGGCTACCCGGACGCGGTTCTTCGAGAACCCGTTCAACCCGCTGGCGCCGACGGCTACGCCGACCCGTTCCGCGGTGAGCTACCTGGCGGAAGCGGAGGACGCGTACAAGGAAGGGCTGTTCGCCAAGGCTGCGGCGAGCTACGAGACCATGCTGCAGCTGGAGCCGGACAATTACCGGACGCTGTACCAGGTAGCCTGGCTGTGGATCCTGCGGGGTCACCCCGAGAAGGCCGTCCCTGTGGCGCAGAAGGCGGTCGATATCGAGCCGAGCGCGGAGAACCTGTCGATCCTGGCGATGGCGCAGGACTGGAGCGGGGAGTACGACGAGGCGATCAAGAACGCGCTGAAGGCGACGGAGGCGGACCCGGAGTCGGCGCAGGCGCACGCGACGCTGGGCGAGGTGTACGCGGACCGCAACAACTGGCAGCGGGCGCTGGAAGAGGCGCGCGCAGGCCGAGAAGATCGACCCGAAGAGCGGCTACGTGATCCGCAACCTGGGGTACGTGCTGTCGATGCAAGGCCGCTCGGACGAGGCGCTGGTGGAGTTCGAGAAGGCGGCCGAGCTGGCGCCGAAGCTGGGATACATCTATCTCAGCGCAGGCAACATTTACATGGTGCTGAACGACTACGCCAAGGCCATCGAGCAGTTCGAGAAAGCGGTCGCGGCGAACCCGGACATCCCGACCGGGTACGATGCGCTGGGGCATGCGAGCGCACTGAACGGCGATCCCGACCGGGCGAAGTCGATGCTGCGGAAGGCGATCGAGCTGGACCCGGATTACGCGCCCGCCCACGCGCATCTCGGGCGGCTGTATTACACGCAGCTGAACTGGGAATCGGCAATCGAAAGCTTCAACAAGGCGTTCGAGCTGGGGCTCAAGAACGAAGAGTACTTCTACGAGCTCGGGCTGGCTTACACGTACCTCGAAGACTGCCCGAGCGGGATCAAGTGGTTCGAGAAGGCGCTGGAGCTCAACCCGGATTCCAAGCCGGCCCAGGATGGGATCCGGAGGTGCAAGAAGTAGAGGTTCGGAACAAGACGTTTGGAACACGAAGGCGCGAAGGTGTGCCACGAAGGACGCGAAGCGCGAAGTCTTCGTGCAGTCGGATGCGCGACCGTACTTCGGCTTCTTGCGCTTCGTGTTCACCTTCGCGCTTCTGTTCCAGATGCTTCTATGTTACAATCGGATAACCTGCGGGGAATGCGGGTCCCGGGCATAATCCCACTTGTCCGGGTCAAGCGACCTCTAAAATCACTCGAGGTGATCGTTTCAATGTCCAGGAAGACTATTGTCCTAGTGCTCGCGCTGTTGGTCGTCGCGATTCTGGCCGGCTGCTCGGCAGCCGCGCCGGCGCCGGCCCCTGTGCCGCCGACCAAGACGCCGAAGCCGACCTTTACGCCGACGGCAGTGCCGACGGAAATCCCGTTTGCCACCGCGCAGCCGATCCAGGCCACCGCCGAGGCGGTGGCGACCACTGCGGCGCAGCCCACCCAGGCGCCGATCGCCACGGCAGCACCGACCGAGGCGCCCACCCCTGAAGTCCTGAAGCTGACCGCATCGCAGAACGTGAACGTGCGCAGCGGGCCGGGCACCGCTTATCCGGCCATCGGCCGGCTGGGCGCCGGCGACTCGTTCGAGGTGACCGGACGCAACGATGCCGGCGACTGGGTGAAATTCGACTTCAACGGCAAAGCCGGCTGGGTGACCGCGGCGCTGGTGAGCGTCGAGGGCGACCTGAACGGCGTCGAAGTGGCTGAGGCGCCGGCAGTTCCGACGGCCCGACCGCAGCCGACCGCCCGGCCCCGGCCCGTGGCAGCCGCACCGCAACCGGCGCCTCAGCCTGCGCAACCGCCTGCGCCCGCTGCGCCGCCTGCGCCGTCGTACCCCTATCGTTACATGGAAGGCTCGGCCAAGTGTGAGCCGAATGGGGGCACCACCTACTTCAACGGCTTCGTCCGCTTTCCCGACAACAACCTGCAGAACGGCGTGTGCATTCACGTCGCGTTCTACGGCCCGCGGCAGACCAAGTGCAGCGGCTGCGGCGGCGTGGGCGACGGCGTGTGGGGCTTCTCCCCGTTCGGCTCCAGCCAGCCAGGGGCGGGCACGCACTGTAGAAATCTACGTCGTGAGTTGTGACGGCGTGCCGCCGGGTGGCGATCTGTCGACATTCTCCAGCCCTCCGGCCCCGAAGTCCGACAAGTTCGTGACGACGCTGTCGGGCGGGACGCAGTGCACGGGGATTACGTTCCTCGGGCCGTATTGATAACGTGGTTTTCTCCGGCGCAGCCACGGCGCGCAACTGAGTGAAAGGGCGCATGTGACGCAGCCTGGCGCTGCGTCACATGCCATTTACAGCCGTAACCACGCACATGACCCGGCGCAAAGCTCGTTACGTCGTCGCTCGGTGAACGCACTTGCACTATGAACCGACGTAAGTTCTTCGCCAGCTTGGCTGGCTCCTTCTCGTCGCCGTACTCGCGTTGGCGGTCTACGGCGGGCGCAACGCGATCCGCGGGGCGCTGTTTGACGTTACGGGCGAAGAGAAGCTGTTCTCCCAAATCAAGGCCCTGACCGACCTCTCGGCCGATCTCCTGCGGCCGCGACTGGATCTGGCCCCGGAAGCCCCCGTCAAGTACGCTAACGTGAACCCGTACGGCGTGAACGTCTTCCTGAACGAGGAGGTCGAGCCGGCCAAGCGCGAGCAGACTGTGCGGCTGGCGAAAGAGGCCGGGTTCCACTGGCTGCGGCAGGAATTTCCCTGGCAGGATATCGAAATCCACGGCAAGGGCGACTTCACGGACCGCCGCAACCCCACGGCCAGATCGTCGTGGGAAAAGTACGACGAAATCGTCGACCTGGCCGACAAGTACGGCATGGAGCTGATCGTCCGGATCAGCACGCCGCCGTCGTGGACGCGGGCCAAGGGCGACGAGGTGGGCACGTTTGCGCCGCCCGACGATTACGAGGACTTCGGCGATTTCGTGTACCAGGTGGTCAGCCGGTACAAGGGACGCGTCAAGTTCTACCAGCTCTGGAACGAGCCGAACATCTACCCCGAATGGGGCTCGTACTCCATCAGCCCCGAAGACTACACCCGGCTGCTCAAAACCGGCGCGACGCGCGCCCGGGAGGCCGATCCGAACGTCGTCATCATTGCGGGCGCACTTGCAAGCACGATCGAGCTCGCGCCCGACGCGCCGCCGCCCGGCAACGCGCTCAACGACCTGTTCTTCCTGCAGCGGATGTACGACGCGGGCGCGGCGCCCTACTTCGACATCATGGCGATGCAGGGTTACGGGCTGTGGTCGGGGCCGACGGACCGGCGGATGCAGCCGCGGGTCATGAACTTCGGGCGGCCGCAGTTCATCCGCGACCTGATGGTGAAGAACGGCGATGCGAACAAGCCGATCTGGATCAGCGAGATGGGGTGGAACGCGGTGCCTGAGAACGCGCCGGACCAGCGGTTCGGGCGGGTGACGCCCGAGCAGCAGGCGCACTACACGGTGCTGGGGTACGACCGAGCGCAGTCGGAATGGCCGTGGGCCGGCGTGATCAACACCTGGTACTTCAAGCGAGCGAGCGACGAGTGGCTCAAGGCGAAGAAGCCGGAGGCGTACTTCCGGCTGGCGGACCCCGACTTCAAGCTGCAGCCGGTGTATGAGGCGCTGAAGGAGCACCTGAACGGCGACCCAGGCGTGCTGTCGCCGGGGATGCACGAGCCGGAAGGGTGGGGCGTCACCGGGCAGGGCGAGTGGACGACGACGGACGCGGCAGACGCGCCCTATGGGACGGTGCGGACGGGGAAGGCCGGTTCGACGCTGTGGTTCGACTTCATCGGGACGGAGCTGAACGTGCAGACGGCCTGCCCGGGCGAGGAGCCGTGCAGCGGCCGCCTGCGGGTGACCATCGACAGCTCGTCGACGGTGACGGTGACCGCGCCGTCCGAGATCACCTGGACGGCGCCGGAGCTGCAGGGTAAGCGGCACGCGGCGAAGATCGAGGTGCTGGAGGGCGAGGCCGGGCTGGCCGCGCTGACGGTGCGCGATCGACTGCCGGCCTGGCTGAGGTGGATCGCGGTCGTGGCCCTGGCCGCGGTCGTGCTCTACTTCCTGGTCAGCCAGACCGTCCGCGTCATCCGGGCCTACCGGAAGCCAAAAGCACCGCCGCCGCCCCCGCCGCCATCCGACGAGCCGCCCGTATACCCGCGGCGCCTGCTGTGGCGAGGCGTCAAAGAGTAAGCGATGAAGGCCTCCCGCCGCGACACCGGCCTCCTGCTGCTGCTGCTGCTGCTGGTCCTCGGCATGGCAGCAGCGGCGCGCTTTTACCAGCTCGGCGGGCAGAGCCTCTGGGCGGACGAAGGCAACAGCGCGGCGATGGCCGTGCGCTCGCTCGGCGCGATCGCGCGGGACGCGGCCAACGACATCCATCCCCCGCTCTACTACTGGCTGCTGCACCTGTGGACCGGCATCTTCGGCTACACGGAAATGGCGCTGCGCTCGCTCAGCGCAGTGCTGGGCGTGCTGCTGGTGCTCGCGATCGCGGAGCTGGGCCGGCGCATCCACAGCAGCGTCAGCGGGCTGCTGGCGGGCCTGATCGCGGCCATCGCGCCGTTCCAGATCTACTACAGCCAGGAAGCCCGGATGTACATCCTGCTGGCGCTGGAAGCGGCGGTGGCGATGCTGCTGTTCTGGTGGCTGCTCAGCCAGGAGGACAGCCGGCTGCCGTGCGATGCCTTGGGCCGGGAGGCAAGGCGCCCCTGCGGGTGCGCTGGCTGCCGTTCTCCGGCCAACTGCTGATCCTGGCCTGGACGGCGGGGCTGTACACCCATTATGCCTTCCCGCTGATCATCGCGCTGTCAACCGGGCTGTACGGGTTGTGGCTGATCGCGACGCGGCGGCGGGGCTGCGTCGGGTCGCGCGTCGCCCGGTGGGGCATCTTCCTGGGCATCACGTTGGGGCTGTACGCGCCGTGGCTGGGCACGGCGGTGCACCAACTGACCGCGTGGCCTGCGCCGAGCGCCAGGCGGGGCTGATGGAGCAGGTGCGGACGATCCTGGCGACGGTCGTGTTCGGCCCGATCCCGCCGGGGACGCTGATACCGTGGGCCGCACCGCTGTTCGTGCTGGCGCTGCTGGGCGCGGCGCCGTGGCCGTATCTCACCCGCGACCACCAGGCGGGCAGCCCGTCGATGGACTGGCTGCGCTGCCTGCTGCCGCTCGCCTGGATGCTGGCGCCCATCGTGATGATCGTCGTGCTGGGGCTGTTCCGGGGCGCGTACCTGAAGTTCCTCCTGATCGGCAGCCCGGCGTTCAGCCTGCTGCTGGCGCGGGGCGTCACGGGGCCGGTCGGGTGGGCGATGCGCGCACCGGTGTTGAACCGGACGGACGGCGACCGGGGGTCGCTCCGGGAGGCGGTGCGCGACAGCATCGCAGTGGGGTGGGTGATTGCGACGCTGGCCCTCGTGTTTGCGGTGTCAGGCGCGCTGCTCGCCCGGTACTGGAACGAGCCGACCGCGGCGCGCGACGACTATCGCGGGATCAGCCAGTTCATCGCGGCCACCGGCCAGCCGAACGACGCGGTCCTGCTCGACGCGCCGGGACAGAGCGAGGTGTTCGGGTATTACTACGATGGGGACCTCCCGGTCTACGCGCTGCCGAAGCAGCGGCCGATGGATCCCGCAGCAGACCACGGAGGAGCTCAAGCGACTGCTGGAGCACGAGAAGGTGTATGCGCTGTACTGGGCGACGGGCGAGGCCGACCCTGAGGGCGTGATCGAGCGCTGGCTGGACCAGCGGGGATACAAGACGCTGGACCAGTGGCACGGCAACGTGCGGCTGGCGGTGTACGTGATGCCCGAGCGGCGCGAGCCGGAGGAAGTGGCGAACGGCCTGAACGCGCGGCTGGACAACGGGATCAGCCTGGACGGCTACCTGGGGTGGAACCTGCAGCCGACGGCGGGCGAAGTGACCCAGGTGCAGCTGCAGTGGCGGGCGGATCAGATACCGGACAAGCGTTACAAGGTGTTCCTGCAGCTGCTGGACGCGCGGAACCAGGTCATCGCGCAGCGCGACGCGGAGCCGGCGGGCGAAAGCCGGCCGACGACGAGCTGGCTGCCCGGCGAGACGGTGCTCGACAATCACGGCATGCTGATCCCGCCGGGGACGCCGCCGGGCAGCTACCGGCGCATCGTCGGGATGTACGACGCGGAGACGGGCGAGCGGGCCAAGCTGCCCGACGGGAGCGATTCGATCAGCCTGCCGCCGGTGAACGTGCAGCGCGCGAAGACGCCGCCGCCGCTCGACGCGCTCGAGCATGCAGAACCGGCAGCCGTTCGACTTCGGGGCCATCTCGCTGCTGGGCGACGACCGCTACAAGCGGGGCTTCGGCCATGCGCCGGAGACGCCGGTCAAGCCGGGCGACCTGCTGCACCTGACGCTCTACTGGCAGGCCAACGTCGCGCCGCGGGCGGACTGGTGGTTTGAGTTGGCGCTCACGGACCGGGACGGGCAGAGTGTGGCAAAGTTGAGCGCGCCGCTGGTGAGCGACACGTATCCGACGACGATGTGGCAGAAGGACGAGATCGTGCGGGGCGAGCACGACCTGCAGATCCCCGCGGACCTGGCGCCCGGAACGTACCGGCTGGGCCTGACGCTGTTGCCGGACCGGGACACGCCGGCGGGAAGCGCATATTTGGGTACGGTGAGAATCGAGAAGGCGTAACTAACCACAAAGGAACCAAGAACAGAAGGTGTCAGCAACGACCCAGGCTGTGCGAACCTTGGGTGCCTTTGGTGTCTTGGTGTTCGGCGATTGTGTGATGAGGCGAGGATGATGTTGAAGACGCTGCCGGTGGGGATGCTGCAGGTGAACTGCTACATCCTGGGGTCGGAGACGACGCGCGAGGCGATCGTCATCGATCCGGGGGACAAGGCGAACGAAATCCTGGCCGCGGTCAGGCGGCAGGGCTGGACGGTGAGCCGCATCCTGGCGACCCACGCGCACTTCGACCACCTGCTGGCCTGGCGGCAGCTGCAGGAGATCACCGGCGCGCCGTTCTACGTGCACCAGGCGGACGTCCCGCTTGTCGGCGCGATGCAAAAGACCTGCATGGCGTGGCTCGGGTACGATCCGGGCGAGCCGCCGGAGATCACCGGCTACCTGGTCCCGGGAGAGGTCGTCGAGGTGGGCGACATCCGGCTGGAGGTGCGCCACACGCCCGGGCATTCGCCGGGCGGCGTGACGCTCGTGGACCACGCGAACGAGCGGGCGTTCACCGGGGATGCGCTCTTTGCAGGGTCGATCGGCCGGACGGATTTCCCGGGGAGCAGCCTGAAGAGCGCTGCTGGCGGGCATCCGCAGCGAAATCCTGACGCTTCCCGACAACTATGCCGTGCTGTCGGGCCACGGGCCGGCCAGCACGGTGGGGGTCGAGCGGCGGACCAACCCGTTCCTGAACGAGGCGGAATGGTAGAGGAGGTCGCGTTCGAGCTGCCCGAGGCGCTGGCGGGCGAGATCGTGGCGCACGCGCGGGAGGGGTGGCCCGAAGAGGTGTGCGGGCTGATTTCGGGCAAGGACGGCGCGCCGGTGGCCGTACACCGGGGCCGCAACATCTCGCCCACGCCGCGGGTGGCGTACGAACTGGACCACGAGACGCTGGCGCTGCTGATGCAGCTCGAGGACGAGGGGCTGGAGCTGGTGGGGATCTACCACTCGCACCCGCAAGGGCCGGAGGGGCCGTCGGAGACGGACGTGCGGCTGGCGTATTACCCGGAGGCGGTGTACGTGATCGTGAGCCTGGTTGAGCCGGGGCGGGCGGTGGTCAGGGCGTTCCGCATTCCTTCGTGACCTCACCCCCCTGACGCCCCTCTCCTAAATCTGCGGATTTCAGGAGAGGGTGAGGCTCGGACCACAGGGCGGCGGGGATGGGGGGATGGTGCGTTACTTGACTTCTGTCACAGTTCTGTGTAGAATGGATTTTAGTAAGGTAAAGCTGTGAAAAACATGGTACGTCGATTCCCGGACTCAAGGGCACGCGCTTGCTCGTGTCTTGAGCGGGGGTGAGCGCATCTCGCCGTTGGCGAGAGGCGGCGCTCGCTCCCGCTGGTCTGTCGCGCATGCTGCGATGGGATCGGGGATCAGCTGGCACACGCAGGCGAACGCCTGGCGGCGAAGTCGCCTGAGGCCGTAACTGAACGATAGCGGGTGACAGGTTGGGGCATACCCGGCCTGCCCGAAGTATGAACGAGACTCATCGCAGGGCGCATGCGCCCGGATGGGTCTTTTTTGTTGGCTAAACCTACGAGAGAAAGACAGGAGTATGAGGATGACTACGATGGAACCCAGGGTGGCACCGAAAATCGCGGACAACGTGACGGAGCTGATCGGCAACACGCCGCTGGTGCGCTTGCACCGGGTCGTTGGCAACGCGGGCGCGGAGGTGCTGGCGAAGCTGGAGTACCAGAACCCGGGCGGCAGCGTGAAGGACCGCATCGGGCTGAGCATGATCGAGGCCGCCGAGGCGGCGGGCAAGATCGGCCCGGACACGGTGATTTTGGAGCCGACGAGCGGCAACACCGGCATCGGCCTGGCGATGGTGGCGGCTGCGAAGGGCTATCAGTGCGTGCTGCTGATGCCGGAGACGGCGAGCCTGGAGCGCCGGAAGCTGCTGCGGGCGTATGGGGCGCAGCTGATCCTCGTTCCGGCCGCGGAAGGCATGAAGGGCGCGATCCGCAAGGCGAACGAAATGGCCTCCAACGACCCGCACTATTTCATCCCGCAGCAGTTCGAGAACCCGGCGAACCCGGCGATCCACCAGCGGACGACCGCGGAGGAAATCTGGCGGGACACGGGTGGGCAGGTCGACATCTTCGTCTCGGGCGTGGGCACCGGGGGGACGCTGACCGGCGTGGGCCGGGTGCTCAAGGAGCGGCTGCCGGACGTGAAGATCGTGGCGGTTGAGCCGGCGGATTCTGCCGTGCTGTCGGGCGGGCAGCCGGGGCCGCACAAGATCCAGGGGCTCGGCGCGGGGTTCGTGCCGGCCGTGCTGGACACGGGGCTGATCGACGAGATCATCCGGGTGACAAACGACGAGGCGCTGACGATGGCGCGGCGGCTGCCGAAAGAGGAAGGCCTGCTGGTGGGCATCAGCTCGGGCGCGGCGGTGCACGCGGCGGTGGAGATCGCCAAGCGGCCGGAGAACGCGGGCAAGCGCATCGTGGTGATCGTGCCGTCGAACGGCGAGCGGTATTTGAGCACGGTGCTGTTTGCGGATTTGGAAGGGTAAGGCAACGTGTACGGGCGACCGGCGGTCGCCCGTACAGGACCTGGAGGCGGGTGGTAGGGCGACCGCCGGTCGCCCTACGGACCCGACGAGGGCGGAGTCGGAGGAGAGCGAGAAGATGTTGGGAACACTTCGCCGCGATATTCAGGTGGTTTTTGACCGGGACCCGGCCGCACGATCGGTCTGGGAAGTCGTGTTTCTGTACCCGGGGCTCCACGCGCTGTGGGCGCACCGGCTGGCGCACGCGCTGTGGGTCAACGGGTTCAAGTGGCTGGCGCGGCTGGTGAGCAACATCTCTCGCTTCTTCACGGGCATCGAGATCCACCCCGGCGCGCGGATCGGGGCAGGGTTCTTCATCGACCACGGCATGGGCACGGTGATCGGCGAGACGGCCGAGATCGGCGATAACGTGACGCTGTACCACAACGTGACGCTGGGCGGCGTGAGCTGGGAGAAGGTGAAGCGCCACCCGACGCTGGAGGATAACGTGGTGGTGGGCGCGGGCGCGCAGGTGCTGGGGCCGATCCTGATCGGCGCGCACAGCCGGATCGGCGCGAACTCGGTGGTGGTGAAGGACGTGCCGCCGGAATCGGTGGTGGTGGGCGTGCCGGGCCGGATCAAGAGCCGCAACGGCGACGCGCCCGAGACGGAGCGGATCGACCTGCACCACGACCGGCTGCCTGATCCGAACACGGAACTGATGCGCCATCTTGACTGCACGCGTCGTCGCTCTGGAGGCGTCGATGTCGCACATGCACCTCGAGGACGACCCGCGGACGGCGGACGCGTGGGTGGAAGCGGGGGGCAGCCATATCTGACGGGGGCTCCCCGCTTTCGCCTATACCGGTTCGACCATCCGCCCCCGACAAATGCTTTGAACGGCCGCGCCTCTGATTTGTACAGGTGGAAACCCTCAACGTTTATTGACCTAACCTCCGATAGCCCCTCAATAACCTTATTGAACTCGCGCTGACTTTGTGCGATAATCTATCTGATCTTACATGCCCGGCTTGCCGAGGTCAGAGGATGTTATATGCCCATTCGAGTCCTGGTTGCAGACGATCACAGCATGGTCCGGCAGGGGCTGCAAATGTACTTCGATGGCGACGCTGACGTGCAACTCGTCGGCGAGGCGCGGAATGGCGACGAAGTGCTGGCGTTGGCCGAGGAGCTGAAGCCGGACGTCGTGCTGATGGATCTGCTCATGCCTGCGATGGACGGCATCGAGGCCACCCGAGCGATTCGCCTGGCGCTTCCCCGCACACACGTCGTGGCAATGACGAGCGTCGTGGAAGAGAACGGGGTGCATAGGGCGATCGAGGCCGGGGCGATCGGATACGTGCTGAAGGACACGCGACCAGACGAACTCCGCGAGGCCGTGCTGGCCGCGGCGGAAGGACGCGTGCGGTTTGCGTCTGACAGCGCGGGCCGGCTCATGCGCGACGTGCCTACGCCTGAGATCAACGGGCAGGACCTGACGCCAGACGATCGCGAGCTGTTGTGCTTGCTGGGCCAGGAGCATTCGACCCGAGAGATCGCCGAGGAGCTATCCCTGGCGCCTGACGAAGTCGAAGAGCGCCTGGAGGCTCTCCTGCAGCGCCTGGGCGTCGCGGGGCGAGCGCAGGCAGTGCTGTACGCGACCCGGGCAGGCATCGTGCCTGCCAGCGTGCGCCCATACCTTGCCTGATGTCGAGCAACTGAGCACTGAATACGGAAAGAAGCGTCCGCATGGAAAACGAACCCAAGTCCAGCAAAACCCGCCAGTCGCGAAGACACAAGCCCAGAGCCAACCGCCGCAGCGCCGCAACCGAGAGATGGGGCGGAGGCGCCAGCACCACCCGCCGAGGCGGAGGAGGTGCGGCAGACAGGTGCGGCAGTCTCACCGGCGCCGGAGACGACCCCCGAGGTCGACGAGCTCTGCCCCGTGGTTGGAATTGGGGCATCGGCGGGGGGGCTGGCGGCGTTTGAGAGTTTCTGCCAGGCGATGCCGCCGGAGGCAGAGACGACGACCGCGCTCGTCCTGGTGCAGCACCTCGACCCTGACCGCAAGAGCCTGCTATCGGATCTGATTCGCCAATACACGCACATGCAGGTCGCAGAGGTGAAGGACGGCATGCAGGTTCGCCCGGGTTGGGCGTACATCATTCCGCCGAACAAAGACATGGCCCTGGTGAACGGAAGGCTGCGGCTGTCGGGGCCGAGCAACCCCCGCGGCCTGCGGCTGCCCATCGACTTCTTCTTTCGCTCGCTGGCGCAGGACCGGCGGGAGAAAGCCATCGGGGTCGTGCTGTCGGGCACCGGCACGGACGGGACATTGGGTCTTAAGGCGATCAAGGAAAGCGGCGGCTTAGTCATGGTGCAGGCGCCGGATTCGGCTCAATATGATGGGATGCCACGAAGCGCGATTGGCACCGGGCTAGCCGACTACGTGTTGCCGCCGCAAGAGATGCCGGAGAAGCTGTTCGCATACATCCAGCGCGCGTTCGTCAGGACGCGGCAGGAGGTTGACGAGGCGGTGCAGCGGGACGCGCGGCAGAGCCAGCCGTTGCAGAAGATCTTCGTGCTGTTGCGCTCGCAGACGGGCCACGATTTCTCCCGCTATAAGCAGAACACGATCATCCGCCGTATCGAGCGGCGCATGGCAGTGCACCAGATTGAGACGGTGGACGGCTATGTCCAATATCTGCAGCAGAACTCGTCCGAGGTGGCGGTCCTCTTCCGCGAGCTGCTGATCGGTGTCACGAACTTCTTCCGGGACCCCGAGGCGTTCGGCGTGCTGCAGGAGCAGGTCATTCCGGCATTGTTTGCGAGCAAGCGGGTCGGCGAGGCGGTGCGCGTGTGGGCGCCGGGGTGTTCTACCGGAGAAGAAGCGTACTCGATCGCGATGCTCATCCAAGAGCACATGGGCCAAACCAAAACCGATGTGCGGGCGCAGATTTTCGCGACGGACATCGACAGCGGAGGCGATCAACCAGGCGCGCGCCGGGGTCTATCCGAACAGCATTTTGGCAGACGTTTCGCCAGAACGTCTTGCGCGCTTCTTCATGGAAGACGGCAGCACGTACCAGGTGAAGAAGATGCTCCGCGATATGGTCGTCTTTGCAGAGCAGAACGTAGCCGAGGATCCGCCGTTTTCGCGCATCGACCTCGTGTCATGCCGCAACCTGCTCATTTACATGAACAGCGACCTGCAGCGCCGGGTGCTGCCCTTGTTTCACTACGCGCTCCAGCCAATGGGCTATCTATTCCTCGGTACATCCGAGAGCGTCGGCGACTACGCCGACCTCTTCTCCCCCATCGATCGGAAGTGGAAGATCTTCGTCCGCAAGCCCGGCGGTACACCGCGCTCGGCCTCGATGAACTTCTCGCGTGGCGCCCGCTGCTGAATCCGCGCCCCGCCGCCCGAGCCCCGAAGCCAGACAAGAGGGGCGAGTGGACGTGCGGCAGGTCATGGAGCGTGCGCTGCTCGCCCAGCACACGCCGGCCGCGCTTGTGACAAACGCAGACGGAGACGTCGTGTACGTCCACGGCCGCACGGGCTACTACCTCGAACCGGCAGAGGGCGAAGCCAGCTTGAACGCACTACGGATGGCGCGCGAAGGGCTGCGATTCGAGCTGACGACGGCGCTGCGGAAAGCCGTTGCGACGCAGGGCAGGGTGGTGCACAAAAACCTGGCCATCAGAACAAACGGCGGCTTCCAGAACGTCAACCTGATCGTCCAGCCGATGCCCGAATCGCCGGTTGCGGGGATGTACTTGATCGTCTTCGAGCCGGCGCCCACCAGCGAGCCCGAGAAGGGCGAGCCGGCGGAGATGCCGTCCGCAGACAAGGATCAACGCATCACCGCGTTGGAGCGTGAGCTGCACGCGAAGGAGGAGTACCTCCAGACGACCATCGAGGAGCTGGAGACCTCCAACGAAGAGCTCACGTCGACGAATGAGGAATTGCAATCCGCGAACGAGGAATTGCAATCGACGAACGAAGAACTCGAAACATCCAAGGAAGAGCTGCAGTCGGTCAACGAAGAGCTCATGACGGTCAATATGGAGCTCCAAAAGAAGATCGAGGAGCTTCGCGCGCGTCAACAACGATCTGAGCAACCTGCTGAGCAGCACGGGGATCGGCACGGTCTTTGTCGACAACCAGTTGCGAATCCAGCGCTTTACGCCCGCGGCAACCGAGATCATGAACCTGATCCACACGGACATCGGCCGGCCGGTCGTGCACCTGGCCTCGAACCTGCAAAGGTACTCTGACCTCATCGACGACGTGACCTCTGTTCTCGAGACGCTGGTGACCACGGAGCGCGACGTGCAGGCCCGGAACGGGCGCTGGTACCTGATGCGCATCCAGCCATACCGGACGACCGAGAACATGATCGAGGGCGCGGTGATCACGTTCGTCGACATCACGTCGCAGAAGAAGATGCAGGCGGAATTGGACCAATCGAGACAGCTGAACATGGAGGGCATCTTCGATGCGGCTCTGGTCGTGAACGGCGGGGGCAAAGTCATTCACTGCAACTCTGAGGCATTGAAGTTCCTCGGGTATGACCTGGCAGAAATACAGGAGGCCGGGCTGGCCGACCTGGTGGAAACGGACGATTATCGAAAGCTGCGCGAGGCGATCGACCGGGCGCACGGCGGTGAAAAGCCGACCGTCCAACTCACGCTACGCAAAAAGGGCGGCGAGAGGTTTCCCGCTCGGGTCCGCTTAAGGACCATCGAGGGCGGCGAGGGCAAGGCAGTACTGGTTGTGTTGCAGGATGTACGGCAACTTGGAGGCGACGGAACAGGGAGTTGAGTGGCGTAGCGAAGGAGCGAAGATGTGACCGAAAGAGAGAGAGACAGCTCGGTCGACGCCGACCGGGTGGCAGGAGATTCGTCTGAAGGTTCGGAACGTAAGCTCGTGGATCAGGAGCCGCGGCACAGACCTCAGAGCCGTGCTGCGCCCGGCCAAGCGCGGCACACCGATGCGCTGTTGCGCGAGCGTGCGGAGAAGCGTCTCGCTGCCGGGGACGCCGAAGGCCGGACTGCGGAACCGAGCGAGCACGACGTGCTGCGGCTCGTACACGAGCTGCAAGTACACCAGGTCGAGCTCGAGATGCAGAACGAGGAGCTCCGCCGGGCCCAGGTAGAGCTGGCCCTCAGCGCCGAACGCTACTCGGACCTCTACGAGTTTGCGCCCGTCGGGTACCTCTCCGTCGAGCCGAGCGGCAAGATTGTCCGATGCAACCTGACTGCGGCAGCGCTCCTCGGCGCCGAACGCCGGCACCTCGTCGGCCGGCCCCTCTCCAAATACGTTGCGGTCGATCACGTGAATCGGTTCCACCGGCTGCGGCGCGAGCTCGTGGTGCCTGATCTCACCCAAAGCGTTGAACTGCTCCTGCAGGCAATGGATGGAGAGCCGTTCTGGGCGCGCCTCGAGATCGTTACACGGCAGGATCCGATCGAAGCCAAGGTATTGTGGCAGATCGCGATTAGCAATGTCGACGCGCAGAAGCGCGCGGAATTGCTGTTGAAGAGCCTGAATGAGCGGCTGGAGGAGCAGGTCGAGCGGCGCACCGAGCAGCTCAGCCTGGCGAACCGGCAACTGGTGGAGGAAATCCACCTGCGCAGAGAGGCCGAGGCGGAGCTGCGCGAACGGGAGGCTGACCTGGAGCGCCGGGTCGCTGAGCGGACCAGTGAGCTCGCGGCCCTGCTGAGCGTCGCGCGCGACATGACGTCTTCGTTGGACATCGACGGGGTGCTGGAGATCGTGCTCCGGGAACTGCGCGGCATTGTGGAGTATCACGGCTGCGGGGTCTTCCTGCTTAGCGACAGGCTCCTGACCCTGGTCGCATACCGCGGCCCCACTCGCGGAAGCGGAGCTGATCCGATCACAGACGACGCTGGAAGACTCGCCCCTGCTGCAGACCGTGGTCGAACAGCACAAGCCCCTGATCATCTCCGACATGCTGGCCGACACGCCGATAACCTCGGGCTGGCGCCGGGCCGCGGGCTCTCTGCAGCGGCAGCTGCTGCACGATGCGCGCGCCTGGATGGGGGTCCCGATGCTCAGCCAGGGGCGCGCACTTGGCGTACTGAGGCTGGATCACGCGCAGCCCGGCTTCTTCACCGAGCAGCATGCCGCGCTCGTTTTCACCCTGGCGAGCCAAGCCGCGGTGGCGGTTTCCAATGCCCGACTGTACAGCCAGGCGCAGCGGGTGGCTGCGGTGGAGGAGCGACAGCGACTGGCGCGCGAGCTGCACGACTCGGTGGCGCAGACCTTCTACAGCATCGCACTTGCCACTCATTCAGCGAAGGCCCGGCTGGCGGGCAACGCCGACCTGGCACAGTCCAGGCTCGATCACGTGCTGGAGCTGGCAGAAGCAGGATTGACGGAGATGAAGGCGCTCATCTTCGATCTGCAAATGGAGGGCGTGCGCCGCGATGGATTGGTGCCGGCGTTGCAGCGCCACGTAAACGCCTTGATCGCGCGAAACGACGTGCAGGTGTGGGCAGAACTGGGCGCGGAACCGGCTGCAGCAGCAGAGAGCAAGGAGGCGATCTACGGCATTGCGCGGGAGGCGCTGCAAAACGTGATGCGGCACGCGGGCGCGACCGAGCTCTGGCTAAAGCTGAATCATTCAGAGGACGACTTGTGCCTGGAAGTGCGCGACAATGGGAAAGGCTTCCGAGTTGATGAGGCAGGGGGACGCACGCTCGGGCTCCGCTCGATGCGGGAGCGAGCGAACGCGGCGGGCGGCAGCATTGAAATCAGCAGCGCGCCCGGCGAGGGATCTGTCGTCCGGGCAAGCGTGCCGCTAGTGCGGGGGGGGGGACGGAGAACCTGATGGAGGCGACGCGTGGGACATCGTGACGTTGTGGTGATCGGCGCCTCCGCTGGCGGCGCGGAGGCACTGCGTGACCTATGCCAGGGTCTTCCTGGTGATTTCCCCGCGGCGGTCTACGTCGTCTGGCACATCCCTCCATACAGCATGGGACTACTGCCGAGGATTCTCGAGCCTTCGTGCGAGCTACCGGCAGACAACGCGGAGAACGGAGATCCGGTTGCCCCCGGTCACATCACGGTAGCCCCGCCAGATCATCACATGATCTTCGAAGACCACCGTGTCCGATTGACGCAAGGACCCAAGGAAAACCGATTCCGCCCGGCAATCGATCCATTGTTTCGCTCGGCGGCGATCGTCTACGGGCCGCGGGTGATCGGGGTCGTGCTGGCGGGATCGCTTAACGATGGGACGTCAGGTCTCTGGGCGATCAAAGATCGCGGGGGTGTGGCCGTGGTCCAGGACCCGGCGGACACGATGTTCCCCGGAATGCCGGTCAGCGCGATCACGAATGTCAACGTCGACCACATCGTGCCCAGTTGCAGAGATGGCTGAGCTGCTGGTCAGGCTTGTGCGTGAGCCGATCGACCTGCCGGAGGCAGGACCTGCGCCGAGCAGCAAGGCGTTGGAGTTGGAGAGCGCAGCCATGGGCGAGACTGACGAAAAGGATATGAGCCAGATCGGAGATTTGTCAGCCTTTGCCTGCCCGGAGTGCAATGGATCGCTGTGGCGGATATGCGGAGGGGAGCATCGTCCGGTTTCGCTGCCGGACGGGGCACGCCTATACCGCGGAGTCGTTGCTCGAAGAGATGGGCGAAGCGATCGAGAAGAGCTTGTGGGCGTCGGTGCGTGGGCTGGAGGAAAATGCGAGCCTGCTCGAGCACGTGGCATGGGGCACTTCCGCGAGCACGGGCAAATCGAGATCGCGGCCGAGTACCTGCGGCGAGCAGAAGAAGCGCGCGAGCGTGCTCGCGACATCCGTGAGGCGATCGAGAAACAGGTGGAGGCGGAGAGCCGGGGCGCCGGGTAGAGCCCGAGCGCTCTCAGTCGCCGGACCGGAGTTTCTCGATCTTGGCCTCGAGGTCCGCGACCTGCTGGGTCAGGGCCTTGACCTGCGTTGCAGTCGGTAAGTTTAGCTTGTCGAGCGCCGCGCGCCATTCTTCAGCGGCCAACTCGGCGCCCCTCGGCCGCCGCGGCGACGGCTCCACCGCATCCTCTGGAAAACGGGCGAATTTCAGCCGCTGGCGCACCTTATTGACATCCCCCTGGCCCCGCTCGATGCTGCGCCGGTAGAGCGCCTGGGCTTCATCTCCAAGCACTCCCGCCAACCCGATGCCCGCAAGCGCCAACTCGAGGGCTGCCCGAGCAGCCCGTGGCGCTGGGCGCCTTCCGATCCTTCCGCCCCGACGGGCGTTGCAGAACTATCGTCAACCATAGTATCTCCCTCTTTCGGCGGGGATGCGGGGATTAGGGGATAAGCCCTGCGCTCCGCCGCGCGGCGTCAAGGCAACGATACCGCGCGGCGGGGCGCAGGGCCAGACCCAAGAAGATGTACAAAGGGTGTATCGTTCCCGCCGAAGCCTCCCAGTGCGGTCTCCCGTCCGTGGTCTGGCGGCGCGGTTGACGGACGGTCCCGGCGCGAGTTCCCCCTGCTACATCCATTTGCATATTTTCGGGTCTTCCGTTCACGGCGGCGGACGCGTATTCTGGTCTGCAGTTGCAAGCAGACGTAATGGCCCTGTCTTCGGACACGATCACCCCCTGAGGACATGACATGCGAGGTCAAGGGATGAAGCGCGACAGCCGACGTTATCTATTCGACGTTCCGAGCGCCTATCGCATTCGGATCCAGGGTCGACTCGACACACAACAATCCGCAAGCTTCGCGTGCACGGTTCGCTGCACGATGCGGGTGCGGGGCGAACCTGCGACCACCACGCTGACGGGCGTGATGCTCGACCAGGCCAGCCTGATGAGCGTACTGACGCAGCTATACGATATGGGCTATCCACTGCTCGGCGTCAAACGGCTGCCGGACCGTGGGCAAGAGGAAACCGGGAACGGGTGAATGAAGGGATGAGAGGAACGCTCATCCTTGCAGTTTGAAAGGAGCGAACGTATGTCCGTGAGCGTTGCCCCAACGAAGCCGGCAGGGGCCGGCTCACCCGAAGCGGCGGCGGCTCCGGCTAAGGCCGGACTCGTGCTCGGGACCCTGATCATCGTGGCTGCAGTGGCGAACCTGCCACTGGCCATGGCGAACGTGGCCCTGCCGTCGATAGGCGCCTATTTCGACGCCTCGCAGACGCAGCTCAACCTGGTGGCGGTCGCTTATTCGCTGGGGCTGGCCTGCTCGGTGCTGTGGCTGGGCGCGGTGGGTGACCGTTACGGCCGCAAGCTGATGGCAATCCTAGGCGTCACGCTGGCGATGCCGGCAGCGCTCATTTCCGGGTTCGCGCCGAGCATCAACGTGCTGATCGCGGGACGCCTGTTCGGTGGGTTCGCAGCGGGCATGGCGTACCCGACAACGCTGTCCTTGATCGCGGCGTTGTGGGCGCCCGGGCCCGGACGGACCCGGTCCATCGCGCTGGTGGGCGGCGATTGGGGGTGCGATCTCAGTGTGCGGTCCGTTCCTTCGGGCCTCTTGCTGAACGTCGCCAGCTGGAACGCGGTGTTCCTGGTCGTGCTGCCGGTCGTGGTGGTGGCGCTCATCTTGGCGCTGAAGTTCATCCCGGCGCACGTCAACGAAACGACCGAATCGGTGGATAACCTGGGGGCATCCTGTCGGTGGTGCTCATCGGCGTGTTCGTGCTGGCGCTCAACTTCATCACCCTTGCCTGTTACCGGGCGCTGGCCGGCCTGCTGCTCATCGCCGCGGTCGGGACGGTGCTCTTCGTGATCCGGCAGCGGCGGGCAGCGAACCCGCTGTACGACCTGAAGATTGCCTCGCGGCGCACGTTCTGGGTGGCGGCGGTCGCGGGCATCATCGTCTTTGGCTCGCTGATGGGCGCGATGTTCATCGGCCAGCAGTTCCTGCAGGACGTGCTGGGGTACAACACGGTGAACGTGGGGCTGGCCGTGCTGCCCGCGGGCTTGCTGATGATCCTGGCTGCGCGCGCTCGGCCAAGCTTGTCGAGCAGGTGGGCTCGCTGTCACGTGTTCCTTATCGGCTACATCTTTATTTTGCTCGGCTTCCTGACCATGCTCCTGTTCTGGACGGCAGGCATCTCCTATTTGACGGTGGGGCTGGCTTACGCGTTTGTCGGCGTGGGCATCGGGCTGGCGGGCACCCCTGCCTCGCGCCTGACGGGGTCGGTGCCGGTGACGCGGGCCGGGATGGCCTCGGGGACGGCCGACCTGCAGCGTGACCTGGGCGGAGCAATCTTCAACTCGCTGTTCGGCGCGATCCTGGCGGCAGGCTATGCCGCCGCGATGGCGGGCTACGTGGCGGCCGATCCCACGATACCCGCCAGCGTTTCGAGCAGCCTGGAGATGTCCTACTCCGGCGCGCAGGCAGTGGCGACGCAGTACCCCCAATACGCCTCCCAGATCACGACGGCCGCGCAGACGTCCTTCCTGGCCGGCGATCAGAACGCCTATATTGCGGGCATCGTGGCCGTGCTGATCGGCGCGGCGCTGGTGTTCTTCGTCTTCCCCAGGCGAGACGACGAGCGCAAGCTGCTGATGCAGTATCACGAACAGGACATGGCAGCCGCGGAAAGCTCGAAGTAGCCGCAGCAGCGGCAGTTCATGCCGGGCGTTCCTCCTGGGGGGCGCCCGGCCCACGAGAATCCACCGTTCCGGCGTGACTCGCGCTTGTCTCGGAGGGACCGCACTATGGATCTTCAACAGTGGTTCGCCTACATGGCATCCTTCATTGCAGTCGGCAGTTTCGTCATCATCGACTTGATTGCCGCGACAACCAACGCGCTCAACGGCGCGCTGTTGGCACAGCGCCCGGACTATTACAAGGGCAAACAGTGGTCGATCGTCGGCATTTTGCTCCTGGCGATTTTCGGTGGCATCGGCGGCGGCGTTTCGCGCGACGTCCTGTTGAACAAGGTTCCCGGCGCGCTGTCGAACCCCTGGTATCTGATCCTGTGCCTCCTGGCCGGGATCGCGGGCATGTTGCTCTCGTACAAAGGCGGCCAGAAGTTTCGGGAAACCTTCTACCAGTTTATGACCGCGTTCTCGCTGCCTTGGTACGCAGCGATCGGCGTCAGCGCGGCGCTCACGGCCGGGCTGCCTGACATTGCGGCGGTTGCCATCGGCGTCGTTGGCCCGACCGCGGGCCGCTTCCTGATCGACATCACGGCGGGGCATTCAGCGAAGCAATTCATCCGCGGGGAGTGGTTCGTTGGCACCGCAGTGCTGACCGCCGTCGCCTTCCTCGTCTGCTCGAAGTACCTGGGGCTGACGATCTGGCCGGCCACCTTGATCTCGTTTGTGATCGGCTTTTCCTTCCGGCTCGCAGCCCTATGGTTCGGTTGGGAAGAGCCGCTGCCCAAGCTGCCCGATCATGTCGTGGGTTCGGTCAGCCGACGCGAGACGCTCAAAGAAAAGATGTCGCCCGACTGGGAGCCGAGGTACGAATGAGGTCGCTGCCGGCGATGGTTGCGCTGACCACCCTCACCGGCAGTAAGAAGAGCGTCATCAACGCCGCTATGGGGCACGGCTGTCGTTGGACCGGCGGCCGCCCGCCAGCGAGTGGAACATATCGAGATTAGACCAGGAGGTTCGGAATGGGAAAGCAGCTCGTGACTCGCGTTCTTCGCCAATGAAGCAGCCGCCGACGACGCGGTGAAGCAAGTTAAGGACTGGGATCGCATCAGCCCGGACATCAAGGTGGGAGCAATTGGCATCCTGGTGCAGGACGAAAAGGGCAAGATCAAGACCCATAAGCTGGGCGCGCGCAAGACCGCGACCGGGGCACTGCTCTTCGGGTTGGCCGGCCTGCTCTCCGGCGGCATGACTGTCATCGGAGGCCTGCTGATCGGGGGCGTTCTGGGCTCGCTGTTCCACAAGGGCTTGGGGCTGTCTAAGGCTGACATGGCCCACCTGGAAACGGAACTCGACGGCGGCAAAGCTGCAGTCGGGTTGTTGGTCAATCCGGACGAGGTCACAGTCATTACGGGATTCCTGGCTGCGCTGGGCGGGACGATCGAGGCGCACGATATGGATGAGCCGGTTGTCGAACAGGCGCAGGTGGCGGCTGCAGAGGCCGGGCCAGAACCCGGGGAACCAGCGCCCGAGGACGAAGCTGCAGAGCTCGGCCGCGGCAGCGGAGCAGGTCAAGCTGGTCGCCGAAGCCTATCATCTATGGCTACCCGCTCGTCTACAACCTGCGCGAGATCGACAACTTCTCCAAGCCGGGGAACCTGATCGGAGCGGATCCCCTCCCGTACAATACCTTCGGCTATGCGCGCCATTTGCTCGATCCCAGCGTTCACTTCGTGTCGCCCAACAACGACACCCTGTACCTCATGGCGATGTGTGACGTGCGAAGCGGCCCGCAGGTGCTCCACGTGCCCGACACAGCGGACCGCTATTACGTGCTGCAATTCGTGGACGCGTGGACCAATAACTTCGCCTATATCGGACGCCGCGCGACCGGCACCGCGGAAGCCAACTACCTTCTGGTGGATCACGCATACCAGGGGCCGATTCCCGAGGGTATGAAGTCCGTCTGCGCGCCGAGCGGCGTGTTTGCCATCGTCGGCCGCATCGCTGTCAACGGAGACGAAGATCTGCCCGGCGACCCACGCGCTGCAAGATCAATTCACGATAACGCCGCTGGAGGTTTACGAGGGTGGGCCGGCGCCGGCGCCTGTTGCGGGCGTGCCGCAGGCCGACGCTCAGGTGGGCGACGATCTCCGGTGGTGGGAGGCGTTCCGGGTTGCGCTTCAGGCATTCCCGCCGCCCGCGGTCGACGCGCCGTTCCTGGCACTTTGCGAGAAGTTGGGGCTGACTGCAGCTGAATCGCCGTACATCAACCCCGACCCCGCCCTTGCAAAGATGCTGGTGACGGGGCAGCAGGCCGCGCAGAACAAGATCGAAGAGTTGATCCAGTCGGCCGTCAAGCCGGTTAACGGTTGGCAGAACTCGAAGCATCTGTTCGACTACAACGTGGACTTTTTCGAGATCGGTACGATCAACGCGCCGGAGTGGATCATCGCGGACCGCACAGTTGCCTATGTGACCCGAGCGCTGGCGGCGCGTGCAGGGCTGTGGGGCAATCACGGCTACGAGGCCAACTACCAGATGATCTACATCGACGGGGACAACAAGCCGCTCGACAGCGAAGGTCAGTACGAGCTCCATCTGCCCGAACCCCCGCCGGTCGACGCGTTCTGGTCGCTGACGATGTATGACGCGGACGAGTTCTACCTGGTGGCGAACGCGATCGATCGTTATTCGATCGGCGACCGCACGCCCGGGCTGAAGTACGGCGAGGACGGCTCGCTGACGCTCTACATCCAAAAGGATTCGCCCGGGCCCGAGAAGGTGACGAATTGGCTGCCCGCGCCCCAGGCGGCCCATTCCGGCCGATCATGCGCCTGTATCAACCCCGACAGCCCATCCTGGACGGGACATACGTGCTGCCGGCGATCAAGCGAGTGGGATAGCCGGAGCAGGCCCAGGCAGCGAGAGCAGGAAAAGCCGAATTGATAACCAGGAGGACGTCAATGGCAAACCAACCCGATCGGCACCTACGAGCACATCTTCCGATCCCGGAAGTGCCCCGGTTCGGACTGACCACCTACGATGCGAAGGACCCTGACACCAAGTTCCCGCCGATCGAGCCGCTGCTGCCCGCCGGCCGGCGCGCCCAACGTCCTGATCATCCTGCTCGACGACGTGGGCTTCGGCGCGTCCAGCGCGTTCGGCGGCCCGTGCCACACGCCGACCGCCGAGCGGCTGGCCGCGGGGGGCTGCGCTACACGCGCTTCCACACGACCGCGCTCTGTGCGCGCCCGACGCGGCAGGCGCTGTTGACCGGGCGCAACCACCACTCGGTGGGCATGGGCGACGATCACCGAGATCGCGACGGCGGCGCCGGGCTACAACTCGCTGCGCCCGAACACCAAGGCGCCCGCTGCCGATGACCCTGAAGCTCAACGGCTACTCCACGGCCCAGTTCGGCAAGTGCCACGAGGTGCCGGTCTGGCAGACGTCGCCGATGGGGCCGTTCGACGCCTGGCCGTCGGGCGGGGGCGGCTTCGAGTACTTCTACGGCTTCATCGGCGGCGAGAACAACCAGTGGGACCCGGCGCTGTACGAGGGCACCACCCCGGTCGAGCCGCCCGCAGACGCCGGAGGAAGGCTACCACCTGACCGAGGACCTGGCCGACCACGCCATCGACTGGGTGCGCCAGCAGAAGGCGCTGATGCCCGACAAGCCATTCTTCATGTACTTCGCGCCCGGCGCGACCCACGCGCCGCACCACGTGCCGAAGGAGTGGGCCGACAAGTACAAGGGCCAGTTCGGCCACGGCTGGGACCGGCAGCGCGAGATCACGCTTGCGCGGCAGAAGGCAGCTGGGCGTCATCCCGCCAGGACTGCGAGCTGACGCCGCGACACGCCGAGATTCCGGCGTGGGACGACATGCCCGCAGAGCTCAAGCCGGTGCTCGAGCGCGAGATGGAGGTCTATGCCGGGTTCATGGAGCACACCGACCACCACGTCGGCCGGCTGATCGACACGCTGGACGACCTCGGGGTGCTCGACGACACGCTGATCTACTACATCATCGGCGACAACGGCGCGTCGGCTGAGGGGACGATGAACGGCGCGTTCAACGAGATGGCGAACTTCAACGGCATGGCCGCGCTGGAGACGCCCGAGTTCATGCTGTCGAAGGTGGACGAATTCGGCTCGCCCGAGTCGTTCAACCACTACGCGGTGGGCTGGGCGTGGGCGATGGACACGCCTTACCAGTGGACCAAGCAGGTAGCCTCGCACTGGGGCGGCACGCGCAACGGCACCATCGTCCACTGGCCGAAGGGCATCCAGGACAAGGGCGGGCGTGCGCAACCAGTTCAGCCACGTGATCGACGTGGCGCCGACCGTCCTGGAGGCGGCGGGCCTGCCCGAGCCGGTGTTCGGTGAACGGCGTGCAGCAGTCGCCGATGGAAGGCACGAGCATGCTGTACAGCTTCAACGAGCCGAGGCGCCCGAGCGGCACGACCTGCAGTACTTCGAGATGGTCGGCAACCGGGGCATCTACTACAAGGGGTGGAGCGCGATCACCAAGCACCGCACGCCGTGGGTCCTGGTCGGGCAGAAGACCGTGCCGCTTCGACGAGGACGTGTGGGAGCTGTACGACGGCAGCAAGGACTGGTCGCAGGCGCACGACCTGGCGAAGCGAGAGCCGGAACATGCTGCCAGAAGCTGCAGCGGCTGTTCCTGATCGAGGCGACCAAGTACAACGTGATCCCGCTGGACGACCGGCGGCACGGAGCGCTTCGTCCCCGAGATCGCCGGGCAGGCCCACGCTGATCCGGGGCAACTCGCAGCTGTTCTTCCCGGGCATGGGGCGGCCTGTCGGAGAACAGCGTGGTCAACGTGAAGAACAAGTCGTTCTCCGTGACGGCCGAGGTGGAGGTCAGGAACGAGGGGGCGAACGGCGTCATCATCGCGCAGGGCGGGCGGTTCGGCGGGTGGAGCGTCTACTTCAAAGGACGGCTGCGCGAAGTTCGTCTACAACGTGCTGGGCATCCACGAATTCCAGACCGAGGCGTCGGAGCCGATCCCGCAGGGGAAGCACCAGGTGCGCATGGAGTTCGCCTACGACGGCGGGGGCCTGGCGAAGGGCGGCAACGTCACGCTGTATTACGACGGACGCCCGGTGGGGACGGGCCGCATGCCGCTGACACAGCCGATGGTATTTTCGGCGGACGAGACGACCGACATCGGTCACGAGTCGGGCACGCCCGTGACCCCGGACTACACCAGCCACGGCAGCAGGTTTACGGGCAAGCATTCACTGGGTTCAGCTCGACGTGGGGAAGGACGATCACGACCACTTTATCAGCCCTGAAGAACGACTGCGCCTCGCAATGGCGCGACAGTAGAGCGTATGCGTTCCCATTGCGGGTGGGGGGACGTGAGACGACAGGCAACTACAAAGACTTGAGCCCGTACCCTGGCGACCGCAAGATCCGCACGAGCATCCTGGATCGGTCGGGCGCATCAAGAACCCGGACGCCGAAGTAACGAGGACACCCAGGGGGGTTGTGGTGCGAGCGTCGCTGGCTGCGCTGGGAAACCCGACGCACCTCATGGGCAGCGTTCGCACGTACGCGGGCAAGGTGCCGCTGGACTGGATCGCGTGGCGGATCGTGGAGGTACCGGCGGCATGACTGCCGGCGGCATGTTGGCTGCGGCCCTCGAATGGTTGCCCTGATCTGATTCCCTGATGGGATCTGCCGCGTGAAACCTCCGAGGTCTCTCGCCAGCGTGGCTGGCGCAGGACCTCGGAGGTTGGGGTCCAGTGGGTTCCCTTTACCAGACGATCAACTCAGAACGACTTGCGGGGCAACCTCGGGCGCGGCCGGCTCGGCGGGTTGATCCCCGCCGCGACCGCCAAACGGCAGGGCGTCACGCGCCTTACCGGCAAGGCCGCGCAGGCGCTCGAACGCCTGCTTCTCCTCACGGGCTTCCTCTTCGTCGGTGCCGGAACCGATGCGCATGACCGCAGCGATCCAGCGGGTGCTTTCGGAGCTTTCCAGGATCTTCATCACGATCATGGTCATAGGGACGGCGATCAGGGCGCCCATGCCGCCGAGAACAGTGGCCCAGAAGATGACCGAGATGAAGACGACCAGCGGCGATATGCGGAGGCCCTTCCCCATCATCTTGGGTTGGACAATGTTCTGCACGCCGCCGTTGATGAGGATGTAGGAGACCAGGACGATCGCGGCTTTGCCGATGCCGTACTGCGACCAGGCGATCAGGAACGGCGGGATGAGGGAAATCCACCAGCCGATACTGGGCACGAAGCCCATGAAGAAGGCGAGGATGCCCCAGAGGACGGCGAAGGGGATGCCGAGCAGGGCGAGAATGACGGTGTTGCCGAGCGCGACGAGGAAGTTGATGACGGCCATGATGTTGACGTACTGCCGCACCTCCTCGGTGAACTGCTGAACCGTGGCCATGCCGGCGCTCCTCGTGTTCAAGCCCGCGATGCGCTTGTTATCCTGGAGGGACAAGGCTGCGCTGAGCATGAAGACGAAGATAAACAGCACGAAGAAGATCTGGGCGACCATCTTGCCCGCGGCGACCACGATCGCGCTCGCCAGGCCGCCTGTTTGGGACGGGTTGACCATCGACGACAGGCTTGACAGGTTCAGTCCGGCCAGGGCCGGAGATGCCTGACTTGCGGTGGTCGGACTAACCGGGGCGGTCGACTGCAGAGCGTTCGTCACGGTGACCGGGGCGGAAGTCTGGATCAGCGCGCCGAGCGAGGCCCCCACAGACTCGAGGGCCGAGGTCTGATTGGACAGGTTGGCGCTGTAGGTCGGGAGGTAGCCTGCCAGCTTGCCCAGGGATGCGAGCGTGATGAAGACCACCAGCGCCAGCGCGCCGACGACCGCGAGGATGGTGAGGATGAGCGAGAGCCCGGGCTTGACGCCCTTCTTGGCGAGCCAGCCGGGCATCGGCAGGATCGCGATGGTGATGACCATCGCCATGGCAAGCGGCGCAAGGATAAATGCGAGCGACCGCAAACCCCAGAAGATGATGATGGCTGCTGCGACCGCAACCAGCCCGCCGCTAAGAGACGGCCTCCGATTGTCCATGAATGCCTCCTGTGCCGGTATTAGGAGAATAGATGCAGCAGGTGCTGCGGGATGGGCAGCCGGGCTAGAGAACCTGGCTGAGCTCCTCGAGTTTTGCCTTGATATTGTTGATGGCCTGCTCCTGGGACGCCAACAGGTTCTGGAGCTCGGCGATCCTGGCCTTCGGATCCGGGGTTCCGGCGGCGTTCGCCGCGGCGGGCGGCGCCTCGGGTTGTTTCTTTTTGGGCGGCGTGAGGAACGTGTTGGCGAGGAAGCCGCTCAAGGTGCCGAACAGGCCGACGCCCGCGGTCATCACAAGAATGCCGATGAGCCGGCCGAGGTTGGTGACCGGGTACCGGTCGCCGTACCCCACGGTGGTGATCGTAACGTAGGCCCACCAGAGGGCGCTCGACGGGTTTGTGATGTTGGCGCCCGGCGCATACTGCTCGGCGCCGAGTACGGCCAGGGAGCCGAACTCCAGCACGCAGAAGACCAGGAAGACCACAGTCAACAAGGCGTTGCCGGCCCGGTTCTCGACGAATTCGTGTAGGAGGTTGCGAAAACCGAAGTTTCGCACGAGCCGGATGATGCGCCACAGCCGGAAGAGGCGCAGTATCTTCGTCTGAGTGAACGGGAGGCTGGAAAGCAGGTCGGCCCAGCCAAACTCACGGAAGAAGTAACCGGCTTTGGAGGGTGCGGTCAGAAGACGATAGATGAAGTCGGCGAGGAAGATGGGCAGGAAGAAGCCGTTCATGATGAGGACCACGTACTGCAGGTTCTGGTCGTTCCTGAGGAAGTAACTTGCAGGAAAAGGTTGAGGATGGACAGCAGCGAGAGTGCGCCGATGAACATCTCGTAGCCGATGTTCTTCAGTTCTTTCGGGCGGGAAGTTTTCTGCGCCATGGGCGACTCCTACCGTAGATTCAAGAGGTTGTCACCAAAAAACCGCGTCTATTATGACACGGTTTGGCGCAGAACGAAAGACCGCAAACGGATGTAGTGGCGGCGAGCCGGGGAGCGACCGTCTAAGGCCGCGTTGGCACGGCTGGCACGTCGGGGCGTCGAGCGGAACCGGCGGCAGCAGGCCGCACGCCGTGGCCTTGGCCACAGCCTCGCGGCGGTTGCCAACGTCCAGCTTCTGGTAGATGTTCGCGGCGTGCCGCTTCACGGTCTGCGGTGAGACGACCAGTTCGCGTGCGATCTCCTTGTCGGTCAGCCTTTCGCTGAGCAGCAGCAGTACGTCGAGCTCGCGACTTGACAGCGGCTCGAGCAGGCCGTTGGTGGGCGGTCCAGTTCACCTGCGCCATGTGCGCGGGAACCGGAGTGGGAAATGGGGCGGGGCGCCGGGCCTCGGCGCCTGCGGCGGCGGGTTCGAATGCAGCGCGGAGTCTCTGCCAGTACTCGCTTGCGCCCCCGCGGGCGTCGTAGCGGTCAAGCAACGCGTCCATCTTCGGCCCAAGGTCCACGAACAGCCGGATGAGGCCCCCGGGTTCGGCGAGCCGGAGCGCTTCCCCGAGCGCGTCGAATGCGGCGGCCTGATCGCCTTGTCCATCGTGAATCAATGCCTTCAGCGCAAGCACCTCTGCCAGATACCGGGTGTTGCTGCTCCAGGCTGCCAGATCGTGCAGCCGGGCCAGGGCGCGACTGGCAACGGCGAGGCTTTCGGGCGAGCCTTCCGCAACGAGGATCCTCACGTGCACCATGTGGGGCACGGAGAACGTGGTGAGCGGCACGAGCGGCGTGTCAGGATCGAACGAAGTGGCCCAGCGATGCGCCTCAGCAAGATTTCCCGTGCGACGGGCCACGCAGGCCCGGATGGCCTGCAGCATCCGCCATGACCCGCTCGTTGTTCACCTCCAACCCGTACGCCACCGCCGACTCCACGACTTGCCGGGCGCGTTCGTATTCCCCCAGCCCCGCGAAAGTCATCGCAAGCCCGAATGCGCTCTGCGAAAACGGATGAGCGTGCGTGACGTAGGGCTGGCTGACCACGGCGGTGAACTCCTGTTCCGCTCCGGCCAAATCGTTCTGCTGGTATCGCGCGCAGCCCCTGAAATAGTGGGCCCAGCCCCGCGCTTCGGCCAGGTTCCTTTGCTCTCCGAGACTGGAGCAACTGGGTTGCGGCGAGAAACAGGTTAGTGGGATCGCCCTGCATCCAATATAGCTGGCACAGGGCGATGTAAAGACGTGTCGAAAAGGCATTGCCGTGAACCCGGTCCTCTTTGAGACCCTGCCGGGCGGCTTCGATGGCGCCCGCCATGTCGCCATCGATGACCCGGCCGTTGGCGTAGTACATCCAGGCAGAGCCACGAGCTATTGAGTACTCGAGCGGCAGGGCGGCAAGCGCGCGCTCGGCGCACGCAAACGAGCGTTTCCAATCCAGGGCGTAATAGAGGGCCAGGCTGCGCAGGGTATCGACTTCGGCCTGCAACCGGGCGCATTCCGATGACTCGCCAGGCCATTCGTGGAGCAGGGCCTCGATCCTGTCCAGGTAAGCCGGAAGGTCTCTGAAACGCCACTGGTTCTGGATGATCCAGGCCTCGAGCATGAGCAGTTCCGGCCGCCGGTCGATCAGCCGCTTGGGCAACATACCGAGCCACTGCTCCAACTGGCGCCAGCGCTCCGCGTTCATCATCGGGTAGCGATGCTTCTCCACAAGCTCCACGGCCATCAGGTCATCGCCCGCGGCCAAGGCGTGCTCGATCGCTTCCTGGATCAGGCCGCGCTGGGCGAACCACTCGGCCGCCCGGACGTGCAAAGCAGCGATTTCTTCCGCGCTCCGCCGCCGCTCCAACTGCGTCCGCAGCAGCTTCTGGAACAGGTGATGGTAGCGGTACCAGGCGCCCTGGGGATCGAGCGAGAAGGTGAAGACGTTCTCAGCGGCCAGCCATTCCAAGAACGAGCGGCCGTCCCATGAGGGGTCGGCCGGGGGCGCCACGGCATCGCAGAGCGGGCCGCTGAGGCGATCCAGGATAGAGGTCTGCAGGAGGAAGTCCTGGGTCGCTGCCGGGACCCGGGAGAGCACCTCAGCGACGAGGTAGTCGGACGTGTAGCGGTTATCCGCCATCACATCGGGCGCACGAAGGTCCCCGCCGGCTTTCATGCGTCAGCGCGGTCAGCCGGAGGCCGGTGCCCCAACCCTCGGTGGAGTCGACCAGGGCCTCCACGGTCTTCGTATCCAGGGAGCGCTGCAGGGATTGCTCGAGCAGCGAGCCAGCCTCGTCGGGCGTGAAGCGCAACTCGGCGGCGCGAATCTCGCTGAAATCCGCCCGGGCGCGGCTGCTGATGCTCGAGGAACGGCGGATCCTGGCGCGCGCTCAGGATCAGGTGCAGGGTCCGCGGCGGAAAGCGCATGAGTTGGGCCAACAGGCCGTTAATCGCGGGTTCACGGATCAGGTGATAATCGTCAAGCACCAGGACGAACCGGCGGCCAGGAGGCAGCGGGGAGTCCGGTCCGGCATCGTCGGCCAGGCTGTCCAGGTCGTTGACGATGGCGGTGACCAACGAGGTCAATGGCGGCAGGACGGCGGCCTCGAGCAGGGCCAGCGTATTCGCACAGGCGGTGGGGAACAAGGTGCGGATCGCAGCGACGAAGTACGTCAGGAAGACCGGAAGCTCGCCATCGCTCTTGTCGAGCGAAAGCCAGGCGCTGGGACAGTCACAGTTCTCGAGCCAATCGCTGAGAAGCGTTGTCTTGCCGAAACCGGCCGGGGCGCAAATCAGCGTCACCGCGCGATCCGAATAACGGTCCAGGAGCTCGCTGAGGCGGGTGCGGTGGACAAGATCACCGACCGGGCGCGGACGATAGAGCTTGGTCCTGAGCAGCTGGAGTTGTTCGCCGTTGGTTGGCTGGGACATGCGTGCCTGCCTGCCTATCCGCGTGGTTCTGGCTCGTCCCTGCACTCGAGGCTGCCATCAGCCGTGGGACACTGGTACGTTGCCAGCAAGAAGGTAGCAAGCGCCTCGATGCTGGAGAAGGAGCGCTGCTCGCCCGTGGCCGTACTCTGGACCGAAGCGACCCAGCCGGCGCGATGGTTGTTTTGCACCTTCCTGAGACGCAGCAAATAAGACGCGTAGCTCGTGTCGGTCGTGGACATGGGAGGTTCTCCTTGATGGGCCTGCGGGAAGTATAAATGGAGAGCGTCACCGGATCGTCACAAACGGCGGCAAGAGACGCTGTTTTGGGTTCTGGTCACGCGTGCTGGTAGAATTGGCATGTCAGCATCCCAGGTCAATTCGTTTCCGACGCGTAGGTACAAGGGATGGCCCGTCTTTCTATCTCCCTCCTCGGCGGCTTCGACGTTCAACTGGACGGCAGGCCGGTGACGGAATTCGGCGCCGATAAGGTCCGAGCACTGCTCGCCTACCTGGCTGTCGAACAGGGACGCCCGCACCGACGTGCCGCGCTGTCGGGGCTCCTGTGGGACGAATTGCCCGAAGAGCGGGCGGCACACAACCTCAGGCAGTCCCTGCTGCGGCTGCGGCGGGCGCTTGGCGAGAGCGAAGCTGCCGCGGACGCCCAGGCGCAACCCTTCCTCCTCGTTACCGGCCAGGACTTACAGCTAAATCCTCTTAGCGATTACAGGATTGATGTGACCGAATTTGGCGAGCTGCTGCGCGGTGGCACGCGAGCACCAGCACGCCAATGCGGAAAGCTGCCAGCGTGTGCACGGGATGGCTGCGGCAGGCGGCCGACCTGTATCGCGGGGATCTGCTTACGGGATTCGCGGTGCGCGACAGCGTGGGATTCGAGGAGTGGCAGCTGACGCGACAGGAAGCGCTGCACGGACAGGTCATAGAAGCGCTGGCGCGGCTGACGGATTATTACGAGCACCGCGGTGAGCACGCCCAGGTACTGGAGTACGCGGTGGCGGCTGGTCACGCTCGAGCCGTGGCAGGAACGGGCGCAAATGCAGGTGATGGCCGCGCTGGCGCGGTCGGGGCAGGAAGCGGCGGCGCTCGAGCAGTACGGAGCTACAGCCGGATGCTCAGCCGAGAGTTCGGGATACTGCCCTCGTCCGAAGCTACCGCCCTGTGGGAACAGATACGCAGCAAGCACGCGGGCCGCGGCCAAGCGGCTGCCTTCCCGCCCGAGGCGGAGACTGCGACCGCGGTTTCGAGGATGGCCAGTGCCGGAGCTCCCGCCGTTTCAAGGGACGAACGGCGCCAGGTGACTGCGCTAGTGTGCCGCCTGCAGGCGGCGAGCGGCGCCGCTGGCCCGACGGCATTGACCCCGAGGAGCTACACGAGCAGATGGCGCGATGCAACGAGCAGTGCTCGCCGATTCTCGAGCGCCTCGGCGGGCTGCGCCAACCACGGCAGGGCGCGGACTGCCTCACCTATTTCGGCTACCCAAACGCTCAAGAAGATGCGGCTCGGCGAGCGGTCTCGGCGGGCTTGGCGATCGTGGAGGCTACCCGAGGCAGCGATCCCCTCCGGATCGGCGTTCATACCGGCGTGATGGTCACCACAGCGGGGGGCATCGTGGGAAATGTCCCCGACCAGGCCCGCGACGATGAAATTGGCACGCCCCCGTCATGTGATCGTCACAGCTGACACCGAACGGCTGGTGAAGACCTGGTTTGATTGCGCACCGGCGGGAGCGCCGGGTTCGCTCGAGCATGACTTGCTATTCGAGGTGCATGGTGAGCGGAACGAGCGCGACCGCCTCGACCGGCTGGCGCGGCCTGGACCCTGACGCCGCTGGCCGGCCGGGACGACGAACTGAACCGGATGGAAGAATGCGTGCGGGCGGCGAGCGGGGGTTGCGGCCAGCTGATCGCATTATCCGGCGAGGCGGGAATGGGCAAGTCGCGACTGGTGTGGGAGTTGAAACAGACGGACGGCCCGGAGAAGCCCGCTGGGTGGAGAGCGGCTGCTCGCCCTATTTCCAGAACACGAGCCTGTATCCGATCATCGCTCATCTCGAACAGTTACTCGGTTTCGAGCCTCGAGAGGACGTGTCTGCCAGACGCGACAAGCTGGAGGCGGCGCTCGCTCGCAGCGGCACAGCGCAGCCGGGGACGCTCCGCTTGATGGCCTCACTGCTGGGGCTGCCGTTCGAGGGCGGCGAGCCGGGGACGATCACGCAGGAGCAGCGCGAGCGGATCCGAGAGACGGCGCTCACGCTCGTAGCGCATGAAGCCGAGCGACAGCCGCTGGTGCTGGCAATCGAGGACCTGCACTGGGCGGACCCGACCAGCGTGGCGTGGATCGGGCGCTCGCTGGACATCCTGCTCGGTCTGCCCTGCGTCGTGCTGCTCACCTGGCGCCCGACGTTCGCCGCGCCGTGGCTGCCGCAGCGGCAGACCTTTTCGGTCGAGCTTGGCCCTCTTAACTCAGCGCAGACGATGAAGATGGTGGACGAGTTTGCCGGCGCCAGCGGGCTGGGGGAACAGGAACGGGCGTTGATCGTCCGGCAGACGGACGGGGTGCCGCTGTACGTCGAGGAACTCACGCAGACGATGGTGAACTCGGTGGCGGCTGCGGCGGCTGCGGGGCCGGAAGACAGGAGTCGGGCCGCGCTGAGCGCACCACCCCTCCCGGCGACCTTGCTCGATTCGCTCACCGCACATATCGATCGGGCGGGGGCGGCGAAGGAAACGGCGCAGTGGGCGGCGGCGCTCGGCCGCGGGTTCTCGCACGTGCTCCTGTCGGCGGTCGTGCCGTTCGACGAACGGCGGTTGCGCGGCGACCTGGACGTACTGCTCGACACAGGGCTGATCATTCCTGACGAGGTCGCGGGACTGCCGGGGTATGCGTTCAAGCATGCGTTGATCCAGGAAGCCGCGTATGCGATGCTGCTCAAGCGGACAGCGGCAGGCGTATCACCGGCGGATCGCGGAAACGATCGCGGCAGGCTTTCCGCGGATTTGGCAGGGGCAGCCCGAAGTGCTTGCGCACCACTATCGGGAGGCGGGCATGCGGGCCGAGGCGGCCGATCAGTGGATGGCAGCGGGTGAACGGGCGATGAGCCAGGGTGCGACGGTGGAAGCGCAGGCGTTCTTCGATCGCGCACTGGCCGAGACCGAGGCAGACGATTTCGACCGGCGCTGGCGTGCGCTTGCGGGCAGAGAAGAGGTGCTGAACTTGCGCCAGGAGCGTGAGGCACAGCGCCACGATCTGCAGGCCTTGTTGGCGCTGGCAGAAGCGTGGGACGACGACCGACGCCGGGCAGAGGTCTTCCTGCGTGAGGCGCGACTTGCCGGAAGGCTGGACCATTTCGAGGAACAGATGCACGCGAGCGAAGCGGCCGCGGCTGTCGCCCTCCGCCTGGCCGATCCTGCCCTCGAGCTGCGCGCGTTGAGCAGGCAGATTCCGGCCGCGGTGCGCCTGAACCGATGGGATGCAGCGCGTAAGCTTGTCCAGGAGGTTGCGGCAAAGCTGCCGGCTGTCGAGGATGAATCAGTGAGGTCGCAGGCGGCTGCCGCGCTCTCGGTGTACTATGCCGACGTGGGCGATACGGCGCGTGCCCTGATCCTGTCAAACCAGGCCGCGGAAGTCGGGCGCCGGGGGAGCCACCGATCGAATCGTGCGCGCCAGCTGCGCAACGTGGGCCTGAACTCCGCGCAGCTGGGCCTGTACCCGGAAGCGATCGCCCTCCACCGGGAAGCCCTGGCGACGGCGGAAGCGATTGGCGATCGAAACATTCAGGTGACCAACCGGTTCGACCTGTCCTATGTCTACTGGTGCGCCGGCGAGCGCGAGCGTGGCCGGGAGATCGGGGAGCGCCTGCTGGCGGAGCTCAGGGAGACCAAAAGCGATCCTCTGAGCGTTGCCAATTGTCTGGGCAACCTGGGGTTAGTTCTGGAGGAAGCGGGCGAACTGACGACTGCTGCGTCTTTTCTTGCCGAGGCTCACGCACTTTACGCGGCGCACAGTATCGAGGGCGCCTGGACTGAAGTGGAAGCAGTCGAGGCGCGGGCCGTGCTTCGCTTGGGGCGACGGGAAGAGGCGCAGCGGCTGGCACTCGAGGTGTGGGCCCAGTTGCAGAAACAGGGCGCCATCCGGCTCGACTACCCGTCGCGGGTGTACCTGTGTATCGCGGACGTGTTTGCGGAAGTGGAGACACCGGGCGTGTCGGAGCGCGACCCACTCGAAGCAGGCTATGAACTGCTGGTGCGGCGGTCCGAGATGATCGAGAATCCCGAGTGGCGGCGGTCGTTTTTGGAGAATGAGGTGACCAACCGGGCGCTGCTCGCGCGTTGGCGTGCGCTTGGTGGGTCGGGCTGAGGGGCGGCCGGGTCGGGCTGAGGGGCGGCCGGGTCGAGCTGGGGTTCAGCCAAGGAAGGCCGGCGAACGATCTTCGGGTGCGTCGGGCGGCCTGTAATCCAGGGTCTGATGCCGGAAGTAGGTGTCGTACAGTGTGGCATAGTGGCCGCCGCGGGCCAGAAGCTGGGCGTGGTTGCCTTCCTCGATGATTTCCCCGTGGTCCATCACGATAATGCGGTCCGCAGCGACGACGGTCGACAGGCGGTGGGCGATGACGATCGCGGTCCGGTCGGCCATGATCTCGGCCAGCCCTTCCTGGATTTGCGTCTCGGTGAACGGATCGACGCTTGCGGTTGCTTCGTCGAGGATGAAGATCGCCGGGTCTTTCAGCACGACGCGCGCCAGCACGGCCAACTGCCGCTGGCCCATCGAGAGACTCGCCCCGCGCTCGCCCACGTCGGTGTCCAAGCCGTCGGGCAGATCCCCCACCCACTCGCCGCCCGCGACGCGGCGGGCGGCCGCAGCAACCTCCTCGTCCGTCGCGTCTGACCGGCCGTAGCGGATGTTATCCTTCAGCGTACCGGAGAAGAGGAACGGCTCCTGGGGCACGACGCCGACCTGGCGCCGGTAGGCGGCGAGGTCGAAGGTGCGGATGTCGCGGCCGTCGATCTGCAGCTCGCCGCCCTGGAACTCGTAGAAACGCGCGACCAGGCGCCCCACGCTGGTCTTGCCCGCGCCCGTGTGGCCGACGAGCGCGACGGTCTCCCGGGGGCGGATGTGCAGGTTGAAGTCGGGCAGGACGACCTCGCCCCCGCGGTGTTCCTCGGCGTTCGGCGTATAGGTGAAATGGACGTGCCCGAAGCGCACGTCGCCTAACAGCCGCGGCGCCTGCACATTGGCGGTCTGCACCACCTTCGGCTCGGCGTCGATGAGCGCAAAGACGCGCTCGGAGGCGGCCAAGCCGTCCTGGAACTGGCTCCAGAACGAGGCGATGCCGATAAGGGGCCACCAGAAGAAGCCGACGGACTGCATGAAGAGGTACCAGCTGCCCGCCGTGATCCCGGAAGGCCCGAGCGTCGCCAGGCCGCCGAAGTAGATGAGCACGCCGACGCTGATGCCCTGGAAGCTGCCGATGATGGGGAAGATGGTGTCGAGGGTAATGCCGCGACGCAAGGTCACACCGTAGGCCTGGCGGTTGTTGTCGGCAAAGGCCCGGTAGATCGCGCCCTCCTGCCGGAAGCTCTTTGCAACCACGATGCCGCTCACCGATTCCTGGATCTGGGCGTTGATCTTGGCGGTGACGCGGCGGGCCCGCTGGGTGACGGTCCGCGCGATGCGGCGGAAGGCCAGTGCGATGACGACAGCAACCGGCGCCATGAGGAAGAGCAGCGCGGTAAGCCGTGCGTCGATCGCCAGGAGCCAAATGCTGAGGAAAACGACGAGCAGGACCTGGCTCATCAGGCCCGTCACCAGGGTCACTACGTCGGAGAGGTCCTGGGTGTCCGACGTGACCCGGCTGACGACCTTGCCCGACGGGTGCTCGTCGTAGAACGACATGTCGTGCCGGATGGTGGCGGCGAAGGCGTCCTCGCGAATCTTGAGCACCACGTCGCCGACGACGCGGGCGGAGAACCACTGCTGGACGAAGTTGAAGACCCAGGCCATGATGCCGAGCAGGAGCACCCCGGCCGACAGCAACAACATGGCCTGAAGGGACGGGTTCCTGGACATCAGGTCGATGCCGGACGAGATGAGGATCGGGCCGCCGCTGCCCGCGAGCGAGTTGAGCGTGAGCGCGGCGGCGACGAGGATCATGCGCCTGGCATGCGGGCGGAAGTAGCCCAAGACCCGGCGCACGAGGTCGCGGTCGCGATACTGCCTGTCGTATGCCTCGCTATCGAGGCCGTCGAGAATGAAACCCATCAGCAGGACCTGGCAAAGATGCGGCAATAATCCGGGCTGCGCCTGAGCAACTCCTCATGCGTGCCCTGGTCCACCAACTCGCCGCCGCGAAGGACGAGGATGCGGTCGGCCCAGCGGATCTGGCTCAGGCGGTGGGTGATCAGGAACGTGGTGCGCGCCTGGCTGATGCGCCGCATGGCGCGCTGGATCTGGTCTTCGGTCGCGCTGTCGATCGCGCTGGTGCTGTCGTCGAGGATCAGGATGCGCGGGTCGGTGAGGAAAGCGCGGGCGATGGCGATGCGCTGCCGCTGGCCGCCGGACAGGGTCACGCCGCGCTCGCCGACCTCGGTGTCGTAGCCGTCTTTGAAGGACAAGATGAAGTCGTGAGCCTGCGCGGCCTGGCTGGCCGCGACGATTTCGGCCTCCGTGGCATCCGGCCGGCCGAAGGCGATGTTTTCGCGGATGGTGCGCGAGAACAGGAACGGGTCCTGTTCGATGAAAGAGATCTGCGAGCGGAGGGACTCCAGGTTCCAGTCGCGGACGTCAGCGCCGTCGATCAGGACGCGGCCCGAGTCGGCATCGAAGATGCGGTTGATGAGCCGGGTCAGCGTGGACTTGCCAGAACCCGTCTGGCCGACGATGGCGACGGTTTCGCCGGGATTGGCGCAAAAGCTGACGTCGCGAAGGACGCCGCGCGGCGCGGCTCCATTGCCATCTGCGGACTCCGGCGCCGCGACCGCTTCCCGACCAGCTGCGCTGTAGCCGAAGCTCACATTATCGAAAGCGACCTCACCGAGAATCGGCCGGCTGAGGCCACGCGGGTTCTCGTCGAGCTCCGTCTCGGTATTGATCGTTTCGAGGATGCGCCGGGCGCTGGCAATCCCGAGCTGGACCAGGTTGAAGGTGAACATCGACATGCCGGTGGGGAAGCGCAGCGTGCCGACAAGGCCGAGGTAGGTGATCGCTTGCCCGAGGGTCACGACGCCGGCGCGCCAGAGCAACAACCCGTGAAGCACGGCCGCGGCCCAGGCGAACGCGAAGAGCAGCGAGGGCCAGTAGAGGGCCTGAATCTCGCCCTGCCGCACGTTGAGGTCGCGGACACGCCGGGCATTGCCGGTGAACTTCGACCACTCGTAGCTCTCCTGCACGTTCGACTTCACGACCTCGATCCCGGCGATCGCCTCGGCAAGGCCGGCGTTCATGTCGCCGAATCGCTCGCGGATCGCGAGGCTGACGGGGTTGAGCCGGCGGTTGAAGTTGTCAATGGTGATGGCGAGGCCGACGAGGAAGATGCCGGGCACGAAGAGCAACTGGGGGTCCATGCGCGCGATCAGGACGAGCGGCACGACGATCGCCATCAACGAGTCAAGGATGAGCATGAGGCCCGGACTGAACATCAGGTTGAGCATGTGCACGTCGTTGGTCGCGCGGGCCATGATGTCCCCGATGCGCTGGCGGCCGTGGAAGGTTTGGCTCTTGCCGAGCAGGCTGGCGTAGAGCTCGTCGCGGGCGTCGCGTTCGACCCGGGCGGCGACGAACTCGACCGAGTAGTTGCGCATGAGGCCAGTCACACCCTGGCCGACGGCGATGGCGACGGTGGTCAGAGCGAGCGCGGCGAGCGCGGTGCGGGAGAAGACGGGCTGGGTGATCAGGTCGAAGGCGCGGCCGATGATGACCTGGATGAGGCTGTAGAAGAAGTTGTTGAAGATGGCGGCCAGGAGCGCGAGCAGAGGGAAATGGGGATAGCGCGCCAGGTGGGACAGGATCCAGCGCAGGGGCCCCCGCCGATCGTAGTGCTGCTCGTGCTCCAGGCGGAACTCGCGATTGGACATGGGGGGCATTATAACACCGCCGGCCGGGTCCGTAGCTCTCGTAGCGCGGGTGTAGGGGTTGGGTGACCCGACCCTACGGCAGCCGCGCAGACCAGTTGCGTCTGCCTGCGGCTGGCGCTATACTGCGGGTGGAGGTCTCAATGGTCCTGGACGCTAGATCGCAGCCTGTACGCATCCTCCTGGTCGATGACGACCCGGGCGTCACCGAACACGTCGGCGCGTTCTTGGAGCGGACGGGGTATGCGGTGGGGTACGCGGCGGATGGCCGGGCGGCTCTGGAACGGCTGGAACGCGAGCCGGTCGACCTGGTGATCCTCGACGTGCTCATGCCCGTGCTGGACGGCCGGGAGGTGCTGCGCCGGCTGCGCCGGGCGGGCAACTGGACGCCTGTGATCCTGCTGACGCGCGTCGGGTCGCCGACCGAGCGGGCGGTCGCGCTGGACGAAGGGGCCGACGATTACCTCGGCAAGCCGTTCGAACCCTACGAGCTGGTGGCGCGCATCCGGCGCGATCCTCCGGCGCGCGCATCCCGGGACGCCCTCGCTGGCCGGCGCGCACCGTCTGCGTGCAGACAACCTCGAGCTCGACCGGCAGGCCCGACGCGCGATGTTGAACGGCCGGGAAGTCGCGCTGACCGCGAAAGCGGTGTCCGTCCTCGAATACCTCATGCTGCACCCCGACGAGGTCATTTCCGCGAGCGGCTGCTCGACGCGGTGTGGGGCTGGGATTACCCTGCGGCAACCCGCGCGGTCGACACCCGCATCGCAGAGCTGCGCCGGGGCCTCAAGGATGACGCAGAAACCCCGCGTTTCATCGAGACGAGCATCGGCCAGGGCTACCGCTTCGTCGCCGCGGTGGAGGTCGGGCGGTGATCCGCTACGCACTGGCGCTGGTCCCCCTCGCGCTGGGGCTCATCCTGGCCGCCATCTGGCAGCAGGGCGGGCTGAACAACCCGATTGTCTACCTGCGAGCTGATATCGGGAGCCTGCTGGTGCTGCTGGGCGTCGCGGGTTCAGGCGTGGCGGCGGCGCTGGTGGCAGTGGGCGAGCGGCGGCGACATGCCGTCGCGGCGGCCGCGGCGGCCGTGGAAGCAGAAGAGGCCGACTCGCGGCGGCGGTTCATCCGGCGGCTGGATCACGAGGTGAAGAACCCGCTCACGGCGATGCGGGCGGCGCTGGCGAACCTGAACGGCGCAGGCGATCCGCAGACGGTGCGGAGCCTGCGCGGGCAGGTCGACCGGCTGGCGCGGTTGAGCGCGGACCTCCGCAAGCTGACGGACCTGGAGATCCAGCCGCTCGAAAAGGATGAGGTGGACATCGGCGGGCTGCTGGCCGAGCTGGTGGAAATCGCGCGGGACCGGCCCGAGGCGGCGCAACGGCGGATTAACCTGACGGTGCCAGAAGCTCCCTGGCCGCTCTCGCCGGTGGCGGGGGACCGCGACCTGCTGTTTCTGGCCTTTCACAACCTGATCGACAACGCGTTCAAGTTCACGGCCGAGGGCGCGACCGTAGAAATCCGTGCGTACGAGGACGGGGCGAACGTGGCGGTCGAGGTAGCGGACACGGGACCGGGCGTGCCGCCGGACGAGCTGCCGCATCTCGGCGAGGAACTGTACCGCGGCAGCGCGGGAATCGGGGTGGAGGGAAGCGGGCTGGGGCTGGCCCTCGTGAAGGCGATCGTGGCGCGACACAACGGGAGCATGACGATCCGCAGCAGGCCGGGCCGGGGCACGGTGGTGACCGTGAGATTGCCGGAAGCCCGATGAGACGCCGAACAGCGTGGCCGGCGCTGCTGCTGATCTGTACCTTGCTCTCCGCATGCACGGGAACGCTGGCGGTGGGGATCGAACAGACGCCCACGCCCGACCCGGCGCCCCAGGCGACGGTCCAGGCGCTGGTGGAGGAGAACGAGCGGCTGGCGAAAGCCCTGGCTACGGCCATGGCCCCGCGCACCGCCCCCGCCTACCGCGCTGGGGCGAGTGGCTTACATACGGGGAGGGGACCTGTGGGTGATGCTGCTTCCCGACGGGCCAAGCCAGCGGCTCACCATCGACGGGCACAATCGCGAGCCGCATTGGGCCGAAAGCGGCGAATGGATCGCGTATCGCAAGGACCGGACCGTGCTGATCGAGCGCGACCGCCCGTGCGAGGAGCCGCTGCACGAAGGCCGGTCGCCGTGCGCCGAGACCGTCTCGACGTTCCAGCAACAGGTTTGGCTGGTCAGGCGCACGGGCACCGGGAACCACGTCATCAACCAGGGCTTTACGGTCGAACGGTTCGCGTGGTCACCGACGAACGATTTGCTGGCATACGTCACCGACGCAGGGCACCTGCAGACGCTCGATCCGGCGACCGACATCAGCTCGCGCCTCGTTACCGCGCAGGGAAGCGGCCGGGTTGGTGCAATTGCGTGGAGCCCGGATGGACTCCGGGTGGCGTACGAGTGGCTGTCGGACGAGCAGGGCGGGCCGGGCGCAAACCCGGAGGATGGCATCTGGGTCGTGCCGACGACCGGCGGGCAGCCGGTGCTGCTCGTGCGCGCGGGCCAGTCTGCGGTGAACCTGGCCGGCTGGCGCGATCCGGAGCACGTGCTCTTCTGGCAACACCCGGGCGGCACGGCGCCTGAAGGCAATGTCAGGCTATACTCGGCGGCGCTGCCCCCTCCGGGTGGGAATCCCCCCGCTGCCCAGGTGGTTCAGAGCGAGCCGATGTTACAGCGCCGCGACTTCGTCGCCGTTTCTGAGACCGAGGAACACGTCGATTGCGACGACCGTTGGGGACGGCCTGCCGACCTGGACGAACAAGCGAGTGGCTGCCGACGGGTTCCAGTCGCCATCGACGCTCGCAGCGATCACGCCGACCTGGTCACCGGATGCGATGCAGCTGGCATTCGCCGCGATGCCTGACGAACCTGAGCTGGCGTTGGGCGAGGCCACTGCTGCGGCCCTGCTGACCCGGCACATCGACGTGGCCGTCGTGGCAACCGGAGTCGTCACGCCCTTAACCGAGGATCCACGCTACCGAGACGAACGGCCGCTGTGGTCGCGACAGGGGAGTCACATCCTGTTCGCGCGCATGACCGACGAGGGCCAAGCGTCGCTGTGGCTGGTGGCGGCGGAAGGCGGCGAACCCACGCTGGTCGTCGACGAGCTCACGCCGGCGCCCGATCCTGTCGGAACGTATGGGTATGTCGACTGGGCGCAGCACTTCGACTGGTGGCGGGGATAGTGTTACGAGGCTGTAACAGCGTGTTGCAGGGACGCCGCGCTCCTGCCATACACGCGCAACAGGGATCGCTTATCCTACGGTCACCAGTTCACTGGACACAGAAATAACTGAGTCCGTGCGTCGGCGCAAGACCAACCGGACCTGGTTCTTGCGCCGACTCTGGTGCAACTACACGACGCAAACCCGAACGAACGCCAAGGCGTTCGTTTTTTGTTGCCCCGCTACCGAGCGTTTTGGCCCAGCGTCTGCAAGATCTTGACGACTGCAGGGGCGACCTCGGCCTCGCTGTACCCGCTGTGCTGGGCAAGCGCCTTCGTAAACCCTGCGGATTGAAGCTGCTGGGGATCGACTTGCTCGCCGCGCTGCACACGCTGCGCGACCTGGTCGAACTCCTCCGCGTTCTGGGTGTTGCCCGCGTCGATGTTGAGGCCCTGGCTGCGGAGGCCCGACTTGTTGTTGCGGAGCAGCATGCCCAGGATCATGGGCAGGAGCGCCTGCACGAGGGTCTGTGAAAGGCCCGTCTGCTGGCTGACCGTATGGCTGGCCTGGTTGTTGCCGATGACACTGCCAAGGAGGCCGCCCAAGACATCGCCTCCGAGCCCTACCACTGCCGCTGCTCTGCTGGCCGCCGCCCAACAACCCGCCGAGGACGCCCATGAGATCGCCGCCGGACGGGGGCTGCTGTGGTGGCAGGCCCTGTGGCTGCTGCGGTGCCGTTCCTGCCGAGCCTCCGCCGAGCAATCCACCGAGAACGCTCGCCAAATCGCCGCTACCCGCTTGAGGCTGGCCGGCGCTGCTGCCGCTCCCCGCTCCGCCGCCGAGCAAGCCGCCGAGGATATCCGAGACTTCGTTCGACTGGCTGCCGCCCGGTAGCCCTGGCCGCCACTGGCCGGGCCGCCTTGCGGCAGGTTCTCGACGGGCTGGCCGCCCAGCAAACCGCCTAGCAGGCCGGCTAAGTCGCGCTGCGCGCCAGGCTGGGCGCCGGGCGCGTTGCCAGATTGTTCCTGATCGTGTTTCTGTTCGCTCATCTTCCACCCTCTCAATACGTCGATTTCCGATACACTCTTTCCGACCTTATAATTATGACCAGCATCACGCCGTATGCGGTAACTATCATACCCGACAGGTCCACCCCCCATGCCAGTGTCGCTCATCTGCACCGTTCTTAACGAAGGCGAAGCAATTCGCCGCCTGATGGATTCCATCGTCGCGCAGACCCGGTGGCCTGAAGAGGTCGTCTTCGTGGACGGCGGCTCGCGCGATAACACCGTCGAAGATCATTCGCGAGTACGCGGACCGGCTGCCGCTGAAGGTCATCGTCGAGCCGGGCGCGAACATCTCGCGCGGACGGAACGTGGCGATTGCCGCAGCCTCGTGCGACATCATCGCTTCGGTGGATGCCGGGGTCACGCTGGAGCCTCAGTGGCTCGAGGAACTGGTGCGGCCGCTGGTGAACGGCGAGGCGGAGGTGGCGGCGGGGTTCTTCGTCAGCGATCCCCGCAGCACGTTCGAGATCGCGCTCGGCGCGACCACGCTGCCCGACATAGAGGACATCGATCCCGCCACTTTCCTACCTTCCAGCCGGTCCGTGGCGTTTACCCGGCGGGCCTATGAGGCCGCGGGTGGGTACCCGGAATGGATCGACTACTGCGAGGACTTGATCTTCGATCTCCGGCTGCGGGATGAGGTCGGGGGATTCGCGTGGGCGCCGAGGGCCGTGGCTCACTTCCGGCCCCGGAGCACCGCGAAGGGCTTTGCCAAGCAATACTATCGCTACGCCCGAGGCGACGGGAAGGCGGACCTGTGGCGGAAACGGCATGGGATTCGTTATGTCACATACCTGGTTGCCCTACCCGTCTTGCTGCTGCTGAGCATCCTACACCGGCCGTGGTGGCTGCTGGGGCTGATCGGAGGCGTCGCGGCCTACTGCAGGACGCCTTACCGGCGGCTGGGGAAACGGCTGCCGGAACTCGAGCCAAGCGAGCGCGTGCGGGCGGTGGTGCTCGTGCCGCTGATCCGGGGTCTGGGCGACGTGGCTAAGATGGCAGGTTACCCGGCCGGGTGGATCTGGCGGGCGCGAAACTGGCGCAGACCGGAAATACACTGGCGGAGGACTGGGCGCGCAAGTTGACCTACCGGTCTTGCGGCGCCTCAGCTTGCGACGGGGCTATAGTTCCTCCACGGGCAGACGCGCGAATCAGGAGCTTTTCCTGCCGGAAGTCGGATTCGAGCTGCCGGCGGTACGCACCCCACCAATCGTGGTCGAGGCGGTCGACCATCACCTCAAAGATGACGACCCGATCTCGGTTAACCGCGCCGGCGCCCGGCTCTTTCCACGCACCCTCGGCTGGGGCGCGGGTGAACGCGGTGACGCCGCCGAACCGTTCGGTGAGCGTCCGGAAGACCGCGTCATAGCGATCGCGTGCCGAGCGCGCGGCCGTCGTTGTCGTACAGCGGCAAAAGCATCTGGATCAGGAACATGCTGCCCTCCGGCACTACTCCGAGGCCTGCTGTTTAGGGATGATGGTAATCTGTCCGCCGGTCTCGACCACGGCGTGCTTGATTTGATCGATCCGCTCAAGCCCCTCTTGAGCGCGGGCCGCGCTGATGATGTCGGCCTCGTCGATACGCATTTTCCGCATCCGGTCCTCGTGCAACTTGCCTTGTTCAATCACCAATACCGGGCTGCCCCCGAAGATGCGCTCGAGCCACGGGAACGCGTTCTCGGATCAGAGACAACGCAATGCTGATGCCAACCAGGGTGAGCACCAGGATCGCGGCGTTGGTCCACGAGTTGTCGGTATCGACCATCGCCTGCTGAACGGTCTCGCTGATGATCAGCAGCAGGATGAAGTCAAACGGCGTGAACTGCGCCAGGGTGCGCTTGCCGGATATCCGGAAGACGACCAAGAGGAATAAGTAAACCGCTGCTGCTCTCACTACAGAACCCATACTGTCTCCTACTCTCAATACACCCGATGAGGTTAAGGATATACGAACTGGTGCAGAGCTAACCCCGGACCATTTTCGAGATTGATCTGCACTTCAGAAGCGCCAAACTGCGAGTACTCGTAATTGATATAGACGTGAGCCGGCTGGTTGTCAGCCGTGACCTCGAACTCGTAGAGGAGCCGATTGCTGTCACTCTTAACGGACTCCGGTTCGGGGTCAATCCGATCGATGGAAACGCGGTCGACGAACTCCCGGTTCAGCGCAATCGCGAACTTGCCGGCGCCGGTCAGCGTGGGACCGATGACCAACTCAATCGTGGTGGGAGAGCGGTAGCGCTCGAACCGGGCATACTTGACCGATAACACCTCGGTCGGGTCGGCTGCCTGCGCGTCTGACAGCACGCCCTTGCCGAACACTCCGAGCAATGCCGCCAATAGCAGAAGCCAGATGATCGACCCAGCCGACGCGCTGGAGCCTTCCACTCGCGCTCCTGATACACGATATCCTCGTCAATGTCGATGCCGCTGATTCGCTTGTTCTTAGCCATTACATCGTCCCTGCAATTCCACAACCCACATCCGACTATGATGGCACAGCATTGCACTATCTGTCACCGTCTCTTTGTTGTAACCAGCAGCGCAAAATGCTTGTGGCCGGCTGTGGTACAGGCCGTTCCGCGGGCGTCGCGTCCCGATTTACCGATCGGGCAGCCAACGGGTAAAATAGCAGGGTTGCAGCCGCGAGAAGAGGAGTTATCTGATGGAACTCTTGAAAGACCGGATCCTGCGCGATGGCGTCAACCTGGGCAATGGCATTCTCAAGGTTGACAGTTTTATCAATCACCAGGTCGACCCCGCGCTAATGCTGGCGGTCGGGGGCGCCCTGGCCGCACGTTTCGCACATCTCGGCGCCAACAAAATCGTGACGGCGGAGATCAGCGGCATTGCCCCCGCGCTGACCACGGCACTGGCGCTGGGGATTCCGGTCGTATACCGCGCAAGACCAAGCCCGTTACCATGCACCCAAACGCGATGACGGCATCTGCACCGTCACACACGAAAGGGGTCATGACGGAGCTGATGATTTCGCCCGAGTTCCTCGGCCCGCGCGATCACGTCTTGGTGATCGACGACTTCCTGGCGCGCGGCGAGACGATCCGGGCGCTCGTGCGGTTGGTGCAGAACTCCGGCGCGCAACTGATCGGCATCGGCGCGGTGATCGAAAAGCGCTTCGAAGGAGGCCGGGAGGCGCTTGCCGATCTCGGCGTGCCGATCGAGACGCTGGCGGTCATCACCAGCATGGAGAACGGGAAGATCACGCTGGAAGAGTGAGGTGAGAACCAGGTTTCTTGAAGAAACCGGTTTCTCAGGGTCCGAAGATGAAGCACGATAGTATTGCAATCCTGGATTACGGTTCCCAGACGGCGCAGCTGATCGCGCGACGGGTGCGGGAGCTGCACGTGTATTGTGAGCTTATCCCGTGGGACGCGCCGGCAGAGCGGCTGGCTGCGCTGAACCCACGCGGTTTCATCCTGTCGGGCGGGCCGAACAGCGTGTACGACCAAGGCGCGCCGAGGCTGCCGGACTTCGTGCTCGGGTCTGGGAAACCGGTGCTGGGGATTTGCTACGGCATGCAACTGCTGGCGCAGAACCTCGGCGGACGGGTGGACCCCTCCGCGCGGCGGGAGTACGGCCACGCGGGCGTGACGGTGGTGGCGGAGGATGCGCCGCTGTTGCAGGGACTGCCGCTCGAGATGAGCGTGTGGATGAGCCACGGCGACCACGTGGTGGACCTGCCGCCCACATTCACGCCACTCGCAACCACGCCGTCGTCGGTCGCCGCGATGGGCGATCCGAGCCGGGGCATCTACGGGGTGCAGTTCCATCCGGAGGTCCAGCACACGCCGCAGGGCAAGGCGCTGCTGCACAACTTCGTCCTGGACATCTGCGGGTGCCGGCCGGACTGGACGGCGGCGAACTTCATCTCGGAATCAGTCGACGCGATCCGGGCGCAGGTGGCGGAGGGACAGGTCGTGTGCGGCCTGAGCGGCGGCGTGGATTCCGCGGTCGCGGCTTCGCTGATCCACCGGGCGATCGGCGATCAGTTGACCTGCGTGTTCGTCGACCACGGCCTGCTGCGGCAGGGCGAAGCGACACAGGTCGTCGAGACGTTCCAGCGACACCAGGGCATGCGCCTGCTTGCAGTCAACGCGGCGGAGGATTTTCTTGCGGATCTGTCGGGCGTGACGGACCCTGAGCAGAAGCGGAAGCGAATCGGCAACCGCTTCGTGCGGGTGTTCGAAGCCGCGGCGGTCGAAGCGGTCAGCATGGAGGGCGCGCAGTTCCTGGCGCAAGGCACGCTGTACCCGGATGTGATCGAATCGGCCAGCCGGGGCGAGCAGAAGACCGCGCGCACGATCAAGACCCACCACAACGTCGGCGGCCTGCCGGAGGACATGCAGTTCAAGCTGATCGAGCCGCTGCGGCACCTGTTCAAGGACGAGGTGCGGCTGGTGGGCGAGGCATTGGGGCTGCCCGAGGAAATCGTCTGGCGGCATCCGTTCCCGGGGCCGGGGCTGGCGATCCGGATCATTGGCGAGGTGACGTGGGAGCGGCTGGAGACGCTGCGGCGGGCGGATGCGATCTTCCTGGAGGAATTGAGGGCAGCAGGGCTGTACCGGACCGTCTCACAGGCGTTCGTCGTGCTGCTGCCGGTGCGCTCGGTTGGGGTGATGGGCGACGGCCGCACATACGCGGACACGGCGGCCATCCGGGCCGTGACGACGGACGATTTCATGACTGCGGACTGGGCGCGGCTGCCCTACGAAGTGCTGGCGCGTGCCAGCAACCGGATCGTCAACGAGGTCCCCGGAGTGAACCGCGTCGTTTACGACGTGAGCTCGAAGCCGCCGGCGACCATCGAGTGGGAATAAGTTGCGGAAAGTCCTGCGGGTCCTCCTGATCCTTGTCCTGGTGGCGGCCGCGCTGCTGTCGCTGCCCTACATCCGCTACCGCCGCACGGCGGGCGTCGTTCCGGCGTGGGTGCGCGTCGGCGGGCTGGAGGTACACGGCGCGACGGAGAGCGAAGCGGTCGCGTCGCTGACGCGCGGGTTGAGCGAGCCGCTCGAGGTGTGGCACGGAGACGAGAGGCTCGTGCTGCGGCCTGAAACCGTGAACTTCCAGGTCGACGCATACGCCATGCTGAAGGAGGCGCAGGCGCAGGATTTGCCGGGCCTTCTCGTGCGATACCTGGTCGAGAACTCGCTGGAACGCTCGCCCAAAACGATCGACATCCCGTTACAGTACCGGTATGACGACGCGGCGCTGGAGGCGTGGCTGGACCAGGCGATCGCGGAGCACGACCGGCCGGCGGGCGCGCCGATACCCGTGCTGGAATCGCTGACGCTCACCCCTGGGAAGCCGGGGCTGGCGACGGATCGGGCTGAGGCCAAGAAGGCGCTGCTGGCCGGGCTGGCGAGTCCCGGCAACCGTTCGGTCAAGCTGCCGACGAAGGTCACGCCCCCGCTGCCCATCGACGTCAAGGCGCTGGGCACGCTGCTGCAAGCCCGCCTCGACGAATTCCCGGGGATCGGCAGCGTGTGGCTCCATTACCTGCCAACGGGAGAAGAGATCGCGATCAACGCGGACGTGGCCTATGCGGGCACGAGCACGCTGAAGATCGCGATCCTGGAGCAGGTGTACCGGAAGCTCGATCAGGCGCCGGGGATCGAAACGAGCAAGATCATCAGCGAAACGATGATGCACAGCGGCAACTTCACGGCGAACCTGATGCTGGGGATCGTCGGCGACGGGGACTGGGATCGCGGGGTGGCCGAGATGAACCGGCAGTTCAAGGCGCTGGGCATGAGCAATACGTTCATGGCCGCCCCGTACGACCGGAAGATGGCCGTGCCGCCGCACATCGTCACCGAGGCTAATAAGCGGACGGATATCAATACGCAGCCCGATCCGTACATGCAGACGACGCCACGCGACATCGGCAGCGCGCTGACGATGCTCGTCGAGTGCAGCGAAGGCGGCGGTACGCTCGTCGCAATGTATGACAATAAGGTCACGCCCGAGGAGTGCCAGCAGGCGCTGGACTTCATGTCGCTCAACGAGATGAAGGAGATGATCGTGGGCGGGCTGCCGGCGGGGGCGAAGGCGGTACACAAGCACGGATACGTGCCCGACACGCACGGGGACGTGGCCGTGATATGGGGGCCGGCAGGACCGTACGTCCTCTCGGTCTTCCTCTACCGGCCGACGTGGCTCGAGTGGGCCTACTCCAGCCCGACGATGGGCGACATGGCGAAGGCGAGCTGGAACGTGTTTCAATTGATGGCCGATCAGCAGGCGGCGGAGGCGGGGTCGTAGGCTCAGGGGGCGGTCAACCGCGAGCTGGCTAACCGGTTGAGGCTCACGCCCGCTTCGGCTGCCTCGATCGCCAGCCGGCGGTGCTGCTCGGGTGGGATCCTGACCATGAACCGTCCGCTGTAGCGGCGAGTGGCTAAGCGGCTGGGGCAGCTTTTCGCCACTTGCTTGCATATCGCGTACGACATCCGCAACAACCGCGCGAATGCCCGCCAACGCTTCCTCGGGACTTCCGGCCAACCAGCTGAGGCTGGGGAATTCGAGGCATGCGCCGACGTACTCATTGTCTTCAGCACTCCAAGTCACCCGGTAGGTGTAGCGGTCATCCTCCAGCGCCATGCTCCTGCTCCAATCTCTCAATAGCCTTCAGCACCTGTCGAACCTGATACGCCTTCGCGCGGCCGCGGTCGTTTTGAATGTTCACTCGCGGATCCCCGGGCCACGGCGTCTTGTAGATCATGTGGCTGCCACTGCTCTGTCTGGCGGGCCCAAAGTAGTAATCGCACACTCTGCACAAGTCATCGAAACGGACACCGGTAGGGTTCCGCCGCATTTGTGCCACAACGTCTTCAATGCCGGCCATAGAGTAATGATACCACTATTGGCACTGCTGTCAAGAACGAAGAAGGCCGGCGGAGCGCAGATTGCAGCTCCGCCGGCCCGTATGTGGCGTCTAAACCAGCCGTTACGCGATGGGGTTCTCTTCGTCGGGGGTCACGTCGGGCACGATGGGCGTCTCGGCAACGACGACGGTTTCGCCGCCGCTCGTGTCCGTGACCGGCGCGACGACCTCGGCCTCGCCCGGCGTCGTCTCCAGGCGCTCGAGGAGCTTGCCCAGCTCGCGGTTGATAGCTTCTAGCCCAACCAGGATGCCCTTGCGGAGCTCGTCAACGACGTCGGTCTTCTGCACGTCCTCGGCCACCTTCGTCGCGCGGGTCCGGAAGTCCCTCGCCTGATCGCTCTCGGCAGCCTTGTTTACGGCAGCGCTGATCTCCTGGCCGAACCGCTGCACACCGGTCGTGATCTCGCCCTGCAGCCTGCGGCGGTCTTCGCTCTCCCAGGCCGTCTTTGCGGCTGATGCGAGCTGCTGGCCCAGCTTCGCGAGTTCGTCTGCGATGCTGCGCTCGGTCGCAGTCGTGCTCGTCGTTCCAGTCCCTTCGCCAACGGTCTCGTCACCCATCGTCTCGCCGACCTTCGGTTCCTCAGTCATGATACCCTCCCTGGAGTTCCTCTGCGATGGCGCCGCGGTGCAGAAAGCAGCGGCGCGTAACTATCTTAGTCTACTCACTTTACGCACCGGGTGCAGGAAAGTTTCATCCTAACCGGCGGCAGCTTTTCCAAACCCCGAGCGGCAGCCGGAACGCTTGACCGTTCACGGGACAACCCCGTTCGCCTTTGCGCTTCAACCCGTTCTGTTGTATCATTGCGCCGGTATAGATAGGTGGCAGACCTCGAGCCGGACCGCGTGGGTTCGGCTCTGCTATGTAATCCTGGCGTCGTTCCGTTGCAAGCGTTGATGCGGTACACGATGAAGTGTCTCCGCCCACAGGGGGAATCGTGCTGAAGATTGCGCCGTCCATTCTTGCCGCCGATTTTGCACGTCTTGGGGAAGCAGTCCAAGCCGCGGAAGCCGGTGGCGCCGACTACGTGCATGTCGACGTGATGGACGGCCATTTTGTCCCCAACATCAGCATCGGCTTGCCCGTCGTCGCCGCGCTCCGCAAGATCACCCGGCTGCCACTCGACGTGCACCTGATGATTACCCAGCCCGAGCGTTATATCCCGGAGTTCGTCGACGCGGGCGCTTCGATCCTCACGGTCCACGTGGAGGCCTGCGCGCACCTGCACCGTGCCGTGCAGCAAATCCGCGACCTGGGGGTGCGGCCGGGCGTGGTGTTGAACCCCGCAACCTCGCTGGAAACCCTGCACGAGATCTTGCCGTACGTCGACCAGGTGCTCGTCATGTCGGTCAATCCGGGGTTTGGCGGGCAGAGCTATATCCCGACCATGACGGACAAGATCGCCCGCCTGGCGGCAATGATTGCCGCCGCCGGCCGCGAAATCGACATCGAGGTGGACGGCGGCATCGACGCGGAGACAGCGCCCGAGGCAGTTCGAGCCGGCGCCAATGTCCTGGTCGCCGGGACTGCGGTGTTCCGGCACAAAGAGGGTATCGCGGGGGGCATCCGGGCGCTGCGAGCAGCGGTCGAAGCCGCTCAAGCGTCCTAACAGGGTGGCGCCAAGGGAGTTGGTTAAAAGCAAACAGCCGGCGATATCGCCGGCCGCATGCAGTCGAGGTGGCAGGAGGCGCGGAAAACGCCTCAGCAAGGCTTTACGCCGACTTGGCCTTGCGCATCGTCTTGATGCACTGGGCGCAGACGTTCTGCTTCCGCTCGACGCCGTTCACCGTGACGCTCATGCGCTGAACGTTGACGTTCCAGCGGCGCTTGGTGTGGCGCATCGAATGGCTGACGTTGTGCCCGAACTGTGGCCCCTTGCCGCAAACTTCACACTTGGCCATAATGTCCCCCCAGGAGTAAGGTACTTGCGTGACGGACTGTCACGAGCGTGACGATACTGTCACATCTAAACAAAGATAGACCGAGCCAACCCAGGGGGCGCCCGGCCACACGTAAGCGGTATAATAACACAAGGCGGCAAGTTGTGCAAAAGTGAAGCAGGCTGGTCCCGTTACTTCGCTGACTGAAAGGGGACGTATGACTGAGGAGAGTAAAGCCGGCCGCATTGAGATCTCGCCCCAGGCGATCGCTACCCTCGCAGGCGAGGCTGTGCTGCGCTGTTACGGCGTGGTCGGCATGGCGAACAAGAATCTCATCGACGGCATCGCCGACCTGCTGGCGCCAGACCGGTGGGGCCGCGGGGTCGACGTGCGGGTGCGCGACGGCAAGATCACGGTCGACCTCTACGTTATCGTTCAGTATGGCACGCGCATCTCGGAGGTCGCGCACGGTGTTATGCATGGCGTACAGTACGCGTTGGAACAGGCCCTTGGCGTGCCCGTCGCCGAGGTAAACGTACACGTGCAGGGTCTCCGCATGCCCAACGGCGACTAACCACGCGTGCGCGCGTCCTTATCCGGAGGAATAATTCGTTGGCAGTGAAGAACAACCCCGAAGACATCGCTGGCGACCCCCAGGCAGCCCGGCCCGATGCGAGCGCCGAACCTGGGTCCCCTCGGTCGCTACCCGTCGAGGGACCACGATTCCGCGAGCTGCTGTGCGCGGGCCAAACCTGGCTGGAGCGCCACCATGAAATCGTGAACGCGCTCAACGTGTTCCCGGTCCCGGACGGCGACACCGGCACAAATATGCTGCTGACGATGAAGTCGGCCTGTCGCGAGGTCACTGAAGATCGCACCCAGAGCGTGGGCGACGTGGCGAAAGCGGCCGCGCACGGTGCACTGATGGGGGCCCGGGGAAATTCGGGCGTGATCCTTTCACAGATCCTGCGCGGGATGGCGAAGAGCCTGGCCGAAGAGCGAGTTCTCACGGGGGACGCGTTTGCCGCGGCGTTGGCGGAAGGAAGTCGCATTGCATACAAGGGCGTTAACCGGCCGGTGGAAGGCACGATCTTGACCGTGGTGCGGGAGGCGGCCGCAGCGGCCGAGGCCGCGGCCGGGGCTGGTGGAAACGAGCAGGCCGGAAAGGCAGACCTCGCGGCCGTGCTCGGCCAGGCAGTGGTGGCGGCCGACCGTGCCGTCGCCAACACCCCGAACCTGCTCCCCGTACTGGCGCAGGCAGGCAAGGTGGACAGCGGGGGCAAGGGACTCTTCTTCATCCTGGAAGGCATCTTCCGCGAGATCACCGGACTTGGCGTAGGCGAGACCGGCGGGCGGGCGGCGGCGCCAACGACGGCAGCAAAGCCGGCGGCGGCCCGGCCCAGCAAGGGCCAGCGGGAACTGCCGCCGCTGGTACACGGGTTCGACGTGCAATTCCTGGTCGAGGCGCCGCAACTGGATGTGGCGGACATACGCGAGCGGATCACCGCGATGGGCGATTGCCCGCTGGTGGAAGGCGACGAAACGCTCGTAAAGGTACACGTACACGTTCCGAACCCCGGCGTGCCCCTTTCCTATGCCACCAGCCTGGGATTTGTGACCGACGTCGTGGTCGAAAACATGGACGACATGTCCATTCCCGACATGCCGCCGGGCTATGACCCGATCCCTCCGCGATTCGAAGGGTCGGTCAAGGTGCAGCAGGCGGCTCAGCCATCTGCGATCGGCTGCGACACGAGCGCGGTCGAAGGCATCGGGGTGATTGCGGTTGCGCCGGGCGAAGGGCTGGCGAAGGTATTCAAGAGCCTGGGGGCGCACTGCATCGTCTCGGGCGGGCAAACGATGAACCCGAGCACGCAGGACTTGCTGCAGGCCATCCGCAACTTCGAGGTGGCCGACGTGGTGCTCTTGCCGAACAACGGCAACGTCGTTATGGCGGCGAGCCAGGCCCAGGCGCTGGCAGCGAGCGAAGGGAAGAACGTTGCGGTGGTGCCGTCGAAGACCATCCCCCAAGGGATCAGCGCGCTTGTTGGCGCTCAATCCGCACGGGGACCTGGCCCACAACGCAAGCGCGATGACCGTGGCCGCCAGGCACGTGCAAACCGGCGAAGTGACACGCGCGGTGCAGAATGCGCGCTTCGACGGGATCGAGGTGGTTTCGGGGGATATCATCGGCCTGCTGAACGACACGCTGACGGCAAAAGGCGCGACGCCCGAAGCCGTGGTCGGCGAGCTGCTCGAGCAGATGGATGCGGCGAACCTCGAGGTGATCACGTTGTATTACGGAGAACCGGTGAGCAGGGAAGACGCCGAGGCGCTGCGCGACGGGCTGTGCGAGCGCTACCCGGGGCAAGAGATTGAGGTCGTCGAAGGCGGCCAGCCGTTTTATCATTACATCATTTCAGCAGAGTAGAGTAACGCAGTGGCACAGGTCAAGATCGTCACGGACAGCAGCGCCTACCTGCCGCAAACCGCATCCATCGCTCAGCTAGGCATCGAAGTCATCCCGCTGATTGTGCGGGCCGGGCAACAGTCGTATCCCGAACGCGTGAACCAGACCGATGAGGCGTTCATGCGGCGGCTGGCGTCGGACGGCAAGAGCGTGAGCGTCGAGTCGCCCACGGTCGGGCAGGTGCAGCAGGTATTTGCCCGCCTTGCCCAGACGACCGACAGCATCGTGTGCATTCATTCATCCGGCGCGTTGTTCGACATCGCCGACGTGGTGCGCCGCGCGTCGTCGGGGTTCATGGGCCGGCAGCGGATCATCGTGGTGGACACGCAGACGACCTCTGCCGCGCTCGGCATCATCGTCGAAGCGGCTGCCCGCGCGGCGGCCGAGGGGGCAGCGCAGGCGGAGGTAGTCAAGATCGTGCGGGGCATGATCCCGCACATGTATGCGATGTTCTTCTCGGATTCGCTGGAGTATCTGGAGGCGTGGGGCCGGCTAGGGCCCGGCGCAGACACTCCTGGGGACCATGCTGGACCTGAAGCCGCTGGCTACGATGGAAGACGGCGACCTGATCCCGATGGAGAAGGTCAAGACATACAGCCGGGCGGTGGACGAGCTTTACGACTTCGTGATCGAGTTTTCGCGCATCGAGCAGCTTTATCTCGTCCACTACGGGTTCGAAGCGGAAGCTGCGCAGCTCCTGGAACGGCTGGAGGAGGCATTCCCGCGCCAGGAGTTCTCGGTGGTTGGATACACGCCATCGCTGGCGGTTCACATCGGACCCGCGCGCTCGGCGTTATGGTCTACGAAGGGACCCGGTAACGGGTCGAGGCAATGATGGATAGTGCAATTACGCGCTTGCTCAAGGTGCTGGATCTCGAGCGAAAACAGGGCTACCGCAATAAGGCCGTGATCGGTGGGCTGGACAAGTTTGCGAGCCGGTGGGAGGCGGATGCACGGGCAGAAACCGGGAATGCTGCGGTCATCGGCGAGATCGTGTCGCTGCTGCTCGGCTATGCAGTGGTCGAGGAGCGGGCGGCACGTGAACGCATCCTGGACCTGATCGTCCGACGCGCGCAGTCGCTGGAGAGCGGCGGGGCCGAGGGCGGCGAGCACGAGCAGAAGGCTCCGGCTGCGGGGCAACCACCTGGGGCGAAGCCGGCGGCTCTCAGCGAGCCGACCGCGATTCCCGAGCGACCGAAGGAGCGCGGGGGCCCGCAAGAACGTGCGCCATACCAGGAGCGCAGCCTGGCCGCCGAGCGCGGGGGCGCGCAGGAGCACGGAGACCAGGAGCGCGCCGAGGCATTGGTGCCGAAGACAAGCAAGCCCGTCTCCCAGGCGCCCGCCGAGGCGCGGCCGGCGCCGGTGCGGCCCGCGGAAGCCGCCCCTCAGCCAAGGCCGGAGCCCGCTCCCGTGCCGCCTCCCGCGGCGGTCGAAGCGCCTCGACCGGAGCAGCCCGAGCCGCACCGCGGAGCCGCGGGCCGAAGCTGCACCGAGAAACCTACCACGAGACGCGTCACGAGCCCCGGCAAGAGGTCCGTCCGGAACCCAAGGCGCCGCCGAGACGCACGGGGCCTGGCCTTAACGCGCCGGTGATCCGCCTGCCCGGCGTCGGCCCGGCCTTTGCACAGAAGCTGGCAAAACTGGGCGTGGAAACGGTCCGTGACCTGCTGTACCTCCTGCCCTTCCGGTACAACGACCTGAGCCAGCTGCGGACGATCGACAAGCTCCGCTACGGCGAGGAAGTGACGGTCATCGGGACGGTGTGGGATGTGCACGCGCGGGACATCGGCAACGATCGCAAGCTGGTCACCGCGCGGGTTGGCGACGGCACCGGCGAAATGCAGATGACGTGGTTCAACCCGTGGATCGAGAAGCAGCTGCGGGTGGGACAGGCGTACTCGTTCGGCGGGAAGATCGAATCGTACCGCAGCGCGCTGGTCATGCGCAGCCCCGAGTTCGAGCCGCTGGATCGGAACCTGCTGAGCACCGGGCGGCTTTCCCCGGTTTACCCGCTGACCGAAGGGTTGAGCATCCGCTGGCTGCGCGGGGTGATCAAGCAGGTGCTCGACGAGTGGGGCGAGGAGCTGCCCGACTTCCTGCCGCCGGCGGTCCGCGAGAGTTACGACCTGATGCGGCTGCCGGAAGCCATCAGCCAGATCCACTTCCCGGACAACCACGACCGGCTTGGCGTCCGCGCACCGGCGATTGAGCTTCGACGAGTTCCTCGTGCTCCAGCTCGGGGTGCTGGCGGCGCGCCAGCGGTTCCAGGGCGTGCCCGCCAAGCCGCTGCGCACGGACGAGGAGCTGCTCGCGGCCATTTCTCGGCCGCGCTGCCCTTCGAGATGACCGCGGCCCAGCGGCGGGCCCTCACCGAGATCGCCGGCGACCTGGCGTCGGAGCGGCCGATGGGACGCCTGCTGCAGGGCGACGTGGGATCGGGAAAGACGGCGGTTGCGGCGGCCGCGCTGTGGCTGGCGGTCGACAAACGGGGCGCAGGGCGCGATCATGGCGCCGACGGAAATCCTGGCGGAACAGCACGCGCGGTCGTTTGGCAAGATGTTTGCGGGCCTGAGCGATCCGGGCACGGGCGCGCCCGTGCGCGTGGTGCTGCTGACGGGCAGCATGAGCGCGGCGGAACGGGAGGAAGCGCTGGCGGCGCTGAAGAGCGGCGAGGCGCATATCGCAGTCGGCACCCATGCGTTGATCCAGAAGGGCGTGGAGTTCCACGACCTGGCGGTCACGGTGGTGGACGAGCAGCACCGCTTCGGCGTCGAGCAGCGGGCGGCTTTACGGCAGAAGGGCACGCAGCCGCACATGCTGGTCATGAGCGCGACGCCCATCCCGCGTTCGCTGGCACTGACGCTGTACGGCGACCTGGACGTGTCGGTGATCGACGAGATGCCCGCGGGCCGCACGCCGATCCGCACCAAGTGGCTGACCTCGTCGCAGCGCGAGCGCGCGTACGGGTTCATCCGGCGGCAGGTGCAGGAAGGGCGGCAGGCGTTCATCATCTACCCGCTGGTCGAGGAATCGGAGGTCAGCGAAGCGCGGGCCGCGGTGGAGGAACATGCCCGGCTGAGCACGACGATCTTCCCCGAGCTGCGGGTAGGGTTGCTGCACGGCCGGATGAAGGGCGATGAGAAGGACGCGGTCATGCGGGCGTTTGGCGCAGGCGAGGTCGACGTGCTGGTGGCAACGTCGGTGGTCGAAGTGGGCATCGACGTGCCGAACGCGACCGTGATCATGATCGAGGGTGCGGAACGCTTCGGCCTGGCCCAGCTGCACCAGTTCCGGGGCCGCGTGGGGCGGGGGGAGCACCCCTCCTACTGCATCCTGGTCTCCGACGTGGCCGAAGGTGACGGCGTGCAGCGGCTCCAAGCGCTGGAGAGCAACACGGACGGGTTCGCCCTGGCACAGATCGACCTGGATTTGCGGGGGCCGGGCGACTTCCTCGGCACCCGGCAGAGCGGGCTGCCGCCGCTGCAGACGGCGCAGCTGAGCGATCTGCGGACACTGGAAGACGCGCGGTCGGCGGCAAAGGGGCTGTTCGAGGTCGACCCAGACCTGTCGCGGCCGGAACACGCGGCCCTTGCCGGCCAGGTGGCGGCGTTCTGGCGCGGCAGCGGCGACGTCAGCTAACACAACACACACGATGATACTGTACATCTGTCGATGTACCTGTCGAGGAGAAGAATGGTAAGAGCGCTCTATCCCGGCACGTTTGACCCGATCCATAATGGACACGTCGATATCGCAGCACGGGCGGCCCGCCTGTTCGACGAACTGGTCATCGGGATCTACGACAGCCCGCCGAAGACTTTGACCTTCGACACGGCCCAACGAGTGGCGCTGGCCCGGGAGTCGTTGGCCCACATCCCGAATGTCACGGTCCAGACCTACCGCGGGCTGACGGTGACTTTCGCACACGATATCGGCGCCCGGGTCATGGTGCGCGGGCTGCGGGCCATTTCGGACTTCGAGTTCGAGTTTCAGATGGCGCTGACGAACAAGCAGCTGGCGCCGGACGTGGAGTTTATCTCGCTGATGACGAGCCTGAAGTTCGCGTATCTGAGCTCGTCGATCCTGAAGGAAGTTGCGATGCTGGGCGGCGACGTCGAGCGGCTGGCCCCGGCGCCGGTCGTCGCCGCGATGCGCAGCCGTTTTGCGGGGCTCGGGCCCGATGCCGACGGGGTTGTGCCGATTCGCACTTCACGCGACTAAACAGCGACGTTGACAATGGCGGGCGCCCGCCGTTGGACGCCCGCCCGCAAGGAAAAGAGGCGCTCATGCAATCGCTCGTGGATGAACTGGAACGACTGATGCAGAACGCGTCGCGGCTGCCGGTGGGCGGCAAGCTGCTGATCGACGAATCCAGCCTGCGGCGGCTCGTGGACGAGATGCGGGCTGCGCTGCCGAGCCAAGAGCGGGAGGCGCAGCAGATCGCAGCGGAACGCGAGCGGGTGCTGGTCGATGCGCGCATGCAAGCGCGGCGCATCATCGAGGACGCACACGCGCAGGGGGGCGTGCGGCTCGACGACCAGGCGGTGGTCGTCGCCGCGCGGCAGCGCGCCCGCGACATCACGACCGAAGCCGAGAAGACGGCGACTCAGCTCCGCACGGAAGCGGATCAGTACATCATGAACCAGTTCAACATGATGGAAGCCCGGCTGATCCGGGTGCTGCGCGAAGTGCAGGCGGGGCAGCGCGCGCTGGGCAAGGCCGCAGGCGAGAGCGGCGAGAAGCCTCCTCAGGGGCAGGGCACGCCGCCGGGCAGGTAGGCCTTTTACCACCAAGGATCAAAGAATCGAAGCACCACGAAGGTCTTGAGTTCTTCGTGAACCTTCGGTTCTTTGATTCTTGGGCGTGAGAGCGCCAGCAAATGACGCGGAACCGGCCCCGGTTTTGACACAGAAGGTGCTCTAACCTATAATAGTCGCTTGGCGCTCACCCGTCGAGTTTGCGCGCCGTGCAGTGGACCTGTCGATGGCGGGATGTTTGGGTTGCTGCGAATGGATCTGGCGTAATGATTGACAATGTGACATTCAACGTCGCGCAGTTGATGAAGGACGCGGTCGGCTCTTCTCGCCACGTGCACGTGACGGCCGACCTGCGCGAGTTGGCGCCCGAAATCGAGTTTGCGGAAACCGACCGGCCGTCGGTCATCGAAGGCCCGGTCCGGCTGATGCACACGAACCAGGGCGTCTTCGTTACCGGCCACCTGGAAGGCCAGACGGACCTGGCCTGCGCCCGCTGCCTCGAACCGGTTCCCGTCGATATCGAGGTCGAGATCGAAGAGGTCTTTGTGCCGACGATCGACATGGCGACGGGCAAAGCGATCAAACCCGAAGAAGAGGACGAGGCGCTCTGGATCGACGAGCACCACATCCTGGACCTTACCGAAGTGCTGCGGCAGGACGTCCTGCTTGAACTGCCGATGCACGTACTTTGCAAAGAAGACTGCCGGGGGTTGTGCCCCGAATGTGGGACCAACCTGAACGAAGCGACCTGTGATTGCAAGCCCGACGTGGATCCGCGCTGGAGCAGTCTCACCGATTTGTTGAAGAACTAATTAACCAAGGAGTATCACACAGTGCCACCTCATCCAAAACGTAAGTTGTCCAAGGGCCGCCGCGACCGCCGCCGCGCCCATGACGCGCTTCAGCCGGTGCATCTCGTCAAGTGCAAGCAGTGCGGCAGCATGCGCCTCCCGCACCACGCCTGCCCCGATTGCGGCAGCTACAAAGGCCAGACCGTTCTCGACATCGAAGAGAAGAAGTAAGGGCGACCCGCAAAGTTGCTCTCATGCCGCGTGATGCGCGGCCGGTCGAATTACTTGTAGGGGCTACCTGCGGTCGCCCTCGGGCGTCGAGCCCGTCCCCATGAGCGTCGAGCCACATGGGTGACCGCAGGTAGCCCCTACTGTACGCAATGAACATGGGATGCAGGGGTGGGCGACCCGCAGGTCGCCCCTACTGCCCGATGATGGGATGTAGGGGTGGGCAGGCACCGGGTTCTCCGGGAGCCGAAACCCCTGCAGCAGTTGAGAAGCATGACGCAAGAGACATTCAACGCGGCCTACATCTTCCCCGGCCAAGGGTCCCAGTCAGTTGGCATGGGCCAGGCTCTTGTCGACGCGTTCCCTGCTGCGCGCGAGACGTTCGCAGAAGCGGATGCAATCCTCGGGTTCGCGCTGTCGGAACTGTGTTTCCGCGGCCCCGCCGATATCCTCACCGAAACCCGCAACGCCCAACCGGCCATCCTGACGACCAGCATCGCGGCCTGGCGTGCTTTGCGCGCCGCACGGCCGGAACTGCCCGCGGCCGCCTGCTTTGCGGGGCACAGCCTCGGCGAGTACAGCGCACTGGTTGCGGCGGGGGCGCTCGATTTTGCCGACGCGGTCCGGCTGACCCGCACGCGCGGCGAGCTGATGGCCCGCGCGGGCGAAGCCCGTCCGGGCAGCATGGCTGCGATCCTGAAACTCGACGACGGGCTTGTCGCGGCGCTGTGCGCCGAGGCCGAGGCCGAGACCGGGGACGTGGTGCAGGTGGCGAACTACAACGCGCCGGGCCAGGTCGTGGTTTCGGGCGGTACCCAGGGCGTCGCGGCGCTGATGGAGCTGGTGAAGAAGGCCGGCGGGCGGCCGCGGGCGCTGGCGGTCAGCATCGCCGCGCATTCAGCGCTGATGGCCTCTGCCGCCGACGAGTTTGCGTTCCACGTCGGCGCGACGCAGTTCCACGCACCGGACATCAAGGTGGTGGGCAACCTGTCCGCGTGCCCGCTCGAAACGCCGGAAGAAATCCGGGCCGAGCTGGTGGGCCAGTTGACCGGCAGCGTGCAGTGGACGGGGTCGATCTTCAAGCTGCAGGAACTGGGCGCGGGCCGCTTCGTGGAAGTTGGGCCAGGCGAGGTGCTGACCGGGCTGGTGAAGCGGATCGTGGCGGATGCGCCGACGGCGAACATCCGAACGCCGGAGGATATTGCGGCGTTCGCGGCGTAGTTAGCGCAAGGGGGATTCAACATGCTTGAAGGCAAGGTCGCAATTGTCACGGGCGCCTCGCGCGGGATTGGGGCAGCGATCGCGGTCGACCTGGCGGCGCACGGCGCAACCGTGGTCGTGAACCACCGCGACAGCGCGGCGGGCGCGGACGAGGTCGTGCAGGCCATTTGCGGCGGCGGGCGGCAAAGCCGTGGCCGTGCAGGCCGACGTGAGCCTCGTGGCCGACGCGCAGCGGCTGATCAAGGAAACGACCGACCGGTTCGGCAGGCTGGATATCCTGGTCAACAATGCGGGGACCACGCGCGACATGCTCCTCATGATGATGAGCGAAGACGATTGGGACGTCGTTTTACGAACAAACCTCAAAAGCGCGTACAATTGCAGCAAGGCGGCTCTGCGGCCGATGGTGCGCCAGCGGTACGGGCGGATTATCAACATCACGTCGGTCTCGGGCCTGGCGGGCAGGCGGGGCAGTCGAACTACTCGGCCTCGAAGGCCGGGTTGATCGGCTTCACCAAGGCGCTGGCGAAGGAAGTGGGGCCGCGCAACATCACGGTGAACGCGGTGGCGCCCGGGTTCGTGCCGACCGCCCTGACCAACGTGCTGACAGAAGAACAGAAGAGCGCCGCGATTGCCATGACGCCGCTGGGCCGGTTCGCCAAGCCGGAGGAGATCGCGTATGCGGTGACCTTCCTCGCGAGCGATCGGGCGGCCTTCGTGACGGGGCAGGTGCTGAGCGTGGACGGCGGTCTCGCGATGCAGTGATCCGTCATCGCGACGGTTCACGTCGTCACACGTCACTGGGTGACGCGGCGGGCGGTGGGTGGAAGTAGGGGAAACAGATGGAAGAGGTCGTTGGGAAAGTGACTGTGGCACCGCCCGTGCTGACGACGATCGTGCGGCAGACGGCGGTGGAACAGCGCGGCGTGAATCGCCTGGCCGTGCTGCCGGCAAAGATGCGCGGTCTCCGTGCGGGCAGCGCCCTCGAAGAAGGCATCCTGGTGGGCGTGGAAGAAGAAGGCGTACACGTCGAGGTACACGTGGTGGCCGACGCGGGCATCAACGTGCTGAAGATGGGGACCGACCTCCAGAACTCGATCACCCGGGCGCTCGAAGAGATGGTCGGGATGAATGTGGTTGCGGTCGACGTCCACATCGACGACGTTGCGAGGCCGGCGGCAAGCGCGGAATAGGTCGTTTCAGGTTGAACGTGCGCGCCAGGATATACGCGCACTTAGCGGGAGAAGCATGAGCGTCCAAGCTCGCCGGCAGGCTCGAATCAGCGCCTTGCAGGCCCTTTACGAAATTGATACGACTGCCCACCACGCTGGTGACGTCGTGGCGTACCGGCTCGAGGACGCGCCCCTGCCCCCCGAGGGCGAGGAATTTCTCCGGAACCTGGTGACGGGTGTCTTGAAACACCGCGAACAACTCGATTTCCTGATCCACAAGTATGCCCCGGCCTGGCCCGTCGCCCAGATCGCGGTCGTCGACCGCAATATCCTCCGCATTGCACTCTACGAGCTTAGCGGCGCGTCGTCACGCCCCCGAAGGTAGCCATCAACGAGGCGGTCGACCTCGCCAAGATGTTCGGCAGCGACAACAGCTCCCGCTTCGTCAACGGCGTGCTGGGGACGGCGGTTGCCGGCGGCGAGCGGATCGTACTGCGGGCCGTGCCTGACGGTCCGGCGGCCGGGAAGGAATAAGCGTGGAGATCCTTGGCATCGGCCCGATGGAGCTCATCCTCATCCTCATCGTCGCGCTGATGGTGTTTGGACCCGACCGGCTGCCGCAATTCGGGGCGAAACTGGGCCGGGCGATGCGCGACATGCGGCGCGCGACGCGGGCTATTTCGGATGAGATCAACAGCACGCGGGCGGCGATCGAAGCACCGGCGAAGGAACTCGCCGAGCCGTTCAAGGATGTCGCCGATGCAGCCAAGGCGGCCGGCGCACTCGCGGCCGCGGCGCGCAATCCGGGCCAGGCGATCCGCGAATCGGTGCTGCGCGAGCTCAATACCCCGGCCGAGTCGCAAAAGGCGAGCGAGACGGCCGGCGAAGAGAACCGGATCGCGCCGCCTGCGGCGGGAGAGCCGGGCCGGGAAGACGAGGGAACGGCTGCCTCGACCGCCCTGTCCGAAGCCCTGCACCCGCCGCTGCCTGCGCGCCTGAAGAACCGCTTGCCGCACTGCCGGCGCCGGGGGAAACCTCGGCGGCTCCGGAGTCCGACCTGGCCGGCCGGAGCGGAGACTCCCGATCCGGGACGAGGATACCGGCCCGGAAGACGAGCAGACCGCCATCTCACCCACCTCCCCGGAGCAGTAGCCCATGTCCTTTACCGGGGTCTTCGGCCTGGTTCTGTTGGCCGTCGTTGCACTCGCGTTGCTTGGCCCGAGCAAGCTGCCGTCGGGCATCGAACAGCTCTGGCTGATGCTCACGAACTTCCGGCGCTCGCAGGCCGACCTCGATCCCCTGACGCTGGAACAGGCGCGGCGCATCTGGCAGCGCAGCGAGAACCCGCTCTACGACGTGGTGCAGATCCTGTACGGGACGGTCGAGCACCTGGTCGAGCTGCGAAAGCGCATCTTCGTCGTGCTGGGCGCGCTCGTCGTGGGCGGCGGTAGTCGCCGGCATCTTTGCCAACCAAATCCTGGAGCTGCTCACCCTGCCCGCGAAAGGCGTGCCGCTGGTCGTGCTCCGGCCAACGGACATGATCTGGACCTACTTCGAGGTGATCTTCAGCGCGGCGGCCATCGTGGCGCTCCCGGTCCTGCTCGTGGAGATCCTGTTCTTCATCCGGCCCGCGCTCGAGTCGCCCGCGGAGCTGAAGCTGTACCGTGCGGTGGCGATCATCGGACTGCCGATGGTGGCGCTGTTCTTCGTCGCCGGCATCGCCTTCGCCTATTTCATCATGCTGCCGTTCGGCCTGCAGTATCTGCAGGGTTTCGGCAGCGACCTGGCGACGGCGACCTGGAACGTCCGCGAGTACTTCTCGTTCGTCCTGGCGGTCATGATGTGGATCGGTGCGGCGTTCGAAACGCCTGTCATCATGGCCGCGCTCGCGGCGCTGGGCATCGTCTCGCCGGCGGTCATGGCGAAGCAGTGGCGGTACGCAATCGTAGGCATCGCGTTCGTCGCCGCGGCGATTACCCCGACGGTCGATCCGGTTAACATGGCGCTGGTGATGGTCCCGCTTCTCGGGCTCTATTTCCTGGGCGTGCTGATGGCACGGGCCGTCTACCGGCCGCGTCCGATATCATCATAAGGAGTGCTCCTTTCAATGTCGAAGCAGCGTGTCTTGATCATGGGCGCCGCAGGGCGCGACTTTCACAACTTCAACCTGGTGTTCCGCGACAACGAGGACTACGAGGTCGTGGCCTTCACTGCAACGCAGATCCCGAACATCGAGGGCCGGCGCTATCCGCCCGAGCTGGCGGGCAAGCTCTATCCCGCGGGCATCCCGATCTACCCCGAGAGCGAGATGCCCACGCTCATCCGGATGCTGGGCGTCGACCAGGTGATCTTCGCCTATTCCGACGTCAACAACCAGTACGTCATGAGCAAGGCTGCGGCGGCGGTGGCTGCGGGCGCGGACTTCCGCCTGATGGGGCCGAAGGGCACGATGGTGTCCTCCTCGAAGCCGGTGGTTGCGGTGTGCGCGGTGCGGACGGGCAGCGGCAAGTCGCAGACGACGCGCTACGTGGCGAGCGTGCTGCAGGGGATGGGCAAGAAGGTCGTGGCGATCCGCCACCCGATGCCCTACGGCGACCTGGTCAAGCAGAAGGTCCAGCGGTTCGCGTCGTACGAGGACCTCGAGCTGCACGACACGACGATCGAGGAGCGCGAGGAGTACGAGCCGCACATCGACAAGGGCATCGTCGTCTACGCGGGCGTCGACTACGAGGCGATCCTGCGCCAGGCCGAGCAGGAAGCGGACGTCGTGCTGTGGGACGGCGGGAACAACGACCTGCCCTTCTACAAGCCTGACCTGCACATCGTGGTGGCCGACCCGCACCGGGCCGGCCATGAGATGACCTACTGGCCCGGCTCGGCCAACTTCCGCATGGCCGACGTCATCATCATCAACAAGGTCGACACGGCGGACTTGCGGCCGATCAGCCAAATCCGGGATGCGGCAGCGGCCGTGAACCCGGGCGCGACGGTCATCGAGGCTGCGTCGCCGATCTTCGTCGACGACCCGGCCGAGATCCGCGGCAAGCGGGTGCTGGTCATCGAGGATGGGCCGACGCTGACGCACGGCGAGATGAAGTACGGCGCAGGGATCGTCGCAGCGCGGCGGTTCGGTGCGGCCGAGATCATCGACCCGCGGCCGTACACGGTTGGCACGATCACCGAGACGTTCGAGAAGTACCCGGAGATCGGGACCCTGCTGCCTGCGATGGGCTACGGCGGCGAGCAGGTCAAGGACCTGGAGGAGACGATCCGCCGGGTGCCGTGCGATCTCGTGATTTCGGCGACGCCGATCGACCTGACCCGTGTCGCGACCATCTACCACCCGTGCAGCGGGTGCGGTACGAGCTGCAGGTGATCGGGCAGCCGGACTTGGCGGAAATTCTGATGCAGAAACTGGGCTAACAGCCTGTAGCAGGCAGGGTCAAGAAGGCGAGGCGAGCGAGATGCCTCGCCTTTGCCGTTTAATGAGCCGGAAGGAACAGGGAAACGGGCATCTGCGTCAATAGGGCGCAAACTAACCGCCGATATATGTGAGGAGGCGAACGAGATGAAAGAGCGACGGTATTTGCTGCCCATCCTGCTTACGGCCCTGTTGGTAACTCTAGGCGCGTGCGTTCCGCTGCCGCCCGTGACGGACCGGCCGGCTCCTGCTGCGACGGCGGCGACCGGCGGGCAAAGTGCGGCCGGCGGGCAGGCCGAGCCGGCGGATCCGCTGTCGCGCTGCCCGTCTGCGACCGACACCCTGCAACGGTTGGTTGTACCCGAAGGGCGCTACTGCCTGGCGTACCCGGCCGAATACAAGGTGGAGAAGCCCGGGAGCGGCGAGACAATCCTGGTGATCGGCGGCCTGCTGGACGCCAGCAACGCGCGGGCGCACATCCGGGTTGCGGATGCGGCGGGAGCAACGGCCGATGCTGCAGCGGATCGGGTGGCTGCCGACTTCAAGGATTTCACCCTGGAGCGCTCGACGCGGACGGTCGCAGGGGAACCGGCCGTCGTGCTGGACAAAGTGCCGGGGCAGGAGATCAACCGGCGGGTGTTGTTCGTCCACGACGGACTGCTGTACGACTTGATGTTCTCGCCCGCGAATCCTGCGGTTGGTGACGCCTTCAAGCAGATGGAGGCTCTGCAGGAGCAGGTGCTTACGTCGTTCACGTTCCTGCCTGCGGGCTTTGGCATGGCCGATGACTGCCTGATGCCGACAGGCGGCCTGCAACTGCACAAGGATCCGGCCGCGGGGGTACTGCCTGCTCTATCCCGCCGGCTACAGCGTGCAGCAGACGGACGCGAACGAGGCCGTTTTCTACTCGGGCTCGCTGATGGACGTCTCGAAGCCGAAGCTGTTCGTGCGGGTGGAAGATGCGAACGGGCAGAGTGCCAAGGAGATCGCGGATGCGACGGCGGCAGAGGTGCAGGCAAACGTGCCGGGCCTCAAGGTGGACCGGCCGTTCGGCGTCACGATCGGGTACGAGCCGGCCGAGCGGCTGGACAACATGCCCGGGCAGGACATCGGGCGCGTCATCATCGCGGTCCACGGCCCGCGCGCATATCGCCTGACCTTCGTGCCCGCGGACCCTTCCGATGCCGCGATGTTCCAGCAGACCGAGGCGCTCTACGATCTTGTCCTGAGGTCGTTCAGGTTCACAGACTGAGCGAAGGCGCCGGTCCGGCCTAAGCGTCGGGTCAGCGCCCTTTCTCCGCCATCTCCCGGGTGGCCGCGATGTTGCGCGCCTTGCCTTCCCCGCGCAGGCTTTCGCCGTAGGTCGTCCAGTAGCGATGCTGGCTGAGGAAGTCGATTTGCTCGCGCCACCACTCGCTCGTCGCCGATGGCGCTGCCGTAAGCCCGGCGCTCTGCGAGCAAATCGACGCTGCGCTGCAAGGCATCCTCGCGGCCCAGCCCATCCAGGTCCGCGTCGGCCAGCAACTGCTCGAGCAAGTTGCGGGGGGACTGGGGCATGCGAGTCGCGACGATCATGCCGATGACCTGCTCGATAGCGCGCGAAGCGAATCCGAAGGCGGGCAGCACCTGCGCGGCGATCCGGATGCTGCAGAGCTCGTGCTCTTCCTGGGTTTCGGCGTAGCCAAGATCGTGGAACGCGGCCGCGACGCGCAGCAGGTCCAGGTCGGGCTCGGGCAGCCCAGCCAATTGGCCCAGGCGGGCGGCGGCCGGGAGCACCTCGTCACGGGTATGCGCGAGGCTGTGGTAGACCATGTCCGCCGGCAGCTCGGCGGCAAGGCGTGTGAGCGCGTAGGCGATCGCGCCTTCTGCATTCGGCTTGTTCACGAAAAGTCCCTGTCTATGGATGGCAGGCCTCACCCACCAGTAAGTATCCGGTGCAGCTCGGACAGCGTATAGGGCCTGTGCCAGTGCTGCAGATATACTTCCTTCGGGATGATCAGCACGTCGACGGGCCGCACGGCGATTACGTCAGCATTGCGAATGGCGCCACGAATGACACCGGTCGCACCCAGCGGCATAAAGGGCTTCACGGCGAAAGAGCGGTAGCCGCCCAGCGGGACGACGACGAAACCCTCGCCAAGCGGAACGTAGACAAAGCCGGCCGGGGTTTCTGCCTCGATGAGATGCTCGTCTGCGCTCACCGTTGCCAGCCGGACGTGTTCGAACAATGCGTCGGGGTTCGCGCCATCAATCCGCTGTCCGCTGTCACTTAGCCGCTCAAGCAGGCCGAGCCGGCGTTCGCGGTCCCAGTTCAGATGAGAGCTTGCCAGGTAGCGAAGACTCTCGTAAATAGCGGCAGCGCCAAGCGATGGAACCCGCTCCACGCGGCTTGCCAGCTTCGGGTTGGCCACAAGCAACGCGACGATGACCTGATCTACAAATGAAGGATTGTCCTCCACAGCCTCCAGGAGTATGTGAGTCCTGTTCGCCGGATCGCCGCCAAGAGCAGCGTCGTTGCGCGTGAAGCTGTCGATAACATCATCCTGAATGCAGTCGACCGTGAGCGCAGCGGCTCGCACCGCGTTTCGCACGGCTCCATCGCTGGCGAAGGCGCCGCGATGGAATGAAATCCTGAGATTGCCCTCGCGCGTCAGTTCGCTGCTGGCGATGTTTGCCTCGCCTGCACTGATTGGTTCGGGATGCTCGAGAATGTACAACTTATCGTCGCCCTGCCGCACGGAGAAGGTCGCGTTGCCGGTTTGCCGGCTGACGAATATTTCGTACCCGGCCGACGTCTTCTGCAATGTGCCGCGTTGTCGCAGCGCGTCGGCGCAGCGCAGTGCGCGAAGCGTGTCGATCACATCGTCGGCAAGCTCGGTGACGTCCGGTTGCTCGGAGACAAGCCAGGCGAACGCCTCATCGCCGTGCCCGCGGTAGGGTCCGCCGCCCATTAGCGGCGCCGGCTGGGTCGCAACGTCGCACTGGCGGGCGGCGTAAAGGGCGGGCAGGGGCGTCGTCAACGTGTGGAGCATGAGATCGCGAAGGGCGCGTCGGTTATTGAGCAGAGCCGATGGGACCTTGCTCTTGCTATGTGCCATGCTGAGCGACAGCATCTCTTGAAAGACGAGGTGGGGGTCCTGGCACAGCGCTCCCTTCCGCTCCAATCCTACCAGGCGCCAGGCGATATTCCCGAGATTTTCGTCCCAGGCATCGCGGACCCAGGCATCGAGCGCGCCGTCAAACACGGCATGCGCGGCAAATTCGGGATGGACTGCGCGGCCGTAGGCCGTGAAATCCACCATGCCGATATCGTGCAGATAGGCGAGGAGCACGCCGTACGTCTTCATGAAGGGATTGAAGCGGCGCAGCGGCCGCTCGGGGATCAGCACACCGTGGATTACATCGAGTATGCGCAGAACCTGGACCGCAACGTCCCGCACGTGGATGACGCCATGATCCGAGAACCAAGTGAGGTGGGTTTCCTCAGCCCACAGCATGGGATCGTGAAGCGTGTTTTCGATTCGGGCGGCTTCGTTCACGTGCGCGTAGAAGCGTGTCTCCAGATCGGCGCGCATGGCGGGAGGCAGGTGACGATCGAGGATCTCGATGTTCATGTCAGCTGCGCCTCCAACCCGTGGCCGCCGAATCAGACCTTAGCCAACTCGCCAAGTTGCGCGTCGAGCCTGGCGATCTCCTGAACGCGGGCTCGCAGGTACCTGGTAATCATCCGAAGCACACCAAGGGCGACCTCGGGGCGCTCGTGGATCAGCTCGTGGAAAGGTCCTTGGGCGAGTTGCAACAGCTGGGTTGGCTCAAGGGCAGTCACCGTGGCCATGCGAGGCTCAGGATCGAGCAGCGCCAGTTCGCCGAAAACGTCACCCTCTCCGAGATCGTTGAGCACCCGCTCGCCGTCCCGAACCCGGACCCGGCCCTGGACGATGATGTACAGGCTGTCGCCCGGCTCGCCCTTCGTGACGACCGGCTCGCCGGTCTCGACTTCGACCTCGTCGCAGGCTCGGGCGACATCTGCGAGGATGGCTGCGGGGGTCTCGCTGAAAACGCCGGCACGCTTCAGGACGAGGACCTTCTCAACTGTCGACAACATGGTCGGTGCTCCATCGCTGTATTGTGCTTCGCCGCGACAGGCGGCCCAGGAAGCCGTCTCCCTGACCAACGCAAAGTGGGAGCGCGCCCCAACCTGGACGAGCGTGGGCAGTGCAGCCGGGCAAGATTGAGCTGCATGATAGATCGCAGCGGCCTGAGTCCACGGCGAGAGACCGTAGACTCCGGCATCCGGGGTGGGGCGTCTCGCCGGCGCTTCGCCACATGTTGCCAGCAAAGCCTGGTCCGCGTTCCACGCGGGGATGGCCACGCCCGCTGACCGCAGCCGGCTCGCCAGCTCGGCGGGTGGTGGCAGCTCGACCAGCGGCATCACTCGTGGACGGAGAGCAGGGGAAGCTGTGTCTCGACAGCTTCCAGGGCGTAGGGCCGACGATCATCGCCATGCCGCTCGAACGTGTCGCGGGCAGAGAGCAAAGTGGCGGCGTCGAAGCGGAAGGAGAGCAGCAGCAAGAGTCGCTCCCGCACACCGGCTAATTCGGAAAGAAGCGCAGGAACGAAGGGGCCCGGCAGAGGGCCGGTAGACGGCGCAGCAGCACCTGGCGTGAGGGCGGCCCATGCAGCGGCAAGGACCGCCCCGGCGTGAATCGCGGTCCAGGGCACCCGCGCCGTCCACGGGGTTGCGGTATTGGCAAGCGGCCAGGGCGCGACATGCGGCGGTTCGGACTCCGCCGTCCGTCGAATCCAGGATATCGAGAAGCACATCACTGCGCGCCGGCCTCCGATACGGGCGCAGGCGTTCGCGGGGCGATGCGCTGCAGACGGTCCGCGTCGCCTGGCAACGTCCTGGAACGCGCGAGAGCGGCGGAGATCGCGGGCAAGGCGGCCTCGCCCCCCGCAGCCAGCGTGGTTTCGGGCATCGCGTGTCGTTTTGCGCTGCCCGGCGGCAGACACGACAGGGCCCCAGACCGCGTCATCCCGTGTAGCCCCGGCCGCGACCAGCGCAGCCCGGCGCACGGTCACCTCCGCGTCGGACAAGAGGCTTCGAACGACGCGGATCCTCTGGGCGTCCCGCAGCAGCGAGATCTCGGCTGCCCCCACCCGACCTGCAGGGTCGTCCGACTCGAAAAGCTCCCGCAGCTGCGCCTCGGCCCGGACAGCTTCGGGCGCACCGGACAGCCGGAGCAAGGCGGCGATCGCTGCAGTTTCGGCCGGTCCTCCGCAGCCAAGGAAGCCGATCAGGAAGGGGGCCGCTGCGGCGCCGGGAGGGCAGCGAGCGCCTCCACACCGGCCGCGCGGACTTCGGGCTGGTGGTCGGCGTCCAGGTTACCGGCGACGATCGCAGCCATCCCGCCGCCCGTCCGGTTCGGAAGCAACGGCGGGCGCGCCGAGCGACGCCAGGCTCGAGTTCTCGCGGCTACTGATACGAGCGGCGGCATGGAGGGCTTCTGCGCGCACCTCGGGCACGGGGTGAGCCAGGAGGCGCGGGAGGGCCGCCTCGAGGATATCCGGCCAGCCCGCCTGATCCTCACGCTCGAGCGTGGTCATCGCATAAAGCACAACAGCCGGCGCGGGGTCGGCCAGGTGAACGGTCAGCAACCAGTGTGTCATGATCGACGGGGAGGGGCCCTCGCCCAGCCGGCGCTGGACCAGCGTGGGAGACACTGCCTGCGGGTAACGCCGGCCGAGGACGACGATCGTCACAATTAGCGCCGCGCCAACCAGCACCATCAGCGCCGAAAGCCCCACCGGGCCCAATTTGAGGACGGAGCCGAACAAGAGGAAGCAGGCCCGCCAGGCCGATCGCCAGAGATTGCAGGACGCCTTCGGCAAGCGCCTGGGTGCGGCCGCGAATCGTGGCGGGAGCGGCTGGTAGAGAAAGGTCAGCGCAGTGGAAGACAGCGAGAAGCCAAGCCCGATGTACAGGATCTTCGCCAGGGTGGCGAGAAGAAACACCCCGTTTCGGAAAGCTTCAGCGCGCCGACCAGGACGAGGCAAACCATGTCGATTGTGATCAGGACCGGCAGAACGAGCAGCGCGTTGCGCACGCCATAACGACCGAGGATGCGGCCGGTGAGAAAAATGCGCTGACCGCGGCAAGGATGCCGTAGAACACGACAACCTGGCCGATGAAGGCGCCGAATTGGTCGGCGCCGGTGAATCGAAGCGACGCAGCCGCGTACATGATGTTGTCGACGAAGTAGTAACCGATCCACAGAAAGACGATATAGGCGAGAAGCGGCGGGATCATCGGGCCGGACAACAGCGAGCGCAGGGGAACCGGCTGGACCGCAGGGGCTTGTGCCCGGCTGCGGCCGGCGCGGGACGGCTGCCCGGCTTCCAGACCCCGGCGACGTGTGCGACAGGCCCGAAGAGCAGCAAGGCGACCAGCGCGCCGCCTGCCGCACAGAGAAGCAGGTTGGCCGTGCCGAGCAAGGCGATGAGCGGTCCCAGGACAAGACCCAACAACAGACTCGCCACCCAGTTGCCGCCCGCGATGACGCCGAACGTGCGCTTGGCTTCGCGCAAATGGAACGCGCTGGCCCGCGGCGGCCAGACGACCAGGACGGTGACGTTGAGGACGAGCTGGAACCCGACCGGTAGGATGAAGATGAAAGCGGAACGCAGCGGCGTCGCGAGGCCGAGCCAGAGCACGAAACACCCGGCGGCCAGGAATGCCAGGATCCCGAGCGAAAGCGGCACGAAGGCGAAGCGATCGCTCAGCTTCAGGTAGGCGAGGTTCAGCGCGGAGACGACGACGGCGATGGCGAGGTAGGCGAAAGGCAGGCGCTGCGAGCCAAACTCGGACACGAAAAGGCCAAACGCAGGCGCCTGCATGAAGATGATCACCGCGCCGAGCACGAAATGGAGCCCCGAGATGGCAGCGGTCCGCCGTTGGTCGCCCGGCTGGAGCCCGAGAAGCAAGCCAAGGGGGGACGTCGTCTTGCGAGTGACCGGAGGACCCAATGCGGCTGCCATGCGAGAACCTCCTGGATACGCGGGCGATGAGAGAAGCCAGCCGTATCATGGCACTAAGGAGGGCGGCTGTCAAGCGGTTGCGGCAGGCGGCGGCGGAACCAGCATGGATGCGCTGATGGGAATCGCCTATGCTCTCGAAATGGAGGAGAGCGATGTGCGGGAGATCGTCAAGCGGCGTGCGAGGAGCTCGTTCCCTGGCTCGCGCGGCGGCAGAAGTGAGCCCGACACGGCGCGTAAACGTTAAGAAATGCGCAAGTGATTGACAGAGCCTCGGGTTTCTGATACCCTTAACATAGCAAATCCGCATGCGGCCGGACACGACGGAACGTCAGCGCCGGCTGAATCCTTCCACGAAAAATGCATAGGGACCGCCTAGTCACGACAACGCATACGCCGCCCACATCACGAAGGAGTGTAGCACGTGTCAACTCCAGCCCCGGCCCCGCGGCACTACGCCCCTGCGCCCGTCCAAAGGCGGGTTCTGCTCACCCTCGTCATGCTGCTTACGCGTTCTTGGCGGCGCCTGCGCCGGCTAAAGCGCAACTGGAGTACATCCACTTTATAGTTGATACGACAGAGGATTCTGTCGATGCCGTTCCTGGCGACTAGCCTTGCGCCGACAGCTGCGGGGCGGGCGGTGCAGCCTCCCGCGCCGCCATTGGCGAACTCAATGTGATCCCAGACCCCGCTGGAGGGCAGCTTTAGGGAGATAATACTCGCCGGTCCCGGGGTGTACACCCTTAGTCTAGCGGGCGTGGGCGACGATGCTAACACTCTCGGGTGATCTCGATATCCTCTGGGACCTGACCATTACGGGGACGGACCGGGATACGACGGTCATAATTGAGAACGGAATCGACCGGAGCGATCGACGTCGCCCCGAGCGGAGGGTCCTTGAGCCTGTCGTCCCTGACCGTTCGCGGGAGGAAACGCGTCTGGCAGGTGGGGGCGGAATTCGAGCACAAGGCCCGCTGACGCTGACTGGCGTTGCGGTCTTTGAACAACACCGCCCCAGCAACCTCGGCGGGGGCCATCTAAACCCGGGTTGATCGTCACGGACTCGGTCATTCAGTCCAACAATGCCTGGAGTTTGAGCGGCGGTGGGATCGCCGCGATAGCGGGCGGAACCATACAGGAAACCGCGATCCTCGACAATTACGCTGGGGATTTGGGCGGGGGCGTGTACGCTTCCGGCCTTGGAAGTGTCTCCGTCATCAATACGACCATTGCAAACAACTACTTCGGCGGGGCGTTTGGCATGCGCACCGGCGCCGCCATCTACGGCTCTCCTGGCACACCCGTTTATGTCACTCATTCTACGATCGTGAACAACGCGGCGGCGCCCGGCCTAGCGGCCCTTGACTTTTCAACAGGAACAATCAGCAACTCGATCCTCGCAGGCAACACACCCAAGCCTGTCGCAATAGCTCCATGGGGGGGGCTCTATAACCTCGAATCCCCGGGAACATCTTGCGACAACGGCAGCACCGGGTCCGTGAACGCCGATCCGCTGTTGGGCAGCCGTGGCACGTATGGCGGAACGACCCCGCTGTATCCCCTTCTTCCAGGCAGCCCGGCGATCAACGCCGCCGATTGTACCTTCAGCTCCACCCCCGACCACCGATCAGCGGGGCGTCGGGCTTCTTCGCCCGCAGGGTGCAGCGACGGACATCGGTGCGTACGAGGTCCAAGGTGTTCACCGTCAGACGCCGAGCTTGACATTGCGGATACGACTCCAGACGGGCTGTGCGACGCCGGCGGCGGGCAGTGCAGCCTGCGAGAGGCGATCAGCGAGGCGAATGCTCGACCGGGTCACGACGCAGTCGACCTTCCCGCCGGTACATACACGTTGACTCTGCACGGCAGTGGCGAGTACGCAAATGCTACGGGCGACCTGAACATCACCGACAACTTCACGATGCGCGGTGCTGGTGCCTCCACCACCGTCATTGAGTGGCCTGCAGCCGATGCTGGGGCAGACCACGTCATCAGCGTTGACGGGCTTAGCGGGATCAATTCGGCACTTAGCGGCGTGACGATCCGGAATGGAAGAGCAACCTGGGGTGCCGGGCTTGCGATGAGCTGTGCAAACACGGCCATTTTTGATACTTCGATCGAGGGCAATACCGCGACGAATAGCGGCGGCGGGCTTGGAGCAGGCGCTGAGGCGTGCTCGACAACGGTAGACATCCGGAACAGCAGCATTATCTCGAACCGCGCAGGCATAGACGGCGGCGGCATACACCTGATAGGGGCCAATCTGACCCTCACTGAAAGCTCAGTGCAAGAGAACGCAACCGGCGGCGCGCGGCGGAATCTACTCGGACCAAGGGTCCCTCCAAGTCCGAACCAGCGCCATCCTCGACAATAGCCGGGAACACGGCGGGTGGCATCTACAGCCGTTTGGAGGACGCCTCGATCGAAAACTCGACGATCGCGGGCAATATTGCGAACGGAGCGCCGGGACTTGGAGGCGGGATCTATGCCGCGACGGCCAGCTCGCTTGATCTTCGATTCACGACGATCGTTAACGACAGCCGCGGCGGGAGGCGGCGTCGGCGGCGTGTTGGCCCAGGGCTTGTCGGCAACCGCCTCGCATACGCTGATCGCAGACAATTCGACTTCGAACTCCAACGCGGATATCGGGGGCAGCTACAATCTCGAATCGCCGGGGGCTACGTGCGGACCAGGATGGACCGTTGCTGCAAGCCCGGGGCTTGGTGCGAGGGGGAAGTATGGCGGGCCAACCGAGTTGTACAACCTCTTGTCTGGCAGCCCTGCGATCGACGCCGGCGATGCTGCGTTCGCTCCACCCCGGCCACCGATCAGCGTGGAACAAACTCGCCGCGCAAAATGGGGGCTGCGGTCGACATCGGGGCTTTCGAGTTCAGGCCAGTAATCGCAGTGAATACAACGGAAGACACGCCTCGACTCCAACCCGGGCGATGGCATCTCCGCGGACAGCGGCGGGCTGTGCAGCCTGCGGGCAGCGATCAGTGAGGCGAACAGCCTTGTCGGACCGGATGAAATCAGGCTGGGCGCCGCAACCTACCGGTTGGTCCTGCACGGAGCCGAGGATGGAAATCTTAGCGGTGATTTGGACGTTACTGATGACCTGACGATTACGGGACAGGGGCGCGCGAATACCATCATCGAGTGGGATGCGGCAGATCCGGTCCGGGAGCCGTGCTAGACCTCCGAGCCTCTGCGGGGTCAGTGCATCTCGGGGGGGTCACCATACGAAACGGCAACGATACTTCTCCTGGGGGAGGCATTTTGTTCGACCACGTCGACCTGACGCTGAACGACGTCGGGGTGTCGGACAATGAAACGCTGGAAGAAGGCGGCGGCCTGCACGGCACCTGCGGCAACGTGACGATCGCCGACTCGGTCATCGAAAACAACTCCTCGTACACCGCCTCCGCCGGCGGCGTATTCATGGACGCAGACGGCTGTACGGGTTTGGCAGCCGGTATTTCTAACACGCGGGTCGCCGATAATGGTGCGTTGAGTAGCTGCGGCGGCATCCTGTTCCAGGACATCGGCGTTACGATCACAGGCAGCACGATACAAAGTAACTCGGCAGGGAAGGGTGTGGGCGGAGGCCTGTGCGTGGGTGGACAGCCCGTGCAGATCAACACCAGTGCGATCCTGGACAACAGCTCCGGGGTCGAGGGCGGGGGCATATACCTTACGGGAATCTCAGGCAGCAGTCGGATCGAGAACACGACGATCGCCGGCAACTCGGCGGGAGGGTATCTCTGGGGCGGTGGTGGAGCGATTTACGACAACGTGGCCGCTGGAGCTTGCCTTTGCGACCATCGTCGATAACAGGACGTGGGAGGGTCCAACTGGGGGCGTGCTCGATGCGAGTGGTTCGGTGACCGCCCGAAACGCCATCATCGCGAACAACAGAGGCACGATACCCGATCCCGGGATCTATAACTGTAGTAGAGGACTAGCGGGGGCGTACAACCTTCAGTGGCCGGCAGCGCGGGCGACTGCAACAGCGTCGCCTCCTTTGCGACAGCCGATCCACGGCTGGGTCTGCGTGGCACCTATGGCGGCTCGATCCCTCTATACCCACTCCTCGCCGGAAGTCCTGCCATCAATACGGGCGACCCGGAATTTATCCCACCGCCCGACACAGACCAACGCGGCGGCGGGTTCCGCGGGTCGTGGCCGGCCGGGCCGACATCGGCGCGTTCGAGTCGTCAGACGTGTTCGCGGTTGGCAGCGCAGGAGATGGCCCTGACCACGGCGACGGGATTTGCGCCACGGCCGCATCCGCATGCACGCTGCGAGGGGCGATCGAACAGGCAACGCAATCGGGGCCCCAGGCACCATCATCTTCGACGCATCAGGGGTGATCCAGCCAACGAGCGCGCTCCTCCCATCGCCGCGCCACTGGCGATCAACGGCGGATGGAGCAAGACCGTCCTGGATGGGACATTGGCGGGTACTGCGAGCAACGGCCTTACCGTCGTGGGCACCGACAGCACCATCACCAACATGGAGATCCGCGGTTTTGACGGCGTAGGCATCCGGCTCCAGGGCGATGGCAACAGGGTTGAAGCAAACTCGATCAGCGGCAATACGGGCGCCGGGATTTCAGTTACAAGTGGGGCTGGCAACAGGATCACGCACAACAGCATCCACGACAACGGCGGCCTGGGCATCGAACTCGGCAGCGGAGTGACCGCCATCCACAAGGGTCCGCCAGACGAGGCCTACCCCAACAACGCACAGAACTATCCGGTGCTGTTCAATGCGATTGCGGGGGAAAGCACATCGGTTAGCGGCGCGCTCCACGGCGCCCCCAGCACGGACTACTCGCTGGAGTTCTACTCGAACGACGCCTGCGATTCGTCCAACTACGGCAAGGGACAGGTCCACTTAGGCGACCTCAGCGTCACCACCAACAGCGACGGGGATGCGGCCATTACGGCGAGCGAGCTCCCCGCCGTGGCGGGCGCGGGTTTTATCAGCGCTACAGCAACCGATCCGAACGGCAATACGTCGGGCTTCTCGCCCTGCATCACGGTGGGGCCGGATAATACTTCCTGGCAGCAGCCCACGCCCCTGACGCCAACAGGCAGCGGCGACCTGCTCGAAGCATCGGCTCAACAGTACCTGGATGTCCCCGGCCAGTCGCGGTGGTATCGGATCCAGTGCCGGCGCAGAGCACGTTAGCCGTCTACCTGGGGAACCTGCCGGCAGATTACGATCTGTTCGTCTTCCGCGACGTCCAGGCTGCTTACAACGCACTCCAGAGTCCGGTGGACCCAGTGCTGGAAACACAGAACAACACACACGGGCAGGTAGCGCCGCTGCAATACCAGCCCTTGCAGTACCAGCCGCTGCAGTACCAACCGCTGCAGTACCAACCGCTACAGTACCAGCCCTTGCAGTACCATCCACTGCAGTATCACCCACTGCAGTATCAGCCACTCCAGTACCAGCCGCTCCAGTACCAGCCCTTGCAGTACCAGCCGCTGCAATACCAGCCACTCCAATACCACCCGTTGCAGTACCAGCCCTTGCAGTACCAGCCGCTGCAGTATCACCCGCTGCAATACCAGCCACTCCAATACCAGCCGCTGGCGTACGACGAAACCGATTACGGGACCGCGCAAACGCAGACCTTGATCGGCGGATCGGCGCTGCCCGGCACGACGAGTGAAGCGGTCATCGTCAACAGCTGGAATAGCCCGGGCGACTATTACATCCGGGTCGCAGGCCGCGATGCAACGTTCAGCCTGAAGCAGCCGTTCAGCCTCGACGTCGATTTGCTGACCGGGGAGTGCGGGGGCTTGGACCTGGGGGACGTGAGGGACGGCAGCCTGACAGCCGACGCGAGTGTCAATCCCGAGACCCTCATCCTCACCGACATGGGCCGGATGGACGGCGAAAAGGCTGCGCTCGCGGACCGGCTGGCGAGCCTGGCCGCCCGGCGCGAGGTGAACGGGAAAGTGATCGACGTAGGCGCAGACTTCCGAGTGCAAGACACGAACGCCCTGGCCGATGCGAACCCGAAGTGCCCGTACGCGAAGAACCTGGTGGCGGAGGCGATCAAGCGGATCGTCGATCTCTACCGAGGACCGAACAGCGCGTTGCACGACGTCGTGATCGTCGGCTCGGATCACGTCATCCCGTTCTATCGTTACCCGGACAGCACGCCGCTGGGCACCGAATCGACGTATGATGTCCCTGTGGACTCGCAGAGCCCGTCCGAGGCGAGCCTCCGTAACAACTTCGCGCTGACGCAGGATGTCTACGGCTCGCGCGTGAGCGTGTCGCTGACCGCCAGCCAGTTCCCCGTCCCGGACCTGGCAGTGGGGCGGCTGGTGCAGACGCCGGCCGAAGTCGTGTTCCTGCTCGACGCTTACCTGGGCACGCCGGACGGCGTTGCGGCTACTCCGCAGTCGTCTCTTGTCACGGGCTACTCCTTCATGACGGAACCTGCCGCGCCTGGTCGAAGATGAGGTCGCGGCCGGGACGCAAACGGCGCCACAGACGTTGATCGCTCTGGACACGGACGCCTACAAGTGGAGCGCCACGGACCTGAAGGCCGCGCTGCAGTGGAAGCGGTACGATTTGCTGTTTATCGCGGGTCACTTCAGCGCCAGCGAAACCGAAGCGGCCGACAAGAGCATCATGCCGACGGCCGACCTGCTTGCCTCGCCGGTCAACATGACGAACACGCTGGTGCTCAGTCCCGGGTGCCATTCGGGCTACAACATCGTAACCGAGGACGCCATCCCGTGGACCCAGGCGCCCGACTGGGCGTCGGCCTTCGCGCGGAAGGGCGTGACCGTGGTGGGCGGCACCGGCTTCCAGTACGGCGACGACACGCTCCTCGAGTACAGCGACCGGTTGTACGTGGACATCGTGCGCCAGCTCCGCTACGGAACCGGGCCGGTGGCGATCGGCGATGCGATCCTGGCGGCGAAGCAAGCCTACCTGGCATCCACGCCGAGCATGGGGCCGGTACACCAGAAGTCCCTGCTCGTGACAACCCTGTACGGGCTCCCGTCGTTCAGCGTCAACTTCCCCTACGGCAGGGAGCCGGCGCCCACACTGCCAAACATCGTCGGGCCAGTCACGCCGGTGACCGATGTGCCGGGAGCGACCTTTGGGCTGCACATTGCGGACGCAACGGCCGATTTCTCGCTCACGCGCAACACGATCGCGGTGCAAACGACAGAAGGGGAGAACGTCAGCGCGATCTACCTGAGCGGAACGCAGGGCACAATGATCAATCCAGGCGAGCCGGCACTGCCGCTTGAAGTGCGCGACGTGAGCATGCAGGGGCAACTGCTGCGAGGGGTGGGCTTCTGGGGCGGAACGTACGCCGAAACGGAGGGCGTCCGTCCGCTGATCGGCGCGCTGGCGACGGAAGTGGGCAGCCGGATGCCGCCCTTCTTCGCCGCTGCCCAATATCCGCAACAGCCCTGGATCGCAAACTACTTCGACAAGCTCGTGGACCCGCAGAGCGGCGAAACCCGGCTTCTGATGATGCCGGCCCAATACCGGTGGCCGGATCCCACGTCGGCGAAGGCGACTGAACGGAAGTTCAGCAGCATGGCGTTCCGCCTGTTCTATCTGCCGCATCCTTCGACGGCGCCTGTGCCCAATGCGACCCGCCCCGTGATCTTCGACGTCACAGGAGCCGAGGTGACAGGAGCCGAGGTCACGGGAGCTGAGACCAATGGCACGGTCGCCTTCAAGGCGCACCTTGCTGCAGACCGTGTCGCCGGCGTCCAGCAAGTCTGGGCCACGTACACGGCTTCGGGCGGCAGCAATGCCGGGAAGTGGCAATCCGTGTATTTGGCTCAGGACCGAACAGACCTGAGCCTGTGGCAGGCGAGCGTCCCACTTCCGGCCGACGAGCGCGGCAGGCGACATCCGGTTCATGGTTCAAGCCGTGAACGGCGTGGGGCTGGTCGCGCTGGACGACAACCAGGGGGCGTATTACAGGCCAGGTCCTCGGCCGGAGGCGCAGGCCTCCACACAGCTCACCATCGAGCCAATCGCCATTTCTGGGACCTATGGCTCGCCTGCCACTTTCAAGGTGACCCTGAAAGACGTGCAGGGTGTAGGACTGGCCGGGCAGCGCGTGACGGTCGGCCTGCGCGATCTGCGAACGACAGCTGTTACCGGCACTGACGGACGGGCGAGCGTTACCCTCGGCCTCCTCGTGCCCCCGCAATCGTACCAGGTGTACGCGCTGTTTGACGGCACACCCGAACTCCTGCCGGCGAGCGCGACCGCAAAGTTCCTGGTGGGGGCAATGGCTACAGAATCTGGCGCTGAGCTCACCGACCAGTCCCGTCGATCCACAGCACACCAGTATCGCGGCGACCTTGACAGCAGGTGGCAAACCGCTGCCGATGCAGACGGTTGTCTTCGTCTTCGAGCCGATAACGCCAGCGAATGCCTCGGGGACAGTCGTGCGGCTCGCAGTAACCGACGATGAGGGAAAAGCAGCGCTGGATGCCGCGCCGCTGCAGGCGGGCAGCTACACTGTAAATGCCTATTTCGGGCAGACGGTGACCCCGGGCGGGGGTGATGCGGTGGGACAGGCTGCGGTTGGCTACTCCAAGAGCAGCGCAGGTCCGGTCAGTGTCCCCGTGAAGACACCGACTATGCTGACGGTGGCTGCGCCCGCAACGGCGACGAAGGGAGACCGGTCAGCGTGGGGGCAACATTGACCGGTGGGGGACAGGCCCTCGCCGGGAAGAAGGTCGTCTTTGCAGTCAGCCGGGGCGGGGCAGTAACCGAATGGAGCACGGGCGTCACAGCTTGGGATGGGCGCGCCACGTTCTCCGTGTCCAGCCCGCTAACGCCGCCCTACAACGTGACCGCGTACTTTGGTGGGACCTTCAGGTTCCCGGACGGCACCACCCTAAGGGTGGATGACCCGGATTACGGGACAAGCCAGGCGTCGCTGAACATCACGGGCCGCACGCTGATCGTCACGGCGAAGGACGTCACCAGGCTATACTGGACGCCGAATCCCACCTTCACCTATACGGTCACCGACGGGAACGGTGCGGACCGGCGGAGCGCCCTCGCGACCCAACCTATCTCCGCGACGGCTGCCACTGAGAAAAGCCCTAGTGGCGCATATCCCATCAATTGCTCCGGCGCGGCGCCGGCCTCGGTGGACTATACGGTAGTCTATGTGCAGGGGAACCTCATGATCTGGCAGTACGCTCCTCCGGGGACTCTCTGTCTGGGCCAGCCGGGTCACACCATACTCGAGCCGGTGAACGCGGACGGCACAAGCGTCTTCAAGCTGGGGAGCGCTGTCCCGCTGAAGTTCCGGGTGTGTGACCCCACGGGACGGTCGGTGGGGACGCCGGGGGTCGTTACCGAATTCAAGCTGATTAATACACTCAGGGGAACCGAAGCGCAGGCGATTAACCAGTCCGCGACTGCCCCGGCAGGCGACTCCTCCTTCCGCTGGGATGCCGTGCGCCAGCAGTGGATTCTTAACCTGTCGACTGCGGGTATGAAGAGCAAGCAGACCTACTACTATCGCATTACCTTGAACGACATGACAACCATTGAATTTCGCTTCGGGCTGAAGTGATGGAAGATCCTACTGCCTACATTCCGATCGACCGCCGGCACGCGTTGGCGCGGGGGGCAACCTGCCCGAGTACGTCCAGGGGGCGGCGCTCTTTGCGGACATCTCGGGCTTCACCCCGCTGACCGAGGCGCTGGCCGAGGAGCTGGGCCCCCGCGAGGGGCCGAGGAACTCACGCGCCACCTCAATGCAGTTTACGATGCGCTGATTGCGGAATTGGACTGCTACCGTGGCAGCGTCATCGGCTTCAGCGGCGATGCGATCACCTGCTGGCTCGACGGGGACGACGGCTTGCGCACAACTGCGTGCGCCCTCGCCATGCACTCGGCCATGCAGCAGTTCGCCGCGGTGCGGACCGTCTCTGGTAGGACGATCAAGCTCACGGTCAAAGTCGCGATCGCGGTGGGCGGGGCCCGCCGGCTCCTGACCGGCGATCCGGCCATCCAGGTCATCGACGTGCTCGCCGGCGCGACGATGGATCGCCTAGCCGCGGCGGAGCATCTGGCGGCCGCGGCCGAGACTGTTCTAGACCCGGCAGCCCTGGCTTCGCTCCGCGGCCGGGTCCGCATTGGGACCTTGCGGGAGGGCGAGGCGGGGAGACCCTACGGTGTTGTCGAAGGGCTTGACGTCACGGTCGAGCCTGTGCCCTGGCCTGCGCTGCCGCAAAACGCCATCGGCGAGGATAGTTACCGGCAATGGTTGATTCCACCCGTTTACGAGAGGCTGCGGGTGGGGCAGGGTGAGTTTCTCGCGGAGCTGCGGCCGGCCGCGGCGCTGTTCATGCGCTTCAGCGGGATCGACTATGACGCGGACCCGCAGGCGGGCGAAAAGCTCGACGGCTACATCCGCGACGTGCAACATATCCTCGCCCGCTATGACGGCACCTTGATCCAGCTAACCCTTGGCGACAAGGGGAGTTACCTGTATGCAGCGTTCGGCGCCCCGATCGCCCACGAGGATGATGCCCAACGGGCGGCGGCGGCGGCCCTGGACCTGCGGACTATGAGCCGGTGCTCTACGCTCGCCTGCAACCCACAGATTGGCCTCACGAAGGGCCGGATGCGCACCGGAGCATACGGCAGCAGCGCGTGCCGCACTTACGGGGTACTCGGGGACGCCGTCAATCTCTCGGCCCGGCTGATGGGCGCGGCCGCGCCCGGGCAGATCATCGCGACATCCGCACTGCGGAAGCTGACGGGCGACGCACTGTCCTGGGAAAGCCTGCCAGACGTGAAGGTGAAGGGAAAGACCGCCCCCGTACAGATTGCCTTGCTGACCGGCGCCAAAGAAACGCACACGCTGCGCCTCCAGGAACCCGCTTATGACCTACCCATGGTGGGACGCGAGGCCGAGCTTGCATCGATCGAGGCGAAGATGCGGCTCGCGCTTTCTGGCCGGGGGCAGGTCGTCGGGATCACGGGCGATGCGGGTATGGGCAAATCTCGGCTGGTCGCCGAAGCGATTGCGCGCGCCAGTTGGTCGGGGATGAGAGGCTACGGCGGCGAATGCCAGTCGTACGGGAGTCACGCGAGTTACCTCGTGTGGCAAAGCGTGTGGCGTGACCTGCTGGGGGTCGATGGAATACGATGCCTTAACGACCAGGTCCAGGCGCTGGCGGACAAACTGGAGAGGCTGGCTCCGGCGCTCTTGCCGCGCCTCCCGCTGCTTGGCCCGGTCCTGAACCTGCCCATTCCCGATAATGAGCTGACCGGTTCGCTAGACGGAAAGCTGCGCAAGGCGGGGCTCGAACGGCTGCTGGTCGATTGTCTCCGGGCCGAAGCAAAACAAGGACCGCTGTTCATCGTGCTCGAAGACTGTCACTGGCTGGACCCGCTCTCGGCCGATCTCGTGGTCGAGCTGGCCCGGGCGCTCGTCGACATGCCGGTATTATTGCTTTTGGCTTACCGTCTGCCAGAGCCGGGCGGGCCTGTTTCGGGGGAGGTGCGCGAGCTTTCGCACTTCACGGAGATCAGTTTGGCCGGGTTCACGCCGGCCGAGGCCGAGCAGTTGATCCGGTTGAAGTTGGAGCAGGTCTTCGGGCGCCTCGATAAGGCTCCGGCGGGCCTCGCAGCCAGGCTGGCGCAAAATGCAGAGGGAAACCCGTTCTATATCGAGGAACTGGTCAACTACATCCAGAGCAAAGGGATTGCGCCGACGGATACCGAGAGGCTGCTGGCGCTCGATCTACCCGACAGCTTGCAAAGCCTCGTCCTGAGCCGCATCAATCAACTGGCCGAAAATCCACGGGCGATTCTTCGCGTCGCCAGCGTGGTGGGGCGGGCATTTCGTGCGGCGGTGCTGTGGGACATCCGGCCGCAGTTGGGGAACCGCGCAGGTGCTGGCCGGCCTCGACGTCCTGCAGCACGCCGATCTCACGGCGGTGGACAGCGAGCCCGAACAGACCTACCTGTTCAAGCACGTCCTGACCCAGGAAGTGGCGTACGAGAGCCTGCCGTTTGCCACACGGGCGGTCCTTCACGAGGCCATCGCGCAGCACTTCGAGAGCGGGTACCCGGGGAACCTCGACCAGTTCCTCGACCTGCTCGCACACCACTACGACCGCAGCGACAACCCTTGAAGCGCTGCCTGTATCTACGCAAGGCGGGTGAGGCGGCCCAGGCCCGGTACGCGAACACTACGGCCACGAGCTACTATCGCCGGGTGCTCCCGGTGCTGGCGCCCGCCGAGCAAGTGCCTGTTATGCTGAAGCTAGGTAAAGTGCTGGAAGCCGCGGGCGAATGGCAGGCGGCAGCCGAAGAATATGCTGCTACGCAGCGGCTCGCCGAGCAACTCGGAGACCGCGCAAGCGTGGCCTGGGCCGAGACCTGGAGCGGCGAGCTGCACCGCAACCGCGGCGACTATGCAGAAGCGTCGAGGTGGCTGGCTCAGGCGCGCGCCGGCTTCGAGGCGCTGGGCGACGAGGCCGGCACGGCGCAAGCACTCCACTTTTCCGGGTCGGTCGCCTCACAGCAGGGCAACGCGCGACGGGCCCGAGCGCTCTACGGCGAAAGCCTTGCCATCCGGCGCCGGCTGGGCGACAAGCTCGGAATCGCCAGCCTGCTCAACAATCTCGCGATTGTGGCTGACAACGAAGGGGATCACCAGACCGCCCACAACTACCTGGAGCAGGCACTCGCGATACGCCAGGAGACGGGGAACAAGTGGTTGATCGCGATTTCGCTCAGCAACCTGGGCGGCGTGGCCTATTACCAGGAGGACTACCGCAACGCACACGCCTGGCTCGAAGAGGCGCTCGCGCTGTTCCGGCAGTTCGGCGACCCCTGGAACCTCGCCAATTCGCTGAACAACCTGGGGAACGTGGCGCACGAAGAAGGTCAATGCGAGGAAGCGCGGACGCTTTCCGCGAGAGCCTGGACCTGTTCCGGGGGATAGGGGACAAGTGGGCCTTGACCTATCTCCTGGAAGACGTCGGCGCCCTATTCGCTCGCTGCGGCCAAGCCCACGATGCCCTCCGGCTGGCAGGCGCTGCCGACACGCTGCGCGCGGCCATCGGCGCACCACTCTCGCCGGCGGAGGTGGAGAAGCTGACCGAGCGGCTTGCGCCGGCAAGATCTGAGTTGACCGGGGAAGCACAAACCGAGGCCACGGCAGAAGGCCGGGAGGCGCCGCTTGACGCGATCCTGGAGCAGGCGGCTCGCCAGCTCGACTAAAGCTCTCCGACCTCCGAATGAAGGGGATGACCCGGAAGGTCATCTTCAAGATCGACCCTCGCCGCCGCCGGCATTGCCTGGCGGCGGTTTTGTTCGGTCGGAGACTCCCGGGCCTCTCGACGGGCCCGCATTTGCTCGCACGCTTACGAAACGGGTCCACGCTTGTGGTAGAATACGCGCGGATGCCGCGTCGTGCAGCACCGTCAAAGGGGACGCGGGAAACGGAGAGAACCTCTCAGCCATGCGATATGACCGTATGCCATACGACGTCGAAACCCAATACCGCGACGCGAGCAATCTCAATGCCCGCATCGCCCTGCACTCACGCTTCAGCACGAACCCGGCCGGATGGATGCGCTGGGCTTTCGAGCAGATGCGTCTGGAGCCGGGGCAGCGGATCCTCGAGGTCGGCGCGGGGCCGGGAACCATCTGGGAACAGAACCTGAACCGGGTGCCTCCCGGCTGCGACATCACCCTGACCGATTTTTCCGGGGGCATGGTCGAACAGGTTTATGAAAACCTCCGAGGCAGCGAGCCCCACTTCAACATCCGCCGCGCCAACGCCGAGGACCTGCCGTTTGACGACGACAGCTTCGATCTCGTGATCGCACACTACATGCTCTATCACGTCCCGGACATTCCGCGCGCTTCGCGAGTTCCGCCGGGTGCTGAGCCCAGGCGGCCGCGTGCAGGCCGGCACGATCGGGCGCGACCATCTACGCGAGATCTCCGAGCTGGTGCGGCGCTTCGACCCTAACAATCCCTACGACACGGGCGGACCCAGCGCGCGCTTCGGGCTGGAAAACGGCGCGGAGCAATTGGAGCGGTTCTTCGAGAACGTCCGGCTCCATGTGTATGAGGACAGCCTGCTGGTGACAGAACCCGAGCCGCTCGTCGACTACGTGGCGTCGATGATGCACGTGGGCGCGGAGTTCGAGGGCGAGCGCCTCGAGGAGTTCAAGCGTTTCGTGCGCCGGGAGCTTGAAACGAACGGGCCGCTGACTGTTCGGAAGGCGCAGGGCATTTTCGAAGGCGAGCGCGCGGGGAGCGAGCAAGGCGAGCAACGATGAAGAGCAACCAGGAACTACAGGCTGAGATTGCTGCGCTGAGCGTGGACGACCAGGCGCTCGTGCGCGAGTTCGTGGCGTACCTGCGGTGGCGGCAAAAGGCCGATCCCTGCGAGGACGAGACAAACCGGGAACGCGAGTGGCACTACAACTTCCTCGAGTACTTTGCGGATGCAGACGTGCGTGCGGCCAAGGACATCAAGGGCATGGAAGTGAAGGCCGCGGTGGCGGCGGTTAACGGCGAGGAACGCCCCGCGCTGTGGGAGCATCCGCCGGTCAACGGCGAGGCGCTTGTCGAATACCACGTACCGGTGCCGGCGGGGCTGCGGAACCTGCGGCTGCGCTTCGCGATGGGGATTCGAGACGGGTCGCAGGGCAAGGACCAGCTGGTCGCGTTCCGGGTGCGAGTGGACGGCTGGCAGGTGTGGAGCCGGGCAGCGTGGCCCAGCCGCTGGGAACCGGTCGAGATCGAGCTGCCGTTCCAGGCGGGCAACGTGCTGCGCCTGGCGTTTGCGACGGATGGGCTCGGGAGCCATCGATTCGCGTGGGCGGCATGGGCCGAGCCGCAGCTAGTGGGAGACATGGGGGGCTGAGCGCGACCGAGTGTTGGCGCTAGAGTGAGCAGGCGGGGGGAGGCTGGCTATGGATTTCGACCTGTCCGAAGAACACAGGCTATTGCGGCAAAGCGTCCGCGGATTCGTCGACAAGGAGATCGCGCCAAAGGCGCGCCACATCGACGAGAGCGAGGAGTTCCCGTGGCCGGCCATCAAGGGGCTGGCAAAGCTGGGCTTGCTCGGGCTGAACGTGCCGGAACAGTGGGGCGGGGCGGGCGCGGACCACCTGAGCGCCGCCATCCTCCTGGAGGAGATCGGCCGGGGCTGCGGCTCCACGGGGCTGATCGTCGCGGCCCACCTCGGGCTGGCGTGCGGACCGCTGGCCCTGTTTGGCTCGGAGGAGCAGAAGCGGCGCTGGCTCACCCCCATGGCGCAAGGGGAGATGCTGGGCTGCCTGGGGCTGACCGAGCCGGGCTCCGGGTCTGACCTGCGGGGCACACGCACGAAGGCGGTACGCGACGGCGACAGCTGGGTGATCAACGGCGCCAAGATGTGGCTGACGAACGGCGCGGAGGCCGGTGCGGCGATCCTGCTGGTCCGGACCGGAGGGTTTGACGAGGAGCGCAGCGGGCGGCTCAGCCATATTATCGTGCCCACCGATGCGCCCGGCGTGCACTTCGACCCGCCGGAGCTCAAGATGGGGCTGCACGGGTCGCATACGTATGCGCTGACCATCGAAGACGTGCGGGTGCCTGCGGGCAACTTGCTCGGGCCGGAGGGCCGGGGGCTGGCGCAGACGCTGACCGTGCTCGACGGGGGCCGGGTGGGGATCGCCGCGCTCAGCCTGGGGCTGGCGCAGGCGGCGTACGAAGCGGCGTGCGACTATGCCTCCACCCGCAAGACCTTCGGCATGCCGATCAAGGAGCACCAGGCGGTGGGCTTCATGCTGGCCGACATGCTGACCGAAATCGAAGCGGCCCGCTGGCTCGTCTACCGGGCGGCGTGGCTGCGCGACCAGGGGCGGCCGTACACGAAGGAAGCCTCGATGGCTAAGCTGTTTACGACCGAGGTGGCGGAGCGAATCGCACGGAACGCGATCCAAATCCACGGCGGGTTCGGTTACAGCCGGCAGTATCCGGTCGAACGCATCTATCGCGATGCACGTCTGATGACGATCGGCGAGGGCACGAGCGAAGTGCAGCGGATGGTAATTTCCAGGTTTGTGTAGCCAAGACACCAGGTTTCTGGGAGAAACCTGGTGTCTCTGTCCGAACAGAAGGAGGGGCCATGACAGCGGAACATCCCCTCGTGCAGCTTGCCCGGAGGACAATCGAGGCTTACGTGCGGTCGGGGCACAAGCTGAGGCTGGATGAGGCGCCGCCGGACATCGCCGGCGAGCCGGCGGGCGCGTTCGTGACGCTGCACCGGACCAGCAGCCATGACCTGCGGGGCTGCATCGGCACGATTGAGGCCACGCAGGAATGCCTCGCCAAAGAGGTGATCAGCAACGCGATCTCTGCAGCCACCCGCGACCCGCGCTTCCCGCCCGTCACCCCCGAGGAACTCGACGACCTGACGATCGACGTGAGTGTGCTGCACCCGGCCGAGGCCATCAAGTCGACTGCGGAACTGGACCCGAAGGTCTACGGCGTGATCGTGCAGCGAGGCTGGCGCCGGGGGCTGTTGCTGCCCGACATCGAAGGGATCGACGACGCGGAGACGCAGGTGCGCTATGCGCGCATGAAGGCGGGGATCGGGCCAACTGAGCCTGTCGAGCTGCAGCGGTTCAAAGTGGAGAAGTATGTCTGAGGAATCGCGTCTGCTTGAGGTGGCGCAGGCGCGGCACGCGCGCGAGCTGAGCGCGCTGCTCGAGTTCTCGAACCGGCTGCTGGGCCATCACAGCGTCGACAGCCTCATGCGGCACCTGGTCGAGGAGGTGCGCCGGCTGCTCCGGGCCGATGCGGTCTCGATCCTGCTCCCTGATCCTGCAACCGGGCGCATCGTGTTCCGGGCTGCGAGCGGCTGGCGGCACGACCCGGTGGCCGCAAGGCACTCGGTGAGCTTCGACGAGCACAGCGGGCCGGGCCGGGTCATCCTGACGGGCGAACCGCTCGTCATGACGGACGCGGTTGAGGATCCGCAGGGGATCTTCATCCCGGATTGGATGGCCGCGGAGGAGTTCCGCGGGCATTACGTCATCCCTCTCGTGGCAGACGGGCGGCCGATCGGCGCAATGGCGGTCGACACGCGCCGGCCCGCGCCGCCGAACGACGACGACATCCGGCTGCTGCAGCTGATGGCAACCCAGGGCGCGTTGGCGCTGGAAACGGCGCGGCTCCAAGAGGAGGCTTTGCGCCAGGAGCGGCTGGCCGAGCAGCTGGAGGTGGCGCGCCAGATCCAGCAGAGCCTGCTGCCGGACGACGCGCCGGAGGTGCCCGGCTGGGACTTTGCGGCGGCCTACCGGCCCGCGCAGACGGTTGGCGGAGACTTCTACGATTACTTCTACCTGCCGGGTCCGCCGCTGCGGATGGGCGTGGTCATTGCAGACGTCGCAGACAAGGGCGTGCCCGCCGCGCTCTACATGGCGCTGAGCCGCACGGTGATCCGCACCAGCGCGCTGGGCGGGAGGCGGCCGGCCGCGGTCCTCACGAAGGCCAACACCATCATCCGGGAAGACAGCAAGTCGGATATGTTCCTCACGGCATGCTATGCCACGTTCGACCTGGGCTCGGGGCGGATGGTGCTGGCGAACGGGGGGCACAACCGGCCGCTGCTGTGGCGGGCGAACGATGGCACCGGCGCCGAAATCCGCACCCGAGGGATCGTGCTGGGCGCATTCGAGGAGATCACGCTGGAAGAACGGGAGACGGTCCTAGACCTGGGGGACGCGCTGCTGCTCTACTCGGACGGCGTGACGGACGCGAGCAACAGTCAGGGCAAGATGTTCGGCGAGGAACGGCTGCATGCCGTGCTGACGCAGCACGCGGAGCGCGGCGCGCACGGCCTGATCGAGGCGATCCTGGACGCGATCACCGAGTTCACGGGCGGGGCGGCGCAGTACGACGACATGACGCTCGTCGCCATCCGGCGGCAGCCAACCCTGCCGGAAGAAGGCATCCCCGTCGACTGGACGCACGCGAGCTTCCCATCGCAGCGCATGCCCGCGTATGTGCGGCGGCGAGCCGTGTAGCGTCGAGCGCTGAGCAGAGTAAAGGGCCGTTCCGGCTTCCCGGAACGGCCCTTTTGAATTTGCACGGCTACGCCGGTGGGGTCTCAGCCTGGACGGGTGCGAAGGTGAGGCCGTTTGGGTCGACGTCGACGGTGATCTGCGAGCCCTTGGGCGGGGAGGCGGTGAGGAGCCAGTCGGCGAGCGGCTCGCGGAGGTTCTTCTGGATGATGCGGCGGAAGGGACGCGCGCCCCACTCGGGGTGGTCGTTCTGGGCGAGCATCCAGGCCTTGGCCGGCTCGCTGATCGTGAGCGCTACGCCCTGCTCCTGCAGCATCCTGACTTCCTTCTTGAGCAAGAGGTCGAGGATCAGGCGGAGCTGGTCGGACGAGAGCGGCAGGAACATGATGATCTCGTCGAGGCGGTTGAGGAACTCGGGCCGCAGCGTCTGGTGGACGACTTCCATCACCTCCTCGCGCATCTCGTCGGTCATGAACGGCTTGTCGAGATACTGCGACCCCAGGTTGCTGGTCAGGATGATGACGGTCTCGCTGAACGAGGTCGTGCGGCCCTGGGCATCGGTCAGGCGGCCCTCCTCCATGATCTGGAGGAGCACGTCGAGCACGCGGGGATGGGCCTTCTCCACCTCGTCGAACAGGACGACGGTGTGCGGGCGCTGGCGGACCTTCTCGGTCAGCTGCCCGCCCCCCTCATAGCCCACGTAGCCGGGCGGCGCACCCACTAGACGATTGACCGTGTGATCCTGCTGGTACTCGCTCATGTCGAGCACGATCATCGCGTCCTCGGTGCCGAACATGAACTCGGCAAGCGCCTTGGCGAGCTCGGTCTTGCCGACGCCGGTGGGGCCGAGGAACAGGAACGAGCCGATGGGACGCTTCGGGTCCTTCAACCCGACCCGGGCGATCTTGACGGCTCGGCTGACCGCGAGCACGGCTTCATCCTGGCCGATGATGCGCTGGTGGAGCGCGTCGACCATGTGGGCGTAGCGGGCGCGCTCGTCGAGCCCCAGCTTGCTGACCGGGATGTCGGTCATGACGCTCACGGCGACGGCAACGTCGTCGGCGTCGAGCACGCTGTCGCTGCGCTGTTCCTGGCGGGGGGCGTCGGGGGCTGGCGCGGCCTGAGCTGCGGCGGCGTCGGGCGCGGGCGGCGCGGGATGGGTCTGGGCGGAGGACTGCGCGGCGAGCTTGAGCAGCGCGCCGGCCCGGTGGAGCACGGCGAGCGCGGAGGCGGGCAGCGGGGTTCCGGCGACGTAGCGCTTCGCCATGTTGGCCGCGGCGGGCAGGGCGCCGTCGTCGATGGTCACGCCGTAGTCGTGCTCTAGCTCGGACTTGTGGACGGCCAGGATCTTGACGGTCTCCTCGGCGGAAGGCTCGGGCACGCGCAGGCGGTGGGTGTTCTCCCGCACGGTGCTGTCGGCGGCCAGGCGCTCGTTCCAGGCCGAGTCGGTGGTGCTGCCGACGACGACGGGCATGAGGTTGAGGAGGGCGCGCTGGACGGAGCGGATCCCTTTCGGGAACTCGGGGTTCATCGTGGCGCTGCCGAAAAACCGATCGATGTTCGGGATGAAGAGGATGCCGTCGCGGGCCTGCTGGAGCGAGTTGTCGATGGCCTTCTCGGCGTCGAGCAGGAGCGCGTGCTCGGAGACGGTGACGAGGTTGCCCAGGCCGACCGGGCCCTTGCCCTCGGCCATGAGAAGCGCGACGCCCTGGACGAGCGACCGGCGGCCGACGCCGGCATCGCCGACCAGCATGACGTGGCGGTGGTTGGCGAGCGTGAGCAGGCCGAGGAGGTCGTGCATCAAGTCGTCGCGGACATAGACGGGCGTGCCCCCGCCGCTCTTGGCCTGGGCGACCTGGTCCTGGCCGGCGGTGCGCTTCGTCTGCGCCTGGCTGGTGAGGCGGCTGGCCAGGGTTTCCCGGGCGATGCCGTACCGGCGCAGGATTCCGGCCGTGCCCACCCCGCGCTCGGCCAGCCCGCCCAACGCGTGCTCGGTGCCGACCTGCGTCTCGCCCGCGGCCTCGGCGATGCTGCGCCCCTCGTCGAGCACGATGAGCATCTCGGTCGACAGGCGGATGGGACCGTTGGCGCCCTGGTAGACGAAGTCGGCGTCCTGCCCGGGCGCGGCGCGGGCGAAGGCCTCGGCAGAAGCTGCCAGCTCGTCGAGCCGGAAGCTGCGCTCGGCAGCGAGGGAGACCAGGACGCGGTTCGCGGCGGTGCCGGGCTCGCGCACGAAGGTGAGCAGGAGCATCGCAGGCGTCAGCAGGGGGCGGCCGGTGGCGCGCATGCGCAGGGCCGCGGAATTGAGCGAACGGGCGAGTTCGGGTGATGGAATGTTGGGGTTGAGCGTACCCACGGTTGATTACGTCCTTGGGAGAGTGAATTCGCAGGGTACAGTATAGCGCGAAAGGGGCGTTTGGACTACTGACCTCTGCCCGCCCGATCCCCCCGCCCCCTCTCCTATCTGCGGATAGGAGAGGGGGAGGTCGCCGCTCAGGGGGTGACGTGGAGCGGGAAAGGCGAAAGGGCGAGAATCGGCAGCGAGGATTTCTTTGTGGTGGGTGTTTGGACGGGGCTGGGGAAGGTTGGCGGCTGGGGTGGTCTGGGCTACAATTGAGGTCAGCAGCAAACAATGTGGACCGCGCAGACGCAACGATTCAACACCAAGAGAGCCGCCGATGCCCGCACCCGAAAGCATCATCCAGAAGGTCCAGCAGTTCGACCTCCATCGCGACCAGTACCGCAGCGCGGCCTTTAGCGAGGCGGAGGCGCGGGTGCAGTTCATCGATCCCTTCTTTAAGGCGCTGGGCTGGGATATGGACAACACGCAGAGCTTCGCGGAACAGTACAAGGAAGTGATCCACGAAGACAAGGTGAAGGTGGGGGACGCGACCAAGGCGCCGGACTATTCCTTCCGGATCGGGAAGGAGCGGAAGTTCTTCGTGGAGGCCAAGAAGCCGGCGGTCGATATCAGCCACGACGTGGAGCCGGCGTACCAACTGCGGCGTTATGCATGGAGCGCGAAGCTGCCGCTCTCCATCCTGACCGACTTCGAGGAGTTCTCGGTGTACGACTGCCGGACGAAGCCGGACAAGGGCGATAAGGCGTCGACGGGCCGCATTCTGAAGCTGACGTACAAAGATTATGTCGAGCGATGGGACGAGATCGCGGGGGTGTTCGGCAAGAAGGCGGTGTGGGAAGGCGCGCTGGACAAGTTCGCGGAGGCGAAGGCGGGCAAGCGCGGGACGGCCGAGGTGGACGACGAATTTCTCGGCGAGATCGAGCGGTGGCGCGAGCTGCTGGCGCGCAACCTCGTGCTGCGGAATCCTACCCTGCGCGGCCGCGATATCAACTACGCGGTCCAGCAGATCATCGACCGGATCGTGTTTCTGCGGATTTGCGAGGCGCGCGACCTGGAGACGTTCGAGCAACTGCGGGGGCTGCTGAACGGCGGGCACACGTACGAGCGGCTGCAGGAGCTTTTCCGCCGGGCGGACATGCGCTACAACTCGGGGCTGTTCCACTTCGAACAGGAACGGGAGCGCGCGGAGGCGCCGGACACGCTCACCCCCGGGCTGGCGATCGACGACAAGGTGCTGAAGGACATTATCGAGCACCTGTATTACCCCGAAAGCCCCTATGAGTTCTCGGTGCTGCCGGCCGACATCCTGGGCCACGTCTACGAGCGGTTCCTCGGGAAGGTGATCCGGCTGACGCCGGGCCGGGTCGTGAAGATCGAGGAGAAGCCGGAGGTGCGGAAGGCGGGCGGGGTGTTTTACACGCCGACCTATATCGTGGACTACATCGTGCGCGAGACGGTGGGTCCGCTGGTGGAGGGGAAGGCGCCCGGGCCGACGGGCGGGGTGAGCAAGCTGCGCATCCTGGACGCGGCGTGCGGGAGCGGGTCGTTCCTGCTCGGCGCGTACCAATTCCTGCTCGACTGGCACCTGCAGGAGTACCTGAAGGAGCCGGAGCGGTGGCAGAAGGGCAAGCGGCCTGCGTTGGAGGCGGTGAGCAGCACCGGCGGCTTGTACCGGCTGTCGATCGAAGAGCGGAAGCGCATCCTGATGAACAACATCTATGGGGTGGACATCGACCCGCAGGCGGTGGAGGTGACGAAGCTGTCGCTGCTGCTGAAGGTGCTGGAAGGCGAAGGGGTTGCGGGGCAGATGTCGATGTTCCCGGAGCGGGTGCTGCCCGACCTGGGGCGGAACATCAAGTGCGGGAACTCGCTGATCGGGTGCGATTTCTATGATGGGCGGCTGGAAGGGGTGGACGAGGAGAGCGAGCGGCGCGTCAACGCGTTCGACTGGAAGGACGAGTACCCGGAGGCGATGGGGGCGGGCGGGTTCGATGCGGTGATTGGGAATCCGCCGTATATGGCATCCAGGCTGCACGGATGGGCGCCGACTGGAAGTCGAGCTTACATAGGACGCGTGCTGTGAAACCACGGAAGGTCGACGTCGATACATACGAGTTGTTCATTGAGAAGGGCTTGAAGCTCGCTACGACCGGTGGGCGCTTTGGGTACATTGTGCCCAGCCCCCTGCTGACAAACCAATACACCCGCAACCTCCGCAAGTTCCTCCTAGAGCGGCACAACCTGGCAAAGTGTGACATCACTGACTTCGGCATGGATGTCTTGACTGAACGCGACTGATTCAGTACCTGCATTCCTGGAGAGGGGCGGCCAACAATCCAGTCGTCCGCGCGCAGCGATTGAAGTGAGCGTGGGGAAGCAGGTACGGGAGATAGCGGAACTCAGGCCCCGCATGACTACCGCGTGTTTGCAGCAAGATGCTCGGAAACAATGCCTCGCGTTCCATTGATATCTTTGTTGACCCTGCCATGACCCACCTAATCCGCCGACTGGAAGCGAGATCTGTCACATTGGGCGAGACGGCCTTCATCCGCCAGTGTATCAAGACCGGCGATGACAAATCCTACGTAACATCCAGTGCATCACCACTTCCCGACCCGTGGAAACCCTCGCTTCGCGGACGAAGCATGGATAGATACGTGACGTACGATCAAAGTTTGTACGTCAAGTACGGTCCCTGGCTGGCGCGGAACTGGCAGAATCGAACCTTCTATGAGACCCCCAAGCTCGCTGTGCGGGAAACGGGCAATCGGCTCACCGCGACGCTGGACGAAGACAACCGCTTTTTCCTGAGCTCTCTCTATTCTGTATATTGGAAAGCACCTCGGCATCCGACAGTCACTCAAGTTCCTGCTTGGCGTGCTTAATTCAAAGGTGAGTACCTTCTTCATCAAGGCCGTGGCGTTTGACCTCACTAAAGGGGCGTTTACAAAGATCAGGACAAACCAGCTTGCGCAGCCTTCCAATCCCACCACCGACTTCACCGACCCCACGGACGTTACGCGGCACGACCGGATGGTCAGCCTGGTCACCCAGATGCTCGACCTCCATGCGCGGCTGGCGGCCGAGGGTGTGCCGCACGAGAAGGCTGCGCTGCAGCGGCGGATCGACCAGACGGACAAGCAGATCGACCGGCTGGTGTATGAGCTGTATGGGCTGTCGGAGGAAGAGATCAGGGTGGTGGAAGGGGGCTGAGGCGGGCGCCTTCAGCAATTCCAGACGCAACCACGCAGCCAACTGAGCATCCTTCGAGCTGCGTCCTGCCCAAACGGCGGGCAGGACTCCGCTCAGGATGCTCAGTTGGCTGCTACATTCGCAATTCCCGACCGCCTTACGAGCGGGAGACGTCGAAGCGGTCCAGGTTCATGACCTTGGCCCAGGCGGCGACGAAGTCGCGGACGAACTTGCCCTCGGCGCCGGCGCAGGCGTAGACTTCGGCCAGGGCGCGGAGCTGGGAGTGGGAGCCGAAGACGAGGTCGACGCGGGTGGCGGTCCATTTGGGCGCGCCGGTGACGCGATCGCAGCCCTCGAACACCTCGGCGTCATTGGTCAGCGGCTGCCACGTCGTGCCCATGTCGAGCAGATTGACGAAGAAGTCGTTGGTCAGGGCGCCGGGCCGCCGGGTGAAGACGCCGTGCTGCGACTGCCCGTAGTTGGCGTTCAACGCCCGCAGCCCGCCGACGAGGACGATCATCTCGGGGGCGGTCAGCGTGAGCAGCTGGGCGCGATCGACCAGCAGCTCCTCGGCGGGGCGGCTGTGCCGCGGCCTGAGGTAGTTGCGGAAGCCGTCGGCGACGGGCTCGAGCACGGCAAACGACTGCACGTCGGTCTGCTCGGGCGTGGCGTCGGTGCGGCCGGGAGTGAAGGGAACGGTCACGTCAAAACCGGCGTTACGCGCCGCTTGCTCGACGGCCGCGCACCCGCCGAGGACGATCAGGTCGGCGAGGGAAACGCGCTTGCCGGCGGGCTGGGCGGCGTCGAACTCCTGCCGGATACCCGCGAGGGTGGCCAGGACAGCCTCAAGCTGGGCGGGCTGGTTGACTTCCCAGTCCTTCTGCGGTGCGAGGCGGATGCGGGCGCCGTTGGCGCCGCCGCGCTTGTCGGAGCCGCGGAAGGTGGCAGCGGAGGACCAGGCGGTGTAGACGAGGGCCTGGATCGACAGGCCGGAAGCCAGGAGCCGAGCCTTGAGCGCGGCGATATCGGCCGCGTCGACGAGCGTGTGATCGAGCGGCGGGACGGGGTCCTGCCAGATCAGCTCTTCGGCGGGGACCTCGGGGCCGAGATAGCGCGAGCGGGGACCCATGTCGCGGTGGGTCAGCTTGAACCAGGCGCGGGCGAAGGCGTCGGCGAATTCCTCCGGGTGGTCGCGGAAGCGCAGGGAGATCTGCCGGTAGATGGGGTCGATCCGCATCGCCATGTCGGCGGTCGACATCATGGTCTTGACGCGCTTGGTCGGGTCGTGCGCGGCCGGCGCGAGGTCTTCCGGCTTGGGATCGACCGGCTGCCAGATCCAGGCGCCAGCGGGACTCTTGGTGAGGTCCCATTCGTAGCCGAACAGCATGTCGAAGTAGCCCATGTCCCACTTGATCGGGTTGGGGGTCCACGCGCCTTCGAGGCCGCTGGTGATGGTGTCGTCGCCCTTGCCGCTGCGGTAGGTGTTCAGCCAGCCCAGGCCTTGCGTCTCGATGGGCGCGGCTTCCGGCTCGGGCCCGACGTTGGTCGCGGGGCCCGCGCCGTGCGTCTTGCCGAAAGTGTGGCCGCCGGCGACGAGCGCGACGGTCTCTTCGTCGTTCATCGCCATGCGGGCGAAGGTCTCGCGGACATCGCGGGCTGAGGCAAGGGGGCTGGGCTGGCCGTTCGGCCCTTCCGGGTTCACGTAGATGAGGCCCATCTGGACGGCGGCGAGCGGATTCTCGAGGTCGCGTTCGCCGGAGTAGCGCTCGTCGGCAAGCCACTTGCCCTCGGCGCCCCAGTAGATGTCGGCTTCCGGCTCCCAGACGTCTTCGCGGCCGCCGGCAAAGCCGAAGGTCTTGAAGCCCATGGATTCGAGCGCGCAGTTGCCGGCGAGGACCATGAGGTCGGCCCAGGAAATCTGGTTACCGTACTTCTGCTTGATGGGCCAGAGCAGGCGGCGGGCCTTGTCGAGGTTGGCGTTGTCGGGCCAGCTGTTGAGGGGCGCGAAGCGCTGGGTGCCGGACCCCGCGCCGCCGCGGCCGTCGCTGATGCGGTAGGTGCCGGCGCTGTGCCAGGCCATGCGGATGAAGAGGCCGCCGTAGTGCCCGTAGTCGGCCGGCCACCACTCCTGCGATTCGGTCATCAGCGCGTAAAGGTCGTTCTTTACGGCCGCGAGGTCGAGCTTCTTGAACTCCTCGGCGTAGTCGAATGCCTCGTCCATCGGGTTGGACAGTGAAGAGTTTTGGTGGAGGATGCCCAGGTCGAGTTGATTGGGCCACCAGTCGCGATTCGACGTGCCGTGGCGCGGCCTCTTAGGCATCTCGCCCATTACCACGTCGTTGGTGTTCTCATCCACGATGTTGCTCCTTTCGTAGTGTGAAGAGATGGTCTGTACGATCAAAATCAGCTAGCAGCGCGCACAAGTAGTCAGTGGAAATGCCTGCTTGCATCGGGTCATCCGAAACGCTCCGCGTAACGGGCGACGACGATCATCCACACGCTATACATCAACACCATGAGCCGGTTTGGCCAGCCAAGGTATACTTGCGGCCCCGCGCGGCCCACGCCGGGGTGAATCAGCCCGGAGACGACGATGGAGCCGAAGAAGACCAGCAGGCTGAGCCAGCAAAAGAGCGTACCCCACAGGAGCCAGCCGCGGGCCTGCGTCCACTTCGCATTGCGTGCGAGACTCCTGCCCACGAGGGAGGCGGCGATGGGGAACGTCATGATGACGATCGCGCCGCAGAGAGCGTGCAGCGTGTCGTCGAGGCTGACGGTGTTGTCGGTGATCGCGTTGGTGCGGAAGATGCCCGCTGCGATCATGGCGACCGCGATCACGATCAGCCACCACCGTCCGACTTTGCCCCAGGTGGTCTGCAACGAACGGGAGAGCACCATCTGGAGATCGAGCACGCCCAGGCCCCAACAGAAGAAGGCCACACTCATCAGCCAGCCATACCGCCCGATCTCGTACTCGCTGATCATGCGCCACGAGGGGCTGAACTCTGGCTCGAGAAAGTGGAGGAGCACCAGGATGACGAGGAAAGCGCCAATTAGGAGAATCGAGGTGCTGCCGACGAGCCGGGGCTCACCTGCGAGGGCCCGCATTGCGAGGGAATCCGGGGCTGCGTTGGTCTTTGCGGACCCGCCGGTTGTGGCAGGCTTGTGGGTTGTGGCTCGCTTCTTCGCCATATCTCGGGATGACTTTCTGCGCCGGCGCCCGAACAGAAATGACATGCGGCCCGGCCCGAATTGCGCTATCGTGCCACGCGATCTTATCACATTGCGGCGCACGCGCCAAGGGAACGGGGGCGAGGCCAATGAGTTCCGGCGCGCTTGCGCTCTCCGCTCGGGCTTGCGTTTCCCCAAGTAAGCGCTAAAATGTAATGGCAATTCGTAGTCAGGAGATGGGTATGACAGAAGCACGGGAAACGGCGGCGGAGACGCGGTTTGATATCAGCCAGTTCGGGACGGCGGGGCCGGAGGGGGACATCCGGCGGCTGGTGGTGGTGGCGGCGCATCCGGATGACCTGGAGACGACGTGCGGGGGGACGCTGGCGCTGCTGGTGGATGCGGGGGTCGAGGTGGCGCTGCTGCTGGGCACGGACGGGGACATCGGGACGCACGACCTCTCGTACACGCGGGAGAGCCTGGCGGCGGCGAGACGGGAGGAGACACTGGCGGGGGCGCGGGTGCTGGGGCTGAAGGAGGTGTTCTTCCTGGGTGAGGGACGCCATGACGGGGAGCTGGTGGCGGACCTGCGGCTGCGGGCGGAGATCGCGCACGTGTACCGGCGCTGGCAGCCGGACACGGTGTTCACGTTCGATCCGTACTGGCATGGGCAGGCGCACCCGGATCACACGGCGGCGGGCCGGGCGGCGGTGGACGCGTACATGCCTTCGAAGATGGAGCTGTATCACCCGGAGCAGTTGGTGGACGGGACGCGGGTGGCGGACGTGAAGCGGTTCTTCTTCTTCGGGGGAAGCGAGCGGCAGGGGGTGATCACGGTGGACATTGCGGAGGGCTGGGAGCGCAAGATCAAGGCGACGCGGTGTCACGTGAGCCAATTTGGGCAGCGGGAGGAAGCGCTGAAGTGGCTGGAAGAGTGGAACCACGAGACGGGGAAGTGCTGCGGGCTGGAGTACGCGGAGGCGTTCACGCCGATGGCCGTGTGGTGAGCGGCGGGCGTCAAATGCGGTGAGGAGGTGTCGCGATGACGGGAAAGGTGGGGGTGGAGAAGCCGGGGTACGGGCCGCAAATCACGCCGGGGCATACCTCGCCGCCGCGGCCGTCGCCGGCACCCGCGCCGGAGGCACCCACGGCGCCGACGCCGCGCGAGGTGCGGGCGCTGTGGATCTCGCGCTTCGACCTGGGCAGCCCGCCGGTGAAACGCAGCCGGGTGGAAGCGCTGATCAACAAGGCGGCGGACGCGGGCTTCAACATGGTGCTGATGCAGGTGCGCGCGACGGGGGACGCGTACTATGCGTCGGCGGTGGAGCCGTGGTCGTACCGGCTGACGTCGGCGCGGGTGAGCGACCTGGGACGAAACCCGGGGTGGGACCCGCTGGCGGTGGCGGTGGAGACGGCGCACAAGCGGGGGATCGAACTGCATGCGTACCTCAACGCGTTCACGTTCTGGGAGTGTGACCGGGGCGCGCCGCCGCACACGGCGCCCGAGCACCCGTACTGGAAGCTGGCGGGGTATGAACCCGGCGAACCAAGCGCTACGATCCAAGCTGGCGGGTGTACGGGAAGGTCAATGGGACGCCGACGCCGATGGGCGATGCGAAGGCGAGCCCGGTGCCGTGCGCGGAGTACGTGTGGGCGAGCGCGGGCGTGGAGCGGGTGCACGAGCAGAATCTTGCGGTGATCCGGGACGTCGTGTCGCGATATGCGGTGGACGGGATCCACCTGGACCGGGTGCGCTACCCGGGGCGGCAGTTTTCGCATGACCCGGAAACGTATCGGCTGTGGCACGGGGCGAACCCGGCGGTCTCGCTGGACAACTGGCAGCGCGACAATTTGAGCCGGTGGATCGCGCGGTATGGGTCGGAGATCAGGGCGATACGAGGCGGAGGTGACGTTCAGCGCGGCGGTGTGGTTCACGTACAAGAAGACGGCGGCGATCACGTTTCCGACTTCGCAGGGCTATTTCGACTATTTCCAGGACTCGCACCGGTGGCTGAGCGAGGGGAGCGTGGATGCGATCGCGCCGATGATCTATGGCACGACGTTCCAGGCGGACGTGGCGAAGTGGAAGGCGCTGGCGGATGACCATGTGAAGACCCAGGGGACGCGGCAGGTGTGGGTGGGGATCGGCGCGGACCTGCCGGCGTTCGACCTGCTGGCGGAGCGGATCGCGTACGCGCGGGGGATCGGGGCGCGGGGCGTGGCGGTCTGGTCGGCGGGGGAAGTGGACCGGCGGGGGTATTGGGATGACCTGGCGCGGCGTCGGCAGCGTTAGCGGTGGTGTTGGTCGGCGGCGGGGTCGGCGTGGAGGAGCTCGACGGCGTGGGGGAGGACGGGGAGGATGACGGCGAGGCTCTCGACGGCGCCGCGGGGGCTGCCGGGCAGGTTGACGATGAGGGTCTGCCCGCGGATGGCGGCGATGCCGCGGCTGAGCATGGCGTGGGGGGTGACCTTGAGGCTCTCGGCGCGGATGGCCTCGGCGAGGCCGGGCGCGAGGCGGTCGGCGACCTGGAGCGTGGCCTCGGGGGTGACGTCGCGGGGCGCGAAGCCGGTGCCGCCGGTGGTCAGGACGACGTCGAGCTGAAGCCGGTCGGACCAGTCGATCAGCTGCGCGGCGATCTGGTCGCGCTCGTCGGGGACGAGGGCGGCGACCGGGTCGGGGACGCCGGCGTCGAGCAGGGCGCGGGCCAGCGCGGGGCCGCTGAGGTCGTCGCGCTCGCCGCGGTAGCTGCGATCACTGATGGTTAGGATGCCGAAGCGCATACCTCTCCCCCGGCCCCCTCTGCTGCCTGCGGGCAGGCGAGGGGGAGGTGTGGGCCTGATGGAATAGAACAGGACACGAATCGAAGGGAGTGTGGCTCCCCGATTCGTGTCCTATTGTAATACCAGTTGACGCGAGTTAGCGCTTCGTGTATTGCGGGGCCTTGCGGGCGCGCTTGAGGCCGTACTTCTTGCGTTCCTTGGCGCGCGGGTCGCGGACGAGGAAGCCGTTCTTCTTGAGCACGGGGCGCAGGTTCTCGTCGGCGACGCAGAGCGCGCGGGCGATGCCGAGGGCGGATGCGCCGGCCTGGCCGGTGAGGCCGCCGCCGGTGACCTGGATGCTGACGTTGAAGCTGCCGGCGGTGTCGCTCATCTGGAGCGGCCGGGAGATCAGCAGTTGGTCGGTCTCGCGCGGGAAGTATTCGCCGAACGGGCGCTCGTTGACGACGATGGTGCCGGTGCCTGGGTACAGGCGGACACGGGCGCTGGAGGTCTTGCGGCGGCCGACCGCCTCATAGTATCTAGCTGACATCTAATTCATCTCTCCTGATGTTCAGGGCAAGGGCGAGCGCCGCTCGCCCCTACGCGAGCGGGAACGGCTTGGGCTGTTGCGCCGTATGCGGGTGTTCGCCGCCGGCGTACACCTTCAGCTTCTTGATCAACTGGCGGCGCAGCTTGTTGCGGGCGAGCATGCCGAGGACGGCGTCCTGGATGACGCGGTCGGGATGGGTCGCCAACTGCTTGCGCAGGGTGGTCTCGTTCAAGCCGCCCGGGTAGCCCGAGTAGCGATAGTAAATCTTGTCGTCGAGCTTGCCGCCGGTGACCCGGATCTTGTCGGCATTGACGACGATGACGAAGTCGCCGCGTGTCCATGCCGGGCGTGTAGATCGGCTTGTGCTTGCCCTTGAGCACGTTGGCAATCTGGGTGGCAAGGCGGCCGAGATTTTGTCCGGTGGCATCAACGACATACCACTCGCGGCTGGCTTCAGCGTCCGCAGCGGTTGCGCTATAAGTTCTCACTGTTCATACTCCTCGGTATCCTGCGCCAGCTTCGCTGGCGAAGGTAGCAGCAGGTCATCTTCGAAGAATCCTGGTTTCTCGAGTTGGTTCTCATACTCAACGTGCATCAGGCACAGGCCACAAGGCGCCGCCGGGCGGGCCGCCAGGGAACGCTTGCGGGCAGCGAGCGTTTCGGCTAACTGCTCCACGGGCCACTCGCCGCAGTCCGACCTGCAACATACTGCCGACCAGCGACCGCACCATGCCCCGCAGGAAGGCGTTGCCCTTCACGTCGAACGTGAAGGCGTCGCCAACCTGGCGCCACTCGGCGGCGTGAAGATGGCCCTGACGGTCGTCTCGCCGTCTTGCATGGGCCGGCCGAAGCCGGCGAAGTCGTGCTCGCCGACGAGGACCTGGGCGGCAGCTTGCAGCCGGTCGAGGTCGAGTGGACGCTCGACGTGCAAGGCGTAACGCCGGGCCAAGGGATCCGGCCAGGGGCGGTTCAGGACCGTGTAGCGATAATGCCGCCACAGGGCGCTGAAGCGCGGGTGCCAGTCACCGGGCGCCAGTCGACAGCTCGCTCACCGCCAGGTCGGCGGGGAGGACTGCATTGAGCGCCCGGTGCAGGCGCCGGGGCGGGGCCGCGGCGTCGTCGTGGCGCCAGGCGGCCCGGAAGCCGATCACCTGGCCGAGGGCGTGGACCCCGGCGTCGGTGCGGCCGGAGCGCAACGACCCGGGTCTCGAACCCGGTCAGGCCGAGATAGGGCCTTTTCGAGCTCGCCTTGGACGGTGCGGACGCCGGTGGCCTGGAGCTGGAAGCCCAGGAAGTCGGTGCCGTCGTAGGCGACCGTGGCTCGGTAGTACTGCAACTTGTTGCCTGGTAAAGTGCTCGTCGGTAGGCAGGGGCAGACCGGCAGGTTTTCGCAACCTGTACAGGGCCGGTTACCCGTGCGTTATTCCTCGGTGCGGCCGCGGCGCATGCGGCTGGTGGCCGAGCGCATGCGGGAGCCGATGGACTGGCGTCCGGCGAGTCTTGCCGGCTTCCTTGTTGTCGCCGCCCTTGTCGCCCCGCTCGACGAGCTCGAGGACGACCATCTCGGCGCCGTCGCCGACGCGCGGGCCGATCTTGACCATGCGGGTGTAGCCGCCCGGGCGCTCGACGAAGCGCGGCGCGATCTCGTTGAACAGCCGGGCGGTGACGTCCGGGTCGGTGATGACCTTGGCCGCGAGGCGATGGGCGTGGACGTTGTTGCCGCCATCGGCGAGGCCGCGCTTAGCGATCGTGATCAGGTGCTCGGCATCGCCGCGCATGAAGCGCGCCTTGGCTGCGGTGGTGCTGATGCGATCGTGCCGGAAGAGTTCGGTAACAAGACCCTTCATCAGGGCGGAGCGCTGCGCCGAATCGCGGCCCAGCTTGCGTCCTGCAACTCGATGTTTCATGCGAATACTCCATGATGTACGCTGTTGGTTCTGTAGGGGCGGGGAGACCCCGCCCCTACAGAACCAACAGTGATCTATGCTAGCTCGGCCTCTTCGGCATCGGCGTCTTCGTCCAGCTCGGCGGTGACGCTGGGCTGGTAGGAGATGGCCGACAGGAAACCCTTCTGGTCCAGCCGATCCACCAACTCGTTCAGGGACTTGCGGCCGAAGTTGCGAATGGCGAGGACTTCTTCCTCACCCTTTTCCAGCCGCTCGAGGACCTCACCGACCTTGGTGATGCCCGCGCGTTTCAAGCAGTTGTAGGCCCGGACGCTGAGCTCGAGCTCTTCGATGGGCACGTCGTAGATGCGGCTCGGGACCCCGCGTCCCTCGGACGCGGCGGCCTCGGGCGGCACGACGTCGGCGCCGGCGACGAGCGTCAGGTGACGCACGAGCATCCGGGCGGCCTCACGCAGCGCGGCTTCGGGCGCGATGGTGCCATCGGTCCAGATCTCGAGGACCAGGCGGTCGTAGTTCGTGTTCTGGCCGATGCGGGCGCGCGACACGCTGTAGTTGACCTTGCGGACGGGCGCGTAGATGGCATCGACCGGGATCTCGCCCAGCGGCAGCTTGCCGCGCTCCTCGGCCGGGGAATACCCGCGGCCGCGACCGACGGTGAGCTCGATGTCGATGTCGACATCGGGCGAATCGGCGGTCAGCAGGAGGAGCTCGGGGTTGACGATTTCAACCTCGGGCGGGGCGATCAGGTCGCCCGCGGTGACGGGCCCTTCATTGCGCACGTCGACATGCAGCCGAACCGGCTCTTCGAGCTCGGACTTCAACCGAAGCTGCTTGACGTTCAGAAGCAGCGCGGTGGTGTCTTCGCGGACGCTGGGTATCGGCGAAAACTCATGATGCACCCCGCTAACGCGAATCGAGGTCACGGCGGCGCCGGGGAGCGAGGCCAACAGCACACGCCGCAGGGCATTGCCCAGCGTGATGCCGTAGCCGCTCTCCATCGGGCCGACGACGAACTTCCCGTAGTTACGGGCGCTCGCTTCGCGCTCAATCTTTGGCAGCACAAAATCCAACAAGGAAGCACCCTCCCTTTACGTAGGCCACTTGCCAGAGATACTGGCGCAAGAAGACGCAGTTCGCCATAGGGACCAGGCTTTCTTCGAATACCTGCGCTTCTCTACAAGCGTTTCTTACCGGCTGTAGTACTCGACGATGAGCTGCTCTTTGAGCGGGATTTCAATGGCCTGGCGGTCGGGCGTCCCGACGACGCGACCGACGAGGCGTGATTCATCGAACTGCAGCCAATCCGGAACAGCGCGCTGGCCGAGGCGATCGGCGATGGTCTTGAAGTAGCCGTTGCTGCGGCTGCCTTCGCGGACGGAAATCTCGTCGCCTGTCTGGACCAGGTACGACGGCACATTGTGATTGTGACCGTTGAGCGAGAAATGGCCGTGGCGGACAAGCTGACCGCGCCTGGGGCCGGGAGTCGGCGAAGCCGAGGCGGTACACGACATTGTCCAGCCGGCGCTCGAGTGTCTGCAACAGGTTGACGCCCGTCATACCCTTGATGCGTTGCGCGCCTGCGAAGTAGCGGCGGAACTGGCGTTCCTGAACGCCGTAGAAGCGCCGGGCCTTCTGCTTCTCGCGAAGCTGCATGGCGTAATCGGATTCTTTGTGCTTGAACGTGCCCTTCTTGCCGTGCATGCCGGGCGCGTAAGTGCGCTTCTCGACGGAGCACTTGGGCGAGTAGCACCGCTCGCCCTTGAGAAAGAGCTTCATGCCTTCCCGGCGGCAGAGCCTGCACACGGGATCAATCGTTCGTGCCAACTTATTCCTCCAGAAACGGACAACCGATGGGGTTGTCCAGACAGATACCAAGGAACCAGGACGAGAGGTTTACGGCTTGGCGACCTTCTTCCCCCTCCCAATTCGACCAGCCATCACAGACCTGAAGATCTGCGAGTTGAAGGTCTCGACGGGTCTGTGAACCTCAATAAATGCTAGACGCGGCGCTTCTTGGGCGGCCGGCAGCCGTTGTGCGGGATGGGCGTGATGTCGGTGATGGAGCGCACGCGCAGCCCGCCGGCCTGGAGCGAGCGAACCGCGGATTCGCGGCCGGGCCCAGGACCCTTGATGAAGACGTCAGCCTCGCGCATGCCCACGTCCATCGCTTGCTTGGCGGCCTGTGTGGCAGCCAGCTGGGCGGCGTAGGGGGTGCTCTTGCGCGAGCCCTTGAACCCGGCGCCACCGGTGCTGGTCCAGGCAATGGTGTTGCCCTGGAGATCAGTCACGGTGACGATCGTGTTGTTGAACGTCGACTGGATATGAACCTGGCCCTGGGGGACCAGACGCTTTTCACGCCGCGGCCCCTTGCGCGCCGCGCGCTTGCCACCAGCAGGTGCAGCAGTTGGTTTCGGCATTCGTTGTTTTCTCCCATTGCGGAGGGCGACGCGACGTCGCCCCTACGCAGGTTACTTGCGGGCGCGCTTCTTGCCCGGAACGGTGCGGCGAGCGCCTCGCTTGGTGCGGGCGTTGGTGCGCGTGCGCTGTCCGTGAGCCGGCAAGTTGCGGCGATGGCGCAAGCCACGGTAGCTGCCGATTTCCTGCAGGCGCTTGATGTTCATTGCCACTTCGCGGCGCAGGTCGCCCTCTACCTTGTAGTTGCGCTCGATGACGTCACGCAGCTTTGCAATCTGCGTCTCGTCCAGGTCCTTGATCCGGACGTCCGGGTTGACACCCGTCATGGTCAGGATCTCTCTGCTCGAGGTAGGACCGATGCCGAAGATGTAAGTCAGGCCTACTTCAACCCGCTTATCACGCGGCAGGTCTACACCAGCGATACGAGCCATTCGCTATCCTCCAATTACCCTTGGCGCTGCTTGTGCTTCGGGTTGACGCAGATGACCTGCACTATCCCGTGGCGCCGGATGATCTTGCACTTGTCGCAAATGCGCTTGACCGACGGTCGGACTTTCATGTTGCTTCTCCTGTCGTCCTGCCGGAGAAACCTGGTTTCTGCGAGAAACCTGGTTTCTGGCCTACAGGACGGTCAAAATCTCGGGTTCGCCGTCGGTGACGGCGATTGTGTGTTCGAAGTGGGCGGCGCGCTTGCCGTCAGCCATAACGACGAGCCAGCCATCCGACATCACTTTGGTGCGCCAGGTGCCGACGCCAACCATCGGCTCCAGGGCAAACGTCATGCCCGGCTTGAGCTTGGGGCCGCGCCCTACGCCAGCCGGGACGTAGTTCAACACGTTCGGTTCCTCGTGCATATGGCGGCCGACGCCGTGGCCGGTGTACTCCCGGACGACGTGAAAGCCGCGCTGCACGACGTGCGTTTCGATCGCCTTCGAGATGTCGGCGAGAAAGTTGCCGGCCCGCGCCTGGCGAATGCCGGCCCACAGGCTGCCCTCGGTGGCGTCCATGAGGGCCTGGCTGTCGGCGTCGATGGGGCCGACGGCGTAGGTCCAGGCGGAGTCGCCGACCCAGCCCTTATAGGTGGCGCCCACATCGACGCTGATGATGTCGCCGGGCTCGAGCCAGCGCTTGTTGCTCGGAATGCCGTGCACCAGCTCCTCGTTGATCGAGGCGCAGATGCTGGCCGGGAAATCGTTCCGCCCGGTGTGCGGGTAGCCGAGGAAGGTCGGGATCGCGTCGTGCTGACGGATGATTTCCTCGGCCCGCGCGTCGAGCGCGGCGGTCGTGACGCCGGGGCGGACCATGTCTCGCATGGCCTCGTGGACCCGGGCGACGATACGCCCCGCTTCGCGCATGAGCGCGATTTCTGGCCGACTCTTTAAGATGATCATACGCCTACTCTGGTTACAGCTTTCCGGTCACAAACCACTAATTTCGGTACAACTACTACTGCCGGCCGGGTGACTGGACCGCGGCGAGCAAGTCGGCTTGCACCTGCTCCATCGGCCGGTCGCCGTCCATGGGGACCAGCAGGTCGTGAGCGTAGTAATAGCCGATCAAGGGCGCCGTCTGCTTGTAATAGACAAACAGGCGATTGCGCACGGTCTCGGGTTCGTCGTCGGCCCGCCGGTACAACTCGCCGCCGCACTTGTCGCACTTGCCGTCGACGGCGGGCGGGTTGAACTCGACGTGGTACATGGCCTGGCAGTCTTCGCAGACGCGGCGGCCGGCCAGCCGGTTGATCAGGGCATCGTCGCCGACTTCGAGCAGCGGGACGACCTGGATGCCAAGGCCCTTAGCGGCGAGCGCCCGATCAAGGGCGGCGGCCTGGGCCAGCGTGCGGGGGAACCCGTCCAGCACCACGCCGCCGGCAGCATCGGGACGGCCGAGCCGGTCCATGACCATGTTGATGGTCACGTCGTCGGGCACGAACTCGCCCTTGTCCATGTAGCCCTTGGCGAGCATGCCGAGGGGCGTCTGGTTCTTCAGGTTCTCGCGGAAGATGTCTCCCGACGAAACCTGAGGGATGCGCAGCGCTTCGGAGAGCATGCGCGCCTGGGTGCCTTTGCCGGCGCCCGGCGCACCGAGCATGACGATATACAACGGCTTTGTCTGTTCTACCATGCATGCCCCCTTCATCCCGTGTTAGAAACCTCAGGTTTCTGCGAGAGACCTCGAGGTTCTGCAGTTGACTACTTCCGGATGAAGCCTTCGTAGTGGCGCATCAGGAGCTGCGCTTCGAGCTGCTTCATGGTGTCGAGCACGACGCCGACGACGATCAGCAGGCCGGTGCTGGAGATCAGCAGGGTGCTGTTTTGCGCCCGGCTGGACGCGCCTGCGCCGAAGAGCAGGTGGACGAGCCACGGCAGGATGGCGACGAAGCCGAGGAACAGCGCGCCGACCAGCGTGATGCGGGAGAGCACGGTGTTCAGGTACTTCTCGGTGTTATAGCCGGGCCGGATGCCCGGGATGAAGCCGCCCTGGCGCTGCAGCGTCTCGGCCAGATTCTGCTGCTTGAAGATCACGTCGGTATAGAAGTACGTGAACGCGATGACGAGCAGGAAGTACAGAATCCAGTACGCGGCGTGGGCCGGCGTGAAGAAGTTGTAGACAGCGTTCGCCACCGACGCCACAAGCGGCGACGGCGAGTTGACGAAGTAGCTCGCGATCGTGCTCGGGAAGATCAGCATGGACGAGGCAAAGATCAGCGGGATCATGCCTGCCGAGTTGACCCGGATCGGGACATGCGTGCTCTGGCCGCCGACCACCATCAGCCGGTTGCCGCGCATGGCGCGCACCCGCTTGCCGTACTGCACGGGGATGCGCCGCTGCCCTTCCTGCACGACCACGATGATCGCTACGGTCAGGACCGTGATGATGATGAAGACGAGCAACTGCAGGAAGCCGCCCTGAACGGTCGTGTTGACGATGTTCTGGGGCATGGCCGCAATGATGCCGCCAAAGATGATGATCGAGATACCGTTGCCGATACCTTCCTGGGTGATGATCTGGCCGAGCCACATGGCGATCATGGTGCCGGCAGTGAGCGAAACCAGGATGACGAGCGGTTTCGAGCGGGTAGCTGCCGAAGCCCCACTTCGTCAGAACCGCGCCGCCGCTGCTCGTCTGCTGCGCCAACAGGGAGGACTGGCCGAACGCCTGGAGCAGGGCGAGCGGGATGGTCAGCCAGTTGGTGTACTGGTTGAGCTTGTTGCGGCCGGCTTCGCCTTCCTTCTGGAGCTCTTGCCAGGCCGGAATGATCGGAATCAGCAACTGGATGATGATCGACGCGGTGATGTAGGGGTAAACACCCATGGCCATCACCGAGAAGTTCTGCAGCGCGCCGCCCGACAACAGGTTGAGCAGGCCCAGCAGCTGATTGGATTGGAAGATCGTGCTCAGCGCTTGGGCGTTCACGCCCGGCACCGGGATGTGCGCGAGGAAGCGGTAGATCACGAGGATGCCCAGGGTGATCAACAGCTTGCGGCGCAAGTCCGGCAAACGGAACGCATTACGAACGGCTTCTAGCATCTTATGCTCCTTGCCCTCCGCTCAGAACGTGGCGTCCGTAGCGGTGACCGGCCAGCACCGCTAGGACGTCCTCGCTGAGGCGTGACATGATTCATTCCAGGGCGAGCTCTTGGATGGAGCCGCCGGCGGCCTGGATCTTCTCGCGCGCCGAGGCGGAGAACTTGTGCGCCTTGACGGTCAGTGCGACGGTGAGGTCGCCGTCGCCGAGGATCTTGACCGGCTTGCTGGGCGACTTGATCACGCCGGCAGCGGCCATCATCTCGGGATCGACCTCGGCGCCGGTCGGGAAGACGTTGAGGCGCTCCAGGTTGACGGGCGCGTATTCGACGCGCCAGCGGTTCTTGAACCCACCCAGGTGGGGCAAACGCCGCACGAGGGGGAGCTGGCCGCCTTCGAAGTAGGGGCGCTTGGTGCCGCCGGAGCGGGAGTTCTGGCCCTTGGTGCCGCGGCCGGCGGTCTTACCGCGACCGGCGGAAATACCCCGACCGGACGCGTCTTCTCCTTGTTGGAGCCCGGAGCGGGCATCACATCATGCTGCTTCATGTTACGCCTCCGTCCCCGAACCTCTTCGACGGTGACCAGGTGGCGCACCTTATGGAGCATCCCGCGCACCGCCGGGGAATCGGGCAGCTCGACCGTGTGACCGAGCTTGCGCAGGCCGAGCCGGCGCACCGTATCCTTCTGGTCGTACTCGACGCCGATCGAGCTGGTGGAGTAGGTGACGCGGAGCAGTTTACTGCTGTTGCTGTTCGGCATCTTTTCCTCCCCGCAGCCAGTGGGGCGTGAGAGCCTCGACCGGCCGCCCGCGGCGCTTCGCTTCTTCCTCAGGGTCCTTCAGGGCTTCGAGCGCCTTGAAGGTTGCGGCGACCACGTTGAGCATGTTCGCGCTGCCCTGGCTCTTGGTCAGGATGTCGCGGACGCCCGCGGCCTCCAGCACGGCGCGCACGCCGCCGCCGGCGATGACGCCGGTGCCGGGCGATGCGGGCCGGAGGAGCACCTTGGCGGCGCTGAAGTCGCCCAAGGCGATGTGCGGGATGGTGCTGCCGGCCATCGGGATGCGCTTCATGTTCTTGCGCGCGTGCTCGGACGCCTTGCGGACGGCCTCGGGCACCTCGCGGGCCTTGCCGACGCCGAAGCCGACCTGGCCGTGGTTGTCGCCAACGACGACGACGGCGCGGAAGGCGAAGCGGCGGCCGCCCTTGAGCACCTTGGAGGTGCGGGCGACATGGACGACGCGCTCGTCGAGCTGATCGCGTTCGTCCTGCTCACGCGGAGGCCGGCCGCGCCCGCGACCACCGCCGCCACGGGCGTCGCGGTTCTGGCCACCCTGGCCGCCCTGGCCGCCATCGGACCGAGGACCTTGCCGATTCGGCCCACCTTGACCCGGCCTGCCGGCCGATTGGTTTCGTTGAAATCCTGGCATCAAGTCCTCCTAGAACTCCAGCCCGCCTTCGCGTGCGCCGTCGGCCAATGCCTTCACGCGGCCGTGGTACGGATACCCACCGCGATCAAACACAACTTTCTTGAGTCCCTTGTCGAGGGCCCGCCGCGCCACCAACTGGCCGACGCGGGTTGCCTGCTGAGACTTGTTGAGTCCGTTCAGCTGTTCGCGCAACTCGGGGTCGACCGTGGAAGCGGCGACGAGCGTGTTGCCCAAATCATCGTCGATCACCTGGACGTAGATATGGTCCAGACTCCGGAACACATTGAGACGCGGGCGGTCAGCCGTGCCATGAAGGTGGCGGCGAATGCGCTCGTGTCGGCGTTGCCGAGCTACCAAACTCGAATTATCGGCCATTGCAGTTACCTCTCGTAAAGAGTAGCCCTCTTACCTGGTGCGCCTTGCGGATGGTTGCTTCACCGCGAAGACGCAGGCTACTTCTTGCCCTTGCCGCCGACCTTACCGCTCTTGCCGGCCTTCTGGCGGATCTTTTCACCCTGATAGCGAACGCCCTTGCCCTTGTACGGCTCAGGCGGGCGCAGGTCATGGATCTGAGCGGCCATCTGGCCGACGACCTGCTTGTCAATGCCGTTGACCGTGATCGTGCGGCCGGTCTTGTCGACCTCGAAGCTAATGCCCGCCGGGGGCACCAACTCGACGGGGTGCGAATAACCGACGATGACGACCAGGTTCTTGCCCATGACGCCGGCGCGGTAACCCACGCCCTCGACCTCGAGCACGCGCTTGAAGCCGGCATTGACGCCGGTGACCATGTTGTTGAGCAGCGCGCGGCTGAGGCCGTGGAGCGCCTTATGGTTCTTGGTATCGCTCGGGCGCGTCACTACGACCTGACCGGCGTCGACTGCGAAGGTCATCTCGGCGGGGAACTGCTGCTCGAGCTGTCCCTTGGGGCCCTTCACAGTGATGTAATTGCTATCATTCACCGTCACGCTTACGCCCTTGGGCAGCGCAACCGGCATCTTGCCAATACGCGACACAGTCTTGCCTCCTAACCCTACCAGATGTAGGCGAGCACCTCGCCGCCCAACCCGAGCCGGCGGGCCTTGTGGTCCGTCATGATGCCTTGCGGCGTGCTCAGGATGGCGACCCCGAGGCCGCTGAGGACCCACGGGATGCTGGTGCGTTTGACATAGACTCGCCGCCCGGGCCGGCTGACCCGCTGCATGCCGGTGATGATGGACTTGCGGTCGCGGTCGTATTTGAGAACCAGGCGCAACTGGGCCTGGGGCTCGTCCTTGGTGACTTCGAAGTCCTTGATGAACCCCTCGTCCTTCAGGATGCGAGCGATGGCGAGCTTGACCTTCGAACCTGGAACGACAACCTGCTTGTGCCGAACCAGGGCGCCGTTGCGGATACGAGTCAGCATGTCGGCAATTGGATCACTGATCATGTTCTACTCCTTGGAGTTCGGATCACCCGTCACTGGCGACCAATCTGGCGATTGCCACGGTATCGCAGCGCGGGATTCCGGACCTCTCCCCCCGGCCCCCTCTCTCGCTACCTCGCGGGTAGGAGAGGGGGAGGAAGGGGGCGGGGTTACCAGCTGGACTTCACGACGCCGGGCAGGTTGCCCTTGAGCGCTTGTTCGCGGAAGCAAATGCGGCACAGGTCGAACCGGCGCATGTACCCGCGCGGCCGGCCGCAGATGCTACAGCGATTGCGTACGCGAACGGCGTACTTGCGGCGCTGCTCCCGAAGCGGCATACACGTTTTTGCCACTGAATTTCCTCCTACTACGGTTGGGACCCCGCCAGGGCGGGGAAACCCCGCCCCTACTTGCGGAACGGCATGCCCATGAGCTGGAGCAGCCGCAGGCCTTCCTCGTCCGTCTTCGCCGTCGTGACAATGGTGACTGCCATGCCGCGAATCTTGTCGACCTTCTCATAATGGATCTCGGGGAACAGGAGTTGTTCCCGGAGGCCCAAGCTATAATTGCCATGACCGTCGAACGCGTCGGGGTTGATGCCCCGGAAGTCGCGCAAGCGCGGCAGGGCGACGTTCATGAGGCGGTCGAGGAAGCTCCACATGCGCTCCTGGCGCAGGGTCACGGTGACGCCGATCGTGTTGCCTTCGCGCAGCTTGAAGTTCGCGATGGACTTCTTGGCCTTGGTGAAGACGGGCTTCTGGCCGGCGATGGCCGTGAGGTCGCCCGCGGCGGCGTCGAGGCTCTTCGCGTTGGTGAGGGCCTCGCCCATGCCGATGTTCAGGACGACCTTGGTGATCTTGGGCACCTGCATGATATTGCTGTACCCGAACTCCTTTTCAAGAGTGGGCACGACTTCGCTGCGGTACCGTTCCGCTAATCTTGGCATTGCCATTCTAAGTTACTCCTATCCTATACAGGGCCGGGCGCTTTCAGCGCTTGGGCTGCCCTGATCCGGATACCTCTCCCCCCGGCCCCCTCTCCTACCTGCGGGTAGGAGAGGGGGCCGGAGGGGAGGTTATGCGTCCATTACTTCGCCGCACTTTTTGCAGGCGCGGGAGCGGCTGCCGTCGGCATGAATGACATGGCCGACGCGGGTGGGCTTGCCGCACTTGGGGCAGACCAACATCACGTTCGAGACATGGATAGGCGCTTCGCGCTCGATGATGCCGAACTGGGTGTTGACGTTGCCGGTGCGCCGCTGATGCTTCTTCACCAGGTTGATGCCTGCAACCACGACGCGATCGGCTGACGCCTTGCGCTGGCCGGCCTTGCGGCCCTTGCCCCACTTGGCGCGCACGACGCGCTGCACTTCGCCCTGGCTGCCGCTGTCATCGCCCGAGATTACTTCGACCTTGTCGCCTTTTCTGATGTTCATAATAACTCCACTTTAGAAGCCGGGTTTCTGGCAGGAACCCGGTTTCTCTCGGCGAGAGACCGGGCTTTCCGGAGAAACCTGGTTTCTCCCTACAGCACTTCCGGCGCAAGCGACACGATGCGCATGTAACCGCGATCACGCAGCTCACGGGCGACCGGGCCGAAGATGCGGGTGCCCCGGGGGCGCGCGCCTGGTCGATGATCACGGCTGCATTGTCATCGAAACGGATCGACGAACCGTCGGCCCGCTGGTGCGGGTAGGTGGTCCGGACGACCACGGCGCGAACGACATCGCCTTCCTTGACGGCAGCGTTCGGTGCGGCCTGCTTGACCGTGGCGATGATGACATCGCCGAGGTGCGCGTACTTGCGGGTGGAACCCCCCAGGACGCGGATGCAAAGGATTTCCTTGGCGCCGGTATTATCGGCGACCTTGAGCCGGGACTCCTGCTGAATCATGGGTTCACCCCTCGGCTTCTGGCGACGCGGTTAACGGCGTCGTGTCGATCTGGGCCGCACGGTTCAGGATTTCCTCAACCCGGTAGTGCTTGTCCTTGCTGTAAGGCCGGGACTCGACGATGCGTACCTGATCGCCGATCTTACACTGGTTGTTTTCGTCGTGCGCCTTGTAGTTCTTGTGCACCCGGATGACCTTGCCATACAGCGGGTGACGGCGGGTGCGCTCGACCTCGACGACGACGGTCTTCTGCATCTTGTTGCTGATGACCTTGCCGACCAGCTGCCTGCGAGTGGCACGCCCGGAGGTTGCTTGCTGAACTTCGTTAGTCATGTCTTATTCTCCTCGGGCGGCGGCCAGTTCGCGCTCGCGCAACACGGTGCGCAGCCGGGCGATCTCATGCTTGACCTCGCTGAGACGAGTGGTGTTCTTGAGCTGCCCGGTCGAATACTGGAACCGGAGATTGAACAGCTCCTGATGCGCTTCGTCCAGCTTGCGGGCCACTTCGGCCTCGCTCAAACCACGGAGTTCACTTGCGCGCATTTTAGGCTTGCTCCCCCAGTTCGCGGCGGACGAACTGCACGGGGATGGGCAGCTTGTGCGACGCCAGACGCATCGCCTCGCGGGCCTCATCCTCGGTCACACCGGCCACCTCGAACAGCATGAGGCCGGGCCGAACCACGGCCGCCCAGTATTCCACGGCGCCCTTGCCGCCACCCATGCGGGTTTCGGCGGGCCGCTTGGTGACGGGGTGGTCGGGAAATACACGAATCCACAGCTTACCGCCGCGGCGCAGGTAGCGGACGATGGCGCGGCGGGCCGCTTCAATCTGGCGGCTGTTGAGCCACGCGGCGCCAAGGGCCTGGAGGCCGAACTCGCCGAAGCTGACTTCGTTGCCCCGGCTGGCCAGGCCAGCGCGCCGCCCGCGGTGCTGCTTGCGATACTTTACACGCTTAGGCATTAACATAGTTGATCACTCCTAACAAGGCGACCGCGTTGCCGGTTGCAGGTTACAGGTTACAGGTTCAGGGACCTGCAACCTTCAACCTTCAAACCCGGCTACCGCAGTTACCCCTGCGCCTCAGCACCCGGGAGACGCTCGCCTTTGTAGATCCAGACCTTGATGCCGATCCGGCCAAAGGTGGTCAGCGCCTCTTCCTTGGCATAGTCGATTTCCGCACGGAGCGTGTGGCGAGGCACGCGGCCCTCACGCACGGTTTCGACGCGAGCCATTTCAGAGCCGGCCAAGCGGCCGCCGCAGCGGATCATGCAGCCCTGCGCGCCGCTCTTGAGAGCGCGGAGCACGGCCTGCTTCATGGCCCGCTTGTGCGAAATGCGGCGGGCCAACTGGTCGGCGATGCTGCGCGCGACAAGGAATGAATCGAGCTCGGGCTTGTCGATCTCGGCGATGTCGAGCTTGACGCGCTTGCCGGTGGCGTTCTGCAGGTCGCTGCGCAACTGGTTGACGGTGGCGCCCTTGCGACCGATGATGACACCCGGCTTGGCCGAATGGACGGTGATGCGGATCTGGTTGGGCGGGAAGCGCTCGATGTCCACGCGGGAGATCTGCGCCTCGGGCAGGTTGGTCAGCACCAGCTTCCGGATCCGGCGGTCCTCGGCGACCAGGTTGGTATATTCTTTGCCCTCGGCGAACCAGCGAGAGCGGTGGGTTTCAGTTGTCCCCAGACGGAACCCGATGGGATGGACTTTTCGACCCATGTATGTCTCTCCTTGTACCTTACGCGCCGCGTTCTTCGAGAATCACGGTAATGTGCGACGACCGCCGAATGATCGGCTTGAACCGGCCGCGCGCACCGAACCGGCGCCAGCGGCGCAAAGGAGCGCCATCGGCCATGATGGTTGCGATGTACATGTCTTCCCGGGACAGGCCCAGGTTTTCTTCCGCATTGGCGAGCGCGGACGCGATGGTCTTCGCGACGGGCTCGGCGGCGGACTGCTTCATGAAGCGCAACAAGGCCAGGGCCTGCTCGGCCTGCATCCCACGCACCTGATCGATGACCCAACGGGTCTTTTGGGGTGAGATGCCCGTGTACTTGGTAATCGCTCGCACTTCCATCACATCACCTCGTGCTCTTCTTTTCGCTGCGAATGTGGCCGCGGAAGAAGCGGGTGGGTGCGAACTCGCCCAGCTTGTGACCGACCATGTTTTCGGCAATGTAGATCGGCACATGGCGGCGCCCGTCATGGATTGCGATCGTATGACCAACCATCTGCGGGAAGACGGTCGAAGCGCGGGACCAGGTCTTGATGACGGTCTTCTTGCCGGTCCGGTTCATGCCCTCGACCTTCTTGAGCAGCTTGTTTTGTACGTATGGGCCCTTTTTAAGTGATCGGCTCATTCTGTTTGACCCCCTCCAGGGGGGACGGGTACGAGACCCGCCCCTACTTCTTGCCGCGGCGGCGCACGATCATCTTATCGGTGCGCTTATTCTTACGGGTCTTGTAACCCTGCGCAGGCTTGCCCCACGGGGTCTTGGGACCAGGCATACCCACCGGGGAGCGGCCTTCGCCACCACCGTGCGGGTGCGAATTCGGATCCTGTGCGGTGCCGCGCACGGTGGGGCGGATGCCCAGCCAGCGCTTGCGACCGGCCTTGCCGAGGTTCAAGTTGGCGTGGTCGGTGTTGCCGACCTGGCCGATGGTTGCCAAACAGACCATCAGGACGCGGCGAACCTCGCCAGACGGGAGGCGGAGCTGCGCGTAATCGCCTTCCTTAGCCAGGACCTGCGCGCCTACGCCGGCGGAGCGGGCCATTTGGCCGCCGCGGCCGGGCTGCAACTCGACGTTGTGCACGACAGTGCCCAACGGGATGTTGCGGATGGGCAGCGCATTGCCGACGCGCACTTCGGCCTCGGGGCCGGACATGAGCTGGGCGCCGACCTTGAGACCGACGGGGGCGATGATGTAGCGCTTTTCGCCGTCCGCATAAGTGAGCAGGGCGATGCGCGCGGAGCGGTTCGGATCGTATTCGATCGACGAAACGCGGGCGGGAATGCCGTGCTTGTCGCGGCGGAAGTCGATCAAGCGGTACATGCGCTTGTGACCGCCACCCTGGTGGCGCACGGTGACGCGGCCCTGGTTGTTGCGGCCGGCAGGTTCGCGCAGCGGGCGCAGCAATGAGCGCTCGGGGGTCGACCGGGTGATTTCTTCGAACGTCGAGACGCTCTGGCCTCGGCGACCGGGCGACGTGGGCTTGTAGACCTTAATTGCCATTCAATCTCCTACCGGCAAACTGGCCGGCGCTCGCTTCGTGATGATCGCTTCTCCAGAAACCAGGTTTCTTCGAGAAACCTGGTTTCTCCCGAGACTAATCACCAGGCGCCGGGGCAGGCGATACTCTTGCCGTCCTTGCCGCCTGCCAGTCCCATCACAAACCTGGTTGCTGCGAGAAACCAGGTTTGTTAGCTGGGCTTACACACCCTCGAAGAACTGGATCGTGTTCCCGGGGGCCAACGTGACTACGGCCTTCTTCATGCCGGCCTTCTTGATGACCGTGGTGCGGCCGGAGCGGCCGTACTTGGGCTGGATGTTGATGATGTTGACTTCCAACACCTTGACGTTGAACGCCGTCTCAACCGCATCCTTGACCTGCATCTTGTTGGCGCGCTTGTCGACTTCGAACGTGTACTGGTTCTCGGCTCCCGCCTGCGCGTTGCTCTTTTCGGTCACGACCGGGCGCCTGAGTATGTCATAAACATGCATGTGATGTTCCTCCGAGCGGCGGCGAGACACCGCTCCTACGTTAGCTCAAGACGCCTTCGAGCACGGGCAGCGCATCCTGCGGGATGACGAGATAATCGCAGTCCAGCAAGTCGCGCATGTTCAGGTAACCGGCCCGCAGCAGCTTAACGTTGGCGATGTTGCTGGCGGCGCGAGCGACGTGCTCGTTTGCGTCGGCCATCAGGACCAGCGCCCGGCCTGCCGGGACGACACGCGCCATGGCCTGGGCCATTTCGCGGGTCTTGGTGTTTTCATTGGCGGCGAGGGTGTCGAGCACGACGACCCGCTCTTCCAGGGCCTTGACGGTCAGGGCGGAGCGGATGGCGGCCCGGCGCATCTGCCGCGGCATCTTCTGGTCGTAGGACCGGGGGGTGGGGCCAAAGATGATGCCACCGCCACGCCACTGTGCGGCGCGGGTGGAACCCTGGCGGGCCCGACCGGTGCCCTTTTGCTTCCACGGCTTGCGGCCGCCACCGGCAACCTCGCTGCGGCCCTTGACCTTGGCGGTGCCGAGGCGGGCGTTGGCCAGCTGGCGCATGAGGGCCTGGTGCATGAGCGGCTCGTTGACGGGTGCAGAGAACAGGGTGTCGGAAAGCTCGACCTGGCCGACCGCTTGACCGGCTAAATTAATGACTGGAACTTGCATCGTATCACCTACCCCTGCTTCCGTGCTTCCGTGATGACCACGAGGCCACCGCGGGCGCCCGGCACTGCGCCGCGCACTGCCAGCAAATTGCGGGCCGGGTCAACCAACTCAACGCGGAGGTTGGAGACGGTGACGGGCGCGCTGCCCATGTGGCCGGCCATCTTCTTGCCCTTGTAAATGCGGCCGGGCGTGGTGCCGGAGCTCGAAGCGCCGGGTGCGCGCAGGCGGTCGGACTGACCGTGCGTGCGGGGGCCGCCGTGGAAGCCGTGCCGGCGAACGCCGCCCTGGAAACCGCGACCCTTGGAAACGCCCTTGACGTCGACGCGCTCGCCGGCGGCAAAGACGTCGGCCATGAGCTTCTGGCCGACGGAGAAATCTTCGGCGCTGCGCATGCGGATCTCGCGCAGAATTCGCAACGTGGGCAGATTCGCGTTGCGATGGCGGAGATGTCCGACCTGGCCCTTGGTCAACCGGCGGGGCTTGGTCTCGCCGTAGCCGAGCTGGACGGCCACATAGCCATCGCGCTCGAAGGTCTTGATCGTCGTGACGTAGCAGGGGCCTGCCTCGATGACCGTGACAGGAACCACTATGCCTCGGCCAGTGAGCAGCTGGGTCATGCCCACCTTGCGGCCCAAAATACCCTTCACAATTTCCTCCTTGGGACTGTCGAGACTCCCGGGGGTGGGAGCCGCATCATCCCTAATGGGGTTGCAAGTTCTCAGGTTACAGGTTGCAGGTTACGATACTGTGCGAACCTTCAACTTCCAACCTTATAACCTTCAACCTACAGCTTGATTTCGATATCCACGCCCGCGGGCAGGTCGAGACGGGTCAGGTTCTCGATCGTCTTGGGGCCTGGGTCCATTACGTCGATCAGGCGCTTGTGCGTGCGGACCTCGAACTGCTCGCGGCTGTCCTTGTCGATGAACGGCGAGCGGTTGACGGTGAACTTCTCGATGCGGGTTGGGAGCGGGATGGGGCCGACGACGGCCGCACCGGTTCGCTCTGCCGCGTCGACGATCTTGCGCACGGAATCATCGAGCACGCGATGATCGAACGCCTTGAGCCGGATGCGAATACGATTCTTTGCCATTATGCCTCCAGATGTAGGGGCGACCGGCCGGTCGCCCCTACAACGTTCAGTTATTCCACGATCTTGGTGATGACGCCCGAGCCGACGGTGCGGCCGCCTTCGCGGATCGCGAAGCGGGAGCCGATTTCCAGTGCCACCGGCACGATCAGCTTGATCTTCAGGTTGACGTTGTCGCCCGGCATGACCATCTCGACGCCCGCCGGCAGCTCGCTCTCGCCCGTCACGTCCATCGTCCGGATGTAGAACTGCGGCCGGTAGCCGTTGAAGAACGGCGTGTGCCGCCCGCCCTCTTCCTTCTTCAGGATGTACACCTCGGCCTGGAACGTCGTGTGCGGCGTGATCGACTTCGGCGCGGCCAACACCTGCCCGCGCTCCACGTCCGTGCGCTCGATGCCGCGCAGCAGGCAGCCCACGTTGTCGCCGGCGATGCCTTCCTGCAGGATCTTGCGGAACATCTCGACGCCGGTCACCACCGTCGCGCGGGTCTCCCGCAGCCCGATGATCTCGATCGTCTCGCCGACCTTGACCTTGCCGCGCTCGATGCGGCCCGTCACCACCGTGCCGCGGCCCTTGATGCCGAACACGTCTTCCACCGGCATCAGGAACGGCTTATCCGTCGCCCGCTCGGGCGTCGGGATGTACTCGTCCACCGCATGCAGCAGCTCCCAGATGCACTTGTACTCCGGCGCCTCGAGGTCCTTCGACGTCGATTCCAGCGCCTTCAGCGCCGAACCGCGCACGATCGGGATGTCGTCGCCCGGGAACTTGTAGCTCGTCAGCAGCTCGCGCAGCTCCAGCTCCACCAGCTCCAGCAGCTCCTCGTCCTCCATCTGGTCGACCTTGTTCAGGAACACCACCATGGCCGGCACTTCCACCTGCCGCGCCAGCAGCACGTGCTCGCGCGTCTGCGGCATCGGCCCTTCCGGCGCCGCCACCACCAGGATCGCGCCGTCCATCTGCGCCGCACCCGTGATCATGTTCTTGATGTAGTCCGCATGCCCCGGGCAGTCCACGTGCGCATAGTGCCGCTTCTCGGTCTGGTACTCGACGTGCGCAATCGCAATCGTGATCCCGCGCGCCTTCTCTTCCGGCGCATTGTCGATCGAATCGAACGACCGGAAGCTGGCCCAGCCCTTGAACGACAGCAGCTTGGTGATCGCTGCCGTCAGCGTCGTCTTGCCATGATCAATGTGCCCGATCGTCCCCACGTTCACATGGGGCTTCGTGCGCTGAAAGACTTCCTTCGCCATGATGACACATGCTCCTTTGTCGGCAACGGGGCGACGGCCCCACATCCTTATTACAAACAAATGCCCCGTCCAGCAGCGCTGACGAGGCACGTCGGACAGGAGCGGGGGCAAAAGCACCCTTAGGCCGCCGGGGCGAGTGCGAACTACGTTCACTTTCGCCATATCGCCGGCCTTCCTGCACTGCACGTATCGTCGGCGCCGCCCAGATGGGGGAACAGCACCTAATGCCATCCCGAGTCACTGCTAGTCGACCGGCAAGGTCGAACTGGCACCTACAATCGGGGGCAACTTTCGCATTATATTGAATCAGGGCCTTTTTATGCAAATTTCGGTACGTCATTCGCTGGGTTCGGGCGCTACCGCCCGCCATACGGATCGTTCGAACTCATGCCCAGGATCGCGCGGGCGCGATCGGGGGGACGGGCTCGTAGCAGCAGAACTCCATCGTAAACGTGCCGCGGCCCTGGGTGAAAGAACGCAGGGTGGTGGCGTAGCCAAACATCTCGGCCATGGGCACCATGCCGTGGACGGCCTGCATGCCCGACAGAGTGCATCTCCATGCCCTCGATCTGGCCGCGGCGGGAGACGATGTCGCCGATGACGTCGCCGGTGTTGGTTTCGGGCACGACCACTTCTAGCTTCATGACCGGCTCGAGCAAGACGGCGTTGCCCTTCTGGACGCCCTCGCGCAGGGCCATGGAGCCGGCGATCTTGAAGGCCATGTCGGACGAGTCGACCTCGTGGAAGGAGCCGCCGGTGAGGGTGGCGCGGATGTCGACGAGCGGATAACCGCCCAGGATGCCGTTCTCCATCGACTCGCGGATGCCCTGCTCGGTGGGGGCGATGTATTCCTTAGGAATGGCGCCGCCGATGATCTTGTTGGCGAACTCGAAGCCCTTGCCGCGCTCGAGCGGCTCGAACTCGACGATGACGTGGGCGTACTGGCCGCGGCCGCCGGTCTGGCGGACGAAGCGCATGTCGACCGGGACCTTGCGGGTGATGGTCTCGCGGTAGGAGACCTGGAGCCGGCCAATGTGGGCCTGCACGCCGAACTCGCGCCGCATGCGGTCGATCAGGACGTCCAGGTGGAGCTCGCCCATGCCGCTGAGGAGGGTTTGCCCGGTCTGCTCGTCGACCCGCACGCGGAAGGTGGGGTCTTCCTCGGCCAGGCGCTGCAGCGAATTCGCCAGCTTGTCCTGGTCGGCCTTGCTCTTGGGCTCGACCGCAATCGAGATGACCGGCTCGGGGAAGTCGATGGCTTCGAGCACGACGGGCGCGGTCGGGTCGGCCAGGGTCTCGCCGGTGAAGGTCTGCTTGACGCCGACGATCGCGCCGATGTCGCCCGCCCGGATCATGGTCACGTCCTCGCGCTTCTCGGCGTAGATCTGCACGAGGCGGCCCATGCGTTCCTTGCGGTCCTTGCTCGTGTTCAGGAGCGCGGCGCCGGACTGCAGGACGCCGGAGTAGACGCGGACGTAGGCCAGCTTGCCCATGTAGGGATCGGTCTGAATCTTGAAGACGAGCGCGGCGACGGGCGCATCGATCGAGGTGGGCCGCTCTTCCTCTTCGCCGGTGTCCGGATTCACACCGATGACGGCCGGGATGTCGAGCGGCGAGGGCAGGTAGTCGACCACGGCATCGAGCAGGAGCTGGACGCCCTTGGTGCGGAGGGCGGTGCCGCAGAAGACCGGGACCAGCTCGCGGGCGATGGTGGCCTTGCGCAGCCCCGCGCGCAGCTCCTCCTCGGTGATCTCTTCGCCCTCAAGATACTTCATCATCAGCTCGTCATCGGTTTCGGCAATCTTCTCGACGAGCTGCTCCCGCAGGCGCTCGACCTCGTCCACGAAGGAGCCTCGGGGACCGGGTTCTCCTGGGGGGTGGCGCCGAGGTCGCCCGGGAAGGTCCAGGCGACGCGGGTGAACAGGTCGACCATGCCGGCGAAGCGGTCTTCCGCGCCGATGGGAAGCTGGACGGGGAGCGGGTTGGCGCCAAGGCGGTCCTTGATCATGTCGATCGTGCGCCAGAAATTGGCGCCCATGCGGTCCATCTTGTTGACGAAGCAGATGCGGGGGACGCCGTAGTGATTGGCCTGGCGCCAAACGGTCTCGGACTGAGGCTCGACGCCCGCGACCGCGTCGAAGACGACGATGCCGCCGTCGAGGACGCGCAGGCTGCGCTGGACCTCGGCGGTGAAGTCGATGTGACCGGGGGTGTCGATGATATTGATCTGGCACCCCTTCCACTCGCTGGTGATGGCCGCGGACTGAATGGTGATGCCGCGCTCGCGCTCCTGGACCATCCAGTCGGTGACCGTGGTGCCCTCGTCGACGTTGCCCATCCGGTAAGTCTTGCCGGTGTAATAGAGGATGCGCTCGGTCGTAGTGGTTTTGCCCGCGTCGATATGGGCGATGATGCCGATATTGCGCAGTCGCCGCAGGCGTTCTTCTTCGGTTTGGCTCTGAGCCACAGAGGGCGCGGTCACCATGGTCAATACACTCACAATCTCAAGCGACAGAAACCCGGCATTCTTGTAGCTTTGCACGTCACAGGCGACAAAGCTGTAATGTGAATGCCGGGTCTCGTAACGGATTACACAAACGACCGATCAGACAAAGACCGATCCGAGGAAGACGTCAGACTCCGTGATGTTCGAAACCTCGGAGGTCATGGAGGTCGGCAAGGTGACTACCAGCGGTAGTGCGCGAACGCGCGGTTGGCCTCGGCCATCTTGTGCGTGTCTTCGCGCTTCTTGACCGTGTTGCCCTGGTTGTTGTGGGCGTCGAAGAGCTCGCCGGAGAGCTTGTCGACCATGCTCTTGCCGGCGCGCTTGCGCGAGGCCTGGATCAGCCAGCGCAGGGCGAGGGCCAGGCGGCGATCCTCGCGGATCTCCATCGGGACCTGATAGGTGGCGCCACCGACGCGGCGGGGGCGGACCTCGATCATGGGCGTCGCGTTGCGGATGGCCTGCTCGAGCGCCTCGATGCCGGGCTTCTTGGTCCGGTTCTCGAGAACCTCGATCGCGCCGTACACGATGCCTTCGGCGGTCGACTTCTTGCCGCTATACATGATCACGTTGATGAGGTGCGAAACCAATACACTTTGATAGCGCGGATCCGGCAGGATCTCACGTGGTTCAGGGCGATTTCGTCGAGACATGAGTTACTCCCGTGTTCCTTACTTCTTCTTCGCCGGAGCGCCCTTAGCGCCCTTCGCCCCTGCCGCCGTGGCCTTCGGCACCTTGGCGCCGTACTTGGAGCGGGCGCGACGCCGAGCGTCGACACCAGTCGTATCGAGCGCGCCGCGCACGATGTGGTAGCGCACGCCGGGCAAATCCTTCACGCGGCCGCCGCGCACCAGAACCACGGAGTGCTCCTGCAGGCTGTGGCCTTCGCCAGGGATGTAAGCCGTGACTTCGATGCCGTTGGTCAGACGCACGCGGGCGATCTTCCGCAGGGCCGAATTCGGCTTCTTGGGCGTCATTGTCTTCACCTGGGTGCAGACACCGCGCTTGAACGGGTTACCCTTGTTCATCCGGCGCATGCGGCCGTGGATGAGGTTGTTCGTAAACTGCAGCGCGGGAGCCTTTTCCTTTTTTGCGATCGGCTTCCGGCCCTTGCGCACGAGCTGATTGATAGTCGGCAAGCTGCCCTCCAGAGTTGCTTACTTATACGAGTTGTTATGAATCATCAGGGCCGTGTCGCACCGTTTCGCCAGCCATAGCGCGCCATGTCAGTTCACGACGTTGGAGGACACGAACAAAAGCGGACCAGAAGACACTCTGGCCCACGAACGGTTAGTTTATCACAAGGGGTAGGACGGGTCAAATCGAGCGGCACGGCGCGGCGTGGTGGCTGATTTCTACCCCCCTGCTCCGACCTTGAGGAGGACCCGGCCGTCCTTCTCGCGAGCAGGATAGGTCTGCAGGGCGATCCTGGGCGGGGGGCGCAGGACCGAGCCATCGCGGAGGTTGAACCGGCCGTTGTGCTTGGGGCACTCGATGCAGGCGCCTTGGAGGAAGCCGTCGGCCAGGTGGGTGCGGCCGTGGGTGCAGAGACCATCGGACGCGAACACTTCACCCACAAAGGTCCGGTAGATGGCATAGGTCCTGCCGCGGTGCTCGAAGCGCAGCACGTCGCCGGGCGCCAACCGGCTCAGGTCGCACACGGGGAGCCAGCCCTCGGCGTCCGGCGCGGCGTCGGAGGTGATGACGTCGGCGGTGCGAACGGCCGCGGCCTGGGCCGGAGAGGCGGCACGGGCCGGGGACAGTAGTAGTTGGGGTCTTTCGCGACCCGGCGGAGGGTGGGGATGATCTCGCGGTAGGCCGCGACGAGCCCGTGGTAGGCGGGCGGCATGTCGTACTTGACCAGCTCGTGGAGCTTGGGCAGGTTGTGGTAGGGCACCATCGGGAACATGTGGTGCTCGATGTGATAGCCCATGTTCCAGTAGAGGTACCGGTTGATGAGATTCATGTAGACCGTGCGGGTGTTCAGCCGGTGGTCGAGGACGTTCTCGGCCAGGCCGGCATGCTGCGTCAGCCCGTAGACGAGCATCAGCCAGGAACCGTAGAGGTTGGGGAGGCCGACGAGCAGGAGCGGCAGAATGCTGCGGGTGGCGACGGCGAGCGCGATCACGGTCAGGTAGATCAAGAGGTAGATCCAGGCCCGGACGCGGAGCTTGCCAAACTCGGACGGGGGGATGAAGGTGCGCTCTTCGGGCGTAACGCGGCCGAACGCGTGGCGGATCACGCTCTGGAAGTACTTGAAGAAGCCGGGGATGTTGACGAACTTGAGGGCGAGGGTGACGAACGACAGCGGGCGCTGGATGACGATCTCGGCATCCCGGCCGACGACGATGGTGTCGCTGTGGTGGCGGGTGTGGCTCCACCGCCAGACGATCGACTCGCGCATGACCATGAACGACGCGATCTCGTACAGGACGTTGTTCAGCCAGTCGGTCTTGAACGCGGTGCCGTGGCCGGACTCGTGCCAGCGGGAATCCGACGTGGATGCGTAGATGATGGCGTAGAGAAACAGCGGGATGGCCGCCCACCAGGAGCCCCAGAGTGCGATGCCGGCCGCGGCGAGAGCGAAGAGGAGCGCAAACCAGATCGCGGTGTCGCGCAGCGCGGGACCGTTCCGGCGTTCGAGCAGGGCGCGGAACTGGTCCTTGGGGATGGGGGTGGTGTACCAGCGAGCGTCGGCGAGGCCCTTCTCGACCGCCTGCTTACCGTAGGGGCCGACGAGGCTGTAGTCCGCAAGTGTTCGGGGAGCGGCGATATTTGCAGTCATATGCTCGTTCCTCATGCCTCCAAGCTGAGACACATTCGACGGCGACTTACGAGTAGCGGCCGCATTCCTGGAGGGTCTCCCACATTGCCACCAGGTTCTCGGCCGGGACGTTGCCCTGGATGTTGTGCACGGTGTTGAAGATGAAGCCGCCGCCGGGCATGAAATCGTCGAGGCGGCGCTTGACGTCCTCGCGCACGTCTTGCGGCGTGCCCGTGCCCAGCACGCGCTGCGTGTCGACGCCGCCGCCCCAGAAGACGATGTCCTTGCCGAAGTCGGCCTTGAGCGCGGCGGAGTCCATGCCGGCCGCGCTGACCTGGACCGGATTGATTATGTCAATGCCGACGTCGATAAAGTCAGGGATGAAGGTGCGGATGGCGCCGCACGAGTGCATGAAGATCTTGGCGTTGGTGCGGGCGTGGATGAAGTCGCAGAGCTCCTTGTGGAGCGGCTTGAGCAGCTTGCGGTAGCTGCGCGGCGAGATGAGCGGGCCCTGCTGGCCGGCGAAGTCGTCGGCGATCTGGGCGACGTCGATGACATCGCCCACTTCGGCGAGGGCTTTCTCCCAATAGGCCAGTTGAAGCTGCAGCATGCGGTCCATCAGGCGGATGGCGACGGGCGAACTCGCGCCCCAATCCGCGTAGGCATCCGCGTAGCCGCGCATCCAGGTCAGCATCTCGAAGATGCCGGCCGAGATGTTGCCGAAGACGACGGCGCGTTGCTCGACGTCGCGCACGCGCAGGGCGGCCTCACGGAGGCCGACGAAGCGGGCGGGGTCGAGGGGGTCGGGCAAGGAGAGGCCGTCGATGGCGGCGACGTCGACGTCGCCGGCCAGCGGGTGATCGAACATATCGTAGTACCAGCCGCCATCCTTGGGCGAGCGCCAGCCGATGCCCCACTCGTCGTAGAAATAGGTGTACTCGCCCATGTCCTTGACTTCGATCTGGAAGGTGGCGGAGGAACGGGGGGAGATGTTGCGCATGTCGACGCCCAGCCGGTCCATCATGTCGTCGTCGACCTGCGCGATCTGCTGGATCATGTCCACGATCTTCGGCTCGCGGGGCGGCAAGCCCAGCGCTTCGCGCCAAACGCGATAGGCCTTGTGGTGGATGCCAGTGACCACGGTGCCGCCGAGGTCGAACGGGACCTTGTCGGGTTCCTTGTGGTTGAGCGCCAACAGAACGCGTTCACGGGAGTTCATATTTCCTCCGTCATACTGATCGAGGTTAGATAAGCGGCGCGGCCGCCAGGAAAAGCCGCCGGTTGTCGAGCGTAACAAGCTCCAGCCGGCCCTGGGCTGCGTCGGCGCGCCGTTCGACTTCCTGATCCAGCCAAACCAGGTTAGCCGGCAAGGCCGTCCCAAACGACTGCGTTGCCACGGGGGCGCCGTGGTCGTCGAGCCAGACAAATTCGACTTGGCCGACGTCAAACACGCCGAATACGGCGGTCAATTTGGCCCACGCGCCATAGCGGCGAAGGCTCATGGGCTGGCTGATGCATCCACCCTCGGTCACGTCGACGATCGGGGCGGAACAGCGGCACGCAGCCCATTCGATGTCAAAGCTGGTGGTTGCACCGGGCGCGATATCGCGCAGCGGACTGAGGACCTCGGCCTCCATCAGGAACGGCCCGTCGTCTTCATCGTAGGTCAGGGAGGCCACCTGGCCGCGGCCCACGGTCCAGCACTCGATATCCGCGCCGCCGTCGGGATATTCGCCCTTGGGTTCGACCGGAAAGCGCGCGGCGAAGGCGTGGCCCGTTCGGGTGTTGGCGAAAGCGATCCAGCCGGCGCGGCTGTCGAGGCCAACCTTGCCGATCTCGAACTTGTAAGTCCCGACGAAAAGCCCCGTCTGCGGATCGACGCGCCACTGGGGGTTATCTTCCGCGCCGAACATGACGGTGTACCCTTTTGGAAACCGGGAGCGCGGGTTGACCGGCGCGGTGATGACGCAGTGCGGGTCCCAGGTTAGCAAGAAGCTTGGACCGACCTGCGCCGCGTCGAGTTGGACGACATCCCAGATGCTCCAGCGAATCCAGCGGTCCGAGATGTTGGTGAAGCTGAGGCGCAAAGCGACGCGGCTGGAGTCGGCACCGGAGGGTCACTTCCCGCGTGATCCGCACGCCGGTTGGCGAGCCTGTGGGGCTGACCATGCGGAGGCGCGCTTCGTCGGCGGTGGCGATCAGTTCGGCAACTTCGTAACGCCCGGTGTCGAGGATGGGGTCGGGTGGGCCGGGCCACTGGTCGGGCCCATCCCAGCCCTGGGGCGCAGGCCAGGTCTTGGCGCCGCCGTAGTTCTTCCAGGCGGCCAGCGATCCGTCGCCCTGGTTCTCCGCCGCGGTGAAGAGCTTGCCGGCCAGATGCCGGTCAACGAAGAGGTACTGGTGGCGGTCCAGGTCGTAGGCCATCAGCCGGCCGCCGATGTCCGGCACTGCCACCACGCGCACCAGGCCGTTGGTCAGATGCATCGCGCTGCCACCCGCGGAAATCGTCCCGAATCGCCTGACAGGCTGTGGGTCCGCTCATCAAGTTCTCCTGTCGGAGCGACTCAGGATGCCGCGCCGGCCAGATGCATCCCGGTCGCATACGACATGACCAGGTCTTCGGTGGCGTCCTGGCCGTCGAGGATGCCCGTGATGCGGCCTTCGTGCATCACCACAATGCGGTCGCTCATGTTCAGGATCTCGGGAAGCTCGGAAGAGATCAGGATGATGCCGATGCCGGCCGCGGCGAGGTCGCGCATGAGCTGGTAAATGTCGGCCTTTGCGCCGACATCCACGCCGTGGGTCGGCTCGTCCAGGATCAGAACTTTGGGCTCGGTCGCCAGCCAGCGGGCCAGCACGGTTTTTTGCTGATTGCCGCCGCTGAGGCTCTTGACGGGCGCATCGATGGAACTGAGCTTGATGGAAAGCTTGCGGACGAATTCGTCGGCAAGGCGACGCTGCCCGGCGTGGCTCACGATGCCGCCGGGCGAGCGGGCGGGCAGGCTCGCCATGCCGATGTTATAGCGGATGGGCATGTTCATAAAAAGCGCTTGGCGTTTGCGTTCTTCGGGCACCATGCCGATGCCGTGGGCGACCGCCGCTTTGGGCGACCGAAAACGCACGGGCTGGCCGTTGAGCAGGATCTCGCCGGTCTCGATGGATCGGCGCCGAAAATGGCGCGGGCGGTTTCGCTGCGTCCGGCGCCGACCAGCCCGGCGAACCCCAGGATCTCCCCCTCGTGCAGGATGAAGTTATGTCCTGCAGGTTAGGTTTGCCTTTGCGGGAAAGGTTCCGAACTTCGAGCAAGGGCGCGGACTGCGCGGCCGATTCGCGGCGGCCCACATTGGCGAGCTCGCGTCCGACCATCATATTGATGATCTTGCTGACGCTCGCTTCGGCGCGGTCAATGGTGCCACATAGCGGCCATCACGGAAGGCGGTGATGCGGTCGGCGATGCGCAGGACCTCCTCGATGCGATGCGAGACATAAATGATGGCAACCCCTTGCTGCTTGAGACGGGCAATCAAGTCAAAAAGCCGCTCAGTCTCGCGGTCGGTCAGGGAGGAATTGGGCTCGTCCATGATGATCAGCCGCGCGTCGGCCGCCAACGCCTTGGCGATCTCCACCAGTTGCCGCTGGGAGATGGTGAGGTTGCTGACGGTGGTGCGCGGGGAGACATCCAGCCCCACCTGGGCGGTCACTTTGCGCGTTGCCGCTTCCATGGTGCGCCAGTTGATCCAGCCCGCCCGTGATTCCATGTGCCCCATGTAGACGTTTTCCATCACGCTGAGCGCGGGGATGGTTGCAAGCTCCTGGTGGATGATGGCGATGCCGGCCCGCTGCGACTCAGCCGGGTTCTCGAACGCCACTTCCTGGCCGTGAAAGATCACGCGGCCGCCATCGCGAGGGACGATGCCGCCCAGGATGTTGATCAGCGTGGTCTTGCCGGCGCCGTTTTCGCCCACCAGAGCGTGCACCTCGCCGGGGCGAACGTCCAGCGGCACCTCGCGCAGGGCGTGTACCCCGCCGTAATGCTTGGAAACGTCGACAACTTGCAGCATCAACTCCGGATTCTCTGCCATACGAGCCACCATGCTTTGTAAGTTACACCGAACCACCAAGGATCGAAGAAGGGAAGGTTCACAAAGACGGAGCCGTGCGGCCTCCCGGTTCTTCGATCGCTGGCGGTTGATCTCACCGACCGGTTACTTACTGGCCGGCTTCCAGAACTGATCGATGTTGTCCTTGGTCACGATGTCGGACTTGGTGACCAGTTTGGTGCACTCGGGGTTGACCTTGCCGACCAGGTAGTTGTAGAGGCGGATGGCCGGGTCATGGCCCTGGGCGAAGGGGTCCTGGCCGATGGTGGCCGAGATGACGCCCTTCTGGACGTACTGCATGGTTTCCTCGACGAAGTCGAAGGAGACGACCTTGACCTTGCCGGCCTGCCGGCTTCCTCGACGGCCTTGGCCGCGCCGAAGGGGCCGCCGGCGGTGACGTAGATGCCGGCGAGGTCAGGGTTAGCCGTCATGAAGTCCTTGGCCTGGGAGAAGGCGATGTCGGCCTTGTCGGTGTTCTCGACAGGTGGGAGGATGGTGATGTCCGGGTAGTTCTGCTTGATGCAGTCCTCGAAGCCCTTGCGGCGCAGCTCGTGCGCCTCGACGGCGAAGAACCCGGTGATGATGGCCACCTTGCCCTTGCCGCCGGTCGCGTCGCCCATGGCCTTGCAGGCCGCCTGGCCTTGCAGGTAGAGGTCAGCGCCGACGAAGAAGAGCCGCTTGTTGGGTTCGGCGGTTTCGGAGTTGAAGGTGGCGACGGGGATGCCGGCATCCACGGCCCTGTTGATGAAGGGCACCATGCCGGCGTCACCGGCGACGGTGGCGATCGCATCGTACTTCTTGACGATGGCCGACTCGACGGCCTGGCCGAAGACCTCGCTGGTGTGCTGGTCGCCGGGCACGATCCATTCGACGGTGACGCCGTAGGGCGCCAGTTCTTCAGCGGCCTTGAGCGTGCCTTCCTTGACCGGGATCCAGAACGGGTTGTTCTCCAGACCCAGGACGGCGATCTTCATCGGCTTGGCCGGCTTCTGATCCACCGGCTTCACCGTGGCCTCGTCGGCCGGCGTGCACATTTCTTTGGCTGCCGGCGCGCAGGGCTTCGGCGCCCGCAGGCTTCCAGAACTGATCGATGTTGTCCTTGGTCACGATGTCGGACTTCGTGACCAGTTTGGTGCATTCGGGGTTGACCTGGCCGACCAGGTAGTTGTAGAGGCGGATGGCCGGGTCATGGCCCTGGGCGAAGGGGTCCTGGCCGATGGTGGCCGAGATGACGCCCTTCTGGACGTACTGCATGGTTTCCTCGACGAAGTCGAAGGAGACGACCTTGACCTTGCCGGTCTGGCCGGCTTCTTCGACGGCCTTGGCTGCGCCGAACGGGCCGCCGGCGGTGACGTAGATGCCGGCGAGGTCAGGGTTAGCCGTCATGAAGTCCTTGGCCTGGGAGAAGGCGATGTCGGCCTTGTCGGTGTTCTCGACAGGTGGGAGGATGGTGATGTCCGGGTAGTTCTGCTTGATGCAGTCCTCGAAGCCCTTGCGGCGCAGCTCGTGCGCCTCGACGGCGAAGAACCCGGTGATGATGGCCACCTTGCCCTTGCCGCCGGTCGCGTCGCCCATGGCCTTGCAGGCCGCCTGGCCTTGCAGGTAGAGGTCAGCGCCGACGAAGAAGAGCCGCTTGTTGGGTTCGGCGGTTTCGGAGTTGAAGGTGGCGACGGGGATGCCGGCGTCCACCGCCCTGTTGATGAAGGGCACCATGCCGGCGTCACCCGCGACGGTGGCGATCGCATCGTACTTCTTCACGATCGCCGACTCGACGGCCTGGCCGAAGACCTCGCTCGTGTGCTGGTCGCCGGGCACGATCCATTCGACGGTGACGCCGTACGGCGCCAGCTCTTCAGCGGCCTTGAGCGTGCCTTCCTTGACCGGGATCCAGAACGGGTTGTTCTCCAGACCCCAGCACGGCGATCTTCATCGGCTTGGCCGGCTTCTGATCCACCGGCTTCACCGTGGCCTCGTCGGCCGGCGTACACATTTCTTTGGCGGCGGCCGCAGGCGCGGCGCCGGCCGGCTTCCAGAACTGGTCGATGTTGTCCTTGGTCACGACGTCCGCGTGGGTGACCAGCTTCGGGCACTCGGGGTTCTGCTGGGCAACCAGGTAGTTGTACAGCCGGATGGCCGGGTCATGGCCCTGGGCGAACGGGTCCTGCCCGATCGTCGCCGAGATCACGCCCTTCTGGACGTACTGCATGGTTTCTTCGACGAAGTCGAATGACACCACCTTGACCTTGCCCGCCTGACCGGCATCGTCCACTGCCTTCGCAGCGCCGAACGGCCCACCGGCAGTCACGTAAATGCCCGCCAGGTCCGGGTTCGCGGTCATGAAGTCCTTGGCCTGCGAGAAGGCGATGTCCGCCTTGTCGGTGTTCTCGACGGCCGGCAGGATCGTGACGCCCGGGTAGCTCTGCTTGATGCAGTCCTCGAAGCCCTTGCGCCGCAGCTCGTGCGCCTCGACGGCGAAGAACCCGGTGATGATCGCCACCTTGCCCTTGCCGCCCGTCGCCTCGCCCATCGCCTTGCAGGCCGCCTGCCCTTGCAGGTACAGGTCCGCACCCACGAAGAACAGCCGCTTGTTCGGCTCCGCCGTCTCCGAGTTGAACGTCGCGACCGGGATGCCGGCGTCTACCGCCTTGTTGATGAACGGCACCATGCCCGCATCACCCGCCACCGTCGCAATCGCATCGTACTTCTTCACGATCGCCGACTCGACGGCCTGCCCGAACACCTCGCTCGTGTGCTGGTCGCCCGGCACGATCCATTCCACGGTCACGCCGTACGGCTTCAGCTCTTCCGCGGCCTTCAGCGTGCCTTCCTTCACCGGAATCCAGAACGGGTTGTTCTCCAGCCCCAGCACCGCAATCTTCATCGGCTTCGCCGGCTTCTGATCCACCGGCTTTACCGTCGCTTCATCGGCGGGCGTACACATGTCTTTGGCAGCGGCCGCAGGTGCGGCGGGCTGCTCGGGGGCCTTGGTCGGCTCTGCGGCAGGCGCAGCAGGCGCGGTGGTGGGCGCGGCCGGTGCGGCCGGCGCCTGAGTGGCGGGGGCGGGGGCAGCAGGCGTCGAGCAGGCGCTCAACAGCAAGGCCAGCACCATCACCGCGCACAGGACACGAAACGCTTTCATCTTGTTTCCTCCTTGAAAACTCCGGTCAAAATGGGATTGGGCGTGAACCTGGACTGAGCTAGACGTGCACTCTCCGAAATTCACCTCCTCGTCGTCAACTGGTCTGGCCCCTGCGCCGCAGACGATCGAGCGCAACCGCCAGGATGATCACCACGCCGATGCTGACCGTTTGCAGATAGACGGGCAGGCCGAGAAGCACAAAGGCGTTACGCAGCACGGCCATGATGGCGGCGCCAATCACCGCGCCGTAGACGGTCCCTTCACCGCCAGACAGGCTTGCGCCGCCGATGACGGCCGCGGCGATGACGTCGAGCTCGACGCCGGTACCGGCGTTGGTGGCCGCGGTGGACAGCAGGCCCGCGGTCATGACGCCGGCGAATGCGGCGAGGAAGCCGGTGAGGGTGTAGCAGAAGAGGCGGACACGGTCGACGTCGACGCCGGAGAGCCGGGAGGCCTGCTCGTTGCTGCCGACGCCGTAAATCTGGCGGCCGAGGACGGTGTTACCGAGGAAGAGGCTGGCGAGAATGACGAGGATCGCCATCTCGATGACCGGGAAGGGCACGGGGCCGACATAGCCGGCGCCGAGGAAGTTCAGCGCCTGATCGCGCATGGGCATGTTGCTGGCAACCGTGCCTCTGAGGCCGCTGGCCGCGAGATAGGTCAGGCCGCGGCAGATGCTCATCATGCCCATCGTGGTGATGAAGGCGTTGACCTGGACCTTGGTGATGATCAGGCCGTTGGTGAAGCCGACCAGGGCGCCGACGCCCAGCCCGACGAGCATAGCGACCCAGGGATTCGTGCCGAACTGGACCATCAGGCGAGCGGTGAGCATGGCGGACACGGCGAGAACGGAACCGACGGAGAGATCGATGCCGCCGGTGATGATGACCATGGTCATGCCGATCGCAACGATGCTGATGGTGGACATGTTGCGGAGCACGTTGAAGATGTTCTGCGTTTCCAGGAAGTACGGGCTCGCAAGGGACATGATAATAACGAGCACGGCGAGCGCGCCGAGGACGCTCATTTCGCGAGCACGGAGGATATTGCTGAGCGCTCGTGCCGGGGAGCGCGCGGGCTGGGCCTGAATCTCACTGCTCATGCAGGTTCTCCTTTTGCTGAGGATTGCGAGGTGGCGGCAGGGCTCTGCTTGGATTGGCCCGGGCTGATGATTCCTGCGAGGCGCAAGGCCGCCAGGAAATCGTCGTAGTGCAGGTCGGGTTTTCGGAGGTAGGCGACGGCATCGTCGATCAAGGCTTTGGCATCCGGCTCGGCCAACCAGGAACAGGAGACAATCGGGATGTGGGCCAGCTCGCCGTTGGCCCGGAGCGCGCGGGCGGCTTCCCAGCCGCGGATGCAGCCGGGCAGCTCGCCGTCGAGGAAGATGACGACGGGATGCACCTGGCGGGCAAGCGGAAAGACGTCTTCGCCGACGCGCGCTTGAACCGGCTGCAGGTCGCGCTCTTCGGCAAAGCGCGCGAGGAGCGCGCTGATGAAGGAATCGGCTTCGGCGATAAGGCAATGGCCGGGCATGGTGGATGGCCTTGACAGAGAGTCGGGTATGCGAGGGCCGCGTTGGCGGCCGAGAGTAGTGTCGCGCAGATCCGGCCGGTTTTCTCGTGCGTTTAGAACGCGAATGCGTCAGATTGGAATCAGGTGGCGGCGCGGGCGCCGCGCTGGTAGGCGCGGGGGAAACGCCCATCTCGGCGCGAAAGACCTTGCCGAAGTGGGTGCTGTCGCCGAAACCGCAGGCCAGGGCGACCTCGGTCACGTTAAAGCAGCCGGCTTCGAGCAGGCGGCAGGCCTGCTGAATGCGGTGGCGGTTGAGGTAGACGATGGGCGTGATGCCGGTCTCCTGGCGGAAGCAGCGGGTGAGGTGGCCCTCGCTGACGCCGACCCTGGCTGCGAGGAGCTCGCGGGGGACAGGCTCGGCGTAGTGCTCGTGTATGTAGGCCATGGCGAGCCGGGCGATGCGCTGGCCTTCGTCACCCAGGCGCTTGCTGCACGCCAGCGCGGCCTCGACCTGGGACAGCACTTCATCGTAGGAGAAGAGGCCTTTGCGAAGCACGGCGGCCACGCCCTGCTGGAGACGGATCATGTCTTCGCGGGATAGGGTTTGCGCGGTCAGCACGATGACGGGGACGTGGCGGGTGCGCGGGTCTTCCCGCATGCGCTCCAAGACGGTGAAGCCGTCGACGCGAGGCATCATGAGGTCGAGCAGCACGAGGTCGGGGGTGACGGTGGACATCGCGGCCAGGGCCTCGGCCCCGTCACTGGCCTGGATGATCCGGCAGCCTTCGATACGCGAGCGGACGATGCGGGCATGGAGGTCCTGGATGTCGGGGTCATCCTCGACGACGAGGATGGTCGCGCTCCGGGCGCAGCCGGCCACGCTCCCATCCCGCGCGATCCCCTGCCGCTCGATCGCCTGGCCCAGCGCGTTCTCGGACACCGGCTTGCCGAGGTAGTCGAGCATGAGGAGGCTGCCACTGCGCTCCTCTTCCGCCAGGCTGTAGAAGACGACGGGAATGTCGCCGGTGCTCGGGTTTCGCTTAAGGGCCTGGATAAGCTCCCAGCCGCGCTCGGCGGCAGGCTCGGCATCGAGCACGATCGCGCCGGGGGGCGCGGCGAGCACCTCGGTGAGCCAGTCGGAGGTCTCGGCGACGGAGATCATCTCGACCTCGTATCCCCGGCGGGCCAGGTGCTCACGCAAGGGCAGGGCGGAGGCGACATCCTCGGTGAGGAGGAGGACGGCGCCGCTGCGGGCGCCGGACGGCGCGGGCAGCGCGACGGCGTCGCGCAGAACGGGCAGGGTGAAGTAGAAGGTGGAGCCGGTGCCATCCGCGCCGGAGGAAATGAGGCCGATCTGGCCGCCGTGCATCTCGACCAGGCGCTTACTGATCGCCAGGCCAAGACCCATGCCGCCGTAGCCGCGCTGTGCGCTGCGCTTCGCCTGGCGGAACTCGTCGAAAATGGCCTCCTGCTCGGCATACGGGATGCCCATGCCCGTGTCGCTGACCGCGACCATGACCTTGTCCTTGCCGGTCTCGGCCCAAAGGGTGACAAAGCCCTGGTGGGTAAACTTCACCGCGTTGCTGACCAGGTTCAGGATGACCTGCTGGAGGCGAGTGCGATCGCCCCAGACGATGGGGAGGTCGGGCGGTATCTCGCCGGCCCACACGAGGCCCTTCTCCGCGGCCATCGACTCGCCCATGACGGCGACCCGGGCGAGGAGCGCGTCGAGGCGCAACGGCTCGCGGGAGAGGCGCAGCTCGCCGACCTGGCTGCTGGCGAGGTCGAGGACGTCGTCGATGAGACGGCTGAGGTGTTGGGCGCTGGTGCGGATGCGCTCCAGGTCGCGTCGGTACACGTCGGAACCGGCGAGCGATCCGGGCGCGCCTTCGCGCTGGAGCATTTCGGTGGTGCCAACGATGAGGCTCAGGGGGGTGCGGAGCTCGTGGCTGACCATCGCCAGGAAGCGGCTTTTGAGGCGGTTCGCTTCCTCAGCCTGGCGCCAGGCCCGCCCGAGGTCTTCCCGCAGCAACGCGCCTTCGAGCGCGCTGCTGACCTGGCGGCGAAGCGTCTCGCTGCCGGCGACCGCCCCACCCTTCATTTCGACCAGCACGAAGCCGAGGGCATGCTCGCGGAAATGGAGCGGGAGGGCGAGGAGCGGGGGCATGCCGGCCTCGGACCAGAAGCGGGGCGGGATCAGGTCGGGCGCGCGGAAACGCACGCCGCCGTCGGGCAGCGCGATCGGCCCGGTTTCATCGTATGCCAGGACGAGGCGGGCCCAGCCGTCGGGGATGGAGGGATCGGCGTAGAGCGACAGGTAACAGCTGCGGACGCCCGCGGCGGGGAGCTCCTGGGCCATCATGGCGAGAACGCTGTGGAGGTCGGCCGCCGTCGCCATGCTCTGGCTGGCCTCGCTCAACTGGTGCGCGTCACGCTCGGAGAGGAAGCGCTCGTAGCGCTCGGCCTGGAGGGCGATGTCTGCCACCAGCACCCGGGCCTGCTGGAAGAGGCTTTCGGCCCGCGCGACCTGCGGCGCGGAGAGGGCCTGCTGGAGCGTGCGACGCCGGAGCTCCGAGAGGGCCGCGTGCCAGCCCCCGACGTCTTCCCCGCAGGCGACCGCGTGGCGCAGGAGCGCGCCGAGGGTGCGCAGGAAGTCGCCGGGAGCGGCGCCGCGCTCTGCCGCGAGGTCGGACCGAAGCGCGGCGGCAGCACGGTCGACGTGCGCGGGGTCGGGCGGGCTGCCGGCGGGCAGCGAGGGGGCGGCGTGCGAGGACGGCGGCGCGGCGACCTGCGTGACCGCGGGCGACAGGCAACCACAGGACTCCCGGATGACGAGCGTCAGCGGCAGGACGATCTGTTCGGGCGCGCGACCGTCCCGGATGAGCCCGAGCAAGGTTTCGGTCGCGCAACGGGCGGCCTGCGCGACCGGCTGGTGGACGGTGGTGAGTGACGGGACGCTGGAGCGGCCCTCCAGGTCGTCGTTGAAGCCGAGCACCGCGACGTCTTCCGGGACGCGCCAACCGTGGGCGGCAAGCTCCTCGATCGCGCCGCAAGCCATGGCGTCGCCGACGGTGAGAATCGCCTGGAGGTCGCGGCCGGGGACGAGGCCGCGCTCGTCCAACAGGAGGCGCACCATCGCCATGCCGTCGGCGCGTTCCCAACTGGTATAGGGGGAGGTGAGCTCGGGGATGAGGGGGATGCCGTGTGCAGCGAGGACGTCGACGTAGGCCTGATAGCGCAGAACCTCCTCGAAGTTGCCCACCGGGCCGCGCAGGTAGGCGATGCGCCGGTACCCGTGAGCTTCGACGAGGTGATGGACGGCATCGCGCATGCCCTGGTAGTTGTCGACGAGGACGGACGGGTAACCGGCGAGCACGCGGGCGACGCTGACCAGGGGCAAAGGGCGGAAGCGGTCGCAAAAGGCCTGCATGGCGCCCGGCTGGACGGACCAGTCGAGGCAGCTGGACCAGACCAGGACCCCGTCGAGGGTCTCGGCGTCGACGAGGTCGTAGAGCGCGTTGGACTTGCGGGCGAGCGCGTCGTCGGGCGACAGGACGCCGCCGTCGAAGCAAACGGCGTCGACGTCATGCTGCCCGGCGGTTTCGGCGACGCTCAGCCACGCGGTGCGATGGAAGCTGCGATCGAGCCGGGAGATGAGGAGGCCGATCCTGGGCCGGCGCCGGCCTGCGGTAGGAACTGACACGGGAAGGTGCCCTCTTTGGATCGCGTGCCTGTAAGAACCGGCGATATTAAAACGGTTTGTATCATCTTTCGGGCGGAATGTCCAGTCGCGGTCTGGAAGGGAAAAGCGAAAACCGGCGAAAAGACGAAATGCGAAAGGGCGAAAATCGCAGGGCGAGCGTGTGCTGTGGGCCGAGAGGACGCGCGTGTGGCGCAACGCAAAAAGAAACCCCCTCTCCCACGTACCGCAGGAGAGGGGGTTCTAAGCGAAGACTTATGCCGCTTCTTCGGCGAGGTCGTCGTTGTACTCGTCGTCGGCGAAGTCGGCGACGACCTGCTCTTCGAGCAGCGCGTCCTCTTCGGGCACTTCTTCCTCGAGCAGCGTGTCCTCGTCAAACGCGATGTGCTGCTCGGCGGCGACGGCCTCGGCAACCCGCTGGCGCCGCGTCTCGAAGCCCGTGCCCACCGGAATCAGCTTGCCGATGATCACGTTCTCCTTGAGACCGCGCAGCGTGTCCTTCGCGCCGCGCACCGCCGCATCGGTCAGCACCCGGGTGGTCTCCTGGAAGGAGGCCGCAGCCAGGAAGCTGTCGGTGTTCAGCGACGCCTTGGTGACGCCGAGGAGCACGGGCTCGCCGCGGGCCGGCTCGCCCCCGGCGGCCACGACGGCCTCGTTGGCTTCGTCGAACTCGAAGCGGTCGACCAGCTCGCCAATGAGCATGTCCGTGTCACCGGAGCGCAGGACGCGAATCCGACGCACCAGCTGGCGGACGATGACCTCGATGTGCTTGTCGTGGATGCTCACACCCTGCGACCGGTAGACCTTCTGGACCTCGTCCAGGAGGTACATCTGCGCGGCCTCGCGGCCCTGGATGCGGAGCACCTCGCGCGGGTTCTTCGAGCCTTCGGTGAGCTGCGTGCCCACCTCGACCCGGTCACCCTTGTCGACCTTCAGGCGAGCGGATGCAGGGATGTCGCTGACCCACTCTTCGACGTCCTCGCGACGGATGACGGCCTTGATGGCGCCTTCGTCGTCGATGTCGATGTAGATGTTGCCGTCGAACGCGGCCAGGATTTCCTGGGGCTCGAGATCCTCGCGCATGGCCTTCGCGATCGGCGTCGTCGCCTGCACGCGGTCCTCGTTGCGGACCAGCATCTCGTATCCCGACGGGATCAGGTGCGTCTTGCCGCGACGCCGGGCGTTGGTCACCTTCAACTTGCGGACGTCGTCTTCCCAGTAGACGTTGACGATGCCGCCGATCTCAGCGATGACGGCCTCGCCCTTGGGCGTGCGCGCCTCGAAGAGCTCTTCGACGCGGGGCAGGCCCTGCGTGATGTCTTCGGCGCCGGCGACACCGCCGGTGTGGAACGTGCGCAGGGTCAGCTGCGTGCCAGGCTCGCCGATGGACTGAGCCGCGATGATGCCGACGGCCTCGCCCATCCTAACGTCGCCACCGCGGCCCAAGTCGCTGCCGTAGCAGAGCTTGCAGAGGCCGAAGCGGTTCTCGCAGGTCAGCGCGGAGCGGACGAAGACTTTATCCACGCCGGCCCGCTTGATGACGCCGAGGGCCAGCTCGTCCAGCAGCGCATTGCGGTCGAGCAGCATCTCGCCGGTCTGCGGGTCCATCACCGGTGCGGCGGTCATGCGGCCGACGATGCGCTCGTCCAGCTTCTCGCCGGTTTCCTTTGCGCCCACTTCCGTGAACCAGATACCTGCCTCGGTGCCGCAATCGTCGGACGTGATGATGACGTCCTGCGCCACGTCGACCAGGCGGCGGGTCAGGTAGCCCGCGTCCGCAGTGCGGAGCGCGGTGTCGGCCAAGCCCTTACGAGCGCCGTGGGTGCTCAGGAAGTACTCGAGCGCCGTGAGGCCCTCACGGAAGTTCGAGCGGATCGGCAGGGCGATGATGCGGCCGGACGGGTCGGCCATCAGGCCGCGCATGCCGGCCAGCTGGCGGATGGGCTGAATACCGCCCTTGGTCGCGCCGGAGGTCGCCATCGCGCCCAGGCCGGTGAGCGGGTTCAGCAAGCTCTTGACGGCCTGCGTGATCTCGTCGGTCGCCCGGGTCCACAGCTCGACCACCTTGTTGTACTGCTCTTCTTCGGTGATCAGGCCGCGGCGGTACTGGCGCTCGGTTTCTTCCACCCGCCGCGACGTCTCTTCCAGCACGGTGTGCTTCTGATCGGGCACCTGGATGTCGGAGACGGCGATGGTCATACCAGAGATCGTGGCATAGGTGAAGCCCATGCGCTTGATCTCGTCGACCACCTCGGCGGTGACTTCGGAGCCCATCAGCTCGTAGCAGATGCCGACGAAGTCGTTCAGGCGCTTCTTGTCCATGACGTCGTCGACGAACTGCAGCGGCTTGGGCAGCGACATGTTGAACAGGACGCGGCCGGCGGACGTGGACAGCATGCCGGTCTGCGGCAGCTTGTCGGGCCGGACGTGCTTGGCGAGCAGAGCGGCGCGCAGGTCTTCGACCTGGCGCGCGCTGGCGTTCATCTCGTCCAGCAAGATGGCCCGGTTCGTATTCATCATGCGGGTGACGTCACCCGCGGTCTTGTAGCCGCGCCGGCGGAACTGCTCAGCGATCTGCGGGTCGAGCTCGAGATCTTCGAGCGCGACCTCGTCGGCCCAGTCCACGAAGCGCACCTTGATCGGCGCGCGCAGCCCGATCACGCCCAGGTCGTAGGCCAGGCGGAGCTCTTCGGGGCTGCCGAAGATCTTGCCCGCGCCCTTGGCGTTGGGATCGACGACGGTCAGGTAGTAGCAGCCGAGGACCATGTCCTTGGACGGCCCGACGATCGGCTCGCCGGAAGCCGGCTTGAGCAGGTTGACCGAGCTGAGCATGAGGCTCCGAGCCTCGCGCACGGCCTCTTCGGACAGCGGCACGTGCACGGCCATCTGGTCGCCGTCGAAGTCCGCGTTGAACGCGGAGCAAACGAGCGGGTGGATCTGGATGGCGCTGCCGTCGATCAGGACGACCTCGAACGCCTGGATGCCCAGGCGGTGCAGGGTAGGAGCACGGTTGAGCAGCACGGGCCGCTCGCGGGTGACCTCTTCCAGCACGTCCCACACCTCGGGGCTCTCGCGGTCCACGAGGCGCTTGGCGCTCTTGATGTTGTGCGCGTAGTTGTACTCGACCAGCCGGCGCATGACGAAGGGCTTGAACAGCTCCAGCGCCATCTTCTTGGGCAGGCCGCACTGCTGCAGCTTGAGATCGGGGCCGATCACGATGACCGAACGGCCCGAGTAATCGACGCGCTTGCCCAGCAGGTTGCGGCGGAAGCGGCCCTGCTTGCCCTTCAGGAGGTCAGACAGGCTCTTCAGCTTGCGCTTGCCGCTGCGGGAGACCGCGCGACCGCGGCGACCGTTGTCGATCAGGCTGTCGACGGCTTCCTGCAACATGCGCTTTTCGTTGCGGACGATCACGTCCGGGGCGCCCAGCTCGAGCAGCCGCTTGAGGCGGTTGTTGCGATTGATGACGCGGCGATACAGGTCGTTCAGGTCGGAGGTCGCAAAGCGGCCGCCGTCCAACTGGACCATCGGGCGCAGCTCGGGCGGGAGCACGGGCAGCAGGGTCAGGATCATCCATTCGGGCCGGTTGCCGCTCTTGCGGAACGACTCGGCCACGCGCAGCCGCTTGGCAGCCTTCTTCTTGCGCTGCTTGGAAGCGGTGGTCTGGATTTCCTGGCGCAGCTCCTTGACCATCGCGTCGAGGTCGATCTTGGCGACCAGGTCGCGGATGGCCTCGGCGCCCATGCCGGCCTTGAAGACGTTGCCCCACTTGTCCGTGCAGGTCGCGGTACTCGCTCTCGGTGAGCAGCTCGCGCTCGCGCAGCTGCTTGAGCTCTTCGAGCGACTCGTGTCATCTGCTTGCGCAGCGTAGCCTTCTGGCCCTCGATGCCCTGGCGCAGCTCGTCGATCTGCTGCTCGATCTCGCGGCGGACCAGATCGCGCTTGGCGGCGGTCAGGCTGCGGACGTTTTCCTTCTCGCGGTTGATGGTGTCTTCGATGTCGCTCAGGCGGTGCTGGACCGCGTCGCTCAGCGCGTTCAAGTGATCGCGCGTCACGACGGTCGCCGGCCTCGACGACGGGCTGCTCGGCAGGGAGCCAGGGCAGGCCGAAGGTCTCGGGCGCGGGCTTGCCCTGCACCTTCTCCATCGCGTCCTGCATGCGCTTGCCCAGGCGCGATGACCTCGCCGGTCTCCGCGGCGAGGCGCTCGGAGAGGCTGGTGTCCTGCGCCTGCTCCTGGTTGTCCAGGTCGGCCAGCCGGGCGGTGCGATCCGCTTCGAGCTGGTCCATCTTCGCCTGGACTTCGCCTTCCATGCGGGCGCCGCGGAGGTTCAGGTCGCGCTCGGCCTTGGTGATCGTGCGATTCCGGGCGTCCTCGTCGACGTTCGTGATGACGTACTGCGCGAAGTACAGGATGCGCTCGAGGTTGCGCGGGCTGATGTTGAGCAGCAGGCCCAGGCGGCTCGGCACGCCCTTGACATACCAGATGTGGCTGACCGGGCTGGCGAGCTTGATGTGGCCCATGCGCTCGCGGCGCACGCGGCTGTGTGCGACCTCAACGCCGCACTTATCGCAGATGATGCCCTTGTAGCGGGTCCGCTTGTACTTCCCGCAGGCGCATTCCCAATCCTTGGTGGGGCCGAAGATGCGCTCGCAAAAGAGGCCGTCGCGCTCCGGACGAAGCGTGCGGTAGTTGATCGTCTCCGGCTTGGTCACTTCACCGTGTGACCACTCCATGATTTGCTCGGGAGAAGCCAACGAGATACGAATGGCATCAAATTCATTAACTTCCACAGTTATCTCCCCTGTATGCGAGGGCAGAAACCAGGCTTTCCGCCATCGCGAAGGCACATGGAGGCCTGGTTTCTATCGGCCTATCTCATTCCATGCCCTTAGTCATGGCACCAGGCAGGCTCAGGCTGAAGCCGAGATTCGGCAGCTTCTCCTCCTGGTCCTCCCGACCAAACTGGATCACTTCTTCCTTCGCGTCGACGACTTCCACCGCCAGGCCGAGCGACTGGAGCTCCTTGACCAACACCCGGAAGCTCTCGGGCACGCCCGGGGACTCGATGGTCTCGCCCTTGACGATGGCCTCATACGTCTTGACGCGGCCGGTCACGTCGTCCGACTTGACCGTGAGCATCTCCTGCAGGGTGTGCGCCGCACCGTACGCTTCCAGCGCCCACACCTCCATTTCGCCGAAGCGCTGGCCGCCGAACTGCGCCTTACCACCCAGCGGCTGCTGGGTCACGAGGCTGTACGGGCCGGTGGAGCGAGCGTGAACCTTGTCTTCGACCAGGTGGTGCAGCTTCATCATGTGGATGATGCCCACCGTGACTGACGAATCGAAACGCTCGCCCGTCTTGCCGTTGAGGAGGACGGTCTTGCCCCAGCTCGGCAGCGGCTGGCCGCTCTCACGGCTGACCATCAGGGCCTGCGCCACAACATCCTCGTCGGAGAGGGCTGCAATGCGGTCCATCTCGGCGAAGATCTGCCTGGCGCTGCTCGGGCGTCTCGGGCTGCTCGTCGTACTCACCGGTCGCACCGTCTTCGCTCGCCTTTGTTGCGAGGTTGGTCACGCGCATCTGCTCGCGGACGACCCACTTGAGCCACTCGCGCAGGCAGACGACACGCGCCAGCTCGTCGGCCTGCGTCGGTCTCGGTGACGACCCGGTCGTCTTCCGCAAAGGAGATGAGCGTGATCGGGATCGTAATTCTGCGGCTCCTCGCTCAGCCACTCGCGCAGCATCGAACGCCGCGCATAACCGTAGTCGCGGTACACCTTCTCGGGATCGTAACCCCGCTCGCCCAGCCACTCGGCCAGGTACAGGCTGCGCACCTCGTCGTCGTCCTGGAACTCGGCCTCGGACATGCCCTGCTTCTCGGCCCAATCCCACGCGCGGCGGGTGGCCTTTTCCCAGGCCCGGTCGGCCAGCCAGGCGCGGGCCAGCTCGGCCTCGATCTCGCCCTCGGTCGCGCCGTCGAACACGGGGGTTTCCGCACGGAAGCCCAGGCGGTCGGCGGCCCAGCCGAGATGCGTTTCGAGCACCTGGCCGATGTTCATGCGGGCGGGCACGCCCAGCGGGTTCAGGATGATGTCGACGGGCGTGCCGTCGGGCAGGAAGGGCATGTCCTCGACCGGAACGATCCGGGAGATGACGCCCTTGTTGCCGTGGCGGCCGGCCATCTTGTCGCCTTCCATGATCTTGCGGCGCTGGGCCACGCTGACGCGGACCATGCGCTCGACGCCGGCGGGCAGGTCGCGGTGGGCATCGCGGCTGAACTCCTTGATGTCCACGACCTTGCCGTACTCGCCGTGCGGCAGCCGCAGGCTGGAGTCCTTGACCTCGCGCGCCTTCTCGCCGAAGATCGCGCGGAGCAGCTTCTCTTCCGGGCTCAGCTCGGTCTCGCCCTTGGGCGTGATCTTGCCGACCAGGATGTCGCCGGGCGCCACGACGGCGCCGACGCGGACCACGCCGTACTCGTCGAGGTCCTTCAGCGCGTCCTCGCCGACGTTGGGGATGTCACGCGTGATTTCTTCGGGCCCGAGCTTGGTATCGCGCGCCTCGACCTCGTGCTTCTCGATGTGGATCGAGGTGAACTTGTCTTCCTGCACCATGCGCTCGCTGATCAGGATGGCGTCTTCGTAGTTGCCGCCCTCCCAGCTCAGGAACGCGACGAGCACGTTCTGGCCCAGCGCCATCTCGCCCATCTCGGTCGAGGAGGAGTCGGCCAAGGACCTGCGCCCTTCTCCACCCGGTCGCCCTTCTGGACCACCGGGCGCTGGTCGATGCAGGTGCTCTGGTTGGAGCGCTGGTACTTGCGCAGCCGGTAGGTGCGGCGGGTGCCGTCGTCTTCCAGGACGATCACCTCGTCGGTGGCGGCCTTGACGACCTCGCCCGGATGCTGGGCCACAGCCACCTGGCCGGAGTCGACGGCGGCCTGCCGCTCGATGCCGGTGCCCACGATCGGGGCCTCGGGCCGGAGGAGCGGGACGGCCTGGCGCTGCATGTTCGAGCCCATCAACGCGCGGTTCGCGTCGTCGTGCTCGAGGAACGGGATCAGCGCGGCCGAAACCGAGACGATCTGCTTCGGCGAGACGTCCATGTACTCGATGTGATCCGGCGCCTCGAACAGGAACTTCTGCTGGCGGCGGACCGACACGCGCGACTCGGTGAAGTGACCCGTGCTCGTCGATGGGCGCGTTGGCCTGCGCAATGGCGTAGCGGTCTTCCTCGTCGGCCGACAGGTAGACGATCTCGCCCGTGATCTGCGGCATGATGCGGACTTCGGGCAGGCACGTCGCCGAGCGAAGCGAGCTGCTCGGCGAGCGCCTGGTCGATCTTCGTGCCGCTGGTTGCGATGCACCGTGCCGTCGGGCAGCGCGATGCGCTCGCGCAGCACCTGGCCGACCAGGTTCTCGGGCCGGTTCGCCACGCGGTTGATGACCTTGCGGTACGGCGTCTCGATGAAGCCGAACTCGTTGATGCGGCCGTAGGTTGCCAGCGAGCCGATCAGGCCGATGTTCGGGCCTTCCGGCGTCTCGATCGGGCAGATGCGGCCGTAGTGCGAGTTGTGCACGTCGCGGACGTCAAAGCCCGCGCGCTCGCGGCGCAGGCCGCCGGGGCCCAGGGCGCTCAGGCGGCGCTTGTGGGTCAGCTCGGCGAGCGGGTTGGTCTGGTCCATGAACTGCGACAGCTGCGACCCGCCGAAGAACTCGCGGATGGCCGCGACGACGGGCCGGATGTTGATCAGGCTGAGCGGCGTGGTCTGGTCCGAATCGCGGATCGACATGCGCTCGCGGACGACGCGCTCCATGCGGAGCAGGCCGACGCGCAGCTGGTTCTGGATCAGCTCGCCGACGGTCTTGACGCGGCGGTTGCCCAGGTGGTCGATGTCGTCCTCGCCCTCGATGCCGTTGTTGATCTGGATGATGCGGCGCAGGACCGCGACCAGGTCTTCCTTGGTCAGGGTGCGATGTGCTGAGCGGCACATCCAGCTCGAGCCGGCGGTTCAGCTTGTAGCGGCCGACCTTGCCCAGGTCGTAGCGCCGGGGCGCGAAGATCAGGTTCTGCATGAAGCTCTTGGCGTTGTCCAGCGTGGGCGGATCGCCAGGGCGCAGTTTCTTATAGAACTCGAGCAAGCGCGCCGTCGACGCCCTTGGCCGCATCCGAAACGTTCGGGCGTGCGGGTAGGGTCGCGTTCGAGCGTGGTAGCGATGTAGGCATGCTCGGGGTTGTTGTCGACCTCGGAGAAGAGCTTCCAGAATCTGCTCGTCGCTGCCAAAACCGATGGCGCGCAGCAGCACGGTGACCGGCAGCTTGCGCTTGCGGTCGACCTTAACAGAAATGATATCGCGCTTCGAGGTTTCGAACTCGAGCCAGGCGCCCCGGTTCGGGATGAGCTTCGCGTAGCACAAGCGGCGATCGGTGGCCCGATCTTCTTCGACGGTAAAATAGACGCCAGGCGAGCGAATCAACTGGCTGACGACAACGCGTTCGGCACCGTTGATGATGAAGGTGCCGTTATCGGTCATCAGCGGGAAATCACCCATGAAGACGTTCTGGGCAGTGACTTCGCCCGTCTCGCGGTTGACGCAACCTGCACGCGCACCCACAACGGCGCTGCATAAGTCATGTCCCGATCCCGACACTCGGGCTCGGAGTACTTCGGTTCGCCGAACCAGAACCCTTCCTGGCCCCGGCACGGAGCCGAAGTGCAGTTCCAGGTTCTTGTTGAAGCTGACGATCGGCGAGATTTCCTCGAACAACTCCTGCAGACCCTCCGTCTGGAACCAGCGGAACGAGTCCAACTGCACCTCGATCAAGCGCGGCAACTCGTATACGTCGGGAATCCGCGCATACGATTTGCGCAGGGCGGGAAGGCCGCCATTTCGGAGATGCGTCATGCAGCGATCACTCCTTGTCCAACACAAGCTTTGTGTCACAGTCGTGTGCCGCGTATCGGGACAGACGTGCCGCAACAAAGCAAAAACGCCAAGTCCCCATCCGACTTGGTTCAATCTCGGTCACTGAGAGTGAGGGGGATTTCTACCGATTCTTCTTAATCTTACTGACCTCTGGTACTCGGACAGCAATCGCTAATACTATCACACGACGAAGGACTTGTCAAGTACGGATTTCGAGTTTTTTGCGCCCCAGGGGGAGATGCACGCGCGCTCACCTCGAGCAGCATCTCCAAGATAATGCTATTGCTTTTTGGGCAGCACTATGATATACTCTTTTCTGGTCACCCCCTCGAGCGTCTCACGCACAAGCTTCTGGCGCAGCTGTTGGGATATCTTCTACGGGCACGTTAAAAATTTGCGATTCGTTCGAAATGTGAGCAGCACCCCCTAGACAAAACGGGGAAGGGGTGCTAGAATGGCGACGTGGTAAAAAGTGGTAAAATGTGGGAAGTAGTCACTACTTCCCGAGCGAGCGCCAGATGACCGACGTCCCTTCAGAGGTGAGTCCGAGTACTCGGTCGACGATCGAGGACGCATGCTTGTGCCTCCTCCTACAAGCCCGCGCTCACCGACAGCGTCGTCATCGGGCGCAGGCAAGAAGGGCCAACTCTGGGTTTATCCGAAACCCATCGTATCGAGAAGATCCTCGACGAACTGGAAGAGACGCCGATCGAGGAGCAGGACGACGAATTCGAAGACGCGCTGCGGTTACGTCCTGGCCGGGCAAGAGATCGAATTCGACAAGCAAGGGCCGGCTGTCGATCCCGCCGTTTCTGCGGCGGCAGGCCGACATCAGCGACTACGGCCATTGTAGTCGGAAACGGCGATCGTGTCGAGTTGTGGAAGCCCGAGCGGTACGCGGCGATCTACACGACCTGGGTGGGGTCTGACAAGGAGCACGAGGACGGTCACCTGGCGCGCTGCGGCGAGCGGGCTTCCGGCCGTAACGAAGGTGAGACGACAGGCCAACCATGGCACATGTACCGGTCCTATTAAAGGAAGTCGTCGAAGGACTGGCGCTCAGTCCCGGAGCGAGCGTGAGGGCAGAACCGACAGGTCATCGACGGCACACTCGGCGGCGCAGGCCATGCCGAAGCAATTTTAGAAGCGACAAGCCCGAACGGCCGGCTGCTCGGCATCGACCAGGACCCGGCGGCGCTCGAGCGAAGCGCACAACGGCTGGCTCGGTTCGGTGAGCGGGTCGTCTTGCGTGCGGGGCAGCTTTCGCGATCTGGCTGCGCTGGCAGCGGAGCGCGGGGTTCGGGGCCGGGAGCGCCGACGGCGATGCTGCTGGACATCGGGATCTCGTCGTTCCAGATCGACGAGGCGGCGCGAGGGTTCGCAATCCAGGCCGAAGGGCCGCTCGACATGCGGATGGACCCGAGCCAGGCCGCTGACCGCGGCGGAGATCGTCAACGAGTGGCCGCAGGACGAGCTCGCGGACATCATTTACAAATATGCGGAGGAGCCACGCTCACGCCGGGTGGCCCGGGCGATCGTGGCGGCCCGGCCGCTCAATACGACGACGCAATTGGCGGAGGTCGTGGCCCGGGCGCTCGGCGGGGCACGCAGGCCAAAGCGGACCCACCCGGCCACCGCAAGTGTTCCAGGCGCTGCGCATCGCGGTGAACGACGAGCTTGGCGCGCTCGGAGGCGGTGCTGCCGCAGGCCGTTGACCTGCTGGGCCCGGGCGGACGGGTGGCCGTCATTACGTTTCACTCGCTGGAGGACCGGATGGTCAAGCAGTTCTTCCAGCGAGAGGCGCGAGATTGCATCTGTGACACGCTGCCGGGGTACGTGCGATCGAAGTGCCCGCAGCCGTGCCGGTGCGGGCACAAGGCGACGGTCAGGATCGTCACCCGCAAGCCGGTCCAGCCGGGCGAGGCGGAGATCGGGGCAAACCCGCGCAGCCGCAGCGCGAAACTGCGGATTGCGGAGCGATTGCCCGACGTCGAGTAGAAGTTGTCCGCGGTAACAGGACGGATCATGGTTGTGGTTGTAGTTGTGGAGGGAGGACCAAATGCTGCATCGAACGACATCTGCACCCGTCTGGTCCCCGGTGCGGTGGGTGACCGGCCGCCTGGGGGCTTTGACCGGTCCCTCGTCCGGCCTGCTGCGCTACGTGCTGATCGCGGCCGTGCTCGCCGCCATGGGCTGCGTGTACCTGTGGCAGGTCAACGACCTGTCCGACCCATGCACGTCAAGACCGGGGAACTGCAAGGGCAGGCGCGCCGCTCTGGAACAGGACAATGTGCTGCTGGCCGAGCAACTCGCGCAAGTGGAACTCGCCCGCCTACGTGGATAAGCGCAGCACCGAGCAAGGATATGTAGCCGCACCCGCCCGCACCATCGAGGCGCCGACCCTGGCACTCGCGCCGGCGGAGCCGCGGCAGCGAATCGCTGAACCGAGACGCCAGACAATGAGCGATGCGCGAGCCGCCCTACGCCATCCGGCGCCCAGCCGGCGCGCGACGCAGCCGGCGTCCGCTGCCTCATACCGTTGAGGCAAGCGAAGAGCCGACTGCGGAAATGCGCGCCGCAGCAGGCGGCGAAGGACGAAGCGATCGAGCGCAGGACGTTGGTCCGGCGGCTGCGGCTGCTGGCCGTCGGCTTCGTGCTGTTCGTCGTCATCGTCCTCGCCCAGATGATGCTGGTCAAGTTCATCAATATCACGGGCCAACCGAGCCAGGTCGCCGCGCAGACGGTGGATACGTCCCGAGGGCGGATCGTCGACGACGAGGGCGACGCTGCTGGCAACCGATACACTTCACCTGGGAAATCTACCTCGATCCGAGCCGCTACAAGGCCGAGGTGTTCACACCCGAGAAGGTGGCGCTGGCGGCGCAGGAATTGGGAATCGAGCCGGCGGTCATCATGGAGGCGATCGGGCAGCGGCGGGAACGGCCGCGCAAGTTGATCAAGAACGCGACCAGGCAGCAGTGCGACGCGTGCCGACGAGCGGGTCCAGGTGCCCACCTGGTTCTGGTGCGACGCCAAGCGCACGCGCGCTACCCGCAGGGTCCCCTGGCGGCGCACCTCATCGGCTTCGCCGACGCGGACCAACTGGGCCTGTCGGGCGTCGAGGCGTTCTACGACGACTGGCTGCGGAGCGCACGGCAACTGGAACACGACGCAGCTGTCGGGGCCGGGCGAGCCGATCCCGATCGAGTGGGAGCTGTACCTGCCCTCGGTCAGCGGCCGCGACCTGGTGCTGCACCTTGAGCGCGCCGCTGCAATACATGGTCGAACGACGCCTGGTCGAGGCGCTCGCGAAGTACGAGGCAGCTTCAGGCTCGATCATCATTATGGACCCGCGCACCGGGCGGCGTCCTGGCGCTGGCCAACTGGCCTTCGTTCGACCCGAACGCTTACGGCCAGGCGCAGCCGCAACACCTGGCAGAACCCGGCCGTCGGCCTGCTGTACGAGCCGGGGTCAGTGTTCAAGCTGGTCACTTACGGCGGCCGCGCTCGACCTGGGCAAGATCACGCCGGACCAGAAGTTCGAAGACACGGGCGAGCGCAAGGTCGGCGACAAGATCATCACGAACTCGCAGCAGCGCAAGCTGGGCTGGGTCACGGGCTGGGACGCGCTGGCCGAGTCGCTGAACACCGTCAGCGCGGACATCGGGCTCGAAGATGGGCCCGGAGAACTTCTACCGCTACGTCCGGCTCTTCGGGTTCGGCAAGCCGACCGAGATCGACCTGAACCCGGAGGCCGCAGGCATCGTCAAGCGCTGGGGCACCGAGCAGTGGAGCCAGTATGACCAGGCGGCTAACTCGTTCGGCCAGGGCATCTCCGTAACGCCGATGCAGATGATCAATGCGGCGGCCGCGATCGCGAACAAGGGCGTGCTGCTGCAGCCCCAGGTGGCGAAGGCGCTCGTGTCGAACGGACAGATGCACCCGCTGCCGGTCCGCAAGCTGGGCGAGGTGCTCAAGCCGGAGACGGCCACGACGCTCACCCGGATGATGGTCTACACGGTCGAGAACTACACTAACGGCAAGAAGCTCGTGCCGGGGTTACCGCATGGCGGGCAAGACCGGGCACGGCGGAGATCCCCGAGCAGGCCGGGCTACACAAACCCGCTGACCATTACCAGCTTCGTGGGCTTCCTGCCCGCGGCCGATCCGCAGATCGTGGTGCTGGTGAAGCTGGACGAACCGAAGAAGTCGCGGTGGGCGGAAGCAGTTGCGCTGCCGGTGTTCGGCGAGGTGGCGCGCGATGCGGTCCAGATCCTGGGCATCAGCCCCGAACGCGGACAAGCCGTAGCGAGCCGAAGACATGAATGCCAAGACAGGCCTGACCGTGGGAGACGATCGCCCGCATCCTGTTCGGAAGCGAGCTCGAACCCAGCCATGCCCAAGCGACCGTCGTCGGCGAGGCCGGTGGTCGACTCGCGCAGCCGCGACCAAGGGCGGCCTTTTCGTCGCGCTGAGGGGCGAGCGAGACCGACGGGCACCTCTACATCAACGCGGCGTTTGCGGCGGGCGCGAGCGCGGCCATCGCTGAGACCGCGGCGCTGGAGACGTGCAAGCGGGGGCTGTTCGTGTGGCCGGACGGCAGGCAGCAGGTGCAAGGCGGCCGAACCGGCGGACGCCGGGGATGCGAGCGGGCCTGCCCGTCGTGTTCGTCGTCGAGAACAGCCTGGCCGCGCTGCAGCGGCTGGCGACGGGGTGGCGCTCGCAACTGCCGGTCGTGGCCGTGGGGATCACGGGCAGCATCGGCAAGAGCACCACGAAGGAGACGGTGGCGAACGTGCTGGCCACCCGGTACGTCACGCTGCGCAGCGAGGGCAACTCAACAACGAGATCGGCCTGCCGCTGACGCTCCTGACGCTGACGCCGCGAACACCAACGGGCCGTGCTCGAAATGGGCATGTATGCCCTGGGCGAGATCGCGCAGCTGTGCGAGTGGGCGCGGCCGGCTATCGGCGTCGTGACAAACGTCGGGCCGGTCCACCTGGAGCGCCTGGGCGCGATCGAGCGCATCGCACAGGCCAAGGGCGAGCTGCCGCGCAGCGCTGCCGGCGCGGAAGACGGCGGGGTGGCCATCCTGAACCGGGACGATCCGCTGGTCTGGGCGATGGGCGGCATCACGCAGGCGCGCGTCTTCACGTACGGGTTGCATCGGCGAAGCCGACATCTGGGCCGACGAGATCGAGAGCGAGGGGCTGGAGGGCATCCGCTTCCGCTGCCATTACCAGGGCCGGGTGTACCACATCCGCCTGCCGCTGCTCGGCCGGCACAGCGTCCACACTGCGCTGCGGGCGATCGCGGTCGGCCTGGTCGACGGGATGAGCTGGGAAGAGATCGTGCACGGGCTGCAGGACGTGCGCGGGCAGCTGCGGCTGATGGTCGTGCCGGGGCTGCGGGACACGACGATCATCGACGACACGTACAACGCGAGCCCCGACTCGACGCTCGCCGCGCTCAACCTGCTGCGCGACATCGCGAACAGCAGCCACCGGGCGATCGCGGTGCTGGGCGACATGTACGAGCTCGGCGCATACGAGCAGGCGGGGCACCGGCTGGTCGGCGGCCGGGCGGCCCAGGTGGTCGACAAGCTGGTTGCCGTGGGGCAGCGCGCGCCGCTGGATTGCCGAGGAGGCGCTGGCGGTCGGGCATGAACGCGGCCGACGTTTACCCCGTCGAGACGAACACGGACGCGATCGGCATCCTGCAGGGGCTGATCCGGACGGGCGACGTCATCCTGATCAAGGGGTCGCGGGCCGCGGGCATGGAGACGATCGTGGACGCGCTGTCGCGGCGCGAAGGTGCGACGGCGCCGGGGGCCAAGCAGGCATGATCGAACACGCTCCGATGCCGTTTGCGCTGGCGCTGGCGACCGTTTCGTTCCTGTTGGCGGTGGTTTGGGGGCGCCCGTTTATCACGCTTCTTAAAGCGGCACGGCATCGGCAAGCAGATTCGAATCGAGGGACCGTCGGGACACCAGACAAAGATGGGCACGCCGACCATGGGCGGCTTCCTCTTCCTGGTGCCGGTCGTTTTCATCACGGTGGTGCTGAACCTGGCGAACCTGCTGAGCGGCGTCGGATGGGGCAAGGCCATCCTGCGGATGTTCAACTTCGCGGAGGGAAGCCCGCTGATCGGCAAGTCGATCCTGCTGCCGCTGCTGGTGCTGATCGGGTTCAGCCTGCTCGGCGCGCGGGACGACTGGGCGGGCATTCACGGCAAGCGGTCGGACGGGCAGGGGCTGATCGCCCGCATCAAGGCGTCGTACCAGGTGCTGCTGGCGCTCGCGACGGCGGTCGGGCTGTACTTCTTTCTCGACATACAGAGCGTCGGCATCCCGGGCGTCGCGCAGCGGATCAACCTGGGACTCATCTACATCCCGATCGCGGTGTTCGTGATCGTCGCCATGTCGAACGCGGTGAACCTGACCGACGGGCTGGACGGGCTGGCCGGCATCGACCTCGGCGGTGGCGTTTGCCGCCTACGGCATCATCGCCAACCTGCAGGGCCAGTACCCGCTGAGCTCGTTCTGCTTCGCGATGGTGGGCGCGCTGTTCGCGTTTCTCTGGTACAACTCGCACCCGGCCCAGCTGTTCATGGGCGACACGGGCGCGCTGGCGCTGGGCGCGACGCTGGCCGTGGTGGCGCTGATGACCGGGCAGTGGCTGATCTTGCCCGTCGTGGGCCTGGTGTTCGTGGCCGAAGCAGCTTCGGACGTGCTGCAGGTGAGCTGGTTCAAGTGGACGAAGCGGCGCACGGGCGCGGGCAGGCGCATCTTCAAGATGGCGCCGCTGCACCACCATTTCGAGCTGCTGGGCTGGTCGGAGACGCACATCGTCTGGCGCTTCTTCCTGATCAGCATCATGGCCGGCATGATCGGCGTCGCGCTGGCGTTGCTGTAGAAGAGGCAGATGGCAGGGAGTCTGAAGGCTGGCAGAAGGCGCTGCGAAGCTGCTCGAGACCGCTGGACGCAAGATCGACGTTGCGCTGGCGGCAGGGGACGTGGCGTCTGCCGTGCGGCTGGCCTTCGGCGGGCGCGGCGGAAGCTGCGGATTTGGTGGCGGAACGGCCGGGCGCGGGCGGCGGGTTCACAGTGGTATACGTCGAATTCAGCGCCGCAGGCCCTGGCCGCGTTGGAGGATGGGACGCTGGCGGAGGGCCGGGCCTGTGTGAACCTGGAGTATCGACGCCGGGAATGGCGCCGGCAGAGGCGGTGCTGTTGGCGGACGGCTGGACGCAGCCTGGGGCAGTGGACGATCGATTCACCGTAGGGGGATCGGGCGGAGGAACGGGTGAAGCGCAACGGGAACGGTTACACAGGGATGCGGGCGACAGTCCTGGGCATGGCACGCCAGGGACTGGCGGTGCCGCGCTTCCTGCTGCGAGCCGGCGCACGGGTCACCCTCAGCGACCAGCGGACCGCAGAGCAACTGGCGAGCGCAGTGGCCGCGCTCAGGCAGTTCGCCGAAGAGCACGGCGTGCAAGACCCGCAGTTTGCGCTGGGCGGCCACCCGCTGAGCCTGCTGGACACCACCGACCTGCTCCTCCTGAGCGGCGGCGTATCGCCCGCGATCCCGATCGTCGAAGAGGCGCGGCGGCGGGGCATCCCGCTGACCAACGACGGCGCGCTGACCCTGCGCCACTGCCCCGCGCCGATCATCGGGATCACCGGCTCGGCCGGCAAGACGACGACCACGACGCTGACGGGGCTGATCCTGGAGCGCGCGGGCTACCGGGTCCACGTGGGCGGCAACATCGGGACGCCGTTGATCGACCGGCTGGACGAGATCCAGCGGGGCGACAAGGTGGTGATGGAGCTGTCGAGCTTCCAGCTGGAGCTCGATGGACCGCAGCCCGGCCATCGCGGCGATCCTCAACATCACGCCCAACCACCTGGACCGCCATCCTTCGATGAGCCACTACGCGGCGGCCAAGGCCAACATCCTGCGCTTCCAAGAGCGCGAGCGACGTCGCAGTGCTGAGCGCGGACGACGGCTACACGGGGCCGTGGCTCGCCAGCGGCCGGGTACAGATTGCCGCGGGCGAGGGCCAGGAAGAAGTCTATTTCCCCCTGCAGGCCGCGACCGTCAGGGCTTCAGCCTCGAGCGGGAAGCTGCCGGCCGGGGGCTTCCTGGCAGGCGACCAGCTCGTGCTGCGCCAGCCCGGGCGGCCGGATGCCGTGATCTGCTCGGTCCGGCGACGTGCGGCTGCGCGGGCGCCACAACCTGGCCAACATCCTCGCCGCGGCCTGCCTCGCCTCGGCCGCAGGCGCGCGCGTGGAGGCGATCGCGGCCGTGGCGACGAGCTTCGAGGGGGTGGAGCACCGGCTGGAGATCGTGCGGGAACGGGACGGCGTGACCTGGGTCAACGACTCGATCGCCACCGCGCCCGAGCGCACGCGTCGCCGCGATCCGCTCGTTCGACGAGCCACTGGTGCTGCTGCTCGGCGGCCGGGACAAGCACCTGCCGTGGGATGAATGCGCGCGGGAGATCTGCGCCGGCCACGTGCGGCATGTCGTGCTGTTCGGGGAAGCCGCCGGCCTGATCGCCGCAGGCGCTGGCACGGCAGGGCGGCGGGCCGCCCGTCGAGCGGGTGCGCCGACCTGCCCGCCGCGGTGCTGCAGCGCAGCGCGGGCCGCGCAGCCCGGCGACGTGGTCCTGCTGGCCCCCGGCGGGACGAGCTTTGACGCTTATGTCGACTTTGCGGCCCGCGGGCTGCACTTCCGCGAGCTGGTGGAGGCGCTGCCATGAGCGCGCAGGCTGCCCGGCGATCAGGACCAAGGCGCCCGCACGGTCGTGGCCGGCGATCCAGGCGTCGCTCGCCCGGATGGACTACCAGCTGATCGCGATCGTGGCGACGCTGCTGCCTGCTCGGCCTGGTGATGGTGTTCAGCGCGAGCTTCTGCCACGGTCGGCACGCGGTTCTTCCTGGCCCAGCTCAAGTGGGTGGCGCTCGGCGTCGCTGGCGTGCGGGGTCGTGGCGGTGATCCCCTACGAATTCTGGCGGAAGATGGCGATCCCCGCGATGGCGTTCACCGTGCTGATCCTGGTCGCGGTGCTGGTGCTCGGCCGGAGGAGCGAGTTCGGCGGGCAGCGCACCTTCACGGGCGCGAGCTTTCAGCCGAGCGAACTGGCGAAGCTCGGCGTTGCCATTTACGTCTCGGCGTGGGTTGCCGCACGCGGCCGGCACGTGGCCGACTTCAAGCAGGGCTTCTTCCCGTTCGCGGTCATCATCGGGCTCGTGGCCGGGCTGATCGTGCTCGAGCAAAGCGTCAGCATGACGATCATCGTGCTGGCCATCGGGCTGACGATCTACTTCGTCGGCGGCGGGGCGTTCAAGCAGCTCGTGCTGCTCGCGGTGATCGGCGCGCCGATCCTGCTGTTCGCGATGAGGCAGTTCGGCTATCCTTTCGGCCGCATCGAGGACTGGTACAACGTCTGGTTCAACCCGAGCCAAGGCGCCGCAGGAGCTGCTCGAGATCACCTGGCTGATCCGGGCGGGCAATGGCATCGGCGTCGATCCCGCGGTGTGGCAGGTCAAGGCGCTCGGTCTTCGGGCTGTGGAGCGATTTCCTCTTCGCCAACATCGGCGCGGACTTCAAGATCTTCGGCATGCTCGCCGTCGTTGCGCTGTTCTGCTGGTTCGGGTATCGGGCGATCGGCATCGCGCTGAATGCGCCGACGCGCTTCGGCTCGCTGCTGGCGATCGGCCTGACGGCCTGGATCCTCGTGCAAGCGGGCATTCACATGGGCGCTTCGCTGACGCTCTTCCCGGCAACCGGCCAACCCTTGCCGTTCATGTCGTACGGAGGTTCGTCGCTGGTGTCGTGCATGATTGCTACCGGTCTGCTGCTGAGCATCTCGCGCTCGGCAAAGGAGAAAAAGTCGCCGAATGCGTATTTTGCTTTCGGGGGGTGGGACTGGCGGCCACGTCTACCCAGTCTTGGCGGTGCATCGCCGCGATACAGGAGAGCGGCGCAGACCCGGAAACCGCCGGCCTCCGGCGGGCGATCCAAGGGGCGGAGCGCTCCGGGGCGCAACACCCCCGTCCGGCGACCCAACCGGCAGCCGCCCAGCGACAAGCCGCCGCCGCCGCTGCAAGCTGAGCCGGCGGCTCTAACCGTCGGAGCTGGTAGCGCTCCGTTACGTGGGCGAGGCCGGGGGCATCGAGCAGGCGCTGGCCGAGCGGGCGGGGCTGCCCTTTACGGCGATAGCGACGGGCCAGGTGCGCGGCCGGGCGGTGTGGACCGCGGCGCGCAACCTGGCGCAGATGGAACGCGGCGCGCGGGAGACCGCGGCGCTGATCACGGAATGGCGGCCTGACGTGGTGTTTATGACGGGCGGCTACGTAGCAGCGCCGGTGGCCTGGGCCGCCTACCGGGCGAGGCCGCGCGTGCCGCTGCTGATCTACCTGCCCGACCTGACGCCGGGGCGGGCGATCCAGGTCACGAGCCACCTGGCCGACAGGGTGGCGGTGTCGTTCCCCGAGGTGGCCCGTTACTTCGGGCGCAAGGCCGTCGTCACCGGGTATCCCGTGCGGGCGGACCTGTTTACAACCGAGAAGCACGCGGCGTGGGCGCGGCTGGGCTTGCAGGCGGACTTGCCCGTGCTGCTCGTCTTCGGCGGAAGCCGCGGGCGCGCGGAGCATCAACCGGGCCGTCATCGACGCGCTGCCCGAGCTGCTGGCGCGTGTGCCAGGTGGTCCACGTGACGGGGCAGACCGACTGGGACGCGGCGCAAGCGGCGGCGCAGGCCGGGCTGCAGCGGGCCGTGCAAGGAGGGCAGATCAAGAGCGATGCTGTGGTACGCTACCATCCGTACGCTGTACATGCATGATATGGTTCATGCGCTCGTCGCCGCGGATCTGGTCGTTGCCCGAGCGGGCGCCGCGACGCTGGGCGAGTTTCCGGCGGCGAGGCTGCCCGCCGTCCTGTGCCCTATCCCTTTGCGGGACAGCACCAGGAGGCGAACGCCCGCTATCTGGCCGACCGGGGCGCAGCGTTGACGATCCCGGACGGCGAGCTGGCCGGCCGGCTCAAAGCCAACGCTGCTGGACTTGCTCGCTCAGCCGGAGCGGCTGCAGGCGATGTCGGCTGCGGCGGCCGGCCTGGCCCGGCCGGATGCGGCCGACAACATCGCGCGGCGAGCTGATTGCGCTTGGCGCGGAGGGGAGAAGCAATGACCTGGCTGTTCATCCTGGCCGGCTTCATGGCCATTTTCGGGGTGATCGGGTATCTCCGAGGCACCAAGGCGGCCCTGTTCATCCTGCTCATGACGCTTGTTCGCCGTTGCCGTCACCGGCGTCCTGGGCGACGGCATCATCAAGTACATCAACGCGTTCGCCAAGGGTTTCCAGTTCCTGCTTTCCGGCGGACTCAGCGCCCTGACGGGCTCGGGCAGCGCGGACGAGGCGCTCGCGGCGTTGAAAGACACACCGCCGCTCGTCACCGAGGAGAACGCAGGCCTGGTGCTCGGCGCTGATCTTCGTCGGTCATCGTCTTGCTCGCGCGTGCTGCTCAGCGGCGATCACGTGGTTCAGAGGCCGAGCGTTCAATGCTGGGGACTCCTCCTGGGCCTGATCGCCGGCTACATCGTCGCCGCCATGGTCGTCCGGGCAATTGCGCCCGAGTACGCGGCGCTCGTGCCGCTTCCGTTCGGCGTTCGCGACGCCGGCCCCGACCGGGCCCATCGTGATCGTGCCGGGCGCGCCGGGACCGTCGCTTGGGAGCGCATCCTGGCGTTCCTGAACGGCCTGGTCGATCGCGGGCTGATCACGGCGTTCCTGGGCATCGTCATCGCCGTTTTCCTGCTCGTGGGAATTCGGAGCGGCCGCCGTAGCAGCGGCGAGAAGAAGGGATAGGACGCCGTGGGACCAGTTGAGGTCATATTCCTGGTTCGTGCTCGCGATATTCACCGTGATCGGAATCGTGCGCGGCTTCCACCGCGAGCTCGGCGTCACGACCATGCTGCTGATCGCGCTGTTCGTTCTCGAGTTCTTTTTCGAGCGGTACCTGAACTCCGTCGACAAAGCGCTCGCCATCGCGACGGGCCAGACAGCGGTTTCGGCGCGCGCGGGCGTGGCTGTACGTCATCATTCTGCTGGTGGTGGCGTTCATCTCGTACCAGGGCCAGACGCTCACGTTTCCCGGCACGGGCGGCAGCACGTTTTTTGACGCGGGCGTCGGATTTCTGAACGGTTATCTGCTTGCGGGAAGCATATGGTATTATCTGCAGCAGGCCGGCTGGCCCGGGCTGCCGGTGGTCCCGACCTACACACCGGCGTACCAGGCGATGGTGCGACTGTTACCACCGGCGGTCTTCAGTTGGCCGTACTTCATCGGCCTGGCCGTCATCCTGTTAATCGCAAGAGTCTGGAAATGAACGAGCAACCGAAAACGAGCAGAACCGCTACTTGCGGCGCGCCGCAAGGCCCGACGATCCGGCCTGGGTGCGGCTGCTGCGAGCCGGCGTCGCCGGCGAAGCCGGTGCACTTCCACCTGGTCGGCATCGGCGGGTCCGGGCTGTCCGCGATCGCCGGCTTCCTGCTCGAGCGCGGGCACACGGTGACGGGATCGGATCAGCGGCCGAACGAGATGACCGACGCCCTGGCGCAGCGGGGGGTGACGGTGTTCCGCGGGCACCGGGCGGAGAACATCAAGGGGGCGGACATCGTGCTGATCTCGTCGGCGGTGCCCGAGGGGAACCCGGAGGTCGACGCGGCGAAGGCGGCCGGAATCCCGGTGGTGAAGCGCTCCGAGCTGCTCGGGCCGCTGATGCGCGGGCAGCACGGCATCGGCGTCGCGGGCACGCACGGCAAGACCACGACGACGAGCATGATCGCGATCATCCTGCTGCGTGCGGGCCTGGATCCAAGCATCATCGTGGGCGGGCGGGCTGTCGCTGGGCCCGGCCGAGGGGATGGCGGCATTTTCGAATATCTCGTCGAGGGCGGGCAAAGGGCCGTTCGTGATCGAGGCCGACGAGTACGACGGGATGTTCCTGGGGCTGGAGCTCGAGGTGGGCGTGGTCACCAACGTCGAGTGGGACCATGTCGACTGCTATCCGACCCCGGCCGCGTTCATCGAGGCGTTCCGCAAGTTCGTCGGGCAGCATCCCGGCCGAGGGCATGGTGGTCCTGTGCGCGGACGATCCCGGCGCGCTGGACCTGCGGGATGCGGTGACGGCGGGCACGCAGGTCGAAACCTACGGGCTGGCGGAGGAAGCGGACTGGCAGGCGCGTGGGCTGTCGCAGAATGCCCAGGGTGGGTTCGATGCCGAGGTGTGGCACGCGGGCGAACACGTCGCGGACCTGTCGCTGCCCGTTCCGGGCCGGCACAACGTGCGCAACGCGCTGGCCGCGTTGGCGGTGGCGAACTGGCACCATATCCGGCCGCGGCTGGCGGCGAAAATGCTGCACGACTTTCACGGCGCGGGCCGGCGTTTCGAGTTCATCGGCGAGGCAGGGGGCGTGGTCGTGATCGACGATTACGCCCACCACCCGACCGAGGTCGGGGCGACGCTGTCGGCCGCGCGGCTGCGCTACCCGACGCGGCGCATCTGGGCGGTGTTCCAGCCGCACACGTACAGCCGGACGCAGGCGCTGCTGCACGATTACGTCCACAGCTTCGACGACGCGGACCGGGTGCTGCTGCTGGACATCTATGCCGCCCGAGAGAAGATCGACCTGGGCATGCACAGCAAGCAGCTGCTCGAAGTGCTGGAGCACGCGGGCGCCGAGTACGTGGGAAGCATCGACGCGGCGGTCGAGACGCTGTTGGCGAATGTCGAACCGGACGATGTGGTGATCACGATGAGCGCAGGGGACGGGAACCTGGTAGGGACCGGCTTGCTCGCGGCGCTCCGACAGCGCGAGGGGTTAGTATAGGACGAAAGCGGCGGGGATTAGGGGATGAGGGGATGATCCTATAGCTGTTAACATCCCCCTATCCCCTCATCCCCGCAAAAGGGGCTTTGAGTGGGGTTTCGAAGAGGGCGTGGGGCAGCTGGGGGTGCAGCTCCTGAGGGACGAACCGCTGGCGAAGCATACGACGTTTCGCATCGGCGGCCCGGCGGAGTGGTATGCCGCGGCGACGACGCTCGAACAGCTCGAGGCGCTGGCCGAGCTGGCGCTGGAGCACGAAATGCCCCTCACGATTTTGGGCGGGGGGAGCAACCTGCTGGTCAGCGACGCCGGGATCCGGGGCCTGGTGGTGGCGAACCAGGCGCGGTGGCAGGGCACAGGCGGCGAGTTCCGGCAGCGGTGGGACCACCCGGCCGTGCGGGACGTGCAGGTGGTGGCCGAGTCGGGGGTGCTGCTGGCCGGGCTGGCGCGGCTGGGCGGTGCGGCGGGGGTTGGGCGGGCTGGAATGGGCGGTGAGCGTGCCGGGCACGCGTGGGGGGCGCGGTCACCGGGAATGCAGGCGCACACGGCAGCGACGTCGCGGCGAACCTGGCATGGGCCGCAGTGAAGTATGCGGGGTGCAGCCGGCAGGTGTTGGCGAAGGACGAACTGCGGTACGTGTATCGCAGCAGCCTGCTGAAGGAGCAGCTGCTCGACCCGGACCGGAACCCTAAGCCCGTGGTGCTGGCGGCGGGGTTTGACATGCGCCCGGGGGATGCGGAAGAGCTGGGCCGGCGAGCGGACGAATACCTGGCGCGGCGGCGAGCCAGCCAGCCGGTCGAGCCGAGCGCCGGGAGCATCTTCCGGAATCCGCCGGGGGAGTATGCGGGGCGGCTCATCGAGGCGCTGGGGCTGAAGGGGCATCAGATCGGCGGCGCACAGGTATCGCCCCGACACGCGAATTTCATCGTCAACACGGGCGGCGCGACCGCGAGCGGACGTCCTGGCGCTGATCAACTTGCTGCGGGAACGGGTATACCGGGCAACGGGAATCCGGCTCATCCCGGAAATCCTGTTTCTGGGGGAATGGGCCGAGGGGCCGTTATCCGAACTGTAATCACGAACGACCAGAATACGATGATGGACCAGTGATGGAAAACCAGGAAGAGCGGGCGAAAGCCCGAGTGGCAGTGATCTTCGGCGGGCAGTCAGGCGAGCACGACGTCTCGCTAGTCTCGGCACGCTCGGTGATGAACGTGCTGCGCCAGAAGGGCTACCGGGTCGTGCCGGTGGGCATCACGCGCAAGGGCAAGTGGCTGATTGCGGGAGACCCATACGCGTACCTGAGCGCGGGCGAGGTTGCGCCCGAGCCGGCAGGCGAACCGGATGCGGCGGGAAGCGCGGGACGCGAGCTCGTTCCCGGCGCGACCGGGCAGGCGTTCCCCGAGGTCGACGTCGTTTTCCCGGTGCTGCACGGGCCGCACGGCGAAGACGGCACACTGCAGGGGCTGCTGGAACTGGCCGGCGTGCCGTACGTCGGCTGCGGCGTGCTGGCGAGCAGCCTGGCGATGGACAAGATCGCGTGCAAGCAGCTGCTGAGCGGCCACGGCATCCCGGTAGTGCCGGGCGTGGCGGTGCTGCGGAGCAAGTGGGAGTCGGCGCCACAGGGGGTCATCGCAGAGGTGGAAAGCGAGCTGGCCTACCCGGTGTTCGTGAAGCCGGCGAATCTCGGATCGAGCATCGGGATAAGCAAGGCGGCGGACCGGGACGCGCTCAGCCGGGCGATGGACGAGGCCGCCCGCTTTGACCGCCGCATCCTGGTTGAGAAGGCCGTGGCGAACCCGCGCGAGATCGAGTGCGCGGTGCTGGGAAACGACGAACCTGTAGCGTCAACGCCCGGCGAGGTCGTACCCTCCAACGAGTTTTACGACTACGCGGCCAAGTATATCGACGGCAAGTCGGCGCTGCGCATCCCGGCGCCGATCCCACAGGCAACGGCCGAGCGGGTGCGCGAGCTGGCGGTGCGGGCATTTCGGGCGATCGACGGCGCGGGGCTGGCGCGGGTGGACTTCCTGCTGAGCGACACGACGGGGGAGCTGTATCTCAACGAGCTCAATACGATGCCGGGCTTCACCACGATCAGCATGTATCCGAAGCTGTGGGAGGCGACGGGTATTACCTATGACGAGTTGGTGGAGCGGCTGATCCAGCTGGCGCTGGAGCGGCAGGACGACCGGGTCCGGTCGCAGACGACGTTTTCCGGCGGGCAGCTAACGGCCTGACGGCGGTGCAAAGGAAAGGGTCGATGGCCAGGCAGCGGCACTCGGGCAAGGCTTCGCAGGAAGCGCAGGATGACCTGCGGCCGCGGCAGCCTGCCTGGCGCGAGCAGGCCCCGGCGCGTCCCCGCAAGCGGGTGAAGCGCAAACAGGCAACCGTGCAGGACGCATCGGGCAAGACGAGCGAACGGGAGAGGCCGCGTTTCAGGGCGCCGTCGCGCGAGATGATTTACACGGGGCTGCGGGTGGGCGCGCTGCTGCTGACCGCGATCGCGGTCACGGCGGGGCTGATCTATCTGCTGACCTGGCCGGAGCTGGCGGTCAGCCCGACCTCGACGCTGATCGGGGGGTACCAGCGGATCGCGCCGGCGGACATCTATACGGGCAGCAAGGTGGACGGGCGGAACGTGCTGCTGCTGCGGACCGACGAGATCGCGGCGGAGGTCAAGAAGATACCGGGGGTAGCGAAGGCCGACGTCCACGTGCGGCTGCCGAACCAGGTGATCATCGACATCCGGGAGCACGCGCCGCTGGTGGCGTGGCAGGCGGTCACGGGGACACTGTGGCTGGCCGCGGACGGGGCGCAGGTGCCACAGGCGGGCGCGGCGCCGCCGCTGACTTTCACGGATCGCTCGTCGGGGCGGCTTGCGAAGGACGCGCCGCTCCGCAAGCTGGTGCTGGACAACCTGGCAGTGGTGCATGCGGCGCGGCCGAGCCTGACGGAATTTGCGTACGGAGATGAGGCGGGGCTGTATTACCGGGCGCCCGAAGGCTGGGAGGTCTGGCTGGGCGAGAGCGGGCCGATGGACGCGAAACTGGCCGTCGCAGAGGCGACCGGGCAGGATCTGACGCGGAAGGGCGAACGGACCAAGGCGATCGACGTGCGCGAGAGCGACCGAAAAGCGATTTTGTGGTGAGGCGATGGTGACAAGTACAACCGGCAGCCATGCGAACGAGGTGTTCTGCGCGATAGACGTCGGAACGTCGAAAGTGTGCGCGCTGATCGCCCAGGTCGACGACAGCGGCAAGCTGAACATCGTGGGCGCCGGCCGGGTCCCGTCCGAGGGGCTGCGGAAAGGCGTCGTGATCAACACGGCTGAAGCCACCGCGAGCATCGGCAAGGCGATCGACGAGGCAGAGCGCACGAGCGGGCTGACCATGGAAGCCGCGTACGTCAGCATTTCGGGCGGGCACGTCAGCACCCTGGGCAGCAAGGGCGTGGTCGATCTGGGCAAGAACGGCCGGCGTGTAACGCCGGAGGACTGCCAGCGGGCGCTGGACCAGGCGGGCAGCATTGCGCTGCCCCACAACCGCGAACTCATCAATGTGGTGGCACGGCAGTACAAGCTCGACGACAAGGAGGGCGTAGACAACCCGGTCGGCTCAGCCGGCTACCGGCTGGAGGTGGAGGCCACCGTCGTGACGGGCGCGTCGTCCAACATCCTTAACCTCACCAACTGCATCCTGGACAACGGCGTGCGCATCCACGACCTCGTGTATGAGCCGCTGGCGTCGGCCGAGGCGGTGCTGACGGCAGACGAGCTGCGGGCAGGGGTGGTGCTGGCCGATATCGGCGCGGGCACGACTGACCTGGCGGTCTACGTCGATAAGGCGCCGTGGCAGGCGCACTCGCTCGAAGTGGGCGGGGAATACCTGGTACACGATGTTTCGTCCGTACTCCGCATGTCACGGGACAGCGCCGAAGCGCTGATCCGCCAGTACGGACATGCCATTCCAGACCGCGTTGCCGTAGACGCTGAGGTGCGCGCCGGCGCTTTCGGACAGGAGGGCCAACAGGTGGTCCGCAGGCGGGTCCTGTCCGAAATCATCAATGCGAGGGCGGAGGAATTCACAGACCTGATTATCTCGGAGGTGAAGCGCAGCGGATATGACGGGCTGACGTCGGCAGGGGTGGTCCTGACCGGCGGGGTTGCCCAACTGCCGGGGCTGGGAGAGCTGAGCACGAGCCGGATGCGGTGGCCGGTACGGGTGGGCCAACCGAACGGCGCGGTCGGCTCGGCGTTCGATATTGCCAGTCCCGAGTACGCAGCGGCCGTTGGCCTGCTCCTATGGGGCTTACACCGCGGCGCAAAACCCCGCAACATGGAACCGCCAAAGCAGGGCGGGTGGTGGAAGCGCATTCTCGACTTTCTGAAAGGTTTCCTGCCCATTTCGTCGTAGCCGCATCGGGGGCAGCCGCCAGCTGGGCGCCGGCATCGGCGCAAGGACGATACAGCATACAAGGGGTGAGACATGACAACATCAGCGAAAGGACAACCACAGCCACCGTTTATGGAGAATCCGGCCCAGATCAAGGTGCTGGGCGTCGGCGGCGGCGGCTCTAACGCGGTCAACCGGATGATCGAGCAAGGCATCCGGGGCGTCGAGTTCATTGCGATCAACACGGACGCTCAGGCGCTCATGCTGGCGAACGCGCCGCAGCGGCTGCGCATCGGCGACAAGCTGACCAAAGGCCTGGGCGCCGGCGGGCAGCCCGAGATCGGCGAGAAGGCGGCCCTGGAGTCGGCTGAGGACGTCAAGAACCTGATGAAGGGCACGGACATGATCTTCGTGACCTGCGGCATGGGCGGCGGGACGGGCACCGGCGCGGCGCCGATCGTCGCGAAGCTCGCGAAGGAGTCCGGGTCACTCACCATCGGCGTCGTCACCAAGCCGTTCACGTTCGAGGGCGCGCGGCGGAAGCGGATCGCGGAAGAGGGGATCAAGCGGCTGCGCGAGAGCGTGGACACGCTGATCGTCATCCCGAACGACCGGCTGCTGCAGGTGGTCGACAAGAAGGCGACGATCCAGCAGGCGTTCCTGACGGCGGACGACGTGCTGCGCCAGGGCATCCAGGGCATCTCCGAACTGATCACCATCCCGGGCCTGATCAATCTCGATTTCGCGGACGTCCGGGCGGTGATGAACGAAGGCGGGTCGGCCCTGATGTCGATCGGCACGGCGAGCGGCGACAACCGGGCGCAGAACGCGGCGGAGCAGGCCATCCACAGCGCGCTGCTGGACGTCAGCATCGAGGGCGCGCAGGGGATCCTGTTCAACGTCACGGGCGGCGCGGACCTGGCGCTGCACGAGGTCAACGCGGCGGCGGAGATCATCCAGCGGACCGCGGACCCGGATGCGAACATCATCTTCGGCGCGGTAATCGACCCGAACATGAAGGATGCGATCCGGATCACTGTCATCGCGACCGGCTTTGACGCGATCAAGGATCAGAAGGTCACCCAGGGCGAGGAGGGCCGGGTGGTCGAGTTCCCGCGGCGCACGTACGACCGCGAGGACCTGGACATTCCAGCGTTCCTGCGCCGGGCGAATCGGACCCAGTAGCAGAGGTTGGTCGGAGGCCCCCGCCCACCTCGCACGTGTGCGCGAGGGCGCTCAGGCTCGAGCGGTACGGGACGGGTGCGAGCGGCGGCGCCTACGCGTCGCCTGCTCGCACCTTGCCCGCGTGGCGATTGTTCAGCAGAATTGTGGCCGGACGAACGGGCCGCAAAGTGCGACCTTAAATTTTTCTCCAAAACCGTTTTCCTCGCTTGTCACCTCATCCCGGGTGTGATATACTCGGCTCCGCCACCACTAGATATAGTAGGGTGACATAACTCGAATACTAGGGCTGGTTGCCGAATTTCTATCAACGCCTTGCGCCATGCCCCGCTGCCCGGCCATGCACTGCTGCACGACGGGGCGGGCATGGCATTTTTATCGCCAGAAACCCGGGCCAAGCGAAAGCGCTCGCGACGAAGAACAGGAGCCAGGAATGCAGTGCCCGTACTGCGGACAGCCAGACACGCGGGTGGTGGACACCCGGTCAACGAGCGACAGCATCCGGCGGCGCCGCGAATGCCAGAAGTGCCGCAAACGGTTCACGACGTACGAGCAGATCTCGGAGGCGCTGCTCATCGTGAAGCGCGACGGACGGCGCGAGCCGTTCGATCGGCACAAGCTGCTGCAGGGCGTCCGGATCGCGTGCGCCAAGCGCCCGATTGCGATGGCGGATATTGACCGCGTCGTGGACCAGATCGAGGAGCACCTGTTCTCGCTCGGGAAAGCGGAGGTGCAGAGCGAGGTCATCGGGGCCATGGTGCTGGAGAAACTGCGAGAACTGGATCCCCTCGCGTACATCCGGTTTGCCATCGTGTATATGGAAATGGAGGACGTCGGAGCACTGCAGCGCGAACTCGAACGGATGATGAAAGAGCGCAAATAGGTTGCGCGGCCGTGAGATTTTGCGGTGACGATGATTGTGAGGAGACATCGAGATGATTAAGGACGAGGTCAAAGCTGTGGCTAAACCATTCGCACCGGCCATTACGCCGCCCGAAGAAATCGAGCTCTCAGACAACAGCCGCCAGGTGCTTAAGAAGCGGTATTTGAGACGGGGAGCCGACGGTAAGCCGATCGAAGACATCGAAGGGATGTTTCGCCGGGTGGCGCATGCCGTGGCCGAACCGGATGGGGCGCACGGCTATGATGCGCAGAGCACGGAGGACAGCTTTTACGGCCTCCTGAGCAGCCTGCGCTTCTTCCCGAATTCGCCGACGTTTACGGGTGCGGGGACACCGTTGGGACAGCTTGCCGCGTGCTTCGTCCTGCCCATCTCAGACGACATGGGGCGCGACTCGGCGGGGATTTTTCAGACGCTGCGCGATGCCGCGTTGATCCAGCAGACGGGCGGGGGGAACGGGTTCTCATTTACGAACCTGCGGCCGAAGGGCGATGCCGTGAAGTCGAGCGCGGGGGTGGCGACCGGGCCGGTGGGGTTCCTGAGGGTGTATGATATCGCGTTCGGGGAGGTGGCCCAGGGCGGCACGAGGCGTGGCGCCAATATGGCCGTGCTCCGGGTGGACCATCCTGATATCGAGGAGTTCGTCACCTGCAAAGCGCAGGAAGGGCAGATCAGCAACTTCAACATTTCGGTCGGCATTACGGACGAGTTCATGCGGAGGGTGGAGGCGGATGGCGACTTCGAGCTAAGGAATCCGCGGGATGGGAAGGTGTGGCGGACGGTCCGAGCGCGCGAGCTGTTCCACAAGATCGTGACGTATGCACATCACAATGGGGAGCCGGGAGTGCTCTTCCTCGATGCCGCGAACCGCCAGAATCCGGTGCCGAATTTGTATGAACTTTCTGCAACTAATCCATGCGGTGAACAATTTTTAGGTCCTTACGAAAATTGTTGCTTAGGTTCATTGAATTTGGCACTCCACGTAACCGAGGACGGGAAGGTCGATTGGGAAAAACTGCGGGTGAGCACGGTCGTATCGACCCGGTTCCTCGACAACGTGGTCGATGCCAACAAGTACGTGCCGGCGGTGCCTCAGCTGCGGGAGGCGGCGCTGCGGGCGCGGCGGATCGGGCTGGGCATTATGGGGCTGGGCGACATGATGTACCGGCTCGGCGTGCGGTACGGCTCTGAGGAAGGGCAGGAGTTTGCCGCGCAGGCGATGGAGTTCGTCCGCTACCACTGCATGAAGACGAGCGTCGAGCTGGCGCGCGAGCGCGGCCCATTCCTGGCGATCACGGGGAGCATCTACGATCCGCAGGACCTGAAGTGGCAAGCGCCGCAACCCTTGAAGCCGTATGGGTACGATTGGGACCGGCCGGCGCTGGACTGGAGCGAGATCGTCGCGGGGATCAAGGAGCATGGCATCCGCAATGCGGCGCAGACCACGGTCGCACCGACCGGCACGATCGGAACCGTGGCGGGCTGCGAGGGGTACGGGTGCGAGCCGGTGTTCGCGCTGGCGTATACCCGCACGGTGAAGGACGGCGGGCGCGACCTGAAGCTCACGTATACAAGCCCCCTGTTCGAGAAGGCGCTGACCGCGGTGGGCATCGACAAGGAGGCCCAGACGCGGATCAGCGAGCAGGTCAGCTTGCTGGGGAGCTGCCAGGACATCCCGGAAGTGCCGGAGGCGATCCGGCGGGTGTTCGTGGTGTCGCAGGACATTACGGCGGAAGAGCACGTCGAGATGCAGGCGGCGATCCAGGCGTTCGTCGACAACTCGATCTCGAAAACCGTGAATTTCCCGGCCGCGGCGACGGTCGAGGACGTCGAGAAGGCATACATGCTGGGCTGGCGGCTGGGTTGCAAGGGGCTGACGGTGTACGTCACGGGCAGCCGGCAGGAGGTCGTGCTGGAGACGAAGGCGACGGCCGAGGCGAAGGCGAAGGGCAACGGCGGGGCCGCTGCCGAGGCGCCGGTCATTGCGCCGTCCGCCGCAGCGGAGCCTTTCCCGATGCTCAAGCGGCGGCCGCGGCCGAGCGTCCTGAAGGGCATCACTTACCGGAAGGAAACGCCCCTCGGGACGGCCTACGTGACCGTCAACATCAACGGCGGGGACAAGCCGTTCGAGGTCTTCATGAACGTGGGCAAGGCGGGCAGCGACGTCGCCTCGGTTTCGGAAGCGCTCGGGCGGCTCATCTCGCTGATCCTCCGGCTGCCCTCGCCCCTGGACGAGCGCGAGCGGCTGGACGAGGTGGTGGACCAGCTGGCGGGGATCGGTGGGGGCCGGTCGCTCGGCTTTGGCGCGAACCGCGTGCGCTCGCTGCCGGACGCGGTGGCACAGATCCTGCGCGAGTACCTGAGCCAGACGGCGGAGGGTGCTGCCGAAGCGGGCGAGGAAGAACCGCAGGAGTACATCCAGCAGCTGCCGCTGCCCATCACGGACCGGCCCATCGGCGACCTGTGCCCCGAGTGCGGGCAGGCGACATTCGTGCCGACGGAGGGCTGCCGGAAGTGTTACGCGTGCGGGTACAGCGAGTGCTGAGGTAGGGCCTGCCGAATTGGGCTGCGACGGGGAGCCGGATCGTGCGTCAAGGGGGACGATCCGGCTCCTTGCATTTGAGCGGTCCGGTCGCCGGGCGAACAGGACCTTATGCTATAATTCGACGATGGGCCGCATCTTGCGCGCCGTTTTGCGCGTGGTTCTGCTACTGCTGCTCCTGGCTCTCCTCGGCTTCGGCTTCCTTACATGGCGGGTCGACGCACTGGGCCGGGAGGACCAGGCGCGGCCGGCAGATGCGATTGTGGTGCTGGGCGCGCGGGTGAACGCGGACGGCACCCCGGGATCGGACCTGACCAGCCGCACGTACCACGCAGTGGACCTGTGGGAACGGGGCATCGCGCCGAATATCATCTGCACCGGAGGGTACCGGAACGAGCCGCTGTCGGCGGCGTCGGTCTGCAAGCGATTTGCGGCCGGACTGGACGTGCCCGCGGACCGCATCTTCCTGGCCGACGGGAGCACCAACACCGACGAAGATGCCCGGGCGACGAAAGAGGTGATGGACCGCGAGGGGTGGCGCAGCGCAGTGCTGGTGAGCCATCCGCTGCACCTCTTCCGTGCGCGCTGGCTGTTTCGGCGGGCCGGGATCGACGCGGTGACCAGCCCGACCTCGACCGAGACGCAGCGCATCTTCCCGCCACTGCGAATCTGGTACGACCTGCGCGAGGCGGGCGGGGTGGTGGTGACCGCGCTGGACGGCTGGGCCATCATCCCCGAGAAATGGGTCGCCAAATTGCAGACGTTGTCGTACCGGCTGCCGTAAACTGAACCGATACGAACCATCCGATGCCATGGGATCGATGGCATCGATCCGATAGCATCGACGAAAGACCATGAGTTCCTGGAAACAAATCGCGGCGGCCAAAGCCGTGCTCGGCCGGGAGACCGGCGCCATCGTCAAAGACCACGGAGGAAAGCTCACCGTCGCGCTCGCTTACCCTAACACGTACAGGGTAGGCATGGCGAGCCTCGCCCTGCAAATCCTCTACCGGATGTTCAACGCGCGGCCCGACGTCGTGTGCGAACGCGTCTTCTGGGACGAGGCTGCGATCGCAGCCGGGCAGCCGCTGCTGTCGCTCGAAACGGGCAGGCCGGTCGGCGAGTTCGACGTGTGGGCGTTCACCGTCTCTTTCGAGATGGACTACTTCAATGTCGCGGCCATGCTGCGGCAGGCCGGCGTCGAACCGCCGGGGCTGACGAGGGAAGATCACGGGGGCCGGCCGTTTCTGCTCGCGGGCGGGCCGGCGCTGAGCATGAACCCCGAGCCGTTGGCGCCCTTCTTCGACGCGGTGCTGATCGGCGAAGCCGAAGATGCCCTGCCCCGGCTGATCGACCTGTTCGTGGACGGCATCGCGGCCGGACCGCGAGCACCGAGACGAAGGCGGCGGACTCGACCGCTCCTGGATGCGTTGGAACGCGAGCCGGGCATGTATATCCCGTCGCGCGTCGAGCCTGGGCCGGGCGGGCGGCAGATCGAGCGGCTGTGGGTGCGGGACGCGCAGGCGCTCGATCCGGTTTCGGTGGTATACTCGCCCGATGCGGAGTTCCCGAACCGGCACCTGATCGAGATCGCGCGCGGGTGCGGCCGAGGCTGCCGATTCTGCCTGGCCGGTTATGTCTACCGGCCCCCCAGGGAGCAGCCGCTCGAACGGATCCTGGGCTGGGCGCGGGAGGCGCTGGCGCTCCGGCTGCCGGTGCACGCGCACGGCGGGCCGGCGGGCTTTCAGGCGCCGTCGCTGGGCCTGGTGTCGGCTGCGGTATCGGATCACTCGCACATAGACGAGCTAGCGATGGAGCTGCAGGCGATGGGCGCGCGCTTCGGCGTCAGCTCGATGCGGACGGACCCGATCAGCGAGCCGCTGGTGCGCGCGCTGGCTGCAAGCGGCAACCAAACGCTGACGATCGCGCCCGAGGCGGGGAGCGAGAGGCTCAGGCGGGTGATCAACAAGTCGCAGTGCGAGGACGACCTGCTGCACGCGGTTGAACTGGCACAAATTAACGGGTTTCCGCAGCTCAAGATGTACTTCATGGTCGGGCATCCCACCGAAACCGGCGAGGACATCGAGGCCATCGTCGACCTCACGCTTAAGGCCCGCAGCATTTTCCGGCGCAACGTTGCGATCAACGCGACGCCATTCACGCCGAAGGCGCACACACCCTTCCAGTGGACTGCGATGACCCCGGCCAAGGTGCTGGCCGAAAGGCAGCGGACTATCAGGCGCGGGCTGGCAAAGCACCGGGTGACGGTGGATGCCGACTCGCCGGAATGGGCCGAGGTGCAGGGCGTGCTGTCGCGGGGCGACCGGCGGCTGGCGCCCGTCCTGTGGGAGACCGAGAAGCTGACGCTGCGCGGCTTCGGCGAGAGCCTGGCGCGACACGGGCTGACCGCGGAGGAATTTCTGCGGTGAGCGGACTCCCGGCGAGTTTGCGCCGTGGGACATCGTCGAAAGCGGCGTCAAGCCCAGCTTTTACCGGTACGAACTGCGGCTGTCCGAAAAGGAACGGCTGGGGCACAGGTGCCCGCCGGGCTGCGAAGACTGCCTCACCTGCGGCGTGTGCCGCGCCACGCTCGAATCGGCGCTCGTCGCAACGGAATCAATGAGCTGATGATCAGACACGAAAACCAGGGCGTCATCTACTACACCTTCGAATCGCTGGACGCGTACGGCGAGATCGCGCACGGGATCACCGCCAGGCACGGCGGCGTGAGCAGCGGGCCGTGGGCCAGCCTCAACCTGACCAAGGGCAACGGGGACGAGCCGGGGAACGTCGAGGAGAACCTGCGGCGGGTAAGCGCCGCGTTCGGGATCGCGCGGGGGGACCTGGTGAGCCCGAACCAGCGCCACACGGCGAACGCCGCCCGAGTCGGGGCGGCGGAGCGGGGCCACGTCCTGAGCAATACCGATACGCTGTTGACCGACGAGGCGGGGGTGCCGATCCTACTGCGGTATGCCGACTGCACGCCGGTGCTGCTGTACGATCCGCGGCACGGGGCGTTTGCGGTGGTACACAGCGGGTGGCGGGGCACGGTCGGCGGCGCGATCCCGGCGGCGTTGGGTGTAATGGCGGAGGCGTTCGGCAGCCGGCCCGCCGACATCGTGGCGGGCATCGGGCCGAGCATCGGGCCGTGCTGCTACGAAGTGGGCGACGACGTGGTCTCTGCCGTTCGCTCGGCCTATGCGGACCCGGAAACGCTCTTGCCCCGCAACGGGAGCAGCCGGAGGCACTTCGACCTGTGGTCGGCAAATCGGCGCTGGCTGCGCGATGCGGGGGTGGGACAGATCGAAGTGGCCGAGATCTGCACAGCATGCCACATGGACGAGTTCTTCTCGTATCGGGGCGGCAAGGGCCAGACGGGGCATTTCGGCGCGCTGATGATGTTACGTCAACCATGATGCTGCGAGCGGACGTGGACGAACAGACGTTGCGCGACAACATCGCGCGGGTGCGGGAGCGGATCGCGGCGGCGGAACGGCGGGCGGGACGACCCGGCGCGGTGACGCTGATTGCGGTGAGCAAGACGCATCCCGCGGAGGCGGTTGCGGCGGCGTACCGGGCCGGGCTGACGCGGTTCGGCGAGAATCGGGTCGAGGAAGCGGGTCCGAAGGCGGCGGCGGTGGCGCGACTGGTCCGCGAGAAAACCTCCGCCGCGGGCAAACCTCCGAGGTTTTCGAAACCTCGGAGGTTATCGGGCGGGCCACGGAGGTTGTCGCGGGGGCCTCGGAGGGGTCAGCGGGGGTCGAGTGGCACATGGTGGGGCACCTGCAGAGCAGGAAGGCCGCGGACGTGCTGCCTTGGGCGGCGCTGGTACATTCGGTGGACACCGTGAAACTGGCAGGGCGGCTGAGCCGGGTGGTTCCGGTAGGGGGCGTCCTGCCGATCCTGCTGGAGGTAAACGTCTCTGGCGAGGAGAGTAAGGCGGGGTTCGGGCCGGAAGAGTTGTCTGCTGCGGTCGAGGCCATCGCTGCGCTGCCCGGACTGCGGGTCGACGGCCTGATGACGATGGCGCCGATCGTGGAGGACCCCGAGCAGGCGCGGCCGGTGTTCCGGCGGCTGCGGGAATTACGCGACAGGCTGGCGCACGAGCACCCGGCCTTGCCGTGGAAGCACTTGTCGATGGGAATGACCGACGATTTCGAAGTGGCGATCGAGGAAGGCGCGACACTGGTGCGGATCGGTCGCGCCTTGTTCGGCGCGTAGCGATATTCGGCGAAAGATAGGAACTTATGCTCCGCAATACGACTTTATCGTTTATCGGCTCCGGCGCGATGGCCGAGGCCATGATCCGGGGGATTCTGAGCGAGAAGCTGATCGACCCCGAAGCGATCACCGCGAGCGGCCCGCGGCCGGAGCGCGCGCAGGAACTGCGCGGGCGCTACGGGATTCACGGCGTCACGGACAACTGCCAGGCGGCGCGGGCGGGCAAGATCGTGGTGCTGAGCGTCAAGCCGCAGACCATCAAGAAAGTGCTGCCCGAAATCCGCGAGGCGATGTCGCCGGACAGACCTGGTCATCAGCATCGCGGCCGGGACGCCCGTGCGGGTGTTGAAGAAGGGGCTGGGGATCGCGAAGATCGTGCGGGCGATGCCGAATACGCCGGGCCAGGTGGGGAAGGGCATGACCGTGTGGACCGCGACGCGCGAGGTCGACGAGCTGGGCCGCCGGCAGGCGCAGGCCGTGCTGAGCGCGCTGGGCAAGGAGATCTACGTGGCGGATGAGGGAGACCTGGACCGGGCAACCGCGCTCAGCGGCACGGGGCCGGCCTACATCTTCCTGTTCATGGAAGCGCTCATCGACGCGGGCGTACACCTGGGCTTTTCCAGGCGCATCGCGCAGGAGCTGGTGTACCAGACGATGGAGGGCGCGGTGGCGATTGCACGCGAGACGGGCGTTCACCCGGTTGAACTGCGGAACCGCGTCACGTCGCCGGGCGGGACGTCGGCGGAAGCGCTGTACCAGTTCGAGAAGGGTGGGCTGCGCACGGTGGTGTCAAAGGGCGTGTGGGCGGCGTACCAGCGTTCGGTGGCCTTAGGGGAGTTAGCAGACGAATGAGCTACGCACTATTGAGCGGGATCAACCTGATCTTCAAGGTCTTCACCATCGTGATCCTCATCGACGTTCTCGCCAGCTGGGTGATGATGGCTAACGTACGATTGCCAGATGCAGTCTTCCGGCTGCTCGAGGTCATCCATAACATTGCAGGAGTCATTCTCAATCCGATTCGCCGCGTCATCCCGAGCATGGGCGGACTCGACATATCGCCCATTATTGCGCTCGTCCTCCTCCAGGTCGTACAGCAGTTGCTCACCGGGGTTCTGCTCAGGTAAGGAGAGACCTCGTATGCCGCGATCAGGAGGCTGCCCACAGGAATGCGGCGGCTTCCGCCATGACCGCAAGCCCGAGCAGCAGGACGTGACCCCACTCATTCGAGACCCATAACCGCGGTTCCCGCAGACCCCCGCGGGCCGCGCGGCGGAGCAGCCAGAGCGCGAGCGGCACCGATGCCAACAGGGCAGCGGGCACGATGACCGGCAGGCCTGCGACGAGCATCAGCGGAACGGCGAGGTAGGCGGCCGCGATGGACGCGATGTAAAGATTACGAGCGAGCCGTGGGTCCCGCACGGCGAGCGTTCGTTTGCCGGCCAGGGCATCGGCACGCTCGTCGGGGAAGCTGACGCAAAGCTGGAAGGCGAACTGGAGACAGAAGGCCGGCCAGACGACCACCAGGAACCAGAGCGGGATAGAGCCGGCTTGCAGGTAGAAGCCAAGCGCCGGCGTCAGAACGGCGACGACGAGGGCGGTGACTGCCTCGCCGAAGCCGGTGGAGAGCCAGCGCAGAGGCGGTGCGCTGTAGGTCCAGGAGCAGAACAGGGCCGCACCTGCGAGCAGGAGCGCAGCCGGGCCGGCGCCCGCAAGCAGCACAAGGGCGGCCATGCCGACGCAGGCGATGGCCGCGAGGACGAGCGCGGTGCGATAGGCCACGCGGGGCGGCAGCTCGCCGCGCTGGATCACGCGGCTGCCGCCGGACCAGACTGTGGAGACCGGGTTGAAGCGGTCGGCCACGGCATCGAAGTAATCGTTGGCGTAGTGGACCATCCACTGGGTCGACGAGATGACAAGCTGGCCGAGGAGCAGTGCGGCCCAGTCTAGGGACGCGCCGGCGCAGAGCGCCGCGGCCACGCCGAGCGCGTGCATCATGATCCCTGCCAGGAGGAAATGCGGACGCCCCAGGCGAATGAACGCCGTTACTTTCCGCAAAGCCAGTGCTGAACTCGTCAAGCTATCTCCTCTCGCGTAACCCGCTCTCATTCCAAACTGATGCCACTCCGAAAAACGCATTCCAACCTCCGAGGTCACGGAGACCTCGGAGGTTTTGCGCTGTAGATCCCATCACGGAATCAGTTTAGCGGTTGCGCGCAGCCCCAGAAGTCTTGCACCATACAGAGCGCGCTCTCCTCGACCGTTTTGCAACCGGGCGAGTGTTCGATAGAATGCTCGCAGCGTCAGTTTCCGCCCTTCACAGAGGCTTTGTCATGACTACTGCCACTGCCAACCCCATAATCCAGTCTTCGCCCCGCCGGGTGATCCTCGTGTCCATCGGCGCCGCAATCGTTACGATGATGCTGAAGTTCGGCGCGTATCTGCTCACCGGTTCGGTGAGCCTCCTGTCGGACGCGGCCGAATCGTCCGTGAACCTGATCGCGGCGGTCGTGGCCTTCATTGCGCTCTCCATTGCGGCCCGGCCGGCCGACGAATCGTACCGTTACGGGTACGAAAAGGCGGAGTACTTCTCGAGCGGCGTAGAAGGTGGGCTGATCCTGGTTGCGGCCATCACGATCATCTACACCGCGGTCAAGCGCTTTCTCAACCCAGCCCCGCTAGAGAGTCTCGGAATCGGTTTGGTCATCTCCCTTGTGGCGTCGGCCATTAATTTCGGCGTCGCGCGCTTCATGTTCCGCAAAGGGGAGGAGTACGACAGCATTACGCTGGAAGCCGACGGACACCACCTGATGACCGACGTGTGGACGTCCGTGGGTGTCGTCGCCGCGCTCGTCGTCATGATGTTGGTGCCCGCCTGGAAGTTCCTCGACCCGCTGATCGCGATGATCCTGGGGATCAACATCATTCGCACCGGCGTTTCCCTGGTAAGACGCTCGTCAGCCGGGCTGATGGACATCAGCCTGCCGCCTGAGGAGATGGATCAAATCGAGGAAGTGCTCCAGGAGAAGGAAGGGCAGGACGTCGTTTACCACAAGCTGCGCACCCGGAAGTCGGCGTCTCGCCGGTACGTAGAGCTGCATTTGCTGGTGCCCGGCGACGTCACGGTGCAGGCTGCGCACAACCGGTGCACGGCCATCGAGAGCGAAATCCGCCGCAGGCTGCCGAAGACGCGGATCACCATTCATGTCGAGCCGAGGGAGACAGGCGGCGTCTAGCAGCGGCTCGAGCACGCGCTCGAAAGACGCGTTGACATCCTCTCTCCGACCGGGTATACTCCCAGCCCGCTGCAGCAATGCGCCGGTTGTTATGTCGATGTGTAACGAGTGCGAGGTGGGAGGGGAATGAGCTCAGAATCGCAGAACCGTTTGGATATTCGCGAGCGCGGCCGCGCGCCTGACGGGCAGCCGGTCTTTCTCGACCGGCGGCTGTTCGTCCAGTTTCTCGCGTTCGGCGGCACGGATACACGCGCCCTCGTCGAGGCGCTGGCCGCGGCGAACCTGCCGGGCGTGCTGTACGAGGACTTCAACGACTCGTTCGGCGCGGGCCTGCTGGTCCACCACGAGCGGCCGGATTTCTTCGTGAGCGAACTCCGCGCCTTCCTTCGCAAGCCCCCCTTCAGCCAACTCACCCCAAAGCCTGAATACACGATGGCCGGCCGCACGTATGCCTTGGGGCATGAGCCCGACCTGGAAGACGCCCTCCTGACGCGGCCGCGGCAGAAGCTGTGCGACCCCGGGCTGGCGTGGGCGGTCTGGTATCCGTTGCGGCGGCGCGGGAGCTTCGAGCAGCTGCCGCGGGAGGAGCAGCGGACGATCCTGATGGAGCACGGGGGCATCGGGCACACGTACGGCCGGGGCGGCTACGCGACGGACATCCGGCTGGCCTGCTACGGGCTGGACAAGCACGACAACGATTTCGTGATCGGGCTGCTGGGCCCGGAGTTGTACAACCTGTCGTCGATCGTCGAGCGCATGCGCCAAACCAAGCAGACGTCGCTGCACATCGAGCGCATGGGGCCGTTCTTCACAGGCAAGGTCGTATGGCAGAATGGGGGGGCGGCATGAGCCAGGCTGTCCTGCTGCTGGCCTATGGCGGCCCGGATTCGTTGGCGGACCTTCCGGCTTACCTGGCCGACGTGCGCGGGGGCCGCCCGACGCCTCCCGCGCTGCTGGCCGAAATGACGCACCGGTACGGGCTGATCGGCGGGCGCTCGCCGCTGCTCGATATCACGCAGCGGGTGGCGGGCAAGTTGTCCGCAGCGATCGGGCTCCCGGTCTACGTGGGGATGCGCCACTGGCAGCCGAAGATCGCCGAAACCGTCGAACGGATGGCGGCGGACGGGGTGCGGAGATGCGTGGCGATCTGCATGGCGCCGCACAACAGCCGGATGAGCATCGGCGCGTACCGCGGCAAGCTGGAAGAAGCATTGGCGGCGACGGGCAATACGATCAAAGCGGATTTCGTCGAGAGCTGGCACGCGGAGCCGGCTTACCTGGACGGGATCGCGGCGAACACAGCCGCGACGCTGCGGCAATTCGAGGATGAGCCGGGGGGCGCGGGGGCGGCAAAGAAGCCGATGCTCATCTTCACGGCGCACAGCCTGCCCGCATCGATCCTCGCCGAAGGCGATCCGTACGACAGGCAGCTTGCCGAGACGGCGGGGCTGGTGGCCGAGCGGCTGGGGCTGCCCGAGGACCGGTGGACGCGCTGCTACCAGAGCGCCGCGCAGACGGGCGTGCCGTGGCTGGGCCCGGCGATCGAAGAGATCGTGCCCCAGCTGGCGGCGGCCGGCGAGAAGCGGATGGTCGTCGCGCCGATCGGGTTCATCGCCGACCACGTGGAAGTCCTATACGACCTGGACATCGGCCTGCAGGAGATCGCCGCGCACGCCGGCGCGGAGGTGAAGCGGACGCCGATGCTGAACGACAGCCCGCCGCTCATTACGGCGCTGACGGCGATCGCGCTGCGGCGCCTGGCCCAGCCGGCGGCCTAGCGCTCGAGCAGCAGCTCGAGCAGCTCCCCGACGTTGTTCAGGATGATGTCGGGCTGGTGGGGAGAGCCGGGCACGTCCGCGGCCTTCGTCTCGCCCGTCAGCACGAGCACGGTGGCGATCCCGGCCCGGCCCAGCGCGATGTCGGTGTAGAGCCGGTCGCCGACCATGACGAGGCGCTCGGGCGGCACGCCCGTCTTCTTACTGACCGCCTGGACGATCGGCGGATTTGGCTTTCCGATGACCTGATCGGGGTCGCGGCCGGTGGATGCCTTGACGAAGGCGATCATGGCGCCGATGTCGGGCATGTAGCCGGTTTCGGTCGGGCAGTTGAAGTCGGGATGCGTCGCGTAGTAAGGCAGGCCCGCGCGCACGAGGTCGCACAGACGCCACAGCTTGGCGTAGGTCAGGCCCGTATCGAAGCCGAGCACGGCCGCGTCGGGCGCGTGCGAGTCGAGCGTAAAGCCGTGCGCTTCCATCTCAGCCTCGAGCGAGGGCGTGCCGACGACGAAGAGGCGCTGCGCGGGAGTGCCCTGCAGGTAGAGCGCGGTGGCCTCACCCGAGGTGAAGATGGCGCCGGGGTCGACCGGCAGCCCGAGCCGGGTGAGCTTGGCGGCATAGTCGGCGCTGGCGCGCGAGGAGTTGTTCGTCAGGAAGTAGAACGGCGTGCCCCTGGCGCGGAGGAAATGCACGATCTCCCTGGCGCCCGGCAAGAGCCGGTCGCCCAGGAAGATGGTGCCGTCCATGTCGAAGAGGAAGCAGCCGGCTTCCCTGATCCGTCGGGCCTTTTCGGGATCCACGCAACTCTCCATCAGGCGGCCGCGTTCCGCGACTCCCAGCGCACCGACAGCCCGAACAACGACAACTCCAGCACGAGCAAAATCACCAGGAAGACGGGGATGACCTCGAGCGAGACGCGGCGGGCGAGGACGCCGGCGAATGCGGGAATGAGCGCGCCGCCGAGGCCGGCTGCGGCGATCTGAATGCCGATCGTGTTCGCGGCGTACCGAGCGCCCACGCGTGCGCTGGTGCCGGAGACGAGGCCGGGGAAGATGGGCGCGATGGCGAAGCCCGCGATGACCACACCGGCCAGGCTGGCGGCGGGCACGGGGTTCCACCAGATGCAGCAAGGAGCCAGTCAGCGCACCGAGCAAGCTGCCCCAGACAAGGGCGTGCACGCCCACCCGGTTAGCCCACAGCCCCGCCACGATACGCCCGATGGTGAACATGGCATAGTAGCTGCCGGCCCAGAAGCCCGCGGTCTCAGGCGAGACGCCGCGCGATTCGGTGAGCAAAGAATACGTCCACAAGCCCAGGGTGAACTCCAAGCCCGTGTAAAGAAAGAAGAGCAACATGCTCAGCCAGACGGCGGGCTGGCGCAGGGTCTCGGCAGTGGAGGTGCTGTACTCGGTCAGGCGGCGCGGCTCTCCGGGCTGGGACTGCGTATGGCCGTCTTCCCACATGCGGAGCGTGAGCGCGAACGAAGCCGCAAGCACCAGCTGCAGCGCGCCGACGAGCGCGTAGCCGGTGCGCCAGGTGTGGGTGTACTTGATGCCCAGGGTCATGATGATCGGCCCGAGCATGACGCCGATGCCGTAACTGGCGTGCAGCCACTGCATCAGCCCTTCGCCAAAGTGCGAGGCGACGTAGGTGTTGAGGCCGGCGTCAATTGCACCGGCGCCCAGCCCGGCAACGACGGCGAGCCCGACCATGACCCCCCAGGCAGGCGCGAGGGCGTAGCCGATCAGGCCGAGACCGGTGGCGGCGCAGCTGAGGGACAGGATGCGGCCGACGCCAAGCCACCGGATCAGGCGGCCGCTGGAAAAGCTCGAGGTGAGGTAACCGGCGGTCGACGCGAAGAGCATGATGCCCAGCGAGTCGATGGGACGACCGAACGTGGCACGGATCGAGGGCCAGGCCACGCCCAGGAGGCCGTCGGGCAACCCGAGCGAGATAAAGGCGATGTACGCGAGCAGGATGAGCCCCATGCGGGGGCGGTAACGGGCGAAAGCTGAGCGCATTCTTGTCTTGCCGATCTACTGAATGGGGTCTATAGGGAACATCTTCCCTGCGAGGTAGAGCATGTGCTTGCGAGCGGCGGCGGTGGCGCCGGCGACGTCATGGCGGGCGATGGCCCGGGCTTGCTCGAGGTGGATGGCCGACGCCTCCTCTTTGACGAGAGGCAGCTTGATTACGTCGGTGATAAGACCGAGCAACAACTCGCGGGAGAGGTTGTAAAATGCCTGCAGCAGGACGTTGTGACTTGCCTGGGCCACGGTCATGTGGAAGTCCCAGTCGATTCGGACGAACTCCGAATCGATCCCGATAACTTTCTGCGCCGCCTCCAGGTGAGCCATCATGGCAGTGATCTCGTCCGCCGTGGCTTTTTGCGCGGCGAGCTCGGCAAGCGCCACCTCGAGTGCCATGCGCGCTTCGTAGACGGACCGCAGGTCGATGCGCCCAAAGCGGTTGAGGATCATGGAAGGGTGGATGACGCTGTCCAGCGCGTTCAGCGACACCCAGGTCCCCTTGCCGGGCCGGGATTCCACCAGGCCGACCGCGGACAGGGATTCGATGGCCTCGTGAACGGTCGCGATACCCACGCCGAACTGGACGGCCAGTTCCTTCCGGGAAGGCAGCAACTCGCCTGGCTTGATTTGTCCCGCAAAGATCATCTGCCTGATTCGGTCTGCCGTGTGCTCGACCAGCGTACTGCGGCCGGCGACTTCAATCATGCGGGAACCTCCGGCTGAAATGCTCTAATTATCGTAATTATCGTAACTATACCCGATAGGAGGCTTGCGCGCAAAAGCACCTGGAGCGAGGGCGCGCGCGGGCCGCGCGGCCGGCCTTGCGGTTTTGACATTTCGGCGGGGCTGGCGTAGGATGCGCACGAAATATACGATAATTCCGTATGTTTCGCCCTTCCGAGCACGTAGCACTCCCGTACATAATAACCGACGTCTCACCTACCAAAGGAGGTCAGGTAATGTTCTGTGGAGACTTGACGTTCCGGCCGCGCATGTCCTTTCTGAGCAACGAACAGATCGAGCAGATCCACGAGGCCACGCTGGAGCTACTCGAGCGGACCGGCGTCCAGATGACGCACCCCCGGGCCCTGGAAATCCTGCAAGGCGGGGGCGCGCACGTTCGGGGGAACCGCGTGCGCATCCCCTCCTGGATGGTCGAAGATGCCATCCGCAAAGCCCCGTCCCGAGTGGTGCTCGCCAACCGCGGCGGGAACAGAAAGGTGTACCTCGAAGGCGACAAGTACTGGTTCGGGCCGAGCGTGGACTGCATCGACTACCTCGATCCGGTCAGCGACGAACGCCGGCGCTTCACCAGCGAGGACTGTCGCGTGACCGTGACGCTGGCCGACGCGCTGCCCAACTTCACCTGGGTGATGACGATCGGCCTGGCAGACGACGTCCCGCCGGACATCGCGGACCGGGTGGTCGCGAAGCAGGTCTTCAGCTACACCGAAAAGCCGCTGGTCTTCTGCTGTAAGGATGTTCAGAGCGTTTGCGACATCTACGAGATGGCGCTGCTGATTGCAGGGGGCGAAGAGAACTTCCGCCAGGCCCCCACCATCGTCCACTATTCCGAGCCCATCTCCCCACTGCTCTACTACGATCCCGCGGTCGAGAAAATCCTCTACTGCGCGGAGAAGGGCATTCCCCTGATCAACTACCCGGCCCCGCAGGGCGGCAGCACGGCCCCGGCCACGATGGCCGGCGAAATCGTGCAAGGCAGCGCCGAATCGCTGAGCGGGCTGGTGCTGGCGCAGTTGGTGCGGCCGGGCGCGCCTTTTGTCTACGGCGCATTTGCCACCAAGATGGACATGCGGACGACGATCTTCTCGTACGGCGCGCCGGAGTACACGATGATGGTCGGCGCGATGGCGCAGCTGGCCCAGTATTACCGGCTCCCGTTCTTTGGCACAGCGGGCTGCACCGACGCGAAGTACCCGGATGCGCAGGCTGCAGCGGAAGTCGCGTTCTCGTGCCTCGCCTCGGCGGCGGTGGGCGCGAACTTGATCCACGACGCCGGGAGCTGGCTGGACCACGGCTCGCTCGCTTCGCCGGGATTCATGGTGCTCGTGAGCGAAATCCTGAGCATGGTCAACCAGTTGATGGGCGGGGTGCCGGTCAACGAGGAAACCCTGGCGCTCGACATGATGGATCGCGTCGGCCCGGGCGGCCATTACCTCAACGAGGAGCACACGCTCAAGCATTACAAGGAGATGTGGTACTCCGACCTCTTCGACCGCTCGATCTACCAGACCTGGCTGGACCGCGGCGCGAAGAAGTTCGACGAACGCCTGCGCAACAAGACCACGAAGCTGATGAAGCACCAGCCCAAGCCGCTGCCGGAAGATGTGGCCCGCGAGCTGGAAGTCATGGCATCCCACTGGAAATAGAAGCAGCGTGAAATACGCTCCCACCGGACGGGTGGGAGCGCGCATTCAGAGAGGAGCAACCCATGTCACAGGTCTACGAACAACTCTCCGAGGCCGTGCTCAGCGGCGAGCTGAAGAGCATCAAGAAGATGGCGCAGTCGGCCCTCGACGGCGGCGCCACCGCGCAGCAGGTCCTCGACCTCGGGCTGCTGCCGGGCATGGACGAAGTCGGCAAGCAGTTCAAGGCCGGCGCGATGTTCATCCCGGAGGTCCTGCTTTCCGCAAAGACGATGTCTGCGGCGATGGAAGTTCTCAAGCCGCTGCTCGTCCAGGGCGGGGGAGGCGGCCGGGGCACGGTGGTCATCGGCACCGTGCAGGGCGATCTGCACAATATCGGGAAGAACCTGGTCGCGATGATGCTTGAAGGGTCGGGCTTCACCGTGGTCGACCTGGGCATCGACGTGAAGCCGCAGGCTTTCCTGGATGCCGTGAAGCAGCACAAGCCCCAGATCCTCGGCATGTCGGCGCTGCTGACGACCACGATGACCCGCATGGGCGAGACGATCCGGGCGCTCGAAGAAGCGGGCGTGCGGTCGGAAGTCAAGATCATCCTGGGCGGGGCGCCGGTGACCGAAGAGTTCGTCGCGAAAGTTCGGGCGGACGGGTATGCGGCCAATGCAGGCTCGGCGGTCGACGTGGCCCGGGCGCTGGTTGGCGGTTGATGCAGCCAAGACGGCGAAGAGAAAGGAAAGCAATCCATGAACAGCGGCTTCAAATCACAAGTCGTCCCGAGCTATCGCCTGCTCACCGAGGACCAGATTAAGGAAATCCACCTCGCTTCCCTCGACATCCTCGAGACCGTCGGGGTGCGCGTGAACCATGACGAAGCGGTCAAGATGCTGGCGGAGGCCGGGTGCCGGGTGAAGCCGGGCAACGTGGTGCAGATCCCCGGCTGGCTGGTCGATGCGTGCATCCGCAGCGCGCCCGAGCGCATCACGGTGTATAACCGGCTGGGCGAAGAGGCCATGCGGCTGGAGGGGCGCAAGATCCACTACGGCTTGGGGACCGACCTGATCAAGACGCGCGACGTACGCACCGGAGAACTGCGGACGTCGACGCTGGAGGACGTGAAGAACGCGGCCCGGGTGGTGGACTACTGCTCCGATATCGACTTCGTGGCTTCCTTCGCGCTGCCGGACGAGGCCAAGATCAACATGATGTACGTCGAGTGCTTCCGGGCGGAGCTGGAGAACACGGTCAAGCCGATCTTCTTCACGGCCGCGGGGTGCGAAGACCTGGCAGTGATGATCGAAATCGCGGAGGCGGTTGCGGGAGGCGAGGAGGCGCTGCGCGAGAAGCCGTTCCTCATCAACTACTCGGAGCCGACACCGCCGCTGGTGCATTCGTACGGCGCGGTGAGCAAGCTGCTGCTGTGCGCGGACAAGGGCGTCCCGATCTGCTACACGCCGGCGGACGTCATGGGCGCGAGCGCACCGGTCTCGCTGGCCGGCGCCATCGTGCAGGCCAACGCCGAGGCGCTGAGCGGCATCGTCATCCACCAGGTGCGGCACAAGGGGTCGCCGATCATCTCCGGGTTCTTTGCCACGCCGATGGATATGCTGTCGTCGGTGTTCGTCTACGGCGGTCCCGAGTTCCGGCTGACGCACTCGGCGTATTCCGATATCTACCATTACTACGGCATCCCCTGCTGGGGCACGGCGGGCATCACGGACTCGCACGCGGTGGATCAGCAGGCGGCATTCGAGGCCGGCATGACGCTCCTGCTGGCGGGGCTCGACGGCGCGAACCTCATCCACGACGTGGGGTACATGGGCGCGGGGCTGATCGGCAGCCCGGCCTCGATCGTCATGTCGAACGAGATCATCGGGTGGGTTAAGCGGGTGCTGCGCGGATTCGAGATAACGCCGGACCTGATGGGTCTCGACGTGATCCGGTCGGTGGGCCCGGGCGGGGATTACCTGGCCGAAGAACATACGTTGAAGTATTACAGGTCGGAGCTGTGGCGGCCGCGGATCTCCAACCGCGACGACCCGGATACCTGGGCGGCGAAGGGCGGCAAGACGTACGGCGAGCGCCTGAGCGAAGAGACGCTCGCGATCCTCGAGTCGCACACGCCCGGCCGGTCGAATGCCGGCGCGCAGGCCAAGATCGACGAGATTATGCGGCGGGCCGAAGAAGCATTCGAGGAAATGCACTTCATTGCCTGATTGACATGCGGCAGGTGAGGGTGTAATATTAAGTATACTACTGATATATTACACCCTTCACTAACACCGCACAGCCAGCCGCTCCATACGAAAGGAGATAAGGAAGAGAAGACCCTCGCCTTCCCATTGCTGCACGTCGTCCTCTCCCGGTCCGAATATAAGGTCCCAGACTGCTCTGCAAGGAGGCAAACCAGAATGTCCAGGAAGCTGATCCCGATCCTCTTAGCCCTCGCGCTCGTCTTCTCGATGGCCGGCTGCGCCCAACCGGCGCCGGCCCCCGCAACCCCTGCGCCTGCCCCGACTGAGGCGCCGAAGGCGGCTGCACCTGCGGCGGCCACAGAGGCCCCGAAAGCGGCCGAACCGACTGCCGCCCCCGCTGCTGCTGCAGCAGCACCCACCAAAGTCTTCAAGCTCGGCGTCGAAGGCCCGTTCAGCGGCCCGAGCGCCAAAAACGGCCAGGAATTCAGAAACTCCTTCCAGATGGCGATGGAAGCGATCAACTACACCGTCGGCGATTATAAGATCGAGCCGGTGTGGATCGACGACCAGGCGGACCCGGCCAAGGGCACGGCCGCGTACGAGCAGGCCGTCGTGCAGGACAAGATCCAGGCGAGCATCCTGAACTGGAACAGCTCGGTGGCCGTGGCGCTGATGGAGCTGACCGCGAAGTACAAGATCCCCCACTTCTTCAGCTTTGGCGCGACCGAACTGGTCGACGAAACCTTCCACTCGGACCCTGAGAAGTACGGTTACTGGATGCTCAAGGCGTGGCCGTCACCGACCAAGCTGACGCTGCCTTACGTGCTCGCCCTCGAGGACGCGATCGCCAAGGGCACCTACAAGCCCGAGAAGAAGACGGTCGCGCTGGCCGGCGAGGACACCGACTGGGGCCGCAGCTACATCAAGGCGATCAAGGCACAGCTGCAGGAGAAGGGCTGGGAGGTCGTAGCGGAAGAGTACTTCCCGATCGATCAGAGCGACTTCGTCCCGCTGTGGAACAAGTATAAGGAGCTTGACCCCGCCCTGTTGGTGCTGATCGCCGTCGCAACGCCGGTGTCTTCGGCCGCCATCAAGCAGGCGGACCAGGTCGGGCTGAAGAGCCTGATCATCGGCGACGCGCTCGGTTGGGCGGGCAACTGGTACGACTTGACCGGCAAGGCCTCGGACTACGTCCTCGACCAGATCCCGCAACTGGCGACGGATAAGGCCAAGGCGTTTGCCAAGGCATACGAGGCCAAGTACGGCGAGAAGCCCAGCCCGTCGGCCGGCGGCCTGTCCTACGACGGCACGAATTTCTTCATCGCGCTGGCAAAGGACGTGATGAAGGCCAACAACGGCGAGCTGACCAGCGACGGCATCTACAAGTTCGTGAAGGACAACGTCTGGACGGGCAAATGGACCTACAAGGATGGGATCATCATGCCCGAGTACCAGTGGACGAAGGATACGATCCCGGATCCAGTCGTCGGCGCGGGCAAGTATATGTTCCCGGTGCTGCAATACTCGGGTGGGCAGAGCACCATCATCTACCCGCCTGACGTTGCGACCGGCCAGTTGAAGACGAAGCCGTAACAGGCAGCACGTGAGGGCGGCACACCCTGCCCTTCGACAAATCCACGAGCCTCCGGGGGCGGGCGATGCTGTCGCCCGCTCTCGGAGGCACGCTTTACGTGTGCCGGTCCTCGCGTTTGACGACCGGAAGACCCAACCCCGGGCTTGACAACCTCCCGCCATAGGTGTAGGATGGGATATACTCTAGATATATTACACCTTCGACATTTCCGTACAGGCTCAGCCATCAATCCTTTGCGCCGAGCAAGCCCAACCCAGAAGGAACCGTTTACGAAGTGGAAGCCGGGAGAACACGCCCGGGTGTCCGCTCCTTCCCGTAAAGGTTGTGGTCGCCGCCGGCCGAACGGGGGGTGGTGAAAGGAGAAGTGCAATCACAGCAGTCAGAGTAGCTCGTCGCTAGTCCTCTCAAGGTCCAACCTCAGCCACATGCCATTTCCAAAGGAGGAAGATCGGAATGTCCAGCATCAGGACCGCCAAGCTGTTGTCTCTACTCGTCGCGATCGCGATGGTCTTCGTGATTGCAGGCTGTGCTCAGCCCGCAGCGCCGGCAGCGCCCGCTGCCCCAGCGGCTGCGGCCACCGAAGCCCCGAAAGCACCCGAACCCACTGCCGCCCCCGCGGCGGTCGAACCCACCAAAGCCCCTGCGGCTGCTGCCGCGGCACCCACCAAAGTCTTCAAGCTCGGCGTCGAAGGCCCATTCAGCGGCCCGGCCGCCAAGACGGGCGAAGAGTTCCGCCGCTCGTTCGAGATGGCGATGGAGGCGATCAACTACACCGTCGGCGACTATAAGATCGTGCCGGTGTGGGTCGACGATCAGTCCGATCCCGCAAAGGGCACTGCGGCATACGAGCAGGCCATCGTGCAGGACAAGATCCAGGGAGGCATCCTCAACTGGAACAGCTCCGTGGCCGTGGCCCTGATGGAGATCGCCGCCAAGTACAAGATCCCCCATTTCTTCCCCTACGGCGCGACCGAAGTCGTGAACGAGACCTATGCGTCTGACCCCGAGAAATACGGTTACTGGTTGAACAAGGGCTGGGCCTCGCCGAGCAAGCTTTCCAACCTGTATGTGCTTGCCTTGGAAGATGCGATTGCCAGGGGCGTGTACAAGCCGGAGAAGAAGACCGTGGTCATCACCGGCGAAGACACCGACTGGGGCCGGAGCTTCGGCGCCGGTATCATGGCCCAGTTCAAGGAGAAGGGCTGGGAGATCGTCGGCGAAGAGTACTTCCCGATCGACCAGGCCGACTTCGTCCCGCTGTGGAACAAGTACAAGGAAGTCAACCCGGCCGTGATGGTGCTGACCAGCACCTCCACGCCCGTGATGACGGGCGCAATCAAGCAGGCGGACCAGGTCGGGCTGAAGAGCCTGATCATCGCCGACGGCCTCGGCTGGTCGGGCAACTGGTACGAGCTGACGGGCAAGGCCGCCAACTACGTCCTCGACCAGATCCCGCAGCTGGCGACGGACAAGGCCAAAGCGTGGGCCACGGCGTATGAAGCCAAGTACGGCGTCAAGCCGAGCCCGTCTGCTGCAGGCCTGGCCTTCGACGGCACGAACTTCTGGATCGCGATGGCCAACGAGGTCATCAAGGCGAACAACGGCGAACTGAGCAGCGCAACCATCTACGATTTCGCCAAGAACAACCTGCAGACGGGCAAGTTCACGTACAAAGACGGCATCATCATGCAGGAGTACCAGTACACGGCGGACTCGGTGCCGGATCCGGTCGTGGGCCCGGGCAAGTACATCTTCCCCGTGCTGCAGTACTTCGATGGCGAGAGCAAGCTCGTCTACCCGCCTGAGGTGAAGACCGACGATCTGAAGGCGAAGCCCTAAGGTCCACAGGCCAGGCTGCCAGCCTGCGAATGCAATTGCAGGCTGACAGCGCCTCCTCCGCTTCTACCATAGGACGAGACCTCCGGGGCCTTGCGCCGCCTGCGCAGGTGAGAGACCTCGGAGGCCGCAGCAGAGGTCCTGAGGACAGGAGAGGGGGACGGGAGGGAGAAGTTATGATTCTTGAGGCCAGTAAGATCGTTAAAAACTTCGGAGGCCTGACCGCGGTCAACCGGGTGTCGCTCGAGGTCGAAGAGGGCGAGATCATCGGGTTGATCGGGCCGAACGGCGCGGGCAAAACCACCTTCCTCAACTGCCTGGCCGGAACGTTCAAGCCAAGTGCGGGCACCGTGCGTTTTCGGGGCGAGGACTCCACCGGGGCATCCGCGGACGTGATGTGCCATCGAGGGATGTCGCGCACGTTCCAGATCCCGCTGCCATTCCCCAAGATGACGGTCCTGGAAAACGTGATGGTCGGCGCCCAGTTTGGGGTGCATGGCCGGCACGACGCCTCGCCGCGGAAGCGGGCGGAAGAGGCCCTCGACTTCGTGCAGTTTCCGCTGCCACACAGCACTCCGGCACGCTGGTGCAATGCGGTCCAGCTAAAACGCCTCGACCTGGCGCGCGCTTGGGCGTGCCAGCCAAAGCTAATGCTCCTCGACGAGCTGGCCTCGGGCCTCACGCCGACGGAGCTGGACGACATGATTGCACTCATCAAGCGGATTCGCGACCAAGGTGTGACGATTATTGCCGTGGAACACATCATGCGCGTGATCATGGGAATCTGCGACCGCATCCTGGTGATCCAATACGGGACACCCATTGCCGAGGGCCTGCCAAACGACGTGCTGCGGGACCCCAAGGTCATCGAAGCCTACCTCGGCGCAGAGAAAGTGGTTGCCTAACCGGGCAGAGCGCGCAGCCTTGCGCGCGTGGGAGGTGCCTTTTGCTCGAAATCAAGAACGTCGACGCCAGCTACGATTTCCTGCAGGTGCTCTGGGACGTGTCCCTGGCCGTACACGACGGTGAATTTGTGGCGCTGATTGGGCCGAACGGGGCCGGCAAGACCACCACTCTTCGCACAGTGGCGGGGCTGATGCGGCCGAAGAAGGGGCAGGTCGTTTTCGACGGCAAGCCGATCAACGGACTGAAGCCGCACGAGATCAGCCTCATGAGCCTGGCCTACGTGTCGGAGAGCCTCAACCTGTTCACGAATATGACGGTGCTCGAGAACCTGATGCTGGGCGCGTATTCGGTGCGCGAAAAGCCGCAGCGCGAGCGGAACCTCGAGTTCGTGTACGAGCTCTTTCCCAGGTTGAAGGAGCGCGCCGGACAGCTGGCCGGAACGATGAGCGGGGGCGAGCGCAAGATGCTCGCGATCGCGCGGGCGATCATGTCCAGCCCGCGTGCGATGCTGATCGACGAGCCGTCTCTCGGCCTGGCGCCACATCTCGCGCACGAGGTCTTCCAGGGCCTGGTCACGCTCAACAAGCGGGGGGTCACCATCCTGCTCGTCGAGCAGAACGTACACATGACCCTCGAGATCACGACCCGGGCGTACGTCATGGAGCACGGACGGGTGGTGATGGAGGGAGCCAGCAGCGACCTCAGCGAGAACGAGCACGTGCGTAAAGCGTATCTAGGTCTTTGATAGGAGCCGATGGGAAGTCATGAGTAGTAGCAGCATCCACCTGCCTCAAGTGCGACAGACAATCAAGCCAAAAGGTCGCCGCAACACGCCCGCGCTCCTGATCGGAGCACTCTCGCTGGTCATCCTCGTGCTGGTCGCAATCCAGGGCGGCCCTGCGCAGTTGGGCACGACGCTGGTGACCGGCGGCATGTGGGCGCTCATGGCGATCGGGTTGGCGCTCATTTTCGGCGTGATGAACATTTCGCACTTCGCCCACGGCGAGTCGTTCATGGTCGGGTCCTATACCGCCTGGTTCATTTTCACCCCCTTGAGCAACTACCTGGCGAAGAATCCCAACCCGGTGATCAGCGCGATCGCGCCGTTCATCGCCATGCTCGGAGCCATGATCGTCGGCGTCGGGCTGGGCATCCTCATCGACCGCACGATCTTCTCAGCCCTGCGCCACCGGAGTAAGGAAGGTTGGGTGATGAACACCTTCCTGCTGACCGTCGGCCTTTCCTACGTCATGACCAACGGCGCCCTGCTGGTTTTTGGCCCGGATTATCGAGGCGTGCCGCAGTATTGGGATGTGCCGCCCGTGGAGATTTTGGGCGTGCGTATCCCCGTCGACCGGCTGATGGCCTTCCTCGTGGCACTGGTCGTCATCGGCATCCTGTGGCTCTTCTTACAACGGACAAATACCGGCCGCGCGATCCGGGCAGTCTCGCAGGACGAGACGGGCGCGCAGATGGTCGGCATCAACCTCGACCGCATTCAGACCCTCACATTTGCACTGGCGACGGCCACCGCCGCGTTGGCAGGCGCTGCGCTGCTGCCCATGTACCCGGCTTATCCCAGCGTCGGCATGAATCCGCTCTACTATTCCTGGTATGTGGTCATGCTCGTCGGCCTGGGTAACGTGCCTGGCGCGATCCTCGGCGGCTTCATCGTTGCCTTGTTCCAGACCGCGACCCAGCAGTTCTTCGGCATGTCATGGATCAACGTGGTGCCTACGGTCATCATGATCGTCGTCCTGCTCGTGGCGCCGTCGGGGATCTTTGGCAGCGAAGTCAAAGGCGTTCAGGAACAGTGAGGCGAGACATGGCGACACAAAGCATCAAACCGACAAACGAGCGCACGGTCGCCGACGGCGGCCTGGGGCAGCAGCCCAGCAGCGCGAGACCGGGATCGAGCCCGACGCTCGGGCAGCGAGTTGTCGAGGGGCTTGGCCGGGTCGGCTTTAGCCCGTTGGGATTGGGCCTGCTGGTCCTCATCGCCGTCCTGCCTCTCATCCCGCCCTTCAATCAGCAGCACATCATCCGGTGGCTGATCGCGGGCGCGTTCCTCGGGGCGCAGGCGGTGGCGTTCGACTTCACTGCCGGGTTCATCAACGTCGTCAACTTCGGCTTTGCCGCCCTGCTCGGCCTGGGCGCGTACGCCTCGGCCCTCTTCTCGAACACGGCGCCTTACCTGGCGCTCCGGTGGGGGATGTCGCCGTGGATCACCATCTTCATCGGCGCGCTTGCGAGCGGGATCGTCGGCCTGCTGTTGGGCATGCTGACGCTGCGGCTGCGCGGGATCTATGCGGCGGTCATGGCGTGGTTCGTGGGCATCGCCCTGATGGGCCTGGCGAACAACCTGACCAAGCTGACCCGCGGCTCCATGGGGCTTCATCCGAAGACGCTGCTCCCCACGACGAACAACCTGCCGTATTTCTACATCATCCTCGGGATGCTGCTGCTGACCTACGTCGTGCTGCAGTTGGTGGTGAAGTCGCGCTACGGCCTGGCGTTCAAGGCGATCGGCCAGAACGCGGACGCCGCCCGGGCGTCGGGCATTAATCCCACGAAATACAAGGTCTTCAACTTCGCGCTGTCATGCGCGTTTGCGGGCCTGCTGGGCGGGTTCTTTGCCCACTACTACGGCTCCCTCACGCCCAACACGCTGATGGCAACTTCCAAGACCGTGGAGGTGCTCGCGATCTCGTTCATCGGCGGCCGCGGGACGCTGTGGGGCGGCATCGCGTTTGCCTTCCCGTCGGTGATCCTGATGGAATACCTGCGGTCGGGCCTGTCGAGCCTGCCGGGGCTGCACCTGGTCATCTACGGCATCCTGATGATGGTGGTGATGATCTACTACCCCGCGGGGTTGGCGGGCGTCTACTACTGGCTGAAGGACAAGGTGCGCAACAGGGGGAACCGGGCAGCGACGCCCATGCAAGGAGAACCGGATGCAGCCTAAGGACATGCAGGAATACCTCCCGGTCGAGTCCGTCGAAGAGATTCACCGGACGACCGTGCGGTTCCTGGAGAACGTAGGGGTTGACTTCCCGTACCCCGAGGCCGTCGACGTCTTCAAGCGGCACGGGGTGAAGACCGAGGGGTCGCGGGTGTACCTGAGCGAGCGCGAGCTGCAGGACGCGCTGGCGACTGCGCCGCGGCAGTTCACGGTGGAGGCGCGCAATCCCAGCCACAACGTGACCGTGGGGGGCGGGCGCAGCGTGCTTGCCCCGGGCTACGGCGCACCGTTCCTGGTGGATGCCGTCGACGGCGTGCGCGCGCCGACCATGGCCGACTACCATCAGCTGGTCAAGCTGGCGCAGGCGCTGCCCAATCAGGACATGAGCGGGTTCCTCCTGGTCGAGCCGGGGGACCTCAGCGCAGACTCCGCGCCGGCCCACATGCTCCACGCGCACATGCTCCACTCCGATAAGGCGTTCATGGGGAGCGCGGCGGGCCGGCGGGGCGTGAAGCTCACCATGGACATGGCCCGCATCCTCTTCGGCAGCGACCTGGCCGACAAGTACGTCTGCGTCAGCCTGATCAACAGCCTCACGCCGCTGCGCTACAGCCAGGAGATGCTCGAGGCCCTGGTGGGGTACGCCGAAGTCCGGCAGCCGGTCGTCATCGCGGCGCTGGCGATGGCGGGGTCGACGGCGCCCGTCACCCTGGCCGGCGTGCTCGCGCTGCAGAATGCCGAGCTGCTGGCCGGCGTCGCGCTCACCCAGCTGATCAGCCCCGGCACGCCCGTCATCATCGGGTCCACGTCCACCAACGTCGACATGAAGACGGGCGGGCTGGCGATCGGAAGCCCGGAGCTGTCCCAGATGATCGCCGCGCACGCGCAGATGGCCCGCTTCTACAATCTCCCGTCGCGCAGCGGCGGCGCGCTGACCGATGCGAGTTATCCGGACGCGCAAGCGGGCTTCGAGAGCATGATGTCGCTGCTGACGACGATCAACTGCGGCGTGGACTTTGTCCTGCACGCGGCCGGCATCCTCGGCTCATACCTGGCTTTTTCGTTCGAGAAGTTCGTGCTGGACGACGAAATGTGCGGCATGGTGCGCCGGCTCCAACAGGGGATCCAGGTCGAACCGGACACGCTGGCCTACGAGGTCGCGGCGAACGTCGGCGTCGGCGGGAATTACCTCGCCGAGGATCACACCGTGCAGCGCTGCAGGTCCGAATTCTTCCGGCCGGCGGTCTCTGACCGGGCCGGCCTCGATGCGTGGACGCAGGGGGGCCGGTTGACGGCCATCGACCGCGCCGCGCCAGCGGGGGCAGAAGCTCCTTGCCAAGCATATCGATCCGCCGCTGGATGCCACCATCGCGCACCAACTACGCGAATATGTCGACACGGTCTGAACAGAAAGAGGCCTGACAGGCACGCGAGCGGATGGCTGCCAGGCCTGGATAGGGAGAAGGACAACATGCTCGTCGGTTACAGAATGACGCCCAATCCGGTCATCGTGTCGCCCGAGATGACCATCGGCGATGCAGAAGCCTTGATGCGCGAGAAGAAGGTACACCGCTTTCCGGTGGTGGACAAGAAGGGCAGTCTCATCGGCATCGTCAGCCAATCCGACATCCTGAACGCGCGGCCCTCATCGGCGACCTCGCTGAGCATCTGGGAGGTCACCTACGTCCTCAGCCAGATCAAGGTCGCCGACGTGATGACGAAGAAGGTCGTCACGGTGGACGAGGACTGCCCGATCGAAGAGGTGGCGCGGCTGATGCGGCAGTACAGCATCGGCGCCACGCCGGTGATGGAAGCGGGCCGGCTTGTCGGGATCGTCACGGAGTCCGACATTTTCGACATCTTCCTCGAGCTTATGATGGCACAGGAGCCGGGACTGCGGCTGACGGTCGTCGCGCCGTACTTCAAAGGCTCGATGGCGCAAATCTCGTCGGCCATTACGGGGGCGGGCGGGCTGATTCACGCCATGAACTCGTTCAGGAGCGACGACCCGGACACCTGGGGCTGCGTGCTCAAGGTGGCGGATATCTCCAGGGAAGAACTGATCAGGGTGGTCACACCGCTGGTGGTTAAGGTCCTGGACCTGCAGGAAGTTCGGGCCTAGACACGCCGAACGCTCGCATGGCAGGGGACGATGGCCGAGCTGGGGCTCGGCGGTCCAACAGTCAACTCGCTGGCGGTTGCGAGCAGTGACAGCGAGATAAGAGGTCCAGAAGGGCTTGACATTCTTGAAGGATCGGATATACTTTAGATATATCAGTGTCCTCGAGCTCACCCACGGAGGATAAACTTATGGCAGAAAACCTCACCACCGTCGTCTCGTCGGCGAAGAAGACCGTCGAGATCAATCGCGAGAAGCCCACCGTCATCATCGGCGAGCGGATCAACCCGACGGGCCGCAAGCAGGTGCTGGCCGCGTTTGCGGCGGGCGATTTCGGGATCGCGCGCAGCGACGCGCTCGCCCAGGTCGAAGCTGGGGCGCACATGCTGGACGTCAACGCAGGCGTGCCCGGCGCGGACGAGCCCGCACTGCTGAAGCAGGTCCTCAAGACCGTGATGGAAACGGTCGACGTGCCGTTGTGCATCGATACCGCCGACCCCGTGGCGCTGGCGCAGGCGCTCGCCATTTATAACGGGAAGGCGCTCGTGAACTCGTGCAACGGCGAGGAGCGGTCGCTGAGCAGCGTGCTCCCGATCGTGAAGGAATTCGGTGCGGCAGTCATCGGCCTGTGCATGGACGACGACGGCATTCCCGACACGGCCGAGGCCAGGCTGCGGGTAGCAGGCAAGATCATCGAGCGGGCCGGCAAGCTGGGGATCCCGGCGGCCGACATCGCGATCGATCCGCTGGCGCTGACCATGGGCGCGGATTCGAGCGCGGGCAAGCTGGCGCTGGACTCGATCGAGCTGATCGTGAAGGAATTCGGCGTCAACATCACGATGGGCGCGAGCAACATCTCCTTCGGGATGCCTGATCGGGCCGGCATCAACTCGACCTTCATCGCGATGGCGATCCATGCCGGGCTGACCTGCCCGATCACCAACCCCCTGGTGCCGGCAGTCACCACGGCGATCCTGGCGGCCGACCTGTCGATGGGCCGCGATTCGTACGGCGTGCGCTGGATCAAGGCGTTCCGCAAGCGCGACGCCGCTGCGAAGGCGGCGGAAGCGGTCAAGGCGTAGAGGTACGGGCGACCGGCCGGTCGCCGAGCTCCTTGTTCGCCGGAGGCGCGGCTAGCGGACCGGCCGTGCCGTGCGTGTATCGGGATCGCGAATCTCGACGGAGCCATGCGATGTTGCTAACGGACGCCCAGCGGGCCTACTCGGAGATCAAGGAGCGGATCGTCACGACGGCGATGCGTCCCGGCGCGGTCATCGAGGAAGCGGCGCTGATGGCCGACCTCGGGCTGGGGCGCACGCCCATTCGTGAGGCGCTCAAGCTCCTGGAAGCGGAGAAGCTGGTCGTCGTCTCTCCCCGGCGAGGTATGTTCGTAGCAGACGTCAGCCTGACCGACCTCCGCGAGCTGGAAGAGGTCCGTCTCGAGCTGGAGAGCCTGGCAGCCAGACTGGCAGTGCAGCGCATGACGCCGTGGGAAGTCGACGAGATGCGCCGCCTGGTTGCCGAGCTAAGCAACGGCCGTCGATGAACCCAACGCGTTGACGCGTTCGGCAGCAACGGCAGTTCGGCTGCAGGCGGCGCCCAGGCCGAGCTGCTGAACCTCGACCGGCGCTTCCACGCCCTGATCCGGCAGGGAGCGCACAACGAGCTCCTCGAGGCCGAGTGCAAGATGCTGTTCAACCTCTCGCTGCGCATGTGGTATCTGTTCATCGATCGGGTCGAGCCCAGGACCTCGGCGAAGAGGCGTTCGACGAAATCCTGGCGGCAATCGAGACCAAGGAGGTTTCGCGCGCCGATCGGGCGATGCGCAAGCACATCCTCCAGTTCGGGGAATCGATCAAGCGATATATCTAGCGCTATGCGATGGCCGACGGCATGGATGCGGGCTGAATCTGACAAGGAGAACAATTCTATGAGCGATATCCTCACCAAGATTTCGGAGGCGATCATCGAAGGCAACGTCGAGGACATGACCGACCTCACGGAAGAAGCCATCGACGATGGCCTAGCCCCCCAGGAAATCCTGGACAAGGGCCTGATGGCCGGGATGGACTACGTCGGCGTGGAGTTCAAGGCGGGCAACATGTTCGTCCCCGAGGTCCTGCGCTCGGCGAAGGCCATGCAGACCTCAATGGAGATGCTGAAGCCACTGCTGGTCCAGGCGGGCGCCAAAGCCACTGGCAAGGTCCTGCTGGGCACGGTCAAGGGCGATCTTCACGACATCGGCAAGAACCTCGTCGGCATGATGTGCGAAGGCGCCGGGTTCGAAGTGAAGGACATCGGCAAGGACATCGGGCCCGAGGCCTTCGTGGCGGCGGTGAAGGACTACCAGCCGGACGTCATCGGGATGTCCGCCCTCCTCACCACCACGATGCGCTCGATGGGCCACACGATCAAGGCACTCGAAGAGGCCGGCCTGCGCGACCGGGTGAAGGTCATCATCGGCGGCGCGCCCGTCACGCAGTCGTTTGCGGATCAAATCGGGGCAGACGGCTATGCGCCGAATGCTGCTGCGGCCGCCGACCTGGCGAAGCGCCTGGCGAAAGCCTAAACCGGCTTCAGCCGCGGCTGAAGCGCGTGGCTCAGGCTGATCACGACGAAAGGAGCCCCCTAGATGAGGACGAACTACGTAGCCAACGCAGGCGTCAGGTTCAACATGTTCTCCCAGGACCAGTTGGAGGAAATGTTCAACAGCGTCCTGCACCTGCTCCAATACACCGGCCTCGACGTCAAGCACGAAGAGGCGCGCGAAATCCTGGCGAAGGCCGGCGCATGGGTGGACGGCGAGCGGGTCAGGCTGCCCTCCTACATGGTGAAGGACGCGCTGCGCAAGGCGCCGCGCAGCTTCACGCTGTGGGCCCGCGATGGCAATCCGAAGCACGATATCCACATCGGTCCCGGCCGAGCGCACTTCGGCCCCGGCCCCACCTGCACGCACTTCATCGACCCGGAGACGCTCGAACGGCGGCCCTACACCAAGGCCGACGTGCCGATGGTGGCCCGCGCTGGTCGATGCGCTGCCGAACATCGACTTCTGCGAGTCGCTCGGCACGGTCGGCGACGTCCATTTCGATTTGGGCGCGCTGTACGAGTTCGCGGGGATGTTCCCGAACACCACGAAGCCGATCGTCGCCTGGTCTTATGACAAGTTCGACTCGGCCGGAATCCACGAGATCGCGGTGGCCGAAGCGGGCGGACAGCGGGCGTTCGAGCAGCGGCCGAACTACGTGCACTATTGCGAGCCGCTGTCGCCGCTCGTGAGCACGTTCGAGGCCATCGACAAGCTGATTTTCGCGGCCACGCACCGTGTGCCGCTGGTGTTCACCCCCTGCCCGATTGCCGGCGGCACCGCACCGATCACCGGCGCGGGCATCATCATCATGGGCGCGGCGGAATCGTGGATGGGCCTCACCCTGGCCCAGACGCTCCAGCCCGGCCTGCCCTATTTCATGGGCGGCGTCTTCTCGAGCGATGGACATGAACACCATGATCCTGGCCTACGGCGCACCCGAGCTGCCGCTCTACATGGCCGGGCTCACCGAGCTGGCGCACTATGCGGGCCTGCCCCTGTGGCAGACGGGCGGCTGCACCGACTCGAAGACGTTCGACGGCCAGGCCATCATCGAAGGCTCCATCTCCGCGTTCATGTCGGCCCTGACGAGCGGCGACCTGTGCCATGACGTGGGCTACACCGAGAGCGCGATGACCGGCTCGCTGTTCCAGCTGTGCGCGATGGACGAGGCGATCGGGTATTCCCGGCGCATCACCCGCGGGATCGAAGTGAACGACGACACGCTCGCAGCGTCGGTGATTAACACCGTGGGCCCGAACAACCACTACTTGCGCCAGCCGCACACCCGGAAATACTACAAGACCGAGTACTTCTATCCGAAGCTGCTGGACCGCCAGGATTTCGAAAGCTGGGAAGCCAGCGGCAGCCTGACCATGAAGCAGCGCACCATCGCCCGGGTGCGCGACATCCTGTCCACCCACAAGGCCGCGCCGATCAAGAAAGAGACCGAGAAGGTCATCGAGAAGGTGCTGGCCGAGGCGGAAGACCGCGTCAAGGACCACAAGTAGGAGCATACCGATGAGCAGACTCCTGGAAAAAATCGCAACCGGCATTCTCGAAGGCGATGCCGAACAGACGGCAAAGCTGGTAAAAAAGGCGCTCGACGAAGGGCTTCCGCCCAGCGAGATTATGGATAACGGCCTGCTGGTCGGCATGACCGAGGTCGGCGTGCGCTTCCGGGCGGGCGACATGTTCGTGCCCGAGGTGCTGATGTCGGCCGAGGCGATGCAGGCCGGCACAACGCTTGCTCCGGCCGCTGCTGGCCGGCGCCGGCGCCAGGCAGGTGGGCAAGGTGCTGCTGGGCACGGTGAAGGGCGACCTTCACGACATCGGCAAGAACCTGGTCGCGATGATGTGCGAGGGCCGGGGCTTTGAGGTGATCGACCTTGGCTTCAATGCCGATCCCGAGAAGTTCGTCGAGGCGGTAAAGCAGCACAAGCCCGAGGTCGTGGGCATGTCCGCAATGCTTACCACGACGATGCGCGCGATGGGCTACACGATCAAGGCGTTGGAAGAGGCCGGCCTGCGCGATCGGGTGAAGATCATGGTGGGCGGGGCGCCGGTGGACGGCGACTTCGCCAAGCGCATCGGCGCGGACGGCTACGGGTCGAACGCACCCGCTGGCGCGGACCTAGCCATGAAATTCGTGAGCGCAGGGTAAGGGGCAACCGTGATGCCGGAATCGCACCTCCCGGTCGTTATCGTGGCATGCAAGGTGCTCGCTGCCGCGCTGGAACGGATCCTGCCCGCTGCCGCGCCGGAGCTAGCCGGCCAGGTGAGTTACCTGGAGTATGGGCTGCACCGTGTGCCCGTCAAGCTGACCGACGCGGTGCAGGACGCCGTATCCGCGATCGAGCAGCCGAGCCTGGTGATCCTGGGCTACGGGCTGTGCGGCAACGGGCTGCGCGGGATCCGGTCGGGACCGCACACCCTGCTGGTCCCCCGCACGGACGACTGTATCGCCCTCTTGTTAGGGTCGTACAAGGCCTACATGCGCGAGTTCGGCCAGACGCCGGGCACCTACTATCTGACGAAGGGCTGGCTCGAATCCGGCAGCCATCCGCTCAAGGAATACCACGAATACCTGCCGAAGTACGGGCATGAGACCACAATGTGGATCCTGGATCAGCAGTACGCGCACTACGAGCGCATCGCGCTGGTCGCCTCGAACGACGAGGAACTGGCCGCGTACCGGGAACAGGCCCAGGAAGTGGCGCGGTTCTGCGAACGCTGGGGCATGCGCTACGAGGAAATCTCGGGCTCGGACGCCTATGTCCGACGGCTGATCGAGATCGCCGTGGGACTTGCCGGTGGCAACTCCCATGCAGACGGCGTTGGTCCAGATTTCCTGGTCATCCCGCCCGGCGAAGAAATCCGGCAGGAAATGTACATGCGTTAGTGTCGGCCTAACACAAAGCCACGAAGACACAAGGAGGCACTTCGCGAACGGGTGTCTTTGTGCCCTTGTGTTGAGGAGATTGTGTTACCGGGGATAGCACTCTACCGGAGGTAAAGCACCATGCAGGTTAGGAAGAACAACTACACGGTCAATGCAACACCGACGCTTCAGGTGTTAACCGAACAGCAGATCGAAGCGATCTATTACGCGGCGCTGGGCGTCCTCTCCGAGACCGGCGTGCGCGTGTATTGCAAAGAGGGCTGGGACCTGGCCTACGAAGGCGGCGCGTGCGTCGAGGATGTCACGGGCGACAGCGCACTCGTCAAGATGCCGTCGTGGATGGTCGACAAGGCCCGCGCCACCCTGCCGCAGCGGATCCGGGTCATCGGCCCGGCCGGGCTGGACGGGGTGCGCAAGTACAAGATGGATCTCTTCAAGAACGAGATCTACTACGGGACCGGGTCGGACACGCCGTTCACCATCGACCCGTACACGCAGCAGCGCCGGCGGGCGCTGTACAAGGACGTGAAGAACCTCGCTAAGCTGGCCGAGGCGCTGCCCAATGTCGACTTCTTCATGTCGCTCGGGCATCACGCAGGACACCGCGGTCGGCACCTACGACCGGTGGCAGTACCTCGCCATGCTGGAGGCCACGACCAAGCCGATCAACATCACGGCCGTGGACATCGAGGGCCTGAAGGACCAGCTCGAGATGGCGTATATCCGGCTGGGCGGCAAGGAAAAGTGGAAGGCTGCGCCCTGCTTCTCGCTGTACAACGAGCCGGTGTCGCCGCTGAGCCACTCGGAAGAGGTCATTCAGAAGCTGCTGTTCTGCGCGGACAACGATATCCCGATCGTGTACACGCCGTGCCCGCTCGCGGGCGCGACCTCGCCGGCCACCCTGGCAGGCACGATGGTCCAGGCGCTGACCGAGAGCCTGTTCGGCATCGTGCTCAGCCAGCTCCGCAAGCCCGGCACGCAGGTGATCATCGGCGGCCTGATGTCGGCGATGGACATGCAGACGGCGGTGTACTGCTACGGCTCGCCCGAGATGGCGCTGCTGAGCGCGGGATACACCGAGATTACCAAGTGGATGCGTGTGCCGGAATACGAGACGGCGGGCTGCTCGGACGCGAAGATGTTTGACGAGCAGGCCTGCATGGAAGCCGCGATCAACATCACGACCGCGGCGCTCGTCGGCGGCAACATGATCCACGACATCGGCTACATCGAGCAGGGCTTGTGCTGCGAGCCCGCACATGCTCGTCGCGTCCGACGACATCATCAGCCGCACCAAGCGCATCCTGCGCGGCATCCCGGTGGATGACGACACCCTCGCGCTGAACGTGCTGGACGAGATCGGCCCCGGCGGCCACTTCCTCGCCCACGATCACACGTACAAGCGCTTCAAGAGCGAGAACTGGCGCTCGCCGCTGGTCGACCGGCAGGTCTACGCGGACTGGGTGGCGTCGGGCTGCAAGGACTACCAGCAGCGCGTCCACGAGCGCATGGTCGAGATCCTGGAAGCGGACACCCAGCCGCTACTCGACGAGAAGATGTACCAGGAACTCCGCCGCATCTGCGAGCTGGCCGATGCCGCGGCATAAGGACGAAGAGCTCGCAGTCTCGATGTTCGTGTAATCCCCGGTTCAAGGATCGGCGGTCGACCAGGCGGATGAGGCGATATTCGCTGGAGAGATCCCGACGTTATCCCCCATCTCCTGCATCCCCGCCGTTCAGCAGCGAGGTGCTGCATTGGACGAAACTGGTCTCATCTCGGAAAACCTGGTCCTGGGCATCGACACCGGCGGCACCTACACCGATGGCGTGCTGATGGCCTACGAGTCGCGCCGGGTGTTGGCAACGCACAAGAGCCTCACCACGAAGCGCGATTTTTCGATCGGCATCGAGAAGGTGATCGATGGGATCCAAATCGAGGACCCCGTCCGCGATCCGCATGGTCTCCATCTCGACGACGCTCGCCACGAACGCGATCGCCGAGGGCAAGGGGAAACGGGTCGCCCTGTTCCTGATCGGCTACGATCCCGAACTCCTCGCCAACTTCCAACTCGACAGGCGCCTCGGCACGTCGCAGGTCTACCACTTCCGCGGCGGCCACGACCTCTACGGACGGGAGAAGGCGGAGCTCGACCTTCCGGCAGTCCTGGCGCAGGTCGCCAAGATTCGCGGCAAGGCCGACGCCATCGCGGTCTCGAGCTACTTCAGCCCGCTCAACCCCGAGCACGAGAACCGGGCGTTCACCGCGATTTCGCGCGTCTGCGATCTGCCCATCGTGCTCGGCCACCAGCTTTCGACGCAGCTGGGCTCGGTGCAGCGTGCGACGACGGCGGCGCTCAACGCGTCGCTGCTGGCCGCGCTGCAGGACTTCATCATCGCGGTCCGCCGCGCCATGGAGCGCCGCAAGATCGTCGCGCCGCTGATGGTGGTGCGCGGGGACGGCACGCTGATGAGCGCCGAGTTCGCAGCCCGCACGCCCGGTCGAGACGATCCACTCCGGCCCTGCCGCAAGCGCGATCGGCGGCCGCTTCCTGTCGGGCCGCGAGGATGCGCTGGTGGTGGACGTCGGCGGCACGACGACGGATTTGGCGCTGATCGTGGACGGCCAGGTCACGCTGAGCGTGGAAGGCGCGACGGTCGGCGAATACAAGACGTGCGTGCAGGCCGCGAACCTGCTCTCGATCGCGTTGGGCGGCGACAGCCACATCACCTACTCGCGGGATGGGCAAATCCTGATCGGCCCGGAGCGGGTGCTGCCGCTCTCGCACCTGGCAGGGGACAATCCCGACGTGGGCAAACGGCTGAAGGCGCTGGCCCGGCGGCAGTGGTCGCAGGCGACGCCCGACTGGCTCGAGTACTGGTATCTCCTGCGCGAGCCGGCGGCCGGCCTGATCGAGACCGCCCGCGAGGAAGCGCTCGGTGAGCCTGCTGCGCGACGGCCCACAGCCCGTGCCCAGACATCGTGAAGCATCTGAAGGTGCTGCACATCGGCCAGGTCGACGCGAAAGAACTCCTGCGCCAGGAGATCATCGGCAAGGCCGGGCTGACGCCGACCGACCTGATGCACATCGACGGCACGTACAACCGCTGGGATTGCGAGGCCGCGATCGCGGCGCTGGAGGTCTTTGCGCATAACCGGTGGCGCGAGCCGCAAGAGGTGGCCCGGCAAATCTGGCAGCGGATCGTCGAAATGGGGCTGCACGCGATCGTGACCTTCCTCTCCGGAAAGCGGCTGGCCTTCCCCGGCACGCGTCGACGTGAGCCGCGAGCCGGAGATCGGCCCCTGGTTCTTCGATAACAGCCTGAATCACCGCCACCCGCATCTCGACACGTCGTTTCACATGCGGCAGCCGCTGATCGGCATCGGCGCACCGGCGCGGATGTTCCTGCAGGCCGTGGCGGACGCGCTGCAGACCGAGTTGATCCTCCCCGAGCACTACCCGGTGGCGAATGCGCTGGGCGCGGTGGCGGGGACGGTTATGGTGACCGAGGAAATCCTGGTGTGCCCCGAGATGGACCAGGCGGGTATGGAGGTGCTGGGGTATTACACGCAGTCGGGCGACGGCCGCGAACGGTTCGAGGAGCTGGCGCCGGCCATGACGCGTGCGCGCGAGCTGGCCCGCGAGCGGGCGCTGGGCGGCGCGCTGCGGTCGGGCGCGGATAATCCCGAGGTCGCGGTGGTCGAAACCAGCGATGGCCTCGACACCTACCGGGTCGCGCGCACGAGCCATGGGCAAACCCAGGCTGGCGACGCTGAGAGGAGCTGAGACATGGAAATCGAGCGAGTGGACACCCGACATGCCTATGACCTGATCCGCGGCCGGATTACCACCCTGGAGCTGGCGCCCGGCGCGCTCATCAACCCACAGTCGCTTGCCGCGGAGCTGCATGTCCCGCTCTTCTCGGTCGAAGAGGCGCTGAAGCTGCTGTCTCACGAGCACCTGGTGCGGATCACCCCGCGGCGCGGGACGTATGTCGCCGACGTGAACATCGCGGACCTGGAGCAGCTCAGCGAGCTGCGGATCGAGCTCGAATCGCTGGCGGCAGGGCTGGCCGCGGAGCGCGCGACGCCCGACGACCTGGCCGTGCTCGAGGCGCTGCGCGAGGCGCAAGCATCGGCCGGGGCGGACGACGCGCGGCTGCTGTTCGACATCGACCACCGCTTTCACCAGGGCATCGCCCAGGCCGCGAAGAACGTCTACCTGGCCGAGACCCTCGAGCAGTTCTACGGCCTGTCGCTGCGGCTTTGGTACCTGGTGCTCCCGCGCTTGCAGTTCCTGCCCGGCGCGGTCGAGAAGCACCTGGGGCTGGTCGACGCGATCCGGCGCAAGGACGTGGCCGGCGGCCGAGGAGATCGCCCGGACACACGTGCGCGAGTTCTACGTCGAGGTCCGCGAAGTGCTCGCCTCTGCCCGCACGGCAAGCGCCACCGAGGGGAGGCGCGAACCGTGACCAAGCCCGGCCCTGAGCACGCCGCGCAACGCGCCAAGCAGCCGTCCCCGGCGTCCACGACGGTCGGGCCCGAACCTGTCGAGGTCCAGCACGCCTACACCCGTATCCGGGAGCGGATCACCACGCTGTCGCTGCGGCCGGGCGCGTCCGATCCGGCTGGAGCGCATGGCCGAGGAGCTGGGCTTGTCGACGGCAGCCGTGCTCGAGGCGCTCCAACTGCTGGCCTACGAGGGGCTGGTGGCGATCACCCCGCCGCACGAGCACGGCATCTACGTCTCCCACGTACACCTGGCGACGCTCGACCAGCTGAGCGAGACGCGCCTGCGGCTCGAGGGGTTATCTGCCCGGCTGGCGGCACAGCGGGCGACCGCAGACGACCTCGCGGTCATGGATGCGCTGCTGGCCGAGCAGGCGGCGACGCCCGATCGACGAAGCGTCCCCGGCAAAGCCGGACGCCTGATCCTGGAGATCGACCACCGACTGCACCAGGCCATCGCCCAGGCCACCGGGAATAGTTACCTGGCCGGGGCACGCTGGACCACTTCTTCGGGCTCTCGCAGCGGCTCTGGCACCTGGTCTTGCCCCGATCTGACGGCGGCGGGCGCGCTGCCGGCCGCGGTCCACATGCACGCCGAATCTCATCGACGCCATCCGAGCGCACGACTGCGACCGGGCGGAGCAGGTGATGCGCGAGCACGTGGCGCAGTTCTACGAGCAGGTGCGCGCGCTTGCTGACCGCGCAAGTCGACCGTACACCTGGGCAACGACACCCGGGTGGTGACGGTCGACGAAGGAAGCCTCCTGAGCGCGCGCAGTGATCGCGGCCGGGCTGCCGCTGGAACAGCCCTGCGCGGGCCGGGGCACATGCGGCAAGTGCAAGACGATCGCCGAAGGCGCGCTCGAGTCCGCTGGACGAGCGCGAGCTGGCGCTGCTGACGCCGGCCGAACCAGGCGACCCACTTCCGCCTGGCCTGCCGGGCGCAGGTGATGGGCGACGTCGACGTCACGCTGGCGCCGATCGTGGTCTACTCCGACAAAATCTTCCGGGTCAGCGACAAGCACCTCCGGCCCGGGCATGCCGCTCGGCCTCGCGATCGACCTGGGGAGCACGACGGTTGCGGCATTCGTCGCGACGCTCGAAGAGCCTGATCGGGCTGGTGCGCCAGACCTGACAGGTGTTGAAAAACCTGTCGGGTCTCCGGAGGTGTGCGCGGGCGCGGCCGCGCTCAATCAGCAGACGGCTTACGGGGCGGATGTGATCTCGCGTTTGGGCGCGGCCCAGGCGAGCCCCGACAAAGCGTCGCGCGTTGCGGCACTGGCGCGTTCCTCCATCGTGCAAGCGATCGACGGGCTGAAGCTGCCGCCAAGCGCCCGGGGACGCGTGCGGAAGGCGACGATCGTGGGCAACAGCGCGATGCACCATCTGCTGCTGCGCTACCCGACCGACACGCTGGCGGAGCTGCCCTTTCAGCCCTACGCTACGGGGGCGCTGCGCTTCCTTCCGGGGGACGCCAACAGCCCATTCGCCGATATCCTGCCCGGCGCCGAGGTCGTGCTCCCGCCGCTGGTCGGGGGCTTTGTGGGGTCGGACGCGCTCGCCTGCCTGCTCTATTACGGCTTTGACCGGGCAACAGAACCGATGGCCGCGATCGACCTGGGAACGAACGGGGAGGTCATGGTCACCGACGGACGGCGCATCGTCGTAGGGTCGACTGCGGCCGGGCCGGCATTTGAAGGGGTGAATATCTCGTGCGGCACGCGGGCCGTCGACGGCGCGATCACCGGGGCAGAGGCGAAGCGGGACGGCACGCTGCTGCTGAAGACCGTTGGCGACGGCAGGCCGGTCGGCCTGACGGGGTCAGGCTTGCTCGCGCTGGTCCGGGAGCTGCGCCGGGTAGGGGTAATCGAGCCAAGCGGGCGGTTTGCAGCGGAGGACTCGGCGGCGGCCCGGCCCTTCCGCCGGCGTTTCGACACGGCCCCCGACCTGTCGATGGAGAGCGGCGTCCGGCGCTTCCTGATCACCGACCAGGGCGTCGACCGCCGTGGGATCGACGAAGGGGAGGAGGGCGTCCGGGTGTCGCTCTACCTGACGCAGTACGACATCCGGGAGCTGCAGAAGGCGAAGGGCGCGATCCGGGCCACGATCGACACGCTGATGCAGCGGCTGGACCTGGAACCGGGGGACCTGAAACGACTGATCCTGACGGGCTCGTTTGGCGCGCAGCTGGACGTGGACGCGGCGCGTGAGCTTGGGATGATCCCGCCCGCGCCGAGAGAGGCGATCGAGACGTCGGTCAATGGGGCCGGGCTGGGCGCGGCGATGATGCTCGACGACGCGGAATTCGCGCGGGCCGAACGCCTTGCGGCGGCAGCGGAGCAGGTCGAACTGGACCTGGATCCGGGCTTCGACCGGCGGTTTGTCCGGTCGATGGCATTGACGAGCGGCGCAACGGATGGCGCACGGATCAACGGATGAGCGGAGCAAGCACTTGGGGCACGGCCCCTGGGACACCCACGATGACGCTGCCGTCCGCAGACGCGCGTTCCAGGCGAGCCGCCGGCGAGCAGGCGGCGAAGGCGGGCGCCGTGCGCTGGGGCGGCCTGGGCCTGGTCATCCTTGCCACGGTGTGTTGGTCGACCGCGGGCCTGTTCATCACCTCGCTCGTACAGGACGGGGGATTCAAGCCGCTCAGCCTGGCGTTCTGGCGGATGCTGATCACGTCGCTCTGCCTGCTGGGATACCTCGCGGTGCGACACCGCGGGCAGCTCCGGGTCGGGCGGCAGGACCTGCCGTGGTTCGCCGCGATGGGCATCCTGGCCGTCGCGACGTTCCAGGTCGCGTGGATCTTCGCGGTGCTGATCAACGGGCCATCGATCGCCACGATCATCCAGTGCAATGCGCCGATCATCGTGACGGTGGTCGCCCGCATCATCTGGCGCGAGCCGTTGACGTGGCAAAAGTGGACGGCGATCGGGCTCGCATCGCTCGGCACGATCCTGATCGCATGGCCAAACGACACGGCCGGCATGCAGCTGACGTTAGCGGGTTTTCTCGTCTCCATGGGCTCGGCCGTGGCGTATGCCGGCATCACCTTGTTCACGAAGCGCCTGACGCGTGATTATTCGTCGTGGACCATCCTCGGGGTGGCCTTCGCGTTTGCGGCGCTGGCCTTGTTCCCGTTCCAGTTCGGCTCGCGGGCTGTCCGGGTTCCTGCCGCAGCTCCAGGGCGAACAGGTCCTGCTCACGTTTGCCGGCTTCATCCTGATTACGACCATCGGAGGCTATGCGCTGTATGCGACGGGACTCCGGCGGCTGCCGGCGTCCGTGGCCTCGATTGCGGCGATGGCAGAGGTGCCCTTTGCAGCGGCGTTTGGCTACCTTTTCCTCGGCGACCGCCTGAGCCCGGTGCAGGTGTTAGGCGGGCTCGTCGTGGTCAGCGCGGTGGCGCTGCTGACGCTGCCCGCAGGGAGAGCGGCCGCGGCCGAGGCCGACTAGCCAGGACGCGCCACACGCGCTACGCGTTTTCCCCGCTCGACAAACGGGCGGGGGACACGTATACCATCGATATACCAGATTTCGATTAGCGCTCTTGACAGAAATGTGTAATCCCGAGTACACTCTGTGACACATTCCTCGCCAGCTTAACCCCGTCATTCGGGCAGGTCTCGTGGAGACAGATTGCATGCAACGCAGGCATGACGCTACCGGTTATTTGCAGCCCCAAGCGCGAGTCTGTTCGCCGGAAGGCTGCGTGCTCACTGCCAGCTAGAACCGAAGCCGTGGACCGTCGCGCGGGCGACGCTCCACGGCTTCTGATTTGAGGAGGGCGCGATGACGACACTCTTCTTTGCCACCGACGTGCACGGATCGGACATCTGTTGGAAGAAGTTCATCAGTGCGGGCAAATTCTACAAGGCGGACCTGATCGTTCTCGGCGGCGACATGACCGGCAAGGCCATCGTGCCCATCATCCACATGGGCGGCGACACCTACAAGGCAGTGCTGCTCCAGCAGGAATTCATGCTGCACGGCATCGAAGAGGTGGAAGGCATGGCCCAGAAGATCACGAGCCGCGGCTACTACCCGTACCGGACGACGCCGGACGAGATTTCCGAAATGCAGCAGCGCCCGAGCCGCATCGACGAGATCTTCGTTTCGGAGGTTTACAAGCGGGCCTGCCAATGGCTGGAATACGCGGACGGAAAGCTCGAGGGGACGGGCATCCGGTGCTATGTGGCGCCCGGCAACGACGACATGTTCGAGCTGGACGAGCTGATCAGCACATCGAAGCACGTGAAGAACGTCGAGGGCCAGAAGGTCATGGTCGACGACAATCACGAGATGATCAGCTCGGGCTGGAGCAACCCGACCCCCTGGCATACCTATCGGGAGGCGGAAGAGCCGGAACTGCGCAAGCGCTATGACGCGATGCTCGGGCTCCTGCAGAAGCCGAACCAGAGCATCTTCAACTTCCACGCACCACCGTACGGGTCCAACCTTGACGAGGCGCCGGAGCTTACGGCCGACATGAAGCCGAAGGAAGCGGGCCGGGCGCTCATACCGGTGGGCAGCCATGCGGTTCGGGACGTGATCACCAAATACCAGCCTCTTATCGGCCTCCACGGCCACGTCCATGAAGGCAAAGGCACGAGCCGCATGGGCAAGACGCTCTGCATCAATCCGGGGAGCATGTACGAGCAGGGCCGGCTCCTCGGTGCGCTGATCCAATTGGAGCGCGACAAGGTGAAGAACTACATATTGACCACGGGCTGATAGCAAGGAACACCGGGGCACGCGTGAAAGGAGGTCGAGCGAGCGGGTCCCAGCGGCAGCGACAGAAGCGGTGAATCGGATTCGCCAGGCAGGCACTGTGTCACTTCGGGCGCGATGGCATGAACGCCCCTATCAATGCGGATAAGGAGAGCGACACTATGGCACAACATGCGATTTCTCCGAGCGGCCAGCCGCCGCAAGGTCAAGACTCGTCCCTGTTTCTGCGAAAAGCAACCGGCCTCGTCCGATCGTGGTCGGTCTTCGATGCCTTCATCTATGCCTTCTTCTCGATCAACCTGGTTACCCTCGGCATGTACAGCTTCAGCCAGATGTACTATTTCGAGGCGGGCCTGCTGCCGACGCTCCTGCTCAGCGCCGTATTCCTGATCTTCGAGATCATCGTCTATTCGAGCCTCATCTCGGTTATGCCGCGTGCCGGCGGCGACTACGTCTGGCAAAGCCGCATCCTCGGCGGCGCAATCGGCTTCGTGCTCGGCGTGACGGGCTGGTGGTTCATCCTCTGGCTGTGGGTGCCGCTGTACAGCGACATGCTGCGGCAGATCTTCTTCACGCCGCTGTTGGGTATTGCCGGCTTCAAGGATGCGGCGCTCTGGTTCTCGCAGACGCCGGTCGGGTTCTTTACCGCCGTGCTCTTTATGTTGGCCTGCGTCACCTTCTTCATCGCGAAAGGCATGAAATGGTACAGCAGGTTCCAGAAGTTCTGCTTCTGGACCAGCATCGCCGGTTTGGCCGTCGTGCTGCTGTTCCTCCTGTTCGGAAACAACGCGTCGTTCCAAGCCGGGCTCGAGCAGAATGCAGTAGCGATGTTTGGCGCGCAGCCGGGCGTGTATGAGGCGACGCTGAAGGCGGGCGAGGAGGCGGGAGCGGTCGCGCCCCTGGTGGGAGGCAGCCTGATCGCCATCTTCCTTGCCATGGGTTATATGACGTTCTTCAACCTGTGGCCGAACTGGGGCGCCACGCTGTACGGCGAGGTCCGGGGCGCGACGGATTTCAAACGCAACTTCAACGGCATGGCCTATGCCCTCCTTGCCACCACCGCACTGGGTGTGGTGCTCTTCCTGCTGATCGAGAAGACGATCACGTGGAAATGGTTCATGGCGGCCAATGCGGCCTGGTGGAACTACCGCTGGGGATTCACGGACGTCGTGCCGCCGCTGCCCGTGTGGCCCTATCCGGCCTTGCTGGCGAGCTGGATGACTTCCAGCCGGATCCTGCAGTTCATCGTGATCCTGGCGATGAGCGCCTGGTGGTTCGGCTGGTCGGGCACGGTGTTCCTCAGCTCGACGCGCGTGATCTTCGCAGCGGCCTTCGACCGCCTCCTGCCGGAGAAAGTAGCCGAGGTGGAGCCGCGCACCCGAACGCCGATTTACGCGCTGCTGCTCATGGTGATCCCGTCGCTGATCGTCGGCGCGCTCTTCGCCTGGAACGTAGCGAACTTCCAGTCGTTGACCCTGTGCTCGACCCTGGTCATCGCCGTGATGTACTTTGGCACGACCATCGCGGCCATCCTGCTGCCGTTTATCAAGCGCGATCTGTATGAGGCGTCGCCGATCGCCAAGTACAAGATCCTAGGCATTCCGCTGATCAGCGTGGCCGGCGTGATCTTCGGCGCCTTCCTGGCCTTCCTGCTGTACCAGTGGATCCTCGATCCGAACGCCCTGTACGGCATCGGGTGGAGCATCAACCCCGATGGGGTGAAGAACACGACGTCACTCATCTACATGGGCGCGATGTATCTGCTCTCGATCGTGATCTACTTCGGCTTCCGGATCTACCGCAAGCGCGAAGGGATCGATATCAACAAGATCTACGAGGAAATCCCTGTGGAGTGACCTCTCCCCCCCGACCCCCTCTCCTGTGCTACCACAGGTAGCCCCGCGGGTAGGAGAGGGGGAGACGGGTACATCCTCCCCCTCTCCTGTCGCAACAGGAGAGGGGGGCCGGGGGGGTGAGGTCATGAGGACGGCCGAATGAGCACATTACCCAGCCTCGAAGACGAGATGCAGCGCCTGATTTCTGCGGCGCAGAGTGCTGGCATTTTTCTCCGTCTTGTTGGTGGGTTGGCGGTCAAGATGCACTGCGACCGCGTGCCGCATCGCGCCCTGACGCGCAGCTACCCGGACATCGACTTCGTGACGGACAAGCCGGGGTCGCTCAAGCTGGAGCCGTTCCTTTCGGGGATGGGCTACACGCCGAACAAGACGTTCAATACGTTGAGCGGCGATCACCGGCAGCTTTACTACGACAACGACAAGAATCGCCAGATCGATATCTTCATCGGCGATTTTCACATGTGTCACAACATACCGCTAACCGGCCGGCTGCAGGTCGAGCCGCTGACTATTCCGCTGGCCGAGCTCTTCCTGACCAAGGCCCAAATCGTCCAACTGAATCGGAAGGATGTGCTCGATCTCCTGTCGCTGGTCCTGGACCACGAGATGGGACCGTCGGACAAGGAAACGATCAACACGGCCGTGATCGCGGGCCTCTGCGCCAAGGACTGGGGCCTGTATACGACCGTAAGCATGACGATACAGAAGCTGCGGGACTTCATGGCGCGGGGCGAAGCCGAGCTGCTCACCGAGGACTTGAAGGCGCAAGCCAACGCCCAACTGGACAAGCTGCAAAAAGCAATGGACGACGCGCCAAAACCCATGGCCTGGAAGATGCGGGCCAGGGTGGGCACCCGCGTGTCGTGGTACGACGAAGTCGAAGAGGTCCACCGCTAGGTCCGCGATCTGCTGCCCCAGCGAGCTTACGCCGTAGAGATACCAGTTGCGCGTGCCGGTCAAGGCGCCGGCGAACGGATGCGCGTTATCGTAGCAGATTTGTGACCCGAGTCACAATGATTATCACCTGAGAGGTATCCATGCCCAAGAGCTATCACAACCACTATCTTCACGTCGACCTGACTGCCCGCACGGCGAGCACCTTTTCGTTACCCGATGACGTGCTCAACCGGTACGTGGGCGGGAAGGGCGTGGGCGCCTACCTGCTGGCGAAGCACCAAGACCCCGCAGCGCCGGCCTTCGAGCCGTCAAATCCACTCATCTTCGTGGTCGGCCCCTTGACCGGGACACAGTCGCCGGCCATGCGGTCGGTCGTCGTTTTCAAGTCGCCGCTGACGGGCCTCTTCGCCGATTCCTACTTCGGCGGGTTCTGGGGGCAGGAACTCAAATCCGCGGGCTACGACGGCATGCTGATCACGGGGCAGGCAAGCGAGCCGGTTTACCTGGAGATCGACGACGAGGCCGTGTCTCGATCAAGCCGGCCGGCCATCTCTGGGGATCGGACACGTTCGAGGTTTACGAGGCCTTGCGCCCGACCTACGGCGAAAAGGAATGGAAGTTCGCCTGCATCGGGCCCGCGGGCGAAAACCGGGTGAAGTTCTCGCTGATCGACTGCGACTGGCACCGGCAGGCGGGCCGGGGCGGCGGCGGCGCAGTGATGGGTGCGAAGAACCTGAAAGCAATCGTGGTCAGGGGCACCGGCAGGGTGTATACGGCTAACCCGGACGCGTTCAAGGCGACCGTCAAGACGACGCTTGGCACGATGAAGGAGAACAGCTATATCCAGGGCTTCAAGGCGGGCGGCACCGCGGCCTCGATCCCCTGGGCCGATGCCGAGGGCCTGCTGCCGACCCGCAACTTCCAGCGCGGGAGTTTCGCGGGTGCAGCCGGGTTGGGCGACGAGGCGCAGCGGGCGAAATACTGGGACAAGAACCTCGCCTGCTTCGCCTGCCCGATTGCCTGCACGAAGGAAGGCACGCTCAAGGAAGGGCCGCACGAGGGGATGAAGGGTGACTCGCTTGAGTACGAGAGCGCGGCCATGTTGGGCGCGAACCTCGAGGTCGGGGACACCGGCGAAGCGGTCTGCCTGGGCCTGACGTGCGACATGCTCGGCCTGGACACCATCTCCGCGGGGGCAGTCCTGAGCTTCGCGCTGGAGGCATGCGACCGGGGCATGCTGCAGGTGGACGCGCAGTGGGGCGACGGGCCAAGCCTCAGCCGGCTCCTGGAAGATATCGCGCACCGCCGAGGCGTTGGCGACCTGCTTGCCGAAGGCGTGCGGGCTGCGGCTAAGCAGCTGGGACCGGAAGCCGAGAAGTTCGCGATCCACGTGAAGGGGCTGGAACTGCCGGCCTGGGGACCGCGCGGCGTGCCCGGCATGGGGCTGGCGTACATGACTGCGGACCGAGGCGGCTGCCACCAGCGCGCCTTCCCCGTCCTTTATGAGGCAGGCGGCGAGACGTGGCGCGGGAACACGTACGAGCGCCTCGGGCTGGACGGCAAGGGCCAACTGCTGGCCGAGGTGCAGGACCACCTGGCAGGCCTCGACACCTTCGCCACCTGCGACTTCGCCCGGTACGGCATCACGGACGACCAATACCTGGATATGTTCGAGCATGCGACGGGCCGGCGCATCGACGAAGAGGAATTGTTCACGATCGGCGCCCGGATCTACAGCCTCACCCGGCTGTTCAACCTAAAGGCGGGGATGCGGAAGGAAGACGAAGACCTGCCGGCCCGCTTCAAGGAGGAGCCGCTGCCGGATGGGCCGGCCGCGGGCCATTTCTTCAAGGATGAGGACATCGAGCGGCTGCGGTTGGATTACTACGCGGCCCGCGGATGGGATCGCAGGGGGTGCCCCTGCCCGAAACACTGGCCGCACTCGAAGTAGGGTATCCCGGTTAAGCGACGTGAGGCCCGACAGGCCCACAAAACCTGCCGGGCCCTGATTTCATTCTGTCTAAGGAGACGAGTCTATGGTTAACCTACGGTCATTCGAAGTCCCGACTGTTGTCAAGCACGCCCCCGGCGCTGTGGAATGCCTCGCCGACGAGGTCAAAGCACTGGGCGTGAAGCGGGCTATGCTCGTAACCGATGCCGGCCTGGTTAGGGCGGGCATCGCAGAAAAAGTGACCAAGGTGCTGGAAGCGGGGAACGTCGATTATTGCCTCTTCGACGGGGTCATCGCCAACCCGCCCATCGCACTGGTCGACAACGCAGTCGAGATCTACAAGGGCGAAGGCTGCGACGGCCTGATCGGCCTGGGCGGCGGCAGCCCGATGGACACGGCAAAAGCGATCGGCGTCGTGGCGGAGAACGGCGGCTCGATCCTGAGCTACGAGTGGGCCGACCCGCAGCCCATCAAGAAGCGCATCCCGCCGCTGGTTACCGTGCCCACGACGGCCGGGACCGGCAGCGAGGTCACGCTGTGGTCGGTCATCACGGACCCGAACCGCCACATCAAGTATAACGTGGGCGGCACGGGCCTGATCGCGGCGCACGTCGCGCTCATCGACCCGCTGCTGATGCTGGACATGCCCGCGCACATCACGTCGAGCACGGGGCTGGATGCGCTGACGCACGCGATCGAGTGCTTCACCTGCGCGTACGCGCAGCCGTGGCCCGATGCGGTGGCGCTGTGGGCGATGGAGACGCTGGCGCAGTGGCTGCCGATCGCCTTCGCGCAGGGCCACAACGTCGAGGCGCGCTACAAGGTGGCGATGGCCGCGATGCTGGCGGGCATGTCTTACGGCACGGAGAGCGCGGGCGCGGTGCATGCGATGAGCCAGACCGCAGGCGGGTTCTATGACCTGCCGCACGGCGTGCTGACCGCCGCGATGCTGCCGCCGGTGATGGCGTACAACTACCTGGGCGAGCCGGTGAAGTACGCGCGCATCGCGCAGGCGATGGGCGTAAACACCTGGGGGATGACGACGCTCGAAGCGGCTGAGGCGGCGGTCGATGCCGTGACCCAGTTCGTGAAGCTGCTGGAAATCCCGACGGTGCCGGAGCTGGGCGTCAAGGAGGAAGACCTGGACACCTTGATCGACCTGGCCTACAGCGATCCGCAGACGATCGGCAACCCGCGCGACCTGACGCGGAAGAGCTACGAGAAGATCTACTACAGCTGCTTCGGCAAGTAGTATCCGTCTTGGAGCGTAAGACCGGTGCGGCATGCCGGTCTGCAGCGCATACCAGACACATAAGGCCGGCTGTCTCCCGACAGCCGGCCTTTGGCTTAATGAGCCGAGGAACCAGGTCGAGGACGAGCGCAGGTCCAAGCCGCCCGGCGCCGCGGTTGGCAAGCGCGTATGACCCCATCGCGCCGCGCGGCAAATTGGCGCGAAAATCATCTCGGTGGTACTATACTAACAGAGGCCCCCCACCGGGCAAGACCTCTCGGTCATCCGCAGTAGCACTTCGCGGAAGGCGCCGTTCGCAAGGCGAAGTCCGATAACCATCAGTATCAAGGGTGCAGCGCGTGTCATCACGCGCGGTTCGCCCCTGTCCCAGGTCGGATCAGACACGCCGGGACCGGACGTTTTCGCTCGCCCCTTGGCCAGCGTTATTCCCGAGGCAAGTTCTCAGTACATGCACATAAGCGGTCCGGTGCGCGCAATGGGCGCCGGCCGCCAGCCCACCCCCAAGGGCAGACCCCAAAGGAAGAACCCCCATGCGACGCAAGCCCATGACCCTCGCCGTGGCCGTGCTCGTCTTTATGTCGTCTGCGCTCGCCTTCGCCGGTCCCACGCAAATCCTGAGCCGGATGCTCACACCCATCAAGGGCGGCGCTGGACGCACGCAGATCACCACCGAATCCGGACAATCCCTCGACGTCAGGCTGCCCCAGGCCGGCCAGGTTGAAAACGAGATCGCGAGCCAGGTTATCGTGAAGCCTGCGGCAACGGCCACCCGCGAACCGAGCCGCGAGCCCGATCCCCACAGCACGGCCGAGCGTCGTACCCACCGCAACGCCATCGCCGCTTCCCATGATTATCGACACTGGCGAGATCAAGGGCGCACGTTACCGCAGCCGCTGCGGACGCGTGGCGCCGGCAACGGCCACGCTCGCGGCGCCGGCGCCGACCGCTGTTGCGGCAGCCACCGCGAGCGCGCCAACTGCTGCGCCCAGTCCCACGCCTGCACTCCCACCGACGGCAACGACTGCGCCCACGCAGGCGCCGCCTCCGCCGACGCTCCACGGCTGCCCCGACCGCGCACCCGCGCCGACGGCCGCCCCACAGCGCGAGGCCGGCGTACCCGACCGGATCGTGGCGCAAGAGATTGGCCTGGACAGCAAGATCATCCCAATCGGATGGCGCGTGATCGTCAATGCGGATGGCAGCAAGTCGGCGGAATGGAACGTGGCCGAGTATGCGGTGAGCTGGCACAAGACTTCGGCCAGGCTGGGCGAGGTCGGGAACACGGTGTTGACGGGCCACAACAACATCGTGGGCGAAGTCTTCCGGCACCTGGACGCGCTCAAGGTGGGGGATCCCGTTACGATCTACTCGGGGGAGCAGAGCCTTCCAGTATAAGGTCGCGGACCGGTTCATCGTGCAGGAAGTGGGCGTGCCGTACGAGCAGCGACTGGAAAATGCGAAGTGGATCGGGACGTTCTCGGATGAACGGGTCACGCTGATGTCGTGCTACCCGTACACGGGGGACACGCACCGCATCTTTATCGTGTTGAAGCCGGCGGGTTGAAACGCTTGGGCAATTGACACCCGGAACTTCAATACCAAACGGCAGCGCATCGACGCTGCCGTTCGACGCCAAGCACGACGGGCAGATCAGCGGTATTGCTCCTCGCTCACTTCTTCCATCCACTCGGCGGAGTGGCCGTCGAGCGCTTCATAGATGGCAATATGCGCCATCGCCGTGGCCGGCGTGGCGCCGTGCCAATGCTTCTCGCCCGGCGCGATCCAGACGACGTCGCCTGGCCGGATTTCCTCAATCGGACCGCCCCAGTGCTGCACTCGACCGCAGCCGGCAGTGACGATGAGGGTCTGGCCCAGCGGGTGGGTGTGCCAGAGTGTGCGCGCGCCTGGCTCGAAGGTCACGTTGAGCATAATGCCCCGTGCCGGGGGCGGCGCCGTGAGCAGGGGGTCAATGCGTACCGTTCCGGTAAACCAGTCGGCCGATCCTTTGCCCGAGGGCTGCGAGCCACTTCTCTTGATGTCCATTTCCGGTATCCCTCCATTCTCGACTTTGCTCGCTGATTCGGATTCCCAACGCGGCCATTATATCGCCCTTACGCCCGATATGGTAGCAGCGTCAGTTGGCAAAGCACCAGCACCTTTCCGGTTCCGCCCCGACCCCGGCCTACCAGCTGCCTGGCGATCTGTCAGGAACTCTTTCAAGCGCTACTTTCAGCAGCCGCTTTTAGCGGCTCGAGCACGTATGTCCGCATCTGCAGGAGCGCTCGCCGGCGCACGTAGCCCGTCAGAAGCGGTTTCAGGGCACGGAAGAGGCCCTTGACGCGGATCTGGGCGCTTATGACGTAATGCGTGCCACCCCCGGCGGCCGGTTCGAACCGGTTCAGAAAACTGGCGTCGAAGCGCTTCTTGCTCTCCTCGAGTCCAATCTCCGTGTCGGACAGAAAGATGAGGGTGTTGGGCACGCGCCCTTCGATTCTATGCGCCACCTCAACCTGCTGCCAGTTATCTCCCGTTTCGATGACCCGCGCGTGCTCAATTGTGGCCGGAAACGTCACGTCCCACCGCTCGACAGCGCGGTACAAGGCTGCCACCTGTTCCGGTGGAGCGGCGATATCAATCGCTGCCTGGGCCTGGATCGCATGCGGATACGTTAGGAATGGTCGCATCGTCGAAGCGTTCGTTTTCATCGGTCAGGCTCCCCGGATATAATTAACCGAAAAGGGGCCGCGAGTCTGGCTGATTGACTCCCGTTGGCCGTCGCGTGGAGGAAGAGGCGAGGAGGCTGTCGCCGGCAGGCGTCATCTCCGCTGAAGGCCTTTGTCACCGGCGAGGTGTACGACGTAGACCCGCGGCGAAGGCGGCGAATGAGGGCGTGAGCGATTTAAGGAATGGGCCAGAGGAGGGGAGAAGTGCAAGCACCGACGGTCATCGTCACAGGCGCGTCACAGGGCCTCGGCGCGGCCATCGCCTCGATCGCCGCTGCCCGCGGCGCGCGCGTCGTGTTGACGGCGCGCTCCGAGGCCGCGCTGCAGGTGCAGTGCGAGCGGATCCGGCAGGGCGGCGGCACGGCGATGGCCGTGGCAGCCGATATCACGAAGTCCGAAGACTGCCGGGAGATCGTGGACAGGACGGTCCAGACCTTCGCTACGATCGACGCGCTCGTCAACAACGCTGCGACCATCGAGCCGCTCTCCGCCGTCGCCGACGTCGCCATCGAGGATTGGAAGCACCAGATGGCCGTGAACGTGTTCGGACCTGCGACGCTGTGCCAACTGGCAATCCCCCACCTGAGGCAGTCTCGGGGCCGGGTTGTCAACGTAACGAGCCACGGCGCGGAGAGCATTATCCCAGGAGCCAGTGCTTACAGCGCCTCGAAGGCCGCGCTGAACCAGCTCTCCAGAACCATTGCCGCAGAGGAGCCGACCATCGCAGTCCTGCTCATCATCCCCGGCGAGGTGGATACGCCGATGCAGGCTGCGATTCGTAATAAGGGCAAGGGGAAGGCGCCGGACGACGTACTCCAATACTTCGTGGATCTGTACGAACAGGGCCGGCTGCTTCCGCCCGAGACGCCGGCCCTGGCAGCGGTTGCCCTGGCACTCGCGGCGCCACTGGAATGGAGCGGGGAAATCCTCGAATGGAATGACGCGCGCGTGCAGGAACTCGTCGAGTCTCTCTCTGCGGGGACAGGGCGGTGACGAGCGTCCCGGCTGCAGCCGGGACGCAACACGCTCCACGCGGGCGAACGTGGGCATCCGGTCGTCGCCGGCCCTACGCGCCTGGACGCGGGGCGGTGGCCGGCAGGGCACCCATGGACTGCAAGATGCCGAGGTGATCCCAGTTCGTCCCGATGACGTCCGCGATCCGCCCGTCGACCAGGCGCAGCGTGGTCGTCCCGGTCCAGGTCACCGGTTTTCCACTTGCCGGGATCGGGCCGATCGGGCTGTTCCAGGTCCCCTGGTGCGTGCCCTCGGCTTCCCAGACCGTCGCGACCTTATCCCCTTCGGCGACCTGGTCTATGATCGAGATCCGATAGTCGGGGAAGCTGTTCGCGAAGTCGCGCGCCAGGCCGATGGTCGGTTCACCCAACTCGGGCGTCATGATCTCATTCGCAATCGACAGCCGGCGTCCGGTGTGGAACTCCTCGAAGTAGCGCCGCACGGCCCGCTTGTTTTCCTCAATTGACATCGAATTCTCCTTGTGCCCATGCAATACCGGAACACTGGCAGGGACGGAGAAGGTAACAGCGTCATGGTTGCGCTTGCCTCCCCGCACTTGCCGTAACAGTGGCTACAATGACGTCTTCGGTCAGGCAGAGGTCGGAGATCATGGCGCCTGCTGAGCGGCCACCATACCTGGACTAGAGGCCCGGGGGGTGCTAGAATAGCTCTTGCAGCATCCGGGAGCCCGCTTGCTGCTCAAGTCGGAGGCGCCTCTTGACCGACAGCGCAGAACGGGAGAGCGCAGAGCGCTCCGTCCTCCTCTTCCTCGGCCTCGCGATCGTGACGACCCTGTTGATCGGCATGGCCTTGCCGCGCCTCACGCTCCAGCCCGGCATGCCCTTGCCCGAAGTCAGCGGCGGGGAGATGGAGTTCACCTCGCCGGCCGAAGACATGCCCGTCAGGATGTCCATCAACCGTTTCATGGTCATCCTGTTAACCGTTCTCCTGGTCGCGGGCCTGATCGTCGCTGTCTACCGGCTCCTCCGGGGCACCGACTGGCGCGAGGTGCTGGCCATCGCCTTCCGGATTGTACTGGTCCTCGCGGTCGTCTCAGGCCTGCTCTACTTATTCCTGATGCTGCTCCCGACGTCGCAGGTATCGCTGCCCGAACCGATGCCGGTGCCCGCCAGGCCTGCCGAGGCCGGCCCACCGCTCGGTCCCACACCGCCGGTGCTGATCTGGCTGGTCGCCGCCGCCCTGCTCATTGGCACGGTCCTCTTGGGCCTGGCCCTACTGCGCGAGAAGCGCCGCCCACCGCTCGCCACCTGGCAGCTGGAGGCCGAGCAGGCCCGGCTCGATCTGCTGGCAGGCGCGGACCTGAAAGAGGTGATCCTGCGCTGCTACCGGAGGATGAGCGACGCGCTGCAGGAGGAGCAGGACATTGTCCGGGAGAGTTACATGACGTCCGGCGAGTTCGAGCGGCTGTTGGCGTCGAAGGGCGTGCCCCCGGACCCCGTCCACCAGCTCACCAGGCTGTTCGACGCGGTCCGCTACGGCCAATGGAAGCCCCAAGCCGGCGACGAGAGCCGGGCGATCCAGTGCCTGGACGACATCCTCGCCTACAGCCGGTCGGCCCCAAAGGAGCACTGAGATGACCGCTCGGCGCCGCTACGCGCTCCTGCTGGCCGGCGGGTTCTTCCTCCTGCTCGTGCTGATCTTCCAGCAAATTATCATCGCCAACGTCGTGCTGCCGGTGGCGACCGTCATTTGGGCGCTGCTGCGCATCTTCGTGTTCAGTATCGACCAACACGTCTTCTGGTGGCTGCTGATCGGCGTACTCCTACTGGTCCCGCTGATCCGCGAATTGCGGAAGGACCGGCCTTATTACGGTGACCCCGATTTCACCGCCACGTCAAACCCCTGGCTCACACGCATCGATTCCTGGCGCGGGTCGATCCTGGCGGACGTCCGGGAAACCGAGTCGCGGAGCAGGGTCAGGCACGACCTGGCATGGCTGCTGACCGGCCTGTACGCGACGGGCCGGCAGCAGTCGGCGGATGACGAAGTTCAGACGGCCCTGCAACGGTCGGAGATCGACCTGCCCGACGCGCTGCGTGCTTTCTTGTGGCCGGCCGCACGGCCGCCCCGCCCGCCGTTCTTTAGGGACCCAGCCGGGTTCATCCGGCACACGATGGGCTCGCTACGCGCCGCAGCAGTCCTGCGCGTTCGCCGCCTGACCGGCCGCGAGGCGGCGGAGTATTACCAGGCCATCGAACTGGCCCTCGCACACATGGAAACCGCACTGGAGATGCGTAATGACGATACCCCCTATACCCCTTGACGAGACCGCGGACCTCTGCGCCCGGGTGATCGGCGAAGTCGAAAAGGCCATCGTCGGCAAGCGTGACGTGCTGCGGCAGGTGATGGCGGCCTTTCTGTCGACCGGCGGCCACATCCTGCTGGAAGACTACCCGGGCCTGGCGAAGACTCTGCTCGCCAACAGCTTCGCCGAGGCGCTCGGGATGAGCTTCAAGCGCATCCAGTTCACCCCGGACCTGCTGCCCGGCGATATCACGGGCGGCTATGTCTTCAACACCAATCAGAACCAGTTTCTGCTCCGCAAGGGGCCGATCTTCACCAACATCCTCCTGGCCGACGAAATCAACCGGGCCTCGCCGAAGACGCAGTCGGCGCTGCTGGAGGCCATGCAGGAGCACCAGGTGACGCTGGAAGGCGAGACCCAGGCCCTGCCCGCGCCGTTCATCGTCATCGCCACGCAGAACCCGATCGAGTACGAGGGCACTTTCCCGCTTCCCGAGGCGCAGCTCGACCGCTTCATCGTCCGGCTGTCGATCGGCTATCCCAAACGGGAGGAAGAGGCCGAGATCCTCAAGCGCCGGGCGGAGCGCAAGCAGGACATCGTTCAGTTGCACGCGGTGACCAGTCCGGAGGTCTTTCTGGGCATGCAGGCGGCGGTCGAGGAAGTCTTCGTGCATCCCGACGTCCGGGAGTACATTGTCGACCTCGTCGGCCGGACGCGGCAGCAGCGCCAGGTAGTGGTCGGCGCCAGCCCGCGCGGCTCCCTGGCCCTGTTCAAGCTCGCCCGGGCCTGGGCCGCTATGGAGGGCCGGTCCTTCGTCACCCCGGACGACGTAAAGCAGTTCACGCAGCCGGCGCTCGCCCACCGGGTCATCCTGGACCCGAGCCTGTGGGAGGCCAAGACCACGGACCGGGGGGTGATCCTCAGCATCGTGCAGTCGGTCCCGGCGCCGGTGCTGCCGTCCCCGGCGCCCGTGCCGTCCCCGGCGCTCGGGCCGGGTTGAACATGACCAACCGGGCGCTGCTCGCCGGCCTGCTTGCGTTCGGCCTCCTCGTGGCGGCGTTGATCGTCCGCAGCGGGGACCTGGCGCTGCTCACGCTGCCCCTGCTGGCGTACCTGGCGGCGGGCCTCCTGACCGCGCCGGACGCCGGCAAGCTCCGGTTGGCCGCGTCGCGTTCCTCCGTCCTCACGCCCGAGAGCGAAGACACCACGATCGAAGTCAGCGTGGCCGTCCGCAACGACGCCCGGGACACCGTCCTCCTGCACCTCGCCGATCCGCTGCCACCCGGCGCCGCGCTCACCGAGGGTGCGCCCGAGCTGCGTGCGGCCCTGGCCCCCGGCGAGGAGACGGCGCTGGGGTACACGCTCCGGACGTCGGGCGCGGCAGCTTTCGCTGGGACAGCCTGGCCGTCACCGCGAGCGATCTTTTCGGGCTCTTCGAGTGCCAGGTCAGTATCGCTGCGCCCGCCGAGATCCGGGTGCAGCCGAGGGGCAGGCGGATGCAGCGGCTGCCCGTCCGGCCCCGCCATACGCTCGACACGCCGGGCGTGGTCCCATCCGCCGCGCAGGCAGCGGGACGGACTTCTGGGGGGTGCGTGAGTACTACCCCGGCGACCCGCTGCGCCACGTCGACTGGCGGCGGGCGGCCCGCCACCCGCAGCAGCTGTTCACGCGCGAGTTCGAACAGGAGGACACGGCCGACATCGGGCTGCTCCTCGACGCCCGGCCGCAGATCGAGCTGTGCGTCGGGGAGGAGAGCCTCTTCGAACACATGGTGGCCGCGACCGCGTCGCTCGCCAAGGCATTCCTGCACGACGGACACCGGGTCAGCCTGCTGGTATACGGCGAACCGGTGCTGACGGTCTTCCCCGGATACAGCAAGGGCCAACTTGCACGCATCCTGGGCGCACTGGCAAAGGCCCGGATCGGCGCGAGACACGTCGTATCAGAGCCTGCAGTTCGCGCCGCTGCGCATGCTGCCAAGCCAGGCGCTGATCGTGGTCGTCAGCCCCTTCGTCCTCGGCGACCGGCCGGCCTTCCACCGGCTCCAGGCCCGCGGCAACGAGGTCCTCCTGCTGTGCCCTGATACGCTGCGGTTTGCGCGTTCGCAGGGTCTCTACGCCACGGACGACCGGGCCGGCCCGCTGGCCGAGCGGATGGTGCGCCTGGAGCGCCGGCTGGAGCTGCGGCGGGTCGCGCAGCTGGGTGTGAAGGTCGTCGATTGGCCGGTCGATCAACCCTTGTCGCCGCTCCTGCGGGCCGCGCTGCGTGGCGGCCGTGTGGGGCGGGTGGAGGCGTGACCCCGATGTCGACGCCCGGGATCCTCGGCTTCCTCGCCCTGGCCTTCGCCTGGCTTGCCATCGCCTGGGGCTACGGCGGCCGCGGCCAGTGGTGGGGCGCACTGGTCGCGCTCGTGCCGGTCGTCGTCTTCGGCATTGCGGCCGCCAGTGACCGGCGGCCGAAGAGGTCCGGGCTCGGCGCCAGCCGGCCGGCCGCAACCGGCATGGACCCGGCCCGCCTTCCAGGAATCCGCGTGCTTCCTCGCGATCTTCTGCGTCTCGGCGATAGGCATTCTGGCCGGGGCGGACGCGTTCCCGATGATCCTGGGCGGAGCGGCGGGCCTCGCGGCCTGGGACCTCCTCTCGGGAAACCGGCCTACCACTGGAGCAGGCGCAACCGCAGTTGCGAGCGCAACAGCCCGCACCTGCGAGCGCAAGCGCGAGCTGCTGCTGGCCCTGGCCCTCGCCGCGGGCCTGCTCCTGGCCGCAGCAGGCAAGCTGCTCCCGCTCCGGATCCCCTTCGTCGTGATCGTCCTGTTGGTGCTGCTCGACGCCTACAGTTTGGACCGCCTGTTGCGCTCGCGCAGAGGTTAGGTCGGAGGGATGTTCGTATGGCCTGGGAGAAGCGATAAGGGGACGCAAGAAGACGCTTGCCCGCACGTCGCCGTTCATCGTGGAGAAGGACTCGGTGCCAGACCAGGGCGGTTGGCGGCGCGAGTTTTCGACACGGTCCATTAAAGAGAATCAGAAGCTATCAACCCGGAGAGCGCCTCCAATGACACCCGAAATGGCCTTGTCGCGGTCCCACCCGACCGGTCCGCCGGCCTCCAGGTCGCTGCTTCGCGGCGGGACTACCTGGGGCCTGGTCGCCGGCTTCAGCCGCTGGCTGCTCGGGCAGGGCTATACGCCGTCGGGAGCGTCAACGGCCGGCTCTCCACCGTCAAGCCCTACTGCCGCCTCGCCATGCAGGCCGGCGCGGCTCGACCGTGCCGAGCACGTCAGACCGCGCAGCGGAGGCTATGATGAACCCCCCGTGGATCGAGGTTTACGACCTGATGCAGCAAGGCTACCGGTACCGTTTGTCCGAGCCCGCCGGCCGGAGCTTCCATCCCGGTTTCGCGCCTGAACTCACCCCCGCGAAATGCTGAAGCTTGGCGTGTTCGGCGGCAAGTACATGACCGATTGCGCGGCGGAGTACCCGCCGACTGGTATGCGGAGGCGAAACTTTGCCCTCAACGCCACGATCCCGACCTCAACCTCTTCGGCCTCAACGCCTCACAACCGCTCGCCGTCTGGCGGGCAAAGGGTTGGATTTATCACGAGGACCGCGCGGTTGGTTCCAATGGTATTGCCGCTACTTCCAGGGCAGGCGTTGCGTGGACGATGAGCGGCAGATTCGCCGCTGGCTCGCCGTGCGAAGACACGTCGCTCAACTTACCAAGCACTGCTCTCCCGGCGACCTGGATTGCCGGCGCAAACAGAGGCAGGCCGTGCTTCACTGGGCTTACGACACCAGGCGGCTCTAGTGCGTCCGGCCTGCGGCCCGTGAGCGACGATTGCGGCGCGCGAGCGGGACGCCAAGCGACCGGCTGCAGGACGCCGGCGGGTGGAACGCGCTATGCTCGACCTGGCGAGCCGGACGCAGGCGGCGCTGGTGTCGAATGAAGGGGTGAGGGTGTAGGACGCCCTGCAGGGAAGCCGACTCGATAAGGAAGGAGCCCATGCAATGTCACGTCAAGAACTCTATGAGGCCACGCGGAAGGTCTACGCGCTATACGGCGAAGTTCTTTGCCGCGGTAGCAGAGGAACTGGGAACCGAACGCGCCCTCGCCTTGCACGCCGAGGCTCACGAGGCGCAAGGGCTGAAATCGGGGGAGCTTCTCAAGCGGACTGTGGGCGAGACGCCAGGGATTGAACGCCTGGGCGCCCTCCTGCAGGCCAGCAATCTCAGCATCGGCATCAATTCTCTGCTCGCTGCCTGTGAATAGCACATCAGCTCTGTTCTGCAACGCTCAGTGCCCCATGTACGACGGCTACCGCATGGGCGGCCTGTCTGACGAAATCGCCGAGGCGCTCTGCCAGACCGGCGCCGCTGCCAAGCTGGGGACGATGCTCCACCAACTGGACCCGGCGATTGCCTACCGTCTAAAGCACTACCGCAGCGAGCCGGATGACGTGTGCGAAGAGGAGATCGGCTATTTGTCGCGTTGAAGGCTCCTATGGGCAAGAGGACGGGTGCACCGGCGGCACGACGGCCGACCCACGACAAGACCCTGGGCCTTTAGAAGATTCAGCATACCAGTGAATGGCGTTGCTCGACGCGAGGCGGAGTGAGGAGCTCACCGCGCCGAGGCTGTGGTCGTCCCGCCCAACACCTAGGGTGCCCCGCGGCGCGCTGACCTCGACCTCCTGCCCGCTGCCCCACATCCAGCCCGAGCCAAACACGACCGCGCAGGTCCCTGGCGAGTGTTGAGGGGATTATGGCCCGGGTGGTGCGGGTGGGTAAGTCACAGCCACACATCCTGCCTCGTACGGCGCGACCTTACGGTCGATGCCTCATGCAGATGAGGACCCGCACGGACCGCGTGCCATCCTTTCAACTCGCCAGACGGAACACCACCTAAACTGATGTATCCTGTAGCGGTCGCCGTCGGGGGTTTGGGAACTACGGAGGTGCCAATGAGTCCGGGCAAGGGATATCGGGTCGACGCGTTCAGCTTCAATCGACGGATGGTCGCTGCATCCGCGGCCGTCGGTCGGGAGAGTAACACGATTCACCTCATGGCCGAGGCGGATATCAGCGAGCCGCGCCGCCTCATAGCCGAACACCGGGACCGCACCGGCGAGCGCTTGTCCCTCACGGCCTACATCGTGGCCTGTCTGGCCCGCACATTTGACACGTTCCCGCAGTTCAACGCCTTCCGCAAAGGCGGCCGGCTGATCGTGCTCGACGACCTGACGGTCAGCGTCCTGTTTGAGCGCGACATCGACGGCGAGAGCGTCCCTGAGCCGGTCGGGATCCAGGCTGCCGGCCGCAAGACGCTCCGCGAAATCAACGACGAACTGCGGGCAGCACAGCAGAGCGGGGGGCAGCGTCTCGGCGCGGCGACAGGGACCGCCTGGATCAGGTTCATCCCGGGCTTCCTGCTGCGCACCTTCATCCGCCTCGCGTCGGGCAACATCGCCATGCAACGGCGGTTCGGCGTCGTCGGGGTGACCGCCGTTGGCATGTTCGGCGCAGGACCGCTGTGGCTCATGCCGCTGACCAGCGCAACCGTCACGGTCGCCGTTGGCGGGATCGCCCGGCGCACGGCGCTTGTCGATGGCAAGGCGGTGGAGCGGGAGCATCTCTGCCTGACGGTCTCGTTCGATCACGATATCGTCGACGGCGCGCCGGCTGCGCGTTTCACGAGCCGTTTTACGGAGCTACTGTCGCAGGCCGGCGAGCTGCGCGCATTGATCGATCGTGGCGCCGGCGCGGACCGGGATGGGGCCGTCGCCGAACCCTTTCACGAGGAGTGCCGGTTGTAGCGCGGAACGACTGAATCAGGCTCGAGCCACCGCTCAGGGTGCGCTCTTTGAGAGCGAGGTAGACGGGGGCCGTCGTTGACTATAGGCCCGCCGGCCAGGCGATCCGGTCGCCCGCCGAATAGCGCACCGGTCCCGCAGCACCCCAAACGGTAACGCTGCCGGCGCCGGCCACCGAGAGGTATCGCCCGTCGGACGAGCCGTCTCCGCTCAAGAGAAGCGCGGTGTTGCCATCGATCCCCACCAGCGTTGCCCGCCGGGCCACCCCAAGCCTGAGCAGCCGCGCCAAAGCCCCTGGGATCTCGTCGTAATGCGGCATGATGGCCGCACCCGGTAGCAGGTTGAAGCCAGGATGCCGGCCCCAAGGCGCCGAGCGCACCCCACAAATCATCGCACCGGCGCTGCAGCCCGCCACGACGCCGCCGCCTTCGAGAACGCGCATGATCGCGGCCCAGGCTGGGCTCCCGACCAGCGTGTCATAGAGGTACCGCGGTTTCCCACCGGACAGGTAAACGAAGTTCGCCGATTCGATACGCGCGACGCAAGACGCATCGTGCGCAGACGGCCGGTCGATCACCCCAACGGCTTCTGCCCGAGCTCCCAACCCACAAAGTGCCGCACGCCCAGTTCCGACCAGTAGCGGATGCGCTCCGCACCCTCCGTTGCCGCAGCCGTTGGCAAACACACCACACGCGCTTCGCCCCCCAGCCGGGCCAGGAGCAGCCTATCGACAGGCTCCATCGGAGGCAGGTACTCGCCACTGCCGACCAGCGCCAGAGTTCCCCACACCGCAGGTCTCTCCCTTCACGCGCTCGGCTCTCCGTCCACGCACCGCTCGACGACCGTCGCCTCCCAGCCCATAGGCAGCTCGATCGCCCGGCCCAGTCTTTTCGCTCGCGCCCGGGCTTTCCCCAACCTGCTCGTCCCGGCCCGACAGCGCGCGACGGCCTGCTCGACCGGCTCGGCCACCCGCCCTGACCTGGCGAGAGACAATCCTCGCGGAGCGCGTCAGGCGGTGGCCGGCGCTGGATCGAGCATCTCGTGCGCTACCCGCCACTGGCCGTCAGCTTCCCGGCGCCAGACAATGACGAACCGCACGTCTACACGCGCCCCTGCACTCGGTGGCCGCCCACTGACCCACGATCCCACGCCGTAGACGTAAGCCAGGTTTTCACTGCCTTCGGTGCGTAGCGCCTGAATGGACACAGACGACAACGGCTTCATGGCCCTGGCCATCTCGAGCAGCGCCGCGCGCCCCTGCACCGCCGGACCCCCCGGCCCGACGAACATGGCGTCCTCCGTGTAGGCGTACACCCAGGCAGTTGGATCGGGCGCCTCGAGGGCCGCTTCTAAGGCGCGCTCGGCAGTTCGAATCTCGGCCTCGTTGAATTCAGGTTTCATGTCAGCTCCTGTATCTGGTAGGCGACACGCTGCTTCCGCCACGCCAATAGCACGAATGCGCCCATGCCGACGAAGCCCCATGCTGCGGGGCCGTAGAGCCGCCAGAACGCCACCTGCCCCACCATCTCGACGAGCCAGGTGAGGGTGTAGATGATCAACAGGGGTGTTTCGGGCAGCACCGGCGGTCGGGCTAACACGGTGATCAGCGCAGCCATCAACAGCCAGCCCGCGAAGTTGGCCAGTGGGATGCCGAAGTACGCGCCGGGTGCGTCCCACACCCACAAGCCCCAGTGGACCATCTGCGGATCGAGGAACAGATCCCAGGCGGCGAACGCCAACGCACTGAGCACTACGAAAGCCAGTCCCGAGCGCCGGCCGGTCAGCCGCTGCGCCACGGCCCACGCGGGCGGCAACATCATGAGCCAGGCCAGCGGGATCAGAAGAGGTACGCCGATCAGTTGCGGCTGCAGCACCTCGGTATAGTGGTAGGCGCCGAACGGCAGCCCCGTCTTTGAACCGAACACCTCGCACGTCCAAGCGACGCCGGCAACCACAAGCACGGTCAACGTCGCGCGGCGGACGCCAGCGGCCTGCGCGACGAACACGATCACCAGCGATACCTGGAACAACACGCCGAGGAAGACGCCAGCGACCAGACCGTTATGGCCGGCGGCCCACTGTGCTACCGGCATGACCGACAGCGCCGCCAGCCAGGCAACCAGCAGCGGCGAGACGTTCCCGAAGCCGTTCCGGAGTGCAGGCCGCGCGCGTTTCAGCGCTTCCATGATCTTATCGACAATGACGCATGCTTATCCATATACTTCAGTGTACCCTGAAAACCCGTGCGGCGCCGGCGACATAGCGCGCGACGATCTCCTCGGCTAAGGACGACAAAACCGAACGGCGGGCGTGCTACCTGTGCCGGTTATGGCCCAAAGTGCACGCCCGCCGCTTCATTCTTCTTCTTACGCCCGTATTATAGCACGAGAGGCGCCGAAAAAGAACGGCCTGTTGGCCGTTTTTTCCTGCCAGTTTTCCTGATATCCTGATCCCGCCTTACCCCCGACCAAGCGCTTGTGGGCGCTCGCTCGGGGCAAACTGCCGGTTTGGGAGGAAAGGTGCGGTGATTGGACAGGATTACTACGCGGTCCTCGAGGTCCCGCCTGGCGCCAGCCCGGAAGCGGTCCGCGCGGCCTATCACGCCCTGTGCAGGAAGTACCATCCGGACACGGGCCTGCCCGGGCGCGTCGTCCGACCGCATGGTGCTGCTGAATGAGGCCTACAGCGTACTGGGGGACCAGGAGCGCCGCCAGGACTACGACAGGAGCTACCTGCGCGCGCGCCGCCGGGGCCGAGCCGTGCGCGTGCGGACGGCCGAACGCGAGCTTGTCCTTGCGCCGAACCTGTCCATCCCCCTGGTGCGCGTGCCTGCGGGGACCTTCCGGATGGGCGGCGGACACGCCGATCCCGCCCGCTGTATCACTTACTCGCTCCACCTCGACGAGTTCTACATCGGCATGTTCCCGGTCACAGTGGCCCAGTACGCCGCCTTTGCGCGCGCCACCCGGCGCCCGGCCATGCCCTGGGCCCGGCGCACCTACACCGCGGACCCGGACGCGTTCGACGACCTGGAGTTCGTCACCCGCCTCGACCGCAACTGGCGCCACCCGTTTGGGCGCGAAAGCGGCGCCGCCGTCAAGGCAGACCATCCCGTGATGGTGGTCAACTGGCACGACGCCGCGGCCTTCTGCGCCTGGGCCGGCCAGGCGAGCGGGGCTGTCGTGCGCCTGCCCACGGCAGCCGAGTGGCAGAAGGCGGCGCGCGGGCCAGACGGCCGGCCTTACCCCTGGGGCAAGGGCCCGGCGCCGGCCCCGCACTTGTGCAACGGGCTACCGGAAGGCCTGTGTTCGGCCGAGCATCGACGCCGGCACGACAACGCCCGTCGGCAGCTTCAGCCCGCTAGGCGACAGCCCCTACGGCTGCTCCGACATGCTGGGCAACGTCTGGGAGTGGACCAGCACCGCGACCCGCGATGAAGAAGGGCGCCTGCTCTTCGGCCATCCCTACCGCACGGACGACGGCCGCGAAGATCCCGGCGGCCGGCGCTCGCGCCAACTCATGGGCGGCTCCTACCGCTCCAACCTGACCTGGCTCAGCTGCATGGCCGAGCGCGACCTCGACCCCCTGCGCGCCCGGGACACTGGGTTCAGGATCTGCGTCGAGTTCTAATAAAGCACTAGCACCTGTGCCCGTTGTGAAAAAGGGCGAGATCAGAGCGAAAGAAGACATCGGCCGGCCTCGGCTTTGTACCGCTCGATGTATGACAGTGTCCTTGACTACGACCGCCGGCGACGCAAGTTTTCGGCGCCGGTGCATTAAAAGCGAATCGGCAGCGTACCAGCGCTGCCGATTCAAATCTTCGATCGCCACCTCGGCAATCGAATGCTGAAAGCTCAGAAATCAGCTTCAGTCACGAGGGGGATTTTAGCTCCACGAGGAGGACTCGAACCTCCAACCTTGCGTAGTGTAATTGAACCGACCTGAGAGCGCCCTTTGCCGGATAAAAAACAGAGGCCGGCTCCGTTAGCCACATGGCTAACAGAGCCGGGCTTTTTAGTTGTCTACCGGCCGCCGCTAACCCTGCGGCCGGCCGTTCGATCTGCCGTTCTTGCGTCTCGCCGAAGCGACCGGCATGTCGGTCGGCAAAGTCGTCGCCTCCCGCCAGTACCTGCTCGACCAGGGGCTCCTGATCGGCGGCATCCTCCGCCCGCCGGGTTACGAGCAAGACGTCTATGTCCTGCAGATCCCGGACCTCTGGCCGAAGAACACGGCCTGGCGCGTCAACCAGCCGGCATCCTTACGAGAGCGCATCGACGCCATCCACCAACGCCGCAGAACTTTAAAGAACCACTCAACAGAGGAAATCCTCCGGTGAACTGGCGCGGCTCAGTAGCTGCAGCCCCGCGCCTCGTCGGCGTAAGCCCTTATCAGCTCGGGTTCCCGTCGAAAAAGTGATCGGAGGCGCTCAGGATGAAGCCTCCGCCCTCGCCCGCAGCCTCAAAACAGCGGCGCACTGCCGCGCGCGTTTCGTCGGGCTGACATCCGAAGAGGTGATGTGCCTGGTCGAAACCGCCAATCATGCACACCCGGTCGCCCACCCGCCGTTTCGCTCCAGCGAGATCCGCATCACCGCCCATGTGCGGGGGCGTGAACGTCTCCAGTGCGTCGGCTCCCATGTCGGCCAGGGCCTCGAGAATCGGCATCATGCCACCGCACGTATGATACACGATCCTCTGGTTTGCTTTGTGGGCCGCGGCAATCAGCTGCGCATCGTACGGCGCGACAAACCGCTCGAATAGCTTGGGGGAGATCACGGTCGTGGATGCGTCGCCGCCTCCAAGCTCGACCAGGTCGTAAGCGGCGCCGGCAAGGGAGCGAACATACGTCAGCTTCCACTCGAGAAGCAATTGCAGCAGCTCGTGCACCCAGCCCGGATCGTCGAAAGCCGCGAAGATCAGCCTCTGTGTGCCGACGAGGCATGCCGCGTCCTGCCAGCAGCCGGGCTGGCCGAACACCGGAAACCCGGGCACGGCGCCGCGCACGATGCCGCGCTCTCCGAAGACTACGGCCTCCGCGTTCACGACCCCGACGGCGCAGCGAGTGGGCGGAAGGAAGGCGGCAAGCAGCTCGATGTCCGACTTCTCCTTGATCGGGTGCTCGATCAGCCAATCGGTGTGTGCGTTCGACTGCTTGACGGCCGTGAGCCTGCCGCCGCGGGGTGACCATCGTATAGCGCACGGTGCGGTAGTCGTCGCCCGCCAGCTCCTCGCACACCACCCGCCACCCCTCCGTTGCCGCTTCGAGCTGCGGAAATGTCCAGTGGATCGCATCCAGGCCGAAGAGGTCGAAGAATCCCCGGGCCGAGGTTCCCGCCAGGTAACGGTCGAGGAAGTAGGGCATGAGGTGGTGTGTCGTCGCCGGAAGGCGGTCAGGCTGCTGGCGAGCAAGAGCTCTGCGCAGCCGCTGCCGGGAGGTCATCTCAGGCATGCGCGATCAAGGAGGCTTCTGACTCGCGGTCAAGATGTGGAGCCGGCTGTCGGGAAACGACAATCCCACCGTCTGATCGAGGCGGACCTGCAGATCGGGCGAAGAAAGCGCACGAAGCATGGCCGGCCCCAGCTGAAGCGTCAGCAGATTCTCCCGACCGAGCGGCTCCGACATATACACCCGCGCCGTGATGCCCCCGCTCGAGGGGCCGGCGTCCACGATCACATCCTCAGGGCGGATGCCCAGCACCATCGACCGCCCGAGCGCACGATCCAATGCCGGTCGCAGTCGCTCAGGCACATCGTATACGAAACCGGAGCCGACCAGGCAGTTCATGCTTGCGTCGAAGGTGCACGGCAGGAAATTCATGGATGGGCTGCCGATAAACCCCGCGACGTAGATGGTGTCCGGCTTGTCGTAGAGCGCCTGCGGCGCGCCGGCCTGCAGGATGACGCCATCGCGCATTACGATCAGCGTGTCCGCCATCGTCATCGCTTCAGCCTGGTCATGCGTGACATAGATGCTGGTTACCCCGATGTCCTCCTGCAGGCGCTTTAGCTCGGCCCGCATCTCCACCCGCAGTTTGGCGTCCAGGTTCGAGAGCGGTTCGTCCATGAGAAAGACGCCGGGCCGGCGAACGATGGCGCGACCCAGGGCCACCCTTTGCATCTGCCCGCCGGAGAGCTCGCGCGGCTTGCGCCGGAGCAGGTTACCCAAGCCCAGGGAAGCCGCGGTCTGCTCGACGCGCGCCTTGATCTCGTGCTTGGGCTCCCCGCGCGAGCGCAGGGGGTACGCGATGTTGTCGAAAACCGTCATGTGGGGATAGAGGGCGTAGTTTTGGAAGACCATGGCCGTATCGCGGCGCCATGGCGGCACGTCGTTCACCAGCCGCTCGCCGATATAGATGCTGCCACTGGTCGGGTCCTCCAAGCCGGCAACGGTGCGCAGGAGCGTTGTCTTTCCACACCCCGACGGGCCAACCAGCACCGTCAGCTCGCCGTCTTTGAACTCCACCGTCACGTCGTTGATCGCGGTCACACTGCCAAAGCGCTTCACGATGTTTTCGGCCAGCACTCTCGTCATTCGCTGCCTCCACGGGCCCGGGCGGGCATCTTTTAGTACTTTGCCGAGCCCAAGGTCAGCCCCTGGACCACCCGCTTCTGGAAGATCATCACCAGCACGATCACGGGCGCCAAGGACAAAACGATCGCAGCAGACACCCACGTCCACTGTCTTTGCATCGCCATGGTATACCCTTGGATTGCGACTGGGATCGTCTGCGCCTCAGGTAGTCCCATGCTGATCGTAAACGCCAGCATGAACTCGCCCCATGAACCGAGGAACGCGATCACGCCGGCCGCGAAAAGGCCGGGCGCGGCCAGGGGCAACATGATCTGGCGGAAGATGCGGAAGGGCGGCGAGCCGTCCACCTTGGCAGCATCTTCCAGCTCGAAGGGCAACCCTGCGAAATAGCTGGCGATGAGCCACGTGCTGAGCGGGATGTTATAGACGATGTTCGGAATGATCAGACCGGGGAGGCCGCCGAGAAGGCCCAGCTCGCGGATGATCAGAAACGTCGGCGCGATGACGATGATCGGCGGCAGCATGCTGGCCACCTGGACGAAGAGCAGGGAGCCCCATTTGTAGGTGAACTTCAACCGTGCGATCGTATACGCGGCCAGCGATGCGATGAACAGGGCGCCGATCGTGGTGCATGCGGAAACAATCAGGCTGTTCCGGATGGCACGCTGCACCTGAAAATCGGGTCCCAGGATGGTGCGGTAGGGCTCAAGCGAGATATCGGTCGGTACATACCGGATGGGCATGCGGAATTCGGTGCCGGGCGCCTTGAAGGATGTCAGCAGGATCCAGTAGAGCGGCATCAGAGCGAAGACGGCCACCAGCCCGGTGACCAGCAGCGAGAGGACGATGTGCCATCGCTCGCGTTGTTTCCGGGTCATGATCCGAGCCCCTTGAACCTGAAGTGCGGCTGCACGCGCCGGATGTAGAGGATGCTGGCGGCCAACACCAGCGCAAACGTAACCACCGCATAGGCCGAGCCTCGGCCGTACTGAACGAACTTGAAATAGTACTTGTACGAAAACGAACTGAGGGTCTCAGTGGTGGTGCCTGGGCCGCCGTTCGTCAGGCCGTAAACGATGTCAAAGACCTGCAGGCCGGCCATCGTGCGAAACAGCAGGGTGACGAGGAGCGTGGGCATAATCATAGGCACGGTAATCGTCCAGAAGCGCCGCCAGGCCCGCGCGCCATCTACTTTCGCCGCATCGGTCAGCTCGCGCGGCACGAGTGCCAGCCCGCCCATCAGGAAGATGGCCGTGACGGATGCGCCCTTCCACAAGTAGGCCACGATTACTGCCCAACGCGCGAGGCCTGGGCTGGCGAGGAACATCGGGGCCTGATCAGTCAGGCCGAGCCGTACGAACAGGTCCCCGATCATGCCAACATCCGGGTTGTACATCCAACGCCAGATGGAAGCCTGGATAATCTGTGGGATGGCCCACGGGATGATAATGATCGCCCGCAAGATGCCCGTAAGGCGGCCCCACACCCAGTAGGTTGACAGCGCCAGGAGCATGCCGAGCACGAGCTCCAGCCCGACCTCTACGACGGTGAAAAACAGCGTGAAGCCGATCGAACCCCAAAACTGCTTGCTCTCGATGACCTGGATGTAATTGTTCAGCCCGACAAAGCGCTCGGGGCTCAGCTCCGCGCGGTATGGTTGAGATCGTAGGCGCTGAGCACAAGCGTGTGGCCGATGGGGTAGTAATAGAACAGGAGCAGCCCGACGACGGCCGGGATCAGAAAGAGGACCGCGATCGTCTGCTCGCGTAGTTCCAGTTTCTTCATGTCAGGCTGCTCCTTAGGTATTACGCCGGATCGGTTACTTTAACGGGTCGACCTGCGCGCACGCATCGTCCAGCGCCTGCTGCACCGGCTTTACACCGGTGATCGCGGCGTGGACCTCGTCCTGGATGATGGTTGAGACCTGCTCGTAGTTGGGGTGCTGCGGTCGTGCCAGCGATGTCTCGAGCACGGGACCCAGCCTGTACGCTTCAGGATAGGCCGTCTTCACCTGCGGATCGTCGTACAGCCCCTTGTAGTATTGTACCGGACCCCAGGCGAGGGCAAAGGCCTTCTGCACCTCTTCGCTCGCGATGACGTCCATGACCTTTAGGGCGGCCTCAAGGTTGTCTGTGTGTGGCTGGATGGCCAGGCCAAACCCACCCGATGACCCTGCACGGACGCCGCCGGGGCCTGCGGGATTCGGCATGAAAGCCCACTTGCCGGCGACGGCGGACTTGGCCGGGTCGTTGAGCCAGGTGATGTAGTCGTGCGGGCCGCGGAGGAAGACCGCCTTGCCTTCCACGAAGCACGTGCGCGCCTCGTCGTTGTTCCAGGCGGAGGTCTCCTTGGGTGACAGCCCGGTGTCGATCGTCGATTTCATGAACTCGACGGCCTTCACGCCTTCGGGCGAATTGAAGGCGCACTTGCCCGCATCATCCCAGTACTTGCCGCCAAACCCGTACAGAAACTCGGACCACACCATGGTCAGGCTTTCCTCTTTGGCCCCGGCCACAAGTAGCCCGTCGTGCCGGGTTTGGCCTTCGTA
>CAWDBO010000033.1:0-25301 GCA_963800615.1 uncultured Chloroflexia bacterium
CCGGCCGTCTCCACGACCTACGAGATGCGCGTGCAGATGATCGACGGTTCGATCCAGTTCCGCCAGGTCAGGATCAATGTTATCCAGCCCATTGCGCCCCCGCAGCCGCCGCCGGTGGCAACGCAGCCCATCGCGCCGCCCCAGCCGCCAGCAGTAGCGAATCCGCTCGCCGGCACCCGCTGGACCGTAACGAACTTCAACAACGGCGCGGGTGCAGTGGCTGGGCTCGTCGCGGGCAGCACGATCACGATGGACTTCGGAGCGGGGAGCCAGCTCCAGGGCAGCGCGGGGTGCAATACCTACTCCGCGAATTACCAGGCGGGCGGCAACGCCCTGTCGATCACGATGCCGGTTGCCGGCATGATGTTCTGCGACTCGCCCGAAGGCGTGATGCAACAGGAACAACAGTTCCTCGCCGCGCTTCAGTCTGCGGCGACTTTCCAGATCACAGGCGCGCAACTGCAGATTCGTTCCGCCGGTGACGCACTGGCGGTAATGGCGAATCGCGCTCCGTAGGTTTGCCGGTACCGGGCGCGTCCATGCAGCGTAGAGTGTGGGGGAAAAGGTAACAACGATGGTCGTCGAACACTCGGTAGGTTCGGTCTTGGTCGACCTGCTCCCGTTGATGCTCGGCGCGGCCGTCGTGCCCGTGCCGGTCATCTTCGTGCTCCTGCTCCTGGGTAACCGGGGTGGGCTGGTCAAAGCCGCTGCGTTCGTATGTGGGGCCGTCCTCGTGCGGCTCGCTCAGGGGATCGCGTTTGGCGTCATCTTCGCCGGCGATCCCGCCGCAACCACTGAAACGGGCGGCAACCTTATCGTCTCTACGCTGCTGATCGTGCTGGGCGTGCTGATGCTCATCAGCGCGTTCAAGAAATGGAACAAGGACGAGGACCCCGACGCGCCGCCACCCAAGTGGGTGGCGGCCGCCGGGGACCTCTCCGCGCCGAAAGCCTTCGGCGTGGGCGCCCTCGTGGTTGCGCTCTCCGGCAAGCAGTGGGTGTTCACGTTGGGAGCTATCGGCGTGCTGGAAAAGGCCCACCTGGGTCCCCCTGCCAGTATCGCGCTCTTCCTGTCATACGTGCTGGTTGCCCAAGCCTTCGGTCTGATCGCCGTGATCGCGTCTGCGTTGTCGCCACAGCGAGCGGGCAGTGCCCTGGCTGCGGTCAATGCCTGGCTGGCCCGCAATAACCGGCCGGTCATGATCGCCGTGTACCTGGTATTCGGCGTGTTCTTCCTCTACAAGGGGATCACCGGCCTGATCGGTTGATCCGGAGACACCAGGAGCGATTGGTATGGTCAACAAGTCGATCTCCGTCGGGAAAGCGGAAGTGGCCGCCTCCTGGCTGCCCCTGATCATCATCGTCATCGCGCAGCTGCAGATGGGCATCAACGTGAACGCGCTGCCGGTCTCGCTCGGCCCTATTGTGCAGGACTTGAACGCGCCCGCCACGGCCGTTTCTACGGCCCTCGTCGTGTACTCGCTGGCCGTCGCGGCTTTCGTCATGCTGGGCGCGAAACTGGGCAAGTTGTTCGGCGAGCGTCTCGTGTTCCAGGTCAGTGCGGTCGGCCATGGCATTGCCATGGCGATCATGGCATTCAGCCGCGACGCGCCGATGATGAACCTCGCGCAGCTTCTTGCTGGCCTGGCGGCCGCGCTGCTGGTGCCCACGCTCGTCGTGCTGATCGCGGCCAACTACCAGGGTAAGCAGCAGGCGCAGGCATTGGGCATCCTGGCCAGCATCCCGGCGATCTCCAGCGGCCTGGCGTTTATCGTCGCCGGCTGGATCGCCACTGCCCTGACCTGGCGGATTTCGTTCGGCCTGATCTTCCTGCAGTCGCTCCTGGTGCTGGCGTTGAGCTTCCGCCTCGCGCCCGTGCCGCGCCAGCGCGACATCAAGATCGACTTCGTGGGCGTCGTTCTGTCGGCGCTGTCGATCACGCTGATTCTCTTCGCCTTCAACAACATTAACCGGTGGGGCCCGGTGCTCGCGACCCCGGCCGCGCCGTTCAGCGTGCTCGGTTTATCCCCCGTGCCCATCTTCATGGTCGTCGGCGTCGTGCTGGGCCAGGCCTTCTTTGTCTGGCTCAAGCGCCGGGAGGCGCAGGGCAAAACGCCGCTGCTGGCCCGCGAGGTGCTGAACTCATCTGAAGAGCGCAACGCCGTGCTGGCCTTCCTTGTGGCCGGCGCCTTAGGGGCTGCGATCAGTTTCCTGATCCCGCTCTACATCCAGATCGTGCAGGGCCAGACGCCGCTCTTTACGTCGGTGGCGATCGTGCCCTATGCCCTCGCTGTCGCCGCGGCCGCGATCCTTTCCGTGCGGCTCTATGACCGCCTCAACCCGCGGGTGTTGGGCGCCGGGTGTTTCATCCTCAATGCGCTTGGCTTCGCACTCGTCGGGCTGGCGATTGGTGGCGGCTGGGGCACGCCCCTGGTGATCCTGGGACTGATCCTCGCCGGGATTGGCGAAGGCACGATGCTCACGCTGCTATTCAACGTGCTCGTGTCTGCATCGCCAAAGGAATACGCCGGGGATGTCGGCGCGCTGCGCGGGGTCGTCAACAACGTCTCCTCGGCGCTCGGCGCCGCGTTTGCCGGCGTCGTGGCCGTGACTCTGCTGACCACCGCGCTGGGGGTCGGCCTCGGCCAGGCGAACTTGCCGCCGCAATTCAACCTGGACAATGTCGACCGGGTGGACTTCATCAGCGACGCGCAGCTCAAAGACCGGCTAGCGGCCACGTCGGCCACGCCCACAGAGGTCGAAGAACTGGCGCGTATCAACCAGGTCGCGCGGATCAACGCACTCCAAGCGTCGTTCCTGCTGCTGGCCCTCATCTGCCTGCTGGCGATCTTCCCGGCCATGCGGCTGCCGCGTTACCGGCTTACCGAGCTGAGTGCCAAGGAGATCTTGGACGAAGAAGGACGGCGCAAACATCAAGGTGCGCCCGTTATTGCATAGGGAGGCAACTGTGATGGGACAACAGGTCGAGCGGGCGCAGGCGTATCCGCGAGAAAACGGTGCCCGGTTCCTGGACGAGCTTTTCGAGATGCTTCGCATCCCCAGCGTGGGCGCAGACCCGGCATTTGACGCCGAAACCCGGCGGACTGCCGAGTGGTTGGCGGGACACCTGACCGCTTTGGGGTTGGAAAACGCGTGCGTGATGGAGACGGCCGGCCATCCGGTCGTCTACGGGGAGTGGCTCGGCGCCGGGCCAGGCCAGCGCACCGTCTTGATCTATGGCCATTATGATGTCGTCCCCGCGGTTATGGAGGACGGGTGGGATCACGACCCGTTCGATCCGGTGGTGAAGGACGGCAAGATCTATGCCCGTGGCGCGACCGACGACAAGGGCCAGCTCTTCATCCAGATCAAGGCCCTGGAATCCTTTTTGAAGACGGCCGGGGCTGCGCCAGTCAACGTAAAGATCCTTCTTGAGGGCGAGGAGGAAGTCTCTTCTCCTAACCTGGTCCCCTGGGTCAAGGAGCACGCTGATCTGATCAAGGCCGACGTGTGCGTCATCAGCGACTCATCAATGGCCGAGATCGAGGCGCCGGCGATTACGCACAGCTTGCGCGGCATGACTTACCTCGAGGTCGAGGTCCAGGGGCCGCGCGAGGACCTGCACAGCGGGTTCTGGGGCGGCGCCACCCACAACCCCGCGCTGGCACTCGTCGAAATCCTGGGCAAGCTCTATAACGCGGACGGCACGATTGCCGTCCCCGGCTTCTACGACGACGTGGTGCCGCTGACCGACGCCGAACGGGAGATGCTCGCCAAGGTCCCGCTGACCGACGAGCAGTTCGTGGCCGCGACAGGCGTGCCCGCCGTGTGGGGGGATCAGAAATACACTATCCGCGAGCGGGTTTCGGCGCGGCCGACGCTGGATATCAACGGCCTGTGGAGCGGTTATTCCGGGCCCGGACCGAAGACGATCATCCCGGTGCGCGCGGGCTGCAAGATCAGCTCCCGGCTGGTGGGCAACCAGGACGCGCACAAGATTTTCGAGTTGATCAAGAAGGCTGTCGAGACTGCGACGCCGCCGACGGTGTCGGTGGCGGTGCGCCTCCTCACCACCGGCAAGCCCGCGCTGATCCCCTTCGATCTCCCCGAGATGCAGGCCGCGGTTCGGGCGTACGAGCGGGGTTGGGGCCACACGCCGGTGTTTACGCGCGGCGGCGGCAGCATCCCGATCGTGGCGGAGCTGGCCGACCTGCAAAAGGTGCCGGTCGTGATGATGGGCTATGGGCTGGACACCGACGGGCTGCACTCGCCCAACGAGCACTACCGGATCGAGATGTTCGAACGCGGCATCCAGACGGCGATCGTGTATCTGGACGAGCTCGCGCAGTTGCCACGGTGAGATGGCGGCAGCGAGTTAGAGCCGTGCGCACCTGAGGACCTCCGGGGTTTCGAAGACCCGGAGGTCTGATCCTACCCCACCTTACTCCCGACCTGAAGGGAAAGAAGGCATGCATGAGTGAGTCGTTCCTACCCGAGCTTGAAGAGCGCTTCGGGCGTTATGTGGCGATCGACACGACGGCAGATCCCTTGTCGCAGACGGCGCCCAGCACGGCGATTCAGTACGACCTGCTGAATCTCCTCGTCGCAGAACTCGGGGAAATCGGCGCGCAGGAGGTCATGCTGACCTCGTACGGCGCCGTGTTGGCGACAATCCCGGCGACTGTCGAGGGTAGTGTTCCGGCTGTCGGGCTGCTGGCGCACGTCGATACCTCGCCCGCCTTCCCTGGCAAGGACATTCGGCCCATCATCCACCGCGGCTATGACGGTTCGGATATCGTCCTGCCCGACGACCCGGAGCAGGTGCTCTCGCCCAAGGCCCTGCCGTATCTCGGGCAGAAGCTGGGCGACGATATCGTGACGGCTTCCGGGAAGACGCTGCTGGGCGCGGACGACAAGGCTGGGGTCGCCATCGTCATGACGGTCGCTCGCCACCTGTTGAGCCATCCCGACATCCTGCATGGGAAAGTCCGCATCGGCTTCACGCCCGACGAGGAAATCGGCCGGGGCGTGCACAAGAGTTTGCCAGCCGACCTCGGCGTGCAGTTCGCCTACACGCTCGACGGCTCGAACGCCGGCGAAATCGTCTACGAAACCTTCTCGGCTGACGCAGCGAAGGTCACCGTCAAGGGCGTTTCCATCCATCCGGGCTGGGCGAAGGACAAGTTGGTCAACGCGACGCACCTGGCCGCGAAGATCGTCGATACTTTGCCCCATGCAACCCTGACGCCCGAGACTACCTTGGGCCGCCAGGGTTTCATCCACGTAGTCGGCATGCGGGGATCGGCCGCCGAGATGATCATCGACCTGATCCTGCGCGACTTCGAGCGCGAGGGGCTGGCCGCGCAGGGCGAGCTGCTTCAGAAGGTGTGCGCCGCGGTGCAGGCCGGCGAGCCGCGGGCCCACATCACGTGTGAGATCACGCCGCAGTACCGCAATATGCGCTACTGGCTGGAGGGCAACATGCGGCCGGTCGACCTGGCGCGGCAGGCGTGCCGCGAGTGCGGCATCGAGCCGTTCTCGGCACCAACCCGGGGTGGGACGGACGGCTCGCGCCTGACCGAGCTTGGGGTGCCCACGCCGAACATCTTTACCGGCATGCAGGAGGTCCACGGCCCGCTGGAGTGGATCAGCCTGCAGGATATGGCCAGGGCGACCCACGTGTGCATCAAGCTCGCCCAACTGTGGGCCGCCGAGCAGCCGGGCTGACGTCCCGTCCCGTTCGTTTCGCCCGTTCCGACGCCACCGGCGAGCGGGCGAGCGCTGGTATTATTCCCGGAGTCTTGTGGAGGAAACCATGACCGCAGGAGCGCCCGCACAACCGGCCCAGCGAGGCTTCATGGACAAGCTGCTGGATGGCGTCGAGCGGGTGGGGAATAAGGTTCCCCATCCCGTCCTGATGTTCGCGTATCTGATCCTCTTCATTATTATCATCTCGTCTGTTCTCGGTTGGCTGGGCGTCAGCGTCACGGAGGAAATCGCCGTGCCTCTGCCCGTCGCGGCCCAGCCGAACTACTACGAGGACTTGAGCCAGCCGAGCGTGGGGCTGCCCGCCATCGCCGACGTGACGCAGTACGAGATCCAGACGACGACGATCCCCATCAAGCCGATCCTGAGCGTCGAAGGCATCCGGTTCATGTTCACGTCGTTCGTGCCGACGTTCCAGGGCTTCGGCGCGCTGGCGATCACGCTCATCGCACTGCTGGGTGCGGGCGTGGCCGAGCAGGGCGGGCTCATGGCCGCGCTGATCCGCAAGCTGGTCAAGGTCGCGCCGGCCGGGCTGCTCGCCTTCCTCATCGTCTTCGTGGGCGCGTTGGCGAGCGTGGCGTCGGACGCTGGCTACCTGATCCTCATTCCACTGGCCGCGGTCGCGTTTCTCGCGGTCGGGCGCCACCCGATCGCGGGCTTGGCGGCCGGGTTCGCCGGCGTCGCAGCCATCTTCATGGCGAACCTGATCGTGACGCCAACCGACGCGATGCTCTTCGAGATCACGAACGAATCGCTCGCCCTCATCGGCCAGTCGTCCATCGCGATCACCGCGGACTACTTCTTCCAGGTGGTTTCGACCATCGCGATGACCATCGTGGCCGGGTTTATCACCGTGCGGGTCGTCGAGCCGCGGCTGGGCAAGTACAACCCGGCGGACGCGGGCGACGCAGACCCCGCGCCGGCCGAGGATATCGACCCCAAGCTGGACGGCCGCGGCCTGCGGAATGCGGGCTTTGCGCTGCTGGGCGTGTTGGCGGTCGTGCTGCTGTGCACGTTGCCGCCGGGCGCGCCGCTGCGCGACCCGCAGACGGGCCAGATCATCGGGCAGACTCCGTTTATGGCCTCTCTGCTGTTCATCATCATGCTCTGCTTCCTGATCCCCGGCATTGCGTACGGCGCGTCCGTCCGCAAGTACAAGCACGCCAATGATGTCATCGCAGCTATCGTCAAGACGTTCGCGGGGCTGGGAGGCCTGATCCTCACGCTGCTCATGATCAGCCAGTTCATCGCCTACTTCAATTACAGCCAGATGCCCAACGTGATCGCCGTCGCGCTCGCGGACGGGCTGAGCGCGGCCGGCATCGGCGCCATCCCCTTGCTCATCGGGTTCGTGCTGGTCATCGTCGTGCTCGACCTGATCATGCCTGGCTCGCTCGCCAAGTGGGCCATCTTCGCGCCCATCTTCGTGCCGCTCTTCGTGCGCCTGGGCGTGCCCGCGCAGACGCTGTTCGCCGCCTACCGCGTCGCCGACTCGCCGATGAACACGCTGACGCCGTTGATGGTCTATTTCCCCGTCATCGTCGCGTTCGCGCAGCGCTATGACAGGAAGTTCGGCGTCGGCAGCCTGGTCGCGCTCATGCTGCCTTACGCGGTTGCCATGCTCATCGTGTGGGTCATCCTGCTGCTGCTCTGGTTCGTGCTGGGCATCCCACTCGGGCCCGGGTACCCGGTCCGGCTCTAGCCGATGGGATCGCCCTACTTCCAGCTCCCGCCGCTCTTCGACTACTTCGCCACATTCCTGTGGGCGTTGAGCGGCGCGATCGTGGGCATGCACAAGCGCTACGACTTTGCGGGCGTGTGCGTGATCGCGCTGCTGGCCGCGACGGGCGGCAGCACGCTACGCGACGGCTTGTTCCTCAACACGATGCCGCCCGTCGTGACGAACGTGTGGTACCTGCCCCTGATCGTGCTCGCTGCGTTCGTAGCGGGGCTGTTCCGGAAGCAGATCGTGGGCATGCGCCTGGTAGATAACCTGATCAGCCTGATCGACGCCGTGGGGGTGCCTGCCTTTGCGACCGTCGGCATGCAGCTTTCGCTGAGGGCCGGCATGACTCTGCCAGGCGTCGTGCTGATCGGCATGATCAACGGCTTCGGCGGCGGCATCCTGCGCGACATCACCGTGGGCAATACGCCGGCCGTGCTCAAGCCGGGCCGGTTCTACCTGTCGGCCGGGTTCATCGCCTGCATCCTGTTCGTCGTGTTGGAGGTGTATCTGCACGTCCCCGCGTCCGTAGCGGCCTGGGCCGTGATCGTCCTGTTCTTTGCCATCCGCGCCCTGGCGGTGCGGTACAACTGGCAGACCCAGCCAGTGCTGCCGAACTCGGACCTGCAATGAGCGACTTTGCGGCGGTCCTGGCGATCTCCGCGCTGGCCGCGGGCCTGACCTACCTCGGCGCACCGCTGGCGGAACGCTTCGAGGCGCCGCACCGGGTCGTCAGCGCGGCGCTGCAGTTTGCCGCCGGGATCGTCACCGCGCTGGTCGTGATCAGCCTCATGCCGCCCGCGATGCGCAAGGGCGCGTACATGCTCAACGTGTTGGCATTCTTCGTGGGCGGGGTGCTGTACGTGGTGCTCGAGGAGAGCAACAAGCGGGCCCAGGCGCGGCGCTCGGTGGTCTCGACCGACGCAGCGCCGCCAGGCGACGGCGGAGCGCCGCCGAACGCGGCGCAATCTCCGTGGGCCTTTTCGTGGGCGTCCTGGTAGACATGTTCATCGACGGCGCGGTCATCGGTATCGGGTCGACACTGGATCTCGCGACGGGGCTGGTGTCAGCGATTGGATTGGCGCTGAGCACCGCGCCCCTGGCGTTTGTCACGATCACCACCGCGAAACGGCAGGGGATGGCGCCACAGAGGCGCCGGCTGCTGAGCCTGCTCTTCATCGCCGCGCTGATGGGGGGCGCGATCCTGGGCTACGCCGTGCTGAAGGACGCGGCACTCACCGTGCGGCTGATGCTGGTGGCCCTGGCTTCGGGCTTTCTCATCACAACCGTGGTACAGGGGATCATCCCGGAGGCCAACCGGGAGGGCGAGCCGGGGTTCGCAGGGATATTGTACATCGGCGGCCTGTCCCTGTACGCGCTGATGTCGCTGACGCTCAAGTAGCCCCGCGTGGGGCCACATACGACGCGGGCTTGCGGCCATATGAACGGCGAACGCCTGGCGGAAAAGGTGTCGGCCTGCGCCAGGCTGCGGCAGGCCGGCGAATGCGGCTTGCCTTTCGTTACACGGTGCACATCTGGCACATTCGGCGCCCCGGGCGCCTGGAGACCGCAGGAGGCGAAGCATGGCGTCCAGAGCAGTGACCCGCATCCGGCCCAGCCCGCCGCCGGAGGATAGCCTCCTGGGTCACTTCCTCGACCCGATCGACCGCCTGTCGGAGACGCTGTTCGCCCTGATGATCCTGATCTCCGTGACCCTGGCGGTCCGCATCGGCATGTTCACGAGCGAGCCCGCCGCCCCAACCGCAGAGGATGTCAGCCGGCTGCTGTTCGCGATCTTCTCGGTCATCGTCGGCTGGGGCGCGATCGACGGCGTGATGTACGTTCTGTTTTGCGTGTTCGACCGTGGGGAGAAACAGCGGCTCCTCATGCGGATCCAGTCGGCCGCAACGACGGCCGAGGCCATCGAGGCCATTGCCGAGAAGCTCGATCCGATCCTGGAGCCGATCACGTTCGCCGCCCGGCGCGCCGCGCTTTACGAGGACGTCCTCGCCCATCTCCATGACAGCCACGCGAAACCGGTCCGCGTCCGCCGGGACGACGTGATCGGTGGCATCGGCTGCGTGCTGGTAGCAGTGATATCGGTGTTGCCCTCGCTGGTGCCATTCCTGCTCTTCCCGGGCGATTTCAGGCTGGCGCTGCGGCTGTCGATCCTCATCTCGTTCGGCATGTTGTTCGCGGCGGGTTGGGGCTACGGCCACTACAGCCGGATGACGCCATGGAAGACCGGGCTGACCATGATGGCCGCAGGGGGCGTCCTCGGGCTGATCGCGCTGTTCCTGGAGAAATGAGATGCGTGTTCTGATCCTTGCGACACTGGCCTTGCTCATCGCCGGGTGCGTGCCGATTCCGCCGGCGCCGGCCGCGGCCCCGGAATCCCCGCCGATGTCCACGGCGCCCGCGACCCCAGGGCGCCGTGCGAGTACAACCTGGGCGACGCGACGGTCATCCAGGCGCGCTTTCCGGCGGATAGCCGCTTCCGCAATATGCCGGTTCGCCTGAACGGGGTGCATTGCCGTCCCGAGCGGGGCGAAGGGCCGTTCCCCGTCGTCGCCATCCTGCACGGCACGCACCCGGGCTGCCCGGAGATCGACCACGTGGACCGCTGGCCGTGCGATCCGGCGGACGAACGGCCGAACTACCGGGGCTTTGGCTACCTGGCCGAGCGGCTGGCAGCCGCGGGCTACGTGGCGTTGTCGATCAACATCAACGCGGAGAACACCTTCGGCTTCGGCGAACCCGTGCCCGGGGAGCGGCTCGGGCAGATCCTCGACAAGCACCTGCGGGCACTGGCGGTCGCGTCGGGGGGTGGGGAGAACCGGTTCGGCGTCGACCTGGCTGGCAAGGCCGATTTGCACCGCCTGGCGTTTGCGGGTCACTCCAGGGGCGGGGAGATGGCTGCGATGTTCGCCGCCGGCCCGGAGATGGCTGCTGCTAGCGGGCCGGGCGGCTACGGGCCCGCGGCGGGCATCCTCATGATCGCACCCTCGCCGGGCTTTGTCGATCCGGCGGATGGATCGACGGCGCCACTCGGCATCGTGCTGCCGATGTGTGACGGCGACTTGGTCAACCTGGAAGGGCAGGTCTTCTATGAGGGTGCGCGGCTGGCGGCGGGGCAGCAGGCGCCGGTTGCTTCCGTCTTCCTCGATGCGGCAAACCACAACTTCTTCAACTCGACGCTGGGGGACGATCCCTTCGGGCGGCAGGGGCGGCCGGACTGCGACCCGCTGCTACCGCCGGAGGCGCAGCAGGAGTTCCTCGGGGACTACGCGGTGGACTTCCTGGCGACGTTGTTCGGCAGCCCCGCGGTCCTCGAGGCGGCCAAGGCGCGCCTGGGCATGGACTCCGGCGCGCCCGCGCCGAAAGCACTGTATGGCCTGCCCGCGCAAGTGGCCGTCCTGCCGGCAGCCGGCGAGCGGACGGTGCTCTTTACCCCGGCATTCGACGGCGAGCTGAAAATGAACCGCCTGGGCGGCGGGGTGCAGGCGCAGGACGTCACGATGTTCTTCTGCGACGCGGGGCATTACACCCCTACGACGCGACCGGGGACGGAGCCGTGCAGGCGCACCAACGTGGTCATTCCCGGCGATCCGGCGCTGGCAGTGGTGAGCTGGGAGCAGCTGGGCGCGGCCCTGCGCTTCGAGATTCCGGCGGGCAAGGGTGACCTGAGCCGGGCGGCGGCGATCACGCTGCGGGCCGCGGTCGACCCGCTGTCGAAGCTGAACCGGGCGGGCCAGGGGCAGGGCTTCTCGATCCGGCTGACGGACGGCCAGGGGAAGACGGCTGCCTACGCCACACGGCCTGACGAGCCGGCGCTGCGCTGGCCGGCGGGCGAGGTGGTGGGCGACGATCTATTTGGGGATAGGTTTACCGGGCGGCTGCCGCTGACGACCGTGCGGATTCCGATGTCCGAGCTGCAGGGGGTAGACAAGGCGGACATTCGGGAGGTCGCGCTGGTCTTTGACGGGCCGTCCACCGGCTCGCTGTTCCTGGCAGACGTAGAGTGGGTGTCGGCGGGAGGTCTATAAGCGGACCGGGCCGGACGTCATGCGATGCTCGGGGCATCCCTGAACTCGAGTAGTGTGCAAGTGCTATTTGACCTAAATGTTTCTGCGGTCAGATTGTTATGGCTGTCTCACATATCCCGAAAACCCCTCAAATCCCAGCCTCTAGTCATACCGAGCAACAGGTGTAGCAGGGGCGGGGGGGGGGATGGACAGGGCCGAGGCGAGACCTCCGAGGTCGTGCGGACTGCGGCGCGGCGAAACCGCGGAGGTCAGGTAAGGGTTAGCAGCCGGCGATTACCTGCCTGAAGAAGGCGACCAGCGCTGGGGCGTGGTGGTCGAACATGAACAGGTGGCGTTGGCGCCAGGTGTTCTCCTGAACTTGGGCCAGGCGCTTGCGGTCGCGCATCTGCTCGCCTAGATCGTGCATATCGCTGGAACAGGAGCCCGGTGTCCAGCCGCCGGACGACGGTCTGCGTTGCCACGATTGAGCCGGTGTTGTCGCCCTGCAGCTGGGGCACGCCGCTGACGGCGAGGGTGGCGAGGCGGGCGGGGATATTGAGGTCATCCCAGTTCGAGCGCCGGATTTCCCCGTGGTTCTCGCTCTTGAAGAAGTGCAGCCAGCCCGCGTCGTACTTGCTGAACTCGGCCAACCAGCGGTCCTGGCTGACGTTCGCATGCAGGTGCAGGTGGCGGGGCGCCAGGCTGCCAGCCTTTTCAATCCACTGCTTCCACTGGCCTTGCGTAAAGTCGCCGTAGAAGTGCAGGTGGATACCTTCCTGCGCCAGCTCCTCGACGGTGTGCGGGTGTAACCCGATCGGCCTGCCCGGCACGACCGTGTGAATCTCCCCGTCCTGTTCGGAAAGTCTCCGCGAGCCTTCGCCAACAAACCAGTCCTGCTTCGGCAGGTCGCCGTCGAGCACCATGACCGGCCGGCCGTCGCCCTTGATCCCCGGCAGGACCGACTCGGTCCAAAGCTGCATCTCGTCCGAACAGTAGATCACCCCATCAGCCTCGCGGTACATGTCGACCATCTGCTGCCAATGGCCCTTTTCGAGCGAGATGAACGGCCCCTCCTTGTAATGCCACACGAACGGGATGCCCGGGTTGCTTTTCATTACCTCGTGACAGAAGGGCACGGCCTGCCAGTTCAGCAGCGCGTAGATGACGTCGGGCTGCAGATCGCGCACGGCCTGCTGCCAGTTTTCGCGCGGCAGGTCGGTCACGTGGCCGAAGGCGAGCGGGCCGACCGCGTTGTACCAATAAGGCTCCGGCATCCAGAGCCCGTACAACCTGTGGCCCAGCTCTTCGAGCGCGAGCACCCGGTCGGCATTGTAGGCGAGCTCGCCCACGAGCAGGATCTTGAGGCCGTCGGGCGCGGCCCGGGTGTCAGGCCGGTTCACGTAACGCGCGTACTGCTTTTCCTCGTCGATGAAGTTGCCCACGGTCGTATGGAAGCGCAGCGGTCCCTTGACGTTGTAATACTGGCGGTAGGGCATGATCCCGCCGACCGGCTCGCGCACGATCTTGTGCCGCTGCCGGGGGTGGTCGACCCATTCGCAGGTTAGCTCGCCCGTATTGACGAACTCCCCCCGCGCTCGCAGTCCAGCCCACATCATAAAGTCCATGTCGTCGGTGACCAGCTCCGTGCGTTCGAGCCAGCGCTCCGCGGTCTTGCGGTGCATGACCTGCACCGGCTGCAGGGCATACTCCGGAATCTGGCCCGGCGCGGAGCGGTTGTAGTGATGCCGCACGTGTGAGAAGGCGAGGACGGCGTCCGGATTTGCGTCGAGCGCGGCAGCCAGCGTGCGCAGGTGGGCCGCATAGAAGACGTCGTCCGAAGGCAGGTAGGCGATGAACTTACCCTGGGCTTTCTCGAGCGCGCGGTTGAGCGCGGCGCCCAGCCCGGCATTCTCGGGCAGCCGCTCGTAGCGGATCCGCGCGTCGCCCAGGAACGGCTCGACGCGGCGCGCCGTCTCGTCGGGCGAGCCGTCGTCAACGATGAGAAGCTCCCAATCGTCGAGTTCCTGGGCGAGCAAGCTATCGAGCGCCCGAGCGATGAAAGCGTCCTGCTTATAGGTGGGCATCAAGACCGATACAAGGGGCATCCACTCACCTCCACGGTCCGATTGTACCTAGCATAACGGACATTGGATGTAAGCAGCCCTTACAAATGGAATGCAAGCTTAAGTTACACGGATACACATTTCGTTGCATTTTGTCGGCAGACTGTGGCGCGACTTACGCCGCTGACGGCGGAATGAGGTGATAATCCTTGTTGGCATATCGAGGGGGAAGGAAGGATCAGGGTGGTGAACGAAAGGGAACAAATACGAGTCGACCTCGATGAGATGGAGCTGGTCGTCGCTCGCCAGCCCGTCGCCATGGAGTTTCTGACCGGTTTCGAGAGCACGTACATGCCGGACCAGGACACCGATGTCCTGGAGACTACTCGGCACCTGGAACTGTTTCAGCACGATCTGCAGGTGGTTGCCGACGGCGGCATCCGGGCGCTGCGCTATCCCGTGCCGTGGCACCGGATCGAGCGGGAGCCGGGCGCCTATGACTGGTCGTGGATGGATTCCGTGATGCAAGCGATGCGACGGCTGGGCCTGGACCCCATCGTCGATCCCGATTCACCACACGTCGTTTCCGGGATGGCTGGAGAAGGGCTTTCTGGACGATCGCTTCGTAGATACATACGCGGCCTTCGTCCTGGCGTTCGCGGAACGCTACCCGTGGGTGCGGCGCTACACGCCGTTCAACGAGCCGCTGCCGACCACGCTTTTCTGCGCGGACCAGGGCATCTGGAAGCCGTACAAGCGGCACGAGCGGCACTGGCTGCGCATGGCGCGGAACGTCGCGTTTGCGGTGTCCCGCGTCTCGCGGCTCCTCAAGCAGGCCAACCCACACGTCGAGATCGTACACGTCGACACCTGCGAGGTCCACCACGCGATGGACGAGAAGTCGGCGCCGTGGGCGCGGTATCTCAACGAACGCCGCTTTCTGCTGCACGACCTGATCCTGGGCCGGGTGGACGGGAACCACCCGCTGTACTGGTTCGTGGACGAACACGGCCTCTCGGCGCAAAACGGCCTCTCGGAGGACGAGCTGGCCTGGCTGCGCGAGAACCCCGCCTCGATCGACGTCCTGGGGCTGGATTATTACGCCCATGCCGAGCAGCAGTTTCATGCGGAAGGATCATATATCCCGAGCCTCGAACCGGCAGGCTTTGCCGAGGCGGCAAAGCAGTATGTCGAGTATTTCAACCTTCCGGTCATGCTGACCGAGACGAATATCCGGGGATACGTCTCGGACCGGATCAGCTGGCTGAAGTACATGGTCGAGCAGTCGGAGCGGCTCGTCGCCGAAGGGGTGGACTGGCGCGGGTTCTGCTGGTTCCCGTTCGTCGACAGCACCGACTGGGACTCGCTCCTGCGCTTCGCGTGCAACCACCTGGACCCGGTGGGGATTTACTGGCTGGACGAGGAGCGCAACCGGCACGCGTCCGAACTCTCAGACCTGTACGCCGCGCTCGCGGCCGGGCAGATCACGTCACGCGAGATCCCGGCCTACCGTTTCCAGGAGCCGGTGAGCATCGAGCTGGCCGGCTTCATGCCGCAGATGCAACACTGGGAGTGGCAGGAGCCGTGAGTCCTTTCCACCTACTGCCCGGAGAAGGACGCTTCAAGGAGCTGCCGAACGGGTTTCGCATCCCGACCTATGGCATCGGCACGTGGGGCATGGGCGGCTGGGGGCGCCCGGATTCCTCCTCGGACAAAGCGGACCTCGCCGCGCTGCGCGCCGCGCTCGACCTCGGCGTCCGCCACATAGACACCGCCGAGCTCTATGGCGGCGGGCATGCGGAGGAGCTGGTACGCGAGGCGATCAAAGGCAGGGATCGCAGGGGTCTTTTCATCGCGTCCAAGGCGCCGGCGCACCGCCTGGGCCGGAACGAACTCGGCGCGCAGCGGAAGAGAGCCTGCGGCGCCTCGGCACGGAGTATCTCGACCTGTACATGGTCCATCACCCGAGCGACGAGGTAAGGATCGAAGAGACGATGGCGGGGATGGACGAGCTGGTGCGCCGGGGCCTGGTGCGTTACGTTGGGGTCAGCAACTTCTCCACGGAACGGCTGGTCGCGGCCCGGGCGGTTTCGGCCCAGCCCATCGTGGCGAACCAAGTACACTACAGCGTCCGCGTGCGGCAGCCGGAGAGCAGCGGGCTCCTGCGTTACTGCCAGGAGAACGACGTGATGTTGGTGGCGTGGCAGCCGATCGAGCAAGGCGTGGGCGGGGACCTACTCCATGCGGTTGCGGCAAGCTACGACGCCACACCGGTCCAGGCGGCGCTGAACTGGCTGATCTCCCAGCCAAACGTGGTGGCGATTGCGGGCACGAGGCAGGTCGAGCACCTGCGGGAGAACCTGGGCGCGCTGGGGTGGAAGATGTATCCGTGGGACATCGAGCTGCTGCGGACCCAGTATCACGACCAGGTCGAGGCGTCGGAGGTGTATCCGCTGCGGTAGCGATGAGGTGGGGCAGAGGGCACAGAACCTGCCCCACTGCGTCAACGTTATTTTCGCTCCACCCGCGGCTCGGGCGCGCGCACGATCGTGGCGGGGATCGTGGTGAGCAGGGTGGCGCGGCGCCGACCTGGGTGGCCTCCGTCCGTCGCATGCCCTTCATCCGAGCGTACAACGTAAGTGCCTGCGCGGTAACCTGGTCCATGTTGTAATAGCGGTAGGTCGCAAGCCGGCCGACGAAGTGCACGTTCGGCGTGGAGTCGGCGAGCGCCTTGTACTGCTTGTAGAGTTCCTGGTTCTCGGGCCGGGGCACCGGATAGTACGGGTCTCCCTCTGCCTGGGGATGCTCGTAGACGATGGACGTCTTTGGGTGCGCCTGGCCGGTCAGATATTTGAACTCGGTAATCCGGGTATAGGTGTGCTCGTTCGGGTAATTGACGACCGGCGCGGGCTGGAACACCGGCGTGTCATGCGTCTCGTGCCGAAACTCGAGCGACCGGTAAGGCAGCTTGCCGTATACATAGTCGAAGAACTCGTCTACCGGCCCGGTGATAGATCATCTCCCGGAAAGGGATGAGACCGAGAATCTCACGATAATCGGTGTTGAGCATGATCTTGATGTTCGGGATGGTCGAGAATGTTCTCGAACATGTGAGTGTAACCGTGCAGCGGCATGGCCTGGTAGGTGTCGGTGAAGTAACGGTTGTCACGGTTGGTGCGGATGGGCACCCGAGCGGTGACCGACGCATCCAATTCGGAGGGGTCGAGATCCCACTGCTTGCGGGTGTAGTTCTTGAAAAACTTCTCGTAGAGCTCGCGGCCGACCTTGCTGACCACAACGTCCTCAGAGGTTCGCACGGGATCGCGCGGTTCGGCCAGGCCGGCGATGAATTCCACCATCTGCTGCGAGCTCATGTTCAGGTTATAAAGCTGATTGATGGTGTCCAGGTTGATCGGCATGGGCACCAGTTGGCCGTCGACGCTCGCCTGCACACGGTGCTCGTACGGGCGCCAGAGCGTGAAGCGCGACAGGTAGTCAAACACTTCCTTGCTGTTGGTGTGAAAGATGTGCGGCCCGTACTTGTGCACCAGGATGCCCGCTTCGTTATAGTGATCGTAGGCATTGCCACCGATATGCGGGCGGCGGTCGACGATCAGCACGCGCATGCCTGAGCCTGCGGCTAATCGTTCGGCCAGGATGCTGCCGGCGAAGCCAGCGCCGACGATAAGAAAGTCAAACATTTATCTACTCTCCGCTTCGATACTTCTCACTCGATACTTGCTCGTGCCAGGTTCGCGCTCGCGGCACGCGACCCGGCTTCAGCCGGGGTTGCGAACTGCGCCGCGGTTTTGATTACGGAAACCCGGATCAACGCGTCCATCTCGGACCACGTGCGATCCCAGGAGTTCTCTTTCAGGAAGTCATCCACCCGGGCCAGCCATGCGGCCCGCTCAGCCGGCGCCTGAGAAAGCGCAGCCTCGACGGCTGCGACCAGCTCTTCCGGCGTATCCGCGATCCGTACGAGGCCCTGCTCCCCATAGGGGCGCACGACGTCACGGATGCTCGTCGAGACGACCGGCCGGCCTCCTGCCAGGTACTCGGGCGTCTTGGTAGGCGAGATGAACCGGGTCGACTCGTTATGGGCGAACGGCATGAGCGCGACGTCCCAGCCGGCCAGGTACTTCGGCAGGTGATCGTACGGTTTCTGGCCGAGGTAATGGATGTTCGGCGCCTGTGGCAGGGTCTTCGGGTCGATCTTGACGATCGGCCCGACCAGCACCGTGTGCCAGTCGGGCCGCAAGCGGGCAACGTGCTCGACAAGCTGCAGGTCCATGCGCTCGTCAATCACGCCGAAGAAGCCCAAGCGCGGGTGGGGAATGCCGGCCTGATCCGGGGGCTCGGGCTGCGGCTCGCGGGCCTGGCCGAAATGATGAGCGTCGATGCTGCTGGGAAACAGGTGGACGTTGGTATGCTGCGTGCGCTTGGCCTCGTACAAGCTGGGACCACCGGTGAAGACGACATCCGCCCGGCCAAAAAGCTCCAGCTCGAGGCTCTTGAGCTGCGGGTTCGCGCCCCTGAACATCGAGAGCTCGTCCATGCAGTCGTAAACCGTCGCAGCGGGAGTCAAATCCCGGGTGAAGCGCAGCGCCCAGGGCGTGTAGTACCACACCACGAACTGGTCGACACCCTGTTCGGCCAGGAACTGCCGAACCAAGCCCGCCTTGTAATCCTCGTGGGCCTGGCCCGCGTATTCCTCGGGGAGATAGGGGCGCACGACCCACAACTGCGGCAGTTTCTGGGTCACTTCCAACCGGGGTTCGCCGGGCGTGGGCAGGGCCTCTTCCCAGAAGAAGACGCGCCGGGTGCGGGCGGCGCGGGTGAGCAGGTGCTGCGGCCTCTGATAAACGAAATCCCAACGTAAGTGAGAGAGTACGAGGAGATCGGAGTTATCGAGGTTGGTGACTGCATTGCTTGCCGCGCGAGCCGGCCGGCCATCTCGCATCATTCGCATTCGCCCTTCTACAGACCATCTATTCAACGACGTCGCCACGGTTGGCGAGTCAGGGACCAATACAGAAAAACGGCGCGTGCGCGCCGGAATGCAATCCGCAGGCGGCACACGCTTAGCTATACAATTTTGTTGCAAAAAGGAACTTAAAGAAACGGCGGATTGCTGTATTTTAGACCGAGTTTTCGGTCGGGGGGCGAATCGTTGAGTATTGATGACACTGATTCGTCGTATCTGCTAAAAACGTTGAGCCCGCGCCGGTGTGGTATACTTCGGAATATGAACATCAGCCTTCCGCGGCCCCCCGAGAAACGCCTAGCCGTCCGTGTCACGCCCGCGGCGCAGCGCGCGCTGCGCCAGGGCCATCCCTGGGTCTTCGATCAGGCGATCAAGTCGGTGAGCGCCGAGGGCAGGGCGGGCGACCTGGCCGTAATTTTTGACGAGTACCGGCGTTTCCTGGCTGTGGGGCTGTACGACCCGCACTCCCCGATAAGGATACGGGTGCTGCAACAGGGCGCGCCCGCCGAGCATCGATGCGGCATGGTTCCTCGGCCGGCTGCGGGCCGCGGGCCGGGTGCGGGAGCCGCTGGCAGGGACTGACACGGACGGATACCGGCTCGTACACGGCGAGAACGACGGGCTGCCGGGGCTGGTCGTCGACCGCTACGCTGCCACGCTGGTCGTCAAGCTGTACACGACGGCCTGGCTGCCCTGGCTGGACCTGCTGCTCGATGTCCTGGGCGAGGTCCAGCCGGCCAACACGACCGTGCTGCGGCTCAGCCGGGAGGTTGCGGCCGCTGGGACGGAGCTCTACGGGCTGACCGACGGGGGCACGCTCCGCGGCGCACTGCCGGACGACCGGGTCCGCTTCCGCGAGAACGGGCTGGTTTTCGCCGCGGATGTGGTCCACGGACAGAAGACGGGGTTTTTCCTCGACCAGCGCGATAATCGGGCCCGCGTGCGGCGGCTGGCGCGGGGTAAGCGGACGCTGAACGTTTTTGCCTACAGCGGCGGCTTTTCGGTCTACGCCGCGGCGGGCGGCGCGCCCGAGGTCGTCAGCATCGACCTGAGCGCAGCCGCGCTGGCGGACGCGGCCCTGAACTTCCAGCTCAACCGGTCGATCCCTTCGGTGGCCGCGTGCCGCCACCAGACGCTGGCCGGCGACGCGTTTCAGGAGCTGGCCGACCTGGGGCGGGCGGGGCGCGGTTCGACCTGGTCATCGTCGATCCGCCGGCGTTTGCAAAGCGCGAGAGCGAAGCGCCGCGCGCGCTGCAGTCGTACGGCCGGCTGGCGAAACTCCGCTCGGCGTCACGCGGCCGGGCGGCACCGTGGTCCTGGCGTCATGCTCGAGCCGGGTGCGGGCGGACGATTTCTTTGCTGCGGTTTCTGATGCCGCAGTCTCGGTGAGGCGGCCGCTGCGGGAGATGGAGCGCACGGGCCACGCGCTCGACCACCCGATCGGGTTCCCCGAGGGCGCGTACCTGAAGTGCCTGTTCGCGGTGGCGCCGTAATACCCTGGAATGGTCAATGGACACGAACATCGAACCCTTCTACGACGAACCTGATTTCTACGATGAGCCGCCGGCCGATGAGGACGGCAGGGCGGAGGCCATCGCGTGCCCTGACATGGCGCCGCTTTTCGCAGCGGGTGGACCCGTGCATCGCCTGCTCGGCGACCGATACCGGCCGCGAGCGGGCCAGGTCCACATGGCCCAGCAAATCGCGGCCCTGCTGCGCCAGCCCGGCCACGCGCTGATCGAGGCGGGCACCGGGATCGGCAAGTCGTTCGCGTACCTGATCCCCGCGATCTGGTCGGGCACGCCGACAGTGGTCAGCACGTCGAACAAGGCGCTGATGGCCCAGCTGTGGCACAAGGACGTGCCCGCGCTCCAGGAGATCGCGCCGCGCCCGATCAAGGCGGTCCTGCTCAAGGGGCGCTCGAATTACCTTTGCGCGCTGCGGATGCGCGACGCGAAGCCGCGACAGCGCAGGCTCGGCGGGCCTCGGCGGGGACATGGAGCGCGTGCAGGAGGGGCTGGCACGGGTGCCGACGGGCGACGTCGAGGAGATGGGGTTGCCTGCCGCCATTGCGGCCAATCTGACCGTCGACCACCGCGGGTGCGAGGGGCGCAAGTGCCCCGAGTTCCATTCGTGCTTCTTCGAGCGTGCCCGGGGGGCTGCCCAGCAAGCCGACCTGGTAATCACCAATCACGCGGTCCTGTGCTTCAGCGCGCTGCAGCAGGACAACACGGCGCTCCCCGTGCGGCCGCTGCTGATCATCGACGAGGCGCACGAGCTGACCGGCTACGCGATTAATGCCCTGTCCGAGTCGCTGGAGTACGAGACGCTGCCCGCACTCGTCAATCACCCGGTGGCGAAGGAAATTGCGGACAACGAGCTGCGGCGCCAGGCGGCCGAGTTCAACCAGGCCTTCTTCGCCGCGCTCAGCGCTCAGCGCCCCGGCCGTTTTGCGACGCGGTGGGCCGTGCAGGGGGAGATGCAGGAAGGGCTGCGGCTGTTTGACGTCCTGAACACGATCGGGAAGAAGCTGAACGGCTACCAGGCGCCGAAAGGGTCGGAGGGACAGTTCGAGGCGCTGCAGCGGCAGGCGGCGGAAGCCGTGTTTACGGTCCGCGGTTCTCGGTTCCCGAGACCGAAGCGGCGATCCGGATTTGCGAGCTGGCCGACGAGCGGGTCGGCGAGATCGGCGGGCTGAAGCTGACGTACCGGCCGCTGGAGGTGCAGGCCCGCTTGCAGTCGGATCTCTTCGAGCAGTGGCCGCGAGTCGTGTGCACGAGCGCGACACTGGCGGGTGGGCAGCGACCTGAACTGGTTTCAGCGCAGCGTGGGGGCGGTGAGCGAGAGACGCCGACGGCCCAGGTCCGGATTTCAAGCCCGTTCGATTACAAGAGCCACGTCCTCATCTACACGCCACCCGGACTCGTGCCGCTGTACGAGGGCGCGGCGGAGGAGCGGTATCCGTTGAAGCTGGCGGCCGAGGTGCGGCGGCTGGTGCAGGCGAGCCGCGGGCGGGCTTTCGTGCTGTGTACGAGCAAGCGGCGGGCGATGCAGCTGTACGAGGCGGTCGTGCCAGGGTTGCCCTACCTGTGCCTGAGCCAGGACGGCAAGACCTCGCGGCGTGACCTGCTCGAACGGTTCCAGGCGGATGGGCGAGCGGTGCTGTTTGCGACGCGCAGCTTCTGGGAAGGCGTGGACGTGCCGGGCGACGCGTTGTCGCTGGTAATCCTGGACAAGATCCCATTCCTGCCGCAGGACGATCCGGTCCTGAAGCGGCAGGAGAAGCTGATCGCGGACCGGCAGGGCAACCCGTTCAACGAGCTGCAGCTGAGCCACGCGATCCTGACCCTGCGGCAGGGCGCGGGCCGGCTGGTGCGAACGGAGGACGATCGGGGGGTGATCGCGCTGCTGGACTCGCGCATCCTGGAGAAGTCCTACGGGCAGAAGATCCTGGCGGCGCTGCCGGACGGGCGGCCCACCCGGCGGTTCGAGGACGTGGCGGCGTTCTTTGCGGAGAAGTGAGGGGCGGGGATCAGAACGGGGCGAGGCTCCGTCTTTGTACGGAAACGGTGCGGTTGTGGCGGTGTAAGGTCAGCGAAAGGATGGACGCATGAAACTGACGCACGTGAGGCTGCTGGTCGACGATTTCGACGCCTGCTTCCGGTTCTACCGGGACGTGATGGGGTTCCAGGTGCAGTGGGGCGCGGAAGGGTCGGGCTACGCCGACTTCCGCAGCCGCGGGGAGGCGATGGTGGCGCTGTTCAGCCGGCAGGCGATGGCGGAGACGCTGGGGGAGAGTGCGCCGCCGCCGATCGCGCCGTGCGCGGAGCGGGTGATGCTGGTGTTCGAGGCGGCCGACCTCGATTCCACCGTCGAGACCCTCAAGGCGCGGGGCGTACGCTTCGTCGCTGACCTGGCGGAGCGGCCGGACTGGGGCATTCGCACTGCTGACTTGCGCGACCCGGAGGGCAACCTGATCGAGCTGAACAGCCCGCTGCCCCAGGCGCAGTGGTCGGATGAGCTTGCGGACGAGGCCGAGCGGTATACGGCGACGGGGCAGGCAGGGGATTCGGGCAGCCTGATCGGGGATACCGACTTGAAGCAGTGACATGGAGACGCGATGATCACACCTTCTCAGTTGGCAGAGGCGTTCGGGCGGAATCTCGCCATTGTCCAGATGCAGACCAAAGGGCTGACGCACGAAGACTCGCTGCGCCAGCCGCCATTCAGGGGCAACTGCCTCAACTGGGTGTTGGGGCACATGCTGAACAACAGGGATATCATCCTCGGCTGGCTGGGCGAAACGCCGCTCGGCGGGAGCAGGCCAGCCGCTACCGCCGTGAAAGCGACCGGTGGCGGGCGCGGGCGACGATGTGATGCCCCTGGAAGAGCTGCTGGCCCTGCTCGCTGCCTCGCAGGAGAAGCTGGCCGGGGCCCTGGCGAGGCTGACCGAAAGCGACCTGGAGCGAGAGGTCCTGCTGGGCGGCCGCGCCTCACCGCTCAGGAACCGCATCTTCTTCCTCTATTTCCACGAGACGTATCACACAGGCCAGACGGAGCTGCTGCGCCAGCTGACCGGTGTGGAAGACAAGGTGATCTAGCGCGGGTGACATCAGAGACCTCCGAGGCGAACCGGCCCCGGAGATCTCGCGCGCGGGCTAGAGCTCGCTCATGTGGCGGTCCCAGATCGAGCGGGCCAGAGCTGCGCCGTCGGCAAGGACGCCGTAACGGCTGAAGTACTGGCAGAGCCGGACGACGTCACGCTGCAGCAGCTGAAACGCCTCGGAATGGACGGCGGGGTCGACGGACTGCGGGAAGTCGATGATCCGGTAGTCGCCCTGCCAGTAGAGCACGTTGAACGCGGAGAGGTCCGCGTGCACCCGGCCGTGGGCCAGCATGGTTTCGACGTCGGCGAGCAGAGCGTCGAACAAGCGGCGGGCCTCGGTCCGTTCGAGCGTTACGCCCTGCAGGGTTGGGGCCGGGTGTTTCAGGTCGCCGAAGTACTCCATTAGGACGGTGTTGTTGGCGAAGGCGATGGGCTTGGGCACCTTGACCCCTGCGGCGTGGAGGGCCTGCAGCGACACGTACTCGTGGGCAAGCCACGAGACGTGCTCCATCTCCTTGCCCTTGCGAGTGCCCGCCTGGATCGCACGCAGAGCACGACGGTCGCGGAGCGGCTGGCCGCGGAGCCGAGCACTTCGCGGCCCTGGCGGTAGAGGGCGTCGTTTCGCAGGTTGCGGAACTGGCGCGGGCGGTACACCTTGGCCGCGAGCAGGTCGGAACCCGTGGCCGCGCCGCCCTTGCAGCAGTAGACCGTGGCCTCCTTGCCGCCCTTGACCTTGCGCAGGACGTCGGCGATCAGCCGGCGATCGTAGAACGGCCCAGGTAGGTCAGGATCCAGACGTGCTCGTAGCGTGACGAGAGCGAACGTCGGGTTGAACGCACTGGCCTGGGCCTCGGGGTCCTCCGCGTGCGCCAGGATGTCGTCGGTGACGGCATGGTCGGTCAGCGCCGCGGTGCGCGCCCGGTGGAGCTTGCCGCTCCGCGGGCCGCCGGCACGGGCCGCACGGGTATCCAATTCCTCATCCAACCAATCGCTAGTTCGGTAACGAGCCAAAGTAACAACCTCACGGGTTAAAACAAAGCGGCCGCAAGCTCAGGTGCGCTTGCAGCCGCCTGGTATACGATGGTCTCGTCAGGCCAAACTTAGTTCGCCGCCAAGAAGAGCGCACGTGAGCACGTATTCGACAAAACGTCTGTCAGTACATACCCGGGTCTGGTCACCATAGGCTTCGTGCGCCTCCTTTCTGGCTTAGGGCCTATCCGAATAACCCTGATGCACGAAAGGCGATCAAGGCACAGACGAAATGCAAGAAAGCGATGTAGTTTTCCGGCTTCTTTTCCCAGCGAATCAGGATACGCCGAAACCGGTTCATCCAACTGTGTGCGCGTTCGACCACCCAACGTCGGGCACGGAAGCCCGCCTCATGCTTGATGGCCTGAGCTTCTTCGCCGCGGGCCTGGATGTGGGCGGTGAAGCCGAACTCAGCCAAGAGGTCGCGCACCTCTTGGAAGTCATAGCCCTTGTCCAGGCACACCCCTTGCGGTTGCGCCGCCGTTGGTTCAGGTCGTTCAACGACCACGCTCTCGAGGGTGCTGCGCACCAATTTCATGTCGTTGCGGTTGGCGCCGGCGACGGACAAGCCGATGGGCACGCCATGCCCTTCGGTCAGCAGGCTACGCTTGACGCCGTCTTTGCCGCGGTCGGTCGGATTGGGGCCGGTTTTTTTCCCCGCCCAGCGGCGCTTTGGTCATCGCCCCGTCCATGCTCAGCCAGTCCCAGTCAATGCCTTTCAGTTCGTCAAAGCGTTCGACGCCGCTTTGCCAGAGCTGCAGAAACACACCGGCTGCCACCCACTCTTGAAAGCGGTCATGCGCCGTGGAGTGGGGCACCAATTCGGTCTCATCCAGCGCCTGCCACTGGCAGCCCGTGCGTAAGACGTAGAAGATGGCATCGGCGCATTTCCGATCCGGCTGGCGTGGGCGGCCCCCGCCAAAGCGGTGGGTGTTCACACGCACCGGTAGAAGCGGTTCCAGGACCGCCCACAAGGCGTCCGAGATGCGAAAACCGGTTGTCGTTTTGTTGTTCGCTGTACGGGCACGAGTGCGTTCAGTAGTCTGTTCTTCGCTCATGCCCACCATTCTACTGCAACATCAGTTATTCGGATAGGCTCTTAG
>CAWDBO010000034.1:0-15903 GCA_963800615.1 uncultured Chloroflexia bacterium
TTGCCAGCGTGTGGCTGGGTTCGAACCGGTCCTTCTTCACCTCGCCCAGCCACCAGCCCGGATGCAAATAACGCAGCCCGGCCAAATTCGGCAATCCTCGGGCAGCGCAACAAAAGGCGCCGCTCGTGCCGAGCGCACCGAGCGCCGGGGAACGACGAACACCTCTGCGATAAATGCCTCGTAAGCCTCCCGAACGCTCCTGTGAAGTGGCGGCCGGGCGCCCGCGCGGCGGCGGGGTGGCTGCGGGGCCCCTTCCCCCTTGTGCAGCAGCGCGGCAAAATGTCCTTCGCCCGGCCCGTGATGCGGCCACAGCCGCACGCACCGCGCCAGTCCGGCCCCTGCAGCTCGCCAGGCAGCCAGTCCGGCCGCCCGGGGCAAAGCCAGGCCGAGCGCGGCGGCTCGACGAGCGCGAACTCGGGTGCCGCGTCCAGGAAGCGCGCGACCGTCCCTCGTCCTCTTCCGGCGCAAAAGTGCAGGTCGAATAGACCAGCCGGCCGCCCGGCCTGACCAGCGCGCCGCCTGCTCCAGGATGCCATGCTGTCGCACCGCGCATCCCTGGACCAGGGCGGGCGTCCATTCCTGTCGCGCGCCGCTCGCTCTTGCGAAACATGCCCTCGCCCGAACACGGCGCGTCGACCAGCACTGCATCGAAGAAACCCGGCCATCGCTCCGCAAGGCGTCTCCGGTGTCTCGGCCGTAATGGCCACATTGGTGGCCCCCCACGCTCCAGGTTGCCTGCCAGCTCCCAGCCCCGCTTGTTGATCACTTCGTTGGCGATCAGCAGGCCCTGCCCGGCAGAGCGCGGCGGCGATGTGGGTCGACTTGCCGCCCGGCGCGGCCGACAGGTCGAGCACCGTCTCGCCGGGTTGCGGATCAAGTAGCTCCACCGGCGCGGTCGCCGAGGGATCCTGCAGATAGTACAGTCCGGCGGCGTGGTACGGGTGCTTGCCCGGGCGGGCTTACGGTCTGCCGACCGCAAGGACGAACGTCTCCTGCGACCACGGCACAGGCTCGAGGTCGAAGGGCAGCCGGCCGCGCAGCGCTTCGGGGCGATCTTCAGCGTGTTGGCTCGCAGCCCCTGGACCGGCGGCGCTCGTAGCTCGCCAGGAACGCGGCGAACTCATCGCCCAGCAGCGCCTCCATCGGCTCGAGGAAGCGCGGCGGAAGCGGCCTTGCCGCGCCCCACGCGGCCGTCCCTTATCGCTCGCCCGCCGCTTTCCCGCCATATCTTACCCGCCAGGCGCAGCGAGGCTCATCGCGCAGCCGTCCGCCCGCGGGTCGCTGCCGCCGGTCAGAACGCCCGTGGCCGGATCGCGCAGGATGATCTGGCCGCGGCCGAACAGAGCCCGGTCATGACCGGCCACGAGCCTGACCGGATGGCCCATTTCTTGAAGCTGCGAAAGCGTCTCGGCCGGGATGCCTTCTTCCAGCGCAACGCCGCCCCCGCGTCATCAGGCGTCGCCGATAATGCAGAAGCGCGGCCGGTCGAGCGCAGCTTGCGGGTCCAGGCGTCGTCGAGCAGAGCGGAGAGCACCTGCATATGGCCCTGCGGCTGCATGAATCCGCCCATGACGCCGAAGCTGGCGTACAGGCTGCCGTCCGGCTCGCGTGTAGCCATCGCGGGGATGATCGTGTGATAGGGCCTTTTTCGTGGAGCCAGCGCATTGGGGTGGCTCGGATCGAGGCTGAAGTTGTGGCCGCGATTCTGTAGCGTGAAGCCGCGGTCCTTTCGGGTACGATGCCCGTGCCGAACCCAGCAGTAGTTGCTGTTGATGAACGAGCACGCGTTCCCTTCGCCGTCCACGACGGTCAGGTACACCGTGTCGGAGCTACTTGTGGGGCTACCGCGGACCGGATCCACCGTTGCCCGCTTCGGGTCGATCGCTTCCGCCGCTCCGCCGCGTATCCCTTCGAGAGCAGCGCCTCGAGCGGCGCAGGGCTGAAGGCCGGGTCGGCCACGAACCAGCGGGCGTCGGCGAAGGCCAGCCGCATGGCCTCGATCTCCAGATGCAGCCGTTCCGGGCCGAGCGGGTCGAGGCCGGCGAGGTCGAACCCTTCGAGCAGGTTGAGCGCCAGCAGCGCGGCCAGCCCCTGCCCGTTTGGCGGGCATTCCCAGAGGCGGATGCCGCGGTACACGGTGCTGATCGGCTCATCCCACGTACTGCGGTGCTCGGCCAGGTCCTCCTCGCTCAGCACGCCGCCCGATGCCCGCACGGCGGCTGCGATGTCCCCCGCGATCTCGCCTTCGTAGAACGCCTGCTTCCCGCCCTCCGCGACGATCCGCAGCGTGCGCGCGAGGTCCGGGTTCCGGAAGATCTCGCCTGCCCGCGGCGCGCGGCCGTCGATCGTGAGCGCCATGCCCGCCCAGCGCGTGCCGTAGTTGCCGCTCCACGCCGCGCTCCCAGAAGGAGGCGGTAAGTGGTGCGACGGGGAAGCCTTCCTCGGCCAGCCGGATGGCCGGCGCCAGGATTCGCGGCCATCGACAGCCGGCCGTGCCGCTCCACGAGATCGCACCATCCCGCGCACGCGCCGGGGACCGTGACCGTATGCGCGTGGAACTGCGGCAGCCCGTGCCGGAGCCCTCCCGTCTCAGCCGTTCGAGCGATCAGCGCGGCCGGCGCGCGGCCCGAGCCGTTCAGCGCAGTTACCCTTCCCGTCGCCGCCTCATAGCAGAGCGCGAAACAGTCCCCGCCGATGCCCGTCGAGGTCGGCTCAGTCACGTTCAATACCGCGGCCGCCGCCACGGCAGCATCGGCCGCATTTCCTCCCGCGGCCAGGATCTCCAGGCCCGCAGCCACCGCCAGCGGCTGCGAGGTCGCCACCATCCCGCGCCGCCCGTAAACAGGCGAGCGCCGGGACGCGAAAACCATATCAGTCATCCGTTCCTCGGTTGTCTATTCTCGCGATAAAGATCAGTTCGCCGGGGTACTTCGAGCCATACTCGCTCTTGTCGTAACCCGCGTACAGGTGCTCCACCTCGAACCCGCAGCGGGCCAGCAGGTGCTCGGCCTCGAAGCGATACAGCCAGCGCATCGGGAAGGCATGCACCGCCCGTTCCTCGCGGCCGTCCGGGTGGGTCACGTAGTAATACATCTCGACCTGCTGCACCTGGGTGAAGTAGTTTCGATCCACCGTCCGCCAGGTGCGGTAGAAGCGCCTGCCGTCGGGAAGTTCGACTTCCGCCTCCGGCGGCTGCTCGTCGAACCGTGAATCGTCAGTCAGGGCCTTCATCGAGGGATTGAACAGGTCGAGGACCAGCCGGCCGCCCGGCAGCAGGTGCCGCCGGATCGCCGCCAGGCAGGCCATCTCCTCTTCGACGGTGACGAGGTGCTGGAAGGGCCTGAACGGGATCGTGACGAGCGCGAACTGGTGGACCAGGTCGAAATCCCGCATGTCGCCCTCCACGAGCCGCACGCGCGCCTGCACCTCAGGCGGCTCCTCTGCCAGACGCTGTTGTAGGATGGAGAGCATGCCCTGGGACAGGTCGAGCCCTGTAACATCGATGCACGCCCGGGCAAGAGGCAGCAGCACCCTGCCCGTCCCGCAGCCCAGCTCTAGCACCGGCCCGCCGCTCTCCCGTGCGAGGTCGACGAAGAACCTGACGTCGTCCCGCTCCGCGTACGTCGGAACGTAGTCGTAATACTCTGCCGCAGCGCCGTATTCGTCGAAGGACTCGGTCATGATCTCCCCCTGGATTTGAAAAAGGCCCTGATACAGGGGAACGCCGAGCACCAGCTCGGCCCGTTTCACCGAGCCGAGCTGGTGCTCGGCGCTCCCCCGTCAGGGCAGAACCAGCGGCTGCGCCGGCTGCTATTTGCCGGCCCGCAACGCCCGCCACACCCGTTCCGGCGTGAGGGGGAACTCGTCAAACCGTATGCCGAGCGCGTCGTATACCGCCGCGGCCACAGCCGCCGCAACGGGTAGGTATGGCACTTCGCCCATGCCACGCGCGCCCCACGGCCCGTTGGGATCGGGCACTTCGACGATAATCGACTCCATCTGATCCGGGACGTCCAGGACGGTGGGGATCAGGTATGTGCTGAGCTTGTCGGAGAGCACCCGGCCGTCCTTCGTCTTCCAGTCCTCGAGCAGCGTGTACCCGAGGGCCTGCACGACTGCGCCCTCGATCTGCCCGGCCACCTGCTGGGGGTTGATCGCCTTCCCAACGTCGTCCGCGGAGATGAACCGCTCGATCCGCACGCGGCCGGTCTCCGTGTCGATGGCGACCTGGACTGCCTGGGCCGAGTAACCGTACGCGAAGTTCGGTTTCCCGTAACCCGTGTCGTGGTCCAGCGGCGTCGTCTTCGGGGCCAGGTACACGTACTCGCCGATCGCGGGCCGGTCTTCGTTCTGCCAGGCGGCGAGCGCCTTTTCGGCCGCGCCCTTGACCGCGTTCGCACTCATGTAGGTGAGGCGCGACGCGGAAGCGCTGCCGGCGTTGCCCATCAGCGCCGTGTCCGACGCGATCACGCGCATCTTCGCCAGCGGGACGCCCAACACCTCGGCCGCAGCCTGCGAGATGATCGTGTGGTTGCCCTGCCCGCAGTCGGCGCCCGCGAAGAAGACCGTCACCTCGGCCATTTCCACCGCGCCGCGCACCTCGACCCGCGCGTAGGCGTTTTCCTGGTACCCGAACGAGAACCCGACGTTCTTGAACCCGGCCGCGAACCCGATACCGCGCTTCACACCGGGAGAAACCAGGTTTCTGTCAGAAACCTGGTTTCTTTCAGGACGTTGCCAGTGTCCCGCATCGTCCTGCTTCCAGCCCGCCGCCGTCGCCGCGGCGGTGACCACTGCCGTGAGGCCGACCCCGCCCGGGATCGGCGTCCCGACAGTCAGCAGCTTGTCTTCGGTCAGGATGTTCTTGAGCCGCAGCTCGACGGGGTCCATCCCGAGCGCCTCCGCCAGCTTGTCCATCTGGCCCTCGGCTTCGAAGTGGCCTTGCGGACCGCCAAAGCCCCGGAACGCGGCGCCGGGCACGTGGTTCGTGTAGATCGCGTAGGTGTCGACTGCCACATGCGGGATTTCGTACGGCCCGGTGCAGGTCAACGTGGTGTTCCCCAGCACTTTGTTACTGGTGTACATGTACGCGCCGCCGTCGGCAATGACCTTGACCTCGGCCGCGACCAGCTTCCCGTCCCGCTTCGCGCCCCACTTCGCATAGAGCTTCATGCGATGGCGCTTGCCGTGCCCGAACATCGACTCTTCCCGGCTCCAGATCGTCTTGACGGGCCGGCGGATGCCCTTCTGCGCGAGACGCCACGCGCACAGCCCCAGCGTGATCTGCACCGACATATCCTCGCGGCCGCCAAACGCGCCACCTATCGCCGGGTAAATCACGCGGACCTGTTCCTCGGGGATCCCCAGCGTGTGCGCGATTTCGCCCTGGTCCTCGTGCGTCCACTGGCCCGCGACCTCGACCGTGACCCGTCCCTCGTCGTCGATGTACGCGACGCCTGCTTCCGGCTGCAGATAAGCATGCTCCTGCACCGGCGCCTGGTAGACATCTTCGATGATAACGTCAGACTCCGCGAACCCCTGCTCGAGGTCGCCCTTGCGGATGCGGTAGTGGTAGCAGACGTTGTCCTTGCTGTGTGGGTGCAGCTGCGGCGCGCCCGGCTTGATCGCCTCTTCCGGGTCCAGCACGAGGGGCAATTCCTCCCACTCCACCTGGATGAGCTTGCACGCCGCCCGGGCCTGTGCCTCGGTTTCGGCAACCACGAGCGCGAGCTGGTCCCCCACGAACCGCACGACGTCCATTCCCGGTTTTTCGCCGCCCGCCGGCCTGCCGCCGGGGCCGCAGAGCACCGGCTGGTCCTTGATCTGCAACCCATACTCGTTGACCGGCACGTCCCTGGACGTGAACACTGCGACGACGCCCGGCGCGGCCTCGGCCGCAGCGGTGTCAATGTTGAGCACCCGCGCGTGTACGCTCAGCCCCGCGGGTCCGGCGAACAACGTCGCCATCTGTAGCATGTCCGGATAGCTGATGTCGCCGGGATAGAGGGTCTTTCCCGTTACTTTCCCGGGCGCATCAATTCGGGCGGCGCTGGCGCCTACACCGCTGGTCTCATGTCCGTTATTGCTGCTCATGCGACCGCCTTTTCCACGGCTTGCAGGATCTTGTAGTACCCCGTGCAGCGGCAGAGGTTGCCTGTCAGCGCTTCCTTGACCTGGCCCAAGGTAGGATGGGGGACTTCCTCCATCAGGTTCGCGGCCGACATGAGGATGCCTGGCGTGCAGTAGCCGCACTGGACCGCGCCCGCCTCGATGAATGCCTCCTGCAGCGGGTGCAGATGGGCCGCACCGCCCGCGAGGCCGGCCAACCCCTCGACAGTCACGATGTTGCACCCCTCTGCCCGCTCGGCGGGAACCAGGCAGCTCATCACCGCAACCCCATCGAGCCAGACGGTGCACGCGCCGCACTCGCCTTCCGCGCAGCCTTCCTTGGTGCCGGTCAGGCCAAGGTCCTCGCGCAGCGCCCGCAGCAGGGTCTTCCCGTGCACGTTGCGGAGCTCGGCCGCCTGCCCGTTGACGGTACACCGAACGATGCCGTCATGACCCACTGCGCTCGGCGCAATGGGGAGCTGTGCGGATGTGCCTTTGCCGTTCCGCCCGGGGCCGTCGCGGCCCCACAGCAGCACGGGCTTCTCGGGCCAGCCCGCCCGCTCGGTCCCATCGCGCAGCTCGCGCAGGCCGCGCGTCGTGTACACCCGCACCATCTCGCGGCGGTACTCGGCGCCCGCCCGGATATCGGAGATCGGGCGGGCCGCGGCGGCCGTCAGTCCGGCGGCTTCCTGGATGACCTCTTCCGTGAGGGCCTTACCTGCCAGGAACGCCTCCGCCTCGCGCGCCCGCACGATCGTGGGGGCAACTGCGCCGAGCGCGATGCGCGCCCGGCTGACCGTGCCGTCCTCGTGAAAGTCGAGCACGATGGCGACGTTGATCAGGCTGATCGCCTGCGCCTCGCGAAGGCCGAGCTTCAGGAAGGTTCCGCGCTCCGTCGGCAGCAGGGTCGGGACCGTGATGCGCAGCAGCAGCTCGTCGGGCTGGATCGCGGTGCGCCGGACGCCGAGGAAGAACTCGTTGAACGGCAGGCTGCGCTCCCCGCGGGCGGCGCTCACGAGCGTCACCGTGGCGTCCATCGCCCAGAGGGGCGTGATGGTGTCGTTGGCCGGGCTGGCCGTGATCAGGTTGCCCGCGACGGTTCCCCGGTTGCGTATCTGCGGCGCACCCACCTGCCAGCAAGCCTTCGCCAGGGGGAACGCGTGCTCGACGGCGTACCCGCTCGCGACCACCTGGTTGTGCGTAACGTTGCTGCCGATGGTGAGGAGGCCCGTCGCCGACTCAAAGGTGATCTGCGCCAGCTCCGGGACCCGGGAAATGTCCACCAGCACATCCTGGTGGCGCACCCCGCGCTCGAGCTCGAGGATGAGATCGGTGCCGCCGGAGACCAGGCGGCAGGCGTCGCCGTACCGGGCCAACAGTTCAAGCGTCTCGCTCACCGTGGCCGGTGCATGATAAGTGTGCCACATACGCACCTCTGCGATAACACAAAGACACGAAGACACAACGGCTTCAAGAAGGGGCTAAGCGTCTCCCTCTCGTATGCTTCGTGTCTTTGTGCCTTTGTGTTGGATCTAGCGCTAATATGCGCGCGTACCCGGCTCGCCGCCGGGATTGTGTTGGACCTGGATGTCGAGCAGCCGGGCGGCTTCGTCGAGCGATTCCGCCTCGTCGTTGTCGACCAGCGCCTGCAAAGCTTCCAGCTGCGTTTGGGTCAGCGTCCCTTCGCGAAGGGCACGCACCCACGAGAATGTACTCTCCGACATGCGAGCCTCCTTGTGTCAGTCGGTGTCGCACTAACCACAAAGCCGCGAAGACGCAAAGTTACACAAAGACGACGAACGAAGGCTTAGTGAAGCTTCGTGTGGTTGGTGTCTTTGTGGTTAGGTTAACCTACGCGTTTCCAGACCTGGACCGCTAGCTCACGCGCGCGCCATGATAGCCCCCTCGTCCAGCGTCGTCAACTGCCGGTCCTTCATCAGCACCTTGCCCGAAGCGATCGTGTGCGTCACGACGGCGGCGTCGACGCCGAACAGGATGTGCCAGGGCAGGTTGCCGGGCGTGAGCGGCGTTGGCGGCTGGTAGTCCCAGACCACGAGGTCGGCGAAGGCGCCGGGCGCGATCTCGCCCACGGGCTTCGGGAAGAAGACCCTTGCCAGATCGGCATTGTTCGCGTACTGCATCTGGAGCACCACGTCGCCAGGCATCGTGCGCGGATCGCGGGTGTTGTGTTTGTGGGCGAGATAGCAGGCCTTCATCTCGTCGACCATGAACATCGAGAAGCCATCATTGCCGAGCGCGACGGGGATGCCGCGGGCGAGCATGCCGGTGACATCAGGCAGGCCGACCGCATTGTTCATGTTCGAGCGCGGCTGGTGCGTCACGTGGGTGCCGGTCTCGCGCAGGATGTCCTTCTCGAACTCGTCCAGGTGCACGCAGTGTACGGTGATCGACCGCGGCCCCAGGATGCCGAACTTCTGCAGCCGTTCCACCACCCGCATGTTGTACTTGCGGAGGCTTTCGTGCTGGTCCGCCGCGTCTTCCGCTACGTGGATGTGGAAGCCGGTGTGCAGCCCCTCCACTGCCGCGCAGGACTTCTCCAGCGTCTCGTTCGAGAGAGTCAGCGCGGCGTGCAGGCCGAACGAGCCGGCCAGCTGCGGGTCGCGCTCCGCCTGGCAGCCGCTTGAGCCAGCGGACGTTCTCGCGTATTCCCGCGTCCGCGCCCTCGATCCCATTCCGGTCGGTCACCTCGTAGCAGAGGCTGGCGCGCAGGCCCGCTTCCTTCACGGCGTCCCCGATCATATCGAGGCTGCCGTCGATCGCGTTCGGGCTGGCGTGGTGGTCGATCATCGTGGTGCAGCCATGCTTGATCGCGTCGACCAGGAAGATCAGCGCGCTGTACTTCACGTCATCCCACAGCAGCGCCAGGTCCAGCTTCCACCACAGCTTTTCGAGGATCTCGACGAAGTTGGTTGCCGGCGCGCCGGGGATCGCCATGCCGCGGGAGAATGCGCCGTAGAAGTGTGTGTGGCCGCACTGCATGCCCGGCAGCACCACCTTGCCGCCCACGTCGAGCCGCTCGGCCTGCGGATGCTTCGCCGCCAGGTCCGCAGTCTTCCCGACCTCCGCGATCGTGTCGCCTTCGATATAGATCGCACCGTCGGGGATCAGCTCATTCGCCGCCCCCAGGGTGAACACCTGTCCGTTGGTTACCAACAAGCTCATGCGCTTCTCCTCTTTCAACAGAAGAAACCGGGTTTCTCGAAGAAACCCGGTTTCTCCCGGATGTTAGTCCTCGATCACCAGGTGTGGCAGGCTCTCGCTGATGCCCTGCAGAACCACGTCCATCGCCGCGGCTTCGCGGAGCGACAGCGCGCCTTCAAACGTCTGCTTGAGTTCCATGGCCTGCACCGTGTAGTCAGCCGCCAACGTGACGCGCACCTGGTCGTTGTCGAAGACCAGGCGGCCTTCCTGGCCGTGACCGTTTTCGCGCGTCAGCCTGGCCTCGTAGCCGTTCTCGCGATGCCGGATGGTGTTCCCCTCGATCCGGTACCCGTTGTGGTCCACCATCAGGAAGTCGGCTTCGTTGAGGAAGAGCCGGGGTTTGTCGAACCACGGCCGGCCCTCGTGCATGCAGAAGGTGGTGCAGTCGCCGCACGCATTGCAGAAGTCGTTGATGTTGACGATCTGCCGGTTCTGATCCACGACGAACGGCTCGAGGTGCGCCACGACAAGCTGCCCACTGTCGACCGAGAGGACGGGGATCATCGCATGAACGGGCGTCATCCTGAACGTCATGTTGGCGCGGTTCGGGCAGACCTCGACACACTTGTCGCAGTACGTGGTGCATTGGAGGCAGCGCGCGCCTTCCGCACGGGCCTGGTCCTCGGTGAACGTCAGCTCGATCAGGTCGAAGCTCTCGCGCAGCTCGATGGGCAGGCACGGAGCCTTCTGCTGTGCGATCTTCTGCACGCGCATCTGCTTGTTCGCGAGGATATCCGTGTCCGAAAGCTCGGGCATGGCCGCCGGCGGTTGGGCAAACGAAACCTGGAACTGCTGGCAGACGGCTTCCGCCGCCCGGCGCCCGTCGGCGCACGCTGCGATGATGCTCTCCGGCCCGGCCTCCGCCACGTCGCCGCCCGCGTAGACGCCAGGCGCACCGGTGCGGCCCGTTCCGTGCTCGATGGCGATGCCACCGTCGCTGCACAGGGTCACGACGCTGCCGTCTAGGAAGGATAGCTCGGGCGTCTGCCCGACGGCCACCATGATCGAGTCGCAGGGGATGACGAATTCGCTGCCGGGGATGACCACGGGCCGGCGGCGCCCATCGGCGCCCGGCTCGCCCAGCTTGTTGCGCACGCAGGCGAGGCCCGTAACGCTGCCCTCGTCGTCCAGCAGCACGCGGACCGGCGTAACCAGCTCTTCGAGGACGTTGCCCTCTTCCAGTGCGCCTTCGATTTCCTCCGGGCTGGCGGGCATTTCCGCCCGGGTGCGGCGGTACACGATGGTCGCCGGGTTGCCGGTCAGGCGGCGGGAGGTGCGGACCGCGTCCATCGCGGTGTCGCCGCCGCCGATGACCAGGGCCTTCTTGCCGATGTCGGGCCGCTCCCCGCGGCGCACGCTGTCGAGCAGCGTCAGGGCCGCGTAGACGCCCTTCTTGGCATCCTTGACGCCCGGGATATTGAGCGGGGTATCCTTCTGGAAGCCGGCCGCCACGTACACCGCGTCATAGCCCTCGTCCAGCAGTTCTTCCGGGGCCATGTCGACCAGGTGCTCGAGCTCCAGGGTCACGCCGAGGTCCAGGATCCGGTCGACGTCGCGCTGGATCACTTCCCAGGGCAGGCGGAAGACCGGGACCATGCGCATCATCCCGCCCAGCACGTCCTTGGCCTCGTACATGTGTACGTCCACGCCGTTCAGCGCCAGGTAGAAGGCGGCCGAGAAGCCGGACGGCCCGGAGCCAACAACGGCCACTTTTTTGCCCACCGACGCCTTCGCGACCAGCGGCGCCACCTTGCCGTGCTCTTCGGCGAAGCGCTTCAGCGCGCGGATGGCGATCGTCTCTTCGTAGTCGTTGCGCGTGCAGCGCGTCTGGCAGAGGTGATTGCACACGTAGCCGGTGACCGCGGGCAGGGGGTTGCGCGCAAGGATGACTTCCAGCGCCTGGTCGTAGTCGCCCTGCGCGATGGCCCACGCGTATTCGGGCACGTCCTGGCAGACCGCGCAGTGTGCGATGCAGGGCGCCTGGACGCAGTCGAAGAAGCTCAGGTCGTCCTTGATCTTCGGCAGCCCATACGGGAAGGCTTCCTTCTTGTACCGGTGGTTGACGAGGCTTTCGGCCGCAGCCGCCCTCACGTTCTCCAGCTTGTTAGCACAGAACTCCGCCAGGCTCCCCGCACCCGCCGCGTCCATCTCGGCCTGGAGGTTTGTCAGCCACTGGCCGAATCGGGCGTAGCCGCCCGGTTTCAACAGGTCGGAACAGGCGGTCACGGGCGCCGCGCCGCACTTCACGATGGTCCCGATGTTCAGCGCATCCGCACCGGCCGAGTACGACACGCGGAGGTTCCCTTTGAACTCGTGCGCCAGCTTGTTGAAGAGGTTCATCGTGACCGGGTACAGCGCGCGGCCCGACATGTACATCTCGTCGCCGGGCATCACCTTACGGTGGTTCGCCATCGCCAGCGTGTTGCTCAGCTTGACGCCGAAGGCCAGGCTCTGAGCAGCTCCTACGCCCTGCAGCGATCGGATCAATTCGAGCGCCTTGGGGTACTGCAGGTCGTGCTCAAACACGGCATCCGGGATGTCGATGCCGGTGAAGCCGAGGCTGTTGTGCAGGATGTCGAGAACGCCTTCCTTGCCGAGCAGCGTCGGGTTCATCTTGACGATGGTGTGCAGCTTGCGCTCTTCGAGCATGTAGCGGGCGATGCGCTCGATTTCGTCGGGCGGGCAGCCGTGCATGGTGGACAGCGTCACGCTGTTCAGCATGCGTGTGGGGATTTCGATGTCGGCGAACTGCGGGAAGTCGCGGCGCAGCGTCTCCTTGATCTCCCAGAGCTGCGGACCCGCATCGACCATCTTGTCCATGAACTCCTGCATGCGTGGAGTCAGGATGCCCTGCAGGTTGTAGCCGACGCTCATGTCGAAGATCGTGCCGTCGGTCGCCTCAGTCTTCCAACCCAGCACGCGCGGCAGGATATGGAGGAAGGCCCACACGTTGATGTACTCCTGCGCGGACTCTTCCAGTTTGAGTTCCTGCGACCACTCGACGTTGTAACCCTCGTCCTCCATGTCGATGCAGGGCCGGGGGATTTCGAGCTCGTCCATGATCTGGACGGTCTTCAGCTCGATGAAGCGCCCGCCGCACAGCCAGGCCGCCACGATGTTCTGGCTGAGTTGCGTGTGCGGGCCGGCCGACGGGCCGATCGGGGTCGCCAGCCCGCCCTTGCCGTCGCCAAAGAAGTCGTCGACGGCATACGGCGCGTCAGGCCGGGGGGCATAGAAGAACGATTTATGGATCCCGAAGATCGACTCGGTCGACTCGTATTCCTTCAGGATGCGCTTGAGCAAGACGCCAAAGGGTTGAGGGCGCAATATATCAGACATGCAGGGCTCCTTCGTGGGGCGTTTGGACGCTGGACCAGCCTCCGGCTTCGTCCAACCAATCGATCATATAGCAAAGAACCTGGTCTTTCTCAGGTTCGTTATGGGTTTCGTGGTAGTAGCCGGGCCACAGCTTCAGCGTGCAGTTACACCCGCAGTCGCCGGCGCCCGCGGCCCGCATGATCGCGCCGGCAAATTCCTCGCTCGAGGGCGCGTCGGTGAGCCGGTCGGCCGTGCCGTGTACGACGAGCAGCGGGATGGGCGGAAAATCCCCGGCGTGGGCCAGGGCCCATTCACCCTGCTGCATGATGTCGAGCCCGAGCCGGGCCGACATGCGGTCGTGGACCAGCGGGTCGGCGGAGTAATCAGCGATGATAGCCGGATCGCGCGAGAGCCCCGCGAGTTCGAGGCCATTCGGCATGACGGCGTTCGGCGCCAGCCGGTAGAGGATCTTTCCGGCTGCGAGCTTGGCTGCAGGGGGCCGCGTCGCAACGCGCAGGGCCGGGCTGGTGGCGATGAGGCCGCTCAGAACCGCCGTCTCCGCCTTTCGCTGCAGGGCATAGTTCAGGACTTCGTTGCCGCCCATGCTGTGGCCGTAGAGGAAACGCGGCTTGCCGGGATAATGCTTGCCCGCTTCGCCCAGCAGTAGCCCGACGTCGTCGAGCAGCCGGGCATAGGGCGGCGTGACGCCCTTTGCCCCGGGCGTCTTGCCGTGCCCCCGCTGGTCGTAGCCGAGCAGCGCGTAGCCCGCGTCGTTCAGCGCACGCCCGACATGAGCGTAGCGCCCGGAGTGCTCCCCCAGCCCGTGCACCAAGCAAACCGCCGCCTTGATCTCACCCTGCGGCAGCCATCCCTGGTAAAACAGCTCTTGCCCGTCGGGGGCCGTTCGAGTGAATTCGATGTGCGACATTGCGGTCAAACTCCGTTCTCGAACCATGCGACCGTGTCGAGGCGAACTCGGGTTAGCGCCGTGTGATTTCGAGCGCCTCTGGCGTGGGGTAACGTCCCACTGCGATGAGCGCCTCTCTCTCGACAACCCGCTCGATCGTGTTGAAACTCAAGATGCGTGCTGTGACCTGTCCGATCGGCGTCAGTGGCTGGATTTCAGCGCCATTGACGTGAAAGTGCTCACTCCACCAGTCGGTGCGGGGGTTGAAAAAACGGCAGAACTCGCCCGTGTCCCAGATGATCGATCCCACGTCGCTCCCCTTTGCGCGGTTGCACACTCCGCAGGCTTGTGCCAGGTTGTCTGGAGAGCTTGATCCGCCGTGTTTGATACTGATGATGTGATCGACTTGGCAGCCGTAGAAGGTGTCGTCCTCGTGGATGAGACAATACTCGCAAACGTGGTTGGCCCGCCTGACGACTGCCTGACGGACCTCATCGCTGATCTGGCTACTCATCCGCAACGTAACGACGTGCGCGAGCTTTTGCGAGCCTCATCAGGTGTTCCAGTTGCAAATAGGTCTCGAGTTCGGACTTTTCTTCTACCGTTAGGCCGTCGATCTTCTCACGTTCGATCAAATCGGCCACACGCCGCTTCGTGGCCTCCGATGGCCGGAAGGCGACCACGCTGCTGGGACGTGTCCCGGCGGCGATGAAATCGATCACTTCCTCGTATGCCCTTGACGGTTGTGCTTGTGCTGCCATTGTTCACCTCGTGATACATCTATTGTAACACGAGTTATCCCGGCCTAAAAGGGGCGCTAGTCATAACGATCAGCAGTACCAGGCCAGCGCCCCTTTGATCACGCCGCCGCGCCTACAGCAGCCCGACCTTCGCGTTGAACTCTTCAATCAGCGCGTCGATCGCGTCCGCCTGCTCGTGGACGCAAGTCCAGTAGTCCTTCTGGTACCACTGCCGCTGGATCTCGTCGTAGGTCTTGCCCTGCTGCTCGACCCAGGTGTAGTACTTCAGGTTGTGGACGCGCTTCCGATCGGGGTAGGTGAGCTCCTCCACGTAGTCGGTGCTCAGGCCCTGGATGTACTGGTGGTAACCCACCGCCGCATCCCGCGCCGTGTACTCCCCGCGCTCCTCGGTCAGCTCGCTCAGGCGGCTGCCGTAGAGCTCCATGGAGTCGGTCAGGACGGTCGCGACCACGTCGCCCTCGCCCCACTCGTACCACTTCGCCATCTTGATCGCCGACGCGATGTTCGCCGCACCGGAAATGCCGACCCACGGCAGCTTCTCGATCAGGTCCTGCTCCACGCCCATCTGGGCCAGGTACTTCTTGCCCTCGGGCTCGTTGAACAGCCGGATCATCTGCACCGGGACCTCGTCGTCGACCGCCATGACCATGTCGGTGTTCTTGACGTTATGGATCCACGGCACGTGCTTGTCGCCGATGCCCTCGATGCGGTGCGCGCCGAAGCCGTTAGACAGCAGGGTCGGGCACTGCAGCGCCTCGGATGCGGCGAGCTTGCTCTCGGGGAACAGCTCCTTCAGCTTGTCGCCCGCATTGATCGTGCCCGCCGAGCCGGTGGTGAACACCGAGCCCGCCAGCCGCTCGCCGGGGCGCAGCTCTTGCTGGAGGACTTCCTCGAACGCGCCGCCGGTCACCGCGTAGTGCCACAGCACGTTGCCGAACTCTTCAAACTGGTTGAAGATCATCAGGTCCTGGCCCGAGCGCCGCAGCTCCCAGCACTTGTCGAAGATTTCCTTGACGTTGCTTTCGGTGCCCGGCGTCGCGATGACCTCGCCGGCCACCTTCGACAGCCACTCGAAACGTTCCTTGCTCATACCCTCCGGCAGGATGGCGATCGACTGGCAGCCCAGCAGCGCGGAGTCGTACGCGCCACCCCGGCAATAGTTGCCGGTCGACGGCCACACCGCCTTCTGCGTGGTGGGGTCGAACTGACCGGTGACCAGCCGGGGCACGAGGCAGCCGAACGCGGCGCCCACTTTGTGCGCGCCGGTCGGGAACCACTTGCCGACCATCACGATGATGCGGGCATCGACGCCGGTGATGGCCTTGGGCAGCTCGAGATAGTTCACGCCGCCGAAGCCCCCGCCTTTGACGACCGGGTCGTTGTGCCAGGTAATCCGAAACAGGTTAAGCGGGTTGACGTCCCAGAGGCCGACGTTCTTCAGCCCGGCCTTGACCTTGTTAGGGATCAATGCCGGGTTCTGCATCTGCTTGAAGGTCGGGACGATGATGTTGCGCTCGCGAGCGCGCTGCACCGTGCGCTCGAGGCGATCAGGATGTACAGTCAGATCGATCATTGGGTATTACCTCA